>JBOEGJ010000019.1:0-90699 GCA_050633365.1 Cellvibrionaceae bacterium | reverse complement strand
TCTTTATAGGCTTCTTTGCAGCGCTGCGCGTAAACCGTCACCGCGCGATCAGGTCGTTTACCCGGAGCGCCATCGGGGGTATAGGCATCGTCATTGCGCACTTTGAGATCGGCTGTGTAACGGTTGATCATGGAATCCATGTTGCCCGCAGATACGCCAAAAAAGAGATTGGGTTTACCCAAGGCCTTGAAGTCTTCGGCGCTGCGCCAATCAGGCTGGGCGATAATCCCTACCCGAAACCCCTGCGATTCCAAAAAGCGTCCCATCACCGCCATCCCAAAACTCGGGTGATCGACGTAGGCGTCGCCGCAAACAATGATGATGTCACAGCTGTCCCAGCCGAGTTGATCCATCTCTTCTCGGCTCATGGGCAAATAAGGCGCAGTGCCATAACATTCCGCCCAGTATTTTGGGTAACCAAACAAAGGGTCAGCCGGTATCGGCTTAGCAAGAGGGCGAGACATAACAAAAGACCTTAGAAGCAGCAGGGGTATTGGCCTGCAGGGGGATTAACAAGGCCGCATTTTCCCAAAAAACCGCCTCCGGTGACAGCAAAATCTCGGATTAAACAATTCAGATTAAACACTAACGCAGAACTAAACCGGCAGACTCGCCGTATTACTACCCGTGCCGAAGACGAATGTACTTATAGGCAGCCTCGAATTAAGAGGCAAACAACGGTGGTATTCAAAAATCCCCCAGTTCAGAGACAACGGCCTCATGCGACACTTTTGATACAATCGTTAACCTATGTAAAAAGCGTCAAAAGAAGAGACTCACAAGGGAAAAGCCATTATTCTGTTGTGCGCATTATCGATAATCATTCCCAATAAAAGATATCACCGTGACTCCATTCCAGACGCTTGCAAGGCCCAACAACATTGGTCCCTCACTCATGCCATCTCGAGGCAAATTGGGCCTCATAAGCCTAGTGGCTTTATTACTCAATGGATGCATGAGTACGCCACCGCAAAATGAGCACCAGCGGAAAATCCAAGAAAACGCCCCGTTTGCGCTTACCGATCACGAGGGCAATAGCCAGCAAACCCTTGCCCAGCAGCCAAAGGCACCGTCGAATTGGATCAAGAGCTTTAATGACGCCGATTTGGATCAGTGGGTGGCGATCGCCATCACCGACAATTTCGATTTGGCTCAGGCTCGCGCTCGAGTCGACGCCGCTCAGCAGCTGCGCTCTAGCAGCGCCTCAAACCTTTGGCCAACCTTGGATTTAGAGGTCACTCAGCAGCGTCAGAAAACCACGGGTTCAACCACCGATTATCAAAATAATGCCGGCATTAGCGCCAGTGTTGCCTGGGAAGCTGATTTATGGGGAAAGCTGTCAAACACTCGCGACGCCTCTGATTTTCGCTGGCAAGCCGAACAGGCACGATTTAATGCCAGTAAGCTTTCGTTAAGCGCACAAATTGCAAAAGCTTGGTTCGACGTCATTGCCGCCAGCCAGCTGTCTCAACTCTTAACAGAACGTGTGGATAACTTAACCACCAATCTGGATATTATTCAGAACGGCTATCGCCAAGGCATCAATAACGCCCTAGACGTCTATCTCGCGCAAAGTGATCTCGCTAACGAATCCAACAGTTTGCAACAGCAACTCGCCCAAGAAAAAGCCGAAATTCGCCAATTTCAATTGTTACTGGGTCAATATCCCTCCGGAAAACTCGAAGGCAACCCACAGAAAAATCGATCGCTGCCGTTGCTGTCGATATTAAATGCGGATCAGCTGACCGCACAAAATGTGCGTCATCGCCCTGATCTTCAAGCCACTTATTTGGAGCTACTGGCCAGCAATCAAGATCTCGCCGTCGCTCACAAGAATCGTTTTCCGAGCTTTCGACTCACCGGCAATAGCGGCGACAGCAGTGACGAGCTAAAGAACCTGCTAGACACTAGCTCACTCGCTTGGAGTATATTGGGCGGCCTCAGCCAGCCACTGTTTTCTGGCGGTAAGCTCAAAGCATTAGAACAACAGCAGCGCGCTCTGGTAGAACAAAAAGAACAGCAATACCTCAATACCCTTTACACCGCCTTCAACGAAGTTGAGCAAAATATTACTAACGAATCAGCACTCAAGTTACAACTTGAACTGGTGAGCGATTCCAAGACTTACTCAGAAGCCGCCGAAGCCCTAGCCTTCGAAGAGTACCGGCAGGGTTTGCAAAGTTACACCTCGGTTCTCGAAGCGCAAAGACGCGCCTTCGGCGCACAAAACAGTGTTATTAGTATTCGTAATCAGCTACTGCAAAACCGTATCAACCTATATCTTGCCCTTGGCGGCAACACTCAGTGAGTTCAATTCATGCACGTTAATCAACGACAAGTCGTCACCGCACTGCTCACCCTTGTAGGGTTTATCGCTATTGCTTTGTTCATTTTTCTAAATGGCCCGACACCAAAGTTCAAACCACAGCAAGAGACCCCAACTCTTCGGGTAGAAGCGACTCAGCTGAATAAAACACGCTACCAATTTGAACTGTCGAGTTTTGGTACCGTGCAACCGCGCACCCAAACACTGTTGGTTTCTCAAGTTAGCGGCGTCATTACCGAGGTCAATCCCACCTTTAAAGATGGCGGTTTTTTCAACCGTGGAGACGTTTTGATTCAAATGGATGACCGCGATTATCAAGCGGCCGCCAAAGTTGCCCAAGCCGAGTTACTGCAAGCCGCACTCGCCTTGGAGGAAGAACAAGCGAGAGCCAAACAAGCGGAAATTGATTGGGCTCGGCTGGGTGACGGAAAAGATGCGCCAGCGCTAGTGCTGCGTCAACCACAATTAGCCGCCGCTGAAGCTAAGCGCTATTCGGCTCAGGCAAACTACGAAAAAGCTCAACTGGATCTAGAGCGCACTAAGATTCGCGCGCCCTTCGATGGACGGGTTAAATCCGCGCAAGTGGATCTTGGCCAGTACATTAATCAAAATTCAGCACTGGCCGAGGTCTTCGCCACGGATGTGGTTGAAATACGCCTACCACTTAAAAACAGCGAGCTGTCGCTGATCGACCTTCCGGAAAACTATCGCAATCAATCGGCCGCCAGTATCAAACTGCCCTCAGTGACAATTATTAGCGATCTTGGTCAGCCCCAACAATGGCAGGGCAAAATCGTTCGCACCGAGGCGGCCATCGATCCCACCAGCCATCAACTCTATGTGGTTGCTCAAATCGAGGATCCCTTCGCGGTTGAACAAATTGACAAAACACCGCTGAAGATTGGGCAGTATGTCACTGCCAAAATTGAGGGGAAATCCTTAGACGATGCCTTAGTGGTACCAACGTCTAGTGTCTATCAAGGCAGTTACGTCTATACCGCCAATGGACAAGAGCTCCTGCGAAAAAACATTACCATTGCCTTTCAGACCCCCAGCGACACGGTGATCAAATCCGGCACCAGTGAGGGTGACTGGGTCATTACCTCCCCCATGGGACAAGTCAGTAGCGGCACCAAAGTCGCGATCATCGATCAGCCCAGCTCGCCTTCTAGTCCAGCAACAGCCTCAGTGCAATCCACCACAAAGACCGCCGGAGTAAAACCATGATTGCTTGGTTTACGCGCAACCACGTCGCAGCGAACTTATTAATGATAACGCTGTTACTGCTGGGGCTGATGTCTCTGCAGTTGAGGATTCCGCTGGAGATCTTCCCCACCTTTGGCGCCGATACGATTAGCGTGTCGGTATCGCTGCGTGGCTCGACACCTGAAGAAGCCGAACAATCTGTCGCCATTCGTATCGAAGAGGCGATTCAAGATCTAGAAGGTATCGAAAAAATCAGCAGCCGTTCTCGCGAAGGCAGCAGCTCTGTCACCATCGAGGTCGACAGCGGTTACGAGCCCCGAGAACTGCTCAATGATATTAAGAGCCGCGTTGATGCCATCAACACCTTTCCTGTTGAAGCCGAGAAGCCAATCATCAGTTTGGCAATTCGCACTCGTGAAGTCATTACCGTGTCGGTATCAGGCGATCTGACTGAGCGAGAGATTCGCCAACAAGCCGAAAAGGTTCGCGATGATCTATTGCAGATTCCGGGTATTACCCAGTTAGAGTTAGACGACGTGCGCGATTACGAGATTTCCGTCGAGGTCTCCCAAGATCGCCTGCGACAATACAACTTGCGCTTGGCTCAAGTAGCCGATGCCATCAACGCCAGCTCTCTGGACCTCTCTGCTGGCAACGTCAAAACCAAAGGCGGCGAAGTTCTTATTCGACTAAAAGGTCAAGCCTACGACCGACCGCAATTTGAGAACATTGTGGTTGCCACTCAGCGAGACGGCAGTATCGTCAAGGTCGGCGATATTGCCACGGTAAAAGATGCCTTTACCGAAGACCCTATGAACACCCGTTTTAACGGTCGCCCCTCGGCGATGATCGAGGTCTATCGGGTCGGCGATCAAAGCGCAATCGATGTCGCCGATAAAGTAAAAGCCTACGTCAACAGCCAGCAAACCACCCTCCCGCTCGGGGTTGAGCTCAATACCTGGAGAGACCGATCAGAAATCGTTAAGGGGCGCTTACAAACTTTGGCCTCGAGCGCGCTGCAAGGTGGCATTTTGGTGTTGGGGTTACTGACTTTATTCTTGCGCCCTTCCGTGGCCATCTGGGTTTTTGTTGGAATCCCCGTGAGTTTCATGGGAGCATTTTTGGTGATGCCATTTTTCGATATCACCCTTAACCAGATGAGCTTGTTTGGGTTTATGCTGGTGCTGGGGATCGTCGTCGACGATGCCATTGTCACTGGGGAAAATGTCTATCGGCATTTGCAACAAAGCGACGACGGGTTGGCGGCTGCCATTAAAGGCACCCAAGAAGTCGCTGCACCCGTAACCTTTGGCATACTGACCACCATCGCCGCATTCATTCCTATGACGTTGATTGAAGGCGGACGAGGAATTCTGTTTCAGAACATTGCCGTGGTCATCATTCCGATCTTGTTGTTCTCGTTGGTCGAATCAAAGTTCGTACTTCCGGCCCATTTAAAGTACATCAAGTTAGGCAAACAACGATCGGACAACCGCTTCAGTCGCTGGCAACAGAACATCGCCAACGGCTTCGAAGGTTTCGTTTTACGCTTTTATCAACCGCTATTGAATCGAGCACTGGCCCATCGCTACGTGACTTTGTCGATTTTTATCGGCGCCTTTATCGTTATCTTTGCCGTTGTCACCAGCGGCTGGACACGCTTTGTGTTCTTTCCACGAATAGAATCTGAATCGATAAGCGTGTCCCTATCGATGCCAACCGGCACCCCTTTCGAGGTTACTGATCGACATATCGAATTCATTACCCAACAAGCCTTGGCCCTTCAAAACCGCTATAGAGATGAGAACGCAGAAGAATCCTTGATCCTCAACATCCACTCCACCACGGGTACCGCCGGTCGCGGGCGCCGCGCCAGCAATTATGGTCGTGTAAAATTCGAGATACTGTCGCAAGAAAAGCGCACCAGCCCAAAACTTGCGACGATCAACAATCGGCAACTGGTGTCTGAGTGGAGAAATCTCATCGGAACGATTCCCGGTGCCGAAGAAGTGGCCTTCCGCTCGGAGATTATGCACATTGGCAGCCCGGTTGAAGTCCAACTCAACGGCAATGATTTTAAGCAACTGAGAATCGTTGCCGACATGGTAAAGGAGCGACTCAATACCCACGCCGGAATTTTTGACGTCACCGACAGCATGTCCAACGGCAAAGAAGAATTACGCTTACAACTTAAACCTGAAGCCTACGCGCTGGGTATCAGCGAATCTGATGTAGTGCGACAAGTGCGCGAGGCATTTTACGGCTACGAAGCCCAGCGTATTCAAAGAGGAAGAGACGACGTGCGAGTCATGGTGCGCTTCCCCAAAGAAGAGCGTGAAGCGGTTGCCAACTTACAGGATTTTCGCATTTCGACTCAAGACGGTCGCAGCATTCCAGTCGCGCAAATTGTCGATCTAGTACCGGGATTAAGCCCCACCACTATCTATCGTAACGACTTGATGCGCACCTTGAGTGTCACCGCCGATATCGATAAAGGCACCGTCAACATGGCGCTGTTTAACAAAGACATTCAGCAATATCTAGACGGAGTGTTACTGCAGTTTCCCAGTGTAGGCTATACACTCGAAGGGGAAGCTAAAGAGCAAGCGGATTCCTTCCGCAGCATTTACTTCGGGCTTATTTTTGTCTTCTTTGCGATTTACAGCCTGCTGGCCATCCCTTTCAAATCCTACACCCAACCGCTATTGGTGATGTCGATCATCCCCTTTGGAACCTTGGGTGCCTTTGTTGGCCACTGGATCATGGGCATGCCATTAACTATCTTTAGCATTCTGGGAATATTGGCGCTTGTCGGTGTTGTGGTAAACGACAGCTTGGTACTGGTGGACTTCGTCAATCAACAGCGACGTCAACATCAACGCACGGTTTATGAGGCCATATCCTCTGCCGGTGCTACCCGCTTTCGACCAGTGATGCTCACCTCGTTGACCACCTTTTTTGGCTTGGCGCCATTGCTGTTTGAGCAGAGTACCCAGGCTCAGTTTTTGATTCCCATGGCCATTTCACTTGGCTTTGGTATCTTGCTGGCCACTTTTGTTACCTTGATTTTGGTTCCGGTCAACTATTTGGTGGCTTGGGAAATTAAACAAAGAGTCAGCGTTTACTTTTCAAGATTCGTACTCAGTTTGAAAAGTATCGACAATTGAACACATAGAATCTGAACTACCGTCTAACAAAAAAGGGAGCCTTGCGGCTCCCTTTTTTTGTACATTCAATGAAAACCCAATTAGCGGATTACTCCCACTCGATTGTAAATAAGACATTTTTCTTCTTATTTTTCATACAGTTAAAATTCAACATTTAGACAATGCCATGATAAATACCATGATTAGAAAAAAATTTAAAAAAGTTACATTTATTTCCAGGGCGCACAAAAAAACAACCAAAACTCATCAAGACGAGCAATAGCTTAGAGCTTTAAATTTGATCTAATCCAACGGTCTTTATGGATCATACCACTTCTTCTCCCCAAAGAGGCTCATTCATAGATGTGCAGAGTTGTTAGTGGTTACGATGGCTGAACAGTGAAAAAGGCGCTCATATACTTTAGATCAGTGCCCGATAGTCGACGCACTATGCCCCCAATCAACAATAAGAGCATACCGAGGGCAGCGCTGATGCTTATCGACAATTATATTATTACTTGAATACCGTAGAGATAAGAAATCCATACAAACGATTTATCTTATTGGTAGCGCATCCAAACCTTCAGGCAAGACCAAATAAAGGCGGGGGAAAGCACCCTGTTTGTTGTTATCCTGATGATGGTGGAGCGGCTAAATTCAACACGATTGCCGGCCAGACCTGACCGGCATTGAATCTGGCCACTCGTTTTATGCAGATGACCAAGTCTACCGACGGCGGTTGAGCGGTAAGATAGACTCTAAATTTGTAAGTGCATTAGTTTTGTCTGGGAGAGGTGAAAATCTGTGTTCTCGCGCTTACTCTCCCCTGATCGCTTTCATCAACCCTTTAAAGCTCCCATTAAGTTTGATAAAGCTGAACTGAAAGTCCAGCGAGTTCTTCATATAGGCGGCTTGTTCCACCTGTTCTTCAACCGTATTGCCATCAATCGATGATTGCTGAGGAGTGCGATACAAGAGTTCAGGGGGGGTAGCTGCACCGGGCGCTTCGATGTGCCTTTGGCTTGTCTGGTTTAAACTCACTTTTTCTGACATTTTTTCCTGCAGAACACTCTGAAAACTCACATCCCGTGCTTTGAAATTTGGTGTGTCTGTATTGGCAAGGTTATTTGCCAATACAGCTGCCCTTTGGGTGCGAAATTTTAGTGCTGGCTCATGAATCCCCAGTGCCTTTTCAAAATTAATCGTCATGGTGTGTATCCTAAGTTAAAAAGTATTCTTTTATCGATTTTCATCGTGACTACTATATTTCCCCAACTTTTCTTGATAATAATCACTTATCTTTTCAAACTCGATAAAGCGTTAACGTACCAAAAACTTTGCAAAATTGATGAGCAATTCAAACATCATTAAAACCGGCAATATGAATTAAATTAGGCAACTTACCTCCCGCATTGCCCTTCGTGTTAGCAAAGCCATCCAGCCATCGAATAGAGTAAAACAGTAGCCGCATGAGGACATTAGTCGGTTTCCCCAGCCCGCCACATGCAATCGTCCGCCAAGTTTGAGTACTCGAAAAATTTCAGCGAACGCGCGGGTTTTATCGCTATTACTACCTGAATGATGAAAAAACAGATTCGCAACCCCGTTTTTCGAGGCTTGGTCAGGTCATCAGCGCCTGCTATACCAAGCACAATTGATGTCACGACAAGCGCAGCATAATCATTTGAATCAATGCCAAAAACAGATGCCCAGGCAACACAAGCCAACCGGTAACAAGTTCAGCTTGTTTGATCAGACACCAAGGCCGCAGCTTCCGGAGACACCAGCAAGCCTATGCCCAAGCATACAAACAAGAATCTGTAGCCACAGTTTACTGCGGATCAGAAATGCCAGTTTCTCAGCCAGTGCTCCCAGCTCTGAGAGAGTTTCAATTGTCGACGCAAAGTCTGGCTGAAAATATTTTTTCTTTTCAACCATTAGCAGTACCGCTCAAAATAATTGCTCTTCAGCATATCTAAAAAATTAGCCTAACTGGTTTCACAGCCAACCATCCGGTTATAGATAACTGCCAGTAACGCTCCTGCAACACCGGCAAGAATCATCCAACCGGCTAACCCGACCAGAAACCCAGACCATGTCAACGTCCATCCCATCTGTGTTATATCGACGTGAATCATATGCGTTGTCATTAGCAGCATGTAATGAGGAAAAAGGGCTACAAGAATGCTACATATCACCCACAATAGCCCCGCACATAGTCCGCTTGCCACCGCAAATTTATTCCTGTTGATCATATCCTCCTCCTCGTTCGTTGACTCCAAATGCGTCGCGACTAATCGGTGCTATTTGTTTGCCCATCGATTCGACCAGTGCACGAGTCATCCCATGGCCATAAACGACCCATTGCAAGAAACGTAAACGACGCAGACCAGGTGATTAAAAGAAAACCATTCAATGCTTCCATGGCGGTTATAAAGCGAATGTGCCCTTCGGGCTGTATATCTCCCAAGCCCAGTGTTGTGTAAATAACCCCTGAGTAATATAAATAACTCATTGCATCACCCACTGGTGCCCCTTGAAACATACCCAACTTAAGCGAGGATACAGACCAGCTGTAAGTTATTGCGTAGAAAGCAATCTCAACGATATGTGTCAGGAAAAGTACGACGACAATAACTAACACCTGCGTTTGTGTTGGCAAATTCATCTTTGGCGTATTCAAACCAAGCCAAAGCAGCACTCGGTAATGAAATGTAAAAGTGACCGCAACCAGACTGAATGCCAACACAATCGCAAATATCATGCAGTGTCTCCTTTTTCAGTTAACACCTGGTATTCAGCATTCGCAGGTAGCTCTCGGTGCTTCTCTTGGTACTGTAGAATGAGGCTATAAATCACAGGCAGCACCAAAAGATTCAGTATCATGACTGTCAACATCCCGCCTAACATCGGCGCGGCAATACGGTGCGTAACATCGGAGCCAGTGCCGCTACTTAGCATGATAGGAATCAGTCCAGCCATCGTGGATATGGCCGTCATCGCCACAGGTCGAACCCGCTTTGACGTTGCAGACAGTACCGCATCCTTTATTTCCTCTAGCGATAGCAACTGTCTCGACTTGGCGCGTCGTTTGGTGATCTCGACATCAATAAAGCTTAAGACCAGAACACCAATTTCTGCCGCCATCCCTGCCAACGCAATAAAGCCCACAGCAACAGCCACCGACATATTGTAATCATTGATATAGATAAGCCAGATTCCGCCTACGAGACCAAACGGAATCGACATCATCACAACTAATGGCTCGGTGATGTTTCGGAAATTGAAGTACAGGAGTAGGAAAATAATGAGCAGCGTTGCTGGAGCCACAATGCTCAGGCGCTCAGCAGCACGTTCCATGTATTCGAACTGGCCGGACCAGGTAATAGTGTATCCCGCAGGAACCGTAACTTGTTCATTCAACACCTGTTTAGCCTTGGCAACATAGCCACCAATATCCGAAGTGGAAATATCGACATAAATCCAGGCGTTAGGACGCGCATCTTCACTTTTAATGACCGGAGGACCCCGTTGATAGTCGATATCCGCCACCATCGCCAGTGGAATTTGCGTGCCCGTAGGCGTGGGTATTAATACACGCTTGAGGGTTTCCAAGTCATCGCGCAACTCACGCGGGTAGCGTAGATTGACCGGATACCGCTCAAGCCCCTCGACAGTTTCGGTGATATTCATACCGCCAATGGCACTTTGGATAATATCCTGAACCGCTCCAACAGTTAGCCCGTAGCGCGCTGCGCTTTCCCGATTAATGTTAAAGTCCAGGTAATAGCCCCCAACCGCCCTGTCACCAAAGGCCGAAGTAGTCTCCGGTAGTGTTTTCATGGCTTGCTCAATATCCTGAGACACCTGTTGTAAGACATTCAGATCGGGGCCGGAGACTTTGATACCAATAGGCGTTTTAATACCCGTCGATAACATATCGATTCGAGTTTTGATCGGCATTGTCCAAGCGTTAGCCAATCCGGGAAATTGAATCGCCTTATCCATTTCATTCATCAATTCTTTGGTTGATTTTTTGGGGTCTGGCCATTCCTCTTTCGGTTTTAATCGAACCGTGGTTTCGATCATGGCCAAAGGTGCCGAGTCTGTTGCAGATTCCGCGCGCCCTACTTTGCCGAACACATGATGCACTTCAGGGAATGTCGATAATATTTTGTCGGTTTGCTGCAACAACTCCTTGGCTTTGGTAATAGAGATACCAGGGAACGTAGTCGGCATATACAAAATATCGCCCTCATCTAACGGTGGCATAAACTCGCTACCCAGCTTGGAATAGGGATAGTAGGTCACTGCCAACAAGCCTACAGCCACAATTAAAGTAATGCTTCTCCACCGCATCGCCAGCGTCAATGCAGGTTTATGCAACGCATGTAGTGCCCGATTAATCGGATTCTTGTGTTCAGCAATGATTTTCCCTCGTAGGAGATAGCCCATCATCACTGGTACCAAGGTAATGGCCAAAATTGCCGAAGCGGCCATGGCATAAGTAGCAGTAAAGGCCAGCGGGCTAAATAGCCGACCTTCCTGGGCCTGCATAGTAAAGATCGGTAAAAACGATACTGTAATGACCAACAGAGAGAAAAACAGGGCTGGGCCGACTTCATGGCAGGACGCGCCAATCGTCTTCCAGCGCTCATCCAGTGTCAGTTCGTTGCCTTTTCCTTCACTTGCCTTTTTTTCACTGGCTTCGGCTAACCGGCTATGCGCATTCTCGACCATCACAATAGCCCCATCGACCATGGTGCCGATGGTAATAGCGATACCACCCAAGGACATAATATTGGCGTTGAGCCCCTGGATGCGCATGACGATAAAAGCCATCAAAATACCCAATGGCAGAGTAATGATCGCCACGAAAGCTGAGCGCGCATGTAGCAGAAACAGGATAACCACTAAACTGACGATTATCAGTTCCTGCATCAGTGAGGTGTTCAGGCTTTTCACTGCACGCTCGATCAAGTCACCACGATCATAGACTGGGACAATCTCTACACCGTCTGGTAAACCGGCTTTCAATTCCTCTAACTTAGCACGCACCGCTTGGATAGTAGCCAGAGCATTTTCGCCGAATCGCATAATCACCACACCACCGGCAACCTCGCCCTCGCCATTCAAATCTACGAGACCTCGACGCAGCTCAGGGCCAATTTGAACATGCGCCACATCCTGTAGGCGTATGGGCGTACCGTTCGCATCAACAGCTACTGGAATACTGTTGAGATCATCAATCGACTGTATGTAACCCAGGCCCCGAACCATATATTCGGTTTCCGCCATCTCAACCAGACGCCCACCCACATCCTTGTTGGACATTTTGATGGCCATCTTAATTTTGTTCAGCGGGATGTTGTAACGCAACAAGGCATTGGGATCGACTTCTACCTGATATTGTTTAACGTAGCCTCCCACTGAGGCGACCTCTGAAACACCCTCAACGGTCTGCAACGGGTAACGTAAATACCAATCCTGCAAAGAGCGGAGTTGGGCTAAGTCATGTTTACCCGTTTTATCCACCAGTGCATATTCGTAGACCCAACCAACACCTGTTGCATCTGGCCCTAACGTCGGTGTAATGCCTTGCGGTAATCGGCCACTGACATAGTTAATAGATTCCAGCACCCGAGAACGTGCCCAGTACATATCGGTGCCATCTTCAAAAATGATGTACACGAAGGAAAGACCAAAGAAGGAGTATCCCCTAACCACTTTGGTACGAGGTACCGCCAACATCGACGTGGTTAGCGGGTATGTAACCTGATCCTCTACTACTTGTGGCGACTGGCCGGGATATTTGGTAAAGATGATGACCTGTACATCCGATAAATCCGGTATTGCATCTAGCGGGGCGTTTTTATAAGCAAACAAGCCGACTAGCGCAATAATGACAGTCGCGATCAGCACCATAAAACGATCGCGCAAGGAGGCATTGATAATGGCATTAATCATGGTCATGCACTCCATGCCCTGAGCCATCCATCTGCTCATTCATTTCCATATCAGCGTGACTTTCCATCTGCATCTGGGAGTGATCAGTCATCTCCTCACTGCCGTGAACCATTCCCTTGTGGCTTTCCACGCTCCTCGAATCATCTTCTGAAGTACCTTCAGAGTTGTTTAGCGCATCCATCATTTTGGCCGTCGCTTCCCGCAACTTGGATTCGGAATCTACCAAGAACTGGGCGGAGGTCACGACCTCCTCGCCCGCCGAAACACCTTCCAGTACAGCCACTTGGCCACTGGACTCGATACCCAACTTAACGGTTCTCGGTTCGAATTTACCGGGGCCTCTCACAACAAAAACTTGCGTCCTGCCACCGGAGCGGATAACCGATTCAGCGGGTACAACGACGGCGTTATCCAGCGTATCGGATTGTATGCTGACCTCCGTAAACATATCCGGGCGCAGTAACAGTTCACGATTATCAAACACCAAACGTACTTTCGTGGTCCGTGTTTTCGATTCCGCATAGGGGTAGATATAGGCCAGAGAGCCTTTAAAGGTTTTACCGGGTACGGATGCCAAGGTCATCTCAACTTCATCGCCAAGCTTGACCCAAGGTAGTTCGTATTCGTAGACATCGGCGTAAACCCATACCTGGCTAAGGTCAACCATCATGTACAACTCGGTTTTTGGCGTAACATATTGCCCTTGGCGGGAGCCAATACGAATAACCGTACCGGCTACCGGTGAATGTATATGCAAACTTTTCTTAATTTTTCGGGTTTGTTCTAGCTCTTGAATCTGATGCTCAGGCACGTCCAGTAATTCCAAACGTTCGCGAGAACTCTTAACCAGATCCTCTGCACCTTGCCTGATTTCTTCAAATTGGCTTTTACTCAAAGCAGACAGGTTATTGAGTGCCAATAAATATTCCTGCTGAGTCGAAACCAACTTAGGCGAGTAGATACTAAGCAAAATATCGTCCTTAGCCACATTCTGCCCCGTCTTATCAACACGGATTTCTTCAATCCATCCTTCAACTTTGGGATGGAAGCGCGCCATACTCTCCTCATCAAAATCCACTCGACCAACAGCACGAATGGTTCGGCTGATTGGCTCCTGCTTGGCTATGGCGGTACGAACACCAATATTCTGAACCACTACCGGGTCGATCTTCACTGTACCTGCAACTTCACTGGCTTCATTGTCGGCGTAAACCGGCACATAATCCATTCCCATCGAATCCTTAGCCGGTACAGGCGAAGTCACTGATGGATTCATTGGGTTCCGATAGAATAGGACTTTCCGTTCGGACGATGGTTTATCTTCGTCCGCATAGACAGGTATGTAATCCATACCCATGGAGTCTTTTGCTGGTACCGGCGATGTAATGCTCGGGTTCATCGGATCGCGGTAAAACAAAGGCTTTTTATCCTGCTCTGTTACTGCCACTGTCGAGCTGCTATTACCGGACAACCAGTAACCAGTGCCGATCCCAATACCTAGCATCAGTACGGCGATTGAAAGGGTAGATTTATTCATAAACAGTTTCCTCGCCAACGGCAGCCTCTAGGCGGGCTAATGCTTGCTTTGCATCGCTTAACGCCTTCCAGTATTGCAGCTCGTAATTAAAAAGTGTCATCTGGCTTCGCACCAAGTTCAGGAAGTCCACTTCACTGACCTGATAACCTGCCAACATTGATTGAACCGTTTGTTGAGCTTGCGGAACAATGCCGCTACCAAAGAGCGAATATTGTTTCTTTGCCCGGTGGTAATCTGTAACGGCGGATGAAATTGCCGCTGTCACCAAGCCTTTTTCATCGAGCAGTGCGTAGCGGTTTTTCTGTAGCTCCAAACTCTTCTGAGAAACTGCCTTGGATTGTTTCCGGCCAGCGTAGAGCGGGATTTTTACTCCCACCATGACAGAAACAAAATCTGAGCGTGCACCACCTAGGGATGACGGGTTGTCCCCGGTTCGATCACCGTAGATCACACCCAGTTTAAAATCAGGATAATAATCGCGCTTGGCCAGATCGAGACGGGATTTCGCTGCATCAATCTGCGTTTCCATTTGTTTCAAGCGTGGTCGCACAGACGCCGCTTTCTGGTAAAGCTCACTCTCATCAACAAGATTTGGCATCATTTTCGATACCTTATCCGGTAGCGTTATAAGATCGTTAGCAGGTCTATCCATCAAGATATTGAGCTGTATAGCCTGGTTGCGCCGTATGGCTTCTAGCTGAATTTCTTGATCCATCAACCGGGAGAGTTCCAGCTGTGAAAGCAAAACATCCTGTTGTAAACCCTTACCGGTCTCGTATTTGGTTTTAGCGATGGTAATAAACTGACGCAACAAAGCTTGATTGCTGTCCACGGTCTCTAGGGCACGATCCATATAGTAGAGCTGCCACCATTTACTCTTCACATTCTTTATAAGCTGCAAACGCAACTCATCGACGGAATGCCCCGCCGCCCGCGCATCGTACTCGGCGGCCTCTTCCTTTAAACTCAACTTTCCTGGAAAAGGAAAAACCTGACTGAATCCCACTTGGAGCTGTGTCATCGCTTCCTGATCCCTTTCGTAGGTGTCGGTGGGAAAGTTCATCGCATTGACACTAACCATCGGGTCCGGCAACGTGCCCACCTGTGAGGGAACTTCCGCCAACGCTTCATAGCGTGTTTGCATTTCGGCAAGGCTGGGGTTGTCCCGGATTGCGACTTCAACCGCAGAACCCGCGGTCAATACTGGAGCACTGCCATATTCGCTGGCGAATACAGTACTATTCGCGGCACCTAGAACGATTGTACTTAATAAAAGCCAACGCCTATGGATTGTTACTTGCGCGAATTGCTTCAACAGGCAGATCGCTACCCTCGAATAGAAACTAATATGTCGTTTCATAGTGATTCATCCTCAAGTGCGAGCCCCCAAGCAGATACAAACTGCTTAGGAGTAGAGAATGAAAACATGCCTCTGTAGTCTCGCTTCTTTTTCATCATTTTTTAAGCTCTACAATGTCATGCTTCTTAACATTGCCCTTCGTGCTTATCGCCCGTGCAAAATGGTCATTAACTACGGACTTAATCTGTAAGGTGCCAACATAATCAACTCGATAGTCATCATCACCTTCCTCAACAGCGCCTTCCCAAACATAACGGTATACCTGGAGTTCTTGCCCCTTTTCAGCGCCATCCTCACTGCCTATGCAGACAACGACTTCGTCATTATCGATGCCGACCACCTGACCCCTCATAATGTTTTCGTGATAGAACTGACTGCCAGCACAAGCGGTTAAAAGCCCTACAAAAACCACCAGAAAAGTTACCTTCATCATTCTGTTTAACATTTTAAGTACTCCTTTAATAAAAATTGATTAAGCACGTACCTAGTCGCGCTCAATGCTATTCTGAAAATGATGCTTTGATATACTTCAATGCTGCATTCAGGTCAGCATCCGAGAGCTGCCTATTTCCACCTCGCGGCGGCATTGGCATTGAGCTATCCGGACTTTGAATACCCGTGATGATATTGCTGAGTAGTTCACTATCACTTTTCGATAGGCGGCCATTTTTTGCGTTAAAGTCAGGCACGCCCGGTATGCTGCCTTTGCCGTTCGCACCGTGGCAGGCCAGGCAATTGCTTTCATAAATCTGCTTGCCTGAGGTGCTGGCTGAATCAGTTGTCGTGGACTCAACTTGACCCAGATCGATATTTTCTACTCTGGCATTTGAGCCTTGTAAAAAAGTCAAGATATCGCGTGTTTCCTGCCCAGTAAGGCCTGCTCGCACTCTCATGTGAAACACAGTCGTGACCCATTGGTCATCGCGAAGGTCAGAGGGACTACGCATGTTGTGACAACGTGCACAGTTTTCGGACCATGCCTTACTACCCTGGGCAAAATCCCCTTCTTCCGGATAATCAAGCGCATACAGTGGCTGTATTGCCAATGCTGTGAGTAACAACAAGGCCGTTCTCATGCTTAAGGTACTAACACTTTTCCAGATTAAAATATTCACTACAGTTCTCCTCAATTAGAAGCCATAAGCCATTTGGAATAGGAATCGATCCTGATCGGCATCACTGCCTTCCTGCCCATCGTTGAATTCATAGCTGAGCTTGCCGATAAAGTTATTGGTAAAAAGGTAATTAGTGCCAATGGCCCACTGTTTTTGGTCTTGACTGTTATGTGGCGAATCGAAATCGCTGTAACGGGCAACTAATTCCCATTGGGATTGGCTAAATCGGTAGGACCCTTGGGTATACCAGGTTTCCCAGGTAGCTCCTTCAGAGGCAGCGGTTCCGCCTCCGGTATCTTCACCGACTTCAGTTTCGACATATTCACCGCGGAGGTTAAATGTCTTGTATTGCCAGCTAAAATCTGCGCTGATGACATCGTAGTCTCGCGCGCCCTCGTTATTCAGTAGACTGCTGTCGCCGTTTTCAATTGAAGTCACAGTTGCCTTACCGCTGGCTGCTGATAAACCCAGCTCAAAACCTGCAAAGGGGATAAACCCAAAGCGCCCTCCAATAACTTTCTCTCCGTCGCCGTCAGAACCGAAACCTTCAGCCTCTACCCCGTCGAGTTCAAACTCACCGTCCTCTAACTCAGCAATCAATTCGGGCCCGTTGCTGATATAAACGGCATAGTTTGTTCTAAGTGAACCGATGGGAAATCCACCTCGTAACTGGAAACCCACATCCGAAATCGGAGCAGCACCATCATGGCCAAACCCGGGAGGTGCTGATGGCAATTTATTAATCCAGGAAGGGTGAAGGTTTTGTCGAAACTGGCCGATTGGGCTTAGGAACTTACCGCCCACTAAAACCATATAATCATTGATAAACCAGTCGATGGTCAGGTATTCAAGATTCGTCTCAGTCTGCCCATCATCCCCAATTTCAAATTCCAGTTCCGATTCCAGCATCACCAAATCACGGTACTGAAAGTGAAAAATGGGAGCGAAAGTGCCAACATTAAAACTGCCATCAGCGGATTCCGAGTCGGTATACCCCACGTCGGCATAGCCAGCCATGTGGATTAACGTATCGGGCTGTAACCATTCCCCAGCCGTCGCGACATCCTTTTTGATGACCTGGACTTCTTCTTTAGTCGCACTATTCTTAAGCTGCTGTTTAAGCTGATCCATTTCCTGTTGCATACGCTCCAAGCGCTCGGCCAACTCTTCAACCGAGGGTTCAGCTAATGCCGCCGTTGAAAAACTGGAAGCGACGACAGCGAATACGATAGTTTTTGCTACTCTATTGATGTTCATATCTTGTCTCCGTTGTTGGGTTAGATTTACCTACCGGGTGGTCGCTTGTGGCAACTCCATGGTTCATGGCTGGCGTTGTCTTTCACGTTCTGATCGACAAATTTGTAATAGCCCTCTTTAAAATGCGTCCACCAGTCATGAGCAATGTCGCACTCGTGCTTCCTGACAATTTCCTCAATTTCATCCAACTGCCGTTTAGTGGCGTCATAGGCCACATTGAGTAAACTTTCTGATGCGTTTATCGAGACAGCATCGACTCCCAACAGATGATCAATTTCTTGTACGATCAGTTGGTGGTTTTCCTCTACGGCATCTTCTAATCGCAGATGCCGTATCATTAGCGAGTTTTCATTTACACCGAGTTTGTGTTCCTGCTTACTGTTCATAAATATTTCCCTCCTGTATTGGCCCTAATTTGGGAATAAACGCTGGAGTGTTATTCCTGTAGTGAATGTACTGATCACCAAACTGCTCGATTGCCTGACGCTCTTCCGCTTTTGAAAGCCGGAGATACACCACCAACAAAATGGGAAACATGACCAGCGTGGGAATGGTTGGCCATTGCAACAAAAAGCCAAACATAATCAGGACAAAAGCGACGTATTGAGGATGGCGCATGCGTGCATACCATCCCGACGTCGCGAGTGCACCAGCCTGCTGTGCCTTGTGTAAAACGCTCCAGGCAGACGCCAATAGGAAGAACCCCAACACGATCAGCACACTGCTGGCGATATGTAACGGATCAAAATGTGCGTTGCCCTCAAAACCGAAGAGCGTATGTAGCAGGTGGCCGTTTTCATGGGCTAGAAAATCAACACCTGGATATTTCTCAGCCAACCAACCGGACAGGAAGTAAATGGTGAGCGGGAAGCCATACATTTCCGTAAACAAGGCGACAATAAACGCGGAAAATGCCCCAAGACTACGCCAGTCCCGCTGAGTCTTTGGCTTGGTGAAACTGAATGCAAAGAAGATAAATATTGCCGAATTCAGGATCACCAAGACCCATAAACCGTATGATTCGTGCTCATGCATGACGCTGCTCCTCAACCAAACCTATTGGTTTTTCTCTTGTTCTTCGCGATCACGAAGACCATCTTCATAGCCCTTTTGATAACCAAGATCGTTTTGCCCATTTCGGGCGTTATCTTCTCCATGCCCACCGTGTCCCCCATGACCATGGCCTCCATGCATAAAGATGTGCATCAGCGGGCACAGCAACAAAATCAGAAAAGGCAAAAACTGAAACAGGTGTTCACGATGCTCCATAAACAGGAAATAGCTGGTGGCACCAATTAAAGTCAGGGCCGCCAAGCCATTGGAGCTAAACCAAAATGATTGTTTTTGTGCCATGACCTTAATCTCCGTTCTCGTTAACAATCAGCGCGCCTCGATACATTTGCATTTGGCAAGTGAAAGAGTATTCACCTGATGCCAGGGGCGGCAGGCTGATGTCTTTGGGTTTGTTTAATGGCAACTCTTCACTGATATCGAAATCTGCAAAAACCACGGTCGCCGCACAAGGCGATGCATCTTTGCGGAGGAAGCGTAGCGTCGTGTCCTGGCCTGCCAATAATCGAATTCTTGATGGCTCATAGGTGCCGTTATCCACAACGACCGTTACGGTATTTTTGTCCGCTATAACTGCCTGTGGCTCATAAAGCCAAAACCACCATACAATCAGTGCGATCAGTAGTAGGCCCAGCAGGTTAATGATCATCATGTCGATCTCTCCCTAGTGCTTCTGCGCATTAAATAAGCGCAGACGATTTGCATTGGTCACCACAGTCAGCGATGAAAAGGCCATCGCTGCACCTGCAATGACTGGACTTAGCAGCAATCCCAGGAACGGATAAAGCACACCAGCCGCGACCGGCACACCGGCCACGTTATAGATAAAGGCTCCCAAGAGGTTTTGCTTGATATTGCTTAGCGTCGCCTTACTGACGGCTATGGCATCGGCTAAGCCATGCAGAGAACCCCGCATCAAGGTAATATCTGCACTTTCAATGGCGACATCCGTTCCCGTGCCAATGGCAAAACCGACGTTCGCCAAGGCCAAGGCTGGGGCGTCGTTAATACCGTCGCCGGTCATACCTACGATCTCGCCTTGTCCTTGCAATTCAGCGACCTTGTCAGATTTCTGATCGGGCAGAACTTCGGCAAAATACTCGGTAATGCCGACTCTTTCGGCGACTGCTTTTGCTGTAGCCCGGTTGTCGCCAGTCAGCATGACGACGCGCACACCGTTGTTTTGCAGGCGCTTTATCGCTTCAATGGAGTCCTCTTTAATGGGGTCAGATACGGCGATAATCGCGGCTAGCTGATCATCAACCGCTAGATACATTGGCGTTTGTGCAAGCGATGCCATACGCTGTGCGCTTGGAAGGTATTGCTCAATATCGACTCCCCTATCACGCATCAGTTTTTCATTACCAAACATTAAGGCATGACCATCGACAACACCCTCGACACCATGACCGGCAACTGACTGAAACTGTTCAACGGAACCGACCTCCAGACCGCGATTTTTTGCCGACTCGATAATCGATAACGCCAACGGATGTTCAGATCCGGCTTCCAAGCTGGCTGCCAACCGCAGCACCTTACTCTCGTTGTTTCCGTTTACTAGCTCAATATCAGTAACGGCAGGTTCACCTAGCGTGATAGTTCCTGTCTTATCCAAGATCATGGCCGTGACTTTCGATGCGGTCTGCAACGCTTCGCCATTGCGGATCAGCACACCCGCTTCGGCGGCTTTGCCTACGCCAACCATTACTGACATAGGAGTAGCTAGGCCCAGCGCACAGGGGCAGGCAATAATGAGTACGGTCGTTGCCGACACAATCGCAAAAGCTACTCGGGGATCAGGGCCGAAATTGAGCCAAACCAATGCGCTGATCACAGAAATAATCATCACGACAGGGACAAAGTAAGCTGAGATGACATCAGCTAAGCGGCCAATAGGTGGCTTTGAATTTTGCGCCCTTTTCACCATGTCTATGATCTGCGCCAGAGCGGTATCTTTACCCACTCGCGTGGCTTGAAAGAGAATCGAACCACTCTTATTGATCGTACCGGCAACCACTTCATCACCTACCGCTTTTTCAACGGGCATGGGTTCACCGGTCAACATGGATTCATCGACCGCCGTCAGACCTTCTGAGACAACGCCATCAACCGATATTTTTTCACCCGGACGCACCCTAACGCTATCACCTAGCTGCACATCTTCAATGGCGATATCCACCTCTTCACCATGGCGCACAACCCTAGCCGTTTTTGGCTGCAAGCCGATTAAGCGCTTAATCGCTTCCGATGTTCTACCACGCGCTTTAATTTCCAGCGCTAGGCCAAGGTTGATCAAGCCGATAATCATGGCTGTCGCTTCAAAATAAACGTGCCGCGCCATTTCCGGCACCAACGAGGGAAAAAACACGACAAACATGGAGTAGATCCATGCGGTGCCCGTACCCAAGGCAATCAAGGTATCCATGTTGGCGCTGTGATTGGCAAAAGACTTCCAGGCACCGATATAGAAATGCCTGCCTGCGAAAAACATCACACCAAATGTCAAAAGACCAACAATCAACCACACCGCTCGTTCCATCGTTGTGGTAACGGTCATCTCTTCGACAACCAGGCTGTAGATCATCAATGGCACACCAAGGGATAGCGCAATCCACATTTCCCGCATCAAGCGCTTGTGGTATGCCTCGTCGGCTTTTTCCTTTTCATCGAGCGCACTCTGATCCGAGCTATCGGTGATGCTTTCCGCATCATAACCAGCAGCCCTAATTGCATTAATCATCGCTTCGGCTGTAGCATGACCTGTAACAGAAACCGTGCTCTGTGCCAGGTTCATCACCGCCTCTTTAACGCCGTCAACTTTGTGTAGCGCGCCTTCAATCTTGCTCACACAGCTAGCACAGGACGCGCCGTGAATCCGGAGATATTCGGTCTCCTGCAGGCCATTGGCTTTATCTAATACATGAATATCGGTTGGTTGCATCGCTCTAGTCCGCTGAGGAGATAGCATGATCGCCAAAACTGTTGGCGCTACTCCAGGTTTCGATTAGGTGACAAATACTCTCCCCTGAAGGAGCACGATCAGGTAAATCACACCACTCACTGGAAGCGGATTCCATACGCTCCATCAGCTTTTGCGCATCGCGCATCTCTTCGCCTATGGCCTCTAATCGCTGGTCAATCAATTTTCGAACTATTGGACAAGTAGTATCGCCAGACGCCGCCATATCCAGGATTTCTCGAATATCCTTCAAGCTAAAACCCAGTCTTTTAGCCGACAATAGAAAACGTAAACGCCTCTCTTGCTGTATTCCATAGCGTCTATAGCCGTTAGCCGTATCCCTTTGCGGTGAAAGCAGGCCCAGCTTGGTGTAATGCCGAATCGTGTCAGCACTGACGCTAAATCGTCTGGCGATTTCAGTTACTGTTTTCATAACACACTTCATCCTGATATGTATCTGCAACCAACTAGTGGAATCGCAAATACTCTCCAGTTACTGTCCGAGTGCTGAAATTAGACGCACCCACCCAAGGAAAGGAATTAATCGTACAACCTAGGTGTAACACCTAGGTCAATATTTAGGAATTCCAAAAAATAGGCGCAGTGACGCCTTTCGGATGATCAGGCGTGTTTTGGGGGATGGAAAATACGAGAAGGGAGCCCGTAGGCACGTGCTCCAAAGGAAGTCCCTGTAAGAGAACTATTTAACAGGTCTATATTAACTAAAAATTCTTGGAATGCTGCTGCCCCACTGATCACACAGGACGAGGCACATATCCCGTCCATGCAATCAATATCGCAATTATCGCAGGATTCCGAGGAAGCAGTTTCAGTGGTGTTTTCGTGGCAAGGAGCTTTCAATGGCTCTTCTTGATTCCCATGATGCACCATGGCAGAGGCCGCTATACTAGGATCCACCATGATAAGGGAATGGGAGCTATCGTCCGTCATTGGTGCAGGCATAGCAGCCATTAGTGGCTGAGCAATCAACCCCCAAATAACCAACACCATGCCTATCGAACGAAACATAAACTTTCCCTTATATTGAGCAATTGCAGCATATACCCAGTGTAGGCTGCAAGTTTTGACTTAAATCAAGCGATACACACTTAGGTTTTAATCCTAGGAGTCACTCCTGCAATAACGGCAGAATGAATGCGAGCAGCTAGTGGCCATGGAATATAGTGGATCAACTGTCTACCGCTGCTTCTAGTTGCTTAAGTAACTTTTGCATGTCTTTCAGACTGTTCTTTATTGCCGCCAAATAGTCTAAATCATACTTACTTAAATCAGAACGAACTGACCGATTCTCTTTAACCAGCGAATTTCTCAGTAATAAAATTGTACTTTGTAGCGTAGACACTTGCTTCTTGATGTTACGAATTCGCTCTTCTTGACTTGTCGCAGCTGGGTATTCCTTCTGATACTGGAGTACATAGGATCGCTTTTTTACTACTTCTGCGGCTGGATCTTCACCGTTGTGCGCACTAGCTGTCATGGATAAAAATAGTACAGCTATTGCAGGAAAAATTGTTTTCATTGTTCTCTCGCTTTGATTAGTGATTTGACGAACCATTGGTTTCGTCTCGTGCTGTAAGGATTTGATATTGCTCTGGGGTTAAGTCGGGCAATTTTTGCAAAAACGCGACCATTGCCCAAATGCGCTGATCGTCATGTGTCGGCCCCCAAGCCGGCATACCGGACGCCTTAATTCCGTGCTTAATAATCCAGAATTGACGTCGAGCGCTTTGCTCGGAATCAGCATGATCGTGCCCATGCTCATCTTCTTTTTTACTGAGATTAGGCGGTGCGGGATACAAGCCTATACTCATATCACTCTGTATTTTTCCGGGTTTTAGATGGCAAGCGACACACATGTCGTTATAGTCCGGCCCTCCTGCGAGAAGCAACTCGGGATCATCTAACGAAGGAACACTTATGTTTTGTGCTGCCCTATTGATTGATTGTTCGCGCACCGTCTCCAAGAGCCAATAAGTCAACTTATTGTGGGGCACATCAGCTCCCATTGGATAAGCACCGGAATACACATAAATTGCTCCACCTGCGAATACACCGATGACAATAAGAATGAGGTATTTCACTGTTTTCATTTGTATATCCCTGGCGACATCAGTGGTCGCGCTTGTCAAAATTGGCTGCGGCAAGCCTGATTACAACACGCCACATCTCAATAGTTCAGGCTAGTGGTTATGACCATCATTATATTGATCCACTTTGTTAGCATCGCTGTCATCGGTTGTATTTCTTTCAGTATCACCACCATGATGGTTTTCAGCAGATTCTTCACTCATACACTTTTTCATCATTGCCATCATAATTGGATCTTTGGTATCCAATTTAGAGTGATCCATATTTTTCATGGCTTCACATTTTGGCTTTTCCATCTTTGCCGTATGCTCAGACGGGTCGTGAGCATGAACAGATGCGATTGAAAATAAGCTGACTAACAAAAAGCAAAAAGTGACTTGTATATTCTTCATTGGTAAATCCTCATATTGATTTAGAGTATATTTAGTTAATTAAAGTGGTATAGGCGTTAAAACCATGCCCGCACGCCTATCACCCATTGGAGATCATCGGTGTCCCCTCCTTCGGCACGCGCAAAGTCAGCGGTATTACCAAAACTTTTGTTCCAGTTAACACCTATGTACGGGGCGAACT
Organism: Cellvibrionaceae bacterium; assembly: GCA_050633365.1. Lineage (GTDB taxonomy): Bacteria > Pseudomonadota > Gammaproteobacteria > Pseudomonadales > Cellvibrionaceae > Pseudomaricurvus. Next base: position 66,073 of record JBOEGJ010000019.1, on the reverse strand, counting down.
CTCGCCGAATTTCGTAACGCAACCTTAATCCAGCCTCAACATCAGAAAGACCGGAACCTATGCCGAGATCTTCATCGTTTTGCCCATATAAATTGACTTCGATCTCGGGCGTCAAAATCAGTCGCTGGGTAAACAACAGTTCATACTCGGCCTCCAGTCGTAATGCAGTACGCCCACTTTCTCCGACAAACAATGCTGTATCGATTTCAAAAAAATAGGGGGCAAGACCTTGAAGACCAATGACCGCCCAGCTCCGATTCGGAGTGGGCTGAAAGTCCTGTCGAAACCCCACCTGTACATCCCAAAACGGCGCAATTGCCTGACTGTAGAGTGCCTGTAATTCAGCCTCTTCGGTTTCTCCATCGTTTCGTTCTACTTCTGTCTTGAACCATAGTTTTTGCAAATCCTTTCCAATCCAGCCTTGTCCATCCAAAACCCACGGATCGCCATCATCCGCGTCGCGTACTTCAAATTGATCAATTAACACCTTAGTTAACAGTGGATCATCCTTAGCGCCCGCTAACACATGGTTTGCAGAACCCAGCAACAAAGATACGATAAGTGTGGATGAGCAGAATTTCCTGTTAAACAAGAGGGAGTTTGGTGGTCGCCTATTAAATAACTTCATCGATTGATTCTCCTTAGCTCACTCGGACTTCGCGGAACATACCGGGCATGTGATACACCAAATGACAGTGGAAAGCCCAACGTCCAATGGCGTCAGCAGTGACTAAATAGCTAATTTTTGATCCCGGCTGAACGATCACCGTATGCTTGCGAGGAATAGACTTCGGATCACCAGTTTCCAGCTCACTCCACATGCCATGTAGATGCATGGGATGGCTCATCATGGTGTCGTTTACCAGTGTGATTCGGACGCGCTCGCCATATTTCAGCTGCAATGGCTCGGCATCGGTGAACTTGATACCGTTCATCGACCACATATAGCGCCCCATATTCCCGGTTAGGTGGAGTTCTATTTCACGACTGGGTTCACGCGGATCAGATGTTGGATATAGATTTTTAATGTCGCCATAAGTCAGCACCCGCCGCCCATAAAGCTGCTGGTGATTCCGCAGGCCGATGCCTGGGTCGTGCAAGCCGCTTTGAGGGCTCTCGGCGCGCATATCAACATGCGGCCCTGTTTCACTCGCAACATGCGTTATTTCACGAGTACTGCCAAAGCCAGCCTTTCCTAACGTTTCCCCATGGTTTTTGTGCTCCATGGTCTTCATACCGCTCATCTGATGTTGACTATGATCCATATCCGACATTTCGCTCATGTCGTGCGCGCTGTGATCCATAGCAGCCGTTCCCGCCATACCAGTCATACCAGTCATACCGTGCATGCTGTGATCCATACCCATGCCCATGCCCATGCCCATATCACGGTGCCCTAATGTTGGAGCATCATCCATTGGGGGTACCGATGGAGTCAGCCCGATATCCGGTGTTAATGTGCCACGGGTATAACCTGTACGGTCAATGCTTTGTGCAAAAACGGTATACGCGCTGTCATTACTGGGCTCGACAACAACATCGTAGGTCTCGGCAACACCGATACGAAATTCGTCAATCGTCACCGGCTCAATATTCTGACCATCAGCGGCCACTACTGTCATTTTTAAACCAGGAATACGCACGTCAAAAATGGTCATTGACGAGCCATTGATAAATCGTAAACGTACCTTTTCACCGCGTTTGAACAGGCCGACCCAGCCCTCATCAGGGGTAACACCGTTCATTAGATAGGTATAGGTGTAACCCGTAACGTCGGATATATCGGTCTCACTCATGCGCATTTGGTTCCACATGGATCGCTCATTCCATGTTTGCGCGACACCTTTATCCTTAATATCCCGCCAGAGATCACCAACTGTGCGTTCACGAAAATTGTAGTAATGACTGAGTTTTTTTAACTTGGCGTAAATCGCCTGTGGGTCTTCATCAGACCAATCCGACAACATGACCACATAATCACGATCATAACTAACGGGATCGGGGTCCTTGGGATCAATAATGATGGCTCCGTACATCCCTGTCGGCTCCTGAAAGCCCGAATGACTGTGGTACCAATAGGTACCACTTTGATTAATATCGAACTGGTACTCAAAAGTTTCACCCGGCTTTATGCCGTTAAAGCTAAGGCCGGGCACGCCATCCATGTCCGTTGGTAAGATAATGCCATGCCAATGAATAGAACTATCTTCAGCAAGGTTATTCTTAACCCGTAGCGTCACTCGATCACCCTCGCGCCAACGCAAAACTGGCGCTGGCACTGAACCATTGATAGCTGTCGCCATACGACTCTTACCAGTGAAATTAACCGGCTGATAGCCTATGTTCAGATCAAACTCATTTCCTCTTAGTATCGTTGGCCCCAGACGGTTTGAAGGCGAGGCGATTGACAATCCCGATCTAAGCCCTAAACCCAAAAGGGCGCCACCCGCTGCAACGCCTGTCACAAAACGTCGGCGAGACATTAAAGGCGACTCCAATAGTGTCTCGTCTTGCAAACTGTTTTTCATTTCATACCTCTCAAAATCAAATGCCAGCTAACGCTTTCCATTGACATGTTCATAAACTGTGTGGCTACCATCCTTGCTTAGTAGCAATACGTCGTAGGGGTCGAAGCGATCACCCACCTCCATACCAGGGCTACCCACAGGCATACCAGGCACAGCCAAACCAATGGCATCTTTAGGGGGATCAGCAAGAAACTGTTGGATGATATGGCCAGGGATATGGCCTTCAAATACATAACCATCACTTGAGACAGCGGTATGGCAGGACTGATAACGTGGGTCTATGCCTTTATCAGATTTTATCTTGTTCAAATTCGCCGGGTGATGCACTTCGGATTCAAAGCCGAAATCCTCGATATGCGAGATCCATTTTTTGCAGCAACCGCAAGTTCGACTTTTATAGACATCCAGCGAGACTATTTCTCTGGCAGTTGAACTTGATGCAGTGGTTGAATTTTCATTATCGGAACATGCAACAACACTCACCAGCAACAGCGTGGTGGTGGCAAACCACCTTATACTTCTAATAACCCATTTCATGGAAACTCCCATAGAGCGCAGGTCTTTTCAGACTTTCTATTTGGGAGTTTGGAGACTCCCGCTAATAACAATCGAGTAAGAAGCGCTGAATTTCAGGCGCACTTACCCTATTTTAGCGGGTAATAGGGGGACGAAAGAGAGAAACAACTAACTGAGAATCCGTCGACTCGTCATAGTGACCAGTTGCCGAGTTCAGACTAGAAAAAAAAGTGGACTGGTAGGCAGGCAATGCCACAGAGGAACACCCAGCCAAGCTGCAATCGCAGTCAGGACAGCAGTCGGCCGTAACCGCACCATCTAACGAAAGTACATTTGAGCCCATATGCTGAGAGTGATCCATCATACCCGAATCCATCATCTGCTCCTGAGCTTGCAAAGGGGCAGACAGGCTTTGGCAAGACATGCTCGTAGACGCAACGACCTGACCGATGAATGCCATCATCAGTAGCGCAACGATCAACTGTCTGTATTTTACTGTCCGCATGATTCGGTTTATTGCAAGTAGTGGGTCAATTTAGCTTCAGCTTTCATAGAGTACATCGTGGTTAGAATAGTTCAATTATTTTACTTCCGCAAGGGCTTGCCACGCCTTATCACAAGACACCTGACCTCAAAAACAGTCCTAACCAACTGTTTTTATATGATTTAATCCAAATATGCGCTGATCACATTTTGATCACCCTTCAGCTTCATCAGTCTATTCCGCACTGGGCAGTTTATAGCTATTACGTGCGTCCTTATCAATCAGCCCTGCCAAATACAGGTGCATCAGTACTTGTCTGATTGCATCCATATCAAGCTCATATTGCGCTGCCTTGATCTTCCGAATGACCGGCTGTATCTGGCCTCGAATAATGTCGTTAGAAAGATTGACTATCTTTTCTCGCTGCACAGAGTCATCGACAGATGCTTCCGGCTTGATAGCATCGGCCGTCTCTTTATCAGCGCACAAAGCTTCGCGCCGCATCGAATTTGCTAAACTAATGGCACCTAATGTAATGACTTCCAACAACAACGCCAGTAGTCCATAGCCGAAGTTTCTAACGGTTTCTATACTCACACCAAAAATCCGCCCCAAGACCGCAAAAAAGCGTGTTATTGGCACTTCATTCAACGCCGTATTCTTGCCTGCATTTGAAGATAGCTCCATCAGCCTTACCAGTGAACCTTTTAGTTCACGTATTCTCTCAGCGTTTTTTTCCCCTTCGACCCACTGTCGATGAAACTCACTATTGAGGCGTTTCTCCAGCAAACGCTCATGGTGGTTTATCTCCTGCCTAATCGCATCTGCCCTTTCTTGCAATACCCTATATTCCGTGGATTCTAATTGAGAGTTGTTAATGGCGACGAATTCAGCGGAAAGGAAAAATGCGCAACTAGCCAATAACGAAAACCCTGTGAGAACTAAAGCCATAGCCCCATAATAATGACTACGGTGCCTTTCGGACCAAAATAAATATTTACCGAAATCTACACAGCATCCGATCAAGATAAACAAACCCGCTGCTAACAGATTTTTACTTAGTCCATTCCCTATCACGACATCACTGGACGCCACACCCGACAGAGAAAGAGCAAACAAGCTCGTTAAAATCATACTGACAGCGCAAAAGGTGTACTTAACGATCTGAATTAGGCGCATCACAAGGCCGCATATTTCACAGTGGATAAACTACCATAGTCCTACTCGCACCAGTTCTAATCCATATTCTTTCTTTCCATTAAGAATAAAACTTTTTAAGAATCAACATGGTATCGAATAGGATACAAGTCTTTCATGCCTTCATTTTCATAGTACTAACTGCCTACTATCCATCAAAACCCATGCCTTTAAACCTAGGTTCTAACCCGTTGTTTTATAAAAACTTTCTTCCTTTTTTGAAAAGTTTCTCACCGTTCTTTTTCTTCGTTGTCAATAGTATGGAATTGCTACCTAGCAACATGGACTGACCAACCGTCAGGGAACGATGGAGTTACGATTTATGGCCAATTTTGAGGATAAGATGTGTCGCTCTGCAGCCGAAACACTAATGTCATCCCTAGAGTCTCTTCACTCTATTCATTTTGAAACGCAAGAGCTTTCCGATGAACTACTCACCACGCTGTCCAAACTCAATCTCACCGAACAAAAATCGCTTATAAACCGCGCCCGCTACTTTCTCAAAGTTGGCGTAGATGAAAAAGCACTGACAAGACAGCTAAAAGAGTTGGAAGACAAACGCGAAGATCGTGAATTAGAAGATATTTATCTTTTTCATGGCGCACCATTGATTCTTATGCGTCGGTTATTTGGCATGCATGCTTCAGAGTTCTCCCGTCGCCGAAACGTTCTTAACATTCGTGGAGTAGGTAGTGGCAGGCCACCTCTATGTGATGAAGAGTCCGATCATCTGGTCTGGAAGCTTTGGCAGCACCATAAACAACTGGAGGAACGTGAGCGTTTTCTCAAGATAGCCGACGAAACCAGCCTGGATCTTCACCTTATATGGAGCGCTTTACGCGAGTATATTGATAACTGACTGCCAAAATGTGACCTCAGAACCTCATTTATCACACCATTTACAGTATAATTGTAGCTTCCTACATGGACTCCCCACTTAAGGAGAACAATGGATGTTTACTCAAAGCTCATTCCGCATCTCATGTATCTTTGCCATGCTGCTTTTGTCCACGTCGGCAACAGCGGGGCAAAATTGGGAGTATCTGGTAAAAACCTACCCCTTACTGGGTAATGACGGGGCACTAACCCAAACGCTGAATAAATTAGGTGAGCAGCAGTGGGAGCTTGTGAATTGCGCCAAAGGCAGTGCAAAGCTTACTTGTATTTTTAAGCGCCCTGCAAAAGGTGCCTAATCTGATGAAATGGCTCAAAACATCTTATCTGTTCATTGCCGCATTAATTGTCGGTATGCTCAGTTTGTGCTGGCGCACCCTGCTATTTTTAATTGATCTAGTCGATGGCGGCGATGACGAAAATGATCACGCCCCAACCGACAACATTATTCATTACAACCATCGAAGCGGTGAGATTGATCCGGTAAAACGTGCTGACGGCCTTTACGACAATAAGTTATAGAAATGCCCGTAAAACCGAAGTTCTACGGGCATTGGGTTTGATCGACTAAAGTAATCCTCGCTCAGCAAACGATTCCACTGTCTCATCACCTACTATAAAGTGATCCAATACCCGGATATCTATCAATGACAAAGCCTCTTTCAGCCGTTGTGTGATATTTCTATCACTCTGACTGGGCTCAGCCACTCCAGATGGATGATTGTGAGCAAAAATCACTGCAGCAGCATTCACCTGCAAAGCGGCCTTGACCACTTCACGGGGATAAACACTGCAACCATCAATGGTGCCCGCAAACATTTCCCGATACTCAATCAGCCTATGTTGGCTATCAACAAACAGACAGCTAAATACTTCTCGCTGCTGGCCTGCTAGCTGTAAGCGCAGATAGTCGCGTACTTCATGCGGGGAACTAAACACCTGGTCACGGTTTTTCAATCGTGCATAGAGCAAGTGTTTGGCTTCAGCAATCAGTTGGTTTTCCTGCTCGAATGCCGTTTCGGTAGAATACATTTCATTCGAAGGTTTAACGGTTTTCATAATGTGCTCCCATAGGAATAGGGAACACACCAGGTCCTTATGGGAACGGTGGTTCCCATAAGGATGAAATGGACAGCATATTAACGCTAGGTCAATACTGCCCTGGTGGCGTGTTATCCATTTGCGACTTGAGGCGTGCCCTCATGATCATCAAAAGTACGTTGGTCTTCATAGACCAGTTCACCGTTGATTTTCATAGAGAGAATGCGCGTCAAGAAGCCACCTATCGCAGCCCCCAATTCACCGGCACGTTCACCTTGTTTATAGATGAATGCTTTGGCACGAGGGTTAGCCATATTGAAGCGAATCAGCACATTGGCATCCTCGGCTTCGATAGCTTCCCGGTGTTCTAACACAACACCGAGCACGGTTTCAGACGAAATAACGAGATCATGATATTCATAGTGCACGTTATCCGCTGGCCCCTGGATAACCGATACTTGAGCTGCATAGCGCTCAGGTTTACCTTCAGCACCGAATTCACGAATGCTGTTCAGATAACCGATGCCATTGGCATACTCGTTGAAGTACCGATTGTTTTCTGCAGTAGCAGAGGACGTTGTTGTATTTTCAGTTGGTTTACTCATAGCAGTGCTCCTGATTCAATGAGTTGATGTGATAAAAAGAGCCGCCGACCCAATGGGGCAACAAGCTCCCCGGTTGGGTGAGTGAACAAACAGATCATTCCGTACTCCCGTAGGAATTACTGCATACCACGCCGAAGCGTTGATCCGGGTATGTAAGGTGCTATTGAGACAGCAATAGCGACTGTTGGTAACTGTTAGGCTGGCTGACAACATCATTTACTTGCCCCTTTCTTCCCCTTAAAACGCCCTCCTAGTCTGGGATTAATTCGCCCCGCTCCGGCTGTGCCACGGGTGATCGCCTGGGTAGCACCATCGAGCTGAGAAGCCGCTCGAATACCTGCCAAACCCAGGTAGACGGATAGCAGTAACGGCAATACCAAATACAACCCACCAGTGAGAAAGTTAAGAATGATCCGCTTGAGCGTGAGGTCAGTGCTAAACAGCGTGGTCACGCTGCCAGGGTCGGGATAAAACGCCTGAATCAGGTTTTGATCCACCCACCAGGCAAAGAACCAAAGTACTGTCCAGAACTTCACTGTGAACAAAATCAATGCGCCAATAATCAACAAAGAAAACTTGTAGCGGCTGATTAAGATAAAGAACGGCAACAGCGCGTAGAGTCCCATCAGGATCAGCGCTTGCACCATGGGTGCCGCTTCAAGAAATACGCGCAAATAGGCGGCAAAAGACACACTGGTCTTTCCAAGGCCGTAAGCAGCCAGACCTTGTTGTGCGGCATTCTGTACCGACACCATCACCCCAGGTTCCCCAACACTGAAATCGACCAGATTCCCATAGGCGAAGTCGTAGCCGCGAGTAGTCCAACGCGGCGGAGAATTAATCAATGCAATTTGTATAACCGTATCGCGACGTGGCGCAGGGTCCCACCCCGGTTCAGCGGCAGCAGAAAGTAAATCGAGATCACCTAGCTCATTAAGAATTGATTGTTGAATGCCTTGCCACCATTCTGTGCAGAATGGCTTTCCATAAACAGGGTTATTAGACGCATCCCACTCTACGTCCCTGAGGGCCGACCAAGGGTATCCTTCCCTGACGGTATCAGCACGGATGCTATTGTAATATCCCGGTATTTCCTGATACACATGCGAGCCAATCCAATCAGGGTCACTCTCACCATAACGATTTAGCAATGCTGTAATTGCTGCACTGCTGGGACGTTCGGCCAAGTATTTTGATCGCGCCTCAACGAAACAGTCTCGAAAGAAATCGTTGATCTCATGTTGCAAATTAGGGTCTTGAATGGATGCATCGCGCAATTCATCGACATACCCCCGAAAATCCAAAGTGGGCGGTACATTTTCCATCACTGCGCGATTAAAACCCGAACTAAAACTCATCACCGCATACCAGAACACGGGCACGCTCACAGTAACCGGTGCGGCATTAAACGAAATGCCTCCCCCATAGGTAGTGCGTGAGTTATTGACCGTCGCCACTGGCTGTGCAGGTGTTCCAATGACTGCGCGTGGAGTAAACGACAAATCGACAGCATTCAGCGGTGTCGCCGGTACAGCTGCAATCAAGATCACGAAGAAGGCCACAAAGAACTCCACCTCGACAATACGTAATGTGGTATTGCCCGCTTCCTCGGCATCTTCACCCGCATACGAACGAATAATAGTATCGAGAAGAATACCCAGAAACGGCAGAAATACGATGCCGGTAGCCACCAGCACGTCCCAAATACTGTTATAAAACAGCCAACCAAATAGCGTGGTGTAAAGTTCTAACGTACTATCAACAGCCATACTATTAAGCCACCCAACCCAGCAAAGCCGCTAAAGGATTCTGAACAATCAAACATTCGTAAAGGATGATCAAAATAACTAATGGGCGACGGCTTACTGAGGATGAAGAGTCATGCCGACGATGACGGGTAAGATGGCAGACAAGCCGAGGCCAACACAGCACCAGCAGACTATAGATAACAGCGCGCCACCAACCCAACGGCAAGTTCGCGACCAGTGTACTTATCGCCTGAGGAGGCTGCGAACTCCCCCAGATACTGACCGCGACGCCCACTATGAGTAACAGTACCAACGCAACGGAGGTATACCCCCAGAACAAAAACTGCCTCTTTACAGAGTAAAATTTCATTGCTCCACACCACCATTTTTCAAGGGACGAGGGTCAGTCGGTACTGTGGCAGGCGTATTCACAGACGATTGGCGGATCGCATTGTCCCGCAGCAATAGCTCTACAACGGTCGAAGTGACAAATTTATCGCGGGCATCTTTCTCGAAAATCACATTACTGATTTCACTTTCCAGCTCATCCAGCGCCTGGATTACCTCTTGCTGCGCGATCTCATTCGCTGCGACATAGCCCTCCTTGCGACCAGCCAATAGCAAGCGTCGAATGATCATCGCCTCCTCCATGACCCTCGCTTCGGCAATTTCCTGGCCGAGCTTATTAATGACAATGGATATTTCGTCGGGAGATTGATTTCGAATCGCCAGAATGACTTGCAGCGTCACCGCAATACCCGGCGCTTCGACTTGCTCCAGATTTACCCGTGTAGGCTGTGTTGAACCTGAAACCAGATCCACTAACAGCTGCACGATATCGTCAGTAGTCTCCTCAATATAGGGAATCAGTCCTTTTCCAGGCCTTGTCCCTTTGGTACAGCTGTCACAGAGACCTACCTCAATCTCACCCAGTACATTATTGATCCACCGGTCAACCGCGTTAGGACCGGCAAAATGCTGAGCAAGAGGTGCGCTACCAGGCAAGTTACTACTTGTTTCGGGAGGCCGTTGCGACAATATATTCAATCCAGCTTTGGCAACATCTGACAGCACCCGAATCGGCGGCTGGTTAACTCCACCCGCCCTCAGGCCACCTACCCATTCAATTCCCTCGTTAGGCGCATCTTCTGCATCGTCGACCGCATCATGGATATTGGCTCCACCAATTCCCACCGACCGCTTCCAGGAGTCGCCCCAACTGACTGTAATCCACTCATCAAAAGGGTTTGTGTTATTGGCGATCTCGTACTGGATACGCTCACAGCTTTTAGTGGCCAGCGAAAAGGATTCGTTGGCGCGCAATAAGGCGTTTTGAAACAGGTCATACAGGCCAGGATTTGCCTTTTGAAGAATATAACCAGGCAAATTTGCTATCGCGGCTGTGGCTGCCAATTCAATGGCATTAACAGCGTTATCGACACCATTTCGCAAATTGTCCAGTGAACTTTCAATAGCCACCATTGGATCAAAACCGCTGCAACTGAGAGCAGAGGCCTGTCCGCTTAGTGATAAATCAATCGTAGTGATATTCAGGCTGGGAGGAATAGCAATATCCCGCCCCCCACCAATCTTGTAGTAAAACAGGCTATCGTCGCTTGGCGCTTCTGCGGCAATTAGCGAATGACACGTCATAACACTAACCGCCAGGATAACCAACCGGCGACAGAACCGCGTGGTTGTATGTTTGGCAATCATAAACAAACCCTCACCGGAACAGTGAATAAGTAAGCACCTTTTGCCTCACAACACTCGTAGGGACGCCACAAGGTAAACGCGTATCGGTTATCTTCAGAATGACGCCCCTGGGACCACGAAGTACTCAACACATCGTTTTCACCAAAGGCATAACATTGCTCATCGACTTCAGGTGCCAGCATTTGCCATACCCCCGTATCCGGATCGTTCTCAACCAATTCACCGGGCAACCAGGTACGGTTATAGCCATTGCCATCAAGTGCGTTATAAATATGAGGTTGGCGGGTTTGGGTAACGATATTGCCAGCCCGCTGTGCAACAACCGCAGCCGCCTTGGCATCATCCTTTTGATTGATAAATCCTGTACGCGGCCAAACCGGCCCCCATTGTTGCTGGATTCCATCGCCCACGACACGCCGACCGGGTAGCAGGTTTTGCAAATACAACATCTCGGGCAAACCAAGACGCCAGGTCAATGCATCCAGAGAAGAGAGCAGGTAGGGATTAAAAGACTCGGCTTCGGACGGGCAGTAATACCCTGTGTTGCCAATAAAGTCAGAAACTGAGGAGAACGGGTGACCAATCGCGGTCACTTCTTTAAATCGCAGACTCTGATCCGTCGCCGGATTCCCACCCTCGGTTCGATGCCCTCCTCCCACGAAGGCACCGTGAAAGGTACTGACGATCCCGCTGACTATTCCTGAATCTAACGAGCCAAATATGGATTCCATCTCCTGCCATGGGTTATCGCCGGGCTCGTCGTAGACACTCACCACCAGATCCGGATTGTAGTGTGCGACTCGGATGCTGGTCTCGATAGAACATTCATAAATACTGCAACGCAGCCAGACACAGACGCCAGTAATGCAATAGTTCAAGCAGGAACGATCCAGCGTAATTGCTCCAACAATATCCGCAGTTGTTATCGTCGTCGGTTCTGCCTCAAAGGCCTGTAGTTTGTATCCTTGCAACAGCACAAATAGCATGACTACTTGAATAACTTTATTCATCAATTACCCCCTCCATTTTTATCTTTAAGCCACTGACGATGCCGATTGATGGCTAGAGAGAGATCGGTCATTCCATAGATCACCTCTCGCTTATCGAAAATAATTACTGGATAACGGTCAAGGCCATACGCCATCATAGTGCCCAGAGGAAGATAAGCAGTGCGTAACTCGGCATCTAACTGAGAACGGCCTATCTGTGCAATGCGTTGATCGACCGTTGCGCGCGCCTGTTTAGGATCATTAGGTAACCCCTTACCCAATCGCTCCTCTATAGACTGGACACTATTGAGGTTAAGAAGCGTAAATTTAGGTTGGTTTCCGGTAGTTCCAAAACCATTCCAGTCGATAGGCAGGAATGGCCGCTGATCGGATGAAATAGCAATAATAGATACCGGAAAATCTTCCGCATAAGCTGTGGAAAGTATCACAGTAAATAAAACTGTTAAGGCGAACAGAATGTTAATCTGCGGCTTGGGCACCGTCGTCCCTCTTAAGTAGGTTTCGTTACTCCTATTGTTAACCGACCACCCAACCAGAACGACAGAAAATCTTTCCGATAGAGAAGTAAGTTTTTAACACTTAAAAGGATTTTATCGACAGAGGTTTAAAAAGATGGATCAGAAAAGTTCATGAACTGAACCTGACCTAACCTGACAAACACCATCTGAAAAATCGGTAACTGTCAGATCAAGTCTGGACTACAACAGCTAAGACTACACGCAACTAAGACCTAATTGGAAATCAGTTACTTAAAACTGAAGCCTCAAGTCTTAAAATGAGATTTTCATACCAACAGTCGCTGTACGTGGTTTGCTCGCACGAGCCCCTCCCGGACTGCGTGCCACAATACCTTGCTCATCGAACAGGTTGTCCATTTTCAGATAGACACTTGTTGCTTCATTAACCTGGTAATGTGTGGCCAAATCAAACACCAGCACATCATCCGTTGTGAGGAAGGTGTCATCGACACCGCTACGCTCGCAACTGTTTTCGATGCACATTTCGTCGACATAGCTGGCGTTCAAATAGGTACTCCAGCCCGATGCGAGTTCAAAGCCGATCTGCGCATTCAAGATATTTTCCGGCACATAAGCCAGTACATCGCCATCCTGGTTGTTTGATTCGGCGGCATCGGTAATTTCAGCATCGGTGTAGGTGTAGCTCACCATCAGCGGAATATTAAGGTCACTATTTTTGTAAAGGCTGCTATTCAGGACCAACTCCAGCCCCTTAATTTCCGATTCCCCTTCGCTCTCCGAACCGCTGGTAAACTCACCGCAGGGGAACGCCACCGAGCAGTTGGTGACCTTATTTTCGTAATCGCTGTAAAAGGCGATGGCAGAAACGTTCACGTTATCGCCTTGAAAGCGTATACCAGCTTCATAGTTAGTGCTCTTTTCCGGATCAATATTCTCCTGAGCCCCCGGAGACGTCGGTGCAAATCCTGTATGCGTACCAGCTAGTAGCTGCCACTGATTGCTTAAATCATAGGTGACGCCAACACTCCACAGCAGCTCATCCACGCTATTTTCCGCAGTGACGCTGCTCGTGCTACGAACAATGTCACTGTAACGACGCTGCTCAGTCTCAATATCTTCGTAACGCAAACCCAAGGTCAACTGCAGCGCATCGGTAACACTCCAGACATCCATCAGGTGCAGGGCTAGGGCTTCCGCTTCTTCTACACGGTTATTACTGGAGTTGGGGTTGCTGATCGAGTCAAAGATCATCTCACCACTAGTCTGCTGGTAGACCTCTGCGGGCTGGAAGCGGTCGACATTATCCTCGTGGTAGCGCATCCCCCCTTGCAGTTGGTGATCCGCTATCGTCCAGTCAGCAACCAACTGAACACCTTTACTCAGGTATTCACGGTTATTGTGTTTGATGCTTATTTCGGCATCAGCAATACCGTCTAGAATGTCTTGGGCGTTTTGATCCCCGACATTTGCTGCATCGATAATACTACCGAAGCTGCCACCATCAATCTTGTCGACCTTGAACCAGTCGCGCTTGAATTTGTTGTAGTAAGCAGTAGTGGTCAGGCTGAACTGCTCATTGAACTTGGCCAGGTAACGAAGATTGGCGCCATTGTGACGAGTATTCATCTGATCAAGTTCGGTCAGACCATAACGACGATTTACATCAGTATCGAAATCAGCGTCTGTGAGGCCAACATAAGTTTCGTTAGACATCTCTTCTGAATACTGAAGTTTAATATCCAGTTGCTGATAGATAGGGGCATGACTATCACTATTGATTCTTGCCTTGATCACATAGTCTTCAATATCAAAGCCACTATCTCTGTTTGATCGATCAATGTCTCTGAAACCATCGCTCTCCTGCTGATGAGTCTCTACTAGCCAACCCCAATTTTCTCCGCTGTTACCATAGTTGGCAGTAATACGATTGCTGCCATATTCGCCGGCTTCAAGGTTAATCTGACCACCGGCTTCATCAGGGATACGGGTCGAGATGAGGTTAACTACACCCGCTACTGTTGAGGGGCCGTGACGCAGAATATTCGCCCCCTTCAACACTTCGACTCCACTCATACGGCCTGCTACCGGGAAATAGTAGGCTGCAGGGGCAGAATACGGGGCTGGAGCAATTAGCACACCGTCTTCCATCAACGTTATCTTCTCAGAACGCTCAGCGCCAGCACCACGAATTCCGATATTCGGTCGTAAGCCGAACCCGTCCTCCTCCTGTAGATAAACCCCAGGTACTTGGCGCACCATACGATTTATATCGGTGTACTCAAACTTCGCTAACGCTCGCTCATCAACGACAAAAGCGGAGCCTGGTAATTGTTGAGCATCACCTCGATCACCAATGATTGTTACTTCCTCTACATAACCACCCTCTGCGAAAGAGTAATTGGCCAGAAAAATAGCCGCTGCAAACAGAGGCCCTCGGAATTTAAGCATGAAAAAATCTCCCATATGCCCACATCAAAATAGTTGTAGCAAGTCACTATAATGCAAATAATTATCATACACACTAAGATTTGCATATTCAAGCAGTAAGAACGAACAACAGAAAAATTTTAAAAAAAATGAAGCACAAAACGTCGACAATTCACGCTAGGCACAAGCGACATCTAACAGGGGGAAGATCAATTAAGGAATCTAAATGGCCTCAGTTTTTCCCAAACTAAAGCTCACATTTAATCGTCACGTTCTCTAACCAAAAAAATTCCACTAACACCAGACAGAATTCCTTATTTCGATGGGTCTCAGCCGTATTTTTTAATCCGGTATGCTCCAGAATATTTGTTGTTCGCGGTTCATTTGTACCCCGTCAGCACTAGTTGGACCAGATTGGCGATTTGATTAAGAGAGGTTTTTGGTTCATCGTTTACTCGAAGAGGAAATGATGATGACTAGAAAACCCGGTGCTGAAAAAACTGTACGTGACATCCGTCGCGCTACTCGTAAACATTATTCGTCTGAAGAAAAGATCCGCAATGTACTCGAAGGATTGCGTGGTGAGGATAGTGTGGCCGAACTGTGCCGCCGGGAAGGTATCAATATCAACGTTTATTATCGTTGGTCAAAGGACTTTCTGGAAGCCAGTAAGAAGCGCTTGTCAGGCGATACAGTTCGTGAAGCCACCCCCGGCGAAGTCAAAGGTTTACGTGCTGAAACCGCTGCGCTGAAGGAAACGCTGGCTGAGGTATTTATGGAAAACCGCGTACTCAAAAAAAGCGTGCTCGGGGATGGGGAGGACGATATATGAGATACTCGGCCTCTGAAAAATACGAGATTATCTGACGCTAATAATTACGCCATTTGGGGACCACAGCGAATTACCACCATAGTCGCCCCCTTTCAAGCATAAAAAGAAATAGTGACACATGATTCTCGGCCTCAGCTTTTGAAACATATGGCCCAAAACTAATTCCCTCACGCGTTAGAAAATACCAACCATTACCGCCTATAAAATATATTCGGCTTGCTCGAAAATGACATTCAGCTGACTTTTCTTCCACTCTACTTTGAATCATAACCTTGCCCCTATTAGCAAGCAGTTAAGTCTTGGCACCCATAGACTAGAAATTCAATTTCACTCTCCAAAATCATCACCGAATGATGAAACACGGATTAAGCGTTTCTAAACAATGGGGCTAATTTGACTAAAAATGATCAGGCTATGATCGGGGGGCGATGCAAGGGGCTTAACGAGCGGGACTGATAGATTACGTTATGACTAGACAATAAAGTAGATTTGCTACCTACAGTATCGGCAGGTATTGGCGAGAAAAATGACAAAAAATGACTATGGCCAGAACTATGACAACAGTGTTCACATTCTTGTATGGCTAGCCCTATGGTGATGGACTCCAAGTCCTCCTCACCTGAAACACCTTCAATTATCGAATTTTGAAGTTGGCTATGCGTGGTTTCTGAATATAACGCACAGGGGTCTGCCACACTCGCCATAACTAACTGGCATGAGAAAAATGCAAGTATGAAAATTACAATGACCCTGCGATGAAGGCACATAAATAATTTGAACCCAAATACCAACACTAGGATAGTAGCATATCCGATAACAATACCGCCTTAAAGTTCAAAATAAGACCCATATTCTTGAACGTATCTACGATTCGGCTGATGCTAAAGAAGCAGCATAAGCGCTTATTACCGGACTGTAGTTATTCATTAACCAGGTTCCTAGAACACTACGTTAACCTACCTCTCGTAATTGGATTAGGCTCTAAAGAACCGCAGGAAGAATCGGGCACTAACAGCCATTCGCGCTGCCGGACAGCAAGACCCATTTGTCCAAATACCGGCGAATAATACCTTAGCCAATCATTAGTAGCATGCCTACACCAGGCCACTGATACTTTGAATATCACCTGCAACTCAGCTTGACTCTATAGCTACTACAGACATTACAATTGCGAATAATTATCAGTTAGCTAGAGGAAAAACCCATATGCCATCGCTTGTAATGACCCTTTCATCTGAACGAAAGCATTCTATTAGGCGTATTTATGCGTTTTGCTTTTTATTTGTGTTCGTATCTTGGTCAATCGTGGGCCTTGCCGCATCCGAAGATCACCTGGTGGAACTGCGGCAGATTGCACAATTAGCAGAATATATCGGTGTTGATTACTCCGAAGCTGTCAACGACGGTCAGATAACTGACAATGGAGAGTATCAGGAGATGCTGGAGTTCTCCAGCCTAATTACTACGAAAATCTCGCGTGTAGCTGAATCTTTTAGCAAGCTCCAACCTATTGTCCACCAAGCAAAGTCGCTTCAATCATCTATCCAGAACAAACAAAGCATCAATACCGTGCGAGTGTTAACCGCTGAATTGAGGTATTCAGTACTGACACTGGCACCACAATCATCTCTGCCCACTGCGCTAATGGCGATAGCTGAAAGGCAACAGATGTATGAAAACAACTGTGCTAGCTGCCACGGTGTAACCGGACAGGGAGATGGAATTGCAGCTGCAAATTTAGAGCCATCCCCTACTGATTTCACTGACAAAGAACGCGCATTAAACCGATCCATCCTCGGCCTATATGATGCGATTGCCAACGGTATCGACGGCACGGCTATGCCTGCTTTTGATCAATTAACCGACCAACAGAAGTGGTCACTGGCGTTCTATGTGGGTAGCCTTGCTTTCCAGCCATCTGAGCAACTTCTCGCTCAAGCCGACCCCGTCATTTCTCTGCAACAACTTGTAAACTATAGTCCCACATTGTTAGCCAAAGAGCTGCCCGACAAGCATATAAATGTCGTTGAACAACTTCGAGCCAACCCGGACTCATTGTTTGTCGCAAAGAGCACACCATTAACTGTCACCCGAGAACGGCTTAAAGCAGCGCAATCTGCGTACCACATGGGCGAATATGATCGGGCACACAATCTCACTGTTAGCGCTTACCTGGATGGTTTTGAATTAGTTGAAAACAACCTGGATGCAAGAAATCAAGCATTGCGGAAAAGTATTGAAACCACCTTGATTAAACTTCGTCATGCTATCAGCCAGCCACAAAATGACCCCGAATTGGACAGCGTGATGTCCAATGCATTCAATCAATTGGATCAAGCCGAACGGCTTTTAACTGAATCGGCCCTATCGAATGGAACGCTTTTTTCAGCGAGTTTGGTGATTCTGCTACGCGAAGGCTTGGAAGCGCTGTTAGTCATTATTGCGTTAACGACAGTGCTGATACGAACGCAACGCCGGGATGCACTAAAGTATGTGCATGCTGGGTGGATTTCCGCGCTATTCGCTGGTGGTGCCACATGGCTGGTAGCCCAAACACTAATCAGTATAAGCGGTGCCAGTAGGGAAGTAATGGAGGGTGTCGCCGCGATGTTAGCCGCGGTGGTGTTATTTTATGTCGGCATCTGGATGCATGACAAAACTCATGCTGAGCAATGGCAAGCCTATATCCAGCAACATATTAATACCAAACTTAAGTCTGGAACCCTCTGGGGATTAACCGCCCTTGCATTTATCGCAGTGTACCGCGAAATATTTGAAACGATTCTTTTTTACCAATCGCTGCTGACACAATCTGTTGATGCTCAATTTTCTTATGTCGCAGGGGGGTTCTTTCTCGGCACAATTATACTCTTCGTGTTGGCGTGGGTATTGATCAAGTATTCAATCAAGCTCCCCATAGCTCGCTTCTTCGCGACAACCACCTATTTATTATTGGCCCTCTCGTTCGTACTAATGGGCAAGGCTGTATCAGCTCTTCAAGAAGCTGCTTTTATCGATATTTCACCATTGCCGGTTAGTTTTTCAATTGAATGGATTGGCGTTAATTCAACATGGCAGGGAGTATTGTCCCAGGCACTGATACTACTCGCTTTCGCTGTGGTCATACTACGGTCGAAAGTTAGGAGGAATTCGATACGGCAGGCATAGCGTCCAATAACAAGGAATAGGCTTCACGGATTCTCCAGTTGCTTTGCCGACAAGTTTCTCAAAATACCGCACTCCTCGACAGTGCGGTTAGTTGAGCAGCTATCCCGTAGTGATGTTAGATGTTGTCGAAGCCTTTCTAGCTCCATCATGCGCTGCTCTACTTGCTCAATATGGTTATCAATCATCTTGTTCACATCATCGCAATGCGTACCAGGCGATTGGTTTAATTCAATCAACTGACGAACCTCTGATAAAGCAAGGTCAAGGCTACGGCAGTGTTTAATAAACATAAGTTGTTCAACAGCTGAGGCATCATACAGACGAAAATTTCCTTCACTACGCGCTTTTGATTGAAGCAGCTTCTCTTTTTCATAATAGCGTATTGTCTGCACAGAGCACCCGGTCAATTTGGCGAGTTCACCAATTTTCATCATTTTCTCCAACGCTTGACTCTATAGCAACTATAGAGTCTATACTCCGATACTATCAAAGTACAAGAGTGTTCACATGAAAGAAAGTTGCACAGAGCAATGCGCCGATCAGGTAAAAGCCGACGCTGCCCCTTCACCTATTACAGACACACAACCGAACGGTGGATTTGTCAGCCAGTTCTCGGTGCCCAAGATGGATTGTCCGTCTGAAGAGCGAATGATTCGCATGGCGTTGGATGATCTTGGGCCAGGAATCGCCCTTGAATTTGATACGCCCCATCGAAAACTCAAGGTCTTTTATGATAATAATCTGGAAGCCATACGGTCACGTATCGAATCATTGGGCCTAGGGGCTGTGCTTGAACACACCCAAGATATTGGCAGCAGTGAATTATCTCAGGCTGTGGCCTCAGCGGATGCCGTCAATCAAAAAGAGGCCGGGATACTCAAGTGGCTATTAGCGATCAATGCCCTCATGTTTGGGGTAGAAATCAGCATCGGTTGGGTTGCACAGTCGACTGGATTAATTGCCGATTCCTTGGACATGTTTGCTGATGCTGCCGTATACGGCCTAGCGCTCTATGCGGTAGGGCATAGTGCTCAAATGAAGCTGCGTGCCGCGCACTTTGCAGGCTGGTTACAGATGCTGCTTGCACTGGGTGCGTTGAGTGAAGTTATCCGGCGATTTTTGTTTGGCAGTGAACCGGAGTCGATGCTCATGATGAGCTTTGGCTGCGTGGCACTGGCGGCCAACGCCCTGTGCCTGGTGCTCATTGCCAAACAAAAGGACAGCGGAGCCCACATGAAGGCCAGTTGGATTTTTTCAGCCAACGATGTGATTGCTAATCTTGGGGTTATCGGGGCTGGTTTATTAGTTGCATTGACTGGTTCACGCTACCCGGATCTAGTGATTGGTTTTTTGATCGGTTTGATCGTTCTAAATGGCGCTCGCCGCATTTTGCAACTGAAATCCTGACGGCGAGCGTTTGAGTCTATGAAATCACACAGCCAGCAATCCTATATACCCGCGTTGAAATATCACGCTTTAACACGCTTTTATGACTTAGTAGTGCGGCTGACCACCCGTGAAGGAATGTTTAAAAATAAATTGGTTGAATTAGCGGCCCCTCAAGCTGGGGAGCATGTTCTCGATGTTGGCTGTGGCACCGGCACATTGACCTATCTACTCGCAGAACGCGAGCAAAAGCTTCGTATCAAGGGGTTGGACGCCGATCCAGTGCAGCTTGAGCGGGCGAATAGCAAAGTGGCTGCCATTGGCAGTCAAATTAGTTTCCAGCAAGGGTATGCACAACAGCTACCGGATAACGCACAGACTTTCGATATCGTTGTTTCGAGCCTGTTCTTTCATCATTTGACAACCCACCAAAAACGCGAAGCCTTGGCCGAAATTCTTCGTGTCCTTAAACCGGGAGGCCGGCTGCATATCGCGGATTGGGGAAAGCCGTCATCGCGTATCCAACGACTCATGTTTTTCATCGTTCAACTACTGGACGGTTTTGAAACGACACGCGACAGCGTTAAAGGTACATTACCAAACCATATGAAAGAAACCGGATTCACTGATGTAGAAAATAGTAGATTTGTACCCACATTCTTGGGAACCGTTCGACTTTTTCAAGCAAAAAAACCATCAAAACAACCAAATACAGCACAATTAAACTAAAATGAGCAATTGAAAATTGAACACCTCCAGTACAATAACTCTGTTTCCCGTAATCAGGACAGTATAGACTTGTTAGCTATGTTGCGACCCGTCATCCTATATTTGTTTGTTTTTTCGTTACTCTTTATGGGTATCGAAGGCGCAGTGGATTCTGTGGATGGAGAGCATCCTCTCGGGGAGAAATATGCACATATTTTAGATAGCAGTGATTCTCTTTCGCCAGACGTAGATGACAATGACAACCGCTGCCAGCATTGTTGTCACGGTCACTGCATCAACATCTCAGGGCATCTCACCATCATGAACTGTGATATGACCGACCAGAGATTTTCAGCTTACGACCCTCACACCCTCAATTTCGCACAGGCACCACCGACTCCTCCTCCCATCGTATAAGCCATTTCTGATACTTATCAGCGCGCAGCTATTACTGTAAACCATTACCGGTAACAGGCTAATCACTGTGCACGATCGTTCATTAAAATCGGATTTTGATTTATGCAAACGCGAAATATTGTCGCTACTTTATTATCGGGTAGCTCATCCATTTTCAGCAGGGCGGAATCTACGGAACCGCCCAAGGCTGTGCGCTCTACAAGCGCTGGATTTAATAGAATCAGCTTTAAAAAGCTGGTATTTATCGGTCTGATTGTAGGCGGACAACTGCCTCTTGCTCAGGCTCAAGCCACAAACAGTACCCTCACGCTAAACGCCGCACTGAAGCGTACTCTAGAACAGAACCCTTCCCTCAAGGTTTTTGACTTTCGTAACACAGCGCTAACTGGGCAGTTGGAAACGGCAAATTTAAAACCGGCTTATGAACTTGGTTTGGAAGCAGAAAATTTTGCGGGCTCCGACGAACTCAGCGGCTTTGATGGTGCTGAACTAACCATTTCGCTCTCTTCCGTACTGGAATTGGGCGATAAGCGCGCTGCGCGCAGGGGCATCGTTTCTAATAGTCGCTCCGTTCTCGATGCACAGAGACAGGTGGAATCACTGGAATTGCTGGGTGAAGTAACCCGGCGCTATGTGGATGTACTCGCTGCACAAGAGCAGGTATCCCTGGCGAAAGAAGCAAGTGAGCTTTCTAACCAGACTCTAAACATCGTAAAAGAACGCGCTAAAGCAGGCGCAACACCAGATGCCGAAGTAAAACGCGCCCAGGCTGCGGCCTCGCAAGCACAACTCACACTACTCTCCACTCAACAGCAGCTCGCTTATCTGAAAGTGTCACTCGCGGCACTTTGGGGAGAAACGTCGCCAAAATTTGCAGCCATTGATGGTGATTTGTTCCACTTTGGTACGGATGTTAATTTTGACAGGCTCTATACCAAAATGAAAAATAACCCGGCTATCAAAGTCTTTGCAGCAGAAGAGCGTCTCAAAGAAGCGGAAGTACGTCTTGCCCGAACACAGTCGAAAGCTGACATTAACTGGTCGGTTGGTGTGCGCCGTTTTCAGGAAAATGACGATACAGCCCTGGTTGCAGGTTTTAGCATGCCGCTCTTTTCATCGAAAAGAAACTCCGGCGCGGTTTCTACTGCACTTGCTCAACGCAACGAAGTCTTTGTTCAAAAGGAAGTTTCATTACTCAACATGCACACGCAGTTATTTCGCGCATACCACAATAGAAAGCAGGCCATTCTTGCAGCCAGGGAGCTTCAAAACTCTATTATTCCTGCGTTAGAAGAAGCGCTCAAAGAAATACAGGCGGCGTACCAACGTGGCCGTTACGGCTATCTTGAATATGTTTCCGCCAGACAGGAATTGCTAAGTGCCAAGCGCACCCTGATCGAATCCGCTTCATCCGCATTAACGTATGGAGCCGAAATCGAACAGCTCACAGCAGAGCCTTTGTCCAGCTCGCAGTATGGTGAAGCATTAACAAAGTAAACAAATTTTAACGCTATTTTATTGATTCGGCTTCAAGCTGATCTAACAGGTAATCGAAAATGAAAAACTATTTACTCATACTATCACTGCTACTTGGCGTTGTTTCGCCAATACAGAACATTCTGGCGGATGAAGACAACGACGGAGAAGAACATGAAGAGACGGCCAGTCATATCGATGACGACCTCTCTGAGAAAGTTGGCATTGTCACGACATTTGCATCACCAGGAACACTCAGTCAAACCATTACGGTTTATGGAGAACTAACACAAGCACCAGAAAACACTCATGAAATTTATGCGCGTTTTCCCGGTGTTATCAAGTCAGTGAATGTTTCGATTGGTGATACGGTAAAAGAAGGTGATCGGCTAGCAACAATAGAATCAAATGAAAGCCTAAAGGACTATCCGTTACATGCACCAGCAACCGGTCTGATTGTGCAACGTCAGGCGAACCCTGGAGAACTCACTCAAGAGCGACAATTATTTACCATCGTGAATTTAAACACTGCTTGGCTGGAGTTTCGCGTTTACCCCGCTCAACAAGAAAAGGTAAATAAAGGCCAAACTATTCTGGTCGTTATAAATGACCAATCCCTCGAAGCTCTTGTTACACATGTGATTCCAGTAGCAGACAAACCGTATGCCCTCGCTCGTGTAAAACTGAGCAACACCGATTTAAATTTATCACCAGGGCAATTTGCCAAGGGTAAAATCCATACACGTCAATTTGATGTTGCATTGACCGTGAAAAAAGAAGCTGTTCAGGAACTGGGTGGACGATTTGGCGTATTTGTAAAAAACAACGAGAGTTATGAGTTCACTCCGTTAGTGTTAGGGAAATCGGACGATAACTTTTTTGAGGTACTTTCAGGCCTCGACAGCGGAACTGAATACGTATCAGAAAATAGCTACTTAATTAAAGCGGATATTTTGAAATCCGAAGCCGAAGATAACGACTAGGAGACGCAACATGATTGAATCTATTTTGCGTCTCGCTATTGAGCGGCGCTATCTGTTTTTGAGCTTTATATTAGTAATTTTCGCTCTTGGAATTTGGAGCTATCAAAAGCTACCCATTGATGCAGTGCCTGATATTACCAATGTGCAAGTACAAATTAACACAACTGCACCTGGCTATTCGCCATTGGAAGCGGAGCAGCGTATTACCTATCCGGTCGAGACAGCTTTAGCGGGTTTACCTCGTCTCTCGCATACTCGCTCGCTTTCGCGTTACGGCTTATCTCAAGTTACTGTTGTTTTTGAAGAAGGTACGGACATCTACTTCGCACGCAACCTTATTAATGAACGTCTTGGTGCGATCAAAAGTGTACTACCACAGGGCCTGGAGCCAGAAATGGGACCAATATCCACGGGGCTTGGCGAAATTTTTATGTACACAATTCAAGCCAACCCAGATGCACGCATGACTAATGGAAAACCTTACACGGCAACAGCTTTACGAGAAATTCAGGATTGGATTATTAAGCCACAACTTGCACAAGTAAAAGGTGTTATCGAGGTAAATAGTATCGGCGGTTACAACAAGCAATATCATGTTACGCCTATTCCAGAAAAGCTTTTGTATCACGAAGTAAGTTTCAATGACATTGCTAATGCATTAAGGGCAAATAACGAAAACCGTGGCGCAGGTTATATTGAGAAAAATGGCCAGCAATTATTGGTTCGTGCTCCAGGGCAACTAGCGACTATTGAAGAAATTCTAGATGTCATCATCAAGCAGAACGACGGGATTCCAGTGAAAATTCATGACATCGCCGAAGTCGCTATTGGCAAAGAACTTCGCACTGGTGCCGCGACGCGTGATGGCGTGGAGACCGTACTGGGCACTGCCATGATGCTAATTGGCGCAAATTCCCGAACGGTTGCTCGAGATGTCGCACTAAAACTCGAAGATATTCAGATATCACTACCAGAAGGAGTGGTCGCAGAGCCTGTGTATAACCGCACAACGCTGGTCGACAAAGCCATTGCAACAGTCACTAAAAATCTTGTTGAAGGCGCATTATTAGTCATTGTTGTGTTGTTTTTACTACTTGGCAATCTCCGTGCAGCGTTAATTACCGCTGCTGTGATACCGCTATCTATGTTGATGACAATAACAGGGATGGTTAAGACGGGTGTTTCCGCTAATTTAATGAGCCTTGGTGCACTTGATTTTGGGCTAATAGTTGATGGTGCCGTCATTATTGTTGAAAACGCCGTTCGTCGGCTTGCGGAATCACAAAAACAGAATGGGGGTATTCAGGCATTACGCGAGCGGTTGAATATAGTTTTTGAAGCAACGTCGGAGGTAATAAGACCCAGTTTATTCGGTGTGGCAATTATTACGGTTGTGTACATCCCCATCTTTACGCTTACCGGCGTCGAAGGCAAGATGTTTCACCCCATGGCCGCAACCGTGGTGATGGCGTTAATTTCCGCCATGGTTTTGTCTCTAACGCTTGTACCTGCCGCTGTGGCGGTATTCATGAACGGAAAAATCAGTGAAAAAGAAAGTGCGGTGCTGTCTGCCACCAAAAGGTTTTACCGCCCAGCATTGCTCTTGGCCTTTAAGTTCCGTTGGCTGGTTGTCTCATTTGCAGCAATGCTTGTCGCATTTAGCCTCTGGCTGGCGACGACATTAGGTTCTGAATTTGTTCCGCAATTGAATGAGGGCGACATTGCGCTTCAGGCTTTACGGATACCCGGCACAGGTTTGGAGCAATCCGTTGAGATGCAAGAAATCCTTGAAAAACGCATTAAAAGCTTTCCTGAAGTGGACAAGGTTTTTTCGCGGATTGGAACACCTGAAGTGGCCACCGACCCTATGCCACCCAGCATTGCCGATATTTTTGTCATTCTTAAACCTCGTGATCTATGGAGTGACCCTTCAAAATCAAAGAGTGAATTACTTGAAGAAATGGAAGAGGCTTTGGAAAGAATTCCGGGTAATAACTATGAATTTACTCAACCCATTCAAATGCGATTTAACGAACTTATATCGGGTGTTCGAGCAGATCTCGGAATAAAAATATTTGGCGATGATTTAGACCAGTTGATGTTTACCGCTAATGATATTTTGCAGATTGTTAACTCAATCGAAGGTGCGGCTGACGCCCGTATGGAGCAAGTAGAAGGATTACCCTCATTATCCGTTATACCAAAAAGAGAAACGCTCGGTCGTTACGGCCTCAACGTCGTTCAACTGCAAGATTGGATTGCTACAGCGATTGGAGGCGAGTCCGCAGGTATTCTATATGAAGGTGATCGCCGTTTTGAGCTGATTGTTCGTTTACCCGAAATGCTTAGGCGAGATATAGAGGGACTCATGTCCTTACCTGTTCCACTCCCCAATGGTGACTATATCCCTCTTGAAGAAGTTGCTACGTTGAATATTCAACCTTCACCCGCACAAATCAGTAGGGAAAATGGTAAGCGGCGCGTAGTAGTGACGGCAAATGTACGTGGTCGCGATTTGGGCAGTTTCGTGAACGACGTCAAAAATAGAATTCAACAGGAAGCAAAGATTCCTCCAGGGTATTGGCTTGATTATGGCGGAACCTTTGAGCAGCTTGAATCGGCTAGCCAGCGCTTAGCCATAGTGGTTCCCATTACACTCCTCGTGATTTTAGGAATTTTGGTGATGGCCTTTGGCTCGCTCAAAGATGCGTTAATTATTTTTACTGGCGTACCTTTAGCACTAACCGGTGGTGTTCTCTCTCTATGGTTGCGGGATATGCCACTGTCGATTTCGGCAGGCGTTGGTTTTATTGCCCTATCTGGAGTCGCCGTGCTCAACGGTTTAGTGATGCTGGCCTTTATTCGTGACCTCTGGCATGAAAAAGGTGATCTTCTAACATCAGTTGTTGATGGAGCGTTAATTCGATTGCGTCCAGTATTAATGACTGCACTGGTTGCCAGCCTCGGTTTCGTACCCATGGCACTCAATACGGGAACTGGCGCTGAAGTGCAGCGGCCTCTGGCAACTGTTGTGATTGGGGGCATTATTTCGTCGACGTTGCTAACACTTTTTGTATTGCCCGTGCTGTACCACTGGGTACATCGTCATAGCAAGCAAGGTGTCGAAGCCGGATAAACTTGAGAGCACACCCTCCTTTTTGAGGGTGTGCTAATTTTCTCGTTGGCCCAAAAATCTATAGGGAGCTGTAAATGCCTTCCCTACTTCGTCGACCCTAAACCATCAGCAACAGTAAACACCGCTTCCAACTCGGAGCAATGCTGAGACTTCATAATCTCAGCACGCTGTTGCTTCTCGTGCTTTTCAGTCATGGCAAGTGCCAGGGCTAACGGTGGCGGCACGTTTCTGAACAAGCATTGCAGGTTGTCAGATAGCACAACGCCCTCGGTATAGTTTCCAGGCTCTTTTCTTGCCGCGCGAAGCATACCCTTCTGCTCCTCGGTGAGGTCTTTAAAGCGTGAGATTTGTTCAATCTCTTCCTTAGGGCAAACCATTGCTATCCACCACTCGAACATACTGAGTAGTTTTTTTGCAGCGTCGGGAAAGTCTTCCAGGTTCTGGGTGGCCAACCATAACCAGGCACCCAACTTGCGCCACATTTTCACGATCTTAACCAGGAAAATAGCTAATAAGGGATTCGTCGTAATCAAGTGCGCTTCATCACCTAGCACGAAGGTCGGGCGATGATCATATTGCTCACGCTCCACGACACCGTTGATCTGATTCATCAAACCCATAAACCCTAAGGCCAGTTGGTCTTCATAGCCTTCATTGGCGAGTAGTCCCATTTCCATGATGGTAACATCGGCCTCTGGCCAGGCCTTGCCCACACGATTAAAAAAATGCCCGGCGGTTCCTGAACAATACAATGCCATTGCATCAGCCATGTCTCTGGCACGCTCTTGGCGTTTCGGCGTGCTGGACTCCTCCACCGCCAACTTGTTCAACGCATTAACCACATCCTCGGTTAATACAATTTCTCGACTGCCAGCCGCTTGCTTTTCCTCCGCAGCGAGGATGATCGCTCTACGAATCGTTAGGCGATCCGCCCGCGTCATCACAGCTTCTTCCTTACTATCCCCGCCGGTAATCATAATGCGGGCCTTCAATTCCATCTCGCCCAGCAGATCCCGTTCTTCGTCATCATCACTGTTATCCGAAGCATCCAAAGATGCTTCTTCATAAGCTGAAGGCTCTTGATTAGCTGAAAGCTCTTCACCAAACGAAGCCTGCTGTGCTCGTTCTCTTTTGAGCATTTCATAGGCGTCAGCAAAAGGCGGCAGGCTAACGTCTTCCTTGGGGTGAAGCGTCACCTGATTAACGCTCAACCCGAAATATCGACAATAATCACCCAGCAGTTTGAACGACCCGCCCTTTTCAATAATGTAAATTCGCGCACCGTAGATCGCTGCGACCTGTAACAGGATGTACACCATTAATGCCGACTTACCAGAACCAGGAGGCCCCAATACCAAACCAAAGGCATTCTTGGCCCGATCCTGCTTGTTCAGCGGATCGAAGGTCAAAGGTTCGCCGCCCCGATTAAAAAAAACCAGACCCGGATGCCCGGTGCCCCGACTGCGACCGTAGAATGGTAATAACCTGGCCAAGTCACTAGAAAATACCAAACGACTCTTCTTGTTCACCTTCTCCCGCTTCGGCTCATAGTTCATGGGCAACTGGCGAATATAGGTATCCAGCGGCAACAACTCATCTTTCTCTCGAATAGGATGCAAACCATTAGCCAGCAGCAACGCGTTGACTTCATTGGTCCTCTTTTGCAGATCAGCGAGGGAATCCCCACGGGTAAACAGCGTTATAACAGTGGGCAACAGATAGTCCCCGTGGGACATCCATTTCAAGGCTTCCTTGGCATCCTGCTCAGCCGCCATCGCTTCTGCTGTTTCACCCTTTGCTGAATTGAGCACCTGCACCACATGATTCTCAACGAGATCTTGAGGTTGAAGCGTCACGCATAGGGAAAGAATGCTGCCCTCTGGCAGCTTATCGAACAAGGCATACAGGTTATCGCCAACCTGTCGCTCACCGGTAAAGTGACCGGGCAATGGCTTCCTTCGCAACGCATCCACGGTGATCGCTCTATGTGGCAAGTCATCGAAGTACCAAACGCCGTGACCGCCATCGGATGAAGGCTGAGAAAGAAACAATAGGTCGGACAGATCGTGACTAAATGCCCGTTCCTGATTTTCAGGAAGTTCCGTTAGCTCAGTGAGCCTGTCCAAATCCCCATCCGCCACCTCAGCCTTAGGGTTAAACCAACGTAATAGCCAGGCATAGAGATCATGGTCATCACATCGTCGAATACCAATGCCTGTGGCTGCCATCTGGGTGACAAAGCGTTCCGCGACCTGGTTGATTTCGGTAACGGGGTCGATATGTTCGTTATCATTTAACTCTCTCCGGCGATACAAAAACACTCGCACACGGCGCACCTTTCCTCGCCAGCTACCGCCCGTCACCGTGTTATCTTCGAATAGCCCGGCGCTCTGCGTCATACGCTTGAAATGCCTTTGCATACGGGAAACAAAGTTACTTGCCAACAAACGGTGCTCTGGGGTTTGCCTACAATGGCTCTCTGTATAGGTATTTAAAGATCGTGATAATGCCGATAGCGAGTCTTCATCTGAGACAAAACATTGCAATACAAAGGGATTATCGTGTGCCGGAATCGTGTGGTTGATGCAGGTTTGTATATTGGCCTGAACTTCTTGCAAGAATTTACTTGAACGCGCTTCAGTGGAAACGCCAGTAATTTCAAACATCGCTGCAGCACTAAAACCATCTTCGAGGGTAAACGTCTCTGAGGACTCATCGTAGTCTACCCACGGTAACCAATCGCTCAACGACGCGGGGTGACGATAGAGTGCATCCACATCAGCATCCGTAATCGCTGAATCACGCTTCGACTGCTTGCCTTTTAATTGCTTATCCGCCATATCTATTCCCATCCTGCCTGTTCACCCGGAGCCGCAATATGATCCTGGATGTAAAGCCGGAAAAAGGTGCTATATCCTGGTACCGGGTAGCCTGCAGCAGTCAGATGCCTGAAAACATACATTCGCAGCGTCGGATTAGGCAGCCACTGAAACTCTTCTTGTTCAGCATTGGCCACATCGCTGATAGCACGTTGCGGCCTCACCAGCTGTTCATCGTTAGCATTGTGAAATTTTTCATCGTGAATGCTCTTCATCGAGGGCATATCCGTGCCAAATACTTTTGCCTTTTTGTTACTGTGAAAGGAACTGGCGCAACCAGACAGTAGTCCGGCATTAATCCAAATCGTGATTAATATCAGAATCATTTTTCGCATAGCGTAATCTCCTTGCAATCGAACTTTTATCCAGTGGCAAACTGCGGTCTAAATGGACGGATACCTCTACCCCCGGATTCACCACCACTGCATCAAAACTCTGTTTTTGTCGTGCCAACAACCACCGGCTGACTTCATCCGTTGCGGATTGCACTGCCTCGCCAGCAACCAGTTTATTAATGTCGCCAACGACCGTACTCGTTGTTGACCCCGTTAATGATGATGTTTGCCTCTGCTGTTGTGCTTCGGCGTAGGCGGAACCCGCCGCCCCCAATCCTGCCAGCCCAATACGCTGTGAAATAAATGAGGGTGCGTTGGTGACAAAGCGCCCGGCCACACAGGGCACACCGCTAGGGTCAGAGATGTAGCCCAAGGGTTGTCCCTGGCTACTGTGGTTCACGATAGAGCCGTCCTCAAAGATGAACGTAGCCGAGGTTAGGCGGGCGCTGACACAGGACAGATTCCAGTCACCAAAACCCAATCCACTGAAAATCATGCCCTCGACCTCTGGCATATCGTGGCCATTGGCTAACAGATTTTCCTTGCCGATATAGATTTTTACCGGATAGGGATCGGGCGTCTGTCCCTCCACCGGAATACGGCCAATCAACGCAGTTAGTGCCAGTCCGTCCGTCAATGTTGCATCCTTGGGTATCGTATAAATCGGCTCGACAATAATCTGATGTTTCTTCTCCGAATCTTGTACCTCGTTATTCGCTTCAGCCGTATTAGGTGAGCGAGGTAGCAATCCGGTAAAGCGTCCTTTATTGCCTTCCGTTGTTTCTGGCTCAACATAGTCAATAGGGTTATACCAGGCACCCTGATCTGGATTGATCGAAATCACATTCTGACCATCAAAACCAAAACCAACGGGCAACCCGTCCTGATTTAATTGCCCAATGTCAGCTGAGCTTTTATCTTCTTTCAAATCCTTAAGTTCACGTCTTAGCTGACTGAGATGCTGCTGAAGCGAACCTATGGTCGCCGTGGTTTCATTCAGTGCTTCCTGGGCCTGCTGATTTGCCGCTTCCAGCTTTGATACTTTTTGCTGATTCTCCAGCACCCTACCCATGTTTTCTTTAGTCGATGCATTCAGCGTATCCGCTTTTTTTACCGCTTCTCGGGCGTAGGCCTGCAATGCTTTGATGGTATCGGTCTGCGTATCACCGTCCTGAGGCTTGGCCGCAGGGTCATATCCAGGCATCTGTTCAACAGGCTGGTAACTTTCCTGTGGCTCCGAGCACATCACGAGTGACAGGCAGCCAATGGCCAGCGCAGCACCTCCAATCAGTAACGGATTCATGCGCTTTTCAGCCATCCTACATTTCCTCTTTGCCGGTTTGCCCACTTTGAAGAACCCGGCTGTCAATCGGCAAGGACAGACTTTCCACGAAAGACCGATTCGAGACCAGATACAAGGTGGTTGTATCTGTTTCGTCACCCATTGCCCCTAAGCGGTCATGTTGCAATGTTGCCGTCAGCCAATCTCCACGGACAAGATGACTTAGGTCTAGCGCCTGGTGAGAATCGGATCGATCAAACTGTAGTTGCAGTGACTGCCGTGACAAATTACGTACTCTAATCGCTGTCACTGTTAACCCATGACCTTGCCATGAAGCTATCGGCACCGCTTCAATAAGACCACCGCGAATCAGTGGCGCTGACGTTTTTGATTCAACCGGAATTCGTTTAATCGCGCTGTCACCATCGACTAACCGCTCCGGCGCATAGAGTTGTTGCGCAGCGTAACGGGTCAGCCGGATACGCCAGTCCTCCGTCGTTTTGTACGCAGTTACTTCCTTACTGCGATTCCGAGTGTTTTCCTTTGTCATCACAATCAATTCATCGCTAACTGCCGCGGATTCACTGGCTGTTATATCTAACAGATAGACTTGCTGATCGTTCAGCCCCTGAATACGAAGACGGGTTGTCGGAAATGGTTCCATTGCCCTGATATACAAAACGCCGTTTGCCGCCAGCACTGACACATGACGTTTAACCGTATCAGGCAGCCAATAACGCACATCATCAGGGAAATGAATAATACGTTCATGGCCAACTTGTAGATGAACGCTAATGGGACGCTTGTCCCAAAGTACACGCTCTGGTGTATCGGCGATGACGGTAGCAGAGGCTAAAGTCAGCAAGATCACAAACAAGCCTTGAATACAGCTTTTCATAATTCACCTCCAGGACGCCGGAACGGTTTTCCAAGCTGATCCTCTGATAACAGTACTGGGCGCATGGCTTCATTGCAGGCTAATGCCAACCCCCAGGGATTAACCTCTTTATCCACGTCGAATCGAACAACACGCAGGGGATATCGCAACAGCACATCCTTAACTGGATGGCCTCCAATCGATTCCGTGACATTGACATCCAGCCAGATACTCCACGCACTGCTGGTTTCTATCTGGACACGTTGGCGGGTATAGGTTTGACCGAGAATTTCCTGTACCGAACGAACCCGTTGTCGCAGCTCACCCAGTTCCTGCTTGGTATTCATATCCGTTTCCAGCGCAGCTCGACATCCCGGTGTAAGAAAACCCTGGAGTGTGTATATCTGCTTGGGATAGTCCTTCTCCCCGTCGCTCGGCCAGCGGTTCAATTGCTGGAAAATGTAATAAGCGAATGTATATACCGTCGGAGCTGGCACACTATCAAAATTAGTTACCAGCCCCTGGGTTAAATCGGGAGGGATATAGAGCCGTCGAGTTTCCTGCAATACGCCGTTACGCCACCAAAGCGCGACTACCGCAACGAGCAAGCACACGACAACGATACGCAAAGTACGGATATGATCACTGGTGGCCAGCAATCGCTGCCGCGCCTGGTTGTTTCTGATTACCGTTGGTTTATTGAGTGGTTTTTTCATCATTTTGCTCTCTACCTCACTTTCCACTTCAGTCGGCGTCCAACATCCCAAACCCGGCTTTGTCGTATAAACGAGGAACGCAACAAGTGAAGGTCTTCAAGCCATAAGCGTAGTCGCAACTGGTAGTAACCCAGTGGCCTGCCCCGTTTAAGTTTCTGTAATACCGTTGCCCCAATGACGACCCAGACAATCACCAATAGCAAACCGATGCCGACGCCCATCATGAGATAGCCAAACAGGCCGCACACAATGACACTACCGGGCACCAGAGCGATACCGCCCACAGTGACCAGCAGCATCAATTCTGAGAGCGAACAACCCCTGAAGATCGACGGCTCGGCATTCAAGCGCACCGGTAACAGTTCGTTAGCTTGCTGCGATTCCATGCCTCAGATGATTCCAACGGCTTCGTTCAGGAAGAAAGACACGATGGCCAACAGCACACCAGCTATAACTGCGGTCAAGCCCACAGAGCCCCAATCAGGATCATTGGAGCTGCGCGCTTCATTGAATTTGGAGAGCAGTATCCAACCGATCCATAAGAAGCCAGCTCCGGAAATAGCGAGTGCAATATAATCGACAGCATCGCCTGTCCAGCCCTGCATAAAGGCTAAGTAGTTGCCATTAGGCGCACCGCTCGACGGATCGACAGGCGTGGGTAGCTGTGCCTGAGCTGATATTGAGACCAGCCACAGCCAAAACATCGATAAAGGAGCAATATTGCGCTTCTGTTTAATAGTAGATTCATACATTACGGGGTTCATAGTCTTCCTCATGTTTCGTGGTAAAAGCTTCGCATTGAATGTGTTTCGTTAGCGCTATCGCAGTAGGAAGCCAAGAACGAGGGTTAAAAATATCGAGCGGACTGATCGAGTCAGAAAATCATAGAAATTTATTTTTCGGTGCGACCAGGCTTTCCATTGAGTGACAATGACCCAGGCGACCCAGATATAGAGCACCGAATACAAGATCAAAAGAATCGTTAGACTAAAGCTCTCCATGGGTACGCCTAGCGTTGCCCCGGTGAAAGCCGCCTCCTGTGACGCAGAGACGGCCATCAGCGATAATCTCCCTCGATGGGAGGTAATGACCGAGGCTCACGCCGCACAGTATTGGCGGCATCGACAATGCCTTGTTGGATTTTTTGCAGATCAGCTGTCAGGCGCTGGTAATCGACCAATTTCCGGTCATGAGGATTAGCTGCCTGCTGGGCTTCATCAATGATTTTGGTGATAGCTTCCAGCTCTGCATTCAGGCGCTGGAGTACAGACCGTTCCTGGTCAGTTACGGCATAGGCAGGTGCTGAGAGTACAGCAACCAATATGATGAGAGTTTTTGTCATTCGCATGATCATTGTCCTTTGTTGGAGCAATGATCATGGAATTTTCAGGCTAGCTATATGGGAAAGCTTTCAGCCGATAAAGAAAGTTACTTACGGATATTATGCCCTTTATTTCTACTTCGTCAGAAAAAATCAGGCTGTAGATCATCCAATTCAATCCAACTTATCTTTCGTAGGCTCAAGTTCGTTCTTTAAATCAACAAGCTTTTCACATAACCCATCAATAAAATCACACACACTGTCAGCGGCATTCTCAACCTCTGTTTTTTCTAACGACGATCCATCTGATGAACGAAAACCCAGTTCCTCTTCAGCCCAAGAAACCAGAAAATCATATACCTCCTGCTCTTCATCAGACAACACAGAGGGAGGCACCTTTTTATCTCTAACCGACTTTAGTGAAACAAATTCAATAAAATGCAATGTTCTGTATAAATCAACAAGCATTGAGAAACTATCCGCTGCAAGTGATTCATATTTACCAAGCCTATTTCTCTCCCATACATTTGCCTCGGGAGAAAGTATGCTCAATGAGTCGATAATGCCTCTGAATCGGGCTAATGGGTAGGCATCCGCATTTAAAGAGGTTCGGTGTTTCCATACTTTCAGAATTAATTCGACAGCTTGCTGCTGGTACTCTTCTTTCTTTTCAGCATTACTCTCCCGCTCAGCTCGATCCATCACTTCTGCCAAGTGATGGGACATCCATTTTCCAAGAGTGTCACAGCTATCTGAAAAACCCAGCTCAGTCGCCAGATGATGCCCAAGTACCAACACATCCTTCAGTGGTAAAGATTTCTCCAGTTCTTCTGAAAAGATAGAGTCTTGCGTACCGCGCTTCTTTTTCGGACTCTTCGTTATACTCTGTAATTCCATCTTTAATTACTCTTCGTGTTATTTCGACTTCAAGGATTAGATCAAAGCCAACTTTATCTAAGTATTGCTTGAGGTGATGTAGTGACATTTTCAGGCGATAGCCATTGGAGATAACATCTTCACCATATATGTATTCTTTCTGCCTAGAGTCATCTCTTACATCCCCCCATGCTTCATAATGAAATACTCTGTCTCCATTAGAGGAATCAAGCCAGCTAACGGGATAACTATCCGAACGGCATAACTCCAGTATTTCAACGACATTTTCAGACGGCATAGTTTCTATTAAGCGGACACCATGATTAAACACGTCCTTTTGATCTAAACGTGCATCACCAGAGTGCTCGCTGAGCCAACCACGTAGTACAAATGGGCCGTCATCTATCTCAAATTCATGACCAGCAGGTGGCAAGCGGTAGTCGTGGGAATCATCAGACGTTTGAAGGGCTCTAATCAATGACAACCCGGTATCAGGGCTAACAAGGGAGGATGATATTCTTACGCTGGAGCGATGCTTACTCGTGTGAATATCGTGATAAGAGTCTACAACCAGATTGCTGTCATCGGAGGCAAGACCAAGCTCCAACTCAAAATCATCAGCGCCAATTGTTGCCACCCAATCTTCTGCCTCGACAGCAGGTGGTTTGTGAAAACGTGACTCTAGTGGCACCGGACAACGAAGATCACTTGACCAGTGCGGCGGTTGAGTTAATCCCTCTTGTCTTAAATTTCCGTTTAACGTTCCATAGTCGTAATCATCATATTCAGGCTCCGCTAATGCTTTTTCTGCCATTAGAGAACCGAGACTACACCACATGGCGTGCCACTCCAGATAATAGCTATGACGCTCTATCGTCGGCATGGAGCCGTGACTGTGGCTATATAAGGTGTAATCAGCTCTTTCTAACCTATGTTTTCTTGGTTCATTTTGCCATGCTGTTAAATCCGAACCATTCTCCCATCGGTCAATAATCCAGGCTTCCGCCTCATCAAGAAACATTTCTTCGTCTACATCGGCAAAGCATTCTATTGCGCTAGGATACACGTACCTGAGGGTATCTAACGAATCAAAGCTAAACCGTCTCTCTTTACCGCCTTCGCGAAATCCTCCACGGGAAACTCTACGCTTCGATTTTTCGGCAACTAAGCCAGAGGTATTAATACTATGTACCGCAGTAATTTCATGTTCATCGAAATCCAAGAAACCGCCTGAAATGAGCTTGATCAAACAAGATTTAGCGAAATGGCGTATCAATACGTGCGGAAATTTTTGATCGGTAGCAATGCTCAACAACCAATGCGCAACAGATATAACCGCCTCTGGCTCCTCGGATGCAATTCGATCAAATGTAACGATGAGCCAAAGACGTGCTGACAACCAATAAAAAGGAACATTATCTTCGCGATAGCCTGGCATGGCTTTACAGTCATATAGAGCGGTCAACGCGACTATTGTATTAAAATCACCCATTCTGGCAGATGTTCTAATACTATGCGCCGCTCTCCATCTAACCCTAGTATCTACATCGCCTAAGAATGAATAGAGTTGACATGCTAACGCTGACTCAGCTGAGTGTTCAGAATCAATTGCTTTTGTTGGAATTTTTAAGCGTGTGATCACCCGATGAATGTACCGAGTGGTGACATCTGCAACTTGTTCATCGCTGCAATAATCAGCCAGCAGCCTAATCACCGAATATAGCTTGGTTAATGGCAAAAATTCGGCATTTCGTTCCAGGCCATCTAGCAGCAAGCTAACCGTCTCTTCTCTATTTAAATGAAGGCTATTAATTACGCCTTTTAGCATCCCCTTGTCGTAGCCATAATTTTCATTGTAAGAAAATTCGCCCAAGTGATTAGCAATCAAAATTGGTAGGTTTTCCTCCCTCCAGGAAGATATAGCATGGGATGATCCTACCCATAGTTTAATGCAGTCAGTTAACGTTTTAGCCCATGTATAGCCAACATCATCAATTACTCGGTCATCAGCTAGAAGGTTCAGAAAAGTAATACGATCTTTTGATTCCAAACGACTGCTGACTGACATCAAGATGTCATCGGTTCCAATATAAAGCTTCTTACCTCTAGCCTCCTTCTTTTTAGCTTTTATCGAATCTACAAAATCGGCAGGTGATTCAAAGGAAATTTCCGAAAGACTTACACCATCAAGAAACTCCTTTTCAGTTATCTCCCTAGCTTCAGAGTCGAGCTTATCGCTATCAACATTGGCCTTAATAGTTTCTTTGTTTTGTGCCTTAAACTGAATTAGTTGATTTAGTGCCGAATGCCAATATCCACTATCATCGTCATACGGGATTAGCTCATTTAGCGCTTGACATACTTTGGATCTACCCTTCTTATTGAACCGTAACAGCTCGGCTCTAGCGACTTCTTCTACTAGCTGTCTGGAATTTTGAGAGTTTGCAGCCGATACCAGTTTGGTAAGAAACTCACCACTCAAATCATCACAAAAATTAAGTAGAGATGCTGCCAGTGCAGAGTTTATAGTTTCCTCTGATAAACCCGTTGACATCAATGCTGGAAGGGTTTCATTGGCTGAAACCAAATCGCAATCTTCCCAATACCCGATCAGACTGATGGCTTTAGCCATATCCAATATTGCTACAGCAGAAATCGCATCCCCCCAAGGGAAATGATCATATCCCTCAAGAAGAGTGCCGTATTCCGTTATTATCGTCGCCATCTGATTCGCTGTTTGTTGCGAAAGCTCTGTCGAAAAGTGGTTTTTGGCGTTTTTGGATAGCGCTGAAAAAAGAGAAATATCATGCATAGCATCGACATCAATGTCATTAGCGATATCAACTGCATTTTTGAATACCTCTCTGGCTTCATCCTTATCCACAAAGAGCAATATTCTGGACAAATCAAGAAGAATACTAATTTTTTCACTTGCTGCTGTTTTTAAATCTTTTACTTCAACTGATCGGTCGTAAATATCTTTAACAACCAACAATCTCAACTCAGGTATTTTTATTAGGCTTGAAATAACTTTGCGCTGGCCAGAAGAATATACAGATGGCCACTCTTTAAAAGATGCCTTAGCCATTGTTGATACTGTAGTCATGTCGATATCCGGCACAACAGACAGCTTTGCTACAGAAAAAGAAAGCCGACTACATATGGATTCAAAATAATGCTCTCTAGACATTCTCCAGTAATTAGAGAACAAAGATCCTAGTGCAGCCTTAACTTTCTCCTCAGCATCTTTCGGCAATATATTGGACAGAAATATGTCTGCTCGGACAGCATAAACAGACATTAAATTTGACAGGCTTTCCTTTATCTCCCTGTGTTTTTCCGATAACTTTTGCTTCTTCCTATTTTTTTCAGCCTCATCAAGATCTTCAGGTATAGCTGAATCAATCCAATAAGACTCTATTGTGACGTCAAGACCACGATGACGCATCAACAAAGAGTAAGCTCTAAAAGCAACATCGTTTTTAAGAATGTCGTGTATGTAGATATTATTGACTAAACGCCATTTATCAGGGCATAGATATTCAAGGATTGGCTCAACTGAGGATAAATTCACTCCATTGGCAGCCAAAATTTCACAGCCACTAAGTAGCATTTCCGCGTAGCTAAAATCACCTGCGTCTTCAGATGTGTGCCGCTCCAGCTCTTTTAGATCGCAATACTTCAGTATTTCCTTGCTGCACAGTGACTTTTCAAGAGCGGCACAATCAATATCATGACCGACAAACGCCAAAGGTATGCTGAAAAATGATGACCAAGGTACTGGGACGCAGCCACTACCTAAAAATTCTTGAATAGCAGCTGCCTTCCCTGACGACAATAGACGATCTACCAGTATAAGCGCAATCTTGTGATGAATACTTCTCGGTTTCCAGCCACAAATAAAGTCATATGCAGCTTGATAACCTTCCATATCCAGTACTGAATGAGCAACGGCAGTAATATCCTCAAGCTCTAATGGCCACGCTTCTACATGCGGGAACTGGTGCTCACTTTGTTCGGCTTCCTGTCGCTCAATATCCTCACTTCGTCGATTCATCCATTCACGAAGAATGCGTTTCTTTTCGCGGGCAGCGATAAAGTCTCTGTCAGCTGCATCGCGCGCAACAATATGCGACAAGAACCTACCATGGCTTTCATACGTCTTTGACGAGTAAAGTATATTTCGGCCTACAGTATCAGACGCAAAATGGACAGATAAATCTGGGTTTTCAGCAATAATTTTATCTACGGCATCATCTGTTTTTATAGCCTCAGCACCAACCAACAAAGTAAATATCGCATCTGCTGGCTCGCCCGCTGAGCGACACACTTTCATTGCAAGTTGTAACCGCTGACGCTGGACTTCTCGGCGAATTATTTGGTCTTTTATGATTGTTGGCGCTTCATTTTCCTCAATGATTTTTATGATTTCTTGGCCTCGTCCAGCTGAAAATAACGCTGAGGCCAAGTGCATGGCCGAATATTCATCACTTTCATGATTAGCGCTGAAATGCGCTGCTGAACGCTGATAAGCCTCTGGCAGCTTTTGTTCCGCCTTTTTCCTAACAAAGAATTCAACATCCTCATCAAGAAACCCAACTTTGTCTTCAAGAACACGCATTCCTGGAAGATCAGAGACAATATCATTAATCCTCTCTATTGATATCCCTACAACACTAGCCAAATGTTGCTTTGGAACTGGCGCAGGCAACGCTATTAACGACGAGCAAACAAGAGACAAAACATCAGAATTACCTTCTTTCAAAATTGCCTCTTCAAAGCGGGCTTCAAAAATCTGATCCAGCCCCTTACCATTTGGCCTTAAAAAGTCAATCGCCTTACCTGGATCTGAACCTGCATAATCGAATGCGTAACTTTGTACTCGTGGATTCTGGTTAGATAAATTATGGAAATCCTCTATCCATGCTTCGGTTGCGCAGGGGTATTGGCTGAACACATTGAGCGTAGTTTCTTCCAATGAGAAGTTAGAAATTTCTACCGAGTTGTATTTATCAGGAACAGATAAGGAATCCAAACGCCCAGTTCTCGCAGAGATCATCAGCCTAACATTACTCGGTAGATTACCGATCTTAATCAGCTCATGAACAAAACTAGTTTCTTCTGGTTTACACTCTTTGGCACCAGTTACAGTATTATCCGCCGCATCAATAACGAGGACCAATAATGCATCGTCGGCTTGTGCCTTTAAAACCTTGCCTGCACTTTCGACTCTTAAAGAAAAGGCCTTGAGAAAATCAATGGAAGAATCAGGACTAATCAACAGCGGCAATCGCAACTGCGCTGAGGTTTCATTGATTATTTGCAAGTAGGCATCTTTCTGCCTATGCCGATAGGCCTCACTATCCATGTAAGTACCCGCACCATAACAGTCATAGGTAATCATGACTGATCCGTCGGGCAATAGATTTTCAACTTGTTTTAGTACGGTCGTCTTACCACTACCACCTTCTCCATGTAGGCAGATAAATTGATCACCATTAATCATGGCAGCTTGTATCGCTGTAGCAGCGCTTCTGCTAACTGGGTTTTCTACTGACTTGAGTCTTGGGGGACATGGGAACAGAGCAAGAGGGTCAGATACATTCATCCATGTCAGCACTGTTTCTCTAGTGATATAACTTCCCGTAGCCTCCGGTAGCATCAACTTGTGAACACGGTCTTTCAAATCCAGCACAAAACCTCGATCAGCACTATGTGTTAGATTTAAAATTTCATTAATCGCATTTTCTTCCTGATCAAAGCGAGAACCCGCACCACACCCAGAAAAGTCGAAGAGCGTAATAAATTTTTTGAAATCTCTTTTATTGAGGCCACTGGCGATCCTCAGAGTTTCATGTTTCTTATTACTGGAATCGGAAAATGATTTCTCAAGATCCAAACCAATAGGTCGATTACTGACTAGCTTGATGGTTAAAGCACCAGCACTGATCAAATCTGGCCTAAGTTTTAATATGGCGTTATATGAATCAGCAAGCCCTTTAATAATACTGTTATTTGAAGATTTTGACTTGGAGCTTGTTAGCTCTGAAACAGTCCAATTCTTGTCGGGCGTTGACGAGGAATACTTTAACTGTTCAATGACAATTTTTTCAGCTCGCTCTATCGTATGGCCACCATAGAATAGGCCGCAATCAACGGAATCCCATTCTGTTAATTCTTGCGCCTTTTTATCATCAAGGTTTACTCCTTCAACTGTTACAGCAGCTAAGGATGTATCTGGAGCCAGCAATCGTAACGCTAAGCGAAGAGCCCACCATTCATGAAAATCATCACCAGTGTTGGAGGCCCTGGCACCTAAGAACTCAGGTTTCATACTTCTATATTCACCTTAGGAACATTGAGCCACTGAGTGGGATAACACTCATCCATGAAACCCAATAGATACTTATTTGGAACAGTCACAATGACTTATCTGTTTGCAATCACCAATGCAGCTATTGCCGCAGCACCTAGTAGCAACAACCCAGTATTTGATTTCTTCTCGGTCTCTACAGCTATACCATTCTTGATCGCGTTATCGAAAGTTTGCTCAATACTGGCCGCCACTTCTGCCATAGACACACCATAGCGCCTCGACAACTCAAAAAGCTGCTCCATGCTTAACGAATAATCGCCTTTCTCCAACCTAGATAAGCTGGACGGCCCTAAGCTCAAGCCTTCCACTGCTTCACTCTGGTTCAAACCAGCAGCTTTACGATAGTGGGCCAATACGGCCCCAACTACCTGATCAAACACAATTCCAGATTGCATATTGACAACACCATAGGGTTAGTGA
The DNA here is from genome assembly GCA_050633365.1 of Cellvibrionaceae bacterium. Lineage (GTDB taxonomy): Bacteria > Pseudomonadota > Gammaproteobacteria > Pseudomonadales > Cellvibrionaceae > Pseudomaricurvus. The sequence continues at coordinate 24,240 of JBOEGJ010000019.1, read as the reverse complement.
TTTACTCATATTTGCTATTTTAGCAAATTTAATATTTTATCAATTATGAGGAATTGTAATGTTACAAGTAGTTATTGTCTATATGGGGCTGTATAAGCACTGGGCTCTTATGTCCGATAGAGCGACGGATGGCAAGCCAATGCTAATATCCAACACTTGGCGAAATGGCACCGTTAAGGAAGAGTCGTGGGATCAAGTCGTAGGGAATAGGAAATTCGAAGTTCACAACATTGAGATAAGCACAGCACCGAGCTTAATACTTACCAAAGCGAGAAGCCGTATTAACCGGGTGAAATACGACCTGCTTCAATACAACTGCGAACACTTTGTACACGAAGTTATTACCGGGGTAGCCAAAAGTACCCAAGTAAAGCAGGCTTTGGCAATAAGCAGTCTAACTGTTGGGGCTCTCTATCTGATGTCGAGGAATCGCTAGAAGTACTTCTTCAGCCGCTCAAACCCAATCCGAACAGCTAACCCTAGTAGAAATGCAAATGGCAGTATGACGATCACCGGATTGATACTGAACGGCAGGCTGATATAGACCACACAAGCAGCTACAAATGAAGGTACGACGGATCGTCTGGCCAAATTGAAGACATTACTGCTCTCACGCCCCCCGCCCCAACGCCTGAGATCACGCTCAACTAAGCCGTCAACGCCTCCCACCAGTGCCGCTACCAGGAAGATCGGCAGTGAAAATAGGATGAGCGCTAGCCGGATAATGAAGGTTTGTGTGACATAGGTAGACGCTTCAAGATAGTCGTCAAAACGCTGATATAGGCCATACCCCCACCCCTGCAACGATGAAAAAAAGCTGCCGTCAGGAACATCAGGTGCGTTATATAGAAGCGTATTAAGCCAGGATTGACGGGCTATCCAGCTCGTCGCCTCATGCGTCATGGCAATAACATCATGCCTGATCGCTAACGATTGATCATAGAGTTGCTGGTTAAGATATGACTGGTCAGCAGCCAGAACGGCTTTTGCGTGGTCTGCCCCTTCCTCTGGCCAGAACCAGATCATGCCCAGCCATTCAATGATGATAGACAGCATTAAACTGATCACCAGCCAAACGACTAATTGAACCAGTGCAGAAAACAGTTGGCCGATCAGGCCGGGTTCTTTCCTTCTGGGGGGCTGATACTGCTGTGACTTGGCCATGGGCTAATCACCCTTGCCTATCGACCATAATAGCTGGGCCAGTCGACGACTGACGTATAACTACGCCGCATATGCTGGAGCATGTCGCCCAAATCGTCGGGCAGCTCCTGATCATCCATTTTGGATGGCATGGGAATGCGGATTTTCCACAGCTCACTGCCTCTAAGCAGGACGAATGCCTGCCCTTTGGGAAGCGCCACAATATCGGCAGGTGAAATCATGGGCACGCGGCTAATGCTTACCCGGTCCTGATTATTGGAGGTGAAACCAATACCCGCAGAAGTATCGACATTGTCGGTGACACCGGAAACCGCCATGATTTCGCTGACACTCACCTCGGGTAGCTGCTTGGTGAACATCTCACAGGTCGCCACCTCTTTCACGCCCATGATCAGCATAGTGCCGATGTTGCCTGCCAACTGTCCGGCTTTCGCTTCGCTACCCAGCTCGGCAATCGGGTCGCTCCAAGTCTGTGTGTACAGATTAAGTTGGTAACCAGCCCCGCCGCTTTTATTAATCAGCGTCTTGAACTGCGGCCCGATCAAGTCGGAAAATTCGTCCCCGTGAATCACAATATTCGGTGGTTTCTTGGTGTGCTCGTTCGTATTACTGGGCGCTATACCATGTTTATAGATATGACCCGCCAAACTGGTCAGATCACTGAACATGGAAGCGCCCACCGCACTGGCTACTTCTGGATCGGTGAGTGCGTCCAGCCCCACATAGACGACTGCGTTAGACCTTATTGCTTGCGCCCATTCCAACACCGGGCGTTGGTCGTCGGTGTTCGCCTTATCGGGTGCCAGGATAGAAGCGATGTTGCCGGTGGTTAGCTTTTCCAGGAAGGGCTTGATGGACACCGTGATTTTCAAGAAATACTCACGGTCATAGCGAAAAGCAGACATTAGCCCTTCTAACACCTGATCGAAAGTCGCATGGGTATTGAGATAGCGCACCATTGCCAGTGCCTCAGGGTCTTTGCCCTGATCGATCCTTGGCAACGACTTTATGTTGATACTGTCTTGCAGCTCCCCCAGCTCATCCTGCCAATCCTCCGGGCCATGCTCTGCCAGCCAATGACGGCCATACAGAATCAACAGAGCATCGATATCGGTGATATAGCGACGAATTTTGAGGTAATCCGGTGTTTCACCCATCGCCACCAGCGCCACGGCAATGACATTGATGAATTGCCAGGCGAATTCTTTAAACGCACTGGCCTCACCTTCACCCGGCAACTGGCTGGCGATTCGCGTCGCGACCTCTGTAATCCGCGAAAAAGAACCAATGGCGTTGTACCGGGCACTCAGTTCGGGATAGCCCAGATGAAAGATAATGAGCTGACGCCCTGCTTTCTGGGCTTCGACATAGATGCGCTTTAGATAATCGGCATCTCCTTTCGGGTCTAACACGATGACACAGTTGTTGCCGCGTCGAATATCCTGGGTGGTCAGCACTTCGGCCAGCCGGGTTTTGCCATGGCGAGTTCGGGCGATCACCACCATATGTCCGACCCGGTCACTGAGCGGCATTGTGGCATTGGTTTCCCCTCTGATCCCGACGCCGTGTATGACGGCATCGCCCCCAATGGCTGGCGGGGGACGGACGGGATTCAGAGGGGAATCTAGTGCAGTCCATCGCATGATCGTTCGCAATAGGGGCGTATGCTCCCATTCGATCTCTTTGCGACGAACCCATTGTTTGATGGCGCTGGGCTGCAGATAACGTTCAGCGCGTTTATCGCGGGCAGCGTAGAGTCGTTCGGTGTGTGTCTGGTTCCAGCGAAAACCCCGCCCTAAGAACAATACCGATTGACTCACCGGCACTTGAGAAGAAGACATGACATAGCGTGGGCTGCGCTTGAGATGACGCTGGTATTGAATCACACGCCAGGCCTGACGACCGCGCCACACACCGATCCCACCCAAACACCCGGCGCTGAACAGGGCAACCGATGGGGTCATCATCAAAGTGTGTGGTGCAGCTAACACGATCCCCGCACAACTCAACGCCACTATCGCCGAAGACAGTTCCACAGGGGGGCGCAATAACACCTCGACTTCATACCGGTCGGTCACTGCTCCCAACCCTCCTTTGATAGCAAGATCGGGTAGTGACTCAGACCCAGCTTAGTGGCGAAACCTTCGGCTGAAGCGGGCACCAGACGAAGCCCTTCCGCGATAGTCAAAACCGCCTCAATCTCCTGGCGATCCCTCGCCTCAATCAATAGGCCAACGGCTCCGATACGGATAAGCAGCTCACGCTTTTCAGCCAACCAGTCTCGCGATTTCTGATCAGACCCCACCAAAAACAAGGGCCGCTGCAAGTAGCGCAATGCTTTTGGGGTGACTGTGACCTTACCCGGCTGCATTGAAGGTGTGGTGATCGGCAGCTTGAACGGCAATTGGCGATTCGCGTCCTGAGCAGTGGGCTTTTCTTGTGGCGCTCGTTTCGGCAGATAGGGCTCAAGCGGTAAGGTATCGCCTGAGTCATAAATCACGGTTAGTGGTTCTCTGGCGTGAGCCCCTAAACACAACAACAGGCACAGCAGTCCGAATAGCCCTCGCATTAGAACCACTCCCGCCAATACTGCCTTACACGCTCTCGGTAACGCTGAGCGCTGTCGAGCGATTCCGCGTCCTGGCCGGGGTCGTGGTAGCGCGCTACCGCCTCCCACCAGTCATTAGTCTGCTCAAACTGCTCGTACAGAATCGTGGCTCCAGCACTGAGGTTCTTAATAGGCACCAGCGATTCGTCAATCGTGGCAAACCGTTGCCCGTGCCAACGCCAGTTAACCTGCATCAACCCGATATCAACTGACTGCTGCTTTCGGACAGCTTGGGAAACTCGGTGAATTGCATCTTGCTGGGATTCACAGAAGACGCTTTGGCCATCGATATTCAACGCCCAGGGCCACGGTACCCGCTCACCGCGATAATGCGTACCACTTTCTGTCATCGCTATCGCATAAAGAATATCGACAGGGACTTGATGGCTCTTGGCAACTATCAAATAGGCCACTGGCACGTCTTCCAATGCAACCGCTGCCACTGACTGCATCAATGTCACCCCGACGATCCATTTTTTCACTAAACAAGGTTTAACCAAACAAGACCTCATCAAATAAGGCTTCATAGTCCCAAACCCTCCCTGTTCAACTGAAAGAAACGTCCATTGCGCTTTAAGAAGATCGGCATGGTATCTTCCGGTGAAACTGTGGATTGACTCACTAATCGCTGTTGTAGCCCCTCATCACGGTTTAGTGTGAGATGCCGCCCATTGAGCCAGGTCGTTTTTATCGCGTGGGCATTCGCCCATGCTCTTACAGCATCATCATCCTGAGCATCGCGGACATACACATCGACACCGCTTTGCTGAGTGCCCGACAATAGGCTTACTAACTGGCTGATCGCAGGCAAGCACTGACGACAGCTCGATGGTACAAACAGGAGCAGACGATCACCCTCGACAAACCGTTTCTGGGCTATTCGTTTGGCTTCTCTCATCTCTGACTTCTGTTGCTGGTGCATAAAGTACGGAGCCAACAAACGTTGATCTAACATCGCGACACTGGGGTAAAGGCGCTCGAAGGCCACTCGATAGGCTTGTTGAAATTGCAACGCCCGCTCGGTTAAATCAAATTCCTGCTGCGCATATAGCTCAGCATAACGTTGCTCCTGCTGTGACGATGTTGCGAACATACCCAGGGCTAATAATGGATCAAGCTCAGGATTCCATTTCCCTAACGGGCCTCGCATCAAATCGAGATACCGTTGATACTCACTCCTATCCAGCTCCCACTGCTTTGCTAAAGTTTGCAGTTCAAGGGTTCGGCTGACCGGCGTTTCAATGCTGGGGGTTTGCGAAGCACTCACTAAAGTCTCATTCGTATCCGCAATCGCTGTGCGGACGATTACCGCAATTAAAATCAGCATACTTGCTGTAATCCCTGGGCGATTCATTGCGTTACCTCACGCTCACGCCATAAACGCTTCTTCCATAGGCGATAATGTTCATCCACTAACCGACTGGACTCTACCGCAGATGGCAAGGCCTCAATCTCAGCAGGCGGGATCGTTAACGTCTCTCCTGCCAGTAGATGATTCATATTGCTATTCGCAAACGCATGAGGGTTCGAACGAAAGATATGAACCAGCAATTGATCCATTGTCATGCCAGAGAGATCGAGCTGACTGGCAATATGACTTAAACTATCGCCACTCTGCACCGGCCCGTAGGTTTGATGTTCTTGCTGTGCGACCGAAGTTTCCCCTGGCTCTTTCGGTGGCAGCGAGGTTATTTCCTTCTGATCCAGCCATTGTTGTTTGGCGATCTCCATATCTTCAGCTGCAGCAAATTGACCAAACCCTTCACGCAACTGATAGCGCACTGAACGTTTAACCGGATTGATTAGAGGTCGAAAGCTTTTCCCGCCCAGGGTAGTCAAAGCATCCATTAACGTCATTGATCCCAAATTCCGATGCGGTTCGGGAAGTGTCAAAACCAACAAAAGGTATTGCTCATCTGCTTCTGGCTGTTCATCTACCTCATGAGAGTCGTCTAATTGAAAACCATAGGGCTTCAGCAGGTAGTCCAGCGACCCTCCTACTGTAGTAATTTTCTCAGGTACTCGGATATCAACAATGCTTTTCAACAAGTCGGTTTGTGCATCCTCAGGACCCGCCTGGGCAGAAAGATAGCGACTCTCAAAAATACGACTATCCGCCTCATCCGTAGTGTTTGCCTGCACCGTTAATGGAAGAGCGAAGACTATCGTCAGTACCGCCACCCACCTGCCAATCACTGTTTCTCGCATGAATACCACCATTCATCCAATCAGTAAAAACGGTCACCAGATTAGTGATGGCAGCTTGCTAGTGGCAGCGAAAAGCTTTCATGGACAAAAGAAAGAATAGGATTCATCGATTTTCGAGGAGTGAGGGAGAAGTAAAAATGATAAAGGCCTGACGGGAGTCAGACCTTTATCGTGGGTTACTGGGCAAAGGCCAGTTGATCATTAACTTCTAGTCGCATAGCCGGTGTTGGCTGCCAGTGCTTCAGTACTACGAGGGTTTCCCACCGTACACTTGAGACACCTATCATCGACGTTTCTGTCAACTGACCTTGCAGCTGTGTTAACAACGCACGGGTACTGTAACTTTCTGAGATTGTGCCTTCGGCACTGATACTCAAAATATTTTCCTCAATGCCTATGTCGATATAACCTGCATCGACAAACTCTGTTTCTCGCAACTTGCTGAGAACGGATCGTACGACAGCTTTATCGGCATCTGCTTTGAGTTTCACTGCACCTCGCATTTCCAGGTACTCCATCATCTTTCTCCTCATCGTTGAATGAACAAGAGAAATATGTCCCTACGGGAAATCATTTCTCCCGTAGGGGTGGTATAACTGGCTAACGTATCAGCAGTTGCTTGTAACGTTTTCGGGCCATACCGATTGATTGGCAGCGTAACTGCCGGGTACTATTGAGACTGCAATAGCCACAGTGTGATTCGTCATGAGGTTTCAGCGTCAAGGAGGAACGCAGGCATGAGCCGAGTAGTCCTTGATGCGATTGATCATTCTCACCCTCTCAAAGGGGTTGCAGTGCTGCTGCAACCCCTGCTACCGGCGAGGGCGGGAAGGCCCAGCGGCCAGGGCAGCGCCCGTTGAGCGTAACTCCTGAATGATTGCTTACCGCCCGAGATACACCGCCGTGATTTGCTCACGCTCATGACCGAGCTCCTGAGAAATCGCCCAGCGAGCCACCTGATCATTCGCGCGTTCTTCTTCAGTGAGTTCACTGCTAGATGGGCCACCACAGGCGGGTGCCTGCTTTCCGGTGAGTTCGTAATATCGCTCTTGCGCATAGCGGTGACGCAAACCATGCAACTTGGATAGCCCTGCCTTTTGCGTCTCACGTTCATAGAGGCGCATTTGCTGAACATACATCAGGTGGGATGGAATCAATGAACCTTTCCCGGCTACCAATCGTGCCCGCCGGAGAACATCCCGCTGCTCGTCGGTTCGAATAGGAATTTCTCGTGCCCGCCCTCCTTTACACCAGGTAGATTTCAAACGAATGTAGGTATTTCGGTCTGCGTAGTCCGGACTGAACTTAATTGCTTCTTCCCGCCTCAGGCCAAAGGCTTTTTGCAGTTCCAGGCTGATTCTTAAATGTGGATCGCTGATTTTTTCGAGCAGCTCCTGATCCAGGTCACGCGCTTTCGACACGTTAGTGACAAAGACCCGAGAGTCAATGCCGTAATAGGCATTGTCCTTAGCAACTACATTTTGCTTACCGATTTTTTCAGCCCACCAACGCAACGCTGCAAGACGATTTTTGATCGTACCGGGAGTCAGCCCTTCTTCGAGGTATTTGGTGACCAAAGCATCGACATGCTTAGGCTTGAGAGATTTCGCCTCCATTCGCCGATAGCCCAATTCATTAAGATGATTCGCCATCGTTTGTAACAACTGAAAGCGTTCAGCTTGTGTGGCGCGACTGCCATCTTGATTGCGCTGACATAAATCCTTTAATTGATAATTGAGATCTTTCACAGACAACTCCTCGTCGAGAATTAAAGCGTGTTCACATTCTCGAAAAAGAAGATATGCTGAGTCGTTAGTTAACCTTTCAAGGCCGAAGGAAATAATCTTCAAGTATTTATTGATGCATCAATCTAATGCCAATCAGCCGACAGCTAAGTATTACCGGCATTGAAGCAAAAAAATTGATCGTGCGTTATAGATAGCTTCGTTTGTGTCTAATCGTTCCGGTCAGGCTTGTTGTCCGTTCTTCGCCTAAGACGACTGTTCTGAACGGACAAATTGCCCTATGGAACAGACGTGCGACCGTTCAGAACAGTCGTCTTCAAGCTGGAACAGTGCGGTGTTAAAGTTTCGGTCAGTGTTTATGACTGTCCAGCCACCACAGTGGATGGAGAAGCAATTTCAATAACTGATTGCTAACGTCACGGGACACCACTCCCACAAAACCTGAATAGCGGCATAACCAACAATGCCAATTCCCGGATGGGTACGACAGGGTTTCGTTTTCACGCTTTAGACAGTACTACTACTTTCATTTTTTCTTTTGCCAGGCATTTCTCCTTATTTATCTATACAACTAAGTGATAAGCCACTCATCGCGGTTGCGTGAATCAACTTGAAAAGCCCTTTCGAGCCGGTTTGCTATTGAGAGTGCAATAGCCACACATTGAGGTTTTAGTATCCATAAAGTGAAGAGAAAATACCCTGATAATGCTTTCGGCATGTCAGGAATATTTATAGAGATCAGTATTCATGGGGGTTAGCGATTTATCGTACCCCACGTCACTGCATTTGGTTGCAGTGACGTGGGCCTTAAACCTCAGGAATAAACTCTCATATTCCTCACCTATATTTCTTCTATAGTGCAATGAGTAATTCCGAAATTCTGTTTTAATGCTGACCTAACCGCCGATTTAATGGTAGCTCGATCAGTCCCCCTTAAAGATAAATGTCCTTCAAAAAACAACCTATTTTCATCCAGCTGCCAAACATGCACATGCTCTACCTGATCAACCCCTTCAATATCATTCAAAGTACATTTGATGTCATTAATACTGATCCCCTCCGGGACTGCCTGCATGAGAATCAAAATGCATTTTTTTAGCAATACTATACCGTGATAAATAACGTAGACAGATATGGCTATCGTCGCAATAACATCCACGACATACAGTTGATAAAGAATAATCATGACACCGGCGACAATCACCGCAACAGAAGCCAGCGCATCGGATACGTTGTGAATAAACGCCGCTCGAATATTCATACTTTCCCTAGCCCCAGCAGAATAGGTTAGAAATGCCGTCCCAATATCAATAACTAAAGCAAATCCAGCCACCCAAAACACTATCCAACCATCAATAGGTGTCGGATTAAAGAATTTGTTAAAAGCCTCATAGATCAGATAGAGGCCAATGACAATTAACGTTGTGCTATTAATGAGAACACCCAGAATCTCAGCGCGCTTATAGCCATAGGTCATGCTCTCATTCGCATTCTTATTGCCTATTTTTCTAGCGATTACAGCAATGACTATTGCTCCTGCATCACTCAAATTATGCAGGGCATCTGCAACTAGTGACAAACTACCGGATAACACTCCCCCGACTACTTGAGCCACCGTTAGTAAAATATTGATTAAAACAGCGATGGATAATTTCCGGTCTACCCCGTGCTCATGACTATGCATTCCCATTTTTCTATTCCTTTTGACTTAATATAGGCAGGTGATGGAGCGCCAATAATCCGAACAGCAGTACTGCAGACAGCACCGGTAGTAGTAGCATTTTGAAAGCAACAGCAAGGCCCACCGCAGCTGTTGCCCAAATCGTTGCGGCAGTAGTCAAGCCGCTTATCTTATCTTCGGACTTAAAAATAATGCCCGCTCCGATAAAACCTATTCCTGATACCACCTGAGCCGCGATTCGGGTAGGATCAGGCGCATCAACATGCATGGACACTAATCCGAAAGTGCAAGCTCCCATAGAAATAGCTGCATAGGTTCGAATACCGGCAGAATTTTTATGTAACTCACGTTCCAGTCCAATCAATGCTCCTAAAAAACCTGCAAATAGTAATCTGCCGGTCATACTAAATTCTAAAGCCCAATCCAGTTCAAACATTGAAGCTCCTTTAAAAGATAACCACCACTCCGCAGCTTGTTAAACGATTAATCCTGCTCGAGTTTTTCAGCTTGTAAACTAATTTTTTGATACACACCCAAGCCAATCATTAGAAATACCGATGTAATAATTAAAATTGCTGGGTAAATCAACAAAGTAATGTCTGCTGTCCCAGCCTTCAAAATATAGATCAGGCCCTCAATCCCAACGACGATCGAAATTATGACCATGATTTTGGTGAGCGCTTCCCTGGCCTCTTTAGGGGAATGCAATTGTTTGCTACGAACAACTTCTTCTTCAATCATGTATTTGGCAACGTCCAGAATGGCCACCGAAATGACTATCGCGCCTACAGAACTGAGCATCTTAGAGACAAAACCATCGCTCAGACCATCCACAGTTAATACATGAGCCAAAACTTCATAAACAGACCACCCCATAATAAGAAGAGCCATTAAAGTCAATGAAATGGCAGCGACAAAGTAAATAAATACAGAAATACGTTCAAATTTTTTATCTATACCCATTTCATTCCCCTTGGCCCAATACCGGGTTCAACTAAAAACCGCCACCCCAAACCTTCGGGTGCGGCGGTATAGCCTCTATATAACGTAATTATCCGTTATACTTTTTCACGCCCATGCGCCAACCGATACAGGATAGGTAGCACAAACAAGGTCAGTATGGTTGACGATACAATACCGCCAATCACAACCGTTGCCAGCGGTCGTTGCACTTCTGCACCGGTACCTGTGTTGAGCGCCATAGGCACAAAGCCCAGACTGGCAACCAAAGCTGTCATCAGAACAGGGCGTAGTCGAATTAAAGCACCATCGATAACAGCTGAGGCCAGGTCGCCCCGCTCATGCCAAAGATCGCGGATAAATGCTAACATCACCAACCCGTTTAGAACGGCGACGCCAGACAGGGCGATAAATCCTACCCCGGCAGAAATCGACAAAGGCATATCCCGGAGCCAAAGTGAAATAACACCACCGGTCAGGGCCAGCGGAACGCCGGTAAAGATAATGGCTGCATCTTTAAACGAATTAAACGCCATCACCAATAAACCTAGAATAACAACCAAGGTAATTGGCACCACTATCGACAGACGCTGAGTGGCCGACTCCAGTTGCTCAAAGGTCCCGCCGTAATCCAGCCAATAGCCGGCTGGTAGATCGACCTCTTGTGCAATACGGGTTTTAACCTCTGCAACAAAGGAACCGAGATCTCGTCCTCTCACATTGGTTGTGACCACAACGCGGCGCTTGCCGTTTTCACGGCTGATCTGGTTAGGTGCTGGTGCGATATCCAATGTCGCCACCTCAGAAAGCGGCACATAACCGCCATTGCGCAAGGGCACAGGCAGCTCGCTGAGTCCATCCAAGTCCCTGCGTATAGACTCAGGCAGACGAACGATCAATTCAAAGCGCCGGTCACCTTCAAAGATCAGTCCTGCTGGCTCACCACCGATCGCCGCTGCCACTAGGTCTTGCACCATCATCACATTCAGTCCATATCGGGCAATCGCCAAGCGTTTGGGCACCACCGACAGCATGGGTAGACCGGATACCTGTTCTACTCTCGCATCGGCTGCCCCCGGCATGGATTCGATCACGGTTAAAATCTCTTCAGCTGATACCTCCAGCTGCTCAAGATCGTCGCCAAACACTTTAATCCCCAAATCGGCACGCACACCAGAAATCAGTTCATTGAATCGCATCTGGATCGGCTGTGTGAACTCATAGTTGTTACCCGGTAATTGTTTAACCGCCGCCTCAATCTCCCTGACCAACTCCGTCTGAGTCATCGTTGGATCGGGCCATTGATCGCGCGGCTTCAGCATCACAAAGTTGTCCGCTACATTAGGCGGCATGGGATCGGTAGCCACTTCAGGAGTGCCAATTTTGGCAAACACCTTATCCACCTGAGGGAACTCCATAATCCGCTCCTCCAGCTGAAATTGCATACTGACAGCCTGCTCCAGGCCAGTACCGGGTATACGCATAGCGTGCAGAGCAATATCACCTTCTTTAAGTTGTGGGATAAACTCAGAGCCCAGTGTTGTTGACAACCAACCGCTGAAAACTACCAGTGATAACGCCGCTGACAACACCCACCAACGCAGTTTCATCGCCCCTTTTAATGCCGGCTCATATAAGGATTTAGCCGCGCTAACAACACGGTTTTCCTTTTCACTGATATTACCCGTCATAAACACGGCAATGGCTGCAGGTACAAGCGTCAGCGATAGCACCAAAGCCGCCAGCAGTGCCATGACTACTGTTGCCGCCATAGGGTGGAACATTTTCCCTTCTACACCTGTGAGGGAAAATAGTGGTATATACACTACCGTGATAATCATTACACCGAACAGGCTAGGCCGGATGACCTCATTAGTCGCTTCAAACACCAACTGCAAGCGCTCTTTCAACGGCTGCTTGCCACCGTTTCTGCGCTGCGCTTCAGCCAGACGGCGAATCGCGTTCTCAACGATGATCACCGCCCCATCCACGATCAGGCCAAAGTCCAGCGCACCCAGGCTCATCAGGTTCGCCGACACGCCAGCTTTAACCATGCCTGTGATAGTCGCCAGCATCGCTAGCGGAATCACTGCGGCTGTAATCAAAGCCGCACGGATATTACCCAGCAACAAGAACAACACCGCGATAACCAGTAACGCCCCCTCCACTAGGTTTTTCTGCACGGTACCAATGGCTTTATCCACTAGCACTGTGCGGTCATACACAGTGTCCAACTTGATACCGTCAGGAAGAGTTTTCTGTATCTGCTCCAACCGCTCAGCAACTGCAAGGGCAACAGTCCGGGAGTTTTCACCCACTAACATCATAGCGGTACCCAATACGGTTTCTTTGCCATCGCGGGTAGCAGCCCCGGTGCGTAATTCCTTGCCGATCGCTACACCGGCAACATCAGCAATTTTTACAGGCACACCGTCAATGTCTTTGATGACGACTTGCTCGATATCGACAATCGCCTGTAGCTGCCCTGGCGAACGCACCAACAACTGCTGGCCGTTACGTTCAACATAACCGGCTCCACGGTTGTTGTTATTGCTGCGAAGAGCATCACCAATGTCGTCCAACGATACACCAAAAGCCAACATCGCCTGTGGTTTGGGCGTAACATGGTATTGCTTATCATAACCACCGATGGTGTTGATCTCGGTAATGCCTGGCACAAGTGCCAGCTGCGGCTTGATAATCCAGTCCTGAATTTCCCGCAATGCCGTGGCATCGTAGGGGCTGCCGTTGGCCTGTACCGCACCAGGTTCAGCTTCCACCGTGTAGGAAAATATCTCGCCCAAGCCGGTCGCGATAGGCCCCATCGATGGCTCAAGGCCTGGCGGCAATGAACTCTTGATAACGCCCAGTCTCTCATTAATCAGATTGCGGGCAAAATACAGGTCGGTTCCTTCTTCAAACACCACCGTGACTTGCGACAAGCCATAACGGGATAGCGAGCGAGTATAAGAAAGATTGGGGATACCCGCCAAAGCAGTCTCAACCGGATAGGTAATACGTTGCTCAGATTCCAGCGGGGAATACCCAGGTGCTTCAGTGTTAATCTGCACCTGGACATTGGTGATATCGGGTACTGCATCGATGGGTAGCTGTTGGTAGCTCCAAATACCAGAACCTAACAGCACCAGTATCAGGGATAGCATTAACCAACGCCTCTCGATCGAGAGGCGCAAAATTGATTCAATCATGATTACGTCCTCTTAGTGATCGTGGGAAGCGCCGGATTTTTCCAAGTCGGCTTTGATCAGATAGCTGTTTATGACAACATATTCGTCACCAGGCTTCAGTCCATCCAATACCTCAGTAAAGCGGCTGTCACTGCGACCCAGTGTGACCGGTCGTGCTTCGTAGCGCTCACCTTCTTTGACAAAGACAACCGTGCGGTTTTCAAACGTTTGTAAAGAGCGATTGTCCACTCGCAGGGAGGCTTGTACTTGCTCCACGCTCACCAGACCTTGTAATAACAATCCAGGAGTCCAACGTCCTTGCTTATTATCAATAGCTGCCCGAGCCAGAACAAACGGTTGACCACTGTCGCTGGGAATCAAGTGTTTGATCGTGGACGTTGTTTGTTCAGATTCCACTGACATGGTGACCGGCTGGCCTAAGGCGATACGGCTCATCTGGCCAGGGAATATCTGGAACTCCGCCCAAACCTGATCAAAGTTAGCAACCGTGAACAGTGCCTGCTCCTCCGTCGCTTCACCCTGTGAGGCATGACGAGCCGTAATAATCCCTGAAAAAGGCGCCTTTAAAACATAGCGCTTGAGACTTTCATTCGATTCCACCTCTGCCAACTTTTGCCCTTTTTCGACACGCTCGCCGATACTGACGTTTACCTGTGTAATCGTACCGGGAAAGCGTGCACGAATATGACTGATACGCCCCGGGTCGGCAATCACCCGACCATAGACGGTCAGCGTCTTGTTGATTTCACCAGGACCTGCAACGGCGGTGCTAATACCAGCTTTGCTAGCCATCGCGTCAGCAATTTCAACAACGCCTTCTTGATCTTCTAGATCACCCCCCTCATGACCATGCTCCTCATTCTCTTCTTCATGACCCTCTTCATGGTCATCCCCCTGATGCTCTTCATGGTCATCTCCCTGATGCTCTTCATAATCCTGCTTTGCATGGTCATGTGACTCATGCCCGTGTTGCGCATGGTCATCACTTTCACTGTTGGCGACCAGGCTCACTGTGAGCAACGCTACAAAACCGATGACCAACCCCAACGAACCCTTTTTTTTCAAAATACAAATATTCATTATTTAGCTTCCTGGAAATTGGTGAAAGAATATTGCTCTACCGTCAGCGGTTCTGCGGTAAGTTGTTCAATGTCCGCGCCATAACGCAAAGCGGCGGCGGCGGCATCAATCAAGGTTCGACGCGCACTTAACAACTCTTGCCTGGCAGACACATAATCGACATAGCTATAACGTCCACGTTCATAAGCCTGCTGCGTTCCCTCCAAGGCCTGCTCCAGTGCAGGAACAATGTTCTTACGTAAATCGTCTACGGTGTGAATAGCCTGCTGCCGATTGCTATAAGCGCGATACAGTTGCGCACGCATCGCCAGCAAAGCAGCCTCTCGCTGTACAGAGATCACATCACGAGCGGCTGTGGCTGAACGAATCGCTCCGCTATTTCGACGTCCGGAAAACAAAGGGACGGAAAATCCTGCAACAACAGCTGTGTCATCCGTTTCCTGAAACCGCCGCAATCCAACCGACCAGTTCACATCGCTACGACTCTGGGTCTTGGCCAACCGTAATTCGGTTTCCTTTAGTCGTTCCTCTGCAGCAAAAACCTGAATCGCCGGGTTCAGCTCAACACGTTCATACAGCGTTTCGAATGCCACATCCTTACTAAAACGGTACAAATCACCTTCAGCCCGATTAAAATCCGGCCTTGTCTCTCCCCAAAGTGTACCCAAAGCTACGTTGAGGTAACTCAACTGTTTCTTTTCTGCTGAAACCGTAAGGTGAGCCTGAGCTGCGGCTGCTTCGGCACGCTTAACTTCAGCATCCGGTGACGCGCCAGCCTTAGCCCTTGTTTTGACTGCCACCAATGCGTCCTTCGCCAGCTGATCCGCTTTCTCCGCCAAAGCCACTCGTTGCTGTGCAGCTAACACATCAATGAAACGGCGCGTAACCTCACCCGATAAATCCAAAGCGTCTGCTTGCCTTTGAGCTTCAAACCGACTGAAACCACGATTGACAACCTCGACTCTCGCATCCCGCTTTCCACCCAACTCTAATGCTGATGACAATGAGATCGTCAGCTCCGCCTGGTCAAACCCATTAAAATCGCCCGAACCCGCAAAGTTCTCGGCCCCAAAGTCCAGTTCATAGGCTGGTCGGAGCTCGGCCGTAGCCAACTCGCCTTTCAGCGCTTGCTGACGAAAATCAAAAACCTTCAAAGACGGATTCTTGACCAGGGTACGTTGTATCGCAGTTTGCAATGTGATTGTGTTCTCTGCTGCCTGCAATGAAATAACGGGCAGCATCAGCAAACCGATTAGGGCAAAGCCGACTCCTAACCTTTTTCGGTTGCTTCGGGGCGCAACTACGGCCCCATGTTCAATACTTAGCATGGTATTAATCCTACATAAGCGTGACAAATCAGGGCATCATCGCTCTAACGGCGATAAACCCAATAAAAGACTGTGCGTAGGATTAGACTTGGGGAGGACGGTCTAGCGAAGAAGGAATGTAATTAGGCTTAACACTGCTTAGACTTAATAGGCGAACTTTGCCTTTCGCAGAGACATGACTGAATGTGGGTGTGACAATAGAATTGAAATGGGGACAATGATTGTGGTGGCAATCTATCGAATCTGCTGAAGACAGACCTGCATCTAATTGGTCTGCAATACTATTACCATCTTCGGTATCGGTAAAACTGTGATATATCCCTTGTGGGTCTGTATCTGAATGATGTTCCTCATGAGAGTCAGCCACAGCCAACACTGACTGCAGAGCAATCAGTACGACTAACATGTAAGGCACCCATTTTCTCATGACACATCTAATAACTGTTAAAGGACTTTAAAGAAATAGCTCGACCACTTACGACAAACTAAACTTTTTTTATTTCATCATATATTACCTAATTTGTCAATTTTAGCCCTATCATGCACCTACTCTTAGCCTTTATTTTCATACTAGAGGTTACTTACAATCAAAAGTCGGCTCTCATCTAGGACCGCGGCTGACTAACTTCCAACGATACCCGCACACTAGAAAAATTTCTGCAGATTAGACCCAGTGTAACCATTGGGCGACTCATCACACCTTGTGACTGTATGTCAATACAGTCACAAGGTGTGATAGATCCTATAAAAGCTCGATTTCAATAGATAGCACTCATGCTTGAAATATATTTCTTTAAGGGCTGAAAACAAAAGTATGACTATCGACTAACTATATCGCTAATGTGCTCGTGACTCTTTCGGGAACCAAAATATGAACAACACCACAGCGGCTATTACTGACCGTGAACTCACCACCAAAGAGGCAGCTTCCCTACTCGGCCTGTCGCCCAGCACACTGAGAAAATGGCGCTGTACTGGAGAGCGCCCGGAATTACCCTGGTGTAAGCGGTTTCGCAAGGTTTTCTATCTGGAATCCGAGGTCATTCTTTTCAGGGAAAAAAATACTACATCCAATTGCGATGAAACCTACGTCTAGCTGTTATTTCAACCATTCTGGAAGTATCTTGATTTAAGTATGTTGGCGTTTACCGAGCTTGGCCGGGTTCGCTAATCGCTCATTCCCCGTTGGGGAACTGCCGCCCTATCAATCCCTAACGCTTCAGCCCTCCAGGCTGCAAAATCATCGAAACAGTTTTCCTCACCTTCATCCACCTCTCAGCCAAATATCAACCCAGATGCTCAAGCTACTTTGCTAAGGGGCCTTGCCCCTCGCGCATTGCAAGTGCAAGGCTCCGCGCTTCCTCACCCGTTCAGATTCCTTCGCGTTGCTCAGTCACTTAGCTGCGGCTTCCGGTGAGCCACTGGCCATTTGCTACCCCCACGCTTCGCCAGCGGTGCAGGAGCGCAGACGGGTGCTGCGCTCGTTAAGCACAATTCACGAACTCAAGGGTAACCATTATGAGAAAGACCATTTATGAAACTAACTATGACCGGCTGATTAAACTGGGTGTTATTACTAATGAGAGGGCTGTACCCAATCAATGTCGCCGCAGTCAGGTGGCGGGGTTAATGGATTGGGTGGTGGAGCGTTTACCCCATCTGGACGGTGTTTCAGGCAATGATGAGGGTATTGCGGTGTCACTGGCGCATTACTTTGAGCAGAACGGCGATCTATGCAAAGATCCGGAGATGGTTGTACTTATCTACCCATCTCAACGAATGGCAGAAGCCTTTACCTTTGAAATGTCGATACCGCCTATCTATCAGCAAGTCTTTCCAGAGCCTGGCAAGTTCCACCCTCAACAGCGTAAAGAGCTTAATTCGTTTCTTCGGCAATGGCTGAATAACCTGATTGCACAGCAGCATTCCCTATCAGAATAATTTTTTATCGCATTGAAAGATTTGCAACGGAAAGTCGATACATGAATTGTTAGTGTTCTCGCTCGACATCCGTAAATTGAGTAGATGGAATAATAGCCGTGGGTAACACCAGAGAAACCAAGCATCGGGATAATGGAAGCACCTTGAATTCAGGAAAGACGCTGATCAACCGCAGAACATTATTAACGATGATCCCCCTCTCGGATCGTACTATCTACAATCTGGAAAAACGCGGCGAATTCCCTCGCCGCATCGTATTAACAAGCCGCAATGTCGCATGGGATTTAGCGGAAGTAGAAAATTGGATTGAAGAGCGTAAACAATCAGACGCTAAAGCCATCAGGCCTGGTATGCCTCTACTTCTCGGTTCTCGCTAGTCCATTCATCAATCATATTCGCCCAGTCCTGTAACATTTCTGTTCGCTGTTCTCGGTATTCCGCTTTATTGTAAATTGCCCTAACTCCCTTCTGTTCATGGGCAAGACTTTTCTCTATCCAATCCGTGTTGTAACCAGCCTCATGCAGCAGCGTACTGGCTGTCCTGCGCAAATCATGAGGACCGAATTTAGCAAGCGACTTTCCATCTTTCTGAGCAGCTTTGTAAGTATATGTGAGCACCCTATTTAGCGTGGCATTGCTCATAGGTGTATCCGAATCATACCGCGAGGGAAGCACATACTTTGAACCAGCAGCAAATGTTTTCAATGCAATAAAGATATCCATTGCTTGTTGAGATAAAAAAACTAAATGAGGCTTACGTCTTTTCATGCGTTCTTTCGGAATAGTCCAAAGCGCTTCGCTAAAATTAATTTCATCCCAGGTTGCATTGGATAACTCTGACTTTCTCACTAGAGTGAGCAACAATAGTTTAATCGCCGCGCGGTATTGAGGTGATGTCCCTATTCGATTCATGTACTTGTACATCAGATCAATTTCAAACGGTGTTAATGCTCTTTCACGCGGTACAAATTTAGCTATAGTGGTTGGACGTACCATTTCAGCCGGATTCTCTACATTCTGTCCTCGCTCAATCGCCCAACGATAGACGTTTAAAACGACTTCGCGCGCATGAACAGCGGTTGCTGGAGCACCCCGCTCAACTATTGCGTCAGTCAAAGAGCGTAGATCTTCATGGGTAATCTCAACCAACTTCTGATTTCCAAAAACCTTCTTCAATTCTCGGTGATAGACAGACTTGCGCATATCGCGGGTTGAATCCGCCATCTGATACCCACGCAGCCATTTATCTGCCCAAGCACCAAATGTTTCGGCACCTTTCACCCGCGCCCTATCGCGTGCCTTTTCTCTCGCAGGAGACTTACCAGAAGCAATCATTTTCTTTGATTCGTTAAGACGCTCTCTAGCCTCTGCCAAGCTAATACCACCCACGCCATAGCGCCCAAAAGTCAGCGTTTCTTGGCGACCATTTAATGAGTAGTTGTATCTGAATGAGACTGTACCAGTCTTGGATACAGCGACGTAAAGCCCATCGCGGTCAACAACTTTGTACATTTTGTCTCTGGGTTTCAGGTTTCGAAGCTTGGTATCAGTCAACATAAAGGTACCCTCTCAAAACGCCCCAAATACCATGATAAAAACTAGCGATTTTTAGGGTGTTTTTCTTTTAGATAACAAAGAGTTAACGAAATCCAATACCATGAAGACCTTAAAAATCACTGCATGGTATTGTCTTTGGTCATCAACATTGAAAAAGACGATACCATGGAAAATCCCATGAAAAAAGTTTGCTTGGCGGTGCTAGAAGGTGCTTGAAATCACCATGCCTAGAAAGAAAAAACCCATTGCAAACAATGGGTTATAGTAGGTTTACTGCTTGTAGGTGCCTGGTGTTGCCAGACGTCGAATCATTCCCACTCAATCGTCGCTGGCGGCTTGCTGGATACATCGTAACTAACCCGAGAGACACCTGAGATTTCATTGATGACTCGGTTCGATACTGTCTCTAACAACTCATAAGGTAAGTGCGCCCAACGAGCCGTCATGAAGTCGATAGTCTCAACTGCGCGCAGAGCGATTACCCACTCATAGCGGCGAGCATCACCCACAACACCGACAGACTTCACCGGTAAAAATACGGCGAAAGCTTGGCTGGTCTTGTGATACCAATCGGCTTTGTGCAACTCTTCCAAGAATATGGCATCGGCTTCGCGCAAGATATCAGCGTATTCTTTTTTCACTTCACCCAGAATACGAACGCCCAAACCTGGACCAGGGAAAGGATGACGATAAACCATGTCGTACGGCAGGCCTAACTCCAAGCCAATTTTGCGCACTTCGTCTTTAAAGAGTTCACGCAATGGTTCAACAAGTTCCATCTTCATATCTTCAGGCAAACCACCAACATTGTGGTGTGATTTAATCACGTGGGCCTTCCCAGTTTTTGAAGCCGCTGACTCAATCACATCAGGATAAATCGTACCTTGAGCCAACCATTTGATGCCATCTAGTTTTTGCGATTCATCATCAAATACTTCAATAAAGGTATTACCAATCGCTTTACGTTTTAACTCTGGATCACTCACACCCGCAAGCTTGTCTAAAAATAATGTTTCAGCATCTACGCGTATCACTTTAACGCCCATATTTTCTGCAAACATGGCCATCACTTGATCACCTTCATTTTTGCGCAGCAACCCATTGTCCACAAAAACACACGTAAGCTGATCACCAATGGCTTTATGTAGGAGTGCAGCCACTACAGAAGAATCAACGCCACCAGATAGGCCTAATAATACTTGGTCAGTCCCTACTTGTTCGCGAACACGAACGATGGCATCTTCTACAATTTTGGCTGGCGTCCATAAACCATCACATTGACAAATGCTGAGAACAAATTTTTCAAACAATGGCTGACCTTGTAACGTATGAGTCACTTCGGGGTGAAATTGGATTCCATACAAGTGTTTTTCGGTATTTGCCATACCAGCAATAGGACACGAAGGCGTAGAAGCGCTTAACTCAAAACCTTCTGGAATAGCAGATACTTTATCGCCGTGGCTCATCCATACATCTAATAACGCATGGCCTTCATCATCCGTATGATCTTGCAGACCATTTAATAAGCCACCTTCGCCTTCCACTTTAATTTGTGCATAACCAAATTCACGTAGATCTGATGTAGATACCTGCCCCCCTAACTGCTGAGCCATCGTTTGCATTCCGTAACAAATACCTAAGATAGGCAAACCTAATTCAAAAATACCCTCTGGTGCTCTAGGTGATTCGCCTTCGGTTACCGATTCAGGGCCCCCTGATAAAATAATTCCCTTAGGGTCAAAGGCTTTTATTTCTTCTAAGCTCATATCAAAAGCGCGAATTTCAGAAAAAACACCTATCTCTCGAATACGACGCGCGATTAATTGCGTGTATTGCGAACCAAAATCAAGAATTAGGATACGTTGCGAATGAATATCTTGTGTCATTAATGAGGTCTCTTAAACTATTGTCTTGAAGAAAATAAAAAAGCGGAGCTTAGCTCCGCCTTAGGTACAACAATCAACTTACCGAATAGGATAATTCGGTGCTTCTTTAGTAATTTGTACATCGTGTACGTGACTTTCACCCATACCTGCAGATGTCACACGAACAAACTCAGGCTTAGTGCGCATCACTTCTACACTAACAGAACCGGTGTAGCCCATAGCTGAACGTAAACCGCCCATTAATTGGTGAACGATGGCTGATATAGGGCCTTTGTAAGGTACACGCCCTTCGATACCTTCTGGAACCAGTTTTTCTACCGCACTACCGTCTTGAAAGTATCGGTCTGAAGAACCTTGTGTCTTTGACATTGCACCTAAAGACCCCATGCCACGGTATGACTTGTAAGTACGACCTTGATAAAGCTCAACTTCACCAGGTGCTTCTTCTGTACCGGCAAACATAGAGCCCATCATGACACAGCTTGCACCCGCGACTACTGCTTTAGCCACATCACCAGAGAAGCGAATACCACCATCAGCAATAACAGGGACTTGGCTTTCTTTTAAAGCAGCAGCAACATTAGCTACGGCTGAAATTTGTGGAACACCAACACCACTCACAATACGAGTGGTACAAATAGAACCAGGACCAATACCTACTTTAACCGCATCAGCACCCGCATCAACTAATGCTCTTGCGGCATCAGCAGTGGCAATATTTCCGCCAATGACCTGAACTTCAGGATATTGTTGTTTGATTTTACGTACACGGTCAATTACATTTTTTGAATGTCCGTGGGCAGTATCCACCACTAGAACATCAACACCTGCCGCGACTAGAGCGGCTACACGATCATCCGTATCAGGGCTAGTACCAACAGAAGCCCCTACGCGTAGACTGCCTTCAGGGTCTTTACAGGCATTGGGGTATTTTTCAGCTTTATTGATATCTTTGACTGTAATAAGGCCACATAGATCAAAGTTATCATTAACAACAAGCACTTTCTCAATACGGTGCTTATGCAATAGACCACGAACATCATCAGAGGCAGTGCCTTCTAGTACGGTAACTAGCTTATCTTTGCCCGTCATAATACTCGCCACTGTTGCATCCATATTGGTTTCAAAACGTACGTCACGTCCTGTCACAATGCCCACGAGCTTGCCATTTTCTAAAACCGGAACACCTGAAATGTTGTTCACTTGGGTCAGATTAACGAGCTCTCGAATGGTCGCCCCCGAATCGATAGTAATGGGATCTTTGACGACGCCCGCTTCGAACTTTTTCACCGCACGCACTTCTTGTGCTTGCTGCTCAATAGACATACTTTTATGGATAATACCAATACCACCTTCTTGCGCTAAAGCAATCGCCAAGCGAGACTCGGTCACGGTATCCATCGCGGCAGCAACCAGTGGAATGTTTAATTGAATTGAACGCGTGAGTTGCGTGCTGAGGCTCACATCTTTTGCTGTGATCTCGGAATAACCTGGGACAAGTAACACATCATCAAATGTGAGTGCTTCTTCAATAATACGTAACATAGAGCGTCTAACCTCAAGGGTAAGGGTTGACCAATAGGCCGTTGCATCAATAGATTTTTAAAAACAACAGGCAAATATGGTTCGAAGTTAAACGCCTCATTATAGCGCCTTAGTACACCCGATACAATCACACATTCGTATTCTTATTGGCACATTATCATCGTATTACACCACTGAAATAGGCAGGAAATAACGAAACACAACAACAAGTCTTGCAGCCATTAAAAACTCCCTATACTCTAACGTTAAACGATAACAACACCCGATTTATTTATGCAAACAACCCCAGAAAAGCAAGTATTTACCGTTAGTCAACTGAACCGCCGCGCAAAGCAGTTACTCGAAACACACTTGCCGCTCATTTGGGTATCCGGTGAAATATCAAACCTTGCCAAACCCGCATCTGGGCACTGGTACTTCTCCTTAAAAGATAATCAGGCACAGGTCCGCTGCGCCATGTTTCGCAATGCAAACCAACGTTTACGATGGCAGCCCGAGTCAGGCAATCAAGTATTGATTCGCGCCAGAGTCAGCCTATACGAAGGCCGAGGCGAATATCAATTAATTGCTGAACATATGGAAGCTGCCGGAGATGGTTTGCTCCAACAGCAATATGAAGCATTAAAAGCAAAGTTGCATAGCGAGGGCTTGTTTGATGAGGAGCGCAAGCAGCCACTGCCCACTTTTCCTCAACATATTGCGGTGATCACATCGCCTACGGGTGCTGCAGTACATGATATTCTCAGCGTGATTAAGCGACGCTACCCTATTGCACCTGTCACCATACTGCCCGTTAGCGTACAGGGTTCAGCAGCCGCAGGAGAAATGTGCAATGCCCTGCGTAAAGCACAGGACTATAACGGGTTTGATGTCATTATTATTGGGCGAGGTGGTGGCTCGATTGAAGACCTCTGGGCATTTAATGATGAGACCTTAGCTCGCGCAATAGCTCACTGCTCGATTCCTGTTGTGAGCGCTGTTGGGCATGAAGTGGATTTCACTATTGCCGACTTTGTTGCCGATCAACGTGCGCCCACGCCTTCTGTGAGTGCAGAGATTATCACCCCCGACCTTAGCGAATGGTTACAAACACTTGATTACTACCAAGATCGTTTACAGACTATCTGCCAAGACATTATTTATCGCTATCAGCAACGGTTACTCTTTTTACGTAAGCGCCTTAGACACCCTAATGAAAAAATACGTGCTCAAAAAAGCCAACTCGCTTATATACAACAGTCATTAGTACGATCATTACAGCAACAACTCAGCACAAAAAAAGACCAGTTAAATCACATATTGCCGCAACCTGTCTCTTATACACATCT
>JBOEGJ010000018.1:0-145437 GCA_050633365.1 Cellvibrionaceae bacterium | reverse complement strand
AAGAGTTTTATATTGAATTGCCTATTTCAATCAATGTGAGCGGCCCTTATCACGATTTTGGTGCCTTTGTGAGTGGTGTCGCGGGTATGCCGCGAATTGTGACTCTGCATGACTATTCGATAAAAAGACAAGCAACTGGCGGATTGTTGGATATGACGATTTTGGCAAAAACCTATCGCTATAAGAGTCAGGAGGAATGATCGTGAAGAACAAGTTATTCCTAGCGGCTGGATGTTGCCTGAGTTTATTTCTCAGCGGTTGTGGCGGTTATACTGAAAATAGCGATTTGGTAGATTACATTGAAGAAACCAAGCGTCGTCCTGCGGGTCAGATCGATCCCCTGCCGCCATTTGTTCCCTATCAAAGCTTTACCTACAGCGCGATGACGTTAAGAGCTCCATTTGATCCCCCAGTAGATGATGTGCAGCAAATGGTCGTGGGTAAGCGCACTGGTGTAGAGCCAGATCTAAATCGCGAAAGAGAGTATTTGGAAGAGTTTAATATCGCTAGCTTGTCGATGGTCGGTACGCTAGAGCGTAATGGTATTTTGTGGGCTTTGATCGATGATGGCGCCGGCGGAATTCACCGAGTTACCAAGGGTAATTATTTGGGTAAAAACCATGGCTCGATAGTGGCCTCTTCTGGTCGACAGCTCGATGTGGTTGAAATTGTGCCTGATGGTGTTGGTGGTTGGGTTGAACGTCCGCAAGTGTTGCAAATAGTAGAAAAGGATTAGTGAAATGTTAAATATGCCGATGAGGCCTTCGGTCCAAAAAATCACCGCCTGCTTTGGGTTTATAGCTTTATTCCTTTTTTCAAATCTGCAAGCACAGGTTCTGAATGATGTTCGGTTTTCGGAGTTGCCAGGGAATCGATTCGAAGTGAGGATGCAGTTTGATTCTCAGCCAGAAGAGCCCACAGGTTATACGATTGAGCAGCC
Organism: Cellvibrionaceae bacterium; assembly: GCA_050633365.1. Classification (GTDB taxonomy): domain Bacteria; phylum Pseudomonadota; class Gammaproteobacteria; order Pseudomonadales; family Cellvibrionaceae; genus Pseudomaricurvus. Next base: position 144,497 of record JBOEGJ010000018.1, on the reverse strand, counting down.
CGCTCGAATTGTTTTGGATTTTACGGGTGTTGAAAACCAGTTGGAGGCAAGAAAGTTTCCTCTGTCATTTGAGAATGCCAAGTCTGCCGTGGTTTTGAGTGGAGAGGACCGGACTCGCATGATCCTAAACTTATCGCAGCTAGCATCTTATTCAACTCGAACGGAAGGTAGCTACTTTATTGTTGAGGTAGGTAGTAAGCAGGATGAAAGTTATCTGGCGGCGTCTTCTAGTGCAACAAAAAAACTGGCCAGTGAAATCGATGAGCATCAATCGGCCATCACCGGTATAGACTTTCGCCGTGGAGAAGAGGGTGAGGGTAAGGTTATTGTTGATCTGAGTGACCCTTCAATTGATATCAATGTAGAGCAAAAGAGCGCAACCATAAATATCGAATTTATCGGTGCTCAGTTGCCGAATGCGTTGCGTCGGAACTTAGATGTAACAGATTTTGCAACTCCAGTTACTTCGGTGAGCTCGGACTACGACGGACGTAAAACGACATTAGCAATTGATGCTTCGGGTGAATACGACTACCTAGCTTATCAGGCTGATAATACTTACGTTATTAGCGTGAAGCCGTTGACGGAAGCCGAGGCAGAAGAGAAGAAGGCTCGATTCTCGTTTGTGGGCGAGAAGCTGTCGTTAAATTTCCAAAATATTGAAGTTCGATCTGTATTGCAGTTAATTGCAGATTTTACTGAGCTGAATCTGGTAGCCAGCGATACGGTTGGTGGCAGTATTACCTTGCGTTTGGACAATGTGCCTTGGGATCAGGCATTGGATCTAGTGCTGAAAACTAAGGGGCTGGATAAACGCCAAATCGGCAATGTGTTGATGGTGGCGCCCGCGGCTGAAATCGCTGAGCGTGAAAGACAAGAGCTAGAGACCAAGCGTCAGTTGCAAGAGTTGGCACCGCTGGTGACAGAGTACGTTCGTATTCGCTATGCCAGTGCAAAAGAGCTGTTCAAGTTGTTTAATGAGAATGACGGTGGCGGCTCGGGCGGCGGAGAAGGTGGTTCTACTTCGAGTATTCTGTCCGAACGTGGATCGGCTATTGTGGATGAGCGAACAAACTCCATTATCTTGACCGACACCGCTGAAAAAATTGACGAGTTCAAAAAGTTGATTGCCAAGGTGGATATTCCTATTCGCCAAGTCATGATCGAAGCTCGAATTGTGATTGCCAACTCAGACTTTCGTAAGGAGCTCGGTGTTAAGTGGGGGGGGATTGGGACTCAGTATGGAGGTGATTCAGCTACTTCGTTTGGTGGTAGTCATACGTCTTTGAGTAGTAACCCAAATACTCCTGCGCAGTTCTTTTCACCGCCCTTTGAATTTGATGATGTTAATGAAGATGGCGAATACCAAGAGGGCGAGCCGATTACGAGTGTCGAGGATGTAGGCACTGATATTCAAGATAATCTAGCAGTTGACTTGGGGGTAGCCAACCCTGCGGGAAGCTTGGCTATGAGCTTTATCGATAGCAACGTCTTTCTGACTATGGAAATCTCGGCATTGCAGGACTCTGGTCATGCTGAAATCGTGTCTCAACCTAAAGTGATTACTGGCGATAAACAAAAAGCCCACATCGAATCGGGCACGGAGATTCCGTTCCAGGAAGCATCTTCCAGCGGCGCAACAACCACCTCTTTTAAAGAGGCGGTACTGAAGCTTGATGTAACGCCGCAAATTACGCCAGACGATCAAATCATCATGGATTTGAAAGTGAATCAAGATTCGGTGGGTGAAATCGTTGGCGACAGTGATATTCCAACTATTGACGTTACTGAACTGCAGACGCAGGTGTTAGTGGCCAACGGGCAAACGGTTGTATTGGGAGGGATTTTCCAGACAAATCAAGTGAATGGCGTGACTAAGGTGCCTTTCCTTGGAGATCTACCCTACGTAGGTCGTATGTTTAGACGCGATGTTCAGTCCGAAAATAAACGCGAATTATTGATCTTTATTACACCTAAGATCCTTTCAAACGATCTGGTTAAGTAGTCTATGTCTCAAAGCTTGATTCTTGTCGGCCCCATGGGGGCCGGCAAGTCTACCATCGGTAAACTTCTCGCCAGTATTCTCAATCTCCCTTTTTCCGACAGCGATCGTGTTATTGAAGAAAAGACCGGAGCTGATATTCCTTGGATTTTTGATATGGAAGGGGAAGAGGGATTTCGTCTGCGTGAAACCGCGGTGCTCTCTGAGCTGCTGCAAGAAGATCCTATGGTTATCGCCACCGGCGGTGGCATCGTCATGCGAGAGGAAAATCGCCGTTTGTTGAAGGGTGATGGTGTTGTTGTCTATCTGACGGCGTCCATTAATCAATTGGTGGAGCGGACCTACAAAGACAAGAAGCGCCCACTGCTGCAAGTGGATGATCCTGAGGCTAAGATTCGCGAGTTGATCGCTTTACGTGATCCCCTCTATTCCGACGTCGCCGACTTGGTGGTTCAAACCGATCGACGAAGCCCGAAAGTAGTTGCTCAAGAAATCGCCGAAGGTTACGCCTCGCTGTAACATTGCATTGCTCTCGATAACATCGAGTTGAAGCCTCTTCAATTACCGCCCCTATGGTGTGGTAAACTGTCCCCCTTCGATTCATTTCTTAGTTTGTTAGGCAGTTTTCGTATGCGCACGTTGAATGTCGATCTTGGTGATCGCAGTTACCCCATCTTTATTGGCCAGCATTTATTAGCTGATCCTCAATACTTAAAGCCGTTTATTAAAGGCAAGCAGGTTTGCATTGTTAGCAATGAAACCGTCGCGCCACTGTATTTAGATCAAGTGGTCGCTAGTCTCGAGGGCTTGCAGGTGTCTACGGTAATTCTGCCTGATGGCGAGTCCCACAAAACGCTGGATGTGCTGTCGACGATTTACGATCGCTTATTGGAAGATCGCCACAACCGCACCACTACCCTGATCGCACTTGGCGGTGGTGTGGTGGGTGATATGACCGGCTATGCCGCAGCCAGCTATCAGCGCGGTGTCGATTTTATTCAGATCCCTACCACGGTGTTGTCGCAAGTTGATTCATCCGTAGGCGGGAAGACCGGCGTGAATCATCCGCTGGGTAAAAACATGATTGGCGCTTTTCATCAGCCGAATGCTGTGGTTATCGATACTTCGGTATTGACGACTCTACCGGCCCGAGAGCTTTCGGCGGGTATCGCGGAAGTGATCAAATACGGTCTGATCTGTGATCTTGAATTCTATCAATGGCTCGAAGTTAACATGGACGCGCTTTTAAAATGCGACATGCAGGTGCTGGAGGAGGCCATTGAGCGCTCCTGCCAAAATAAGGCCGATGTGGTGGCGCAAGACGAGCGCGAGGGCGGTATTCGAGCGATTTTGAATCTCGGGCATACATTTGGTCATGCCATTGAAACCGCACAAGGTTACGGCAATTGGCTTCATGGTGAAGCGGTGGCGACGGGCATGCTCATGGCGTTGGATTTATCCGCCCGAGAAGGGGCAATTGCATCACAAGAAGTCGACCGTCTGCGTCAGTTATTACTGCGGGCGAAGCTGCCGGTATCCTCGCCAGCAGAGATGACAGAGCAACAATTCTTAGAGTTGATGGCCGTGGATAAAAAAGTGCTCGATGGTCAGTTGCGTTTAGTGCTGCTAAAGAGCGTCGGCGAAGCCATAGTAACCAACCAATTTGAGCTGACTCATTTAAAGCAAACTCTCGCCACGGTTTAGCCTAGCCGTTAATCCGTGCACAGTTCCGACAATCTTGTTTGAGAGGGCTTTTCGAGTGATTGACTTTCTTGGCGGCCGGAGTAGTCTCGTGAAAACCACCCGTGTCGCTGGTGTGTAGGCTAAAGATGTTCTCATCATCGAGTAAACAGGGAGCGAAATCGTTATGGAGCATAGAGCACTTACAGATCAATCTCCGCCTAGCTCGGAGCAAATCAATCTGATGCCGGATAACGAGCTTTCGTCTCAAATAACGCAGCCCCCGCTTTCTAGCTCCCTCTTTCCAGACTATGTGGAACATTTGGGGTTGGAGTTTGACCCCTTTACATCTTCTCCTGCATCTACCGGCGACGTCTTCGATTTGTATTTGGAGGCTGGTCGCCGAGAATTGATCGATCAAGTTATCTATCTCGCTGAGTTTAACGCCGGCGCCTTGGTTGTCTCCGGAGAGAGTGGCGCTGGCAAGAGCTGCTTGTTTGCCAGTTTGCCTTCGCAGTTTGATTCGTCCTGGGCGAGTTGTTCGATCGATGTGAGTGTTTCGCTTTCAGCCAATCGTGTGTTCTTCCTGCTGGCTCAATCGCTGGGTGCCCAAGTATCGGAGGAGGCCAATTCTGGCGAGCTGCTGGCGGCCATTCGTCATCAACTCACTCAGGGGCTTTCGGATCCTTTCATCTTATTGATTGATGATGCGCATAAGCTAGAGGACTCAGTCCTCAGTGCTTTGATGAGCTTGCTGCAGTCCCCGAGCGGAAACGAAGAGCCAAAGATTCATTTGGTCTTGTTTGGCGATGACGAGCTGATTGTTCGCCTCGACGGGTTTGCCATGGTTGATGTGCTTTTGCATGACATCCCCCTCAGGGATTTTACTCTCGACGACAGCGCCGACTATCTATTGCAAAAATTGAGGTCATCCGGCTGGAGTCAGGCGCTTCCATTTTCGGAGCGGGAGCTCAATCAGCTGCATCAGCTATCGGCGGGTAAGCCCGGTGGTTTGCATGAGCCGGCCCGTGAACTCTTGGCTGCACGAGTGACGGTTAATCACGATCAACTGGATAAAGGCCCTGGATTACCCGTGGCCCATATGTTCAGTGTGGTGGTGCTATTGGGGGTGCTGGTGATGGCGTATTTTTACAAAGACAGCTGGTTTGGCGGTGATGAGCCGCAAGTAGCGGTGGCCCCGGTGATTATTGAACCCGCGATCAAGCCGCCAGCCGCGAGGGTCTTGTCTGAGCCGTCACGCCCAGCGCCAAAGGGCATTGAAGTTGCAGATTCTGAGGGGGAGCAGACCTTGGCTGACGTCTCACTTGAAGACGAGCCTGTCGTTGATAGCCACTTAGACGACAGTTTTGATTTGCGGCCACCTGAACGTCCCGTCGACAGTGTGGCGTTGGAGATTCCCGCGGTGGCCAAGACTGAGTCAATGACGCCAACTCTTGAGATGAAGCCATCTCTCGCCGAGCTGCCTGCGCCAGCAGCCTTGGGAGCTCCCGAATCAGCCGTAGAGCAACCTTCCTTTAATCATTTGCTGTCGAATGATGAGCAGGCGTTAATGGGGCTGGAGGGAGAGCGTTTTGTGCTTCAGGTGATGGCTGCAGGCTCAAAATCTGCGGTAGAGAAGTTTATGGTTTCTCAATCCAATCGTCCGCAATTGCACATGTACACGACTTGGCGTCAGGGTAAACCCTGGTATGTGGTAGTGGCGGGAAACTATCCCACCTCCGCGTTAGCGCGGAAAGGCGTTAATGAGTTACCGTCAATTCAGAAAAAAGCGGAGCCTTGGCCGCGCCGTGTAGTCGACATCCAGACCAAGATCAAAGAATTTAGACGCATTTAGCAGCGCTTTCTCCACCACTCTCTTCCTAGTTGGACCAAAGAGGGTATCCCCATCTTGCCAACTAGATCACAAGCGGGTAATATTCTGCCCCCATTTGCCAAGGAGCCCCTCAATTAGTCAGGGGCTTTTTTGTCTCAGGCCTGATTAGAGAAGGCTTGCGACGGTGATAAAAGATTTTTTTGGATAATGAGTGATCGCCTATGACCACTGGCCTCTACCAGATAGACGAGTTTAAAGATAACTGCGGATTCGGACTGATTGCCCACCTTGAGGGTGAAACCAGCCACCGGTTACTGAAAACTGCCATCGAATCGTTGACTTGCATGACTCACCGCGGCGGTATTGCTGCCGATGGTAAGACAGGTGACGGTTGCGGGTTGCTGATGCAAAAGCCAGACAGCTTTTTTCGCAAAGTTGTTTCTGAGGATTTGGGCGTAGAACTGCCTGAAGCTTACGGTATTGGTTCTATTATGTTGTCGCGCGACGAAAACGTTGCTGCGACAGCTCGTTCTATTGTGGAAGAAGAGCTTAAATCGGCGGGCCTCAAGGCTGTCGGTTGGCGTATAGTGCCAACTAACTCTGACTGTTTGGGGCCGATTGCTTTGGCGTCCTTGCCAGAGTTTACTCATCTGTTTATTGAAGCCGTTGAAGAGTTTGGCGAGCAGGAACTGACTGCAGCTTTATTCATGGCTCGCCGGAAGATCGAAAAGCGTTTAGAAAACGACAAGAGCTTTTACGTTGCCAGTTTGAGCACCAGCGTTGTTTCCTATAAAGGCTTAATGATGCCGGTGGACATTCCTAAGTTCTTCTTAGATTTGGCCAACCCCGAATTAGAAACCGCGATTTGTGTATTCCATCAGCGCTTCTCGACCAATACCACACCTCAGTGGCCTTTAGCGCAGCCGTTTCGCATGTTGGCTCACAATGGTGAAATTAACACCGTTATGGGCAATCGCAACTGGTCAGTGGCGCGGACTCCAAAATTCACCAGTGATTTATTGCCGAACTTGGGCGATGTAACGCCACTGGTAAACCGCTCCGGTTCAGATTCTTCTAGTTTAGATAACATGCTAGAAGTCTTGTTGACCGGTGGTATGGAATTGCATCGTGCGGTTCGTATGCTCGTGCCGCCCGCTTGGCAAAATGTCGAGCACATGGATCCAGATCTACGTGCATTTTACGAATACAATTCCATGCACGTTGAACCTTGGGATGGCCCTGCAGGCCTGGTTATTACCGATGGTCGTTACGCGGTTTGTACCTTGGATCGAAATGGTTTGCGTCCGTCGCGTTGGGTTATTACCAAAGATGGCTTCATTACTGTTGCCTCCGAAGTGGGAACCTATGATTACGCGCCAGAAGATGTGGTTGCGAAAGGTCGTTTAGGGCCTGGTCAAATCTTGTCGGTTGATACCCAAACTGGCCAACTGCATCACACTGAAGATGTGGATCGTCTATTAAAAGAAAGTAAGCCTTATAAAAAGTGGCTCAATGAAAAGGCGACTCGCATCGAGGCAACTTTAGAGTCTGGAAAAGCTGAAGAAGCACTGTCGCCGGATGCATTAAAAACCTACATGAAAATGTATCAGGTTTCGTTCGAAGAGCGCGATCAGGTTTTGCGTCCATTGGCCGAAGGCGGTCAAGAAGCAACGGGCTCTATGGGTGACGATACCCCGATGGCGGTTTTATCTGCCAAAGAACGCAGCGTTTATGACTACTTCCGTCAGCAATTTGCTCAGGTAACCAATCCGCCGATCGATCCACTGCGTGAAGCTATCGTTATGTCGCTCGAGACCTGTATTGGTCGTGAGCTATCGGTCTACGAAGAGACGGCAGATCACGCCGATCGTATTATTTTAACGTCGCCGGTTCTGTCTCCTACGAAATACGAAGCCTTAATCCACAGTGGTCGCCCGGGTTATCAGCCGCAGACGTTTGATCTTTGCTACGACCCTGCATTGAAATCCCTTGAGCAAGCAATCCACGCATTGGTTGACGATGTGTCTGCTGCAGTTCGCGATGGCAAGGTTTTGATTGTGCTTTCGGATAAGGCGTTGGAGCAAGGTAAGTTACCGATTCATGCATTGCTGGCAACCGGCGCTGTGCATCACCGTTTAACCCAAGAGGGTTTACGTTGTGACGCCAACATTATTGTAGAAACGGCGACTGCCCGTGATTCTCATCACTTGGCGGCTCTGATTGGTTTTGGTGCAACGGCGGTCTACCCCTACTTGAGTTATCAGGTTATTCACAATCTGATTTCTACCAAGGAGGTATTACTCGACGCCTCAAACGCTTACACCAATTATCGCCGTGGTCTGAACAAAGGCCTGTTGAAAATTCTGTCTAAAATGGGGATTTCAACTGTTGCCTCCTACCGTGGTGCTCAATTGTTTGAAGCCATTGGTTTGAATGAAACCGTTATTGATTTGTGTTTTGCCGGAACCGCCAGCCGAATTCAGGGGGCGGGTTTTGAAGATATCGAAGCCGATCAAGAAGCACTTGCCACTGTTGCTTGGATTAATCGCAAGCCAATCAATCAGGGCGGATTGCTAAAATACGTTCACGGCGAGGAATACCACGCCTTTAACCCCGATGTGGTTCAGGCGCTGCAAAAGGCTGTCAAAAGTGGCGATTACTCCGCTTGGCGCGACTATGCCGAACTGGTTAATGATCGCCCCACGGCAACCTTGCGTGACTTGTTGGCACTCAAAGACGATGTGAAATCCATCGACATCAAAGATGTTGAGCCTATGGAAAATATCGTCAGCCGTTTTGATTCTGCGGCTATGTCATTGGGGGCTTTGTCTCCTGAAGCGCACGAAGCGCTGGCACAGGCAATGAATACCTTAGGCGGTCGCTCAAACAGTGGCGAAGGCGGTGAAGATCCTATTCGTTTTGGCACTAATAAAGTGTCGAAAATTAAGCAGATTGCCTCGGGTCGTTTTGGCGTTACCCCTCACTACTTAGTGAATGCCGAAGTGCTGCAAATCAAGGTGGCTCAGGGTGCAAAACCTGGCGAGGGCGGACAACTACCGGGCGGAAAGGTGAATAACCTGATTGCGCGCCTGCGTTATTCCGTCCCTGGCGTAACCTTGATCTCACCTCCGCCGCATCACGATATCTATTCCATCGAAGATTTGGCACAGCTGATCTACGATTTAAAACAAGTTAACCCCGATGCATTGGTGTCGGTGAAGCTAGTTTCTCGTCCGGGCGTTGGCACTATCGCTGCCGGTGTTGCCAAGGCTTACGCCGACTTAATTACCATCTCTGGTTACGACGGTGGTACCGCGGCCAGCCCGCTCACCTCCATTCGTTACGCAGGATCTCCGTGGGAGCTGGGGCTGAGTGAAACTCATCAAACTCTGCGTGCGAACGACCTGCGAGATAAGGTACGAGTGCAGACCGATGGCGGTTTGAAGTCAGGTCTCGATGTTGTTAAAGCTGCGATCTTAGGGGCCGAGACCTTTGGGTTTGGAACCGCACCAATGGTTGCATTGGGTTGTAAATACCTACGCATTTGCCATTTGAATAATTGTGCGACTGGTGTCGCCACTCAAAATGAAAAGCTGCGCGATGATCATTACATCGGCACTGTCGATATGGCGATGAACTTCTTTAAGTTCGTGGCCGAAGAGGTGCGTGAATGGATGGCTCGTCTCGGTGTGCAGACCTTAGATGAGTTGGTCGGTCGTGTAGATTTGCTAGAGTGCATCGACGGCGCCACAGAGAAGCAAGGCAAGCTCGATTTGAGCCCCATTGTTTATACTGATGATTTGCTCGATAGCAAACCACAAATTTGTGCGGTTGAGCGCAATGAGCCTTACGATAAAGGTGAGTGCGCTGAGCGTATGGTGAAAGAAATTTTGCCCGCCATCGAGGCGAAATCGGGTGGCGAATATAATTTCCATATTACCAACTGCGATCGCTCAATTGGCGCTCGAATCAGTGGTGAAATTGCCAAGCGTCACGGCAATCAGGGCATGGCTGAGGCTCCAATTAAACTCAACCTAACGGGTATTGCGGGCCAGAGCTTTGGTGTTTGGAATGCCGGTGGTCTCGAATTGTACCTCGACGGTGATGCTAACGATTACGTTGGTAAAGGTATGGCGGGCGGTAAAATTGTTTTGCGTCCGCCGGTTGGTTCTGAATTCAAAACCAACGAAACCAGCATTATGGGTAACACCTGTCTATACGGTGCCACCGGCGGTAAGTTATTTGCTGCTGGTAGTGCGGGCGAGCGTTGTGGTGTTCGTAATTCGGGCGCACACGTTGTTGTCGAAGGCGCTGGCGATCACTGTTGTGAATACATGACCGGCGGTATCGTCACGGTATTGGGTGATACGGGCGTCAACTTCGGTGCAGGTATGACCGGTGGTTTTGCTTATGTCCTAGACCAAAAGAATACGTTTGTGGATAAATACAATCACGAGTTGATTGAGATTCATCGTATTAACCGCGAAGCGTTAGAGGCTCACCGCAATCACTTGCGCCGCATCATTGAAGAATTTGTTGCGGAAACTAGCAGCGCCTGGGGTCAGGAGTTGTTGACTAACTTCGACGATTACATCGGCAAATTCTGGTTGGTTAAACCAAAGGCGGCCAGCGTGGGTCAGCTTCTTGAGAATGTTAAACAGCGCGGCGAATAAGCTGCGTTGGTTTAATTGGGTTTAACGGCAACGAACGATATTAGAGATAAAACTATGACTGACCGTTTAAGTAATAACTTTCAGTTTTTGGATGTGGGTCGCCAAGATCCTGATAAAAAAGCCATTGGCACTCGTAAAGCCGAGTTTGTGGAAATTTATCAACCATTTAGTGAAGAGCAGGTGGCTAATCAGTCCCATCGCTGCTTGGAGTGTGGCAACCCCTATTGTGAATGGAAGTGCCCCGTGCATAACTTCATTCCCAACTGGCTCAAGCTTATTTCCGAAGGAAATATTTTCGAGGCGGCCAACCTAAGCCATCAAACCAATACTCTGCCCGAAGTTTGCGGTCGAGTGTGCCCGCAAGATCGCTTGTGCGAAGGCGCCTGCACGTTGAATGACGGTTTTGGTGCGGTCACCATCGGTAATGCTGAAAAATACATCACCGATACCGCCTTTGCTATGGGCTGGAAGCCAGACATGTCGCAGGTGGTTTGGACTGACAAAAAAGTCGCCGTCATTGGTGCGGGTCCAGCAGGCTTGGGATGTGCTGATGTGCTGGTGCGCAGTGGTGTTAAGCCGGTTGTATTTGATAAGTACCCGGAGATCGGAGGTCTACTGACTTTTGGTATTCCAGAGTTCAAGCTTGAAAAGTCAGTCTTGTCACGTCGCCGTGAAGTTTTCACTGAAATGGGCATTGAGTTTAGGCTCAATACCGAAGTGGGCACCGACGTCACTATGGAAGAGCTACTCAGCGAATACGATGCAGTCTTCATGGGCATGGGTACTTACAATTACATGAAAGGTGGCTTTCCTGGTGAAGACTTGCCAGGTGTTTACGATGCGTTGCCATTCTTGATCTCAAGCGTGAATCGCAACTTGGGTTTCGAAAAAGATCCGAGCGAATTCATCGGCGTCGAAGGTAAAAAGGTGGTTGTCCTTGGTGGCGGTGATACCGCTATGGACTGTAACCGTACCTCCATTCGTCAGCAAGCCGAGTCCGTTGCTTGTGCTTATCGTCGTGACGAAGAGAATATGCCAGGTTCCAAACGCGAAGTGGCTAATGCTCGTGAAGAGGGCGTTGATTTCTTATTCAATCGTCAGCCAATTGCCATTGTCGGTGATGACAAGGTTGAGGGCGTGAAAGTGGTCACCACCAAATTGGGTGAACCAGACGAAAATGGTCGTCGTCGCCCTGAACCCATCGCTGGAAGTGAAGAGATTTTACCTGCCGATGTTGTGTTGATTGCCTTTGGTTTCCGTCCGAGCCCAGCGCCTTGGTTTGCCGATCACCAAATCAATGTCAATGATTGGGGTGGTGTTGAAGCGCCAGAGAAGCAAACCTATAAATTCCAAACCAGCAACGAAAAAGTGTTTGCCGGTGGTGATATGGTGCGTGGCTCCGACTTGGTGGTAACCGCCATCTGGGAAGGTCGTGAAGCGGCTGAAGGTATCTTGGATTATCTGAACGTGTAATTCACGGCCACTTTCGAAGAGCCTCGCTTTAGCGGGGCTTTTTTATGCTTGAATGAAAGTGTTGCTTTGTCGACCAGCGATGATGTGGGCAGGACGACGCGCCGGAGTTCGCGTACAATGCCGGCCTTATAAACCTTCTGAGTACTTCTTGTGCTCAGTAATACCTCTATTGCACGAGTGTTAGAATTTATGTCTGAATTAAAGAACGATCGCTTCCTTCGCGCCTTGATGAAACAACCTGTGGATGTGACTCCCGTGTGGATGATGCGTCAAGCGGGGCGCTATCTGCCTGAATATCGTGCGACTCGTGCCGAGGCCGGTGATTTCATGAGCTTGTGCATGAACCCTGAACGAGCTTGCGAAGTAACCTTGCAGCCCTTGGATCGATACCCACAGCTGGATGCGGCAATTCTGTTCTCCGATATTCTCACCATTCCCGATGCCATGGGATTGGGATTGTACTTTGAGACCGGCGAGGGCCCGAAATTCAAGAAAACCGTACATACCGCTGCAGATATTGAGGCGCTACCGGTTGTCGATACTTTGAAGGATCTGTCTTATGTGACCGATGCGGTATCGACCATTCGCAAAGAGTTGAATGGCCGCGTGCCTTTGATTGGCTTTACCGGAAGCCCTTGGACCTTGGCCACCTATATGGTCGAGGGCGGTTCGTCGAAAGATTATCGACGCACTAAGGCGATGATGTACGATCAGCCAGAGCTTTTGCACCTGTTATTGGACAAGCTGGTCGCGTCGATTACAGATTATTTGAACCAGCAAATATTGGCCGGCGCTCAGGCGGTTCAAATCTTTGATTCCTGGGGCGGTGCCTTGAGTCATGCGGCCTATCGAGAGTTCTCGCTCAATCCTATGCAGCGTATTATGGATGGCCTTATCAAAGAGCATGAGGGGCGTTCGGTTCCCGTTATTTTGTTTACCAAAGGCGGTGGTCAGTGGCTGGAGTCGATGGCTGATACAGGGGCAACGGCACTCGGACTGGATTGGACCACGGACATCGCTCAGGCGCGAGCTCGAGTAGGTTCAAAAGTTGCCTTGCAAGGCAATATGGACCCCGCGGTACTTTATGCCAAGCCAGCGCGCATTCGCGAAGAGGTTGCGGCAATTCTTAAAGGTTACGGTCAAGGATCTGGACATATTTTCAATTTGGGGCACGGGGTTACGCCTCAGGTAGATCCGGCACACGCCGGCGCCTTCTTTGAAGCGGTGCACGAATTATCCGCCGAGTATCATCAAGCCTAATAACTCAGTATTACGGTTGTTTAGATGGGGCTATGCCTTGAGGCCATCTTATAACTATAATAGTTGGTAAATAACAATGAAGCGTGCATTAGCGATGCTACTACACGTTTCCTGTCTCGACAGGGATTGAGTCTATTAACCAACTGTTCAAAATGTGAACGGATGCAATCGTAAGTCGTCGCCAACCGGTATACTGGAGTTCATTTTTTGATCTGGTGATACCAAAGGAGCGTCGCTGATGAGTTTTGGGGCCGCTGCTGTGGGCGTTAAACAACTTAAAGTGGATGTTAACGAGCTAACGATAGGCATGTTTGTGTCTGGGTTGGATCGACCGTGGACGCAAACCCCGTTTCCTCTGCAGGGATTCTATATTCGCGATCTCGACGAGATCCGCGAGTTAAAAACCCATTGTCGCCATGTCTATATTGATATCGCCAAAGGTTCGGGACCTGTTGCCGCCAAATTAAAAAAGCTGTCAGCGGTGGCCGAAAAAGGTCCTAGAGCGTCTCGCACCAGCAAGGTCAAAATCGACGTTTCGCCACTCAAAGTGAAGCGCGGCGTTTACAAAGATAAAGAACCTCTCAAGAAAGAAATCAAAAATGCTCGCCAATTACACCAAACCGTTTTTAAATCGGTCGGTGATGTGGTGGAGCAGTTGGGCAGCGGCGATGCGGTGCCGATTCAAGCGGCCAAGCGAGTGGCCAGTGAGATGGTCGATAGCGTGTTACGCAATCCAGACGCCTTTACGTGGCTCTCTCGGGTTAAAGAGGTCGATGAGCATACCTACAGCCACTCGGTGCGTTCCGCAGTTTGGTCCATTATTTTTGGCCGTCACATTGGCATGAGCAAAAAAGACCTCGATGTCTTGGCCATGGGAGTTCTGCTGAAAGATGTAGGCAAGGCCCAAATTGATCCCTCGTTGCTCAATACGCTAGAGCGCAGCGCAGCGCAGGAGCGCGAATACGAAACCTTTGTTGAGCGCGGGGTTCAAATTTTAAGGGATACGGCCAACGTCGAACCAAAAGTCATTGCGGTGGTGAAAACCCACTGTGAACGTGTCAATGGCAGTGGTTTTCCTCAGCAGTTAAAGGGCGACAAAATCCCGCTGCTGGGCAAGGTTGCTGGCATAGTGACCTTCTACGATGAAACCACCAATCCGCGCGGTGAAAAGTACCCGCTCTCGCCGTCAAAAGCCGTGGCTAAGCTTTACGATTGTCGTGACAGTGAATTTCAAGAAGAGTTGGTGGTTGAGTTTATTCGAGCCATTGGATTGTACCCAACGGGCACCCTGGTGGAGCTCAATACCGGTGAGGTCGCGGTCGTGGTCGAGCAAAATTTCGAGCGCCGATTAAAGCCAAAAGTCATTGTGGTTTTAGATGCGGTGAAAGCACACTTGGCAACGCCTATTGAGCTGGATTTGGCCGAGGATGATCGTCGCAAGCAGGCACTTGTTGATGCCGGTAAAAAGACCTTAGATCAAGTCGAGAAAATCGAAATCGCTCAAGATTTAGAGCCGGGCAGCTTTGATATCGATATCGCTAAGGTTCGTGATGAGTATCTTTTCAAGGCCGAAAAGAAAGGGCTTTTGTCGTTCTTTCGTCGAGATAAATAAACAAAATATGAAAAAGTACAATCAGGGCCGCTTAGCATTTAACGGCCCTGATTGGGCTAGGATGGATTAATCGAACCCATCTGCTCGCCCATGCGTGTGGGTGTTCCTGAACTCAATGCATCGCTCCAGTCGATTGCATCTTTTCCAAATAAAACCACGGCAGTAGAGCCAAGTTTAAAGCGACCCATTTCGTCACCGGTGATGAACTCGTGGACGGTGTTAGAGTCGTAGCGGGTGGTTTTAATGGTGCGTGATTCGGGGGTGACCTGCCCGGCCCATACTGTTTCAATGCTGGCGACAATCATCGCGCCTACGAGTATGACCGCCATCGGGCCAGCTTCGGTATCGAAGGTGCACACGACCCGTTCGTTACGAGCAAATAGGCGGGGTACGTTTTCGGCGGTTGTGTCGTTGACTGAAAATAGATCGCCCGGCACATGAGTCATCGAGCTGAGTTTACCGCTCAGGGGCATGTGCACTCGGTGATAATCTTTGGGTGATAAATAAACCACCGCAAACTTCCCATCTTCGAAAGGCTCGGCCATGCTCTGTTCGCCACCCACTAGCTCGAGCAAACTGTAGTCTTGGCCTTTTGCTTGAAAAACCCGCCCGTGTTTAATGTCGCCAATTTGGCTGATGGCGCCGTCGGCAGGGCAGACGATGGCGTTCTTGTCTTCACAGATAGGGCGGGCGTCAGCTTTTAAGGCGCGAGTAAAAAAATCGTTGAAGCTGTCATAGGCGCAGGGATCGGTTTCTGCAGCTTCGTCCATGTTGATGTCGTACTGTTTGACGAACCAGCGAGTGATCGGGTTCTTGATCCAGCCAATAGACGTGTTGGCAATCCACCCGGCAAAGCGAGAGAGTGCGTGCTGGGGAACCACATACTGGAATGCAATAAAGAGTGTGTCTTTCATTTGTGTCCTTCAGGTCTAAATTACAGTGCTCTCGCGGGCTGCTGATTATTGAAATGGTTGATTAATTGCGCTTAGCTGTGGGTTTTAAGTTTCAATCGGTGTGTCGGCGCGATTGCCCCACTCAGACCAAGAGCCATGGTAGCCTTTAATGTCGAAGCCAAGAATTTTACCGAGCAGGTAAGTAAAGCCTGAACGGTGATGAGTTTGGCAATGAGTAATAATCGATTGTGAGTTGTTGAAGCCAAGATTGTTGAGGTGACTGAGCGCGTCTTCTCGAATTCGCAATGAATTACTGGGGTCCATGAGGCTGGTCCACTCGGCGTTTATTGCCTTGGGCATATGGCCGCCGCGCTTGGCGAGTATTTTTTCACCACGGTATTCTTCGGGGGAGCGGGCATCCCAGACCACGGTATTATCGTCTTTAAGCAGCTCCATTACATCGTCAACTTCAATAACCACCGCGGGATTGATACTGATCTTTTGTGCTACCGCAGCGCGAGTTGGGGTGTCGACCGATTCGCTCAAACCCTCTGCTCGCCAAGCGTGAATGCCGCCGTTCAGGTAGGAGTATTGCTTGTGACCGATGGCGTCGAGGGTCCAGATTAAGCGGCCGGCCCAGCCGCCGCCTTCGTCGTCATATACGACAACATGAGTCTCTGGTGTTAAGCCCAGTTGCTCAAATACTGATTCGAGCTGCTGACTATCGGCAATTTTTCCTGGTGCTGGCGCTTCGCCCTTGAGGATGCTTTTTGGAGGCAGGTGCACCGCGCCTGGGATATGACCTTGCAGATAATTGTCTGCACTGCACATGTCGACGATCAGAAGTGTCTGTTTGTCGAGTTGCGCCTGTAAGTCGGCAGGTTCCAATAACAGAGGTAGGCTCATAGTCTTTTCCGAATAGTCCGCGGCTGAGGGCTGGCATTGTACTGCAAAGCGCGCTTATTGTGCGGCTTTCGGTGCGGCAGATTTGGCGCGGTTACCGCGATATTTCTGTTGCGCAAATACGCTGATGGCTTCCGAGGTGGCACTGCACAAGCGTTTGAATTGTTGAAATTGCTTCGCATCAAAGTTGGAGCTTGCGCCATAGACAATGCCAATGGGTGACTTGTCGCGGAACAATGACATGAGTGCCGTAGTATTTTCATCGAGTAGCGACGCCAGTTCTGCGGGGCTACGACTTTTAACCAGTGTTGCATTGGCGCTGGTAATTTTGAGGCCCGCGGGCAGCTTAAACAGCTGACCGATAATGCCTTGTTGAGTCTCTGCGTTGAGCTCAATGGTCAGGTTCTTGAGTGGATCATCGTCATCCAAACCACGCCAATAGTGGCTGCGTAGTGAGTGCTTGTTATGGATGATCATCATGCCGACACGCTCTAAACCAATGCCCTCGGCCAGTGCATCCACCGCAAAAAGCAGCAGTTGGTTGAGATTGTTGAACTGCCCGCCGCGCTCTAAAAGCCGCTTCAAGTGCTCGTCCAGAAGTGTGCTGTTGCGAAAGGGGGCTGGCGGTGGCGTGTCGGGTTTGGGCTGACGGTATTGTGGGCTGTTGGGATTGTTCTGTGGTGCGATGGATTGATTATCCGAGCTGTGCTTTGGGATTGTGGAGCTGTCTCGCTCGGTAGGAAGCTGTAAAAAATCGGGCATGGCGTCGAAATCTGCAGCTCCTTTCTTAGAGGGCTTTGGCTCTGACGGAGGCGGCGGTGTTGTCACCAGGGGTATATCGGCGATCTCGCCATCTTCACTCACCCGCGCAAGTTCGCGAAACGCTGTTAGTGTTTTCTCGACGGAGTCGTCGTTGCTTTGGGGTTTATTTGTAGCTTTGGTTTTTCTTTCTGTGGGCAACTTTTCAGCAGGTGCTGTTGATTTGGAGGTGTGGATGGCCAGTGGTTCAATCACCTGCTGCGCCTGCCAGTGCTGCAGCAGGCGGCTGGCGGGATGGGGCCAATCGATAACCGGGATTGATACTGACACGGCGGCTTGATGAGCCAGTGACATGATCGTCTCGGTTGGCTTCAGGCTTTGTCTGGCAACAATTGCAATGATCTGCTGGCACTGTTCGGACTGCGGGGCTTGGGCCAGCTCTTGACTCAAATGATTGATGAGCCACAGTTTTACCGGTTTACCAAAAAAAAGAGATTCTTGGCTGGGATTGTCTTGCAGCCACTTGCGCAGCTCGTCATCAATGCACGCTTGGGCGGCACTACCTATGGTGTCCCAGTCGGTCTGCCAGGCACTCTTTAGTGGGGCGGGCAGCGCCAGTGTTTGGCTCAATTGATTGCCGAGTTCTTGCAGCGAATGACCGAACAAACGGGTTTCGATGTCGTTAGTGCCGTGATCTGGATGCGTCAGCTCTGGGTTGGCGAGGAGGCCTTGGCGTTGAATCATATGAGTGGGAAAGTGATGCCAAAGTGCCCATTCGTGGCAGCGGGCAAAAAGTGTACTGTTGGACCAGCATTCGCGCTCGGAAGCTTCCGAAGTCATCAGCGTGCGCGCTAGGGCCTCGCTTATTTCACTTTGCATCAGGCATTCGAGATACCCGCCGTTGGGGGTGATCATCTGCGGCGCATTGCGAACAATATCTTCCGTGTGGGGGAGCCCCAACAGGCTGATGCCATGGGCGAGGTGGTGCAATTCATTGCCGCTGCTTTGCAGCGTCTCATTGACGCTGAGCCACAGTTGAAATTTCAGCACAGGATCCTGTTGGCAGCTGGCGGCCACTGAAACGGCGGTGGCGTTGCGTCTATGCAGGCTCGAGAGAACGGATTCGCGGGTACCGGGAAGAATGGGAAGTTGGCGGAATTGGGCCAGCGTTGATAGCAAATCTGCTGGCGCGGGCCGTAGTGTTATCTGTCGAATCTCAGGCATACGCTTAAGGATAGCACCAGATCGAAAAATGAGTGGTTTTAGGGGTTGTCGAGAGTCGATAGAATGTAGCGAAAACTTGCCATTCGAACCTCGCTGATGTCACCGTCTTCCAGTGCCTTTTGGATGGCGCAATTGGGCTCACTTTGATGGGCGCAATCGCGAAATTTACAGTGGCCCAAAAAGGGCCGAAATTCCACAAAGCCTTCCAGTAAGCTTTGTTCATCCATGTGCCACAGGCCAAACTCACGGATACCCGGAGAATCAATTAAGTGGCCGCCACCGGGGAAGTGAAATAGATGCGCGGTGGTTGTGGTGTGGGTGCCTTGTTGGCTGATTTCAGACAGAGGACCAACACGCAGGTTTTCGCCAGGTAGGAGCATATTGATCAGTGAGGATTTACCCACCCCCGATTGGCCCACAAAGACACTGGTGTAGTCCGCCAAATAGCGTTGCAGTTCGGTGAGCCCCTGTTCGGTCATGGTCGAGGCGTTGAGCCATTCGTATCCCAGCTCGGTGTAGCGAGCTTGCATTTCGTTCAGGCGCTGCTGGTTGCTATCATCAATTCTGTCGACTTTGTTGAGCAGAATAATGGGCTGAATTTCCAGGGTTTCGGCGGCGACGAGATAGCGATCGATGAGATTGCCGTGGGGTTCGGGATAAGGCGCAACCACGATAACGATACGATCGATATTGGCGGCAACGGTTTTCATGTCGCCGTAGGGATCGGGTCGGCTCAGTTCCGAGTGGCGCGGTAATACTGCCACAATAACGCCCAGGGCGTCGCTGCCACCTTGGCTGTCCCCCGTTCTCCAAACTACTTGATCGCCGGTGACGATAGAGCCCAAATTGGCGCGCATATGACAGCGAAAAGCCTGCCCTTTATGATCGCCCTCCAGCGCCTCCACCGAGACTTGAGTGCCGTAATGGGCAATGACTAGGCCGTGTTGTTCGGGGCCAAGATCTCCCTCTTGCAGTTGCTGCTGCGCTTTAACGTCTTTTTTGGCGGCGCGAGCGGCTCGCTCATCCTGAACTTTTTGGATGCGCCAGGCCTGGCGTCGAGTGAGTTTGCGTTTACTCATAAAGTCATTGCCGATAGGTTTCTTGAGGGGAGCGAGCTATAGTTCACATACTGTGAGTGGCGGCACTGGGCTGCCCAATAAACAACGCATTGTAGTGGATTTAGAGATTATGAGTAGCGAAATGAGCAAAGACGATAATTTAATCTGGATTGATCTAGAAATGACCGGGCTATACCCAGATCGCGATGTGATTATTGAAATTGCCACCATTGTCACCGATGCGCACTTGAATATTCTCGCAGAAGGTCCGGTTTTTGCGATTCAGCAATCTCAACAAACCATGGACGCGATGGATGACTGGAACACCAATCAGCACGGAAAATCCGGTCTAACTCAGCGAGTCCTAGATAGTCGAATCAGTACCGAAGAGGCCGAACAAAAAACCATAGAGTTTCTACGCCAATGGGTGCCCGAGGGTAAGTCGCCGATTTGCGGTAATTCTATCGGTCAGGATCGTCGTTTTTTAGTGCGTTATATGCCGCAATTGGAAGAGTATTTTCACTATCGCAACTTGGATGTCAGCACCTTAAAAGAGCTGGCTCGCCGCTGGAGCCCGGCGGTTCTGGATAGCGTCAAAAAGACCGGCGCGCATCTGGCAATGGACGATATTAAAGACTCAATTGAAGAGTTGAAACATTACCGCGAGCATTTCATTCGCTTGCCAGAGTAGTGTTTGCCGCGGGTTTCTTTATTTAAGTTGCTTGTGCTTGCGCAGGGCTCTTTGCTCGTCTTCGTTTCTCATTAGTGTTCACCCGTTCTTATCGAGGTCGAGGAGGCTCTAGGAGCCTCACTCTCTCGTTCGTCGGCTGGCGTTCTTTTGGTTCTGCCTTGATAATGCCGGTTCATTTTTGGGGGGGGTTATGGTCACGTTACTCATTGTATTTGCCCTAGTGGGGGTGGTCGCGGGGCTGATTGCCGGTTTATTCGGGTTGGGCGGTGGCGTGGTCATGGTGCCGGCGATGATATACACCTTCGGTGTATTGGCGTTTCCGGACGCGGTCTTAACGCACTTGGCGGTGGGAACTTCTCTGGCCTGTATCGTGGTGACTGCCGTGACCGCAAGTTGGACCCACTGGCAGAAGAAGGCCATTGAGGTGTCTTTGCTGTTGCCTTTGGTGCCAGGCGTTATCGTCGGGGCGTGGTTGGGAGGTGTGCTCGCAGCATCCCTCGACGGCATTGAGTTGCAGTTTGCTTTTGCCGTTTTTCTTGTTTTTGTTGGTTTCACCATGTTGCGCAAAGTTGCACAAGATAAAGCCACTTTGCCAAATAGGCTGGGGTTGAGTTTGTCGGCGTTAGCGATTGGAGGTTTTTCTTCGCTGTTTGGCGTTGGCGGCGGCTCAATGACGGTCCCATTTCTCAGGTTTTGTGGGGTTGTTATGGCTCGAGCAGTGGCCACTTCAGCGGCTTTGGGCTTGCCCATTGCGCTCTCTGGTGCCATCTCATACGTGGTTCAGGGTTGGAATCATCCTGACTTGCCAGCGGGTTCCATAGGTTTTGTTTACCTACCGGCCTTTTTAGGCATGGTCATTTGCAGCGCCCCCGCTTCTCGGCTGGGTGCAACATTGGCCCACAAATTACCGGCCGAAAAACTCCAGCGAGCCTTTGCCGTGGTGTTGATGGTGATTGCCGTTCAGTTGTTCATCGGTGGTATGATGGCCGGCTCAGGCGCTCAGTGAGGCTATCGTTTCTGTGTTGAACGCCGCACTGATCAAGGGTTCTTTTTCGGATGTGAGTCTGTAGGATTCAGCCCTAGGTTTTAAGGTTTGGCTGAACGAGTTTTGGCCATTGTTGTTAGTGAAGAAGCTTTGAATTGAAGCTAATAAGTAGAGATTATGCTGACTTATCCCACGATTGATCCCGTCGCGCTATCGCTTGGTCCGTTCGAATTGTTTGGTAAAACACTGGGGCCTCTAGAGGTTCATTGGTACGGACTTATGTATTTGTTGGGGTTTGCCGGAGCCTGGTGGTTGGCTGTTAGCCGATCCAATAAGTCCCACTCGCCCGTCGCCAAAGCCCAAGTGGAAGACTTGATTGTTTATGGCGCCATGGGTGTGGTGTTGGGAGGGCGCTGTGGTTACGTGTTGTTCTACCACTTCGAGCGTTTTCTCAGCGACCCACTGTGGCTGCTTCGAGTGTGGGAAGGCGGTATGTCCTTTCACGGCGGCCTGATTGGTGTCGCCGTGGCGATGATGCTTTACGCCAGAAAAATCAAAACACCTTTTTTTGCCTTGACCGATTTTATGGTGCCCTTGGTTCCGTTGGGGTTGGGGCTTGGCCGTGTGGGAAATTTTATCGGGCAGGAGCTGTGGGGCAGAGCCAGTGATGTCTCTTGGGCCATGGTGTTTCCAAAGGATCCGCTGGGTTTGGCTAGGCACCCATCGCAACTGTATCAGGCGGCCTTAGAGGGTTTGCTACTGTTTGTGGTGCTTGTGTGGTTCTCGGCCAAACCTCGACCTCGCATGGCGGTGAGCGGCTTATTTCTGATGCTTTACGGAAGCTTCCGCTTTGGCGTCGAGTTCGTGCGCGAACCCGACGGCCATATCGGCTTTGACCTATTGGGCTGGATGACGAGAGGGCAGTTGTTAAGTCTGCCGATGATATTACTGGGACTCATACTCTTGGTGTTGGCCTATAGAAAGCAAAGTGCCGCAGAAAAGAACAAGGTGAAAAAATGAAACAGTATTTGGATTTATGCCGTCGTATCGTCGATGAGGGGGTTTGGGTCGAGAATGAGCGCACGGGCAAGCGCTGCTTAACGGTGATCAATGCCGATATGGTTCACGATGTTGGTGCCAATCAATTTCCTCTGATCACCACGCGAAAAAGCTATTGGAAATCGGCCATTGCTGAATTGTTGGGGTATTTACGCGGCTACGACAACGCCGCCGATTTTCGCCAGCTGGGAACAAAGACTTGGGATGCCAATGCCAACGACAACAGCGTTTGGTTGGCAAGCCCCCATCGAAAAGGCGATGATGATATGGGGCGGGTTTACGGCGTTCAAGGTCGTCAGTGGAGCAAGCCTGACGGTGGGCAGGTGGATCAATTTCGCAAGCTGATCGATAACCTGTCTAAGGGAATTGACGATCGCGGCGAGATCCTGTCTTTTTACAATCCCGGTGAATTTCATATGGGTTGTCTGCGCCCGTGCATGCACACCCATAACTTCTCTTTGCTGGGTGGCGTGCTTCATTTGACCTCTTACCAGCGCTCTTGCGACGTGCCGCTGGGGCTCAACTTCAATCAGATTCAAGTATTTACTTTGTTGAAGCTGGTGGCGCAAATTACCGGCCATCAGGCGGGCATGGCCTACCACAAGATTGTGAACGCCCACATCTATGAGGATCAGCTGGAGTTAATGCGCGACGTGCAATTGAAGCGTGAGCCCTTTGAGCCGCCGCAACTGACCATTAATCCCGACATTAAATCGCTAGAGGATATCGAAACCTGGGTGACCATGGATGATTTTGAGGTCGAGGGTTATCAGTTTCACGAGCCCATCACCTATCCATTTTCGGTCTGAGTGGCACCAAGCTGCGTGGCTATCTGTCACAGGGATAGAGTTTTTTACTGACTATTAAGAGATTGGTTTATGAGTCGTCCTCGAATTGCGCTAATCGCTGCCCAGGCAGAAAATCGCGTTATCGGTTTAAACAATAAGATGCCATGGCATCTGCCCGAAGATTTACAATATTTCAAAAAAGTCACCTTGGGTAAGCCCGTGGTCATGGGGCGTAAGACTTTTGAGTCGATTGGTCGTCCTTTGCCGGGCCGAACCAACATCGTCATTACGCGGCAGTCGGATTGGCGAGCCGATGGCGTGGTAGCAGCGTCGGGGCTCGATCAGGCCTTGGGCTTGGCGGAGCAGGAGTCACCGGATGAGCTAATGGTGATTGGTGGCGCTCAGATATACGCCGAGGCGCTGCCATTGGCGCAGCGTATTTACCTCACGCAGATCCATAAAAAGATCGATGGAGACGCTTGGTTTCCCGCCTTGGACGATCAGTGGGAGCAAGTATCGCGTCAAGATGGCCACTCCGAGAAGCAGGATTTGGGGTACTCTTTTCTCACATTTGACCGTGTTACCGGGGTGTAACTTTACACGCATCAGGTTGGCAGTACTTTTGGTGTGAGTGCTTACTATCGCCGTCTAATCCGCTTGAAGTGGAGTATTTGGCGCGTTGTTACTCTTTACCCCGCAGGTAAAATCCCTATTGTTACCTTTCTTGATACTAATTTACACATATGACTTTCAAGGTAGATTAACCGTTGAATGTTTAGGGCTGCTGTTATTAAATGGCCAGCTTCAAATTATAGCCAATGGCTATAAATAATGAAAAAAGAGCGGTTATTCCGACCGCAATAAGAGTTGATTGTACGTACCCACACTGGGGGATTTATGAAGAAGCAGCGATTAAAGGCCGTGGCTCTGTCCACTGTTCTTTCTGCTAGCGCACTTATTGGTAGTGTTGCTCACGCAGACCAAACGTTGAACTCCATTCTGCAAGTTGGTGAGCAGAAGACCAAACTGGCTCAGACTTCTCAGCAAAAGATCGACACGATCGCTGATCAGACTGCTAGCCTGCTGAATGATTTCAAAGTCGTAAACAAGCAAATCGAAGGTTTGCGTGTTTATAACTCTCAATTGGAAAAGCAACTTGCTAACCAATTGACTGTAATTTCTCAGCTGGAAGAGTCCATCGCAAATGTAACCGTTATGGAGCGTCAAGTTCAGCCATTGATCTTGAAAATGCTAGACGGCTTGGAGCAGTTTGTTGCTCTGGATGTACCTTTCCACAAGCAAGAGCGTGAAGAGCGTCTTGCCATGCTGCGTAATAACCAAGAACGTGCTGATATCTCTGTTGCAGAGAAATTCCGTCAGGTTCTGGAAGCGTACAAAATCGAATCTGAGTACGGTCGCAAGATCGATACTTATAAAGATACCTTGAACGTTGGTGGCCAAGATCGTGAAGTGAATGTCTTCCGTGTAGGTCGTGTTGCCCTGATGTACCAAACTACTGACACCGAGTTGTCAGGTGCTTGGGATCAGCGTCAGCAAGCGTGGGTAGAGCTGGATTCTGGCGAATACCGCAGCGCGATTCTGAAAGGAATCCGTATCGCTAAGAAACAAGCATCTATCGATGTACTGAACTTGCCAATCTTGGCTCCGGAGGCAGCGCAATGAAAATGAATTTTGCTAAACGTTGCCTAGCTGTTGCAACTGCTGGCCTATTGGCTTCAAGCGTTGTTATGGCTGAAGAAAAGGCACAATCTCTCGATCAACTGCTGAACATGGTTAAGCAGAGCAAGGTTGCAGAGACCAAAGAACACAAAAAGCGCGAAGCTGACTTTCGTCGTCAAAAAGCTAATCAACAGTCTCTGTTGAATCAAGCTAAACAGACCAAGAAAAATGAAGAAGCTCGCTCTGTTCGTTTGGAAAAAACTTACGAGCAACAAGAGTTGGACGTAACCGCTAAGCGCAAGCAATTGCAAGAGCGTTTGGGTTCACTGAAAGAGTTGTTCGGTCACCTAACTTCTACCGCGGGTGATCTGCGTACCAACTTGAGCACCTCTATTGTGTCTGCTCAAATCCCTGGTCGTGCAGCATTCCTAGATACTTTGATCGAAAAGATGAACAGCGCTACTCAGCTGCCGACCATCGAAGAGATCGAGCGTCTGTGGTACGAAATTCAGCGTGAAACCATTGAAGGCGGTAAAACCGTTAAGTTCACTGGTACTGTAATCAAGCCAAATGGCGAGCAGTCTTCTCAAGATGTTGTTCGTATTGGTAACTTCCAGTTGTTGTCTGATGGCATGTACCTAGAGTTCTTGCAGCAAGGCGAGAAAATGGCCGAGCTGACTCGTCAGCCTGCTGGTGGCTTGCAAGCCGCTGCCATGACTCTGCAGGGTTCAACCGACGGTTTCACCCGTGTCGGTATCGATCCTACTGGTCCTTCAGGCGGTTCTTTCCTTTCTGCGTTGATTAACAGCCCCTCTATTGTTGAGCGCTGGCATCAAGGCCAACTGGTGGGATACATCATCTCAGCCGTTGGTGCATTCGCAATGTTGTTGGCAATCTGGCGCTTCATCGTGCTGGCTGGTATCAGCAGCAAGGTTAACGCTCAGTTGAAATCAACTTCTGCTAACACCAACAACCCTCTGGGTCGCGTGTTGAAAGTTGCTGAAGACAACAAAGGCTTAGACGGTGAGACTCTGGAGCTGAAACTGGAAGAGGCAACTCTGAAAGAGCGTCCAGCGATTGAATCTGGTCTGAATCTACTGAAAATCATCTCCATGGTAGCCCCTCTCTTGGGTCTGCTGGGTACCGTAACCGGTATGATCATCACCTTCCAGGCGATTACGATCTTCGGTGCGGGTGATCCTAAGGCTATGGCTGGTGGTATCTCCGGTGCTCTAGTAACCACAGTTTTGGGTCTGGTTGTTGCCATCCCTACTGTACTGATGCACACCTTAGTTAACGGCCGTGCCAAGCGTGTTCTCCATATTCTGGAAGAGCAAACTGCTGGTATCATCGCCGAAAACGCTGAGAGCAAGTAGGAGATAGCGCATGTTGGCATTGATGGACGCACTAGCAGCCATTAAAGCCTTTGTGGCTCAGGGCGGTGATGTTTTATTGCTGATCGCCGGCCTGACCTTTGTCATGTGGACTCTGATTTTTGAACGTGTGTGGTATTTCCACGGTGCCTTGAAGAAAGATGTTCAAGGCGCATTGGATGCTTGGGAAGATCGTCCCGAGCGTAAATCCTGGAATGCCCACCAAGTGCGTTATGCACTGATTTCCCGCGTATCCGAGAAGGTTAAATCCAATCTCGATATGATCGCCACTTTAGTAGCTCTAGCGCCTTTGCTAGGTCTACTGGGTACGGTGACTGGGATGATCGAAGTGTTTAACGTACTAGCTGTAACGGGCGGTGGAGATGCTAAATCCATGGCTGGTGGTGTCTCTAAAGCAACAATCCCGACAATGGCGGGTATGGTTGCGGCACTGTCAGGCGTATTTGGTAATACCTACGTCACCCGTACTGCAGAGCGTGAAAATCAGCTGCTTGAAGACCACTTGACGATGGACCATTAAGGCTTAAACCAAAGCATTGACCGGTTATTAAGAGAGTTATCATGGGCAGAAGAAATAAGGCAGCTGAAGAAGAGCAAAATGCCATCGACTTAACGCCGATGCTCGACGTGGTTTTTATCATGTTGATCTTCTTCATTGTTACCGCCACCTTTATTAAGGAGGCCGGCATTGAGATCACTCGCCCTGAGGCGACGACCGCATTGCTGAAGAAGAACGCCAACATTCTTATAGCTGTCAGCTCTAACAACGAAGTGTGGATTGACAAGGCCCGCATCGATATTCGCGCTGTCAAAGGCAGTATCGAACGTCTGCATGCGGAGAATCCGAAAGGTGCTGTAGTCATCCAAGCGGACGATGAATCCAATATCGAAACCTTGACCAAAGTGGCGGAAGCCGCTCGTGAGGCAGGTGTATTGGACGTTTCTGTATCTACTGAGAAGAAATAGAGCGCTATGAATGTTGCAAGATTAGGATTGGCAGGGTTGCTGGCGGCAGCCACAACCTTCGGCCTGCTGTTTTTGATGCATGCATTGATTGAAGCAAACAATAAGCCTCCCGAAGAAGTGGAAGAGCGTAAAGTTGCGGATATTCACATGCCTGAACGTGCAATCGAAACGCAGTATGACACCGAGAAACCGGAGAAACCGGAAGATCCGGATGAGCCGCCACCCGATATGCCAGAGCCTGAGTTCGATCAACCTGATGTGAACCCAGACGCTTTGAACATGTCGGCACCGCGAATCAATCCAAACCTGAACGTTAAAGGTGTGGGCGGATTTGGCTCTGACGGTGAGTACCTACCAATTGTGAAAGTTCAGCCGCAGTATCCACGCCGAGCTTTATCACGCGGTATCGAAGGTTACGTTATTGTTGAGTTCACCGTGACAACGAACGGTTCTGTTAAAGATCCAGTCGTTATCGAAGCGGTTCCACAAAATGTATTTAACCGTGCAGCCATGAAGGCCGCGTTGAAGTTTAAATACAAGCCTCGCGTCATTGACGGCGAAGCGGTGGAAGTGCCTGGTGTTCGTAACAAAATTACCTTTGCTATTGCCAAGTAAACAATGGGAAAGACTATGAAGATGACGGCTAAGCTTTCTAAGCTCGTCAGGCAGACTCTGATAGCGGCGCCATTGGCTTTGGCGCCAGCTGCATCGAGTGTTGTTCTGCAGTCTCTAGGGTTGGATGCTTTGTCTTCGGGCAGCGCATTCGCTCAAGACGACAAAGCTGAAAAGCCAAAATACAAGACGAAAAAATCATACTCATTGCCTCAATCCGTGTTTAAAGACTTCGCCAAGGTTCAAGAAATGACCGACGCGAACGATTGGGCCGGTGCTCTGGTTGTTCTGAAAGAACTCGAAGCAAAGAAAAGCGCTAAATACACCAGCTTTGCCAAAGCCAACCTGTGGAATTACTACGGTTGGGTTTACTACTCGCTGGAAGATTACAAAAGCGCGATTCGTTACTACGACAAAGTTCTGAAAGAAGAACAGTTAAATGACGCATTGAAGCTCGGTACCTTGTACACCTTAGCGCAGCTAAAGTTTGTTCAAGAAGATTACCGCGGCGCGATTGTACTGCTTAAAAAGTGGATGGAAATTCAGCCAATCGTTGGTGCTGATGCTTATGTGCTTGTTGCACAAGGCCATTATCAGCTCAATGAAATGAAAGAAGCGCTGAAGAACATCAACATTGCAGTCGATAAATACGAAAGCAAAGGTAAGGTTCCCAAAGAAAACTGGTTTACGCTGCAGCGTGCCATTTACTTTGACCAAGGTAACAATAAAAAAGTTATCGATATCTTGCATAAGTTGGTTCGCCACTACCCTAAAGCTACTTACTGGAAGCAGTTGTCCGGTATGTATGGTGCTGAAGGGCAAGAGAAAAATCAGTTACATTCCCTCGAGACGGTTTACCTAATGGGTGAGCTTTCGAAAGAGAAAGAGCTGATGAATCTGGCGTATCTCTTTATGGGCGAAGATGTGCCTTACAAAGCGGCTCGTGTCATTGATAAAGGCATGAAAGCGGGTGTAATCGAAGAGACTTCTAAAAATTTGGAAGTATTGGCGACGGCATGGCGCTTAGCGCAAAATGTTAAAAAGTCGATTCCAGAAATGGAAAAGGCTGCGAAGAAGTCTGATAAAGGCGACTTATACGCACGGTTGGCGGGTATTTACCTCGACAATGATCAGCACAAAAAGGCTATCGATGCCGGTGCTATTGCAGTGAAACGCGGCGGAATTAAGCGTCCGGATCAATTGCAAATTGTTTTGGGTATGGCCAATGCGAACTTGAAGAAGTATAAGTCGGCGATCAAGGCCTTCGAAAAAGCAGCGAAAGACAAGCGCTCTCGCAAGTTTGCGGTTCAGTGGATTGAGTTCGCTAAGAACGAGCTGAAACGTGAAGAATCTTTAGCAGCTAACTAATCGTTATCTGCAATTGCTTAAACGCCCATCTCTGCAATCCAGTGATGGGCGTTTTTTGATGTGGCCCACAAGGCCGCATCATATCTCTGCGCCTAAATGGCGAATCTCTTTTTTCTAGTTATTGTTTTCCTCTTGCGGCTTCTTCGAGCCCTTCAATATCCAAAATCTCTATTTGTCGATAGCTGATGTCCAGCAGCGACTGCGCCTGCCATTTTTTTAGTGCTTTATTGACGTGTTGTCGGCTCACGCCGAGTGTTGAAGCCAGTTCTCCTTGTGACGTTGTGAGAATACGGGGATTCATTTTGCTGGAGTTTTGCGCTTGATAATGAAATGACGTCACCAATCGCTTGGCCAGTTGCTGAGACAATCCAAGTGAATTGCGATCTTGATGAATGTCGCTCAAAGTTCTGAGTCGCTGCGCCACAAACTGCAATAAAGCACGGTCTAGTTCGGGGTGAGTTGCACGAAGTTCTTGATAGCGCTTGTGCTTGAGGACTGCCACGGTGCAATCGGTGTTGGCGATGGCAATGTTCTGCCTGGGTTGAGTGTCAATAAAACTCAATTCGCCGAAGGAGCAGCCTTTTGGCAGGGTGACAATCGCAATATCTTTGCCGCTCTCGGTGGCATTAGTAAGCTTTACTGAGCCATCGACGACGGTATAAATCTCACTGACTTGAGAGTGTAAACCATAGATAGTTTCGCCTCGTCGATAGTCTCTGAGCTCCATTTCCGCCACCACAATCTTTTGCAGCGCTGGCGGCAGATAAGTGACCCACTGTTGGTCTACTTCGAATGGGTAACGGTTCAAGATGGCAAACATAGCTATATTCTGTTGGGTGAAACCGATATCTTGTCAGACTCAAATGCAATCGGCTACGAATTGCGGCGATTATTATCGCGGTTGATCTCGTGTTCTTCGTTAGCGCTTTACTCTAGTACTAGAGCGTTTTGTCGCAGGAGCCCGGATGAAATAAACCTGTGAGTTGGGAAAACAGCAAGGCAATAAAAAGGGCCGCGATGCGACCCTTAAAGCAATATTTCTAAAGTCTTAGTCGAGTTTGCTCAAATCTCTGACCGCACCTTTATCAGCACTGGTGGCTAATAAGGCGTAGGCCTTGAGCGCAGCGCTTACTTTACGCGGGCGTTGCTCTACTGGCTTCCAACCGAGCTTGTCTTGCTCGACGCGGCGAGCGGCGAGCTCTTCGTCGCTAAGCAATACGTCGATGGTGCGATTGGGGATGTCGATCTTAATGCGATCACCGTTACGAACTAAGCCAATAGCGCCACCTGCAGCGGCCTCGGGCGAGACGTGCCCGATAGAAAGCCCTGATGTGCCACCAGAGAAACGTCCGTCTGTGAGTAGAGCGCAGTCCTTACCTAGCCCCTTAGATTTGATGTAAGAGGTGGGGTAGAGCATTTCTTGCATACCTGGGCCACCGCGCGGGCCTTCGTAGCGGACGATAACCACGTCGCCGGCCTTCACTTTATCGTCGAGGATGTCTTGAACCGCTTCATCCTGAGACTCGGTGACATAGGCATTGCCCTCGAAGACTAGAATCGAATCGTCAACCCCGGCCGTTTTTACCACGCAGCCGTCGAGAGCAATGTTACCTCGAAGTACGGCTAGGCCGCCCTCAAGGCTGAAGGCGTTTTCGAGCGAGCGAATACAGCCGTTGGCGCGATCGGCGTCTAGGGTTGGCCAGCGAGTGCTCTGGCTGAAGGCGGTTTGCGTGGGGATTCCCGCTGGGCCCGCCTTATAGAATTGCATGATCTCGGGCGTTGGGTTGCGCATGATATCCCACTTGTCTAACGCGTCTTTCATGGTTGCCGAATGCACGGTGGGCAAATCGGTATGCAGTAGACCCGCGCGATCGAGCTCACCCAAAATTGCCATGATGCCGCCAGCGCGATGCACGTCTTCGATGTGATACTTGGGCGTGTTAGGGGCAACCTTACACAGCTGAGGAATTTTCTTTGAAAGACGATCAATGTCTTCCATGGTGAAATCCACTTCAGCTTCTTGCGCGATGGCGAGTAGATGCAAAATGGTGTTGGTTGAGCCGCCCATGGCAATATCCAGTGCCACGCAGTTTTCAAAAGCTTCAAAAGTGCCAATAGAGCGAGGCAGCACCGAATAATCATCTTGTTCATAGTGCTTCTTCGCCATTTCTACAATGGTGCGTCCGGCTTCTAAGAACAACCCTTCGCGATCCGCGTGGGTAGCAACTACAGTGCCGTTGCCCGGTAGTGCTAGGCCAAGAGCTTCGGCTAGGCAGTTCATCGAGTTGGCAGTGAACATGCCTGAACAAGAGCCGCAGGTAGGGCAGGCGCTGCGCTCAATTTCGGCGACGTCTTCGTCGGAAACCTTGTCATCGACCGCGACAACCATTGCGTCGACTAGATCGAGCTTGTGCTCGGAGAGTTTCGTTTTTCCCGCTTCCATCGGGCCGCCGGTAACAAAGATAACCGGCACATTGAGGCGCATTGCCGCCATCAACATCCCCGGGGTGATTTTGTCGCAGTTGGATATGCAAACGATGGCATCCGCACAGTGGGCGTTGACCATATACTCGACCGAGTCGGCGATAATGTCGCGCGATGGCAAGCTATAGAGCATGCCGTCATGTCCCATAGCGATACCGTCGTCGACAGCAATGGTGTTGAATTCTTTTGCCACACCGCCGGCCTTCTCGATCTCGCGGGCAACCAATTGACCCATGTCTTTGAGGTGAACATGACCGGGAACAAACTGGGTGAAGGAGTTGGAGACAGCGATAATAGGCTTATGAAAATCTTCGTCTTTCATGCCTGTGGCTCGCCACAAGGCGCGTGCACCGGCCATGTTGCGGCCAGCGGTGGAAGTTTTAGAACGGTATACGGGCATGTTGAACTCTCACTATCAAAGGTCAGTAATCTCTATCACCGCAGTACAAGTTATTTCGACTGAATCAGCGCAGTGGCGATGGCCGCTAACTTGCGATTGGGGCGTTTTCAGGGGTGGGCGGATTCTACCAGATTTCACCGGTGAGGTCTGGCTCGATGGCGTAATCGAGCTCAGCTTAGACGACCGCGCTCTTTGCCTTGCGATACTCACTGGGGGTCGATTGATACCAGCGCTTAAAGGCGCGCCTGAAGTTGGCGGTATCTTGATAGCCCAACTGACAGGCGATGGCGTCAATGCTGAGGCCGGTGTCGACTAAATAGTGATGAGCCCACTCTTTGAGCACTTGAGATTGAAGCTGTCTGAAGCGCACGCCTTCGCTCTCTAAGCGTCGTATCAAGCTGCGTTCGGAGAGCAACATAGACTCTGAAATTTGCTTTAAATTGGGCAGAGGCGGTAGCTGCGAGCGCAGCATCCCGAGAATATGCTGGCTGTGAAGTCGCTTGTGCCGATTGTTGAGTTCCGTCATCAGCGCCGTGGCTCGGCTGCGACCGCGATGCCAAACTTGTGAGTCAAAATACGGCGACGGCAGATCGAGCAATTGGCGGGGTATGTCGACGCCGGTTGCGGTGGCGTCAAAGTGATAAGGGCTGTGAAACACTTCGCAGTAGCGCTGGTTATAGGTCGGCGCCGTAAAAGCGAAGTGATATTGACCTTCAGTGAAGGGTCTTCCGAGCACCATTTCGATGGTGTTTTGCAGGCAAAGCACCATAACTTCATGCTGGGTAATACGTGTATCAGAGAGAGATATGTCTTCCTGTTCACGAAGTTGCAGGCGGCTTCCCTCAACCTTAATGCCCATGGATAAATACTCCGCCTGTAAGCGACTAAAATCATCGAGACCGCGAAGCACTTCGCGCAAAGTTGGTGCCGAAAAGACTGTCGAGCCCAGTTCGCCATTGGCTAGCAGTTGGGCGTGACGGCCAAAGCGAAGTCCCAAGCCGGGATCTGCACTGATCGTTAGTGCGTTGTTCAACAGTTGATTGAATTGATGGGCCTCCATCATCGGTTGAGACATGATTTGCTCTTCTGTCAGTGAAAGCCCCGCCAGCAAACCGGGCCATGGATGTGCATCAAACGACAGTTCTCTGGCGATAAGACGAGCAAAGAAGGTGGAAATTTTTTCATAAGACTCTAGTTTGGCAGTTAATGACCCTGTGTTGGCGAGCTTAACACTGGGAGGGCTTGCCGGTAAGCCCCACAATGACCTCAATTGAAGCCCAAAAAGAAAGGTGAGTAACATGGCCCCAGTGACTGAAACTTCCATCTCAGGGAGGTCAGCTCTAGAGATATCCTCCACCGGCTTGCCCGCTGCTAAAACTCCTATCGCTGAAGTGTCCGAACTGGGGTCAACGGTGAAATCGTCGCCGGATGCAAGCTATTCTGGCGACGACGGCGAATTATCTGTGGTGCTGGAGGGAGGGAATTCACCGGTAAAAACCATCCCCAGCGATTATGTGTCGCCGGGGGAGGCCAAGTGGTTTGTCTTACCCTCGGGACTAGATGCGGGAAAGAAGCTCTTCTATTACGACGAGTTTGTTGGTGAAGGTGAGCTAGAGGCGACCTTACTGTTTGTCCACGGCAACCCGGAAAGCTCTTACACTTATCGCCAGGCCATCAATGCGGTGAAGTCTCAGGCGGGCAAAAGCTATCGAGTCATTGCCATGGATCACATAGGCTTCGGTCTATCTGATCAGGCGAGTTTTGAAATGGTGGATATGCACCATTCAAACAATTTAAAGCAGTTACTTGAGTTTTTGGATCCGCGAGAAGTCACCTTGGTGATTCACGATTGGGGTGGCGCTATTGGCATTGGCAGTTTGATTGATACCCCGGAGCGTGTCAGTAACATCGTGTTAATGAATACCACGGTATTTCCAATGCCGTTGAATGGTTGGAATTTTACTAACTTCCCTTTCCCGGGAAAGCTCTCTTGGAACAGTCTCGGCTACTGGATGCCGTGGCGTTGGTGGAGAGCCGTGCCGCCGCTGGTGATGTATTCATCGGTGGGGCGGGGGCGTTTTGCACTGAGAGCGCTATCGGTATTGTGCCGAGCCGCCGTGGGTAAACTCACAGAGAGAGAGAAAATGCATTGGGAAATGTTCAGTACCGAAAGCAATGCTCGCAGCTCGCAGCGCAACGTCAAGCAAACGAAAGTCTGGGGCCATGGCTATTGTTATTTTGATCGAGCCTTAGGTTGGCAGGACAACCGCGATTTTTATAAAAACATCCAGAAAAACCTATCGAAACGTTGGGGACCAAAAGGACGTGATATCGGCGTGCGTGCGTTTTGGGGCGAGTGGGATCCCACCGCTCAGCAATCGGTTCGCCAGCAGTGGGTTGACGCATTGCCTCAAGTGAAAGAGTCGATAAAACTCTATCCTAATCGTGGCCACTTTGTTGAAGAGCATGAATATGAAGACATCGCTCGAGCGGTTGTGGAAGTCTCAGGGCTGACTTAAAACTTTGCTTTGATGCAATAAATCCGAACTAATGGCTTGAACCCATAGCTGCAGCTTGGCCGACAATCAGTCGAGTGCCTTGATAAAAACTTTTGAGTTTCTCTGAAAGTTGTAGAGACTCTGTTTTTTGCCGGGCAAACGATCGGGCGAGGCAGAAACAAAGCCTCGCTCGATAAACCAGTGAGCGGTTTGGGTGGTCAAAACAAACAATTCGGTAATGCCTTGTGTGG
Organism: Cellvibrionaceae bacterium; assembly: GCA_050633365.1. GTDB lineage: Bacteria > Pseudomonadota > Gammaproteobacteria > Pseudomonadales > Cellvibrionaceae > Pseudomaricurvus. The sequence goes on along the minus strand of JBOEGJ010000018.1, from coordinate 109,950 downwards.
CAGCCACCGCTTCGATCGCCTCGAGAACCAGTCCAGCACGCCCGCCTTTTTGATAGTCTGGATGAGTTGCAACACAGGCCAGCTCGGCCATATTGTTGTCGTCCAAAAAAGGATAAAGCGCCGCGCAGGCGAGAATCGCGCCGTCTTTTTCGATGATAGTGAACTGAGTGATTTCGGCCTCTAAAAGCTCTCGGGAGCGTCTTACTAATGCGCCCTGTTGTTCCAGTGGTTCAATCAATTCCAATAATCCACCGACGTCATCGATGTTTGCCTGACGAACAAATTCGTAATTATCACGATGCACCAAGGTGCCAGAACCATCTCGGGTAAACAGCTCTTTTAGTAGCGCGCCATCTTCTCGATAGCTGATAATTTGTGCTCGAGTTACTCCCTGTTGGCAGGCGTTGTAGCAGGCCTGCAGCGACTGAGATTTGTCGTGATCATTTTTTAGCGTGAGCAGTTGTTCGCCGCACTCTGACAAATTTAATTGCCGCAACAGCTCGCCCTTGCGATTGAAAAAGCCGGTTTCAGAGCTGAAGGCGATGAGTTTGTCGGCCTCCAGTTCTATGGCAACTTGGGTGGCAACCTCGGCAAAACAGAGATTGAACATTTCGCCGGTGGGCGAATAGCCCAGCGGCGATACCACTACAATGGCTTGGTTATCCAGCGCTCGGTGTAAGTTTTTGCTGTCGATGCGACGAACTTTTCCGGTGTGTTGCAGATCGACACCTTCGATCACGCCCATGGGTTTTGCCGTGACGAAGTTGCCGCCACTGACACAAATGTGTGCGCCATGCATCGGCGAATTGGGCAGTCCGGTGGATAGGGCTGCCTCAAGCGAAAAACGAACTTCGCCAATAGCTTGAGCGACGGGTAACAATTCGTTGACGTCGGTCACTCGCCACTGCTTGAAAAATTCTGAGGAAGTTCCGTCAACGGCGAGACGCGCATCAATTTGCGGGCGAGCCCCATGCACCAACACCAATCGAACCCCTAGACTGTTGAGTAGGGCGATGTCGTGAATAATGTTGGCAAAATTGTTGTCCAGCATGGCTGCGCCGGGCAGCATGATGACAAATGTCTTGCCGCGATGGGCATTGATGTAAGGCGAGGACTGGCGAAACCACTTTACGTAGTCCTGGCTGTTATTGTTGTCGTTCACGTTGAAAATCCTTGGGGCTAACTAAGGTTCTGGTCAGAGCTGTTGCGAATGGGCTAAACGCTATTATAAACAGAATTGTCGGATTAGGGCCTTAAGCGATTCAACCGCCGGTTGGATTTGGTCGATAGGAATGTACTCGTTGGGTTGATGTGCCTGATCGATATGGCCGGGTCCCATAACGATGGTCTCCATTCCCAGTTGTTGCATGAACGGCGCTTCGGTGGCAAAGGCTACACTTTGTGCGGCGTTGCCGGTGAGCTTTTCGGCCGCTTTTACCAGCGCGGAATTGGCCGGTTCTTCAAACGCCGATACGCCGCCAAATAAGGTTTGACGTTCGATTTTACTGCCCGTTTGATCGGCAATGCGCTGCAACTGAGCATCGATTTGTTGGCGCAGTTCATCGTTATCCATACCGGGAATTGCGCGCAAATCAAATTGCAGCTCGCAGTGGCCACAAATGCGATTGGGATTGTCGCCGCCGTGAATGCAGCCTAAGTTTAACGTCGGGCCGGGAATGCTAAATCCAGGATTGTGATGTTTGTCCTGCAATGTTTTCCGAAACTGCATCAGTTCGCTCATGACTTGATGCATGCTTTCCATCGCATTGTTTCCCAGCTCCGGATTGGATGAATGACCGGCAAGGCCTTCAATCCGAATCTTCTCCATCATAATGCCTTTGTGCATACGGATGGGAACAAGCCCAGTGGGCTCGCCGATCACTGCGTAGCGGGCTTTGGGTTTGCCCAATTCGGCCAAGGCGCGAGCGCCACTCATAGAGCTTTCTTCGTCGGCGGTGGCCAAAATAATCAAGGGTTGTTGTAGTGGGCTGTCGACAAATTCGCGAGCCGCCTCGATAGCAACCGGAAAGAAGCCTTTCATGTCGGTGGCGCCTAAACCGTACCAGCGGTTGTCGCTGTCGGTGAGTTTAAACGGATCGCTTTGCCACTGAAAATCATCATAGGGCACGGTGTCGGTGTGGCCGGCCAGTACCAGTCCGCCCGGCCCACTGCCCAGGGTGGCAATCAAATTGCACTTCTGACCGTCGGTGTGTTCTACCTCGATAATCTCGCATTTGAAGCCGAGTTCTTCGAGCCAGCTGGCCAGCAGTTCGATCACAGCGCGATTACTCATGTCCCACTTGTCGCTATAACTGCTGACGGAGGGGCAGGCAACCAGTTGTTGTAATTGCTCAAACAAAGAGGGAAGGGCCATGAACGCTAGGCTCGCAATGAGAGAATGGATTTTTGAATGTAGCAGATTCACTCATGACTCGCTATCTACGATGGCCACAGACTTTATCCCCGTAAGCCGGGGCCTTATCGTCAATAACACACGAGTTACCTTCATCGTTAAGAGGTCGAATGATGTGTGGGAGAGCTCGATCCTCGCCGCAAGGGATGGATGCAACTGCGCATTTTCGCTAAGGTCGAGCAAAGTATTTAGTTTTGCCGTATTGTTTATCGTTGAATTGTCGGTAAAAACACTCACTGTCGAGGCTTAACGGCAAAGAATGCGAAGCATTATGTTGCTGATTTGGGAATGCTGTTAATCACACTCAAGCGAGTACTGAGTTGCGAGGATTAAGACTGTCTATGTTAAAGCGTAAACTAGTGCCTTTTATTGCCCGAGCGATCACCAGTGATACGGTGCTCGATTGGCGGCGTCAGCGTCACGAAAAGAAGCGTCACAATAAACCGCATACTTGTCACGTTTACCTGCGAATTAACGATCCCTACAGCTATCTATTGCTGCAGGTTCTGCCCGATCTTAGTCGCCGTTTCGAGGTGGAGTTTACTTTCCACACTGTGTTGAACCTCGATGCGGATATGTATCCGGCTCCTCAGTTGTGGCTCGACAATGCCCTCGATGATGTTGAGTTTCTCGCCAAGCTCTATGATCTGAGCTCTTGCCAGCGTTTGAGTGATTGGCAAGATGATGTCTGGCAGCGCAAGGTGTCTGCGCAGTTGTTGCACTGGGAATTGCAGCCGGGCTTTTTGGCCTTAGCCTTGCCATTGTTTAAGGCCTGGTGGCGGGGAGATAAAACTGCGGTAGAGCAGTTGCTAGATTCACGGGTGGTCAAACATCCCGAGTGCTACCACCACGCGCTCAAGTTCAATGAGCAAAAGCTGGCCGACGAAGGTCATTACATGAGTGCCATGCTGCACTATGGTGGTGAGTGGTATTGGGGTGTTGATCGATTGGATCACTTGGAGCGGCGCTGGAACGATCTTGAAATTTATCACCAGTTACCCTTGGTGGAATTTGATAAAACCTATTCGAGTTTTTGTCAGTTATTACCCAAGCAGTCGGAAGCCTTGTTGAGCGAACCATTGCAATTATTTTATTCTGCTCGTAGCCCCTATTCGTATTTAGGGCTGGAGCGCGCGGTCTTGCTGGCTCAGCACTACAAGGTCAAGTTGGATATTCGTCCGGTATTGCCTATGGTCATGCGCAATATGAGCGTGCCTCGAAAAAAAGGCTTTTATATTCTCGGTGATACTAAACGCGAAGCAAAAAAGCTGGGGTTACCTTTTGGCTATTTCGCCGATCCTCTGGGGGCTGGTGTCGAGCGCTGTTACGCGCTGTTTGAATACGCCAAGTCTGAGCACAAAGAGGTGGAGTATCTGCTGAGTTTTGCCCGCGGTGTCTACAGCCAGGGCATCGATGCCGCGACTGATGCGGGTATGCAGCGTATCGTAGAGCGCGCTGGGCTGAGTTGGGATCAAGCTCGGCCTTTGCTCGATGATGATAGCTGGCGCAGCTGGGCGCAAGACAACCTCGCCGACATGTACGATCACGATCAGTGGGGCGTGCCCACCATCGCCTATGGCAATACGTCGGTGTTTGGGCAGGATCGCCTGGGATTGATTGAGCAGAAAATGGTGGAAGAACTCACCCTCGATTGAGCTCAGAAATGACAACGGCCGAGCTAACCCCTTGAAAGCTTCAAGGGTTAACTCGACCGTCGCAAGGGCGATAAAGTGGGGCTAGGGATTAGCCGCCAAAAATACCTTTGAAGAAAAAGAAGAACAAGATGGCTAGGCCTGCACCGGCGGGCAAGGTAATGATCCAGCTGGTGAAGATGGTGCCAATGACGCGTAAGTTCAAAGCGCCAATTCCACGAGCCAGGCCTACACCTAGAACCGCACCTACTAAGGTGTGTGTTGTAGAAATTGGCAAGCCAGTTCCCGATGCCAGTACCACGGTAGCTGCAGCGCCCAGCTCAGCGGCAAACCCGCGGCTTGGTGTGAGCTCGGTAATCTTCTTACCGATGGTGGCAATAACTTTCCAGCCATAGGTGGCCAGACCGACCACAATACCCGCACCGCCGAGCAGCAAGATCCAGCTAGGCATAGAGGTCTTGGCGGCAACGGCACCGGTAGAAATCACACCGTAGATGGCCGCCAGAGGGCCAACCGCATTGGCAACATCGTTTGAACCGTGAGCGAAGGCCATGGCACAAGCGGTAAAGACCATCAGTACCGCAAACACGCGCTCGACGCTGGCGAAGCGATTGTTTTCGTTACCTTCGTCTTTAATCTTGCGCATCATCCAGATACCGATCGCCATAACCAGTAGACCAAACAGCATGGCGATTCCGGCGTTTTCTAGGAAGCTAAACTTCAGTCCCATGTCTTTAAAGACATGCTTCAGGCCTTTTAGCAGCGTTACCATCGCCATCAAAAAGCCCACCGCAAACATATACAGCGGGATAAAACGCTTGGCATTGATGAAGGGGTTTTCAGTATTGAGGATGAGCTTCTGAACACTGCGGAACAGGAAGAAGCTGATGGTGCCTGCCAATACTGGTGAAACCACCCAGCTGGCGACGATCTTGCCGACCTTGGCCCAAGCGACGGCATCAAAGGCAATGCCCACCGCGGCAAAGCCTACGATGGCGCCAACGATAGAGTGAGTGGTGGATACTGGCCAGCCAAGAATACTGGCAATTAGCAGCCAAGTGCCGGCGGCTAACAGCGCCGACATCATCCCGAACACCAAGAGTTCAGGTGTGTCCGCCATCATGGCCGGATCGATAATGCCTTTGCGGATGGTTGAGGTTACCTCGCCGCCCGCTAAATAGGCACCCAAGAACTCAAACACCATGGCGATAAGAATCGCCTGTTTAATGGTAAGTGCGCGAGAGCCAACTGACGTACCCATGGCATTGGCCACATCGTTGGCGCCGACGCCCCAAGCCATGAAAACCCCGAAAATACAGGCCAAGATCAAGAGTGTTTGGCCGTGTTCAGCAAGAATGGACATGTTAGGTTATACCTTTGAAATAGACGCTAGCGAGCGAGCAGCATTTGGAGTCGAGAGCCGACTTTTTGGGCACGATCGGCAACATCGCCGACCCATTCAATAACGCGATAGAAAAACATCACATCGATGGGGGGTAGATCTTTCTCCACCTTAAACAAGTTACTGCGGATGATGATCTGCAGCTGATCCGAGTGATGTTCTAAGCGGTCGAGCTCTTCGATAAGCTTCTCGACCAGCTGGATTTCTCGACCGGCAAATCCAGTCTCGAGCAACTCATCGAGCTCTTCAATCGCTTTCAATGCTTGCGCAGAGGTATCGATAGAGGTTTCCACAAATTGCAGCATTTCGTCTTCGATGACACCGGGAATCGACATCTCGCGACCCAGCATGATGCCGGCGATGTCTTTGGCGCGATTGGCGATGCGATCTTGCATCGATAGCAGCTCTAATAAATCAGAGCGTGGTACAGGTAGAAACAAGCTCTTGGGCAAATGCAGGCGAATTTCTTTCTTTAATTCATCGGCTTTGTTCTCAAGCGCACCGATGTTCTTCTGAACGGCGGCGGCCTGTGCCCAGTCGTTATTCTTAACGGCTGCAAAAAAGGGCGTGAGCTGTTCAACAGTTTCGTGCGAGACCGCCATATGTTCCTGAATAGGCTTAATGGGGGACTTGCCGAATACCTTGCTCAAAGGGTTTGAGATTGCCATAAATGGACTCCCGTTGGATTCTGCGCGGAGTATAATCAGTGGCGCCTCAGAACTCATCAAAAAATGACATTTTGATGTCAGTTTTATTGCAGATGATGATTCTCCTTTAAACGGCGATCACAGAGTCTGGTTGCTACAGTATCGTCCTCTGTTGAATCTGGCTACAATCTCAATACCCTTGGCGCGTAATTCTGTCATTTGATGGTAGGGTTTGGCGCAATCGGATGACCGTCATCCTACCGATATCGCAAAGGAAACTTTCATGAGTCATGCCCCCGTGGTTGAGCGGATTATTGATCTGCGCAATACCCTCGACGATCTTGTGGCCGATGGCCGCATTGAACAGAAAGACGCGAACTTTGTCGCCGGTCAGAGTCGCACCCGCGAGCAGGCCACCATGCATCCTCTTTCTTATATCGCGAGTCTGCGCTTAGACGATCACACCGCCCCAGGCACGGTGCTCGATGAATTGCGGCTGTCTCAATGGCTGGCTGATCGCGCGGAGCTGACTCTCGCGCATATTGATCCGCTGAAAATCAATGCCGCCGAAGTGACCGAGGTGATGTCTTACGCCTTCGCCAAGCGTCACGGTATCCTCTGCGTCGATCTCACCGCGGATCATATCGTGGTTGCCTGTAAACAGCCCTTTATGGTCGATTGGGTGCCGCAACTGGAGCATGTCGCGCGCCGACAGGTGACTCGAGTATTTGCGCTTCCCTCGGATATCGAGCGCTATATGATCGAGTTCTACACCTTGTCGAAGTCGATTTCTGGCGCCTCGGGTATGGCCGGCCCTTCGTCGGTGACCAATTTCGAGCAGTTGCTGGAATTGGGTACCCTTAAAGACCCCGAGGCCAACGATCAGCACATTGTTAATATCGTCGATTGGTTACTGCAATACGCTTTTGATCAACGCGCCAGTGATATCCATATTGAGCCGCGCCGGGAGGTGGGGCGTATGCGCTTTCGGATCGATGGCATTTTGCACCAGGTTTACGAGCTGCCGGCAGCTATCACCAACGCGGTGACCAGTCGCTTTAAAATTCTTGGCCGCATGAACGTGGCCGAAAAACGCAAACCGCAAGACGGCCGGATTAAGACGAAGCGCGCAAACGGCAGCGAGGTGGAACTGAGATTGTCGACCCTACCAACCGCCTTTGGCGAAAAGCTTGTTATGCGGATCTTTGATCCCGACGTGCTGCTGCGAAGTTTTTCCGAGTTGGGATTGACCGGAGATGATTATCAGCGCTGGCAATCGATGGTGAGCAGTCCTCATGGCATTGTTTTGGTGACCGGCCCGACGGGCTCGGGTAAAACCACCACCTTGTACTCCTCACTCAAACAATTGGCCACCAGTGAAGTTAACGTCAGTACCATTGAAGACCCCATAGAAATGGTCGAAGAGGCGTTTAATCAAACCCAAGTGCAGCATAATATTGGGCTCGATTTTGCCGCCGGCGTGAGAACCCTGATGCGACAAGACCCCGACATCGTCATGGTGGGCGAGATTCGAGATCTCGAAACAGCACAAATGGCGATTCAGGCGGCGCTCACCGGTCACCTCGTGATTTCGACGCTACACACCAACGACGCTCCCACGGGTATTACCCGTCTGCTGGATTTGGGGGTGCCATCCTATCTACTGCGCTCGTCGGTGTTGGGGATTATGGCTCAGCGTCTGGTGCGAACTTTATGCCCAGATTGCAAAGAAGAGGCGCCGGTAGATCGCAACGTCTGGGAAAGTTTGGTTCAACCTTGGAAGGTTGCCCCGCCCAAGGTGCAATACCAGCCAGTGGGTTGTCTCGAGTGTCGAAACACCGGCTACCTAGGGCGCCAAGGTATTTATGAAATCATGCCTTTGTCGGAAACCCTGCAACCTTTGATCAATGACAAGTGTGATTTACAGGAGTTGCGTAAACTCAGTATGCGTGAAGGAATGCGCACCTTGCGTTTGTCTGGTGCTCAAAAGGTGGCGCAGGGCATCACCACCATCGAAGAGGTATTGCGAGTCGCCCCTCCAGTGGATACCAACTTTTAGTCGATAGGTCGGGTTGCTAAGCAGCCGTCCGTCGATCTATGAATTAACGCTGGCGCATAGATATTGTGTGTGGCCTGCGTTCCTGACGTCTGCACAACCATGGAGTGATCATGCTGTCGTTCGATCAAATCCCCCCTGAATTTCACCCCGCATTACAACACACCATTGATTTGTGGCTCGGCCGCACCAGCAATGATCAGCACGACGAGCTCAATCAGTGGCTCGCCGCCCATGGCGATGATGCACACCAATTGGCACGCATGTGGGTGGCCAGCGATTTTGTCGCGCAAGTGGCGGTGAACCAAGCGCAAGACTTTTTAGCCTGGCTGGGCGAAGCCTGGTTCAAACGCTCGTTGAGCGAAGGTGATATGGCGGCGAACCTGTCGCAGCGATTACAAGGCGTCGACGACGAAAAAGCGTTTGATCGAAAGTTGCGCCAGTTTCGGCGAGACATGATGTTGCGCATTTTGTGGCGCGATTTCTGCGAGCTGGCGCCGATGAGTGAAACTACGCTTGATATGACGCATCTTGCACAGGTCACCATTCAGGCCTCGATGGCTTTTCACCGCCAACAGTTATTGCCGCGTTTTGGCGTTCCCATGGGATGTCAGAGTGGGGCTGAGCAGCCCTTGGTCGTGCTCGGCATGGGCAAGTTGGGTGGTTGCGAGCTGAACGTTTCCTCCGATATCGATTTGATTTTTTGTTACCCCGAGAAAGGTGATACCGAGGGCGGTAAAAAGTCGATCTCAAACCAAGAGTATTTTATCAAACTGGGTCAGAAGTTGATCAACAGCTTGGATCAACATACGGTGGACGGATTTGTTTTTCGGGTGGATATGCGATTGCGCCCCTACGGTCAGAGCGGCGCTTTGGTTTTAAACTTTGACGCCATGGAAGAGTATTACCAGACTCAAGGTCGTGAATGGGAGCGCTACGCTATGATTAAGGCGCGTATCGTCTCGGGCGATGTGGTCGCCGGTGGCGAGCGCGCCGGCGAAGATTTAATGGCTATGCTGCGCCCATTTACCTATCGCCGTTATTTGGATTTCTCCGCCATTGAATCCATGCGTGATATGAAGATGCTCATCAATCGCGAGGTACAGCGCAAGGGCATTAGTACCGATGTGAAACTTGGCGCTGGCGGAATTCGCGAAATTGAATTCATCGTGCAGGTGTTTCAAATGATTCGCGGGGGGCGCGATCCGCGCTTGTGTGAACGGCAGGTACTTAAGTTATTGCCGATGCTCGAAGCGCAAGAGTGTTTACCCAAGGGCGCGGCCGAGGAGCTGTCCGAGGCTTATATCTTCTTGCGCAATACCGAGCACGCTATTCAAGGTTATCAAGACAAGCAAACACAATCGCTGCCGGTGGACGAGGTAGATTATCGTCGACTGGCCTGGGTGTTGGGGTTCGACTCTAGCGACGCGTTCAGCGAGCAATTGGCGCAGCATCGTCAGCGGGTCAATGATTATTTCCAAGAAGTGATCGCCGCGCCTAAGAGTGAGCAGAATGAAGGTGACGAATTTGTCCGCTGGCAGCCATTTTGGCCTAAACAGGGGGCTCCGGATCATCACCAGATCGATGTGGAGCAACTCGCCTGCGACTTGAAAGCCCAAGGTCTGAAAGAGGCGCAAGCGGTGGCCGAGGAGCTGGCAAAGCTAGCGGCTAGTCGAGCGATCAAAGCCATGCAGCCCGAAGGGCGTGCGCGCTTGGATGCTCTTATGCCGAGGTTAATTGGCTTGCTGTTTGATCGCCATGAGTCGGCGCAAACCCTGGCGCGGATTTTGGTGTTGATTGAAGCGGTGTCGCGACGCACAGCCTATCTCTTACTCTTAGTCGAAAACCCCAATGCGCTGTTGCAGCTCGTTCGCTTGTGTGGCGGCAGTCGCTGGATTGCCGATCAGTTGGCAAGGCATCCCGCGCTGCTCGACGAGCTGTTGGATCAGCGCAGCCTCTACAACCCTCCCGACAAAGACGCCTTGCGCGATGAATTACGCCAGCAAGTGCTGCGTGTCGGTTGGGATGATCTCGAAGGTCAGATGGAAACTCTGAGGTATTTTCGTTTGGCTCACGGCTTGCGTGTGGCCGCCAGTGAAGTGACAGAAGTGCTGCCGCTGATGAGGGTGAGTGATTACCTCACCTGGTTGGCCGAAGTGATTTTAGAGCACGTATTGGCATTGGCCTGGCAGCAAATGATTGAACGCCACGGCAAGCCCCAAGCTGCGCCAGACCAGTCCGCCCCTGAATTTATTGTGGTGGGCTACGGCAAGATGGGCGGTTTTGAGTTGGGCCACGGTTCTGATTTGGATTTGGTGTTTATCCACAACGCTAGTAGCAACGCCTATAGTGATGGCGATAAGCCGCTTGATAATCAAACATTTTTTACCCGCTTGGGGCAAAAAATGATTCATATCTTGAATGCGCAAACGGTATCGGGACAACTCTACGAAGTGGACATGCGGTTGCGTCCGTCGGGCAATTCTGGGCTTTTGGTCAGCTCCCTGACAGCGTTCGAAAAATATCAACGCAACGAGGCCTGGACGTGGGAGCATCAAGCGTTAACTCGTGCCCGGGTCGTCGCCGGAGGTCGGGCGCTCACCGAGCAATTTGAAGCGCTGCGCCACGATATTTTACGAAGCGCCAGAGGCGACACTGAATTAAAAGCCGACGTGGTCAAAATGCGAGAAAAAATGCGCACCAGTCTCGGCACCAAGGGCAGTGAAGAAGAGCGAGCGAAGCAATTTCATCTCAAGCAGGATGCTGGCGGAATCGTTGATATTGAGTTTTTAGTGCAGTACTCGGTATTGGCTTGGTCCAAGCGGTTCCCTGAATTGAGCCGCTGGAGTGACAATATTCGTATATTGGCTTGTCTGCAGGAAACCGACTTGCTCAGTGGTGATGACGCAGAGCAGCTGGCTGAGGCCTATAAGGCCTATCGCGCCGCGGGACACCGATTGGTGTTGCAGAACTTGCCGGGTAAAGTGAGCGCTAGTGAATTCACCGAGTTGCGGGCCAGCGTTATCCGTATCTGGCGCTCGTTCTTCGAGGCTTGATTGGTCGCTGTAGTGCGAGGGCTGTGGATAAGTTCCAAATGATCGCTAGGCCACTAAAAACCATTAAAGAGCATTTAAAGAAGACAAAAAAACGGCCTGCCGGATTACCCGTCAGGCCGTTTTAGCAATAGCGATTGGTATCGCTCAGTCTTGAGCGTCTACGCTGGTGAGCCAGCCGTGTTTATCTTCGGCCAGGCCCCACTGGATGTCGTTCAGCGCTTGGCGCAACTTAGCCGTGGTGGCTCCCGCTTTGCCGTTACCAACAGGGTATTCTTGGCCTTTGTGCAGCAGGGTTCCAACCGGAGTGAGTACTGCGGCGGTGCCAGACAGCGCCGCTTCGCAATCGGGTTTGCGGCTGCGTTCAAGCAATTCGTCAACGCTTAAGTCGCGCTCTTCAACCGTCATGCCCAAATCACGAGCGATGGTGAGGATGGAGTTGCGTGTCACCCCATGCAAAAAGCTGTCATCCAAGGCTTTGGTGATAATGGTATCGCCGTCGATCAGTAAGAAATTGGCCGCGCCGGTTTCCTGTACGTCGCCGTTGGGGCAAAACAGGATTTGGTCGACGTTGAGATCGCGTTTGGCGTCGAGGGTTGGACGCAGTGCGCTGGCGTAGTTGCCGCCACTTTTGATGCGGCCCATATGGGGTGCGCAGCGCATACCGTCTTCTTCGAGCAATAGGCGCAAGGTGGAATCACTGCCACCGGCAAAGTAATCGCCCACAGGTGATACCAGTATGTATTGATAAGCGCTGGTTGAGGGGCCTGCGGCCTTGCCAATGGCTGGTTCGGTGCCGATCAGTGTCGGGCGGATGTAAAGTGATCCCGGTACTTCAGGGACTTCTTTAGCGAAGCGAGCCACGGCGGTGACGATCATGTCGCGGGTCTGATCGCCGTCGATGGGCGGCAGGGCGAGCAGCTCGCTGCTTTGTGCAAAGCGGGCAATGTTGCAGTCCATCCGGAAAATTTTGACACTGCCATCACCATGACGAAAGGCCTTCAAGCCTTCAAAGCAAGTGCTGGCGTAGTGCAGTACATGGGCGCCAGGGTGCATGCTAATGCTATCGCTGGGGACTAATTGAGGCTCGCTCCACTTCTCTCCATTAAATTCGGTTAAAACCATTTCTGGCATAAAAACGCTACCGAAGGCAGTCATAGGGGAACCTCAAAATAGGGTGTCACAGTGAATAAAAGTGTGCGGCTGATAGATCTTGCTCAGCGCCGGACAGCGATTGTAATTAGCCTGTGCTAAAAAGGGAATACTGAAGCCCGTTAGTTTGGCGCAGTTTGCACCTCTTTTACTGGCGTTTGGCGTTAACTGCGGTATCATGCCGAGTTTTATTTCGCCCGCAGTGAACGAGTAAATAACGCATGGCAAACAGCAGGATTCTAATTGTCGGCCCTTCTTGGGTGGGTGACATGTTGATGAGCCATTCGTTGATTCGCCAACTGAAGAAACAGCGCCCCGCCTGCGAGATCGACGTATTAGCGCCCGATTGGTGTCGAGCTCTGATCGAGCGCATGCCAGAAGTCTCCAATTCCATTGCCATGCCGGTGGGGCACGGCAGTTTGCAGCTGGGGGTGCGTCGACGTTTAGCGGCCGTTTTGGCCGAGCGCGGCTACGATCAGGCGATCGTTTGTCCCAATTCTCTCAAGTCGGCTCTAATTCCTTTCTTCGCTGGCATTGATCTGCGTACGGGCTGGCTGGGCGAGATGCGTTACTTTTTGCTTAATGATCCGCGCAAACTCAATAAAAAGGCATTTCCGTTGATGGTGCAGCGCTATCTAGCACTGGCTACCGAAGGTGTGCCCAGTGCCGAGCAGTTGCCCGAGATTCTACCCCCCAAATTAACGGTGGTTGAAAGCAGTCAGGCCGAAGCGTTAAACGCGTTTGCTTTGCCTGACAAAAAATTGATCGGCCTTTGCCCTGGGGCGGAATTTGGTCCCGCCAAGCGCTGGCCGGATTATCACTACGCCGATCTGGCACAAAAGCTCATTGAAGATGGTTGGAGTGTGGCCTGTTTTGGTTCCGCCAAAGACGCCGAAGTGGTCGATTCAATTGCCGCTCGTCTCACTGATACCGCTCGCGCTTGCTTTTATGGATTGGCGGGTAAAACTAGCCTGCCTCAGGCGATTGATTTATTGGCTGCCTGCGAGGCGGTCGTCACCAATGATTCGGGCTTGATGCATGTGGCGGCGGCGGTCGATACCCCTTTGGTCGCGCTCTATGGTCCGACTAGCCCTGATTTTACGCCGCCCTTAAGTGAAAAGGCCGAAGTGATTCGCTTGATTGATGGCTATTTGAAAATTCGTAAAGGTGATGATGAGCAGGGGTTTCATCAGAGTATGATTGATATCCAGCCCGAACGTGTAATGCAGGCATTAGAAAAGGTGTTGTCTCAATGAGAGTGTTGATTGTTAAAACCTCGTCCATGGGAGACGTTATTCACACTCTGCCTGCGATTACCGATGCACAGCGGGCCCATCCTAACATTCAGTTCGATTGGGTGGTCGAAGAGGGGTTTGCCGAAATTCCCAAGTGGCACCCTGCGGTCGATCGTGTGATCCCTGTGGCCATTCGCCGCTGGCGCAAACATATTTTTCAAACCATGGGTTCAGTTGAGTGGAAACAGTTTCGTACACAGCTTCGCAAGCACCACTACGATTTGGTGATCGATGCTCAAGGGCTGCTCAAGAGTGCCTGGGTGACCAAACTGGTGAAAGCGCCAGCGGCGGGCTTTGATAAACACTCAGTGCGTGAGCGTTTGGCCTCATGGGCTTATCAGCATCAATACGCCGTGTCGAAACAGCTGCATGCCGTCGAGCGCACCCGCGAGCTGTTTGCTCAGGCGTTAGATTACAAAAAGCCTGATAGCAAAGGCAGTTATGGTGTCGACCGCAGCCGCTTTTGCAGTGTGACCCCAGAATCGCCCAACGTGGTTTTTTTACACGGCACCACTCGTCACGATAAACACTACCCCGAGGCATACTGGGTTGAGTTGGCCAAAAGCCTGACGGCTCAAGGTATACGAGTGCGCATGCCGTGGGGTAATGATATCGAAAAAGATCGCGCCTATCGCATTGCCAAAGGTATTCGCGGGGCTGAAGTACTGCCTAAACTCAATCTCAATGGATTGGCGGGTGTATTGGGGCAGGCCACTGCCGTTGTTGCGGTTGATACCGGCCTTGGTCATCTCAGTGCAGCGCTGAATATTCCGACAGTATCTGTGTATGGCCCCACCAGTCCGGCGCTTGTGGGAGCCTATGGCGAAAATCAAATTCACTTGTGCGCTGGCGATTGTGAGCCGGTTGCGCAGGTGGCAGATCCCGAGGTGTTCTCGCCGCTGACTCCAGATATTCTACTGGCAGCTTTACACCCAATGCTGCCTATTTCGGCACCCGCTGAGACGGATTGAATCCATGCCTAAGCGCATCGCATTTTGTTTGTATAAGTATTTTCCCTTCGGTGGTTTGCAGCGTGATCTGTTACGTATCGCGCAAGAGTGCCACCTGTCCGGAGCGGCAATACGAGTCTACGCCTTTGAATGGCAGGGTGATTTACCCGATTGGATTGAGTTGTGTTTGGTTCCTAAAAAAGGCTGGAGCAGTCAGAGTAAGAACCGTCAGTTTACTCGATGGGTCACGGAACACCGGCAACAAAATCCTGTGGATTTGTTGGTGGGGTTTAATAAGATGCCGGGGCTCGATGTGTATTACGCCGCGGATGGTTGTTACGAATCTCGGGTGACGGAGCTCTACGGAGATTTTTATCGTTTAGGCGGCCGTTACAAACATTTTTCATCCTACGAACGCGCGGTATTTGGCGAGACCAGTTGCACCCAGGTGTTGATGATTTCTAAGCTGCAAATTCCGATGTTTCAAAGGTTTTATGGCACTCAATCCGAGCGCTTGCATTTATTGCCTCCCGGTATATCGAAAGATCGAATAGCACCGAGTAATGCCAGCGAGATTCGCGGTGAATTTCGCAGAGAGTTCAATATAGCCGACGATGAAAAATTGCTGCTCATGGTCGGCTCTGGGTTCAAAACCAAAGGCGTCGACCGAGCCGTTAACGCATTAGCTGCACTACCCGTGAGTGAGCGCCAGAAGACTCGCTTGTTTGTGATTGGTCAAGATAATCCTCGTTCACTGTTAAAGCAGGCCAAACAATTGGGTGTTGAAAAACAGTTTCAGGTGTTTGAAGGTCGCGACGACATTCCACGTTTTATGCAGGGAGCAGATTTGTTGCTCCACCCTGCCAGACATGAAAACACCGGGACGGTATTGGTAGAAGCCTTAGTGGCGGGGTTACCGGTGCTGGTTACCGATGTTTGTGGTTACGCACATTACGTGACTGACGCTAATATGGGGCGGGTATTACCGTCGCCATTTGATTCGAATGCACTTACTGAAGCGTTATCGGCGATGCTGGCCGATGTGGATACGATGAGAGCTGAGTGGCGTCAGCGAGGTGAGGGTTTTTCTCGCAGCGTTGATGTTTATAGTATGCCTCAAGTCGCAGCTGAAAAAATACTCGATTGTATGGCGAGCAAACAATGACGGCGTTTTTGAACGAAACTTTTCAGTCGCTTTGGCGGGGCAAAGACCCATTCGACGAAGTTGAATTCATCACTGGTGAAGTCTATCGCGAACTAGAAGGGCGTCGTACGTTGCGTTTTGAAGTCGCTGGTAAGGGCTATTTTTTAAAGCTGCATCGAGGGGTGGGCTGGAAAGAAATCGTTAAAAATCTGCTGCAATTTCGTCTTCCCATTTTGGGAGCGGCCAACGAAAAGAACGCGGTCGATGCTTTGACCGGTGTGGGCGTGGGCACTATGACCGTTGCGGCCTTTGCCGAACGAGGAAATAATCCTGCGAAGCAGCACTCGTTTATTATCACCGAGGCCATTGAACCGTCGATTTCGCTCGAAGATCTCGCCATCGAATGGCGACAGCAGCCACCCACGACGGTCGAAAAGCGAGCCTTGCTCACCAAGGTGTGTCAAATGACACGGGCGATGCATGACGCGGGTGTCAATCATCGCGACTTTTACATTTGTCATTTTTTGCTGAAAAATCATGAGCCCAATGTCGATCCCGATCTCGCCTTGATCGATTTACATCGAGCTCTCATTCACAAAGCACTGCCCTATCGCTGGCGCTTAAAAGATCTGGCGAGTCTTTATTATTCGGCTTTTGATGTGCCGCTGACAGAGAGAGATAAATTGCGTTTTATTAGAGGCTATACCGGCTTGCCGTTGCGTCAGGCCTTAGAAAAGGATCGGCGTCTTTGGTCTCAAGTAGAGGCCAAAGCTCAGGCTTTATATGCCAAGGCCTTACGCAAAGGAATTGTGCGCTGATGTCGGTTTGGTATAACGGTATTGATGAATCACTGCCCGAAGCGAAAGAGGCGTTCTCGTCGCTCGAGTCGGTTTGGTCTCTCAAGGGAGAGTCGATTACGACGAGTTCATTGTGTTCAGTGGATCGTGTTGAACTCGATGGTCAGGGTTATTATGTCAAGCGTTACCGACGTGCCGGTGAGGGAGTTGCCGAATTCGTGGGTGTCTCTAAGGCGCGACGTGAGTGGAGTAATTTAGCGCGCTTTGATCGTTGGAATTTGCCCGTCGCGGCACTCGTGGCCTACGGTGAAGATCCTTGGTGGAAATCTCCTCGGAGGGGGGTTGTCGTTACCGCAGAAGTGGTGGGCTCTGTTGATTTAGCCTCCTTGGCGAGTCAGCAATCGCCATTATTAGATGACAATAACTGGGTTAATAAAGTGTCCCAGAAGGTGGCTAGCGCATCGGCCGTTATGCATGAGCACAAGTTCGCTCACAATGATTGGAAATGGCGAAACATTCTTGTTTCTGGTGAGCAATCCGATCCTAAAATTCACTTGATTGACTGCCCTTCGGGTACCTTTTGGTGGGGCCCTTTCTTCGAATACCGAAGAATCAAAGATATAGCCTGTCTTGACAAAATCGCGAAAAAAACACTGACCTCTGAGCAGCGCCGAGAATTCTATCGACTTTATCGTGGTGGCGCCCAGCTAGACGCAAAAGATGAGCGAGATATGCAAAAAGTGGTGCGTTTTTTCAAGGGGCGTGATTAGTGGAAGATTTCATCTCGCCTGAGTATCAAACGCTGTTGAAGGCTCACCAGCTGGATTCTTTTGAATCCCTGTGGAATTTGAAACTCGAGGCGGTCGATATCCCGAATACTGAGCGCGGAGGCTGGAGTAGCGTGTGCCGATTGGAGCTCGAATTAGGTGATAAAACCCTCGCATTCTACCTCAAGCGCCAATGCAACCATCAGTCGCTGAGCTGGCAGAGGCCGTTGGGTGAGCCTACCTTTTCGAGAGAGCTCAGAAACATCAGTGCCTATGCTGAGGCGGGAATTGCGGCGCTCGATGCTGTTTTTTTTGCAGAGCGTCGATCGTCGGACGGCCCCCAAGCCATTTTGCTCACCGCCGCGCTGGATGATTATCAAGCCCTGTCAGAGGTTTTACCGCACTGGAAGGGATATTCCGTCGATCAGCGCGCTCGCTGGTGTTCGAGCATCGGTGTTGCTATTGCGCGGTTACACAATGCGCGCCTGACACATCATTGTCTTTACCCTAAGCATGTGTACTTGCGCTTACAGGATATCGAGTGCAGCGATCCTGTTCGTTTTATCGATCTTGAAAAAACGCGTTATCAACTGCTCAAATGGCGTGATCGAGTGGCCGATGTTGAAGCTTTGTTACGACGCTGTAATGCTTGGAGTGATACTGAGCAACAGAGCTTTCTGGAAAGTTACTTAACGCACTTGAAGCCATCTAAGCCGTTAGCTCAATTTCAGTCATTGATGGGGCGGCGTCGAGCAAACAAGGCCGCTAGATCGTGAAGGCTGTAACCTTAGAGTTGTTGGCGCAAGCTGGGCGGGAGCCTGAGTTGCCGCTCTCGATTACTCTGCCTGATGGCGAGCTTGTTATTGAACAGTGGTTGCGAGTATTGCCCGCCAAGCGTTACGTGGCTCGCGCCCGAATGGGGCAGAACACACGTTTAGTGAAATTGTTTGTGGGGCCGAGGGCCGAGAAAAAGGCTCGAGAAGAAGCCGCAGCAATCGAGCGATTGGCGTCAAAGGGTATCCCGACACCATTGCTGATTGGTGTGGGAGCGACCAGTGGCAAAGGCGCTTGGCTATTCACGGAGTACTTTGAAGGTTGTGAAACCTTAGCCGTAAAGGCGCAGCTGAGCGTTTCGGCAATATCTAATCGTCAAGAGATCCCGAAGGCGGCGTATGATGCGGTGCAAACGCTTGCAATACTTCACAATAGCGATCTTATTCATCAAGACATCCACCCGGGAAATATCCTCTTCTATCGAGAGCAATGCTGGATAATCGATGCCGCTGATACCTCGGCGGCTGAAGGGGCTCAGAATAAGGGTGAAAACCTAGGCTTATTCTTGGCTCAATTACATCAGCACTGGTGGTCTAGCTTGGTTGAGGGCTATAACCGGATCGCGGCAAGCTCGCTAGATTATGGTACAGTATGCGCCCACGCCCAACGTTGGCAGGCCAAGCGCGCTGCGGACTTGAGCGAAAAGTCGGTCAGAGATTGCAGCTTGTTTCGGGTGCAGCAGTCCATGGGTGAATTTTGCGCAGTTTGGCGTGAAGAGAGCGGTTGGTTGGCGCCGATACTGAAAGATCTTGATCAGGCTTTGGCGTCTTCGACAATCTTGAAAGACGGCGCCAGTGCTACCGTCGGGTTGATCGAGGTGGCGGGTCGCAAGCTCGTCATTAAGCGTTACAACATTAAGTCATTTTGGCATGGTCTAAAGCGATTTTGGCGTCCGACCCGGGCCTGGATCAGTTGGCAGGCGGGTATCCGTCTTCGAGTATTGGGTATCCATACGCCTAAACCTTTGGCTTTGAAAGAAGAGCGCTTGGGGCCTTTTCGACGACGCGGTTACCTGCTCGTGGAAGCGAACGAAGGGTTGGACTTGTTGGACCTGATACAGAGTGATGACGGAAATAATTCCGAGCAGGGTGGTCAGTCTCTATTGCCTCGAGTGACGCAAGATATCGAGCAGCTTCTCACTATTATGAGCCAGCACCAAATCAGTCATGGCGACTTTAAAGCCACGAATTTATTATGGGATGAGCAGTTGTGCGTAATCGACCTTGATTCGATTTGTTGGCATAAGAAACAGTCCAGTTGGCAAAAAGCGTTTGCAAAAGATAAGGCGCGTTTGCTTAGAAATTGGAAACCTAACTCTCAACCCTATGAGCATTTTAAGAAAGTGCTTAATTCCTAGAATTTTGAATTTAGTAAAGAGGTTAATTGCGTGTCTTTAATTGTCTTAGGTTTGTCCGGAGCCCTGAATCACGATCCCTCAGCGGCCTTGTACATTGATGGCAAGTTAGTTGCTGCGGCTGAAGAAGAGCGTTTTGTTCGAGACAAACACGCAAAGAATCGTTTGCCCTATGAATCGGCCAAGTTCTGCCTGGAAGAGGCGGGGATCAAACCCGAAGAGGTCAATGTTGTCGCCATACCTTTTGCGCCTATCAGTATTACCGAGCCTCACCGCTGGCATTTTGCGAAGCGATATTGGTACGCTCCAGATCGTGCATTAGATGCAATCTTTAACGGTAATCGTCGTTATCGTCGCTATAAAAAGAAGGTGACTTGGTTGCTTGAGCAGTTGGGTATCAATCCAAAAAATGTTGAGATTGAATCTGTCGAGCATCATATGGCGCATGCATCTAGTGCTTATCACTGCAGCGGTTTTAAGGAAAAAACTGCCATCATGGGTATTGATGGTAAGGGCGAATACGCCACAACGTTTTTTGGTTATGGCGAAAATGGAAAAATTCACAAAATCAAAGAGTTTGTCGATCCCGATTCGTTGGGTGGACTTTACGGCGCTATCACCGAATTTTTGGGTTTTGAAATGCTCGATGGTGAATATAAGGTTATGGGTATGGCGCCCTATGGTGATGCATCCAAATACGATTTCTCCCGCTTGGCAAAATTTGAAAATGGCGAACTAATCATTAACACCGAGTACGCCAACGTTATTGGTTTACGTCGTCATAAAGATAAAGGCAAAGGTTATTATTTTACCGAGAAATTGATCGAGTGGTTGGGGCCAAAGCGCGAAGGTGATATCGCTGATGAGCCCTATATCCATTACGCCGCGAGCATGCAAGCCCTATTTGAAAAGCTCGCGCTGCAAATGATGGATTACTACTTAGGGGATATTCTTAAAGAAACCGGAAAGTTAGCCTTCGCTGGCGGCGGCGCACTTAATGTCAAGTTGAATCAAAAAATCGTGGCCCGTGAAGAGCTTAGAGAGTTGTTTGTACAGCCAGCCTCTGGCGATGCAGGCACAGCAATTGGCGCTGCAGCTTACGTTTCTGAAGAGCGTGGCGTGCCGGTTGAAAAGTTAGAGCACGTTTATCTCGGTCCAAGTTATACCAACGAAGAGATCATCGCCGCTTGTGCTAAGCATCCCAACAACCCGAGCTGGAAACAGATCGATAACGTTCCTGTTGAAATGGCAAAAGTGCTGGCGGCTGGGAATCCTGTTGCGTGGTTTCAGGGGCGCATGGAATTCGGCCCGCGGGCTTTGGGCGGGCGCTCGATTTTGGGTTGTCCCAGTGTCGAAGGCGTTGCCGATAAAATTAACGAACAGATCAAATTTCGTGAACGCTGGAGACCTTTTTGCCCAAGTATGCTTAGCCGTACTGCTACAGAAATGTTTAAGGTCGATCACCCTGCGCCGTACATGACATTTACTTTTGAAGTGAATGAAGAGTGGAAAACTCGTGTGCCCGAGGTGGTCCATGAAGATGGAACCGCACGAGCTCAGGCCTTGCAGCCGGGGGTAAATGACCCTTATTACAAACTGATGGAAGAAATGGAAAAGCTCACGGGTAACGCGGTGGTCATGAATACTTCGTTAAATCGTCGTGGTGAAGCGATGATTTGCTCCCCTGAGGATGCACTGAATATGTTCTTTGGGTCGGATCTAGAGTATCTGATTATGGAAGATATATTAGTGGTTAAGTGAAGTGGTTGTGCTTTTGGCGCAGAATAAATCTCATCAAGGAGAGATGGACATTTTTAGAATAGGGATAAGAGACTAAGACTTAAGGTAATTAAAATGGCTCAAAAAGTAGCGTTCATTAATCCTCGACTTTCAACCAATAATGTTGGTGATCATTTTATCGAGGATAGCGTCAAAAAAATATTGGCCTATGATAAAGAGCTTAGTATCGATATCGATCCTCGAAAGCCACTAAATCCGGGTGATATAGAACGTATTAATCAGTGTGATGTGGCTGTCATCGTCGGGACTAACCTTTGGTACGCCCATGTAGCCAAGCCAGGTCGTTGGATGATTACGATTGATGAGCTTGATCAAATTACAATACCTTTTGTTCCGTTGGGCGTTGGCACAACTCAGCATAAGTACAACATTGACACCTTCTGTTTTGATGAGGAAACAGTTGCGTTGCTTAAAAAAATACATGAGAAATGTGAATTTTCGAGTGCAAGAGATCCTCGAACGTTTGAGGTGTTGAAGGCGGCGGGTATTGAAAATGTTCGAATGACCGGGTGCCCAACGCTTTATCGATCGCTTAAGCCGGTCTGGAACTTGAACAAAAAGAACTCTAAGCAGGTCGTAATAACCGCGCGTAAAGGTCATGATAGAAATATATCCATTATTGTCGATGAGCTTATACGGCGTGGAATGAAGCCTGTTCTCGCTGCCCAAAAAATAAAGGATTTGTATTGTTCTCGTAGAAAACTACCTTTCTTTCAGAAGAAGATGGAAGAGCTCTACGAATTCGATATTAAGCCGTATCAAAAACTAGTAGATGAAAGCTATGGTGCGATAGGCTGGCGTTTACACGGAAATATGTTTCATCTAGCCCATGGGAACCCGACCATGTTCTTTGCCAACTGCACCCGATGTTGGTCTTTTAGTCAGGGGTTCGAGCTGCCTTGTATTTATGCGGAAGACAAAGAAATAATCCCAAAGGAAGAGTTGATTGAAAGTGTGGATCGCTTCTTGAGAGCAGACTATTTTGACGATTTTTCGATCCAATATAAGAAAAATTATCAGTCAATGAAGAGCTTTTTGGAGGAGAACGGAATAGAGCACAACCTATAGGTTGTGCTTTAGGTAGATAGTGACTCTGTCATCTCTCGAATTTGAGAAAAATACAGCTTGGTTATAGATGTTCTTGTTGATTTGAAGGGATGGCTGCAGTTGTGTTCCTTTGTCTGATTTCCATGCAACGATGTCGTAATTTGCTGAGATTTTCGATGCGTTAAATACCTCGTCACCCCGCAGTCCGTTCGATTGTGTAAAATCGTACGCTTTACCACTCAAATAGCTAATTTGTGGGTCATTAGAAATGATGGACAGGTTGTCTTCGGAGTTCTCTTGAATCCATCGAATGCTATCGGAAATGTATTTTTTTGAATGCCCAAGACTGATATGCGCGTCCAGAAATAGAAAACTGGCGAGTAGGATTACTGCTTTTTGGCTTCTTGATGAAAACTCTGCTGCATGATTGGATATAGCAAATGTCAAGGGCACTAGTAGCAGTAGGCATAGAAACACAAGATAGCGTGTTTGAATGAATTGTTTAGATATCAGAAACGTCGCGGTCACAATTACAGTTGTAAGTGCTGCGACTACAATGAATTTTGAATGCGGGTATTTGAGTTGCCGCTTATAGGCGAAATACAGCAATCCCCCAGCAAGCGGAATTGAGAGCCCATTCACTAGTTGGCTGGCATATATCGTGGTGTATATTGCGACTAAGGACGGGCTGGAAAATTCCCTAGAGTGTCTGTTTAGTATTTCCAGTTCTAAGGTCTTACTGAGTTCCTGCCAGGACGTCGAAATATGCGCCAACGTTTTTTCTGGTCCATATATGGCGAATTCGTATAGGCCTGCGAGGGGGGCTGCGGTCAGTAACAACATGGCAGCGGTTGCCCCGCCCAGTATTACGGTAAAAGTTAAGTATTGTTTTAGGATCGTACTTTTGGCTTCTTGTTCGATTACTGCAAAGAGTATAGATGAAGCGAGTAGGGTAGATATCAACGCTAGGGCTTCTGGCCGAAACAGTGTTGCGAGTATTCCGCAGATGATCCAAAGGAAGAAACTAGTCAGTTTTCCGGTGCGGTAATGTGTTACACAGAATGAGATTGTCAGTAGTAGAAATGCCCAATAACCAAAGTCCCGGATGAAGTAGTCTTTATAGCTCGCAATTCCAGGGTATACGCATATGATTACGGCCCCTATTTTTAATGTTTGAGTGTTGGCACCCAACGAAGAGAGTAGATGGACAAAAGAAAATCCTGTCAGCCCAACAAGAAAGGCGCTGATAATTTGAGCGGAAGTAATGGTACTCAGGTTTGTAAGGTCGCTGAATGAGCCAATAATGGCTGAGTAAAATGGACGTTGATAGATGTCTTTTGCGGCCTGCCACCCAGAGGATGAAAATACATCTGCTGTGTGAAGATAAACGATCGAGTCACTATTATAGCTGTTCGAGAATGCGAACAATACGAGAGATGAGAAAAAGCTAAAGGCTCCGGCGATAAGCTTGGAGTCGATATTACTCAGTGATGGCATTTTTGTCTGTTTCAATCGTCGCGGCTCGTTGTTTGTCGGTGAAAGTCCGTAAAATAGTTCTAGTTGTGAATTCTGGTGTAGTTCAAGGTGTACGTCAATAAATGATAGCCGTTTCAATTTATGGTTTTAATATGATCGGATGTGAACACTAAATGCTGTTTAATTCTTATGAATTTATCTTGGTGTTTTTACCATTAGTTGCACTCGTCTACTACAGGTTGAAGTCGGCTGCTCCAAATGCTGCTCCTATATTGTGGCTAATCGCTGCATCGCTTTTTTTCTACAGTTGGTGGCGGCCAGAGTATCTTTCGCTACTGATTTACTCAATTATTGGTAATTATTCATTGGGATTGTATCTCGGAAGTGCCAATATCAGTCAGCGGCTTAAAAAATACGTTTTAATCATTGGCATTAGCGCGAATTTATTGTTGTTGGCCTACTATAAATACGCGAATCTTATAGTGGATACGGTAAATCAGATTGTGGGCTTACAGTGGGATTCATTGGCAATATTGCTTCCTTTAGCCATATCATTTTTTACTTTCCAGCAAATAGCCTATTTAGTCGATAGCTATCAGGGAAAAACAAAACACTATGGTTTTTTGCATTACTGTCTCTTCGTAAGTTTTTTCCCCCAGTTGATTGCAGGGCCGATTGTGCATCATCGAGATGTGATGCCGCAGTTCGTTTTGACTCGAAAAAGCGGTTTTGATTACAGTAATTTGGCGATTGGACTTGCAATTTTTACCGTAGGTTTGGCAAAAAAAGTATTGGTAGCCGATAACGTAGCTGTGTATTCGACGCCGATCTTTGCAAAAGCGGATGCAGGTGGAGTTATAACATTACTGGAGGCGTGGCAGGGAGTTTCGGCATACAGCCTTCAATTGTATTTCGATTTTAGTGGTTATTGCGACATGGCCGTGGGCGCGGCTCGTTGCTTTGGAATTATATTGCCAATGAACTTTAACTCTCCCTATCAAAGCCGAAATATCATCGAGTTTTGGCGTCGCTGGCATATTACCTTATCGAGCTTTCTTCGCGACTACTTATATATTGCTTTGGGAGGAAATCGCAAAGGGAAACTACGTCGCTATATAAATCTGTTCTTGACGATGCTCTTAGGAGGACTGTGGCATGGGGCTGGTTGGAATTTCGTGATTTGGGGTGGATTACATGGTGTCTACTTGATGGTGAACCACGCTTGGCAGTCTGTTTCTAGAAGGCTAATTCTCCCGCGTTTACTTGAGCCTGTCGCATCACTATTTTCACTGCTCGTCACGCTCGTGGCGGTTGCGGTTGCTTGGGTGTTTTTTAGAGCAGAAACAATGAGCGGCGCAATTCAGATACTGAAAGGTCTGTCGGGTGTGAATGGCGTATTGTTGCCAGCCAAGTACTTTGATCGTTGGGGCGACTTTGCGGTAACGCTCAACGATTTGGGGGTTATTTTTGGCGATGTAAGCTCATTCAAGACTTTATCTCCTTTTTGGACGATGATTCCAATTTGGATTTTCGTCTGTACTGCACCGAACATTTATAATCTTCTGGCTTCGTACCGACCAGTATTAGATGAGATGAAAGGTGTGTATAAATTCGAGTTTTCACCTTTGAGCGGTATTTTAACTGGGATGATACTGTTATTTGGTTTGCTGTCTATGAATCAAGTGTCTGAATTTCTCTATTTCCAGTTCTAGAGCTGTCTATGAATCAAAGATTTCGAAGTTTTTGTCTTAGCGTCATCGCAACGGTATTGTTCAGCGGGATCGCAATTATAGCCCTCAATTATTACGTCGACCCATGGCGATTTTTTCATGACTCAAATGTCTCTTCGTGGCAGGGCAAAGGGCGTCTACAGAATCCCGGAATTTTGAAACAAAAGACTGTGTCGACCATCGTTCTAGGTACGTCGATGACTCAGAATTTCTCTCCGAATGAAATAGAGTCTTTGTTTGATGGCCCCGCTGCGGTGCTATCGATTTCCGCCGGTACCGGTAGAGAGCAATCACTATTAGCATTAATGGCTATACGAGAGCAAAGAGGACTAAAGAATGTCATATGGGGTGTACATCCAGGGTCTTTCAGTTTGCCGAGTGCAAAGATAAAAAACAGCTCATTCCCCGCATATATGTACGATGATGGCAAGCTAAATGATCTGTCTTATTTGTTTAATTTGAGCAATTCGAAAAAGTCACTAAGAGATCTAAGGGAAGAGGTGCGAGATGAGTTACCAGAAAACTGGAAAAACCTCCAACGGTGGTCGTCTCGCTATAGTTACGGCTGTCCACATGCTTTGGAGCTTCAGATTAATCGGCGCGGGCTTCCTTCATCTGGAGATGATTGGTTGGGGGAGTACAATCATGTGTACGAGAATGTCAGAGAGAACCTTTATGATGTAGTCGTGGAGAACCCTGAGGTACAATTTGTGTTTTTCTTCCCGCCGTTTTCATCCCTCTACTGGTCGATAATTTCTGAGTCTCAACCTCGCAGATTTAAGGCCTACGTTCGTGTAATGAGAGAGGTAGCAAAGCAATTGGCTGAGGAGCCGAACGTTCGAATTTTCGATTTTACGGCGGCTCGATCTATCACCAAGGACCTGGAAAATTATCGAGATCTGACTCACTTTTCCGGAGATGTAAGCTCCAGGCTACTTGAGTTTATGCGGATTGGGCAGTATCAAGTCAGTTATCAAGAGTTAGCAAATGTCGGACATGAGCACAGCCTAGCAATTTATAAAAATGTTGGGAATGAAGTGTTAGAATGCTTAGCAAGCAATAAATTGTAGTACATACAGAATATAGAATGTTCAAACGACTATGGAGAAGCTATGCAAGCTTCAAATGATGAAAAAGCTCCTGTAGGTGGAGTTGAGATATATTGGCGTTTGCTGTCCTATTTGAGAGCCCATTTAATACTGTTTGTGTTCAGTATTTTAGGGTTTTTGGTCTTTGCCGCCAGTCAGCCCGCACTGGCGCAGGTGATGGAATACCTGATTAATGCTATTGAGAGTGGCGACAAGGATCAGCGCATAATTATACCGCTAGTTATGATGGCGATCTTTGTCGTGCGCGGTATCGGATCGTTTGTAGGTAATTACTTTATCGCAAAGGTATCGCTTAATATTGTGCATACATTACGTGTGCAACTGTTTAATCAATTAACAACGCTTCCAAGTAGCTACTTTGACGCCAACAACTCCGGCAATCTGATTTCTACCATTACCTATAACGTACAAGGTGTCACAGGTGCTGCCACCGATGCGCTTAAGGTATTGATTCGAGAAGGGGCGACAGTTATTGCCTTATTTGCGTATCTGTTGTGGAAAGATTGGAAACTCACCATGGTGTTTGTGGTGATCGCCCCATTTATTGGCATATTGGTTTCAGTGGTTGGTAAGCGACTTAAGAAATTGGCCAGCAAAATTCAGGTAGTGATGGGAAATATCACTCATATCTGCTCCGAAATGATTTCGGGTTATCGAGTGATGAGAACCTTTTCTGGCGAGGACTACGAAAAGGGACGTTTTCAAGATGTCAGTAAAGAGAATCTCAAACAAAACCTAAAATTAGTTCGCACTAGTGCAATTGCGACCCCTGTGATGCAAATTATTGTTGCGATGGCGATGGGGACTTTAGTGTTTTTGGCCATGACATTCATGGATACATCAACTCCCGGTCCGTTTATCGCCTATATCACAGCGGCTGGCTTGATTCCTAAGCCGGTACGTCAATTGAGCGAAGTTTATGGCACGATTCAAAAAGGTATCGCCGCCGCCCAAAGTATTTTTGAACAACTCGATGAAAAACCAGAAGCGGATACCGGCGAGTTGGCCCCGGAGCGTGTCAACGGTCGTTTACAGATTCAGGACCTTTCTTTTGCTTATCAAACTGAAGATGGCAGGGTGCTCAATCGCATCAATCTAGATATCGCCGCAGGAGAAACTGTGGCTCTGGTGGGCAGTTCTGGTAGTGGTAAATCAACCCTAGCCAGTTTAATTCCGCGATTCTATGATTTTCAGGAGGGCGATATTCTACTTGATGGCCATTCGCTGCGAGACTACTCTTTGGCGTCGTTGCGACGTCAGATTGCCTTGGTGAATCAAGACGTAGTTTTATTTAACGATAGTGTCGCCAGTAATATCGCATACGGAGGCCTAGAAGGTCGATCGATCGATGACATTCGCCAAGCCGCAAACGCTGCCCACGCAACTGATTTTATCGAAGCAATGCCGGAAGGCTTTGAAACATTGATTGGCGAAGATGGTACGCGACTTTCTGGCGGGCAACGGCAGCGCTTAGCAATCGCCAGGGCATTGCTTAAAGATGCGCCGATTCTGATTTTAGATGAGGCGACCTCGGCACTGGATACCGAGTCAGAGCGGGCGATTCAGGATGCGCTTGAGGAACTCATGAAAGGACGGACCACTATCGTGATTGCTCATCGCCTATCTACCATCGAAAAAGCCGACAAAATTGTTGTCATGGAAAAGGGCTCGATAGTTGAAGTTGGTTCGCATCGGGAATTACTGGAAAAAAGTGGTGCCTATGCCCGACTGCAGTCCATTCAAGTGGATTCCGATTCATAGTGGGGCCATACTAATTTCTATATTTCCTGTCGCGAGAGCGATCAGTGTATCTTGACAGGCGTAGCCCCTAATCAGGGCTTCGTCAGTCAGTATTGTCCAATCTCCCCCTTCGAGTTTTATCGTCAATCATTGTAGAATAGTACCTTTCTTTCTTGTTGATGAGCCGATTATGCAACTGTCCATGCCCCGTTTTGATCAATCCCAAGTTCTCGTGATTGGCGATGTGATGTTGGATCGCTATTGGCACGGCGGCACTTCTCGTATTTCGCCGGAAGCGCCGGTACCGGTGGTGAAGGTCGGCAATGTCGAAGATCGACCTGGCGGCGCAGGTAACGTAGCCTTGAACATCGCTGCATTGGGGGCAGGGGCTTCTTTGATCAGTGTGGTGGGTCAAGATGAGGCTGCCGATGCGCTGCGCTCACGCTTGCAGTCGGTGGGTATTCATACCGACTTTCAGGCTTCAGCTGATAAGCCCACCATCACCAAACTTCGTGTGATTAGTCGTCATCAACAATTGATTCGCATGGATTTTGAAGAGTCTTTCGCTTCAGAAGACAGCTCCGGCTTTGAGGAAAAAGCCAACAAGTTGCTGCCACTGATGGGCTCTGTGATTCTATCCGATTACGCTAAGGGCTCTTTGCAAAATACTCAGACCTTAATTCAGGCGGCGCGCAAGGCGAAGGTACCGGTATTGGTGGATCCCAAGGGTACCAACTTTGAGCCCTATCGCGGAGCCACTCTGCTGACCCCTAATCTTCATGAGTTTGAAGCGGTAGTGGGTGTTTGTGCGCACGAAAGCGAGTTGGTTGAGAAGGGCACAGAGTTGATGTTGTCACTTGATTTAGAGGCCTTATTGGTGACTCGCGGTGAGCATGGCATGACACTACTGCGTCCGAATCAGCCAGAGTTTCACTTGCCTGCACGGGCTAGAGAAGTGTTCGATGTCACAGGAGCTGGTGATACGGTGATTTCTGTATTGGCCTCTTCGCTGGCTGCGGGCAGCGATTTACCGCAAGCGGTAGCCTTGGCAAATTTGGCGGCGGGAATTGTCGTCGGGAAATTGGGCACAGCGACCATTAGTGGCCCCGAGCTGCGTCGAGCGATTCAAGCTGAGCAAGGCTCTGAGCGCGGTGTGATGACCGAAGAACAATTGCTGATGGCACTCGATGATGCTCGGGCCCACGGTGAAAAAATCGTCTTTACCAATGGCTGTTTCGATATTATTCACGCCGGTCACGTTGGCTATCTCGAGGATACCCGTAATTTAGGCGATCGTTTGGTGGTAGCCATTAACAGTGATGAATCTGTTTCGCGTCTTAAAGGGCCTGCTCGCCCCATCAATCCAGTGGATCGGCGTATGGCTGTGCTGGCGGGCTTGGAGTCGGTCGATTGGGTGATGCCCTTCGGTGATGATACTCCCGAGCGTTTACTCGAACTTATTAAGCCAGATGTATTGGTGAAAGGCGGCGACTATACCGAGGATCAAGTTGTCGGTTGGGAGATCGTTAAAGCCAATGGTGGTGAAGTCAAAGTGTTGAGCTTCTTTGACGACTGCTCAACCACGGCGATTGTTGAAAAAATTCAAAACCAAGATGAGGACGGCTAAGCCCTCATCTTTTCACTGACACGGTTGTCGGTCTACTCGATGTGTATTTCACGCTCTTGATGGCTAACGGATAATCACGTTTGAGGATGAGCTGATGCTAGTGCTCGCTGATAAAACTTGTGCTGACGAGCCGGGCGGCTAATTAGATAGCCCTGTTCAAAAGCGGCTAAGTCTATAGCTTCTCGATCTTGTTGGTAGCGAAACACATGCTGAAAGTTCCGTATCCGCTGTGATTGATGGAGGCTGAAAAAATTAACTCTCATGTCAGCGATGTCAATCAAGCCAAGGCTTCCGTCGTCCAATTGAATGATGTTACCCATGTGCAGTGAGCGAAACATTACGCCGGCATCGTGCAGTTGCGCAACGTACTGGCCCAGTTGCTTGCTCAGCGACGCCTTGTCTGTATTTGAGGCCAGCACCTGTCGAACAGTTTTTCCTGGAATGCCGTGGTAACAGACACAATCACGTCGAGGGCTCTTTGTTTGAAATACATCGAGTATGCCGACGGTGGTAATGCCCCGTGTTTTCAGCTTTTTTGCATTGGCAGAAAATTGTTTGGCACGAGAGCGCAGTTTGGCCATTGAGATGGCGCTCTTCTGATAGAAGATCTTCAGGTAGCGATCTTCCGATAGAAGAATAACCTTTGGGCCGTGACTATCTTTTTCGATGACGGATCCGGCGGCGATGAGTTTATCGAGTTCGTGATTCTGGATGATTTTCATTGAATATTACGGCTGTTTCTCAAGACTAATAAGTGCTTTTTTACAGTTGTCTGCCAAATGCTTTGGTGTGATAGTGCCGATTATAGCGCTAGTCATCGCTTTTTCTGCAAACAAAAAGTCCATGCTGGCTTGAACTGGGTCGGTAGTTTGTTTGGGGTTGTCGACGGTAATGTGCCCACTGGCCAAGGCTTTTTTAATTAAGATGCCTTTGTTGTGTTGCCTTGCGTAGTCTAAAACCGGCTGCTCCTGTTTGTGGTTCAGGTTGTAGGTTGCCATCACGCAATCGGATTGCTCGGCTGCCCGTAATCCGCCCTCTACGGTTTTGGTGCTCATACCATAGGCGAGAATCTTACCCTGCTGTTTTAGATCACGCAGGGTATCAAAGCACTCTCCGTTGTTTAAAATATCGAGATCGTTTCCGTCTGAATGTACCAGTACCAGTTCGATTCTGTCGGTCTGCAGTCGCTGTAAGCTTCGCTCCACACTTTTGATGGTGTGCTCTGCGGAAAAGTCGAAAGACGATTGAGCGTCGATAAATTCCTCCCCGACTTTGCTGCAAATCACCCAGTGTTCGCGTTGCCCCTTAAGCAGCGAGCCTAAGCGCTGTTCACTGATGCCGTAAGCCGGTGCAGTATCAATTAAGTTGATACCCAAATCTCGCGCTTGGGCAATCAGATTGGCGGCATCACGATCGGATGGCAAGTCAAATGTGGTTGGGTATTTCACGCCCTGATTACGTCCGAGCTTGACGGTACCAAGCCCAATGGGGCTGACGCGAATGCCCGTATCAGCGATGGAATTACGATAGTCGTGGAGGCTTGGCATAGATACTATTCGCTATTGATCTTCCGAGAGAGTAATGAATTCAGCTTGATCCCAAGGAGCACTGGCGACCTTGGCTTGAGTTAAACCATCGAGTTTAGAGAGCTCTTCTGGGTTATCACTGGGCGTAATCTTTTGCTTTTGCAGTAGCGCAAGCGTCTCGTTGGCAAGGTTAGGTGCCAGTGTCAGTTTGGTGGGCCAGGCAACCGCCAGGTTGTGACAATGCTCGGCTTTTCCGATAAAAGCTTTGTCAGGTCGAACGAAGTTCTTTTGCTTGGGTTCTGCCCTGTCAACATTCAGTGTTGCCCATTGCGCGTTTGATAAATCTAACCAAGGCATCAGATTTTGCAGCTCGTGTTTGGCGGTGAGTATCAGTTCGGTGCTAGATTGATTGACGCCTTTCTCCGCCAATGAGCCGCCCAGATACCAAACCCATTGCCCATCGCGACAAGGGTGGCTGGAAATGGTGAGCTTAGGTGTCTTGTCGGTGCCTAAACAGTGGCCGTAAAAACGGTGAGGGCTATTGAGTTTTACCATGACTTGTTGCAAGGGGCGCGTTTGCATTTTTGGTGAGGGCTCGTTCAGTTGATCCAATAAAAACTGATTGCCCTTGCCCGCAGAAAAAATGAATTGTTTGGCCTCCACGCGAACCGAACCGCTTGGGGTCTCGATGATCAGCTCACAAAGTTGATCTTTATTTTTTGACCAGCGAGCTTGTGACGTCGGCAGTTGAAAGGTTCGGCCTTTGACATTATTCGCTAGGGTTTTAAGCACACTAGGCACATCCAAAACCATGTCGACCAAACGATAGAGTTGCCCCGAAAGCCGACGATCTTGAAAAATACTCGGGCGATCTTGAGCTTTGACTTTGTCGACTCGTCCACGGGTCGCTTTACTGGCAAAGAAAGTGGTCAGCTTCGAGGCGACACTGGCGCTGGACCACATGTAAAAGTGATCGCTCAATACTTGTGCGCCGCGAAGATCTACGTCGCCACAGCCGGCCAGGCAATCTTGCCAATGGGCGGGCATGTCGGCGATGGCTTCGGAAGCGCCAGTGAGTGCACCGCTGAGTGTGTATTTAATACCGCCATGTATCATACCTTGTGAGGCTACCGATTGATCGCAGCCCAATGTCTGGCTCTCGAACAGTGCGCAGTCGTAGCCGGCAGAGCGCAAGCGGTTAATCAACCAAAGGCCGGCAACGCCACCACCAATGATGGCGATATCGAGCTTAACGGAGGTTGCTGGAGAATCAGACAAAGTGGAATCCATATCAGAGATAGTCAACAATTGGCCAATTATACGGGTTTTACCGGCAAAAAACTTTGCTTGTCGCAGCGGGCTGGGTATGCTGCCGCCACTGTAAAAAATCTGTTCTAAGTGAGGTTGGATGCGCGCGCTTTATACCGTTGTTTTTTATCTGTGCCTGCCGTTGGTGGTCGCTCGTCTATTGTGGCGCGCGCGCTTAGCGCCAGCCTATGCGCAGCGTTGGTCGGAGCGTTTTGGATTTTGCCCTGCCCGCACCGATAGTCGACCGGCGATTTGGGTGCACGCGGTGTCCGTGGGCGAGTCTTTGGCCGCAATGGCGATGATTCGAGAGCTTCAAACACGCTATCCCAGTCATCAGCTGATGGTGACGACCACCACTCCAACCGGCTCAGAGCGCGTGCTTGAATCACTGGGTGACTCTGTCTTTCATGTTTATGCTCCCTACGATTTACCCGATTGTTTGAATCGTTTCTTGCGCCGCACTCGCCCCGAGATAGCCATTATTATGGAGACCGAGTTGTGGCCCAATACCATCGCCGCGTGTCATAAGCATCAGGTGGCCGTGGTGGTGGCCAATGCGCGTCTGTCCGAGAAGTCGGCAAAGGGCTATCAGCGCTTGTCGGCGATGGCCCGGCCCATGCTGGAGAAACTGTCGGTAGTGGCGGCGCAACATCAGGATGATGGTGAGCGCTTTATCGCATTGGGGCTGCCGCGCTCATCGCTCCAAGTGACGGGTAACATTAAGTTTGACCTGACAGTCACAGACAATGATCGGCAGCGATCAATGACCTTTCGGCAGCGCTGGCAATCGGCTCATGAGCGCCCAGTGTTACTGGCGGCGAGCACTCACCAGGGAGAGGATGAGTTGCTGCTGGCGGCTTTGTCGCTGATGCAAAAGCAGCAGCCTGATATTCTCTTGGTGTTGGTGCCAAGGCATCCCGAGCGATTCGAGAGTGTTTTTCAACTGGCTAGCGAAAACTTTGTGACTCAAAAGCACAGCGATGTTCAACCCCTAACAGCAGGTGTAAAGGTGCTCATCGGCAATACCATGGGTGAAATGATGCCCTTATTGGGCGCTAGTGACCTGGTGTTTATGGGCGGCACTTGGGTCGACAATGGCGGTCACAACTTTATCGAGCCGGCCGCTTGGTCTAAGCCGATGTTCAGTGGGTCGTCGTTGTTTAATTTTGCCGAGGTGTCTCGATTGTTGATTGAGGCGGGCGGATTAGAGGTTGTTGAAACGCCAGAACAGCTTGCAGCATCTGCGCTACGTGTTCTGGGTGATCCCGCACAAATGACGCAAATGGGGCAGTCGGCGAAGCGTGTCGCGGACGACAATCGCGGCGCTCTGCAGCGCTTGTTAGGCGCTATTGATACACAGCTAAAATCCCAGCCTAGCTAGACTGGATGGCTCCGTGGGTCTAGCTCCACATCAAACACCGCCTCTGTTGTAAGGCACTTATTGGCGGCATAGAAAAGGCCAACACTCTGTGAAAGAGGTTGGCCTTTTTTCATCGAGATTAGCTCGTCATTTTTCGTAGGTACTGCGATTGACTTGCTTCTCAGCGTCTAACCACTGAGTCAGTTTCAGCACATCCTCGGGGGTCAGGTTTCCGGCCACTTCCTTCAGGCGCAGCATATTCACGATATAGCCGTAACGAGTATCGTCGTAGTTGCGCTGTGCTTGATAGACGTTGCGTTGAGCCACCAGCACGTCAACCAGATTTCGGGTGCCTACCTCATAACCTGCCTGGGTCGCTTCCAAGGCACTGGTGCTCGAGGTGATCGCCTGTTGACGAGCTTTTACCTGCGCCACATTGGTGACCACCGAGAGGTGCAGCGAGCGAGCCCCTTGGACGATATCTCGCTGAGTTTTGTTGTACAGCTCTTGGGCCTGCATGTGCTGTTGATAGGCCTGACGGCGTTGACCAGAAACTCGCATGCCGCTAAAAATGGGGACGTCGAGTTGGACGGCGATTGTGGACTGATCGCTGGTGCGAGAGTCAGGCTCTAACACGGTGTTGCCGTCGATGATGATGTCGGTGTTCGAATCCTCGCGATCCAGATAGTTATAACTGGCGGTGATCGTAGGCATGTGCCCAGAGGCTTTCGAGCGAGCATTTTGTTTGGCGGCATCCGAGTTGAGTTGGGCCACTTTTAACGAGTAATTATTTTGCAGTGCAAAATCGACCCATTCATGTCGTTCCATGGGCTCGGGTTTGATCACTGGGAAGGTTTCTACTAGTGGTGCTACTTGTTCATGGCTGCGACCGGTTAATACCTCAAGCTCTTCAAATGCAATGCCTAAATTGCCTTGAGCTTCGAGCGTCGTTGCTGTGGCATTGTCGTACGCGGCTTGGGCTTCGTGCACATCGGTGATGGCCGTTAAGCCCACTTCGAAGCGCTGTTTGGTTTGCTCGAGCTGATGACCAAGGGCTTTTTCTTCCGCTTGCGCCGTTTCCATGTTATCGATGGAGCGTAAGACATTGAAGTAGGCCTCAGAAACTCGAATAATCAGCGATTGTTGATCGGCGCTGTATTGAGCTTTGGCTTGTTTGGTGAGGGCCTTGCCTTGTTGATAACCGAACCAAGCTTCCATGTTGAATAGAGGCTGAGTGAGGCTAACCGAGTAAGATTCTTGATCGGTTTCTGAATCATTCGAAACCGCTCCGCCGCTACCGCCGTTGGCAAAGCTTTGATAGCTGGTAGATTCTCCTTCGACTTCGGCGTATCGCGCACTGGCATTGATTTGCGGTAACAAACCCGCACGACCAATAGTTAAGGCTTCTTTGTTGGCATTGTAAGCCGCGGTGTCGGCTTTCAGCTGGTGATCATTCTCTAGCGCCAATGCGTAGATGTCCTGAAGGGTCTCTGCCTGCAGTTGGGTTGCACCAAGGCACAGAGCGCCGGCCAATCCGAGGGTTAAGCGTCGCTTAAACATAGATATTCCTGTATCTGATAACGAGGGCGAGAGAAGGCCCTACTCGTAGTAACGGCTAGTAACTGGGCGAGTTTAGCGGTTTGCCCCTATGTCGTCGAGGCGGGGGCCTAAACCAGCAGTTAATTAATGTAAAAAGCCGTTGGATAGTTTGTCATCGATCTAGGGGGTTGTGGGTTGATGTGGCTGCAGCTCGCGAGGCGTCATTATTCGAGATGAGTTCGCTGGTGGGCGACGCATGAATTTTGCTAAGATCAAATTCACTGATCAGATCTATCCCAATCATTGTGGAGTTTGACGTATGAGAATTGTGGCAACCTTGTTGTTGTGTTTATCCCTTGCGGCCTGTGTCACTTCACCGACTCAGCGAGATCCGTTGAAGCAAAAAGTCTCTGTCAGTGTGTCCGGGCCCACCATGCCGGTAACTCGCAATACTCCCTTAAGCTGGTATTCCGATGTGATTTCGATCAATGATACCGGTAACGCGGTGGCGCCAGATAAGGCTCTCGCCAGCTGGGTCAAGGGGGAAGTTCAGCAGCAAATGGAAGCTAGAGGATTTGTATTTTCAGATTCTGCTACACGCTATCAAGTGGTTAACGTTTTACTGCTTGGGGAAGGCGATATCAGCCAGTCGACTCAGCAGCTGTTCAAGCTCTTTCCCGCGCTGCAGGGCGACTCTCGGGACTACCCCAAAGGCACGATCTTACTGGGCATTCTTGATACCCGCCTTAATAAAGCCGTGTGGCGCAGCGCGCTGCAAACCTTTGCCACCCCCGATGCCGATGAGCAACAAAAGCATGAACGTTTAAGCGCCGCGGTGACTGACACCCTAAGAGATCTCAAGCCGGGGCGATAATTCGAGTTTACTTCGTTTGGGTTATCTTAGTGTTGAGTGGCCGATAGCGTCTTTCGCCATTTTTGTGGGCTCAAGCCAAACCAGCGCTTAAAGCTTCGGGTGAAAGCGCTGAGTTCAGAGTAACCCAGTAGCGCCGCGATATCGGTTAACCGGTAATTATCTCGCTCTAAATAGAGTTGTGCCTGCTGATGCCGAACCGCATCAACTAAGGCCTGAAAGGTTGCCCCTTCCTGTTTTAAATGGCGCTGCAGTGTGCGAGTGCTATAGCCCATCGCCGGTGCTACTTCGTTAATCGTGCAGTTTCCCGTCACCAGTAAACTGGTAATTACATCCTTCACTTGATTGATCAATCGATCATCGTGTTTCTGTTCTAGGTGTCGGCGCAGAAGCTGCGGCAGTTGCTGTGCATCTGGGCTGGTGGGGGCTTGCAGTAGGGCAGGATCCAAAACCAACTCACAGCAGTGATGATTGAACGCCACAGGACATTTGAAAAACTGAGTGTAGGCCGAACTGTTGTCTGGTTCAGGGTGCTTGAAATAGACAGCTCTTAGCTTGCACGAGCCCCCATGTAAAATTTGAATGATACGCCAAGCGAGCCCTAGCGCGTGGTCTTCAAAGGTTTGACTGTCGTTAATCAGGCTAATGCCCGATCGCGGTGCAACACAGCTTTTACCCTCCGAGGTTTCAATGGTGAGCCAGAGCTCTTGAGCTCTAATCTGTAGATGCTTTGAGAACAGCTCAAGGCTTTCTTGCACGCTAGGTTGGTTCGCCACCAAGGTGAATAAAGGTCCAAATACACTCACGGTTTGGCGGCGAGCGATTTCTAAGCCTAGCTCAGGAAATGACAGCCTTTCGGCAGTGAGCTCCAGCAGGCGATTGTGCATTTCATAGGGGATTAGACACTCTTCGGGATTGAATATCGACCCGTCGAGCCCCGCCTCAAGAGCCAGTGCGTTGGCATCGCCACCGCGCTCAACAATGATGTCATGCAGGCCATTGAGTAAATGATTGTGGATAAGGGGTTGTACCAAGTGTGGCTCCCTGACGCTATTGTTTGAGTTCTGATGCGTCTATCTAGTCGCTTATAAACTGAGAGATCCTGTCAAATTCGTCAAGTGTACCTTGGCGTCAAACGTTAAGGTTGTGGCGCCTTGTGGTAAATGCGACTCAAATTCCTTGGGTAGACTGGTCGCTCACTTTCCCAAGGAAGGTGCAAACAAGGCTATTCCAATAATTTAAAGCCTCTATAAGAATAAACCGAGAGACATATCATGAGCTTATCCAATCGATTGGCTCCGTTGGCGCTGGCTATTGCCGCTGCTGCCGGATCCGTGCAGTCCGAAACATTTACCCTTGAAGAAATTGTAGTCACCGCACAAAAACGTGCCGAGAGTCTTCAAGATGTTCCTATTTCCGTATCCGCCATGAGCGGTGAAAAGCTGGCTGAGGCTGGTATTCCGGCAATGTCCGATTTTTCCGCTTATGTTCCTAATTTCAATGTAACGTCTAACGCTATTGGCGATGTGATTTCTATTCGCGGTATTCAATCCGGTATCTTGGCCAGCGTTGAGCAATCTGTAGGTACCTTCACCGATGGTATCTATCGGGGTCGCGGTACTCAGTCGCGCTTTAGTTTTCTTGACGTAGGTACCATCGAAGTATTGCGCGGTCCTCAGTCTACGTTGTTTGGTAAGAACACCATCGGTGGCGCGTTGAACATTACCTCTGCTAAGCCGACTGAAGATTTTGAAGCGGAAATTTCTGGCATGTACGAAGTCGAGCATGAAGAGACCGAAATCAAAGGTTATGTCTCGGGTGCCTTGAGCGATACAGTGCGCGGTCGTTTTGCCTTCCAAACCCGCGAGATGGACGAGGGTTGGATTGAAAACACCTACTACGATGAAAATGAGCCGCAAACCGATGAATACGCCGGTCGTTTGTCTTTAGAGTGGGATGCGAGTGATGATCTACTGATTAGTTTTAAGTATGAGCATGGCGAGTGGGACAACAATGGCATGCCCTACGAGCAGCAAATTGGCAGCTTGGGTGTCGCCTATGCGACCGTCGCAGCGTTAGAAGGCGGTGTCGGGGTCGATAACCTGATTGGTGCCGATGTCACCCCTAAAGATGGTAAATCTACCATGGGTAACAGCACCGATGGGATCGATTACGGCGCTTCACAAACCTTTGAAGGTGATTCCGACGAATTTGCATTCCGTGCTGATTACTCCATGGATAGTGGTACTTTGACCGCCATCGCTGGCTACTCTGAGTACCAATTCGAACGTAATCTCGATGCTGATTTTAATGCCTTTGATGGTATTGGTTTTGAGGAATATGAAGACTACGATCAAACCAGCTTAGAAGTGCGTTTTGTGTCTGAATTGGGAGAGGGCTTCGAATTCATTACTGGAATGTATTATCAAGAAAGTAATTTGACCGCCAATGCAAAATCAAACTTTAACGTTGATGCGAGTAATCCCGAATCCTTTGCAGGTCCTGCGGCATTGGCTGTTATTGGCGAGCACAACATTGTACATGCAGCGACCGGTGGCGCTGCAGGCGTACACCCCGGTTTTGTAGGCTCAGCGATGACGCCCGCTGATTTCGGCGCCGCAAAAGGGTTTGTCGGTACTATTGGTCAATTCACCCGTGCGGCTCAATTGGATCAGGAAACTGAAAGCTGGGCTGCCTTCGCTCAAGGTACTTGGGATTTAAATGATACGCTGCGTTTGACCGCAGGTGTGCGTTATGGTGAAGAAGAGAAAGAAGCCAGTCAAAGCGCCTTGTGTGCTGAGTGGGATAGTTACAACACCGGAACGGCCTTTTGTAATCCATTGGGGCTAGTCTTAGCTGAATTCACTCCGCACGAATTTGATGATTTGAGCCGTGACGAAGAAGATTGGACTTACACTGTCAATCTACAGTGGGACGTGACCAGCGATATTATGGCTTATGCCACCGTATCCACCGGTACCAAATCCGGTGGCTTTAACAACTTTGCGTTGAGCGCCAATCCGGACGAAGCAGAGTTCGATCAAGAAAAAGTTAAGTCGATGGAAATCGGCGCCAAGATGTCCCTGCTGGATGGTGCCGCAGAGCTGAACTTTGCCGTGTTTGATATGGACTACGATGATCTTCAAGCCTCTATCTTTACCGGCGCAACTGGTTTTAAAGTTGAGAACGCCGCGACCGCGACTGTTCGTGGTTTTGAGGCGGATGGCCGTTGGCAGGTTGCCGAGAGCTTGATGTTGCGTGGCTCCGTGGGTTATGTCGATTTCGAGTTTGACGAATACGATGTGGCTGGTTGTACCAATGCTCAGAAGGATGCATTGACCGCAGTGAGTACGGCGGTTGGGGGATTGCCTTGGGGAACTTTCATCAAACCTGCGCCGGGTACCACCGCAGCTGGCGCTACCGCAGTTGATCTCGACGGCAATGGCAGCACCGATTCTTGCGCGCAAAATCTAGCTGGGGGCACCAATGCTTTTACTCCAGAGTGGACCGGTAGCTTGTCACTTGAGCACGAGATAAATATTGGCGACAACCTCTACTTGCGCACGGTTCTCGACGCTAACTACTTGGATGATCACCATACCGCTGCTGACAACGATGAGCTGGTATATCAGGACTCTTACGTATTGACCAACCTGACCGTGACTTTGGGATCTCAGGATGATCGCTGGGATGTGTCTTTTGTTGGTCGCAATATTACCGATGAGGAATACATTACTTACTCCAATGATATGCCTCTATTTGCGGGTAACCAGCAAGTGGCATGGGGTCGTGAAGCCAGCTACGCGGTTCGCGGTCGCTTGAAGTTCTAAGAAGTACTCTCTAATGCAGTATCTTTGGGGCCTTCTATGAAGGCCCTTTTTTTTGAGAGGAGAAAAGCGGGGGGTAAACTGAGGTCTATGAAAAACACCCTTAACGAAGGCTAGAGGATCACTTTTTGAGGGCGTTTTTCTGTCGCCATATTTGTGGCGAGACACCGTACCAACGTTTAAAGCTGCGGCTAAAGGCCGACAGCTGAGAATAACCCAGCATGGCACCCACCTCGGCCAGTGAGTAGTGTGCGTTCTTCAGTAGTTGGACGGCTTGTTCGCGGCGCACACTGTTTACCAGGTCTTTGAAATTTGTACCGTCTTCTTGCAGGCGACGCTGAACAGTGCGTTTACTCATGCATAAGTGTTCGGCCACTTTTTCGATACAGCAGTCGTCATTGTCGATCAACAGCGAGATAACGTTTTTTATTTGTTGAGTTAATGTCGGCTGAGCAATTTTACTGGGCAGCTGTGTCTGATCCTTGGGTTCAGCTTGTGTGTTTAGACGGGTCGGTAGCTTTAAGCATTTGGGGTCAAATGCCAGGCCAGTGAAACTGTTGTCAAAGGCAATCGGAGCACCAAAAAAACGATGAAAGCTGTTCAGGTTGGTGAGTTCCGTGTGTTCTAGATAGACCGCGCGTGGCTTCCAGTGCTCGCCACATAGGGCTTTCATAATAATGCACATCAGCGCCAGTGCGTGATCTTGCGCGTAGGCACTGTTGCCAATGATCGACTCAACCCAGTTGACTTGCCACACCGCAATATTCTCCGATGTGCTGAGTTCAAGGCGCACCGCTTCAACGCTTAAGTGCAGGTTCTCTTGAAGGCTTAGAAGGGCTTCGTGAACGTTCGCGTTAGCTTGTAGATTACTTGCTGCGGGACCGAGAGCCGATAACGATTGCCGCTCGGCAAGCTTCACGCAGATATCGGGTTCTGAAAAGTACTTGGCGGCCATTTCAAACAGCCTGAGTTCATTGTAAAAGGGTATTGGGCCGCTATCTTGGTTTAGGTAGCTGGGAGAAATCTTTGCTTGCTGATAAAAAATGGCCGGCTGCACACCTTTTTCGAGCAGCATTTGGTCGAAGCCGTGTATGAACGAGCGGTTGATTTGTGGCTGCATTGTCGTTTTCTCTCATCTCACTTGGCAAGGTTTATCACGAATCGTACTTTTGTCGCCTATTGCACAGTTTTTACGAGCTGTGTCTGCTTTTTAGTCAATAATGTTCATCTGTGGCGTGACTTGTCAAACGATTGGCGTGAAATGTCCAGTTGAATTTGGGCGTTTTGTGGGCATCTTTTGGGTATTGCGGGGCGCTTTGGTGCACCGCGAGAGGGGCTGTTAGTAGCTGATGGTGGCGTGTTCGAGAAGAATGTCCCTCAGCCATAGATGCGGCAGGCTGTTTTCGGTGCGACGGTGCTGTAACAAGACAAATTCCAGTTGAGGAAATGGCAGCTCAGGCGGGAATGGCATCGCGTGAATCAGATCCTGATAGGGCCCAGTCCGCGTAATGCTGTCGGGTCCTACTAAGAGGCAATCTGTTGATAGCAAACTTTCCAGCGCAGCGCCGAGGTGAGTGGTCGAGAAGACGATTCGCCGAGCCAGCGTCATATCACGCAGTACTTGGTCGATGATCCCGGTGTTGTCATCGGTCATGCCTGGGAAATAGACCTGTAGGTGCGGGTAGTTGAGGTAGTCATCAATGCTCAATTGGGCTTTGTTGGCCAGAGGGTGATCTTTTCGCATCAGGCATCGAGCGTTTCCCTGGCCGAGTCCATAGCTCAATATGTCATCGTGACGGGGGTTGGCTCGATGGACCACAAAGTCGAGTTTTCCGGTGGCCAATTGATCCAAATAGTCCGCCGGCATATCAGTGGCTAATAAACGTGATAGCGGAGCCTCTTGGGTGATGCGTTTCACCAACGGTGGCAGCGATAATTCAGAAATCACCTGCGGCAAGGCCAGTTTAAATTGGCCTTGATAGCTATTGGGGGTAAAGGTGTCTCCGTCGATCAATTGATGAAACTGTGCCAGTAGCTCAGGTAATTTAATGGCCAGCTCCTGTGCCTTGGGGGTGGGAATCAAACCGTGAGCGGTGCGTTCAAACAGAGGGTCGTTGAAAATGCTTTTGAGCTTTTGCAGGGATTTACTCATCGCAGGTTGCGACACAAAGAGCCGCTCGGCGGCTCGGGTCACATTGCGCTCTTCGAGTAAGACTTGTAATGTGCTCAGCAGTTTTAAATCTACGCGAGCTAGGTTGATACGGCTCATCCAGCATGTCTCTGTTAGAGGGTTGAAGCTCTCAAAGCCGCATTATAGGCCTATAGTCCTGTTGTTCGACAGGTAAACCGTAAAGCGCGGTTAAGACGCATTAAGTCATGTAATCTTGGGGGCTTAATTTGAACTCCCGATGCTTCAGGCATCTAAGGTTCTAGTTAACGACAAGCTCAGAAGGGGGGGGAGTGAAACTCCTTTTCCTGTTATCGCTAGACGCAATGACCGATAGCATCATCATATTTGACGACAAAAAAGGAATGAACCTATGAAGTATCAACCGTCAGGCAAGATATTTTTGGCTGCAGGACTTACCGTCTTGTTGGCTGCCTGTGCCAGCGATCCATCCATCGATCAGCGCGTCGATGCCAAGAACGATGCCGGTCTCTACCCGGTAGAAAACAGCCGTCTAGACGAAATGTTTGTCGACATCGAAACAGATTTTAAAGGCTTTACTCAGGTTTACGTCGCGCCTTTAGATACATCCATCGCCGAGGTGGATTACGACGCGGACGTGCGTGAATGGCGAAGTCGAGATTGGCAGCTGAGTGAAAAAGACAAAACCGGTTTGACCGAGATGTTTGAACAATCGGTGAGCTCAAAGTTTGACGTGACTGGTGTTAGCTTAGTGGACGAACCTGGAGCTGGAGTGCTTGTGGTAGAGCCAACATTGAAAAAGCTAGAGCCAGCGGCTCCCAAAGATACTTTTTCGGAACGCGATCCCGGCAGTAAGTACTTTTCTGAAGGTGCGGGAAAGGTGACTTTAGCGTTTGACTTCAAAGATGGCGGGACCGGCAAGCTCATCGCCACG
Organism: Cellvibrionaceae bacterium; assembly: GCA_050633365.1. Lineage (GTDB taxonomy): Bacteria > Pseudomonadota > Gammaproteobacteria > Pseudomonadales > Cellvibrionaceae > Pseudomaricurvus. The sequence goes on along the minus strand of JBOEGJ010000018.1, from coordinate 66,391 downwards.
GCCATGGACCGTCGCGATGCGGGTACCGAGTGGCAAAGAAATACTGCCATCCATAACCGCTGGGAAGTTCAGCGCTTGTTTAACCGATGGGTATCCATGTTCGACCAAAGCCTCGAGCGCATTCAGCAACAGTGATGTGAATCCCTAAGTCGACGGGTTAATCAAGCTCTCAGGTTAATCGATCGATGACAAAAGCCACGTAGTTTTACTGCGTGGCTTTTTTGTGTGTATCTGATCGATACGACGCTACCTGTATTCCATTTTGGATATGTCCGTCATTCAAAAACTATCATTTGAGCTATATCTGTTCTCGTATTAAGGTGCAGAGTTGAAGTGCTCGACGCTCACTGATCGGGTTAGCGTCTATGATTAATGCGCATAATGATAATAGTTGGAATCTCTCATGATCGAATCAATCACCTCGCGCCGTTTGCTTGGTCTGTGCCAATCGATGGCAACAGGGCTGGCCAAGCTGGCGGCCTTATCTCTCCCTTTGATCGTCTCGACTCAGGTACTTGCAGTTGGCGACAAACCCAATATTCTCGTTATTTTTGGCGACGACATTGGTCAAAGTAACATCAGTGCTTACAGCCACGGTTTGATGGGCTACCAGACCCCGAATATTGATAGCATTGCCCGCGATGGCGTTATGTTCACCGATTACTATGGTGAGCAAAGTTGCACTGCTGGTCGCTCTGCGTTTATCACCGGTCAGCACCCCGTGAGAACGGGCCTGACCAAAGTGGGTACGCCTGGCGCCGATGTGGGCATCCGTCCCGAAGATCCTACCTTGGCCGAAATGCTCAAGCCAATGGGATACGCCACCGGACAATTTGGCAAGAACCATTTAGGTGATCGCAACGAGTTTTTGCCAACCAATCACGGTTTTGATGAGTTCTTTGGCAATCTCTATCACCTCAATGCCGAGGAATTACCAGAAAGCCCCGACTACCCGAAAGAGGCTTGGTTTCAGAAAATGGCCAATCCCCGCGGAGTGATCCATTCTTACGCCGATGGTCGTGTTGAAGATTCAGGCCCACTGACCAAAAAACGCATGGAAACGGTCGATGAAGAATTCTCTTCTGCCGCCAAGAGTTTTATTAACAAAGCGCATAAAGCCGACAAGCCTTTTTTTGTATGGCTCAATACAACGGGCATGCACTTTTGGACGCATCCGGCGAAAAAGCACTTGGGCAAATCTGGGCAAGGTTTCTACAACGACGTAATGGTTGCCCATGACGAGCTGGTTGGCGAAATGCTGCAACAACTTAAAGATCTGGGAATTGATGACAATACTATCGTGGTATACACCACCGATAATGGTCCCCATTACAACGCTTGGCCTGACGCGGCAATCACTCCATTTCGAAGTGAAAAAAATACAAACTGGGAAGGTGGTTACCGAGTCCCCGCGATGGTGCGTTGGCCTGCAAAAATTCCTGCCGGTCAGGTATCCAATGGCATGATGTCACATCTTGACTGGGTGCCCACCTTGATGGCTGCGGTCGGCGAAAGTAAAGTCGCAAAGCAGTTAAAAAGAGGTCGCGCTTTCGGCGATAAAGAATACAAAGTTCATTTAGATGGCTATAACTTTTTGCCGTACTTAATGAACAAAAAAGACGCAAGTCCGCGCACCGACTTTTTCTACTTCAGCGACGACGGTCAGTTGGTTGGTGTTCGCTCTGGAGATTGGAAAATAGTCTACGCTGAGCAGCGAGCTAAACGTTTTGATGTATGGCGTGAACCGTTTGTACGTCTAAGAATTCCAAAGTTGTTTAACTTGCGCCGCGACCCCTATGAACGCGCCGATACGGATTCAAACAGCTACAATACTTGGTGGGAAAATAATTCCGCTTGGATCTTCTATGGTTCCGCCAAAGCGCTGCAGTTTGCACAAACCTTCCAGCGCTTCCCAGCGCGTCAAGCGCCTAACAGCTTCACCATTGATGGCGTTGTTGAAGAGTTAACACGCTTTCAGCCGAAACAGTAAGATTGATCTGGGCCGCGCCAGCGCGGCCGCAATTACCAAGACAATAGATACTGCATCTTTATTCCGAGTTAAAAAAGCCACAAGAGCCGCACTCTCGAAATCTATTGATTGAATAATTGCTACGGAGAAAGTTCATGTTATTGAGTGTGAAAAACTGGCGAGCCTGTTTCTGGTTCGCTAGTGTCGTGATGTCGTCATTGATTTCAATGTCGGTCTCAGCCGCCGACAAACCGAATATATTGGTTATTTTTGGCGACGATGTGGGTTGGTTCAATATCAGTGCCTATAATCGCGGCATGATGGGTTATCAAACCCCAAACATCGATCGTATTGCCAGCGAAGGCCTATTGTTTACCGATGCTTATGGTGAGCAGAGTTGTACCGCTGGTCGTTCGGCGTTTATTACCGGGCAGCATCCCATTCGTACTGGCTTGACCAAAGTGGGTATGCCAGGTGCTGATTTAGGCTTGAAAAAGGAAGACCCCACCTTGGCCGAATTGCTCAAACCACTAGGTTACATGACTGGTCAATTTGGTAAAAATCATCTCGGTGACCGCGATGAATACCTACCGACCAATCACGGCTTTGACGAGTTCTTTGGTAATCTCTACCACCTGAATGCCGAAGAAGAGCCCGAGCATCCTGACTACCCAAAAGAGGCGTGGTTTAAAAAGCGTTTTGGCCCTCGTGGTGTTATTCACTCTTATGCCGATGGTCGAATTGAAGACACTGGTCCATTGACAAAAAAGCGCATGGAAACGGTTGACGAAGAGTTTCTTGAGGCGTCTCTAGGTTTTATGGAAAAAGCCACAAAGGCCGATAAGCCGTTTTTCCTCTGGTTTAACTCAACCCGCATGCATGTGTGGACACACTTAAGTGAAAAGTGGGAGGGAAAAACCGGTCAGGGCGTCTACGCCGATGGCATGGCTGAGCACGATCAGCACGTGGGGACCCTGTTGGACAAACTCGAGAACTTAGGGGTTGCCGACAACACGATCGTAGTTTATTCCACCGATAACGGTGCCGAAGTCTTTAGCTGGCCCGACGGCGGAACCATTCCATTTCGAGGCGAGAAAAATACCACTTGGGAAGGGGGCTTTCGGGTGCCCGCAATGGTTCGATGGCCGGGTAAGGTAAAGCCCAATACCGTCTCCAATGGCATTATTTCTCACCTCGATTGGTTGCCAACATTAATGAATGCCGCGGGCATAAAAAATGTGGGGCAAGAATTGAAAAAGGGTTATCGCGCCGGTGATAAAGAGTTCAAGGTCCACCTCGATGGCTATGATTTAACCGATCACATCACGGGCAAGTCTGACAGTCCACGACATGAGTTTTTTTACTTCTCTGATGATGGAAATTTGTCAGCGATTCGCATGGATGATTGGAAAGTCATGTTCAGCGAGCAGCGAGCTCACGGACTGGATGTGTGGGCGAATCCTTACACTCCATTGCGAATGCCGAAGGTGTTTCACTTGCGGCGCGATCCGTTCGAGCGAGCAGATATTGAATCCTGTTGCTACGACAAGTTTCGCGGTGACACGCTACCGTATTTGTACAAGTCACAGGCGGTGGTTGGGCAGTTCTTACAGACTTTCAAGGCTTACCCTCCAAGACAGCGACCTGCCAGTTTCAGTATCGATCAAATTGTTGAGCGCTTTATGAACTATAAATAAAGATATGCTTGATCGGCACAGACTGAAAAGCCCCGTTAGGGGCTTTTTTATGGCGCGCATAAAGGTGTGTTTGCCTGCGGGGCGCGATGGTATATGGTTTAAGATATTGGTTATAAGAGAACACATTAAGCTCTTAGAGTTAACGCGATAGGATTTCAAATGAATGAGACTCAGAAGGCGGTACAGCGACTTCAGCAGCAGGTGCAAAAGTCGGTCATCGGACAAGAGTTGGTGGTAGAGCGTTTAGTCATCGCCCTGCTCGCTTCGGGCAATGTATTGCTCGAAGGTCTGCCTGGAACCGCAAAGACTCGATCAGTCAAAGCCTTAGCCAAAACCCTAGAGGTCACATTGGGGCGAATTCAATTTACGCCGGATCTCTTGCCATCGGATGTGACGGGTACCGAGGTGTACCACAGCGATGGCGATAAGGAGACGCTAAAATTTCAGCCTGGACCGCTATTTAATAATCTCGTACTAGCCGATGAGATAAACCGTGCGCCAGCGAAGGTTCAGTCGGCATTGCTAGAAGCGATGGAAGAGCGTCAAGTGACGGTAGCGGGTAAGACCTACCCCATGGCGCCCCTGTTTATGGTGTTAGCGACTCAAAATCCCATCGAGCAAGAGGGGACTTATCCTTTACCTGAGGCGCAAATGGATCGCTTCTTAATGAAGATCACCATTGATTACCCCGAGGATGAAGCCGAACTAGGGATTGTTCGCTTGGTACGTGGCGAAGAGGGCGCCAAGCCGGAGCCTCTCGAGGCGATCGACTCGGCAGTGATTGCTGAAGCTCAAAAACAGATTAAAGAAATCACCGTTGCCGAGGTCGTCGAGCGCTATATGGTGGCGCTGGTGATGGCAACCCGTAAACCGGAGCGCTATAGCTCGGATTTACAGCGTTGGATCAGTGTGGGATCGAGTCCACGGGCAAGTATTGCGTTGGACAAGTGCGCGCGAGCTCATGCGTGGTTGAACGGTCGACAGCAGGTTACGCCAGAGGATGTCCGCGCTATCGCCATGGATGTGCTCGCTCATCGAATTCATATCAGTTTTGACGCCCAGGCAGAAGGTGTCGACGCGAGACAAATTGTCGAAGCGGTTGTGCAGCAGGTCGCTGTTGCGTAATGGCCAAAGAGGCTGAAAGCAACGATGACGGCAGCGTATGTGTCACGGTATCCGATTTAGTTCGGCTGCAGTATCAAGCTCGTCAACTTCCGCTGGCACGCTCATCGAAAATTGATAATGTGCTGGTAGGGCGCCATCGTTCCTCGGTGCGCGGGCGCGGGCTCGACTTCGAAGAGCTTCGTCAATATCGCCAGGGCGACGATATTCGCCAGATGGATTGGAAAGTTACTAATAGAACCCGAAAACCACACGTTCGAGTCTACGCCGAGGAGCGTGAGCGACCGGTGATTGTGATCGTCGATCAGCGTCTATCGATGTTCTTTGGTTCACGTCTTATGATGAAGTCGGTCGCTGCGGCACAAATGGCGGCGCTGGTTGGCTGGAAATCTCTGGCCCAGGGCGATCGCGTCGGTAGCGTGATTTTTAATGACCACTCCATATCCGAGATTCCCGCAAGAGCAACTCGCCAGCACTTAATGCAAACGTTTCATTCCCTCGAAGATTATGGCCGTCGGCTAAAAACGGCGCAGCAGGGTAGCTCGGCGCAATTGAATCATGCGCTCAAAAAAGTGGTCGATCATGCAGGGCATGATGCGTTGATTTATTTGATTTCCGATTTGGACGGTGCCGACGAGCGGAGCGGGGAATATCTATCGGCATTGGCGCGGCGTAACAGCGTTATTCTGGGCTTTGTTTACGATCCCATGGAGCAGAACTTGCCCGAGGGAGGCAAGTTAGCGGTCAGTGATGGACAGTATCAGGTTGAAATTGATACATCGGATGAAACCCTGCGCAACAATTTTGATCATCAGTTTCAGGCTCGGTTAACTCAGGCCCGTCAATTTCTAAGAGCGCGCCAAGTGCCAGTGCTGCCGATCAGTGCGGCGCAAACTGTCGAATCTCAGCTGATAACAATGATGTCTGGGGGCAATTGATGCCTGTCGAATTCTTTACCCACAGTCAACCGTTTAAAACCCTGCCAAATATAGCGCCGGACTTTGGCAATGATTGGATGAGCAATGCTCACGAGATCTCATTGCCCGAAAACAGCGGTTACCTACCAGAGGCGTCGATTATCGTCTGGTTGTTGTTTCTCGTTCTTGTATTTGTGGCTTGCGGTTGTTGGGCCTGGTATCGATTTCGCCAATCAAGGCTCTACATTCGGCAAGCGCAGGCTCAGCTCAACCTTATTGAGGCCCGGCTTGATCTCGGTCACCATCACGAACTGGCTGGTATTCCAGGTCTCTTAAAACAGGTGGCGTTCAGTCGCTGGGCTCGCACTGAATTGGTCGGGTTGAATGCCGAAGAATGGTTGCAATTTTGGCGTGCTAGTTCGCCCACATCACCGCCGTCGTTTATTGCTGATTTAGCCTATCGAAAAACATCCGAGGTGGAAGCAATGACTGCCAATCAGCGGCGAGAGTTGATTGATTGGAGCCGTACTTGGATTTCAGCTCATCATCAATATGTTGGTGTCTCGGTTGCTCAGCTGTCGGGTAAAGCCGGTAACTCTGTCGCAACGCAAAGTGAGGGCGCATCGTGATTGTATTCGAGCGCAGTTGGCCGTTGGTGTTTCTTGTTTTGCCATTGGTTGTGCACTTTCTTGTCAGCGCCTATCGCACACCTCGGGCTGCATTGCGTGTGTCGGTGTTTAAGCTGCTGGTCAACCTGTCCGGCAACCAGCCCGGCAAAGGCGCACTGATTCTTCGCCGAAACTTTGTTCAGCAGTTGGTCTTGTTTGTGAGCTGGCTCTCGATTATTGCGGCCTTATGTCAGCCGGTATGGCTGGGTGAGGTGCGAATGATTTCAAAGCCGTCGCGGGATTTTATGATGGCCGTTGACTTGTCGGGCTCTATGGAAGCTGAAGAGTTCTCTTTTGACGATACCAAAGCCGTTGATCGATTAACCGGGGTCAAAACCGTCGCCAGCGAATTCATAGAGAATCGACAGGGCGATCGCTTCGGCCTTATTGTCTTTGGTGATCGCCCGTATTTGCAGGTGCCTTTTACCCAAGATCACGACCTATTTAAAACGCTGCTGTTTGAAACTAGGACTCGAATGGCGGGCCCGAAAACCATGTTGGGTGATGCGGTGGGGTTGGCGGTTAATCATTTTTCCAGCAGTGATATTTCGCAAAAAGTGCTCATCTTACTCACCGATGGCAATGACTCTGGCAGCCGAGTGCCGCCATTGGATGCCGCTCAAGTAGCGGCCGACGCAGGTATTACTATTCACGCTGTCGCAGTGGGTGATTTATCCGCGTCTGGTGAGCAGGAAATGGATGTGGCGACCTTGCAAAAAATGAGTGCAATTACCGGTGGTGTATTCTTTCGAGCGACCACTGGGGCTCAATTGCAAGAGGTCTATCGGGCACTGGAAAGGCTCGAGCCACAGAAGGTCGACAGTGAAAGCTATCGACCTCGTCAGCCGCTTTTTTACTGGCCGCTTGGCATAGCTTTAGTGTTACAGCTGCTGTTTCAATTGATTAGAGCGCTGCGCCAACAAAAAATGGGTGAGTCATGAGTGAGCTGTTGCTGGCGTTGGATCAGTTTCATTTCTTGCGTCCTTATTGGCTTTTGGCGTTGCCGCTGGGATTTCTGATCAGTTGGCTGTTGCGTAAGTACGATCAAAAAAGTGATTGGCAAAAATACATTGCGCCAGCGTTGTTGGACGCGCTTTTGACACGTCCGGATACTCAGTCGAGAGCGACACCGGCGCTGGTGGTGAGCCTGCTGACGATTTGTTGGGTGATTGCGCTAGCGGGTCCCTCTTGGCAGCGATTGCCTTCACCCCTAGTAGACGATACGGCGCCGCTGGTGATTGGACTGTATTTGGGGGAATCTATGCTTGAGGAGGATTTAAAACCCTCTCGCTTGACTCATGCAAAACAAAAAATCGCAAACTTACTGGAATCGCGCCGCGGGGCGCCTACCTCGTTGATGATTTACGCGGGCTCGACTCATACGGTTTTACCCTTAACCGAAGACGGTAAAGTTTTGGCGTTGTACCTTGAAGATCTCGACCCAAGAGTTGTGCCAAAGACCGGTAACCGGCCTGACTTGTTGTTACAGAAAGCCAGTCTTATGCTGGGAGAGTTTGGTGGCTCCATTGTCCTAGTGGGTGATGATTTGATTGATTTTTTGCCCGTGGATAGTCAATGGAATCGAACTCCTGACCATGTGAGTGTGAGCTTTTTATCGGTGCAGACTCCGATGTTGGATAAATCGAATTCCCTATCGAGAACACTGGATAGCGTCGGCATAGATGGGGTCCTCTGGACTTCTGACAGCAGCGACGTTGAGACTTTGATCGGTAACATTCAACGTCGATGGCAGCATCAACTCCAGCAGAGAGATGACGTACAGTGGCGCGACGACGGTCACTATTTTGTCTGGCCATTAATGATCCTAATGGCGTTGTTCTATCGTCGAGGCATGGTGTTGCAGTGGTCATGAATTTCATAAGGGCTCTGTTATCGTCGCCCCTCAAACTGCTCGGTGCGGCCCTATTAGTATGGCTGTTGTTGTTAGGGCTCTGGCAGGCTTATTTTTCCGTGAGTAATCCCAAAAGTGCTTGGCTGGATTTGTGGGTAACTCCAGATCAGCAGGGGCACTGGTATTTCGCCCGCGGTGACTATCTATCGGCCGCGCAACGTTTTGACGACCCTCAATGGCAAGCCGCAGCCTATTATGCGGCCGAGAACTTCTCCGCCGCCGAAATTTTGTGGGGGCGCCAGGCGGGGTCTCGCGCGCTCTTCTACCGGGGCAATGCCCTCGCCCATCTCGAGCGTTATCAAGAGGCCATTGATAGTTATGAGTTGAGTTTACAGTTGGAGCCAGATTACTTGCCCGTCAAAGAAAACTTAGAACTGGTGATTGCCTTGTCGAAACAACCTCAAGAGGTTACCGACTTTAGTGGTGGTACCGGCGGAAAACTTGAGGCAGATGAAATCGTTTTTGACTCGGCGGATAGCGAAAGAATGCAGCAAGCGACTACAGCAGATGTTACCAATAGCGGTGATATGTCGTCGGAAGAAATTCAGGCTCTGTGGATGCGTCGGCTTCAATCAAAACCCGCGGATTTTTTGGTGCTGAAGTTTCGCTACCAACTTGAAGAGGCCGAGAATCAATGAGGTTGTTTATTGGGCTGTTGGTGTTATTCCCGCTGTGGCTCTGCGCCGAAGAGGACATTAGAATTCGCGCACAATTTGTCGCTGACAACAACGATTCTCAATATGCCTCGCAGGTGTTTGAAGCCGTTGTCGGGGAGCGAGTAACTTTGGCGGTAGATGTGCTCACCAGCCGCTGGTTCTCCAAGGCACCGCGCTTTTCACACTTGGCGGTTCGCGATGCGATCAACCTTAAGGCAGAAACCTTTGCAACAAATTACAGCGAGCGAATAGGGAGCGAAAATTACGCGGTACAGCGTCGTGAGTATACGATCTTTCCCCAGCGAGCAGGTCAGTATGTCATCGACGGAGTCGAGGTCATTGTTTGGGTCACTACAGGGCCTGGTAAACCACTTGAGAAACGCACACTGCGCTCTAAGCCTTTGTTGATGATGGTAAAAGCACTGCCCCCTGTCGAAAGCGCAGAATCATCGGGCGATGAAGCTGCCGAGTCGAAGCGAGTGGCATCATTAGTGGCCAGCGATGTGATTATTGATCAAAGGTTCTCTTCGACGTTGGATGAGTTAAGTGTTGGAGATCTGGTCGAGAGGCGCATAGAGATTCGCGCTACTGGAACCCTAGGGATGCTCATACCGCCTTTAGTATGGCCAGAGGTCAGCGGCGTCAAACAAACAAGCTTGTCTTCGTCGGTTGATGATAAAACCAATCGGGGGGCTTTTGAGGGCGTGAGAGTTGAAACCCGTCAGTACACGCTGCTGGACGAGGGTGGGTTGATACTACCGCCGATTTCTATGTGGTGGTGGGATGGCGATGGCTGGCAGCAAAGCCAAGTGGCGCAGCAATCCATTAGCGGTGTAAAGCCTCGCGTAAACAGCTCTGCAGGCGCTTCATTTCATTGGTTCAATCTGGAGTCAGTTGATGCGCTATCGGTGGTTAAGTTGCTCAGCGCGTTGGCGGGATTGATCTTATTGTCTTTCGCTTGTTGGCGTCTGATGCGAGTGATTGTTGCTGGCGGTGTTGAGCAGGTTCGCGAGATTTATCACTCAGAGTTTTGGTTGCGAATGTCTTTGAGGAGTCGGGTTTACTTTCAATCACCTAGTCAGATCGTGTCCGCCTATTATCGCTGGCGCAATGCGTCGAATCAGCCGTTAAAACCCTTGCCAGAGTCGAAGCAAAAACTGTGGGCTGGCTGGTGCCTGATGGCTCAGCAACAAACCCGTGCGAGTTTTAGTCAGCGTCGTCAGATGTGGTTGTTGATTACTGATATGAACCTGAGTGCCATCTCGGTCGATGGCGGCAGCGACAAGAGTTCTGTCTCTGCCACGGTTTCTTTGCAGCCGCTGAATCCAAGCTGATAGAGTCGTGTCCTACTTACTTTTCTTTCTTCTGCAGTAACGGAAGCCAGTAGCCAAAGCCAAAGATCATGGTTTGAATAAACCCGTTAACACCGCCAGCGTTTATGGCATTGAGTTTGTTGCGCTGTAGGATAAATTCCAGCAAGTGAACCCCCGCCATTACTGCGCCGGCCATGACAAGCGGTGATTGTATGCCGTCACTGAATGGAAAAACAAAGCTGTAACCCAAAACAGCCCAAAAAACTGTTGTGACGATTTTTGCGATATTGGCGTGCATGAGGCATCTCCCGATGGCGTTAGTATTGTTATTTAGTCGCGAAAGTCTATCATGAGCTCGACCGCCACCGATGGTCTTTTAGCGCCATCTCATTGAACTGTTGATGAGAAGTCGACAAGAGCAGATGAGGTTTAAGCGGTTTTCTCTTCTACTCCCCCCAAGGGTACTATCGACTAATTAATGGAATTTTAATGACAGACTCGTCTCTCCCCCCGTTTTTACAGCCCACATTCGGCACCGAGGATGTACAGGTTGTAGAGCGCGAAGTTCTGTATCAGGGCTTTTTTTCGATGAAGCGGCTCGATTATCGTCACAAGCTATACCGCGGCGGATGGAGCTCGGTGATCAAACGCGAGGTTTTGTTTCGCGGTGAGGCCGTTGGCGCGGTACTTTACGACCCTCAAAACGACCTCATTGGATTGGTCGAACAAATTCGACCTGGGGCCATGGGTGGCGAGCAAAGTCCTTGGTGTCTCGAGGTGGTGGCCGGTATGGTTGAAGCGGGCGAAACCACCGAAGATGTGGTGTGGCGAGAGCTGAAAGAAGAGGCCGATATTACCCCCAGTTCGGTGGAATATGTGTGCGAATATATGGCCTCGCCGGGAGGCTGTGATGAGCGTTTGCATGTCTACTGTGCTCTGGCGTCACTATCGGGGCGCGATGGTTCAATTAACGGCCTCGATGACGAAGGCGAAGACATCCGTCTGTTGGTGCTGCCAGCGCAGCAGGTGTTTGAGCATCTCTACAGTGGTCGCTTTAACAATGCGGCAACACTGATTGCTTTACAGTGGTTGCAGTTAAATCATGCTCGCTTGCGGTGCTGAGATTAGGCTCTAGGGCTCGTGGCGACGTGAAATTACCCGTATTTAGCCCGTGTGATTTTGTGGTTATTCACTAAAATTGCGCTATTGGCGTGGCAAGTTATACGAGACTTGGTAAAGTTCTCCCTCCTTCATGCCCGCATACAGAGACTAGGTTTATTATGCCAAATCCACCTTCGCAGACGACTTTGCCCGTTGGGCCCCGTCGCGGGCCGCGTCGATATACCGTCGATTTGGCCGAGCAGATGTCCCACTGCGAGGCAAATTACGCGCGTCTGTTAAAGCTCATGCCAGCGTTCGAAGAATCTGAGCAGTGGCATTACGATGTCCAGGCGGGTGCTAAGGTGTGGCAGATTCACTTTCAGATCACCGAGCGGGCACGCTATACCACCATGTTGGATGTGGTCCAAAACAACGGTTTGAACGATTGGGGCAGTTCACCCAAATTACAGGTTCGACTCTATCACGACGCCAAAATGGCCGAAGTCGTGGCCTGGAAAGAGCATCGCCAGATTAAGCCCAAGTATGATTATCCTAATAAAAACCTATATCAAAAGGATGAGAAGGCTCAATTTAACCGATTTTTGAGCGATTGGTTGTCTTACAGTTTGGCTCATGGTCGAGTCGCTACACCTCTAGTTCGCTGATCATTCAAGGCTTTTACGGCAGCGGTATTGACGATTGTCTGGTCCTTAGCGAGACACTACTCACAATTATAAGACGCAAGCGCTGCTATAATGCGGGTTTGAAATTGTTCATCACTTGGTAAACATGGCTATAATCAATTCGCATTGCTGATGATGATAGCGACGACATCTCTCAGGGATTCGAAGAGTGTGTCTAGTTTTACCGTGACAGCTGGAACACAGAGCCTCAGGACAGAGAGCCAGATGGATTGCAAACGTGCAGAATACTGATAAAAACACATCTCCTTATCGAGTGCTTCAAATCACCGACACACACCTTGGTGGTCGTCCCGGTGAGCAGCTCTTGGGTTTGGATACCGATGAGAGTTTTTTTGATGTGCTGCGAACATTGAAGCAAGAAGAATCTGGCGCCGATTTGATAGTGGCCAGTGGTGACGTCGCCAGTGATGGTCACTTAGAGGCCTATGAGCGTTTCCTTGCAGGAGTCAAAGACCACTTGCCGTGCCAGATCAGCTGGCTTGCCGGCAATCATGATCTCGATAGTGTCATGCGTCAGTTCCCAAAGGCACAGGTTGAGCGCGATTATCTCGAGCTGGAACACTGGCAAATCATCTTACTCGATTCCAGTGTGCCTGGGCACGAATACGGCGATATTGCTCAAGCTGAGCTGCAGCGCGCACGTCAATTGCTCGATCGCTGCGCCAAGCCTGCTTTGGTGTTTGTGCATCATCAGCCGGTTGCGGTGGGCTGTGATTGGATTGATCAGTATGTGATTAAGAATGCTCCAGAGCTGCTTGATTTACTGGCACAGTATCCCAGTGTGAAAGCGCTTTCTTGGGGGCATGTGCATCAAGAGTATGTTTCTCAATACGCCCACTTTTCGCTCTACGCGGCGCCCTCCACCTGTATTCAGTTTAAGCCCAATAGTCACGACTTTGCGTTGGACGAAAAAATGCCGGGCTACCGCTGGTTCGATTTATCTCCCGACGGCAGCTTCATGACAGGGATTGAGCGCATTCCCGAAAAGACTTACGGTATCGACTTCGCCTCCGCAGGTTACTGAGCTTCTTTTCTCTGTGGCCTTCGCGGCTTTTACTCACAGGCCAATAGTCGCAAGTGTTTCTGCTGTTCACAAACAGTTATTCTATCGGCTCTGTTTGACTTCTTCTCTCTGGATTGTCTATGGCAACGCTCGTCTATGTGCACGGCTTCTTAAGCTCCCCTGAATCCCATAAGGCGATGCTGACTCGGCAGTGGTTGTTAGACAATCGCCCCTCTGTGCATTACTGCTGCCCGTATTTGAGTCCCTACCCAGAGGAGACGAAGGCGCAGCTACACTCTTTGATGTCGAGCCTTAAAGGTGAATCTGTGGGTTTCATTGGCAGCTCGCTGGGGGGCTTTTGGTCCACTTGGCTGGTCGAGAATTACGGCCATAAAGCGGTGCTGGTGAATCCCTCGGTTAGACCTCATGAGTTGATTGATCGCGTTGCAGGCGAGCCCCAGAAGAACTTCTACACAGAAGATTCTTATGTCATGACCGCCGAACATGGCAATCAGTATCGTCATGCATATCAGCCGCAACTCAAAGATCTCACCGCCTATTGGCTGATGGTACAAACCGGTGATGAAACCTTAGATTATCGGCAAGCCGTGGAGCGCTATCAAGGTGGGCGACAGCTTATTATTGACGGTGGGGATCACGGTTTTCAGGGATTTGAGCGGCAGCTCACAGATATTCTTTCCTTCTTGTTCGAAGAGTGATTCCCTCCTGACACCCGAGCGTTGCGTCTACCCTAGGTGGGGCCTATAGTCTCTTTTCATCAAGTATTTCCGACAGTGGCGTTTCAGCATGTTGAAGCAGTCCTTAAAATCTCTCTGGATGGTCGCGATAGGGCTTGCGATCAGTTGTTCAGAGGCCGAAGAGCTCGAGCCTTTTGTGCTGGGGGCTGTCAGCTATATCGAGACCAATCAGCGTTCCTATGAAGAGTGGCTGTTAACAGAGGCATTATTGCGCCATGGCTATCAATTAGAGGTTCGTCGATTCCCCGGCAAGCGTCTGATCGTAGAGCTAAACAACGGAAATCTTGACGGGGATATGCATCGAACGGTTGATCTCTCTCGAGGCTTTAATCAAATCGTGCGAGTCGAGTCTGTCTTGAGCCAGAGTTGCGGGTGGATATACCAGCTGGCTCAGCGCGATGCTGACACAGTTCAGACGCGCATTGGCATATACCGTGGGACTCCTGGAGGGCGTGCCCTGATCAATAAGATCATGCCGGGTGTTGATATCGTTCTCTTTTCAACGCTTGAGCAAGCGACCAAGCTGTTAGCCAATGGCCGAGTCGATTACGTGGGGTTGATCGATCAACAAACCGAGGCTTTTCGGTCGCTGATGCCACGCCCAATCGTCCCTACCATGCAGCTCGCTTTGCCGTTTAACTATGCTCATTTTCATCGCCGTCACGCTCAGCTTGCCAAGGACATAGAGGCGACTATCTTATCGCTTCAGCGTCAGTATCCGATGCCCTTATGTGAGCTCGAAGAGCGATTCAAACGCCCTTGATGCAGTGGATAGTTCGCCTCCTCGATTAGCGCCTGTTTTTTGAGGTGCCTGTGCATTCTAGCGCCACTGCTCAGTCTATGGCGTCTATACTTTGGGGGATGTGAGTATGGAATATTCTCGTGAAAAGTCGATATCGTTGTTTTTTGTGTTGCTGGTGGTGGTTGACGGCCGGATTGTCCCACGCTGGCTCTGATGCCTTCCGGGTGGGGGTGCTCAGTGCTATTCATCGACCAGAACAAACCTACGAAGCTCAACTGATTGACATGGCTTTGGCGCGCCACGGCTACCAGCTTGAGCTCATTTCAGTGCCTGGGAAGCGCCTTATGTCACAGCTCAATCGAGGAGAGGTGGATGGCGACCTTATTCGCTCTGTGGATCTGTCTCGAGGATTCGATTCGATTCTGAGGGTTCCCGAGGCTCTGGGGAGTAGCTGCGGATCGGTGTATCACTTGCAAGCGCGCGCGAAATTTAATGTCGAGGAGGCCATGCACAATGTAAGTGTCGCCGCTTATCACGGTGCGTCTGGGGCTTCGAGTTTTCTGTTGCGAAACTGGCCTGCGGTAACCTTAGAGTTCTTTTCGTTGTTGCCACAAGGTTTGAAGATGCTTGCAAATGAGCGGGTCGAGTTGATTGCCGTTCATGATTTGGATCGGCATTATCTAGAAGCTTTAAGTGATCGGCCCTTGCAACTCTACGCGCGTTTTAATTTAGAGCCCAACTACTTTCATGTACACCAGAAATACGAGAAGCTGGTACCTTTGCTCAGCGCTAGTTTACGTGAGCTAAAGCGAGAATTTCCGCCGCCAGTGTGTTTTGAGGCAGGCAGAGAAGTTCCTCCTGGTGGGTTGATCTATGTGGCCTCATCATCCGCATCACCGTTATCCGAGATGTAAGAGTGAAGCCCTATTGCTTGAAGTTAGCCTGTTGGATTTTTTTGATTGTTAACGTTGGGGCTCACTCTCAGGTATCGCCTCCGACTGAGCAATCGCTAAAAATGCTTCGGTTTGGGGCCCACGACTTCGCTGTTATGGCGGATGGTCTCGAAGAGACAAAAGCTCTGGTTCGTCAGGCTTTAAGGGTTCACGGTTATGATATGCAGCTTGAATTCTATCCGGGTAAACGTCTCATTGCGCAGCTTAATAATGGGCGATTGGATGGCGATTTGTTCAGGGCGGTCAATCTGAGTCGAGGTTTCGAGAATATTGTTCGTATAGAAGAGCCGCTGGGCCAAGCGTGTTTGCTGTTCTATCAGCTCGGCGAGAGATCGAGTGATTTCAGCGATGCCACCTTGTCGATAGGGTTCGGTATCGCCCATGGGGCTCCGGCGATACAAGCCTTGCTGACCTCAAATTATCCAAATTCAACGCTAGAATACTTCAAGAAGCTGTCAAACGGAGTCGATATGCTAGAACATGATCGCATTGACGTATTGGTTATTACTAGCGAAGAATACGTCAAAATGCATCGTTTGAGTCGTAAAAAAATAGTGCTCACGGGCGGTGAGCCTCTAGGCCCCATGTATATTCACTTGAACGCAAAGCATCGTCAGTTGGCTCTGGATCTGGCGCCACTATTTAAGCGTTTAAAGGACGGAGCTAATCTGACGCTCTGTGATCAAGACACCCTCAATAGCCTTATGCAGAGAGACGAAGCGGCAGCTATTGTGGTCAAAACACCCAATCGCGAAAGAGCCTCGCAATAGACATTGGATTTAGGTCTTCACGCCATTGTGGTAGGTGCCAGCGCTCTTCATATGTGTTAAAACAAGCCATCTCTTTTATCGGTGAGGCTCCTCGAGTCATTTCACTCAATAATGAACAAAAAGCAGCCGTATTGAGGCTTGCTTGAGCAGTTAGAAAGGCATCATGGCGAACTACAGCGCAGAAGATATTGAAGTCCTCACGGGCTTAGATCCCGTCAAAAAGCGTCCCGGAATGTACACCGAGACCACTCGTCCAAACCATTTGGCACAAGAGGTCATTGATAACAGTGTCGACGAGGCCTTGGCGGGGCATGCCAAGAATATTGAAGTGATCTTGCATAAAGATCAGTCCATCACTTGTTCTGATGACGGCCGCGGTATGCCGGTGGATATCCACCCTGAGCAAGGTAAACCGGGGGTCGAGGTTATTCTTTCTACCTTGCACGCTGGGGGTAAGTTCTCCAACGATAATTATCAGTTCTCCGGTGGTCTCCATGGCGTAGGTGTGTCGGTAGTGAACGCGCTATCGAAAGCGCTTGAAGTGACAATTAAGCGTGATGGAGAAGTTCATCGAATTGGCTTTAAGGATGGCGACAAGGCTACCGATTTAAAAGTCATTGATACCTGTGGCAAGCGAAATACAGGTACCAGTATTCGTTTCATGCCCGACCCGAAATATTTTGATTCTCACAAATTCTCCGTTTCACGCATGCGTCATGTCTTGCGTGCAAAAGCGGTTCTCTGCCCGGGTTTAAAAGTCACTTTTAAAGATGAGCAGAGTGGTGACACAGATGAATGGCACTATGAAGACGGCTTAAAAGACTATTTGACCGCAGCAACCAACGGTTGGGAAAACTTACCCGCATCTCCCTTTATTGGTTCTTTTGCCGGGGAAAGTGAAGCGGCCGATTGGGCGGTGCAATGGCTGCCGGAAGGCGGCGAATTAATTCAAGAGAGTTACGTCAACCTGATTCCCACAGCGCAAGGTGGAACCCACGTCAACGGTCTGCGTACCGGCTTGTTAGAAGCGCTGCGTGAATATTGTGAATTCCGTAACTTACTGCCTCGTGGCGTCAAGTTAGCTCCCGATGATATTTGGGCCAACTGTTGTTACGTTTTGTCGTCGAAGTTGGCAGACCCTCAGTTTTCTGGTCAAACCAAAGAGCGATTGTCGTCTCGCGAAGCGGCGGCTTTTGTCTCTGGTATCGCCAAAGATTCATTTAGCTTGTGGTTGAATCAACATACCGAAGATGGCGACAAACTGGCTGAGTTCTGTATTAGTAATGCGCAAAAGCGTGTGCGTTCCAGCAAAAAGGTTGCCCGTAAAAAAGTAACTCAAGGCCCCGCATTACCCGGGAAATTGGCCGACTGTTCTTCCGGTGAACCCGAGCGGGGCGAGATCTTTTTGGTGGAAGGGGACTCGGCCGGCGGTTCCGCAAAACAAGCGCGAAATCGTGAGTTTCAGGCCATTCTTCCGTTGCGTGGAAAAATTCTAAATAGCTGGGAAGTCGATAGCCAAGATGTTTTGGCCTCGCAAGAAATTCACGATATCTCTGTGGCCTTGGGAATCGATCCCGGCTCCGACAATTTAGACAACTTGCGTTACCACAAAGTTTGTATCTTGGCCGATGCGGATTCCGATGGTCTGCATATTGCGACACTCATTTGTGCGCTCTTTGTTCGTCACTTCAAACCCATGGTCGCTGCCGGACACGTCTATGTGGCCATGCCGCCGCTGTATCGAATCGACGTTGGTAAAGAGGTCTTTTACGCCTTGGATGAGGCCGAAAAAGAAGGCGTGATTGATCGCCTCAAAGCGGAAAAGAAAAAAGGTAAGATTGGTGTACAGCGATTCAAAGGGTTGGGCGAGATGAATCCCCTACAGTTGCGAGAGACCACTATGGACCCCGATACGCGACGCTTGGTCCAACTGAATATCGAACCCGGTGACGATACCAATCAAGTGATGGACATGTTGCTCGGTAAAAAACGCGCATCGGATCGTAAATCGTGGTTGGAACAAAAGGGTAACCTCGCCGACATTACTTTATAGGCGCAGGCTCAAAGGATTATATGGCCGCTGATGTCTTCCTGACATCGGCGGATCAGGGATGAGTTTCATGTTGTGGCTTTCAATCAGTGACTGCTATACATAGTGCTGCGCTTTTGGTGATTAAATATCCTTGGGCTTTTTATTAAGGTGCATAAGGCTCCCCTTTTGTTTGTTGGCTAGTTGTTCCGACAAGATTAGTTTTTTTGTTTAATGCTACGTTATTTGGTTTTTTGAAAGGAATCGTTATCGTGTTGTTTAATCATCGATTTATTACTGTTTTACGTATTCTTGCTCTTAGTTTTTTTCTTGGTGCCTGCGCCGTGACCAACGAGTTTCAAGTGGTGGAGTATCAAACCGAGACGGCCAGTCCGCTGCCTCCGGTTTCTGTGTTTTATAAACAGCCAGATACCGACTTTCGTCGAGCTTGTAAGGCATATGCTGAAGCGTCGGTGATGGACCATTGCACCATCAATCGTGTAAATATGTCGGCAGTCGCTGATGCGCTGTACGAGAGTCGACTGTTTGAGGCGGTCGACTACCGCAACGAAGATAGTGAATATCAATTGCTGGTGAGTTCGGCGACTTATAATAATGAGAGCGGCGAAGATATTGGCAGTGCCGTAGTGTCGGGCGCGACCTTGATGCTGGCGCCCATGAGCATTTCTACCATCATAAAAATTGAGGCGGCTTTGGTGTGGCGTGGCATGCTGGTTGAACGCTATCAGTTTGAGGTGCCGTTCACGCAGCGGATGTCGCTGTTGACGATGGATCAAAATACCGACGCTGATTTAGGTAAGAGCATTGCCTCTCATTTTCTACAAAAGTTTCAACAGGACGATATCTTTAGTGCTGAGGTGTTGGTCGGACGTTTAGAGTCGAGTGATTACCGCAAAGAACTGGTGTTGCCGGAGCAGGTGGGCCCATTCATTAAAGATGATCTCTATCTTTACCGTCACCCTTTTCAAGGCGCTCAAACTCGCTATGTTCACGATCGATTTGGATTTTCTTATGTTGACGTTTTTGTATACCCCATTCGTCAAATCCACTGGGAGTCTGGTGACCATATTCTAGAAAAAGAAGTCGGTAACTACCGCAAAGATCTTGAGCTGATGGAAAAAGAATTGATGATGAATGATTTAGCTTTTGAGGCGGATAGCCGCGAGCTGTGGCACCTCGGTGACGGCTCGCAATCAGTGGCCAGAGTGATCAGTCGTTTTCGAGACCAAGAGGCAGCGGACATGGTTAGTCAAATGTACCTCTTTCATCAAAAAGATAAGTTCATCAAGGTTCGAGCGACTTACGAGAGTGAACTGGAGACAAAGCCCGACGTCGAGGGTTTTGTACGGGAATTGTCGGCGTCTATACTTGTGCCTGATGAGTCGCTGTTTATGGCTAAGATTCGTAAACGCTGGCGTGAAAATGATGTTCAGTAAACCCGTGTCTCACTAGGCGGTAATTTTTCCTCCGAATTCGATGGGATTGACAAAAAAGGGCAGCCGAAGCTGCCCTTTTCTAATGGTGCTAATGAGGAATTATTAGCAGACTTAGCGGTTATTACGGTTTAGCCATACCTTCGAGGGCGCCTTTAGCCGCCTCGATTTCTTCTTCCATTTCGTCGCCTGAGGCAGGCATATCAGCGGCCATTTCTTTAGCGGCTTCAGTGGCTGCTTCGATTTCATCACCGGCAGCAGCCATAACTTCACCGGCTTTATCTTCGGCTGCAGCGGCCATTTCTTTGGCGCTGTCCATTGCGGCTTCGGCCTGTTCGCCAGCTTGCTGCATCATATCTTTAGATTCTGTGGCTTCAACTGCAGCAGGTGCTACTTCGGCAGCGGTGTTAGTTTCGGCAGCTTCTTGGCTACAAGCGGCTACGAGTCCAGATAGTAAAATGACTGAGGCGGCAGTTTTGATAATTTTCATTGGGGGTCCCTTTTTGATGTCTTCAAATTCACTGATGAAAGTGGTTCGTATTATAGGATCGAACCTTTATTATTATGCACATGAGCGGGTGACAAAAACGTCGACCCGACTGGTACTCGCTGAGTGTATAGCGCTTTTTGGTCGGGAGGAAGCATCCCACGTAATCTGATTGTAAAATTCTATAGAGTTCTCAGAGTCTTATAGAACCGTGACACAATTCTACCCAGAGATGGATGAGTTTGTGCCAAATGTACCCGAAAGCTCTCAAACTCAGTGTCATAGGAGGAAACCCAAAAATGACGTTATTGACCATATTGGCGGTGCTTTTTGTCGCCTTGATCATTGCCGTACCTTTGCTGGAACGATTTGGTAAACCTCACGACAACGAGGAGGTGAGCAGCATGAGTAAATGGATTTTACCCTTGGCCGCAGCGCTCATCGTGATACAAATGATCGCTTACTGGAGTGGCAGCTGAGCCTCGAAGACAGCCCTCGGCTAGAGGGCGCCTGCGAGACGCCCTCCTATTTTGAGGTGCGCAGTTGGGATTAGCGCAAGCTTAGATAGGGATTGCCATCGTTACGGTCTATAGCTTTGCCGAAACTGCGAAGAGACAATAGTGAGCCTTCAACGGTAATGAGCTCTTGACTGATGGCATCGGCGTAATCGAGTTGCTGTAAAAAGATGCGATCTAAGGTCCCGCGTTCAAGAGCCATGTGGACGTCAGTATCATCCAGTAAGCGGCGATGAATCTGCAAGATTCCATTGCGTAGCTCCAGGGTGAAATTCTCTTTGGTATCGCTAAAGTGGTAGCCGACGGTGAGGCGTTTATCTCCGATTTCTTCGGCGTTGATACGATAACGTAAGTTCTCCAGCAGCTGATCGGTTGGAATGTGAGAGGGCTTAAAGAGGGACTTCATGATGCCCTGCCGAACCTCTTTGGGATTGACTTTACCTTCGAGTTCTAGCGCACTGGTTAAGTAAAAGCCTCGCCAATTGGTATTGCTGGTGGCGTAACCAATACGGCGAAGCGCAGCGGCCTTGAGTTGCCTTGCGGGCAGGTCCGCTTTATCAATTCGCACCAGTAGGGCGGTAAGTTCACTGCTCCATTGCTCGTCTCCATCAAAGAAGGCTTTTTCTGCTTCGGAAAAGACTCGATCTCGCCCGCCCATAAGCTCAACTAAGCGGCGCGCCTTTTCGTCTCGAGGTGTTGGGTTTAGTTCTGCAGGGTCTCCGTTCCACCAACTGATATAGGCGACGTAATATTCGCGAACATTGTGTTTAACCGTGCCATACATCTCTTGCATCCACGGCTTTTGATTAAAGTGCTCGGGGAGAGTTATGGTGTTAGCCAGCTCGTCTGGGGTAAAGCCTTTGTTGATGTAACGAATCGATTGATCGTGAGTGAACTGAATCGCGTCGCGATAGGTGGTGAGTACTTTATCGACTTCGGTTTTTCCGATGACTGGTTGGCCATGACTGGGTACAAGATAGTCACTGTCGAAATCACGCATACGATCTAAGGCGGCGATCCATTTTTGTGCATCGCGGGGCTTTGTGCCACGCAGAGAATGTAAGTTGGGGTAGTTGGGCCCTTGTATTTCATCGCCAGAGAGCAAAATCTTGCTGTCAGGTAAATAGATAGCGAGATGACTGGCCGACTCCCCTCCGGTTTGAAACAAGGTTAATTCAATGCCGGCGATGGTGAGGGTTTCACTGTCTCTAATGAATCGGTTGGGAGTAATGTAGCTGGTGCTTTCAGCTTGAAGTCGATAGCCGCAACAAGAGATATGGTAGTCGCGACCGTCTGTTTCCGGGTCTAGTAGTTGGCCGTACATGTAACTGGCTCGCACTGCCATAATGGGCGCAGTGGCCTGATTTTCGTCGCTCAACTCGCGCATAAAGTTCTGCGAGGCAATGATTGAAACCTCTCCGGTCGCCACCGCCTCGCGTGAGGTGAATGCGCCGGCACCGTTGATGTGGTCGGCGTGGTGATGGGTGTAAATGATCGCCTTGACCGGTTTATCGGTAATCTCTCGAAAGGCTTTGTGGGCCACTTGTGCGTGTTCGTGGGCGGTGGTGGTGTCGACAATGATGATGCCGTCGTTGCCCTCGATCATGATGACATTGCCAAAACCTTGATTGGGCGTGTTGTAGTCCCAAACCCGATGTTCACCGATTTGGAATAACTCTTCTTTGAGATATTTCTCATGCTCGGTTAGCTCATCGGGAGCCGAAAACTCAACGGGGTAGGCGGTTTCACCGGTATCGCCTATCTGGGGCGGTTCACATCCCCAAAGGCTAAAGGCAATAAGGGCGGCACTGATGAGTACGGGAGGTTTCATTGTGAATTTCCTGCGGCAGTTTTTATTTTATGGCACGAATAGCGGTTATTGGAACTATAGCGGCGGCTCAGTTATCCCGCTCGTATTCGCGCGCCACATGCTCAATTTGACGCAATTCCCGACAAGAATGACCAGCAAAGTGTCATTTGCCGCTATGCGAGGGCTCTCGCGACTGTGGTATTCTAGCGGCCGTTTTCTTTGTCTGTGAGATGGGTGTAAGTCTATTCCACGGACAGAGTGCTCTACCGAATTTTGAGGCCGAAGATGAAATTTCAAGTAATCCCTGTGACCCCCTATCAGCAAAATTGCACGTTACTCTGGTGTGAGAGCACCATGAGGGCTGCGGTGGTCGATCCCGGCGGTGATCTTGATCGAATCGAGCAGGCTGTCGCACAGCATGGCGTGACACTGGAAAAAATACTGGTGACACACGCTCACTTAGATCATGTGGGGGCGGTGGCAAAACTGTCAAAGAAATACGATCTGCCGATTGAGGGGCCTCACAAAGAGGATCTATTTTGGATAGAAATGTTACCTCAGCAAGCGCAGATGATGAATTTCCCGGCCGCAGAGGTTTTCGAACCTAATCGCTGGTTGGATGGCGGAGATGAAATCAGTGTCGGCAATGAAACCTTAGAGGTTCGTCATTGCCCTGGACATACGCCGGGGCACGTGGTGCTATTTCATCGCACCAGCCAAATCGCCATTGTTGGAGATGTGCTGTTTCAAGGCTCGATAGGTCGCACCGATTTTCCCAAAGGCGATCACGCGACTCTGATCGCATCGATTCAAACCCAGCTTTGGCCCTTGGGAGACGAGGTGCAGTTCATTCCTGGCCACGGCCCTATGTCGAGTTTCGGCCAAGAGCGCCAGAGCAATCCTTTTGTTGCCGATAAAAATTTGAAGCAATAGCGTGATCGACCTGTTGACTGAATAAAAACTGTAAGTGAGTTGATGTATGACGACTGAAAAAAGCATTTGGTTCTCTGAACCAGATTTGACAGAAATTAATAGCCGTAATGAAACCACCATACACAAGGCTATTGGTATTGAAATTACCGAAGTTGGTGCCAACTATGTACGTGGTACCATGCCCGCCGATAGTCGTACCCATCAGCCCATGGGGTTGATACATGGCGGTGCTAATGTGGTTTTGGCAGAGTCGTTAGGCAGTATTGGCGCAAATCTGTTGGTCGACAACAGTCAGTATTATTGTGTCGGGCAAGAAGTGAATGCCAATCATATTCGTGGTGTGCGTGAGGGCAAGGTGACGGGTACGGCAAAACTGGTGCACGCTGGTCGCACCTCTCAGGTGTGGGAAATCAAAATCGAAAATGACGAAGGTAAGTTGAGTTGTGTATCTCGGCTCACTATGGCCGTGATTAAGTACGCTTAACTGCTGCCAATCATTCACACGATAGGAGAATACGATGAGTTGGAATGTTTATCTTTCTGGTGAGATTCACACCGACTGGCGCGAGCAAATTCAGCAGGGCGCCGAAGCCGCTGGTCTCAATGTAAGTTTTAGTTCGGCGGTGACCAATCATGAAGCCAGCGATGCTGCAGGCGATCACCTTATGGAAAATGACAACAGTTTTTGGCGTGATCACCAATCGTCGAAGGTTAATCTGATACGCACCAAAACCTTGATCGAAAAGGCCGACTTGGTGGTGGTTCGTTTTGGCGATAAGTACAAGCAGTGGAACGCCGCTTTTGATGCCGGTTATTGTGCGGCTTTAGGAAAGCCCTACGTCACCCTGCACGACGACAATATTATTCATCCATTGAAAGAGGTTGACGCACAAGCACTGGCTTGGGCAAAGACGCCACAACAAGTGGTCGAAATTCTCAAATACGCTATTACTGCGTAATCTTTCGAGCGTATAAACTTCAGCGGCAGACACCTTAAGTGGTGTCTGCCGCTGAGTTGAATAGTCGCGGTGTTGGTGGTCTGTTTGTTAGCCCACCGTCACTTCGCTCTTGAAAGAATACTGACCTAAAGCTTCCGCCAGCGCTTGCGCTTTTTCTGCGTCATCGAGTAGGACTGACACAGATTGACCAAATTTTTTGTCAACAATAACGCTAACCTCTGCGGCTGAAGCTTTCAGTTTTTGCAGTTCTTCCTGTACTACAACTTCAGTAATCGCATTGCGAAGATCGGGTTTGAAGATCTTTCCAACGGCGGTAAGTGGCATCGCGTCGATGACAATAATTTCTTTTGGGACGGCGGCGCGCTCGTGAATGTGTTCTTGCGCGAACCGCATTAATTCGTCTTCATTAATGCGCGCGTCGGGCTTGAGTTGTACATAGGCGACGGGTAACTCTCCAACTCTAGCGTCGGGTCGGCCCACCGCGGCGACGTCGGCAACTGCTTCGTGTTTGAAGAGCGCTTCTTCAATCATTTGTGGGTCGATATTGTGACCGCCGCGAATGATTAGATCTTTGCTGCGGCCAGTGAGCCATAGATAACCTTCATCATCTAAACGTCCCAGGTCTCCGGTGTTGAACCAACCGTCGTCGATCCATTGCCCTTGATTTTGTTCTGCCTGCTTGTAGCCACTAAAGACGTTGGGGCCGCTAATGGCAATACAGCCGGACTCGTTGGTGTCACAGTCGCGAATCGCCAATCCGGTTTTTTCGTCCACTTCCACAATGCGAACCCCCATATACGGCAAACGGATACCGACGGCGCCGATACGGCGGTCGCCGTAGCGGGGAGACAGTGTGCTGGCACAGGTTCCCTCGGTTTGACCATAGCCCTCGAGCAATACAAGCCCGGTTTTTTCCTCGAACTGCCGAGCGAGTTCAGTGGCCAAGGGCGCCGCGCCACAAATAGCGTACTTGAGCGATGATAAGTTGTAGCCCTCGGTGGGAAAGGCCAGCAGGCCGGATAGAATCGTCGGCACTGCGCTGAAAACATTGATGCCGAACTTCTCTACCAATGCCCAAAAATTCTCCATAACCGCGGGGGTTCGATAGCCTTGCGGAGTTGCCAAGATAACTTCGCCACCACCGAACCACGCCGACAAACCGGTAAACACTGCATTGACATGAAACAGCGGCAAACCAACCAATACGGTATCACCCACGGTCATGTTACCTGCGGTGTTGATTTGAAAGGTCGCGGCCACTTCGTTGGCGTGAGTGTGTGGTGCCAGTTTTGGGGTTCCGGTGGTGCCGCCAGTATGAAAATAGGAGGCGATATCGGAGCCGAGAATTTCACGACCACTGTCGAGTTTGTCACTATTTTGCGAACCGACAAACTCATCAAAATCGAGTACCGAGTCCGAAAGGTAGTCTTCGCGATCTGCAGTGACCAGTTGGCGCAACTCGTCGGGCAAAAAGTTTGCGATGTCGATGGCAATGATGTGAGTTAGCGACGGCACTTCGGCTTTGACCGCTTGGGCTTTATCCCACAGCTCAGTACCCATCATCGGCGCCAGAGTCACTAGCACCGAGCATTGAGTCTCGTTCAGAATCGAGGCGATATGCTCAACCTCGAGCAGTGGATTGATGGGATTAAAAATCCCGGCGGCTTCGGCGCCCCAAATAGTGAAATGTGATTGCGGTAGGTTGGGTAAAAGCATGGCGACAGTATCGTTTTGACGGATACCAAGTTGGTGCAGCGCATTGGCGGTTTGGGTGACTTTTTCGAACAATTCACGGTAGCTATAACAAACGCCATCTTCTTCAGCTTTACCTTCCAGTAAAAAGCGCATGGCGTTGCGCTCACCATATTGCTCTTGGGAGCGCTGCAACAGCTCGTAGGTGCTGGTTGGCAAGTTCAGCTGTTCAAACGGGGTAAGCTCTAAGGCTTCTAGGTCTTTTAGTCCTGATACTCGGACATTCATTGATTGTGTATCGCTCATAATTTCTCTCGACTAAAGATGTGACTATTTAAATTTATAATTGCCGGCACTTTACCGTGGTTTTGGCGAGTAGGGGTATTCTCGAGTCGACAAACAAGCGTCATGGGTCGCCAATCTAGTGAGCTGTTTCGACATCAGTGATCGCGGCTATGGTGCGCCTCGGCTAAATGCTTTCGCCACTCCAGTGGTGAGTGTTGATGGCGATGTTTGAACGCCCTTGAGAAACCACTGAGTTCGCCAAACCCTAGCAATGCGCTGATGTCCGTGAGACTGAGGTTCGAGTTTCGCAAATAGTGTTCGGCCATGTCTAATCGTATTTCTGCTTTGAGTCGACGAAAATTCAAGCCTTTCGCTGCGAGCTCTCGTTGCAGCTTTTTGGGGTGCAGCTCTAGATCTTTGGCGAGGGCAGCCAAATGACAGCTGTCTCGATGAATATGGCGCCGAATCCAGCGCTCGAGTTGGGGAATCAGTCCCGCGTTGTGCTGTGGGTGGGTTTTCTGTTGTCTATTTTCCAGCTGCCGGATTTTGGCTTGTGCCATTTGGCGAGCTAGGACGTCTTGAGAGGCTGGGGAAATATCTAAGGTATCACGTGAGAACCCTATCGCCGTGCGGCTATGGTTGTAGTCGATTCGAGTGCCGTACAGATGTGTCAGGCTTGGTTTTAGCGCGGGCTCGGCGTAAGAGAACTGAAACTGCTGGGGCCTCCAATGGGGCTTTTGTATCAGCGCACGCATGGCGATAACCACGTGGGAAAGCGACAGCATAGCGTATTGGAAGCTGGGTAATTTCCCGGCCATCTTGTCTTCTCGTACCAAATAGGCGAGTTCATCCTGCTCCTCGATATGCCAAAGAATACCGGCAGAGTGCAGGTGGTTGTAGTTGACGTGAGACGTAAATGCTTCTCGGACAGAGGCCGCGTGGTACATCAATAGTCGTGGCACTCCGACAGGAAAGGGGCGCTGAAAGCCGGAGAGAAGACTGCCGAAATCGGCGCGATTACTGAGTCGGCTGGCATCTTCTAGCGCCCCGGTAACCGCTTCATAGGGCAGTAATAGATCGGGGTTTTCAATCAGCTGAAGCGACAGTTGATTGCGCGCAAGTGTGCTGCCAGCATCAATTCCCAGTTGTAGGCATAGGGGTAGAAACCCCGTTAGGATTTCTGCACGGATTGAATAGCCTGGCATGTGGGTGGCTCAATAGCGCTATTAGAGACGCTCCATCATAGTTGAGTGTCCTCTTATGACAAGCGTAAAAAATTACGGAGATTACTATAGGGCCGAATAATAGATCGTTAACGATCACCGACCCAGTAACGAGGTTATAAACGCGATGACTCAAGCAGCCCCACTCCCCGCAGACTTTAAACTGCCTTTAGAGATGTTCTATCAATGGGAACAACAACAACCCAATAAAACCTGGCTGCGTCAGCACGATGGTCAGCAATGGCGTGACTACAGCTGGGCTCAGGTGGGCGAAACCGCTCGAGCATTGGCCTCCGGTCTATTGGCTCAGGGCTTATCGGCGGGCGATAAGGTTGGCCTCTACGCCGAAAATTGCGCTCACTGGGTCATTGCCGATATGGCAATCATGATGGCTGGACTGGTCAGTGTACCGATTTACACTTCAATGCCGGAGGACAAGATTCGTTACGTAGTTGACCATAGTGAGATGAAGCTATTGTTGGTGGGTGATCAGTGTGCATTGTCGGTGGCCGATGTTGACGCGGCCTTTAGCGAGCAAGTCACGGTGAAGGGGATTGGTTATCAATCGCCCGATTGGCTGGCTCTGTGCGAGCAGGCCGAGGCGCTGAGCGGAAATCCCCAGCGTGATGCCGATGATTTGTGGAGCATTGCCTACACATCGGGCACCACCGGGCTGCCCAAAGGGGTAATGCACAGCTTTTGTACCATGCCGTCGTCGGTTCACGATATTCGCCTTCTGTGTGAAACCAATACCGATTCACGTTATTTCTCTTACTTGCCGCTGGCGCATATAGCCGAGCGCAGTGTGGTCGAATTGCATTCGCTCTACAGTGGCGGATGCGTGGGCTTTAATCGAAGTAAAGAAACCTTCGTTGAAGACTTGTTAGAAATACGCCCAACCTTCTTCTTCTCGGTGCCGCGTATTTGGGCCAATTTGAAAGCTGGTATCGTCGCTAATCTGGGTGAAGAAAACTGGCAGCGCTGTATCGAAGATCCCGAGTTTGGTCAGGCAACAGGGGAGAAGGTGCTAGCGTCTATGGGCCTTGGTGATGTGGTTTTGGCCCTCACTGGCAGTGCGCCGATTCCTCCCTCAGACATCAAGGCGTGGCGTTGCTTGGGTATGCCTTTATGTGAAGGTTTTGGGCAGTCCGAGTCTATGTCATCGTCGTTTAACCGTGTCGATAACTACAAGGTCGGCAGTATCGGTTTGCCGATTACAGCGCGAGCCGAAATGAAAATCTCTGCCCAAGGTGAACTGCTATTGCGCTCGCCAGGCAATATGGTGGGTTACTACAAAGCTCCCGAAAAAACCGCCGAAACCATCGTTGATGGTTGGATTCACACTGGCGACAAAGCGCGAATTGATGAAGACGGTTTTGTATTTATCACCGGCCGCGTCAAAGATATCTTCAAAACGGCCAAGGGAAAGTACGTTGCCCCTGCGCCGATTGAAAACGCCTTTGCCCTCTTCAATGGCATTGAACAATGTTGTTTGGTGGGGCGCGGGTTTGCGCAAACGGTGATGTTAGCGGTGTTGTCTGATGGTATTGAGCGCAGCGACCAATTGCATCAAGCATTGCAGCTTCATGTTCAACAGATTAACGGCACCTTAGAGGCGCACGAGCGTATGTCTCACCTAGTGATCTGTGCGGAGCCTTGGAGTATCGAGAACGGTCTGCTGACTCATACACTGAAAGTTCTGCGCGACGATGTGGAAAACCATCATGCCGACAGTCTTCAAAAGGCAATGGCCGGCGATGATGCGGTGTATTGGGAGGCGAGTTGATCGCCGCTTGAATCTGCATGTGTTGGATAGAAGTCTAGTTCGGGAGTATTAACCCTCTCGAGCTGGCGCTTGCTATTGTCGCTCTCTATTAATGCCGCAGTGACGACTAGTCGCAGTGGCCCGCCAGTGTTTAAGGTGTCGAAGGGATAGCAGGTCACCAGTATCAGTTGTTGTTGGTCGAGATTCGTTTGCAGTTTATGTTGGCGAATATCGACAATTTCTCGCTTTCTGATTTTATAGTTTAACCATTGTCCGTGGAGTGTCTGCACTCGCAATGGCTCTCCCTGCGCGACGTTTTTGAGAAAACGAAAATGAGTGTCTCTATGTCCGCCAATGAGAGTCGTGCCTTCACCCAGTAGTCGGCTCGACAGATTGCGACCCGGTCCAAAGGCCAGCGCATTGCCACTGTCTCCTTCCAGCACATAAAAATCCGCATTGTGTGCTGGGGCCTGCAAGCGTGCAACAGGCCAGGTGTCGGCCCATTGCCAAGGTTTATGCCTGGAGGGATCAGTACCCGTCTGGGAGAGTGACTGCTGCCAGGCGTCGGCGATGAGCCATTGCGCCAACTCGGCCTTCGCTGTGATCCAGCCGGCCTGTGCAAGTTGCCAGCAGACGAACGAAATGATCAACAGCGAGACAAAGGTTGAGCGGTGAAGCTTCATTGTCTTTGCTCATTGCGACGTCGAGAAAGAACCCAGCGTTGCATCGCCAGCACCAACAGTGCAAACACGGCTAAGGCGAAGTTGAGCGGTGCACTGGTGGCAGTATTTGGATACACCAGCTGTTTTTGTCCGTGAGGGGTTTGATTGGCTACGAGCTGGCTGTCGAGCTCTTGCTCAATCGGTCGCGCAGGTGTTTTGTCTTCGGCGATAAAGCTGGTATAGGGCGACATCAATTGATGCTGTAGGGCAACACTGAGTACCTTGGATTTAATGATTGACTCTGGTGCTCCTCGGGTCTTTTCATCCAGTAGTGCACTGATTTTTTCTCTGGCCCAGAGTTTTCCTATACCAGGATGATCAACGCGATTGGCTTTAGGTTTGTGTAGGCTCAGCGATTGTTGCCACGGCTGCCCCCCGAGATCGCCAGTGATCAATACGGTTTGAGGCTGATCGAGATTGTCGAGTTTCGCCTTAATCAATAGTGGCTCACCATGGTAGAGATCCGGCAATTTTTTTGGCCAAACGTCGGCGTTGATAGTCTCAGGCCAGTGAATGGATAGATTGCGCAGGGTGGGGCTTTCGAGTTTCGAAAACAGCGTCGACATCTTTTCTGAAACTTCTTGTGAGTTACCGATATGAGTAAAGGTTCCTCGGCCAAACTGTGCTGATTTTCGCATAAAAAAGCTGTTTGGCGCCGAACCAATTGCGACGGTAAACAATCGCGCTGGTCCCAGTTTTTTGTGAATGAGTTCAAGCAGCTGAGCTTCATTGCCTACGCTACCGTCGGTAATAAAAACAACTTGCCGAAGATGGGACTCGGTACTGTTAGCGGAGAGTGCGGCATCGAGAGCTGGTGCCATATTGGTGCCTCCGCCTGCATTCAAACTCGATACAAATTGAAGTGCTTGATTGCGCGAGTTGTTGTCCACCGTTTGGCTAGTGGCGAATAAACTGCGGTGATGAGAGTTGAATTCGATGACGTTGAAGCGATCGTTTTTGTTGAGACGTTGTAATGCTAGAGTCAAACTTGCTTTGGCTTGACGTATGGAGTTTCCGCCCATCGATCCCGAGGTGTCGATAATGAAGATGACATCCCGCGGCAATAAGTGAGATTGCTGTTGCTGTGGTGGTGCCAGCATTAATAGCGCGTAGTGATCGTCAGTGTTTTCGGCTATTTCAGTTTCAGACGGTGGCGAGATTACACGGGGTAGGCTTTCAGTAAATGCGGCGGCACTGGGAATTTTTCTGGCTACCGGCTGCCATTGCAGCTCGAAGTCACGATCCATAATAATACGACTGTCTCGAGTGGTAATGAAATGCTGGTCTCGTTTCTTTTCGATCACCAGATCGTGATAGGGGCTAGAAATACTTTTTAATGGCAGGCCCGCATCTAAAGCAACTGATAATTCAATCTGATGAGATTGTGTTTTCGATTGCTCGCTTGCGCTTCGCTGCGGTGGTGAGATGCGATGAGCGTCGGGTACTAATGCAGTGGGTGCAGACCAGCCCCAGGGGCGTGAATTGTCCAACACCATTTGCGTTGTGGTTTGTAGTTCAGAGTTCTCGTGGTTGTCGATAAGCGTGTGAGAATTGAGAGTGCCAAGAACATCGCTGTGGTGATGTTGTCCTTGTCCTGGCATGAAACGCGGTGTGATGGTCATTGGGAATCGAAAGCTAAATCGTCCGGCATCAAAAGTGACGGTATCTTGATAATTTAAGGTGACGGTAATTTCTTCTCCAGGGCCAATATTGGCCACATTCTGAGTAAACAGATTGGGTCTTTCTTGCTCCACTAAAGCTACCCGCCTACCGGCGGCTTTTGCTGCCTGGTATTGTTTTTTTGCCGCTGCTTTTTCTTTGATTTCCCCGACAATGGTGCGCTCTCCAATGCGCATCTCCATGTGGCTGATGGCGGCCTTTTCTGGCATTGGAAAAACATAAATACCTTCGGCCCAGCTATCTTTACTGGGATTGCGAAAAGTCTGTGAAAATGAGGTATGCAGCACCATGCCGCTTACCACGAAAGACACTTTACTGCCCAGATGTAACGCTGGCTGAGATCGACCGTCTTCCGAGCGGATGAACAGTTGACCGGCCTCGCTCTCCAAAGGAGAGCGATCCTCAATGCCTGAACTGCTGGTCGAGTTTTCATTCAGGCTCTGGGTCTGGGGTTCGGCGCGGGTGCTTTCCGCTAAAAAAATAAAGGTGAAAATAATCGTAAGAATGAAGAGGCACCAGCGTAGCAGTGGCGAATTATGTCGCCGCCGCTGGAATAGCGGATTGGAATAGTCGCGTTCATTAAGCAAGCGATGTTTCGGAACTTTCGGAGGCTGAAAGCACATGTGGGATCTCCCTTTGACTGATGGCGCTATTAAACGGCTCAAAGCGGGCGTCTTGAGGGATCAAAAGTGGCGGCACGCCGATCAAATGTGATCAATTGTGGCGTCTTCTTGGGCAGGGCTGCAGTTCGTTCAAATTTGGGTACAATGGCCTCTATCATTACCGCTACCATTGTCGCTACACCACTACACATTAAGAACAGGGATTGATGTTGTTATGGCTAGAACTATTGCCATTGTTGAAGATGTGATTGCCATCGCCGAAAACTACCGCGACGCCTTGAGTCGCCACGGCTATCAGGTAGAGTTGTACTCGGCTCGTATGCCGGCCTTAGAGGCGTTTCGTCAGCAATTGCCCGATCTCGCCATAATCGATGTGGGGTTGGGCGATGAAATAGAAGGCGGCTTCGATCTTTGTCGCGAACTCAGGGCTATGGCGCCCGAACTGCCAATCATTTTCCTGACCGCCCGCGACAGTGAGTTTGATGTGGTCTCGGGACTGCGTCTCGGTGCCGATGATTACCTTACCAAAGACATTAGTCAGCCTCACATGCTGGCCAGAATCGTGGCCCTATTTCGGCGAGTGGATGCTCTGCGGCAGCCCGTGGTTAAGTCGGAAGAGGATTTGCTCGAGCGGGGCGAGCTGAGTCTGAATATGGATCGAATGTCGGTTCACTGGAATCATCAACGGGTCGATCTTACCGTCACCGAGTTATGGGTGGTGCATTCACTGGCGAAAAATCCCGGTCATGTGAAGAATCGACAGCAGCTGATGGACGCGGCCAATGTGGTCTTGGACGACCACACCATCACTTCTCACATCAAGCGAATTCGGAAAAAATTTCAACAAATAGACGACGGTTTTAATGCAATCGAAACCGCCTACGGCATGGGTTATCGCTGGCTCGTCTCCTGATGAATCTACGTCGTCAGTTAATGATTGTCAGTCTGCTTACCTTGAGTTTGCCGTGGGCGGGGTGTCAATATATCCAAGAAATGGAACAGGTGATGCGTCAGGGGCAGGTTATTGCACTCGGCGCTACGGCTACCGCCGTGGCCAATCGCATTGGCAGTGAGCCCGAGTTCCAGCAGCAATTACTTGCGCCTCAATGGTGGGCTCCGGCCGAGCCACAACTGTATCTACACCCGCTCACGACGCCCATGTTTCTCGATGGTTATGATGACGAGTGGCGGCACTTAGCGATAGAGCCTCGCAGATTTAAATCCGATACTAGCGACGCTCATTGGCAGTTGAGTCTTGGTGAGAGCGAGGGGCGGATGATGATGTTTGCCCAAGTCACCGATGCTCGTATTTTTTATCACAACCCAAGTGTGGATGCCTTGGCCAGTGGTGATCACTTCCGACTTCGCACTCGCTTAAGTAATAATCTCGAGCGCGACTACATTGTTCGCAGCGGCGCTCCGGGAACGGTGACTGCGTATTACCAAGAGGGGCGACGTATACGTCAGGAACCTCGAATCACTGGCTATTGGCAAGAAAATGCCAACGGTTTTCAGCTCGAGTTAGCTTGGCCAAAAGAGCTCACCGCCGAAAACTTAGGGATCGCTTTTATCAACGTTGATGAGCTGCCCGCGCGACGTGAGTTACCGGATGAGCGTCGTCGTCCTAAGCTGGATAAGCAATGGCTGGGCAATATCGAGCAGCAGTCGTCACCGCCATTTTGGGTGGGGGCTAGTGATCGATTAAGTCAGGCGCTGGATGTTTTTGCTTCACAAGGCTTGCGCTTGAGGGTGGTGAGTAGCAATCAATGGTTAGTGGCCAGTGCCGGTCAGCTGCAGTCACCGCGAGGAGATGAATACGAAACCCACGGATTTATGCGTTGGTTGTATGGCTTGATGCTGGGGCGCGACTTTTTACCTGCTCTGGCTTCACCCGATTTGGATGGGCGATTTTCCGAGGCCGAAGTGCTCGTGGCGCAAACTCATCGACAGGCCAGTAGTGGTTGGTACCAGTGGGGTGTGCGCCGGGTGGGGCGTGCGGTTATACCCATTGAATTTTCAGTTGATCAATCCGCTGCAGATTTTATTCCCAGCGTTGTGGTGGCGGAACAGAGTAGCGATGCGATGATGGCGTTAACCAACAATGCATTTAGCCGGTTGTTACTCTACACCGTGTTGGCGACCTTGTTGACCGGTGTGGGGCTGTTGGCCTATGCAACTTGGTTGTCGATGCGAATCGGTCGGTTGAGCGCTGCGGCCGCGACAGCGGTGGATGATAGCGGTCGTATTAGCGAGGATTTTCCCAATTCTAGCGCCGGTGATGAAATTGGCGAATTGACTCGTCATTATGGACAGTTGCTGTCGCGCTTGCGTGAATACACCGATTATTTGAGAACTTTGTCGAGCAAATTATCTCATGAGCTGAGAACCCCGTTGGCGGTGATGCGTTCGTCTCTGGACAATCTTGAGCACGAGAGTTTGTCCGACTCGGCAAAAACCTACGCTCGACGCGCAAGCGAGGGCAACGATAGGCTTTCTGCCATTCTTAACGCCATGAGTTCTGCCAGTCATGTGGAGGCGAGCATTGAAAGCGCCGAGAAAGAAACCTTAGTATTGGGGAATTTAGTGACTCAAGTTGGCGCAGCTTACGATGATATGCTGAGCCATTGTCGAGTGGAGGTTTTTATTGATGAGCGCGTCGCTGCAAAGGAGGTGAATGTGGCGCCCGATCTTATCGTGCAAATGCTCGATAAACTCGTCGATAATGCTTCTGATTTTTGCCCTAAAAATGGCCTCATAAGAATCCAGTTAACACCAGAAGCGCGAGGGCTATTGCTTAGCGTGAGTAACGACGGGCCGCTATTGCCGATGAACATGAAGCATCAGCTGTTCGATTCTTTAGTGTCCCTACGTGAAGACAGCTCGAGCTCAGAAAAAACGCATCTTGGACTTGGCTTGCATATTGTACGTCTCATCGTCGAGTTTCACGGCGGTAGCATACAGGCGCGCGATCGAGATGATTTAAGCGGTGTAATCTTTGAGGTGTTGTTGCGAGATTGATTGAGTTGGCCGCGATGAGATAGCTTCGAGCTATGCTTGCGCTGGCTTGAATCCTAGGCGTAACTGGAGAAAGAAGACAATAAAAAAGGCCGCACAGCGGCCCTTTTTATTCGAAAATCAACTAGCGCTCAAAGCCCGAGTTTTTTCTCGAGGTAGTGAATGTTAACACCACCTTCGGCAAAGCCAGAGTCACGCACTAGATCTTGCTGCAATGGAATATTGGTACGAATACCATCCACAACTAACTCATCCAAAGCGCTGCGCATGCGAGCCAAGGCTTCTGTACGGTTATCACCATAGGTGATAACTTTTGCGATCATCGAATCGTAATTCGGTGGCACGGTGTAACCGCTGTACAGATGTG
This sequence comes from Cellvibrionaceae bacterium, assembly GCA_050633365.1. GTDB lineage: Bacteria > Pseudomonadota > Gammaproteobacteria > Pseudomonadales > Cellvibrionaceae > Pseudomaricurvus. The sequence continues at coordinate 30,547 of JBOEGJ010000018.1, read as the reverse complement.
AATCAACACGAACGCCTAAGCCGCCTGGTGCGTGAAACTGATTCACTGTGCCAGGGCAAGGCATGAAGGTTTTTGGATCTTCGGCGTTAATGCGGCATTCAAACGAATGCCCCTTGAGGTGAATGTCATCTTGGGTGATCGATAGTTTTTCACCGGCACAAACTCGAATTTGTTCTTTGATGAGATCAACACCAGAGATCATTTCGGTTACGGGATGCTCAACCTGAATACGGGTATTCATTTCGATGAAATAAAAGCGCCCATCTTCGTACAAAAACTCAAAAGTACCTGCGCCGCGATAACCAATTTCGATACAGGCTTTAATACAAGCTTCAAAGGTTTCTTGGCGTGCTGTCTCGTCGATTCCCGGAGCTGGTGCCTCTTCAAGTACTTTTTGGTGTCGACGTTGCAAAGAGCAGTCACGATCACCGAAGTGAACTGCGCTACCTTGCCCGTCGGACATAACTTGTACTTCAACGTGGCGAGGATTTTGAAGATACTTTTCCATGTAAACCGTGTCGTCACCAAAGCCGGCAAGTGCTTCGGCTTTAGTAACACGAATGGAATTCATCAGCGCTGATTCAGTTTGCACCACGCGCATGCCGCGACCGCCGCCGCCAGCTGCCGCTTTAATGATGACGGGGTAGCCGATCTCACGGCCGTGACGCAAACAAACCTCGGCGTCGTCTGGCAGTGGGCCATCGGAACCCGGGACGGTAGGTACGCCGGCTTTTTTCATCGCTTCAATTGCACAGACTTTATCGCCCATTAAGCGGATGACGTCAGCTGAGGGGCCGATAAAAGTAAAGCCACTCTTTTGAACTTGCTCGGCGAAGTCGGCGTTTTCGGCGAGAAAGCCATAGCCAGGATGAACCGCCATTGAGTCGGTAATTTCCATCGCGCTGATAATGCGAGGAATGTTCAGGTAGCTTTCTGGCGATGGGTTTGGACCAATACAAACAGATTCATCTGCCAGACGAACGTGCTTCAGGTTGCGATCAACTTGAGAGTGAACCGCAACGGTTTTAATGCCCATCTCTTTACAGGCGCGCAATACTCGAAGTGCAATTTCACCACGGTTGGCGATTAATAATTTTTCAAACATGCCCAGATCCTCTGTGGGTGATCATCCTTAAACGATGGTAACCAGAGGCTGGTCAAATTCAACTGGCTCGCCGTCTTCTGTCAAAATAGCTTCGACAACACCGGCTTTATCCGCTTCGATTTGGTTCATCATTTTCATGGCTTCAACGATGCAAATCACGTCGCCTGGTTTTACGTGTTGGCCAACTTCAACAAAGGCGGGAGAGCCTGGGCTTGGAGCTGAATAGAATGTGCCAACCATTGGCGACTTAATAATGTGACCGGTAAGAACGGCTTCCTTTTTTTCTTCGCTAGCGGCTGGGGTTGCTGCAGGGGCTGCTGCGGGGGCTACAGGTGCCGGGGCTGCCATCATAGGTTGAGCGACAACGGCTTGTGCGTGTCCGCGGCTGATGCGCACAGACTCTTCGCCTTCTTTAATTTCCAGTTCGCCGATATCGGATTCTTCCAATAGTTCGATCAGTTTCTTAATTTTACGAATATCCATGATTGGGTTCCATCAGTTAGGTCGTCGGCCTTAAGGCCTTGTTGTTAATATTAAGTGGAGCAATTAAATCGGGTTCAAAAAACTCAAATTATGTTTTGGCTAATTGTTGTAGCGCGGCGCTCAGCGCGAGCTCATAACTTTGCGAGCCAAATCCGCAGATCACACCTTGGGCGATATCTGAGAAATAGGAGTTTTGTCGAAAAGCTTCACGGCTGTGAACATTCGACAAATGTACTTCGATAAACGGAATGTCAACGGCCGCCAATGCGTCGCGAATGGCGACGCTGGTGTGGGTGAAAGCGGCGGGATTAATCAGAATATAATTAATACCTTCTTTTTTGGCGTCGTGGATACGATCAATCAGTTCGTACTCGGCATTACTTTGCAGTGCCTGTAAGTGATGACCTTCATCCATGCAGCGCTGGCTGAGCGTTTGATCAATATCGGCTAAGGTGGTCGAGCCATAAATATCGGGTTCGCGAGTACCCAAAAGATTTAGATTCGGTCCGTGTAGTACCAGAATTGTCGCCATAATTGCATGAGCCCTTGTGTGTCCGAGTGAAATTCAAATAAGCGTTTAAATTCACCTGAGTTTGTCGACATCTTCTGTAAACCGCTGAGAAGTCGTCAAAATAGACTTTTTTCGTAAAGCTTTGAGGCGATTCTGCCGTAAAATGACTGGCTAGTCCACACTGTCGGTGAATTTTGTGAACTTAGCTGAATTTGGCTACAAGATTGGCGACGTTTATGAGTTCTCGGCTGTTTATTGAACGTCGGTCTTGGTGATTTTGGCGATGTTAAACCCTGTTCGACTCGAGTTCGACGCAGGGTTTTACAACTTCTGTGAAGTTTAGGTTATTTGGGTCTTATTTCGTCGAATGAGAGGCTAACGTGTTTTCCGAGGCTGTACGAATGGCATCGATAACGGTTTGTTCGGTCAGCAGTTGTGGCAGGATCACCGGTTTACCGGGATTGTTGTTTGAGTAGATCAAATACAGCGGTACGCCATTGCGGCCAAATTGATTGAGTAGTTGTGTGATTTCGGGGTTGTAGTGAGTCCAATCCCCTTTCAGCTTGACCACACCTGAGCGCTCAAAGGCCGCGAGTGTCTTGTCGGTATCCAGAGCTGTTTTTTCATTGGCAAGGCAGGTGATACACCAGTCGGCGGTTAAATTCACAAATGTTGGCTGACCTTGATCCAGTAGTTGCTGTAATCGCGCTTGAGTAAAGGGCTGCCAATCGTTCTGCAATTGAGTGGCATTGCTTGTGTGGCTAGGCTGTAGTTGCCCCATTGGCCAAAGGGCCAAGGCAAAAATCGCTGCGGCTGCACACTGTTGCCAAACACGATGAGGGCGGTGTTGCCAAAGCCAAGCGGCAAAGGCCAATGCCACTGCGCCAGCGACAACCAGCACCACGCTATCGCTACTGGTTTGTCGTCCCACTACCCAAAGTAGCCAGAGCGCGGTGAAATACAGCGGGAAAGCTAGGGCTTGTTTCAGCGTTTCCATCCACGGCCCAGGTTTTGGCAGCTTTTGTGACAAACTTGGGAAGTAGGTTAATAAGAGAAATGGCAGTGCCATACCAAAGCCCAGCGCGGCAAAAATACTCAGGGCGATGACGGGGGGTTGAGTTACGGCATAGCCTAGAGCGCCTCCCATGAACGGCGCGGTACAGGGACTGGCGACTAGGGTTGCCAAGGCACCAGTAAAAAACGATGAGCGGTAGCTGTGGCCTTCGGTGAGTGATTGTCCGGCGCCTGCGAGTTTGCCGCCGAGCTGAATAAAGCCCGATAGCGATAGCCCCATGATAAAAAACAGATAGGCCAGCAGGGCGACAACTACCGGCGACTGCAGCTGAAAGCCCCAGCCAACCGCCTGACCAGCTTGGCGCAGTGACAGCATGATCGCAGCGATGATCACAAAGGTGGCAATAGCGCCGACGGTATAGGCCCAACCGTGCAAATGTTGTTGCGCGGGGTTGTCTCGGCTGCGGGCTAGACTCAGCGCTTTGAGTGACAACACTGGGAAAACACAGGGCATTAAGTTGAGAATGATGCCGCCTATTAAGGCTCCCAATAAGGCCCAAACATAGTGGCCGTGACGGTTGTCGCTATTGGGCTCAGTGTTGGCTGGTGGAGCGGGCTTACTCAGCGCTGGCGCCAGTGATTCCATCAGCGTAGCTTCACCATTTTCAATCGACAGCTGTTGCCATTGGGGCGGGTAGCAGAGTCCAGCATCGGCGCAGCCTTGCGAGTGCACGCGGATGAGCTGCGCTGCGCTCGCAGCGACCGGTATAGACACGGCGACATCTAGCGAGCCGTAGTAAACCTCTAGCTCGCGCTCAAAGTATTCATCGTATTTGAATTGGCCGGCTGGCAGTTGATGATCAAGGGGGTTGCCATCGAGTTCGAATTTGAGTTGGTGCTTATAAAGGTAGTAGCCATCAGCGATGTCCCAGTGCAGCGCCAGCTGACGCTGTTCGCTTGAGCTCTCGCCTGCCGCATTGACCAGCGCGCTTAAACGATAGGCTTGCTCAACCGGTAGAAAACTTGTCTGGCTGGAAAACTCCAAGTTGTTTTGAGGGCTGGGGTTCCAGTTGGCCGCAGAGTCCTCAAATTGCCCGTAACTGTTTGGGCTGACGGCACTCAAAAAGATCAGGGCTAGCGCGACTATGGCGAGCGGCAGTGTCGAGAGTGGTCTTGAGATAACGGTGGAGCTTGGCATAAAAAGCATGATCCAAATAGAGGGTGACGTCAGCTAGGTCGAGCGTTGCTTTGACTGTCTTTCTCAGGCAGAGTTTCCTGCGCATTGTAACAATGGCTTGGAATGACCGCATGAAAACTTTTACTAAGCACCCCGCACGGCTATTTGGGGTGATTTTTTTTGTACTGGGTGTGAGTGCTTGCCAACCACAGCCGGTAAAGCCCACAGTGGATCAGACTCAGCAGCAGGCTCAGGAAAAAAAGCGCCAAATTGAGCGTCAACAAGCGCACAAACGGCGAATACAGGCTATGTTACAACGAGCAGAGTTTCAGTTGGGGCGCGATCGATTAACCACGCCTCGCTACGATTCTGCCTATGGCCTATTTACGGAAGTGCTGAAGTTGCAGCCTGAAAATCAACAGGCAAAAAGTGGTCTGCAATTAGTGGCCATTCGCTACATTCAGCTGGCTCGAAAAGCGCTGGCCCACAGTAACCTTGCAAGGGCTGGGAGCTACTACGCACAGGCGCGTCGTATCGCACCCAACAATCCGCTTTTGGCGGAATTCGATGTCGCCTATCAGCAGGCGCTCGCGGCCAAAGAGCAGTGGGATCAGCGAAGTGAAATTGCTCTCGCCCCAGGGGCGCTATCGCGTCGCGATGATGAGGTGTTGGGTGTACTTCAAGAGGTCGCTAATCGCGTTAAAGTCAGCGATGAAAGTTTGGTGATTATCGCGAGAAATGATGCTGAAGGGCGCTGGCTCTATCAACAAATGCGCAAAGCAGCCGAAGGATATCGTATTCGAGGAGACATTCAGCTTGGCGCTGTACCCAAAATAGTGATTCAGCCGCCAATTCACTGAAGATCTTTATGGGGTGAAATACTCAAAACAGAGGGCTGTGTTAGCCGCAGAGCCCGAAGAACTTAGGATACCGTTGACGTGACTCTTTATAGACAGCTGATCTTTGCGATTACTTTTCTCATCGTATGCTTGATGGCAGGCAACGTTTTTGTCAGCGTTTTCAACGCGCGGGGCTATGTGTTCGAGCAGATGGCGGTGCATGCGCAAGACACGGCGACCTCTTTGGGATTGACGATTTCTCATGCGGCGAAAGAGAAAGACGAGGCGCAAATACGCTCCTTCGTCGACGTGGTATTTGATCGCGGTTATTACCGGCATATCCACTACGCCAGTCTATCGGGCGACACCGTGGTTGAAAGTAAGTCGCCGATTCTCATTGAGGGGGTGCCCAACTGGTTTGTAGAGCTGGTTGATTTACCCGAGCCCGAGGGTAAGGCTGAAGTAATTTCGGGCTGGTTTCGTTTGGGTGAGGTGGCGGTGGTGTCCCATCCGGGTTATGCCTATCGCGACTTGTGGCGAGTTTTTAATGAGCAGCTGTGGTTGTTCATGGTGACGGCGGTGTTGTGTTACGGCCTGGTCGGCATTGGTTTACGCTATATGCTGCGTCCACTGCAACAGGTCGAGGCCCAGGCCGAGGCGATTTGCCGGCGCGAGTTCCCGGTACAAGATAATTTGCCCCGGACTCCCGAGCTGCGACGAATGGTTTTGGCCATGAATCGCATGGTGCAAAAGATCCAGTCCATGTTTCAAGAGCAGGTTGAGTTGTCAGAATCGCTGCATCGACAGGCCTATCTCGACTCGGTGACTCAGCTCTCAAATCGCCGCGATTTTGACTCGCGTTTTGATGCCTTTATTAAGTCCGAAAAAGGCGGCAGCGCCGGTGTCATGGTATTGATTCATTTGGGCGGGCTCATTGAGTTTAACGACCGCAATGGCCGCGATGCAGGCGATCAATGTTTGAAGGGCGTGGCTGGGGCCATGATGGAAGCCTCAGGAGAGTCCGACGGGGTCATTCTCGCTCGCCGCTCGGGCGCGGATTTATGTGCTTTTATTCCCTGCCTTGATCGTGAAGAGGCTGGGCAGCGTGTCGATTCCCTGTTTACCGGGTTGCAGGCGGTGAGTTGGATTAACGACAGCGACGAATTAATGCTGCACTTAGGGGTGTCGTTCTCGGCCTCGGTGATGCAGGGAAACTCTCTTCTCGAAGAGGCGGATCTGGCCTTGCGCCAAGCGCAGCATCAGGGCGCTTGCGGTTGTCAGTGGCATGAATCGGGCAGTGATGAAGGTGAAACTCGCAGTGCGGGTCAATGGCGAAGTCTGCTCGAGGATGCCATCCGTTCGAGACAGTTTACCTTTCACACTCAGCCCATTTTTGAGCGCGATGGCAAGACCATCGATCAGTGGGAGGTTCTCTGCCGACTTCCCGAGGGGGATGGCTTCTTGAATGCCGGCGTCTTCCTGCCCATGGCTGAACGTTTTGGCATGGCCGCACGGATAGACCGGTTGATGATCGAGATGTTGGCCGATGTCTATCGCCAGCAAGGCCCCAAGTTGTGTGTGAACATTTCACCTAATGCTATGGCCGATGAACATTTTGTTCGCTGGTTGGAAGGCTTTTTGTCGGAACACGGCGAGTTTGCCAAGCGCTTGGTGTTGGAGCTGCCTGAATTTTCGCTGTCAATTAATGAGGCGCAAGTGAGAACCTTTGGTCGTCGAGTGGTTGCCTGCGGTGCACATTTGTCGCTCGATCACTTTGGGGTTGGCGCGTCGGCGTTTTCTTACCTGCAAAGTATGCCGCTGTTTGCGTTGAAGGTGGATCGATGCTTTGTGCAAAATATTGATAGCAATGCCGATAATCGATTCTTCGTAAAATCGCTCCTGCAAATTGCTCACAGCTGCGATGTGAAGCTCCTAGTTGAGGGTGTTGAAACAGAATCCGAGTGGCAAGCTCTGCTAGAGTTAGGGGTCGACGGCGGTCAGGGTTACTACTTGGGTAAGCCGGCACCCGCAAATCCAAGCTAAGGCTTTGGTTTTAAGTCTGGCGGCTATCTTTGGTGAATATCTGAATCTGGGGGATTTATGAGAAATACCATTCGCGCGAGTGTTTGGAGCTTTTTGTTTTGTGTGTCCGCGGCAGTATTTGCGGGCCCTGACTCAGCGACAGATCTGTACATCGAAAATGCCGAGATACGTTTGCCGCTGCCAGGTCAAACCACGGCGGTGGTGTATTTGGCGTTGGTGAATGATTCTTTGCAAGATCGGATTGTGAGCCGTGTCACCGTGGAGGCTGCGGCGGCGTCAGAATTGCATCAACACCTTCACAGAGATGGTATGATGCGCATGCGTCGCTTAGATCGTATCGCCGTGCCAGCGGGCAAGACTCTGACGTTTGAGTCGGGCAGCTATCATATTATGGCTTTTCGGTTGGATGTAGATGATAAGGCGATGACAGCTGACGCAACTTACGCCGTGACTTTAATTATGGCGAACGGACAAGAAATTAGCGCGCAGGCTAGCCCCATCGTTTTGTAGGCTGGGCTGCCGTTAACTAACGACTGCAAAAGGGTTGAAAATGGAAAGGCTTTCGGGGATCGGCCAGCGTATCGGTGAGCGATTAGAGGATATTCGTGATGATCTACTGGCAGGCGGTGTATTTATGCGCGTAATAGGCGGTTTATTCGCTCTGTTTCTTCTATTGGCGGTTGCGGTGGGTTTCTATTGGAGCACCGAGCCAGGCTCTTATTCGGTGCGTGACAGCGTTGCCACCAAGGCCAGCGGCCAACCGATGTTAGTGGGGGTGGCCACCACCACGACGCTGATCAAAGTCACGAGCACCTTGCTCGACAAGCCCGGCGGTTTTCTGTCCAACGATATTTTTCCTCCTGGTGTTTGGCTCGACAATATTCCCAATTGGGAATATGGCGTGTTGATTCAAAGCCGCGATTTAAGTAAGGCGATGCGTGAGGCTTTTAGTCGTTCGCAATCGCAGTCGACGGAAGATAGCGCTTTGGCTAGAGCCGAATCGCGCTTTAATTTTGATCACAATAGCTGGGCTGTGCCGGCATCTGAATCTGAGTATCGTCAAGGGGTTAAATCCTTGGAAGATTATTTGCAGCGTCTTGCCGATGAGGATCAGCATAATGCGCAATTCTTTGCTCGCGCCGACAATTTGCGCTACTGGCTCAGCACCGTTGAAACTCGTTTGGGCAGCTTGTCCCAGCGTTTGAGTGCCAGTGTTGGTCAGCGCCGACTCAATACGGATTTGGCGGGGGAAGAGCGTGCCAGTCAGTCTACCTCGGCTCCTGCCGAGGTAGTGGTGAAAACCCCATGGACAGAAATTGACGATGTTTTCTACGAAGCGCGTGGCAGTGCTTGGGCTCTGTTGCATTTCTTGAAGGCCATCGAAGTGGATTTTGCCGATGTGCTCGAAAAGAAAAATGCAAAAGTGAGTGTGCAACAAATTATTCGAGAGCTAGAAGCCACTCAAGAACCGGTCTTCAGTCCCGTTATTATGAATGGCGACGGCTTCGGCGCTTTGGCCAATCATTCTCTGGTCATGGCCTCGTATATCTCTCGAGCCAATGCTGGCATTATTGATTTGCGCGAACTTCTGTCGCAGGGCTAGCATTGCCCTGCCTTGTTCGTCTGCGCTCTAGAAGTATTAGAGGGTGTTTGATCGTTAGGCACCCATGTTGTACTAATGAATGGAATGTTAAATGGCTGCAGAGCCTTTAGTGAGTGATGAAATCGCCACCTCTCTTTTTGATGTGGATACCTTTGTTGAAGCCATTTCTGACGCTTATTTCCTTCTTTCTTCCGATGGTTTAATTCGGCGTACTAACTTCCTATCTGCAACGGTATTGGGTTCGCAAGAGCTCGAAGGTGTCGATTTTGGCCTCTTTTTTCGTGAATCACTGGATTGGGCCGGCGTCAATCGCGGCGATCAAAAGACACTTCATTTCTTGGGTGACGTGAGTCAAAGCGCTCAAATAAAATTTGTTTCTCAGACCGCATCGGGTGACTGGCATTGTCTGTTGACGACCGATTATCAGCAGCAGCGTTTTCGTGAGCAATTGCTACGTCAAAGTTCGCTCATTCAAATGACGTTGTGCTCTATTTCCGATGCGGTGATCAGTGTTGATGCCGAGGGCAAAGTGGCCACCGTAAACCCCATGGCTCGTGAGTTGTTACGTCTGGGGGATCAGCGTGGTGTCGGGTTACCCGTGGATCAATTATTAGTCATTGCTGATCCCAAAAATCATCAACCACTCACCTCCTGCGTCAAAGATATTTTGGATCGCCAAAAAGCCAATATGCCCGCGACTGAAGCTCTGTTGTACGTAGAGGAGCACAAACCAATATTGATTAATGTGCAGGCGGTGGCTCTGCGCAATAGTTCAAATCATACCGAAGGTTGCTTGATAGTTTTTCGCGATACCAGTCAGGCTGGGCGAGAAAATCATCGCTTAAATTGGCAGGCAAAACACGATGCCTTAACCGCACTACCAAACCGTCAGGCGTTTGAGTTAGAGATTTCTCAGGCGGTTGAGGCTGCCCAGCAGAAACAGACCACTTTCGGTTTGTTGTATATCGACATTTATCAATTCAAAGTGATCAACGACAGTTGCGGCCACGTCGGCGGCGATGAGTTATTGCGCCAGCTGTCAGACTTAATGTCGAACAAATTGCGCAATCAAGATCTATTGGCGCGCTTGGGAAGTGATGAGTTTGGTGTGTTGTTGCGCAATTGCACTTTGGCTGGCGCGCAGCGAATCGCCGATATTTTATTGAGTGAAGTGCAGCAGTTTCAGTTTCAATGGGATAGGCGCGATATCAAAGTGGGTGTCAGTATCGGCGTACTGGTTATCGATCAAGATGCAGAGTCAGAAGGGCAAGTGTTGGCGACGGCAAACGCGGCTTGCTGCGCCGCCAAAGAGCTGGGGCGCAATCGTATTCATCTCTACAACAAAGATCGCGAAGTCGAGCAGCGCCGCAATGAAATCAATTGGGTGGTAAAAATAAACGATGCTTTGTCGAAAAATCGTTTGTGCCTCTATGAGCAAGAAATTGCAGCACTAAATCCTGAGCTCTGTGGTGGTTTGGCCCACAGTGAAATATTAATTCGCCTAAAAGGCGAGTCCGGTGAGCTGGTGAGCCCGGTGGAATTTATTCCCGCGGCGGAGCGGTTTGGTTTGATGGATGATATCGATCGCTGGGTAATTGAGCAGGTTGTCGAACATCTTCGTCAACGTCGTTTACGTCATCTCCCTGACAAAATTTATTCAGTCAATCTATCGGGGTTCACTCTAGGGGATCCGTCGCTGGCCGAATATGTACTGAATGTTATCGATGAAGCAGGAATCGATGCTTCACTGTTGCACTTTGAAGTGACTGAGACAGCGGCCATTCGTCATTTGGATAGTGCAGTTGAGTTTATGCGCTTGTTAAAAGATCGCGGTAGCTGTTTTTATTTGGACGACTTTGGCAGTGGCTTGTCGTCGTTCAGTTATCTCAAAGAGTTACCGGTGGATTACCTGAAAATCGATGGTAGCTTCGTAAAAACAATGCTGACCGAATCGGTGAGTCTTGCCATGGTAAGTACCATTAATCATCTGGCTCACTCGATGTCATTAAAGACTGTGGCGGAGTATGTAGAAACTGATGCGCTGAAACAGAAACTCGCCGACATAGGCGTCGATTTTGTTCAGGGGTTTGGTATTTCTAGACCGCACCCCCTAATTCTCGACTAATTATTAGGTAGTTTTAGCTGCCCAATACCTCATCCAGTATTTTCTGGTGTTGCTCGGCCTGTAAGCGCGGACCAAATTGACTTACTACTTGCGCTGAGGCGCGGCTGGCTAAAGCACCGGCCTGGGCAAAGCTATAGCCGTGGGTGATCGCGTACAAAAATGCACCGGCAAACATATCGCCTGCACCATTGGTGTCGATGGCATCGACCTTATGCGCGGCGATGCGTTCTTCTTTTTCGCCATCAAAAACCAGGGCGCCTTCTGCGCCTAGGGTGATGGCAAATGTCTTGGCAATTTTCTTCAGCTCGGTGGTGGCGGCTTGCAATGAATCGGTGCGAGTAAAACCTAAGGCTTCGCCTTCGTTGCAGAATAATAAGTCGACACCGTCGCCGATCATTTGACTGAGACCTTCATGGAAAAATTCAACCATTGCCGGATCGGAAAGGCTGATAGAGGTTTTTACGTTATTGGCTTCTGCTTGTTCACGCAGGGCGATGGCCGCCGCGCGTCCGGTGTCGGAAGACACTAAATAGCCTTCCAAGTAAGCGTACTCCGAAGCGGCTGCGGCTTGTGGGTGTAACTCGGCGCTGGATACTGTTTCGCTGATGCCCAAATAGGTGTTCATGGTGCGTTCCGCGTCGGGAGTGACCAATACCAAACATTTACCCGTGGTACCGGATTGGCGCTCCAGCTCTTCGTGATAGTCAACGCCGGCATCGCGCAGGTCCTTGAGGTAAAAATCACCATTTTCATCGTTGGCGACTTTACAGCTGTAAAATGCGTTGGCGCCAAAATAGCTGGCGGCAATGATGGTGTTAGCGGCCGAGCCTCCGCTGGCTCGTTTAGAGGCGACCAAATGACCAGAGAGCTTTTCGATGAGTTCGGTTTGGCGAGGCTCGTCGACTAGCGTCATTACGCCTTTATCAATATTCAAGTTGGTGAGATCTTGATCGGATACTTCGACTTCGGTATCCACGAGTGCCGCGCCTATGCCGTAAACGTGATAGTCAGCCATGGTATGTCTGCCTGTGTTGAGTGAGTGGTTGGCGGCTTCTGCACGCCAAGTGCTTGCGGTCTTAGCCCAAAGCACACCTTAAGTTTTTCAGGGGCGCTATTATGCCTTGTCTGGGGGCTCAGAGTCAGTACACTTCGCCCTATGAGTCGAGCAAAAAAATCCCGCAGTAAAAAATCCCCTCCTTCTTTCTTTCGAACCTTGTGGCGTTGGCTGCGCTGGCCCTTGGTGCTCGGTGTGTTGATTGGCTTGGGTTGGGTGGTTTATCTCGATATTGAAGTGCGATCCAAATTTGACGGCCGCAAGTGGGCGCTGCCTGCTCGTGTTTACGCTCAGCCGATGGAGTTGTACGTCGGCCGGCGACTGTTAATCGAAGATATTGTCGAAGAGTTAACCGCGCTCGACTATCAATCAGTTTCGCGAGTGTCGCGCGCCGGACAGTGGCGTCGACAAGGTAATAGCATTGAAATTTATACGCGCCAGTTTCAGCGCGGTGGTGTGACTGAGCCCTCTCGTCATGTGCGGCTGCAGCTGCAGAATCGACTATTGACCGGCTTGACGGTGGTGCGCGGCAAGGCCGCTCGCATACTGGTATTAGAGCCGGCGTTAATCGGCGGCATTTATCCGCGCCGGCAAGAAGATCGCGACTTGATTCAATTGTCCCAAGTGCCGCCGTTACTGGGCGAAGCATTGATTGCGGTAGAAGATCGAAATTTTGTCAATCACTGGGGCGTTTCTCCTAAGGCGATTGCTCGAGCGGCTTGGGTTAATCTTCAGTCCGGTCGAGTTGTTCAAGGTGGCAGCACCTTGACCCAGCAATTGGTGAAGAACTTTTTCTTGACCGACAGTCGTAAATTGTCTCGAAAGATCACCGAGGCGGTGATGTCGGTCTTGTTGGAAGTGCATTATTCCAAGTCTGAAATTCTAGAAACCTACATGAACGAGGTGTATCTCGGTCAGAGCGGCCCGAGGCAAATACACGGGTTTGGTCTGGCGTCTAAACACTATTTTGGTACGCCTCTGGCAAGTCTTGATGCCTCACAAATTGCCTTGTTGGTTGGAGTGGTAAAGGGGGCGTCTTACTACAATCCCTGGCGCAATCCGGCCAGAGCGCTAGAGCGGCGTAATTTGGTGTTGGATGTGTTGGCTCAACAGCGGCTGTTATCGGTTGAAGAGAGCCGACAAGCCAAGCGACAACCCCTCAATATCGTCAGCAGTAAGGCTCGTCGTCTGAGTGAATTTCCCGCCTTCATTGATTTGGTTAAGCGACAGTTGCGCGAAGATTACTCCGATGAGGAGCTCAGCTCGGAAGGTCTCAATATCTATACCACCCTGTCGCTTTCGATTCAGCGTAAGGCCGAGAAAGCTCTCGCGCAGCGCTTAACAGATTTGGAGCGACGGCACGGCTTGACGGCAGAACCTTTGCAGGGCGCGGTGATGATGACCGCGGTTGGCAGTGGTGAAGTGGTGGCTGTGGTGGGTGATCGCAACGCTAAGTTCGCCGGATTCAATCGCGCACTCGATGCCTCGAGGCCGATAGGTTCGTTGGTTAAGCCCGCGGTTTATTTGGCTGCGTTGGAGTCTGATCACGCCTATCATCTTTCGTCGCCTGTGAGTGACGGCGCCGTAACTGTTGCTGGGCCTGACGGAGAGCGTTGGCAGCCGAGAAATTTTGATCGCCAATCCCATGGCGAGGTGTTGTTAATCGATGCTTTGAGTCGCTCATATAATCAAGCCACGGCGAGATTGGGGATGACCGTTGGCTTAGAGGCTGTCGCCGCGACCTTGAAACAGTTGGGGGTCGACAAGAATATTCCACAGGTTCCATCACTATTGCTGGGAACGCTGGAACTAAGCCCAGCGCAAGTTTCGACCTTCTACCACAGCATTGCCAACGATGGCGTGGTGATGCCGTTGCGATCGATTCGCTCGGTAGAAACCGCAGCAGGAGAACCGCTCAATCGCTACCCATTAACTTTGTCTGAACCGGTAAAGCCGCAATCGGTCGAGTTGATTCAGTACGCGCTGCAATCGGTGATGGAAGAGGGCACCGGGCGCTCGGCCTATCAGCTACTGCCCCGAGACTTGGCGCTGGGAGGAAAAACTGGGACCACCAACGATCAGCGAGACAGTTGGTTTGCCGGGTTCAGTGGTCAGCATCTCGGAGTGGTGTGGATTGGCCGCGACGACAATGGCGCGACACCTTTAACCGGTGGTGGTGGGGCGCTCAAAGTGTGGGCCGATATTTACAGTCAATTGGCTACTCAAGGGCTGGATATTTTACCTTCGGCCGAGGTGGAGTATTTGTGGGTTGATCGCACCACGGGTCTTCGAAGTGGTGAAAATTGCCGAAACGCGCGTTTGGTGCCCTTTCATCAGCACCGGCCAGTTCAAAAGGCGCCGTGCGAGTGGGTGGAAAACCCAGTATTACACTGGATGAAAAAGTGGTTTTGAGCGTTGATCGTTCAGGGCTGTCATTTACGGGATTGAAGAGAAGAGTGTCATGAGGTTAGGAGTCGCAGTCAGAGCAGTAGTGTTGGGAGTGTTTTTGGTGGGGTGTCAAAGCGGGCCTGCAATCAATCATGCTGAGCACGGCACTCAGGCGCCTATTCACAGCCAAGGCAATCAATCTTCAGGGGCGTCATATGAGCCCACCGCTCCAGCTTCAGTGGCGCCAAACGCGACGTCTACTGCTCCGGCTGAGCCCGGCCCCGCATTGATTATTCAAGAACTGCGGCAGCAGGCCGAAACACACTTGCGTGATCAGCGCTGGGCCTCGTCTATTGCCTTGGCAGAACAGGGTTTAAGAATCGACCGTCGACAGCCGGCGTTCTATCTAATTCTGAGCGAAAGTTATTTGGCGCTTGGCGACCTGACTCAGGCACAGCGTTTTGCAGATCAGGCCAGCCGGTTGTGTGGCAATAGCTGCTCCCGGGCGAATCGACTGCAGCGTCGCCTGGCAAGCGAGCTCTAAGTGGTTTGTTGGGCGAGCGGTTCAAGGAGGGGATGAGCGGCACCTTAGTAGGGGGTCATTTTTGTGAACTCCGTCACATAAGTGTTAAGCTAACCCACTTAATTGCTTAACGGCTTTTTGCCTCTTGTATAAGAACTGTCGCATAGTAGGCGGTACCTATAACGGGCTCAAAAGGCTGCGGACTGCAAAACTCGAAAAAATAGAGGTCCGATGGCAGCTGGTTATAGCACGTCGTTATGTTAGGCCTAGCTATTTATTGTCTACACTTGCTGTTATAGGTCTAAGTGAATCATGGAAGTGACGGATAAGACTCGAAATCATATGAGCGAACTGGGTAACCCTGAGCCACAATCATCCCCTGCGGTTGGCGGTCTCACCGAAGAGGTGATCATTGAGCATCTAAAGGCCTGCCAAGCGTTGTTGGTAGAGCATGCGGGTGAGCGTTTTACGCAGTTTGCCAAAGAGCTTGACGGGCAGCTGCTGGAGTACGCTGAAGATGCTAAAACCAATCAAGAGCAAGGCGATTTGGCCGAAGAGCAGCGTCTATTAAGGCAGCAGTTTCCAGAGCTTGAGCGCTATTTTCTCGGCTATCTTGGCGAGGGTTTCGTCAAGTTCAAGCGACGTGAATTGGATACCAGCACCGGCGAAGAAAAATACCAGGGCGACATGTTGTCTCTGGTCGATAACGAAGATCTCGAAGAAACCATCGCCATCTCCTCGATCACGCATCGAGCCGAAAATCATTACACCGAATCCCTATGGGCGCTGAATCAACGTTTAGCGGTGCTAAATGGCGGCCAGAAAGTTGGCGATCGAGGAAACCCCGCAGGCCCTGTTCAGTACTGTGAATCTCTGCGCAAGAGTTTCCAGCGAGTCACGCTGAGTACCAAAACTAAGATTATCGCCTACAAAATATTTGATCGCTTATTGGTGTCGCAATTGGCCGACATCCTTGATGATCTCAATCACTATTTTAGCGGTAAAGGCATACTGCCAAACTTGCGCTATCGCCCCGCCACCAATGAAGCTCCGCCGGTGGCCCAAGTTGAAGAAATGCCTTACGAAGAGTGGAGTGGCGCCGAGGCTGATCAAGTTGAATTACCCGAGATGGGCAGCGCTCCACCGAGTGCAACTCCCGGTTATGTTCCCTCGCCAGATGCGTCCTTGCCCACAGAGCAATATCAAGGGCGTTTAGTTGACGCTATTCGAACACTGCAGAGCCATATTGGCGGGTTTGCACCGCCGCAGCAAGGTGGCCAGGCCCCCATGCCGGGTGGTGTCTCAGCCCCACCTGCTGGCTATGCTCCTTCCGGTGGCGCTGCTGCGCCCGGTGGCCGTCCTGCCATGGTCTACACCAATAATCAGTTGGTAGGGGCGTTGCAGAATCTCCAGACTCAAGCGCTGTCAGTCACAGGCCAGCAAATTGCCGAGGCTCAACCGGGCACACTGGCACCGCAAACGGTGGGCGGTGTGAGTTCGCAATTAGTAGACCAACTGAAAGATGAGGATGATGAAGAGGGCGCCGTTGATCCCAGCGACATGCACACCATTGATTTGGTGGGAATGTTATTTGAATACATGCTTTCAGACGATAACCTACCGGATTCCATTAAAGCGCTACTGAGTTATCTGCACACACCGTTTCTGAAGATTGCGTTTATCGATAAAGACTTTTTTGAACAAACCGAGCATCCCGCTCGCCTACTGCTGAACAATATGGCCGAAGCTGGTGTGAAGTGGGTGAGTAACGACGGTACCTGCCAGTACGACATTTACGACAAGATCAAAAATATCGTGTCGCGAGTATTGGAAGAGTTCAAAAATG
The DNA here is from genome assembly GCA_050633365.1 of Cellvibrionaceae bacterium. Taxonomy (GTDB): domain Bacteria; phylum Pseudomonadota; class Gammaproteobacteria; order Pseudomonadales; family Cellvibrionaceae; genus Pseudomaricurvus. The sequence goes on along the minus strand of JBOEGJ010000018.1, from coordinate 13,836 downwards.
ATGTGCGCTTGTTTGCTGAATTGCTGTTGGAGTTCAGTAGCTATACCAAGAAAATTTCTCGACGTCAGGAGTTGATGGAACGTCGCGCCATGGAAAAGGTGCAGGGCGAAGAAAAGCTCAGAGAAGTTAAGATTCGAGTTAACGAAGAAGTTCGCGCTCGCACCGACGGCAAAGAATTGCCCTCGGCAGTATTGCTGATGTTGTTGCAACCTTGGTCAGATTACATGGCGTTTTTGCTGCTTCGCTACGGCGAAGAGTCGGAAAGCTGGATTCGAGCCATTCAAGTTATTGATGATGTCTTGTGGAGTATTGAGCCCAAAGACAAAAATGCCGACAAAACACGTCAGTTAGAGATGCACGATAGCTTACTTGATGTACTCGAAACGGGATTCGAGACCATCGGATACGATCAAGCTAAAGGGAAAAAGCTGTTAGAGGCGCTCTTCTCTTTACAGAAAATGGCCCTGCAGAGTAAGCAGGTCGATCCCGCCCCCGAACCCATGCGCACTAAGCTTGAAGCCATGGCGGCGAAAAAAGCTGGCCAGTCTTCAGAGCCGGAGGATCAGCCTTCACCCGAAGAAGAGCGTATGGTCGAGAATTTGAAGATGATCGAGTTTGGCACCTGGTTCGAATTCGAAGGCGGCAAGCGTTTGAAAGTAGCTTGGTACAATTCGAAAACACTGCATTACATGCTCGTCGATCAAATGGGTAAAAAGGTCGCGATGAAGTCGGGCTTGGAGTTGGCCCGAGCCATGCTTTCTCACAAGGCGAAGGTCATTGCCGGCAGCTCTAAACCATTCTTCGAGCGGGCCCTGGAAAATATCTTCCAAAGTCTGAATGCAAAAGCCGAGGGTATGAAACCGGAGGGTGACGATGAGTGAAGTCAATCGTCACTATCAGCGCCGCCTAGAAAGACGCACCGTCAGTGGCGTCGTCGAAATATACGATACTAACCGCGATGTCTATGTGGGCCGTTTGGTGAATATTCACCACGAAGGCTTGATGTTGATGGGCGATGTCGCCCTAGAGCCTGATCATGTCTACCAGCTCGATCTGCAACTGCCTACACCGATACTTGATGAGAGCACCATTCACTTGGGAGTTGACTGTCTTTGGGTAAGGGACCCTGAGGGTTCGACAGCGGCTTGGTCTGGTTGCCACATCATCGACGCCTCAGAAAAAGCGCATCGGCAAATTGAGGCTTTGCTCGAACTTCAGGGTTAAGGTGGTTTCATCTAAAAGCCACTCAATAGAGATTGAGTGGCCGCTTGTCAGTTCAGTTCTCAGTCTGTAACGCGGAACCTGTTGATCTTAAGCTATAGGCTCGCCATCACTCGATCGGCTGCGGCTAAGGTTTTCTCAATGTCTTCATCTGTGTGCGCCGCCGACAAAAAGCCCGCCTCGTATGAGGCCGGTGCCAAGTACACCCCTTCGGCTAACATGCCATGAAAGAATTGATTAAAGCGATCATTGTTGCAAGCCATCACCTGTTGGTAATTGGTGATTTTGGCTTCGTCGGTGAAGAAGAAACCAAACATAGAGCCAACATGGTTGCTGGTAAAGGGAATACCATGCTTTTGGGCAACGGTGTTGAGCCCCGCCACTAAGCGATCGGTTCTCGCGAACAGTGGTTGGTAGAAGTCTGCGGTTGAAATCAGTTCGAGAGTTTTCAAGCCGGCGGCCATTGCCACAGGATTGCCCGATAGGGTTCCGGCCTGATAGACAGGCCCGAGAGGTGCAATTTGAGACATGATTTCTTTTTTGCCGCCAAAGGCGCCCACTGGCATGCCGCCACCCATGACCTTACCGAGTGTGGTCAAATCCGCTTCAACACCATAGTGTCCCTGCGCGCCGGTCGGGCTTACACGAAAACCCGTCATTACCTCGTCAATGATAAACACGGCGCCATACTGGTCGCATTGCTCTCTAAGGGTTTCGAGAAAGCCGTCGATGGGGGGGACGCAGTTCATGTTGCCTGCAACAGGTTCGACAATAACCCCAGCGACTTGCTCACCAATTTCGCTAAAGGCTTGTTTGACGCCTTCAATGTCGTTGTAGGTGAGTGTTACCGTGTGGTCGGCCAGTGATTCTGGAACGCCGGGTGAGCTGGGAACACCCAGGGTGAGAGCACCGGAACCTGCCTTCACCAATAGAGAGTCGGAATGGCCGTGGTAGCAACCTTCAAACTTAATGATCTTGTCTCGGCCGGTGTAGCCGCGGGCTAATCTGATGGCGCTCATGGTGGCTTCAGTGCCGGAATTGACGAAGCGAACCATGTCCATGCCGGGCATGATCTCACAGACGCGATCGGCCAAGGTGGTTTCAATCTCGGTGGGGGCACCAAAACTCAAACCTTGGCGGGCCTTTTCGATCACCGTTTCAATGACCTCAGGGTGCGCGTGCCCAAGAATCATTGGGCCCCAAGACAAAACGTAATCGATGTATTGTTTGTTGTCGGCATCAAACAGGTAGGCGCCTGCTGCGCGCTCGAAAAACACAGGGGTTCCGCCCACGGCTTTAAAGGCTCGGACCGGCGAGTTGACGCCTCCGGGAATGTGTTTCTGGGCTTGTTCAAATAATTCGGTAGAGCGACTCATGGGGAATCCTTAACGCCTGCAGATCGGTAAAGGCGCCATTATCCCTAAGGCGATGAATAAATGCGAGATGAACTAGCGTCGGCACCCAAAACCTAGTGTTGTTGCGCTCGGTTCAATTGCGTGGAAAAAGCTCAGGCGCTGCCAGCGTTGCGAGATTTTTGTTTGTTGGTCCAGAAGAAGCGATTGGGTATGCGTTTGCCCATGCCCAATCGACGGCTGTTAGCCAGTGAGTGCCAAGTGAAGTTCTGTCCTTGGGCGATGGCTTCTTTGGGTCTTAAGCCGTGACCAAGGTAGCAGGCAATACTGGCAGCTAAGGTGGCGCCGCTGCCATGAGAAAACAGTTTGAGTCTCTCCCAGCTGTATTTTTTGATGAGACCTTGTTTTCCGTAGAGGTGGTTTTCGTAGCTGTGTTGTGTGCGCTTGGCGCCACTGATCAGCAAGAAGTCACAGCCAGTTTCTAGAATTTCCTGAGCGCAGGCGTCGATGGTGTCGCCTTGTTGGGCTAATTCGTGGGCTTCAACTAGGTCGGGGGTGGTGATGAGTGCCTGGGGTAGCAGCAGTGTTTCGGTGGCGCGAATAACACTTGGCGCCTCCATCAGTTCACTGTTGCAGACACTAGTTACCGGGTCTAGAACCACGGGAATTCGAGGGTAGTCTCGCAGGATCGAGTGTACGGCTTCAACGTTCTCGACGCTGCCCAAATAGCCGATTTTGATGGCCGCCACTTGCATGTCTTCGAGAATTGCCCGAGCTTGCTCTATGAGTAATGATGCCTCGACAGGGATGATCTCTTTGGTATCGCGGGTATCTTTGGCGCACAGGGTGGTGATGATGGGGGTGCAGTGGCAGCCGAGGCTGGCGGCACATTCAATGTCGGCCTGAATCCCGGCACTGCCGGAGGGATCATGACTGGAGAAACTCATGATCACTGGTGTGGCGGCCTCAAATTCAGTCATCGTCCTTCCCTTGTAGGCTCCTGATTCATTTGAGTCTAACACAGGCTGGGGATTTGTCCTGTTGCGCCTTAGAGCGATTTTTTCGGTTTTGGGCGATGCTAATAAGGAGTCTAAAACAGTGCCGGTTTCACCACCACCAAAAGCATCACGGCAAATAAAATAAGCACTGGGAGTTCGTTGAATATGCGGTAATAAACGTGACCGCGTTTGTCTTCGTTGTTGGCGAACCGTTTAACGACTCGGCCGCAATAAAAGTGATAGATAACGAGCAGTGCAACCAGGGCCAGTTTGATCAAAAACCAAGGGCTTTGCAGGTAGTAGTCGAGATTGTAGCTGGCCAGCCAGGCGCCAAAACCAACGGTGAGAAACATAAAAGGGGTGATAAAGCGGTAAAGCTTGCGCTCCATCTGGGCCAATTGAGCGCGGGTGTTTTGGTCGCTAACCATGGCGTGATTGACGAACAGTCGCGGCAGATAAAAGATACCGGCAAACCAGCACACCATAAAAATGAGATGAAAGGCTTTTACCCATAACATACTGGCGAGACATCCTTCTTAAATTGAGTGACGAAAGTAGGGATCATACACGATAGTAATTATCGATGTGCTCTTGAGTGATCACGCCAATGACAGGGGATAACCAGGGTGAAGCCTGGCGTTCAACATAGAGAGCGTCGGCCTTAAACTGTTGCAGTTGTTGTTGGGCCTCGTAGAGACTGGCCTGCTGGTGAATCGGCTTCAATTGCCATTGGCGGCCGGGAATGGAGCGCAGTTGTAGTGATTCGTCTTCGCTCAATTCGGTATTGTTCAAAAATGCCGAGACATCTGCCGCGGCAAGTAGGTATTTGTCTTTTTCGTGGTCGTCGACGACTAACCACTGCGGGTGCTGTTGCAGCCGCTGTTGCAGTTGATGCACGCTTAACTGATGTGGGCAGCGCAAAAATTGTGTTTCCATGACGCTGCGCACACCGACGCGATCGAGGGCTTGGCGAATTGGGCCGCTGTTGAGATTAAAGCCGTTGGCTTCAAGCTGGGCGATGAAAATACCCTCACAGCGAAAGATCTGCCGAGTGGCGATCACGGAAATAACAATGATCAGCATGGTTGGAAAAATGGTGTTGGGGTTGTGGGTCAGCTCAAATACCGTAATCAATGCCGCTAGGGGAGCATTGATCACTGCCGCCATCATGGCGCCCATGCCCAAAAGCACATAGAAACTCGGGTTGGCACCACTATCAGGTGTTAGCGCATTGGTGGTGATACCAATGATGCCGCCTAAAATGGCGCCAATAAAAAGCATGGGGCCAATTACACCTCCGGGCATACCCAAGCCGCCACTCACGGTTGTGGCAATGACCTTCGCAAAAAGAATACCGATAAGCAGCTGTACCGCAAGATCGCCATGCATGGCGGAGCCTATGGTGTCGTAACCCACGCCCAGTACTTGTGGATACCAAAAGGCCAGCGCCCCCGTGACCGCACCGGCAAAGGTGAGTCGAACGATGATAGGCAAGTGATGTTGTTGGTTAAAGAGCAGTTGCAAGCGAATGATGGCCGCGGCAAAAAGCGCAATAATCAGACCCGCCATTCCGATGATCGGAAGCTCCCACAAGGTGTTCATCTGCAAGGGCGCTATGGCGAAGGCGGGGTCATGACCAAAAATCATTTGCCCGATAACTGCTCCAGTGACCGAGGCCATCATCACTGGGATAAAGCCGGCGATGGTGTATTCCATGAGGATAACTTCCATGGAAAAAATCACACCCGCCATGGGGGTGTTAAACGAGGCGGCAATGGCCGAGGCGACGCCGCAACCAATGAGTGTGCGCAGACAATTGTTCGGCAGTCGCAGCCACTGCCCCACTTGGCTGGCGGCGCCGGCGCCGAGGTGAACTGCGGGGCCTTCCCTACCCATGGATTGGCCGGTCAGAAGTGCTAGCACTCCCCCGACAAATTGCACGGTCCAATTGTAGGCGGGCAGTTTTCCCTGATGGTTATGGAGTCTGTCCAATACATGGCCAACACTGACTTGGCGACGGTGCTTGGGTATGTAGTGCAGCAATACGCCTATGCAGAAGGCGCCAAACAGTGGTAGCAAAAAATGCCAAATTCGCGGTAGTGACTCGAAGTCTTCGGCGTGACTGGAAAAGAGCATTTCCAGAGGCCCGTCGACGGCTAAACGGAAGGCAACAATAATACCCGCTGAAGCCAGACCAATAATTAGGCCTAACAGAGTTAGCTGAGGCAGTGCATCTAAGTGAGCTAACTGATGGCGAAGAGAGTCGAGCAGTAAATGGAGGCGTTGGGTCAGCCAAGATTCACGGCTATCAGTTGGGGTTTGTTTTTCAGGCATCGGCTTCTCAAGCTGCGAGCATGTCGCGCGCATTGCTTATGCAAGTGATTGTTATACACTAGTGGGCTGAATACGGAGCTCGTCTTTTGTCCGTCGTTTCCGGTGTTTTGCGGTCTATTGTGGCGATAAATGTGTTGTCGAGCAAACGTAAAGGCATCGAATCGACGAGGCTAGTCATTAAATAGAGGTAGTAAAGCGCGTGAAAGTGATCCAAGTGGGAATTGTGGGCGGCACAGGTTATACCGGTGTTGAGTTGTTAAGGTTGCTGGCCAATCATCCGCAAGCGGAAGTCAAAGTGATTACTTCACGAGCAGAAGACGGTGTCCGAGTGGATCAACTCTACCCAAGTCTGCGTGGATTTTTTGACCTTCAATTTACCGCCCCCGATGTTGATACGCTAGCGCAGTGCGATCTGGTGTTTTTTGCCACCCCTCATGGTGTGGCTCAGGCGATGATGCCCCAGCTTATTTCGCGTGGTGTTCGGGTGATCGATTTGTCGGCAGATTTTCGGATTCGCGATCAGAAAGTGTGGGAGCAGTGGTACGGACAAGAGCACGGTTGCCCCGAGTTGATTTCATCGGCGGTCTACGGTTTACCTGAGGTAAATCGCGAACAGATAAAGGATGCACAACTCGTCGCCTGTCCGGGTTGTTATCCGACCGCCACTCAGCTGGGCTTTATCCCTCTGCTTGAAAGTGGCCTCATTGATCCGACGGATCTTGTCGCCAATGCGGCCTCTGGTGTTAGCGGTGCCGGTCGCCAGGCCAGTGTCGACAACTTAATGTCTGAGGTGAGCGATAGCTTTAAGGCCTATGCTTGCAATGGGCATCGTCATTTACCCGAAATCGAGCAGGGGCTTACGGATGTTTTGGCCGATGGTGAGGCACCGGTCAATCTCACCTTTGTGCCGCATTTGTTGCCGATGATTCGGGGTATACATGCCACCTTATACGCAAATCTGAAAGGCTCTGTTGATGATTTGCAGGCGCTGTTTGAAGAGCGCTATGCCAATGAGCCGTTTGTCGATGTGTTGCCAGCGGGAAGCCATCCTCAGACCCGCACCGTTAAAAGTGTCAATACTTGCCGGATTGCGGTCTTCGAGCCTCAGCAGCGTGGCAAGGTAGTGGTATTGTCAGTGATTGATAATTTAACCAAGGGCGCCTCGGGTCAGGCCGTTCAAAATATGAACATTATGTTCGGCTTTGAAGAGACCGCGGGTCTAAATCAAGTGGCGATTCTGCCCTAGATAGACGCCCGACAAAGCTGCGGTAAGCGGATTTGCAGCAGGTGTTCTTGGTCCGAAATAGATGAAAGGGAGAGATCTATGACCGCCGTAAAAGGCAGTAAACAATATCGTGTCGTCGCCGTACCTTATCGACCGTGGATGCGGGCGTTGCTGGTGGTCGGAGTGCTGCTGTTACTTGCCGTTTCTGTGACGGGCAGCTTCTGGTACGGGCAGTTACAGGGGCGGGCCATGCAGGCCGACGCCGTGGCCGAGCGTGATCTGTTAAAAACTCAATTGGCGGCCAAGGTTGAAGAGGCCGATAACTACCGCCAAGAGGTGGCCAATCTTAAGTTGGGTGCGCAAGTCGATCGCAAGGCCAGTGAGGGGGTTCGCGGTGAAGTGATCGAGCTGAAAACCGAGATCGCAGCCCTGCAAGAAGACATAAGTTTTTACCGCAGTTTAATGGCGCCAACAGGCAATAAACGCGGGTTAAGCATCGGCTCACTCAATGTGATATCGACGGGTGCTTCTCGTCAGTATGAATACAAACTAGTGGTACAGCAGTTGGCAACAAGGCACACCATGCTTAATGGCAACCTCAGTTTCACGATTGTGGGTCGGCAAAAATTGAGCGAAGAGCAGGGTGAGCAGTTGGTCACGCTATCGCTAAAGGATGTGTCAGACAATGTAAGCTACGAAAACATTAAATTACGATTTAAGTACTTTCAGACCATCGAGGGGCGGTTAAACCTGCCGGAAAACTTTGAGCCTGAAAGAATTGAACTCATTGCCAAGTCGACAGGAAAAGATTCCGTTGTGGTTGAAAAGAAATTTGGCTGGCTGGTACAGGAGAGCTAAATAACGTGTGGGGAAAAAAGGAAAAAACTATGGGCTTTGCATCAGGTAGTACGACGTTAATCTCGAAATCTACAGAGTTGGTTGGCGACATCCACTTCAATGGAAATCTCGAGATCGAGGGGCGCGTGCGAGGCAACATATACGCAGAGGAGGGCTCTGACGCCCGGGTTCGCATCATGGAAAAAGGCTTGGTCGAGGGCGAAATCTGCGTGCCGACCATTGTCATTAATGGTGCGGTTCACGGTGATGTTCATTCATCCAAGCATGTTGAGTTGGCGGCAAAGGCTGCGGTTCAAGGTAATGTACATTACAACATGATCGAAATGGTGAAGGGCGCTCAGGTCAATGGCAGCTTGCTATACAGCGGTGCCGGTAAGGGTGGCAAGAGCGTGAAAGCAGAGCCGGCTGAAAATCAGATGGCTGATGCAGAAGTTGCCAGCAATACTTGACCATTTTAGTCGGGTAAAGGGATAATGCGCTCAACTGGTGTACCGTTGGGTGTCTTTACCGAGCGGCTGTTGATACGTTGGAGTACTGAATGACTAATCCCGAAACATTTACCCCTCAGGCTATTTTGGTCAGTGATAGCGCCGCCGATAAGGTGCGTTCTCTGGTCGAAGAGGAGGCCAATGAGGACTTGAAATTGAGAGTCTTCGTGACGGGTGGCGGCTGTTCTGGTTTTCAGTATGGCTTTACTTTTGATGAGTTGGTGTCGGACGACGATGCCATTATTGAAAAAGACGGCATTACCGTGCTCGTGGATGCCATGAGCTATCCTTATATTGCTGGCTCAGAGGTGAATTACGAAGAGGGGTTACAGGGCTCAAAATTTGTCATTCAAAACCCCAATGCCAGTTCGACCTGTGGCTGTGGCTCGTCGTTTTCCATATAAAGACGGCTTTTTGTGGTCGTGCCAGTGCTTTTTTATCCTACGGCGCTAGGCCAATAGTCGCCGTTATACCTTAGCTTCCGTTCTGGAGTGTCTGTGCGTCCTATTGCGTGGGTTTTCATTGTTCTTGTTTCGCTGTCGTTTGCTGCCTCTCCGGCTTTGTCTGAAGATCTTACGGAAGCGTCAGGCTATCTGGCTCGCCTAGAGCTGAATACCCCTGAAGAGCTGCACTCGGCGTTATTGCGCGCTGAAATGCTCTTCTTGGATGGGCGTTTACAGGGGCAGTTGCCGCCAGCGACCATGGTGGTTCATGGGCCTGAAGTGGCGGTGTTTTTTAAGCAGGAATACCCACAAAACAAAGTGTTGGTCGACTTAGCCGCCAAACTGAGTGCGTTTGGTGTGATTGATATTCGTGTTTGCGAGACGCGCATGGGGGTGATGGGGCGAAGTCCGGTCGAGTTGTTTCCCTTCGTTGGTACTGTGCCCTTTGGGCCAGATGAAGAGACGCGCTTAGTTAGTGAAGAAGGTTTTCTCTACTTCTAATTCGTCAGTTCTTACGTCTCGCCTTTCTACGCGTAATATACCCCTCCAAGAACGACTTCTTTTTCGGCGCCTGTTACCGCTGGGCAGTTGCCACTGGCTCTACAGAGAGTCTGATGGGCAAGCCAGCCAAATGCTGCGCCTTCCACCTGTTGTGGCGCAATGCCAAGAATGTCGGTCGTGCAGACTTGAGTGGGGCAAATGTCGTTAAGTCGATTCATGAGTGTGTTGTTCAGTGCGCCGCCCCCGCAGATATAAATGCCATCGGGCTGGGCGTCCAGCGCCTGAATATGAAGAGCAATTGTTTGGCAGGTGAACTCGAGCAGGGTTGCCTGAACATCCCGATCCTCCTGTGGGTAAGACGTGTCGGCAAGCAGCTGGTCCAGCCATTTCATGTGAAAGTCTTCGCGCCCTGTGCTTTTGGGTGTTGGCCGAGAGAGGTATGGATGCTTGAGCATGCGCTCGAGCAGCCTACTGTCAGGCCGGCCGCTGTTGGCCCACTCGCCGCCCGTATCGTAATCCTGATTTTTGTGCCTTTTTATCCATCCATCCATCAGGGCGTTACCGGGGCCAGAGTCGAATCCGGTTAGCAGAGAGTGGCCCTTTAAGTGGCTGATATTCGAAATCCCGCCAATGTTGATGATGAGTCGCTCTTGCTCATCGTGACTGAATACCGCTTGATGGAAGGCTGGCGCCAGTGGTGCGCCCTCGCCGCCTGCCGCCATATCTCTGCGGCGAAAATCGGCGATGGTGGTGATGCCGGTGAGGTGGGCAATTTGGTTGGGGTCTGCGATTTGTAGGGTGAATGCTTGCGTTGCCGAGGGGCGATGACGAATGGTCTGGCCGTGGCTGCCGATGGCGGTGATCTGCGTCGGTGACAGTTGTTGTTGTTGTAACAAGGCGATGGCGGCTTGGGCGAAGGCTTTGCCTAGTTGTTGATCTAGCTCACCCATGCGGTCAATTTCGTGATTGCCACTTTCGCATAGATTCAAAATCGCCGCTCGTAAAGCGGCGTTGTGGGGGACTTCCAGATGGCCTTTCAGTTCGACCTGATGACCGTTGATTTCAATGAGTGTGGCGTCAATACCGTCAGCGCTGGTACCCGACATCAGCCCAATATAAAGAGGATTCATTGGCTCTTGCCCGTGGTGGTGGCCAGTAATATCTGTTGGTGGTGTTGTTCCAGTGCCGCCAAAATGGGTTTCGTATTTTGATCAAAGCGTGCGCGTTCCGACTTGGCGATCGCCTTGGCTTTTGGCAGCTTTTGCAAAATGGTACGAGGGTTGCGATGAACGCCATTCAATAAAAATTCGTAATGAAGGTGTGGCCCGCTTGAATAGCCGGTAGTCCCCACGGTGCCGATCACCTGTCGCTGTTTCACTCGCTGCCCCACTTTGACTTTACGTTTGTTCAAATGCAGGTATTTGGTTTGGATGTTGTTACCATGCTGTATGACGATGTAATTGCCGCTGGCTCTATTGTAGGTCGAGGTGATGACTTTACCGCTGCCGGATGCCCAGACTGGGGTGCCCCGGGCAGCTGCGTAATCGGTGCCGCGGTGGGCTCGAACCACCTTTTTGATCGGGTGCAGGCGCTTGGGATTAAAGTTTGAGCTGATGCGACGAAAATCCAGCGGGGCTCGCAAGAAGGCTTTGCGCATGCTGTTGCCTTCGGGTGTGTAGAAGTGGGCGTTGCCTTTGGTATCTTGGTAGCGCACGGCCTTAAATGTCGTTTTTTGGTTGGTGAACTCCGCCGCTAGGATGTTGCCGTTGCCAATTTTTTCTCCGTCGAGAAATCGCTCTTCGTAGAGAACCTTGAAGTGATCGCCTTTGCGAATATCGAGCCCAAAATCAATATCCCAGCCAAAGATGTTGGCCAGCTCCATGATGAGCTCGGCATCCATCTGTGCTTTTTGTCCGGCTAAAAATAGCGAGTTATCGATGGTGGCTTGTCGATAGGCGGTATGGATGTCTGGCAATAGGGTTTCAATCTTGTGATCAAATTTTTGCTGCGTGTTGCGGGTAAATAGCTGGCTGTTGAGGCGGTCTTCACGGTATCTCAGGCCGAGTAGTTGTTTGTTTTCGATGTGGAATTCAAGTTCGTGGCCGGGGTGGATGCGTTTTAGAGCTTTGCTGGCCGGGTGACTTTGCATAAACGCGTATAGGTCTCGGTCAGTAAGTCCTGCGCGCTGGAAAATAATCGAGAGATTATCTCCGGAGCGAACTTTTTCCTTATGCCAGCGAATGCTGGGAATGATGTCACGGCTAATGGGGCGTGTGGCATCCGTCAATAATGGCTCTAAGTCGCTATCGAGCGAAAGGGCGAGTTTCTGGCTGTTGCGTTTTTGTTCGGGGGAGGAGTCTTCGGATCCGGGTGGGCTGAGTGATAGAGTGATGATTAATCCAGCGATTAAAACGCCCGCCGAGATAAGATGCCGCCGGGGAAAGCCCTTTAGCAGTGCTATGATTTTGGGCTTTGATTTGTTGTTTTTTTTGAACGTCATACTGCGGGTCTACTCACTGCCTAAAATCGGATGGGCGCGGCTGGCCTATTGCTAAAGAGTTCAAGCACTTATATCAGAAATCTAAAGTTAAAAACAGATTCCATTGATGCTGTTGCGCTCGGTTTTCGAGAGTTTCTGGTGGCAATGTTGATTGGTCGGCAAGTGCGAAACTTGTTTTTGCGATTGAGTTAGGTATTGTGCGCGGTTTGAATGTTCTGCGTTCGCCCTTGGGTGGTTCGTTAATAGAGAAGTTAAGGTGTAGTCATGTCCACAGTTGATGGAAATCTTGTTCAGGATTTACGTGCCCGAGGGTTAATCGCTCAAATGACCGGGGACGAGGTCATCGAATCCTATTTGGCCGAGGCAAGTCGCACCCTATATTGTGGCTTTGATCCCACCGCAGACAGTTTACACATCGGCAGTCTGGTGCCTTTACTGACCTTGAAGCGATTTCAAGATGCAGGTCATAAGCCCATTGCTTTGGTTGGTGGTGCTACCGGCTTGATTGGCGATCCTTCCTTTAAGGCGCAGGAGCGCAAGCTCAACACTCCAGACATTGTCGCCAGCTGGGTTGATAAGCTAAAGGCTCAGGTCTCAAGATTCATTGATTTTGAGGCTGGTAGCAATGCTGCGGAAGTTGTGAATAACTTGGATTGGACGGCCGACTTGAACGTGCTCGACTTCTTGCGAGACGTCGGTAAGCATTTCTCCATCAATAATATGATTAACAAAGAGTCGGTTAAGCAGCGTATCGATCGCGAAGGGGCAGGGATCTCGTTTACCGAGTTCACTTACATGCTGCTGCAGTCCTACGATTTTGCCGAGCTCTATAAACAGCACAATTGTAGCTTGCAGATTGGTGGCTCAGATCAGTGGGGGAATATCGTTGGTGGCGTTGACCTGGCTAAACGCATGTATGGTGGTCAAGTTTTTGGCTTGACCTTGCCGTTGGTTACCAAGTCTGACGGTACTAAGTTCGGCAAAACCGAAAGCGGTACCATCTGGCTTGATTCGGCCAAGACCTCTCCCTACGCCTTCTATCAGTTTTGGTTGAATTCTGCCGACGCCGATGTCTACAAGTTCTTGCGTTACTTTACTTTCCTGTCAGTTGAGAAAATTGCCGCCATTGAGGAGGAGGATGCAGCTGCGCAGGGGCGTCCTCAGGCTCAGGCTATATTGGCCCAAGAGGTGACTCGCTTGATTCATGGGGACGACGGTTTGGCTGCAGCCGAACGTATTACCGAGGCCATGTTTGCCGGCACTTTATCTGATTTGGCTGAGGCCGACTTGGATCAACTAGCCTTGGATGGCTTGCCGTCCAGCGAATTGCCCAGTGACTTTGCGGAAAAGCCGTTGACGACTTTGTTGGCCGAGTGCGGCATGGTTAAGGCCGCTCGAGAGGCTAAGGATGCTCTGGGGCGCAAGGCGGTAATGATCAATGGTGTGGCGAAAGGTGCCGAAGACAATATGTCGGCGGCGGAATCCTTTGCTGAGTCCTCGGCTCTCTATGGGCGGTTCTTTTTGGTGAAGCTTGGTAAAAAGAAAAACCATCTGTTTGTGCGTCGCTAATCGTTAGTTGCCCGCTTGCTTGTTGATTGGCCTAAAAACCGCTTTTTAAGCGGCTTTTTTGTGCCCGCTCAAAATAGTTTGGTGAATTCAGAAAAAGCACTTGCCAATCAGTCTCAACTGTATAGAATGCGCGCCTCTCAACGACACACCGCGAGGTTGTTGGTTGAAGTTAAGCGAAGTGCTTGATGTAAAAATCGCGCTTCAGCAACCCTCAAGTTTGAATCGCTAAGTTGTTAAAACTTAATGACAAAAAGAGGTTGCCAAGCTTAACGGAGTGCGTATAATGCGCCTCCTGCTTCGGGGCTAAGGCCTCACAGAGTTAACACTCTGAAGGAGCAAAAACAGCG
>JBOEGJ010000017.1:0-17998 GCA_050633365.1 Cellvibrionaceae bacterium | reverse complement strand
CTAAATAACTCGGGGCGATTCACTGACCTTCTCGATTCGAGCGACACTCCGTATCGCTCGAATGTGCGAGAGCTAACAAGCGCTGGATCAGTTCACTAAGGTGGTACCACCATCCACCGGAATAATCTGTCCGGTAATAAAGGCTCCAGCCGGAGAGGACAACATGATCGCCACGCCGGCAATATCCGTAGCCTCGCCCCAACGTCGCATAGGAATGGACTGTAGCTCTTCCTCAAAGGCCTCTTTGTCATCACTCAAGAATTCGGTCATCTTCGAGTAAAAGCGACCTGGAGCAATGGCGTTCACTCGTACATGGTCTTGAGCGAGCTCAGTGGCCAGGACACGGGTTAGTTGATGCACAGCGCACTTGGAGGTAGCGTAACTGAAATTATCCAAACCGTTGCCAACAATGCCAGCGATCGAGCCGATATTGATGACGCTGGAGGCGTTTTTCAATGATGCATTTTTCTTCAACAAAGGCGCTAAGGCTTGAGTCAAAAAGAACGGGGTTTTGACATTGATGTCCATGACCTTATCCCAGCCCTTTTCCGGAAACTGACCAAAGGGCGCGCCCCAGCCAGTACCCGCATTGTTCACCAAGACATCGATGTGCTGCTCTCGGCTCATTAGCTCTTTCACCAGGTTTTGTAAGCCCTCACTGGTGGCCACATCCCCAGGAATGGCGACACACTCACCATACTGGCTCAACTCTTCGGCAGCTTGAATACACGCCTCGGCTTTGCGAGCGGTGATATATACGCGTTTTGCACCGGCCTCAAGAAAGCCCTGAGCCATAAATGCGCCCAATCCTCGGGATCCGCCAGTGACCACACAGATTTTGTCTTGCATGGAAAAAAGTGACTCAAACATCTTGCTCTCCTCGTGTTTCGAATAGTGTTAATGCCCGCAGATTAACAGAGCAGACCTCAAAAGTGATATTTATTAGCGTGATGGCTTACTCTTAGTCTGCGTTAGCGCTAGAGCGGTTTTTGCGAGCTATCTCGCTTCTAGCGCTAGCAATATTGATAGCGGTAGTGATTGCGATAGTGACAGTGATCAACTTTGAACTAATACGGCCGATAAAAGTCATAACAGAAGACCTATTTTTGCCTTGGCCTTGGCTGTCGAAATCAGCCATTCGATGCTACGTTTAATAGCGTTCTCTACACTATTTGCCTTAGAGATCACAATACACTCACCAGCCAGCATAACGAGGCCAGCGGCAGCAATGGACGCGAAATTAAACAGAGCACATAGCCCTAAGCGAGGCGTCAGAACCGGCCTAGTGAAACTCCCCCTGATACTGCTATCACTGCTACTGAGCTTAGCCGCCAATAGCCAGCCGCTGTCAGTTCTTGTGCTGGACTCACAGGGTGAGCCCTTTGAGGGCGCTGTAGTAGAGTTGCAGCACCCAGATGCCAAGCAATCCAATGAGCTACCCCAAGCTGCCATGGATCAGATCAACAAGCAATTTGCCCCCTACTTACTCGTAGTAGAACAAGACACTCCGGTGGTTTTTCCGAATTCGGACTCCATCAAACACCATGTGTTCTCGTTTTCTGCCGCTAAACGCTTTCAACTTAAACTCTATAAAGATCGTCAACCTGAGCCTTTGATTTTCGACAACCCTGGCGTTGTGGCCTTGGGCTGTAATATTCACGACTGGATGGTCGGCTACATTTATGTGGCGCAATCAAGCCTCTATCTAGAATCTGATAAGGCGGGATTAACTCATTTCGATGTCACTCCTAGACAATACCAATTGCGAGTTTGGCACCCCCGCTTCAATAGAGTCGATGCCGAGCGTCGACTCACGCTCACCACCAACACCAACCAAGTGACTTTCACCCTGACTGAACCACTGCATCCCATGCTCGACGATCAAGCCGATGAATTTGAGAGTTACTAAGTAATGAAGCTGCAAAATAAAATACTGATTTTTGTCGCCGCCATTCTTATTGCCGTGGCAGCGATTGTCTCGGTAACCACACTGCAATCTGCCTATCAGCACTCCAACCAACAATTAAAAGAACGGTTCACCACCGCAAAAAAAGTACTCAATTATAAATTAAACAACGATAGCGAAGTACTAAAAGGCTCTTTGGAAAATGCGGCCAAAGACTTCAACATCAAGCAGTTGGTGGCCAGCGCACTGGAAGACCCTGAATCTCTTCGGATTGCCATTTTGAATCAACAGCGTCGTGTCGGCGCAGACTTCTCGCTGGTCTACGATCAAAAAGGCTCGGTAATTTTGAACACCTCGGAGAAAACCACCACACTTAACGTCTCGGATTTTTTGGCCGGTGACTTACACTTAAGAGCCATCGACAATCAGGTTTTTCTCATCACCGCAGTGGGTTTGAAGTTTCTGGAAAAGCAACCCGCGTACGACGGCTGGATACTCATGGGGATTAATCTCACCAAACTCATTGATGACGGCGTTCAGATACTGACGGGGTTTGATATCGATGCTTTCGCTCAGGGTCGGCATTTGCTCAACACCGCGCAAGCCAACACTGAAGCCAGCTCAAGCACTCTGATGAGCTTACCGTCCATTGACACCGATCAATCGGCCGAGATTACTATTGCTGGGCAGCCGCATATTGCCTACCGCTTTCAAATTACTGAAAGCCAACCGGCGATTGAATTTGTCTTCAGTATTGCCAGTGAATCGGCCTTCTTGGATTTCTTTAAATTGGCGTTTCAATTAATCATTGAAATCATTGTTGCGTTAATTCTGGCTTTGTCACTGTCGGCCTACTTATCAAAGAATATCACCAAGCCTTTACGCGCACTTGCCAGCGTCGCCAAACGAATACAGCTGGGTGACTACCAGAGTCCGATCCCGGCATTTCCTACGGCGGAAGTTCGCAGCCTTTCCCAAGCATTTCGAGGCATGCAAGAAGGGATTCAACAGCGTGAGGCTGAAATCAATCAGCTCGCCTATTATGACTCTCTGACCGACCTTCCCAACCGCAACAGTTTTATTCGTCAACTGCAGCACCGAGTTGAGAATCAGCCGAAAAATAGATTTTCGGTACTGATGCTTGACCTTGATCGTTTCAAAGACATCAACGATACCATCGGCCATAATTTTGGCGACCTATTACTCAAGCAGATTGCCTGTCGCATTGAATCGTTAAAATTGGCGGATGCGTTTTACGCCCGCGTTGGAGGCGACGAGTTCGCGCTGTTATTGAGTGACGTTGAGGGCCAAGATATTCAATCTCTTGTACAGCAATATACAAAGCTGTTCGAGCTGCCCTTTAATATCGAGGGTGTTCACCTAGATGTTGACGCCAGCTTTGGGCTCGCCATTTATCCCGATCACGCGGACTCGGCCTACGGCATTATGCAATGTGCAGACATTGCGCTCTACAAAAGCAAAGGCACCCACCACAAAGTGATCGAATACGATCGAGAGTTTGACACCTTATCGGTTCAGCGGCTTAATTTAATGTCTGAGCTGCGCAAGGCCATCGAAGAGAATCAATTGAAACTCTTTTATCAGCCCAAACTGTGCCTCAGCAGTAATCAAGTCATCAGCGTTGAATGTCTAGTTCGCTGGATTCATCCGGAACACGGTTTTATCAGCCCCGATGATTTTATTCCTTTGGCCGAACAAACCGGTGCCATACGCGACCTCACCTACTGGGCGATCGATACCGCACTGCAACAACATGTGGCTTGGCGAGCACTGGGCATTGAACTTCGTTTCGCGGTCAACATATCTGCCGTGGACTTAGTCGATCTCGCCCTACCCGCTTACGTCGCCGAACTTTTGGATCGCTATCAAGTCGACTCTGCCCATCTCGCATTGGAAGTCACTGAAAGCGCATTAATGGATGACCCCGATGCTGCCATCAAGGCACTGAGAATGCTCCAGCGCATGGGCATCAGTCTATCCATTGACGACTTTGGCACTGGTTACTCCTCCATGGCATATCTAAAACAAATGCCGGTGTCAGAGCTCAAGATTGATAAGGCCTTTGTTTTGGAACTAGCCAACAACGAAGAGGACGAAAAAATCGTCAAATCCACCGTCGACCTCGCCCATAACTTAGGGCTCTCTGTGGTGGCTGAAGGTGTCGAAGATGAAGCCGCATTAACCATTCTTCGCGGTCACAAGGTGGAATACGCCCAGGGCTACTTTATCGCTCGCCCCATGAGTGCCGACGATTTTCAACAGTGGATCGATACTAGCGAATACAAAAAAGTCGCGCACGGATAATTAAAGTGGATCGCAGAAATGAGTAGCCACACGGATCAAAGAAATGGATAGCAGCAGGAATAATTATCGCGCAATGCTACTGAGTGCAGTCATCGCCATCGGCTGCGCGAACCTGAGTTCCCATGTGCATGCCGACAGCCTAAGCGGTTTCGCGCAAGCCTCTTGGGTTGATATCAATAATGATCGTGTGGGACTGCAAAGCTGGCTGCGCGACGGCACCAGTGTCAGCCGTTATGACTCAGAAGACGATCAGCTGCAATTTAACCAAGCGGTACTCGAAGGTCAATACGATCTTTCCAGCCACTGGTCTTTTGATGCGGCGGCTTTGGCTTTTGATGACGGCGAAACTGAACTGGGAATTACCGAAGCTCTGCTCACCTATAAACCCCTGAGTGAGGGCTGGCGACAACAAGTGCGACTCGGAGCCTTCTATCCGGTGATGTCGCTGGAGAACGTCGACACGGGATGGCACAGCCCTTACACCTATTCTTTTTCAGCCATTAACAGCTGGTTAGCCGAAGAACTTCGAATACTGGGCGTCGAATACCAGCTCACCCGCCCCGGCCGACAATTCAATTCACCGCATAGCTGGACACTGGTAGGCTCGACCTTCGCCGGCAACGACGGCCTAGGTACTCTATTAAGCTGGCGGGGCTGGGCAATCCACGATCGACAGACCTTGCTTGGTGAGCGAGTCAATTTTGCCGACTACCCCTCTTTTACTGGCCTGCTCGAACGACAACCCACCTGGGTGGAACCGTTTAAAGAAACCGATCACAACTTGGGGGTCTATGTGGGTGCCCACTGGCGCTATCAGAACCGCAGCGATTTACGTGTCTACGCTTATGATAATCGAGGCGATGGAGAACAGATTGAATCATCGGGGCAGTATGCGTGGGATACCAAGTTCGCCTCAATTGCCTGGCAATATCGATTCAATCGATCTACCCGTGTGTTGACTCAATGGATGAGCGGCAATACGCAAATGGGTAAACCTGCCGTGGATGTGGATTTCAGTTCGTACTATGTGTTGCTCAGCCACAAGATAAAGCAACATCGTCTCTCGATTCGATACGACTGGTTCGACACCACTGAACGGGATGATTATCTAATGGACCCCAACGACAGCCAAGGCGATGCCTGGACTGTCGCTTGGCGCTACCCGCTTAGCCAACACCTCGAAATAGGCGCCGAGTATCTACAACTGACCAGCGACAATGAAAACCGAGAGCTTTGGGGCTGGGATCGAGAGGCGCGCCAACAACAAACTCAACTCGTGGTTAACCTCAGGTTTTGATTCTAAAACTAAGTTATCGCTTTACGCCGCCTGCCTTTTTTTATCAATTGCGCGAGCACTTTTATTCCGTTGATCCGTTGCGACTCGGTGGTATTGGCAAACCCCAACACGAGACCACTCATCCGCGCCGCATCACTAGTCGATGACAGAGAATAAGAAGACAAGGGCGTGCTACCGTAGCCTTTGTTCGAAAATTCACCGGCCAAGGCTACGTCGTCGAGCTGATCAAAACGAATGACCAAATGCATACCCGCACTCTGCGCGATCACCTCAACATGATCGCCGCAATGTTCTTCCAACAGCTTTAACGTGTGTAACCATTTCGAGTGGTAGTGTTTACGCATTTTTCGAAGATGACGAACAAAGTGCCCCTCCTCAATAAACTCTGCCACGGCAGCCTGTGTTAACAATGGGCTTTCACCCGCCATAGCATTTTTGGCTTTACTGAACACCGCCGCCAAAGACTTTGGCACCACCAAGAAACCCAAGCGTAGCGCTGGCAACAAGGTTTTACTGAAACTCCCCATATAGATCACCGGGGTTTGCGAGGCCATTCCTTGCAGCGCCGCGATGGGTTTACCCACAAAATGAAATTCGCTGTCGTAATCGTCTTCGAGAATCCAAGTGTCGGTTTTCGCCGCCCACTGCAATAATCTAAGACGATCACTGGCAGGGAGAATACCGCCCAGCGGATAATGATGCGTCGGTGTGATGTATAGAAGTCTCGCCGCGGTTTTCTTCGGTAGCTGATCAACATCGATGCAATTATCAGAAACGTAGGCTGGCTGTAATTGACATTGATGCGCCTCAAAAGCGGTCCTCGCACCTCGATAACCTGGCTCCTCTAATAACACGGTATCGTTGCGATTGAGCAGCACCTGGGCACACAAAGAGATGGCCTGCTGAGCGCCCTGAGTAATAATGATCTGCTCAGCGTCGCAGCGTACCCCGCGAGACGCTCTCAAGTATCCGGCCAGCGCCTCGCGCAAAGGTAAATACCCTTGATCACAATCATAAGTTTGTAAATGAGGCCGATCTAACTGACGCCGGACAATTCGCGTCCACGCCGACATGGGAAACGCGTTCACGTCGGGAAGTCCAGGTGCAAAGGGGCGGTCTTTAGCGCCGTGATCCGGCGGTAAGCTCGACAGCACTTCGGCGTAATCCGATAGCCGTGGCAAGGGCAACACCTCGGCATCGCTCACGAGCGCATCCACCACCGGCGGTAACTGCTGACTCACAAATACGCCTTTGCCCACATGGCTCTCGAGATAGCCTTCGGCTTTGAGCTGCTCCAAAACCAATGAAACCGTGTTGCGACTCACGCCTAAGTTCTGCGCCAATGCGCGAGAAGCCGGTATGCGCATACCAGAACTTAGGCGACCACTCACAATGCGCTGATGCAATTGTTGGTACAACTGACGCTGCAACGAGTCAGTGTTATCAAACTGTAGATCTCGAAAAAAAGTATCGCCCACAACTGGCACCATAATAAAGTCAAAATTGGAACTAACAGAAAGACCAACACTTTAAGACAATTTGCCTCGAAAGACACTCTTTAACACTCAACACTCAACACTCAATACTTAACACCCACCCGTCACAAAAGGAGTTTTCGGTGAACAGCTCAACTGAGATCGACGATACAGAAACCGCCTCTGCTCACGCCCAGCAAGGTCACACCCAAAAGGGTCAGGATATAGGTGCGTCAGAGGAGTTGATGAACACCTCCAGCCGCAGCCAGATTCGTCGAGGAAAGCCACGGGCCAGCTATCGCCGCGAAGACGTCTATCGACTCGTCGACGATCTTAAGCTCGGCCACATTGGTTTTGTCCGCGACGGCGCACCGGTCATTATTCCCATGACGTTCTGGCGAGTGGACGATCACCTGTACTTTCATGTCGCCAACAAAAGTCGGCTGCAAAAGATGATCGAACAGGGCGATGAAGTTTGTGTATCCTTCGCCGAATGCAGCGAGTGGGTGATGGCCAAATCAGCCTATCACCACAGTGCCAACTACCGCTCAGCGGTACTCTATTGCAGCGGAGAGAGAGTAACGAACACAGAGGAATTTGATCGGGTATTTAAAGTGGTTATCGAACAGATCGAGCCCGGGCGGTGGGATCAGGTGCGTGCCCCCAGCCCCCAAGAGCGAAAAGGCACAGCGCTACTGAAACTCACGATCAATGAAGGCGCCTTCAAGTCTCGCAGCGGTGATGCCAACGATGACAAGGCTGATTTAGACTTGCCGGTTTGGAGTGGCACCAAACCGGTGTGCCCGTTTCATCCACCCCAATAGCGAATACAGAAACAGGGGCACGGTGAGATGAAAGCCCTATCGGCAGAAACTATTTATTCTTGTTACGCCAATTGGCCCATGCATCCCCTCCGGTAGATTGGTCTGAGTCGGGTTGTCGGGGTTGCTTGCGCGGCTTGGGAGAGTCGTAAGGGTTGTCGTTACGATCGCGGTCAGCGCTCGATGGTTTTTTCTTCTCAGGCGCTTCGCCGCGCTCTCGCGGCTTGATCACTGCAGGCGAACGAGGCTTCTGATCGAGCGGCACGATACGATCTCTTGGTGGCAACTCATATTGCACGTCATCGGGCTTTGGCAGCCGCTTGAACTTATACAAATAGAAACCCTCGACTTTCTCGCGGGCCCACTCGGTTCGACGCAAGAATTTCAAGCTCGACTTGATGCTGGGGTTACTCTTAAAGCAATTGATATTAATCTCACTGGCTAAGACCTCCCAGCCATAGTGATCCACCAGATCCGTGAGTAACGCTTCGAGCTTTACTCCGTGCAATGGATTGTTCTTTTGTTCTTCGATCATGACTCGCCCTTAACTAATGAATGCGGTATCAATGAGAACTAGGGTACTCCTGAATAATGGCGGTAGCGCTCAGCGGGCGCCTCAAACATCCAAATGCCAGGCGCACTGCGTCGCTAATGGCCTTAGTCCTTAGCAAGAAGAGCAACACAGCCGATGGTTGTTTGAGGGCCCGCCCCAGGGGCCTGAAGGCCTGAGCTGCGGCGACAATATTCAGAGGTGCCTGGGTACCGTACTCTCCAAACCTACCCGTCTAGAGTTTGAACGAAGTATAGCACGGGCATTTAACCAACTTCGATCCAACAGATTAAATAGATTCAGGCCATCAGCAGCATCGCCTTGGTGACCATCAGTACTTCACACCAGAGCATTCCGCGACGATAAGGTATCTATGGCCCAAAACCTACTCCTTCGGTTTCGAACTCTTCAATGTAAATGACGAGCCAGTTTCTATTTCATAACTCATCAACACACTACTGCGGTATAGCGCTGGGGTCGTTAAGAGCAACCACTCCCTTTCAGGGACGTATACAAATTCCTGCGGCCCGTAAAAAGGAAGTGGTTCCCCCGTTTCGGCCCAGGTCTTTCCGCCATCATCAGACCTACTCAACCAAAACTCCTGCCCCAACAAGGACGGTGATGTCATCATGTATGCAGTATCTTCATCTTTAAATATAACTGGAGACTTTACCCAATCGTCATACTCAATCAACTCCCAGCTATCGCCATAATCCTTACTCACGTAATTTTTGTAGGGCATACCCGGAGTTTGAATCGATAAATAGCCATTATCAGAAGCTCGCCGTGAAAACGTCACTCTAGGGAGCTGCTTTTCAATCCATTCGTTGGTACGACGATCGTACCGAACTAACCGCTCCTCTCCAGGAAACACGTAGAATCCATCGTCATAGGTACTGATTCCCCCTGCAATTCTTCCGACCCACATATTCTCACTGGTAATAGGGTATTGCTTATCCTTCCGCCAACGACACGAGCTAGAAAGCTCACAGCGATAGAAAGAGATGTGATTCGCATCGATTAGCGCGATCATAATTTCATCTTCTTCGGGTTTGTAGATAAATGCAATATTTCCGGATGGCAAGTTCTCAGTGTCAATATCCTTAATAACTCCAGTCTTTTTATTCAGCTCAGCCAAAAAACTCATTTGACCGCCGATGTAAAGATAGTCGGGAGTGGACCTAAATCCTGTAATTGACGCTAGCGCGTTGGTGCGAATGATGTCATAACTTTTGGTTTCAAAATTAAATGTGTGTACGACCCCCATTCTCGAGCCGGCATAGACAACATCGTCATCAACTGTAATACCGTAAAACCCATACGCGTGATTAATGGCGAAATTCTCAAGCCACAATTCGAAATCAGAAACACCGCTATTCCAAACCGACCATTCCCTATCCGCATAGGTATCAAACAGGTAGGGAGCGTATCGGTCGACAAAATCTTGATTGTCTTGATGACGATAACTATTGGCCAGTATGACGCGATCCTCTTTCGGAGTTCCCGTCACAATCAGGCGACCAATATCAACAATAAGGCCGGGTTTTACTTCGATAACATCCTTATTTCTGGATTTAAAATTAACCCAATATTGACCGACCCCAGTAGAACTTTCTACACTGTGAATTCTATATTTTCCTGGAGGAACAATCCCCGAATACAACGCTGTATACATCCCGGAACTGGCGACATTAGTATTAAGTCGATAGAGATCTTCCTTGGGCTTTCTTTTGTTTTCTTTTGCTGACTTCACTGAATCCAGTTCTATGTTTTGCTCCGGAAGACGCTCAAGAAGTAACGATCCCCAATATGGAACCAAACCGTAGTTATGAGTAATAGTACCAATAACAATACCTTGGTCATCTGGTGCCGTCACTTCAAGTGGACTTTGCGCTAACTTAACCGTTGAACACCCCGAAACCAACAGAATTAATACTACCGATAGCAACGTCCATCGACTTGTTTTCATCAATCACACTCCCTTACAACTATTTTTTTCAAAATAACGTCCACAAAATCATCAATCGATTTACTGTGCCCTGCAAGCGGTTCAGGATTTAGCCCCCCTTCGGCAAATAGCCCGCCTACGTCCGTTCTAGCGCTATCTAAGGTCAACACCGCTTGTGTCTCGCCATCAATGACGTGCTCTAGCCGATACACCATTTCTTTTCGATCAACCATAGGCAGTAACCCTATTGTTGAAACGGATAACATATTGTACGCCAACTCCAAATCCTTGGCCGGTTTATTCAAGAAAATTCCAAACCGAAGAACCTCATCATAACGCTTAGATCGAGTCTTAAAGGTATAACGAAAGAAAATGTCTTTTTCGAGGAATTTTGATTTCAATGCATTAAAAAGACTATGTGTCTGCTTGGGCTCGACAAACCAGTTATCCGACCGATCTTTTAGATAGAAAGTGGGCTGTATTAAAAATTTCTTGCAAACATCTAACTCCAAACTTGAGTCATCTGAGGAAAACACAGAAGACACCAGAGAAAGATTGAGACATACAACAGGAAAAAGGATTCTCATCGTAAAACGGCGATATAAACTCATCATAAAACAACACTTATTAATAAAAACTTGATCTCACTCATCAAAACAGACCGAAAAAGAGCTATTGCTCCGTAGGAGAAAGAAGCTATAAGCCTATCGATGGGTTTTAAAATACAGACGAAGAGCTAACTAAAAGAAAAGGCACACTCCAATGTGCTTAGGATCGATCCTCAAGAAAAACAATCTAGGATCTACAAATTAACAAATTATTCGATTTGAAGGCAACCCCAAAAATAGCGAATGCACACACCAAATCATCATTAAGCTTTATCGAGGATCATCATTAAGAAAAATACCACTATAGAAAGAAGATACATTTCGCCGATAAAACAACCTTTCTATTGACTCAATAGCCTGAACGTAGAATACATATCAACAACAATGCCGTTTGATAAAAAGAAAGCATCAGTAACGATGGCGACATTGAATTTCAGAGCATTTAGAACGGGAGGATGACATATCACTCATCCAGAGCAAAGGCCACCAAAGTATCCGACAGGGTCGCAGGAGAGCCCGCATGTCCGCCGGCGGCGATGACCACAATCTGTTGGTGGGTCCCGTCTTGTCGACGCACAGAATAAGACATTGGCGTTGCAGTGCCTGCCGCCGGTAGGCGCCCCTTCCATAACTCCTCGCCGGTTTTTGAGTCAAAGGCTCTCAGATAATGATCCAGTGCGGCGCCAATAAATGTCAGCCCAGAGGCTGTCATCAACGGCCCACCAAAATTCGGGGTGCCGGTATTTAAACCAATGGGAACTGGAGCTATATCTTTGGTGGTGCCGAGGGTTTTCTGCCAAAGGTGCTCACCGGTTTTTAGATCAATACCGGTGAGCGTTCCCCAGGGAGTTGGATTACAGGGAATCCCTAAGGGCGATAAAATCGCCTGTCGCCACATGCCATAATCGGTTCCGTGCTGCTCAGAAATTTCATGCCCTGGGTTTTCTTGGCGCACCTGCTGGAACTCATCTCGAGGAATCAACTTAACCTTAAACGCGAGATTGCTAGAATTGACCACCAACAACTGGCGCTGCTCATCGATGGACAATCCTCCCCAATTGATTCCGCCAGCGTTGCCGGTGTACATCAATGTCCAGTCGGTGGATACCGGCGTATACATACCCTCATAGCGAAGTTTAGATAACTCCTTTTCACAGGCATCTCTATCCCACCAAGACAGCCCAAAAGCGTCACTGGGCTTTAAGTCGTTCTGAGCCACCGATTTTGGCAAACTGGGAATCGGCTGAGTGGCAGACAACGCCAATTCCGGAAAGTCCGGATTTTGCGGCACTGGCGTTTCTTCAACCGAGAACAGAGGCTCACCGGTTCTGCGATCGAGAATAAAGATGTACCCCATCTTAGTGCCTTGAGCCACAGCGGGGATCTTGTGCCCATCTTTGTCAAATTCGAATAAGGTGGGTTGCGCCGGCGTATCAAAATCCCAAAAATCGCGATGGACAAACTGATAGTTCCAAACGATGTCGCCGGTATCGGCGTTAAGCGCAACCAACGAAGAACCGTAAAACCCCATATCCAAAGAGTCACCTCGAAAGTAATCCGGCAGCGGATTCCCCGTGGGGGCAAAAACCAAATTCAGTGATTCATCCGCACTCATTGGCGCCCATACATTGGGGGTTGCTAACGCAAATCCATCCTCACTCACAGCCCCGGTCTGATAGTCAAAATTAGGTGGCGCCAAATCTTGCCCCCACAACAGTTGACCGCTGCGAGCATCATAAGCGCGTACAACGCCACTGGGAGAGTCGGTGCCACCGCCATCGCTAATGGAGCCCCCAATGATCACCTTGTCACCAATCACTGTTGGAGGCGATGTATGTTGATACTCACCATCGTAGTGGGTTTCGCCTCGGCCTTTAGCGGTATCCACTACTCCGCCTTCACCAAATCCAGGACACAATTGGCCGCTATTGGCATCTAACGCAATGAGTTTGGAATCGTTGGTGGCCATAAAAATGGTGGTATCACAGCGAGATTCTTCGCCGCTCTCTGCCGAAGCCCACACACTGACGCCACGACACACCAAGCGATTTGCGTATCGATCAGAGAGATCAATTTTTGGATCAAAGGTCCAACGCTCTGCGCCGGTTAAGGGATCGAGAGACACTACACGGTTATAGGGAGAGCAAAACACCATGGCGCCATCAACCAGAATCGGCGTTACTTCAAACGAGGTTCGCGATGAAACCTCGGCAGAGCCAGTTGAGACATCGCCCGTATGGTAAGACCAAAGAGGTTTCATCCGCGATACATTGGCAGGAGTGATTTGATCAAGGTCGACAAATTGTCTGCCACCAGCACCACCGTACTGATCAAACTCACTGGTTTGACGAGGCTCTGCAGCAGACGCCGAGGGCGTCGGGTCTTCATAGCGCTCGCAGCCAGACATCAAAGCAACAACCAACAGACTCAAGGCCACCAATAAATTTTTTGATCTTGCGCTACTGCCCACTCTCAATGCCTCGGCTCTGTGTCTCAGTTCTGTGTCTTAGTTCTGTGTTTCGGTATTTCATGATTATTATCCCTCCGCTCAAACAGCTTCGACGAGATCGACCATCTAATGCCGCTTGCATCAGAAATTCAAATCGCTCTATAGTTTGCTAGGCGATGATTTGTCGATCTATTGTGAAGGTTACTTTGACACAAGAATAAAAACAAAGGCAGTGAATAATGGACACGAATCCATCCTCAAGCGATCCAGGAGTTAGACATAGAGACAAGCACAGAGAGAACCTAGAGAGTCTCTGAAAAACGTCATTGCGAGGAGCCTAGCGACGTGGCAATCCATGGTTTAGCGCGATAAAACAAGGTGTACTGCCAAACTGGATTGCTTGGCTTAATAGCCCCTACTTTTGGCGCTAATGCTCGCAATAACAAATAATCTTGCGGTTAAACACCATAAGCTCTCGCCGCCAGAGATTTACTTGTGGATTTATTGAAAGGGTCTTCGAATCCCCCCTCCTCGAAAGTGAGGCCTTTACCGCTTTTCGAGACAGCACTCTGCACCGCATTCACCAACCACACACCGGCGACCTCTTCGTCCATCCCACTGTCAATCTTCTCGGCCCATTGCTGATGCAGCTGGTACATTTCTTTGAACAAAAAATAGTTACTGGTTTTCACCAAATCATTGCGAAGATCCATATCCTCTTCAAAGATCGCTTCGATCGCTGCTTTGTCGGGGTGATCATTTTTGACAATGACTTTTCCCTGATAATCAAAACCCAAATCCATCGCAACTGACGTATCAATGCCGCGGCTAGAAAGCTCCTGCTGCAACCGCTTTTGATAGGCTTTCACGTCGCCTTCGTTAAAGAACGTCAATGGCGGCAACGACTCCAAACTCACCGAGTCGGCTTTACCGGTTTCATCGGCACCGGCTTGTGTTGAGGCTCGAACCTCAGCCTGTTGATCCATAATCTGATTTACGGATTCTTGGTATTTATCATTCACCAGCTTTTCACGAGAGTTCTCGCGAGCAGCACGATCACTGAGGGTCACACTGAAATCGCTGGAATTGTCAGACGATTGAGCCGGCGACTGTGGTTTTTCCGTCGGCGACGATAGCGGCAGACTTGCACCAACAAGATGGAAGGGCGAGACAGCATGATTCCCTGAAATATTCACAGTCGAACTCCTTAATCGTGTCACACGCAGAGATGCAGCTCTGTTAAGCAATCTTTAGACCAGCAGATTTCAACCAGCGAACGCAGGTTTCGAAGGGGTAACGCAGAAATGCGATTGAAATCGAATCAAGAATGGGAAAGGTATTGCCGCTTAACGGGCAATTGCTGCCGCTTGTGATTTCATAAGGAAAGACAACCTATGAAGGCAGATAAAACAGGCAGACAAAAAAAGGGGTAAGCCTAAAAGACTTACCCCTTTTTCGAAGAACTTGTGCGTCTAATTACAGAGCAACAATGTTCTCGGCCTGTGGGCCTTTTTGGCCTTGAGTTACAACGAACTCAACGCGCTGGCCTTCGGCCAATGTTTTGAAGCCAGAACCAGTGATGGCGCTGAAGTGAGCAAATACGTCTGGACCAGACTCTTGCTCGATGAAACCGAAGCCTTTAGATTCGTTGAACCACTTAACAGTACCGGTAGTTGTGTTAGACATAATAATATCCTGAAATTAATAAATTAAGAGTGCCCTACAAGAAGGCATGATTTGCACAAAATAGACTGGAACTTAAAAACTGCAGGACGAGTATTACGAATAAAACAACGAAATGTAGATTATAAATATGAGACTTATTTCTAGCTGGCGCCAAGATATAGAGATCATCGAGGGCTGTCCACCTTTATTTGAACTTTCCCTCATTTAATGCTCACCATCAAACAAAACCATCCTAATTTAGGAGCATTCCCGCAATAAAGCCTCCCGACGGTCTACATCATCATCCATCCATCGACTTTACTGACGAACCCACCACCCAGAGCCTTACCGGCTGCAAACAGCCACAGTCTCCCTCGCCGACTGCCTCAATAATAGAAGAACCTGTCATCACTCGGCCTCCCCCTCCAGAGAAAACAACGGATACAGATAATGGAAACGACAGTTGAGACAATCGTTTCCGGCTGCTAGAGGAACCACCATGGGAAAACCACCATAAACCACCATAACCACCATGGACACCCATATTAGTACTTTCGCCCTATTGTTAAACCTCCTAATTAGCGATACAACTCATATCTCATCTGGCATTAGCGGCTAAACCGCTCAGACAATAGCATCGAACGGATTCGATTATGCCAAAGCCTCGTAAAACACTAATATCTCTCGACACCACACCCTACTATCACTGTGTATCGCGTTGTGTACGTAGGGCCTTTTTGTGTGGTACGGATGAGTCCTCCGGCAACTGTTACGAACATCGTCGACAATGGGTTGAAGACAAACTCTCCGAGTTAGCGGGTATTTTTTCACTGAATATTGCCGCCTACGCCATCATGTCAAATCACTACCACGTAGTACTGCACATCGACCAAGAAAAGGCTAAACGCTGGTCACAACATGAAATTGTGCAACGCTGGCATCGGCTCTATAGAGGCAACGCCCTCAGCCAACGCTTTCTGTGTGACCAAACGCTCGATAGCACTGAACGGAAAAAGTTGGACGACGTTATCGAAAGTTGGCGCGAACGGCTCATGAGCATCAGCCAGTTTATGCAAATTCTTAATGAATCCATTGCCCGAGACGCCAATCACGAAGACCAATGCACTGGCCGTTTTTGGGAGGGCCGTTTCAAGTCTCAAGCCCTCTTGGATGAAGCCGCTTTGGCAGCCTGTATGGCCTATGTCGATTTAAACCCTATTCGTGCAAAAATGGCTAACACCCCTGAGGAGTCCGATCACACCAGCGCGAAATTACGCATCGAGAAAGCCAAAACCGCTCACATAGCCAATCACCCTCGACAGCAACCTAAAACTCTAATGCCCTTCGCCGGTAATCCAAGGCAAGACATGCCCGACGGACTCCCTTTTAGATTAACCGACTACCTAGAGCTTCTCGATTGGACCGGACGAAACATCCGCAAAGATAAACGCGGCGCAATCTCTACTAACACGCCGCCCATCGTTGACCGCTTAGGGGTTGATCCCAAACAATGGCTATTCAGCGCCACTCAATTCGAAAGTCGATTTAAAGGG
Organism: Cellvibrionaceae bacterium; assembly: GCA_050633365.1. Classification (GTDB taxonomy): domain Bacteria; phylum Pseudomonadota; class Gammaproteobacteria; order Pseudomonadales; family Cellvibrionaceae; genus Pseudomaricurvus. The sequence goes on along the minus strand of JBOEGJ010000017.1, from coordinate 1,401 downwards.
CTGGTTGGATCCGCCTACAATCTCAAAAAAGCCTATCAAAACCTAGGTTTCCAACGCACACCCGGATTGAGTAACTGTAAAGCATTACTCTCTTAACTGACTTCAGTACATCTCGCCGAACTCTTGAAAAAGAGTCGCTTCTGCTGCACCAGATTTGGTCATTGGCGCTCATCTCTTCCTCTAATTACTGATCACTAACGAGAAAATACAGCTCAAAAGAACCGAGGAGATTAATCCCAAAAAATCTTTGGAGTGGGTGTCCATATTATTATAATATTATTATATTCTATTAACATTCGGATTCCCCTCATAATCTAGCTTTACGTATAGGCTGATTATCAACCAAGTTGGCAACCCTGCCTCCAACTCTCGTCAAGAGGCCAACCTAAAAGTAATCCAGCTGGGAATTGTTCTACTTTTTCTTTAAACCTAAGTCTGCTTTGTGCCAATAGCGGACATTTAGCCCTCCCCCGGATAACCTTACCTATCAACGTCCCTTTGATCAGTTGAATCAGTTGAATCAGTTGAATCAGTTGAATCAGTTTAAGAATGCAATCTATTTTACTCACAAACTGGCTTTGTTAAATTTCATTTTTCCAATATCTCTGTTAGCCGCTTAGTTCTATAGATAAGTAACTTTTCTACTTTTTCTTCCCAGTCGATTGGTAATGATGGTTCATTCCATCTTAGGTCTTTATACCATTCAGGAGCTTGAGACTTATCAAATCTGGATCGGCCATTTAGTGGTCGTTCACCATAAAGTTCGATGTACCTCATATAGAACGCAGACTTAATGATCCTCGAATTGTCAGTGGGCCTAACAGTACCTTTGGGTAGCAATACAACATTACATGCACAGGAGAAATCACCGTATGGAAATAGTCCATCTTTAACTTTCCTAAAAAAGTGACTTTCAAACTGTAATTCTGACTCTTTATGAGTAAACACATGAGCCAATTCAAATTCGCCTAGCCCGGAATTCTTCCAATTAGGACCACTGTAGGTTTTTCCATTTTCTAGAAAACACCAGATATGCCTAGGAAAAATGTTGTCATCAACAATTGCTTTATATGAAGGATTGTATTGTTTCTTTTTTCCTTGGCCACTCACGTAACGCCTTACGCCCGGAAATACGCAAGCAGACCCATTGAACAGATAGTCATCTATTTCAATAAGGCCTGAAAAAAGGTCCTTGAAGAACGAGTATTCTTCTCTATTTCGTTGCTGTATCTTTTTGACTACTAGCGGATGAATATGACAAGCAAGATCAGCAAGGATCAGACATAGATCTCTCTCGTGATGCCTTATTCTGTTCTCTATGAACAACATACATTCCTATGTGAGAAATTTAACGCCCACATTTGGGGCGGCTGGAGCGTAGCGTAGCGTAAGACGTGATCT
>JBOEGJ010000016.1:0-207514 GCA_050633365.1 Cellvibrionaceae bacterium | reverse complement strand
GATGGCAGCTGGTTTTGCCATGCTCGAAGCGGGTCTGGTCCGCTCTAAAAATACCACCGAAATTCTGACCAAAAACGTCGCCTTGTTCGCGATTTCTTGCACCATGTATTTGGTTTGCGGTTACGCCATTATGTACAACGGCAGCGCCGAAATGTTCTTCCTCGATGGCATCATGGGTGATGGCGTAGCGGGCGCCGATGAGCCAGCGACTTACGCTCCATCTGCCGACTTCTACTTTCAGGTAGTCTTTGTTGCTACGGCCATGTCTATCGTGTCTGGTGCCGTTGCCGAGCGTATGAAGCTTTGGGCTTTCTTGGCATTTACCGTTGTGATGACCGGTTTCATCTACCCAATGGAAGGTAGCTGGACTTGGGGCGGCAACGCTGTGTTTGGCATGTACACCTTGGGTGATCTTGGTTTCCTCGACTTCGCAGGTTCCGGTATTGTTCACATGGCTGGTGCTTCTGCTGCTCTTGCTGGTGTTCTGTTGTTGGGTGCACGTAAGGGTAAATACGGTAAAAACGGTGAAGTGAATGCGATTCCAGGTGCTAACCTGCCAATGGCCACTTTAGGTACTTTCATCCTGTGGATGGGTTGGTTCGGTTTCAACGGCGGTTCTGTACTTGCGACTGCCTCTGTTGAGTCTGCTAACGCCGTTGCTGTTGTCTTCTTGAACACCAACGCGGCTGCGGCTGGTGGTCTGATTGCGGCTTTGATTGTTGCTCGCATCTTGTTTGGTAAAGCTGATTTGACCATGTCTTTGAACGGCGCTCTAGCCGGTCTGGTTGCGATCACTGCGGGTCCTGATACCCCTACCCCACTGCAGGCGACTCTGTTTGGTGCCATGGGCGGTGTATTGGTTGTCTTCAGTATCCTGACTTTGGATAAACTGAAAATCGATGATCCTGTTGGTGCCATCTCTGTTCACGGTGTAGTGGGTCTGTTGGGTCTACTGCTGGTTCCTGTGACTAACGACGGTTCATCTTTCTCTGGTCAGTTGATCGGTGCTGCAACCATCTTTGTATGGGTATTCGGTGCTAGCTTGATCGTTTGGGGTATCCTCAAAGCAGTTATGGGTATCCGAGTATCGGACGAAGAAGAATTCAACGGTGTTGATATCGCTGAGTGCGGTATGGAAGCTTACCCTGAATTCACCAGTAAATAAGCTCTAGTTACTGGTTGTCGAAAAAAGGCCCGGTTGCAATGCAACCGGGCCTTTTTTTATGGGTTGTTAATGCCTCATTGACATCAAACGCTGAAACGAAAAAACTCCTTGCATCGATCCTTATAGGACGGCTCTCATCTCGCATCTGTTGCGCTGACGTGCTAATGTATGCCCCACAAGAGTGCTGCACCGAAATCATGCAGCCGTTCAGAAAATGACTGGACGCCATGAAACGTCCCGACAATAAAATCGGCAAAGGCCGAGAATCTGTATAAGGAAAATCGTCGATGAAACTCATTACCGCTGTTATCAAACCTTTCAAACTCGATGACGTACGTGCTGCACTTTCAGAAGTGGGTGTTCAGGGCATGACTGTGACTGAAGTTAAAGGCTTTGGTCGTCAAAAGGGTCACACCGAGCTCTATCGTGGTGCCGAGTATGTGGTGGACTTTCTACCAAAAGTAAAACTTGAGCTGGCTCTGGATGACTCAATGGTTGAGCAAGCGGTCGAGTCAATTACCAAAGCGGCCCATACTGGAAAAATCGGTGACGGTAAAATCTTTATTACCACCATGGACGAGATCATTCGTATTCGTACCGGTGAAACCGGTAGTGATGCCGTATAAAGATTGAGTTGCTTCAGACACAAAAAAGGCCGGNNCCGGCCTTTTTTGTGTCTGAAGTTTAGTGCTTGTCGATCAACAGACTCAATTGCTGATAAGTACTGCGGCGATGGTGATTTGGGGCCGTAAGGCTCAGCGAGTGTAGGGCTTTGCTCGAGGGAAAATCGCCCTGTCGAGCCAATTGTTGCAGGTAGAGCAAGGCGATAAACCACAGGCTGTCTGCCTCGCGGTTGAACAGGCTTTCGTCTGTCATTAATACACTCGGGTGTTTGGTTTTGAGATTTTGTACCCAGAGACCATCGATCTTACTCAGTAGTTTGCCTTGCTCAGATACCACCGGTGTGTTGCCAAGGCCGCAGCTTGGTGATCGCGCTTTTACGATGGCGCCATCGAGAGGCATAGTATCGGCTAATTGATGTTCACAGGCCCTTTGAAGGGCTTGTTGATATTGTCTCTTGGGCTCCGTGACTTGTTCTATCCGTTGCTCCCCTTGGGCGCACTCTACCCAGTGAATCGGTTCTCTGGGGACTCCCATACCGGCGGCCACTTCCGGGCAAAAGGCTTCGAGCCTTAGCAGATCAGAAAATAGGGTTTGCAGCGGTTCTTGTCTCTTGTGTTTGCCGTCATAGCGCACATTTTCTCCCATTAAACAGCTACTCACCATAACGCTTGGCAAGGTTTTTAGTTGCGGTTTGAGCCGTTCCAGTAGTTGTTGATTGGGATGAGAGCGCTTTGACGTCGAGTTCACCCACGACCTCCTCGTATGTAATAACCAACAGCTTAATATGGCGGGTAGACTAGAGCAAAAAATACTAAAAATTTACCTTTGTGAGGTGGCGAAAATCGAACAAGTTGGACTATAAATATTTGCGCCTCGAAAAGAGCGCGCATTAGGCCGTCCGATCTTTAGCCTTGGTGAACTTTGGTCAAAGATCGCAGGCATCCGTTATAGGCCATTAAATCGAAAAACCTATTGGTAGTTTTCCATGAGCAAAGAGTCGTTGAAGAATTCCGATGAGAGCCCCGAAGAGCATACGGTAGACTCTCGTCAAAAAATACGTGATCAGCTACAAGCCCAAATGGATGAGTTCTTGTCCAGCGGTGGAAAGATCCAAGAAGTTGATGCACATGTCACTGCGGATCCCCCGCAAAAACCAGGTAATAACTACTGCAGTCGACCGATATAAGCCAGCTGATTATCGGCCTTGCTTGGCTTTAGTCGTCATCGTCATGGCGCTGCTTTGCGCGAGGGTGTGCCTGATCGTATACCTTGGCGAGATGCTGAAAATCCAAATGGGTGTATACCTGAGTGGTCGATAGATTTGAGTGCCCGAGTAATTCCTGAACCGCGCGTAAGTCGCCGCTGGACTCGAGCAGGTGGCTGGCGAATGAGTGTCGCATCATGTGGGGGTGTACAGGTTGATCAATCCCCTGAGCGACGCTGAGTTTATCAAAGCGCATTTGGATTGAACGCGGGTGTAAACGCTTGCCCTTTTTATTGGTGAAAATGGCTTCTGGTCGCTCGCTAAGCGTTTGATTTTGCTGTTCACGCCAGTGTTGCAGAGCGTTGATAGCGTGTTTACCGATGGGCAGTTCACGGGTTTTGTTGCCTTTACCGGTGACTCGTATTTGCCCGTGGCGAAGGTCTAGGTCGGACCAGTTCAGCGATACCAATTCGCTCAATCGAAGCCCGCAAGAGTAAAAGGTTTCTACACAGGCGCGATCGCGCAGTGACAAAAAGTCAGTCCCACTGATCTCGACAAACTGGATCGCTTGATCCACATCCAGCGCTTTTGGCAGTGGTTTATCCGCCTTGGGAGCTTGCAGTCCTGCGCAGGGGTTGTTCTTTAGGTAGTTTTGTCGCTGAGCGTATTGGAAGAAGGTGCGGCTGGCAGAGAGCCATCGTTGAATACTGCGCGCTTTTAAGCCCTGCCGATGCATCTGTGTCAGGCATTGGCGAACATGGTGCGGCTGAATAGTTGCCAGGGATGTATCCGCTTGCTCGCAATAATTTTGTAGTCGGGTGAGATCCCGCTGATAGCTATTAATGGTATTGGCAGAGAGTTGTTTTTCGAACTCGATGTGCTGCAAAAACTCATCAATAATCGCTCGAAGCTCAATATCATCCGCCATAGGGTTGCGCCGGTGGTGTGCGAGAGCGCCTCTCTAGAGGATCAGCGCGGCAAATGTTTGGGCAGTGTGCGATTGAGAATCTCGCCAATGTAGCTCAAGAACAAGGTGCCCATGCTCGAGCGGTAGTAAGTGGCATCGCGATTGGCTACCGCCAAAATACCGAAGGTATTGCCGTGTATCAAGGGCACTAGGGCAACCGAGCCAATGCTGTCACTGAATTCAGGGAACAGGTAGTCCACTTCTTTTTTGTCCAGTACACCGCACAGGGGTTTGTTGTTTTTCAGAACTTGGGCGATGCTCTCACGGGCTTTGCTGATCGGCTCAACGCGCGCTTTACTGTTGGGGAGTTGTGCGGGATCACCAAACAGAATGAGGCTGGTGTAGTGAATTTGGAAGTCGCTATCAAAGCTGTAGAACAGGGAGTCAACGCTGTCGGCGAGTCCTTGCTCTTCGAGTAGGGCCAGAACTAGACGTTTGGTTTTGTCGAACAGGCGGTCATTGTCGCGGGCATTGTCGAGCAGTTTGCTCAGGCGATGGCGCATATCCATGTTGCGTTCGCGGAGAATCGAGACTTGCCGCTCGACCAGAGAAATGGCTTGGCCGCTCTCATGGGGCAGGCGCAAATCCGCGAGTAATCCTGGCTGTTTCACAAAGAAGTCCGGGTGCTTGCGTAAATAATCGGTAACTTGTTCTTCGTTGACTGCGCTGTCGGTATCAATGACGGTGTGATCGCTCATGTTTTTATATCTTGATTTGCCCGTGAAAAACGGTGGCGGCCGGACCCGACATCAAAACCGAGTGGCCCTCACCCTGCCATTCAATGGTCAAACTGCCGCCGGGCAGATTGACGCGTACTTTTGAGTCTAACAGGTTGCGCAAGCGTCCCGCTACTACTGCGGCACAGGCGCCCGTGCCGCAGGCTAAGGTTTCACCGCTACCGCGTTCGTAGACGCGTAGATTGATTTCCCGTGGTGAGACTATTTGCATGAAACCCGCGTTCACACGCTTGGGAAATGCACGGTGATTTTCGACTTGGGGCCCAAGTGTTTCAACGGGCGTCGAATCGACACAGTCGACCATCGTCACGGCGTGGGGATTGCCCATGGAGACTGCCCCAATCTCGAGGGTTTCGCCATTAGGTAAGGGCAACGGGTAGGTGGGCGCCTGAGTGTCGGCGGCGAAGGGCAAGTCTTCGGGGGCCAGACGCGGCGCGCCCATATCCACACGGACATCATCGTTGTCTTGTATATACAGGGTCATGACGCCGTTGGCGGTCTCAACCACGATGTTGCGTTTACCGGTGAGCTTGCGATCGGTGACAAAACGGGCAAAGCAGCGCGCGCCATTGCCACAATTTTCGACCTCAGAACCATCGGCATTGTAGATTCGATAGCGAAAATCGACCTCGGGGCTTTGCGGCACTTCGACAATCAATACTTGATCGCAACCTACACCGAAGCGACGATCCGCCAAGCGCTTTACTTTCTCAGCACTGAGGCGGACTTTTTGGCTGATGCCGTCAATGACAACAAAATCGTTGCCCAAGCCGTGCATTTTGGTAAATCGCAATTTCACCGGCGTTTAATCCTCGGCGGGTAACAGGGCTTCACCCTGAGTTAGGCTGGCAATACTCTCGCGAGCGCGGATAACGTATGACTCTTCGCCGTCCACCATAACTTCAGCGGCGCGAGGACGGCTATTGTAGTTAGAGCTCATGGTAAAACCGTAAGCACCACTAGACATCACCGCAAGATAGTCGCCGGTTTCTAAGTTGAGCTGTCGATCTTTACCGAGAAAATCTCCGGTTTCGCACACCGGGCCTACTAAGTCCCAAGCTTGAGTGTCTCCAGCTCTGCGGGTTAGAGGGCGAATGTCTTGCCAGGCTTGATACAGCGATGGGCGAATGTTGTCGTTCATCGCCGCGTCGATAATGGCAAAGTTGCGGTGCTCTGTGGGCTTCAAATATTCGACTTTCGTGACCAGCACGCCGGCATTGGCGGCAATGGAGCGGCCGGGTTCGAAGATGAGGCTCAGGGGGCGATCTTTCAAGCGCGCTTTGATGGCATCCATATAGTCGGACACTGCCGGCGGCTGTTCATCGCGATAGGTGACGCCTAGGCCGCCGCCCAGATCCAGGTGTTCTATAGTAATGCCCTGCTCCGCCAGCTGATCGACCAGTGCTAACACACGATCGAGCGCATCCACAAAGGGAGCCAGCTCGGTCAATTGCGAGCCAATATGGCAATCAACCCCTGAAATTAGCAGTGATGGCTGTGTTGCGGCGTGAGCATAAACCCGCGGCGCTTCGGCGATATCAATGCCAAATTTATTTTCTTTCAGCCCGGTAGAAATATAGGGGTGGGTGTTGGCATCCACATCGGGGTTAACACGCAACGAAATCCGGGCAACCTTCCCCATGTCGGACGCGACTGCCGCTAGCACATCGACTTCGGCCTCCGACTCGACGTTAAAACAGTGAACGCCTACTTCTAATGCGTGTCGCATTTCCTCTGGGGTTTTACCCACGCCTGAAAATACCACTCGCTCGGGATCGCCGCCGGCTAATAGGACTCGTTCTAGCTCGCCTCTGGATACGATATCGAAGCCAGCTCCCAACTTTGCCAGTAGATTAAGTACGGCGATGTTTGAGTTAGCTTTGACCGCGTAACAAATCATGCCTGGATGTTTGCCGAGGGCGTCGGCATAGCTTTGATAGTGACGGGTAAAAGCCACGCGGCTATAGACGTAGAGAGGAGTACCGTGCTCTTGCGCGAGCGCGGATAGTGGTAGTTGCTCGGCGCATAATTGGCCGTCGCGTTCAGTAAAGTCTTGCATGGGTAACTCTTATTTATGGTCTTCTGCCACTAATGCTTAAGTCGAGTTAAGCGGGGGCTAGACGCGGATTATTTGGCTTGCTCTTGCTCTGCCGGTTGAGGCAGATAGAGTGGGCCCTTTTGGCCGCAACCGGCGAGACTCAAGGTCAGCACAGCAGCCGTCATAACAATCGAAAAAACTCGCATTGGTTCTCCATCAAGGTCGTCGGCACAGATACGGTATTGTGATGGCCGCAAATCTCGCCGTGGCGTATTTTTTAGGGTAAAAAAGAGCCTTAGTATACCGGTCAAATGTGCCAGCGTGCCAGCGTCGCAGCGGCAATCTTGATCATATCGATTGCAGGGCTTGATTTAATGCGCATTCGAGCCTCGATTTCACCTTCAGGTAGTCAATGAGTTGCAGAGATACACTTTGGCTACCACTGTGATGATGAGACAGGTCCAAATCGGTGATGTAGCAGGGATAGCGTTCGGCTTGACGGCGACGAGCCAAAATATAGCTGGCGACTCGCCGGTAGATTTTGGTGCCGTAGTCTAACGAGTGAAAGGCCTGATCGTCGCAATAGAATGAATAATCGCCCTCGCCGGTCGAGTCGTTGCTGGCGATCGCTTGGATGTTAAAGAAATTGAGGTTGCGCAAATCTGTGGTGATCTCAATCCGATCAGCCGACCATGAGCCGTTGGCGTTGGTCGGCCTTTTTAGGTGATAGAACTCAACCGGATAGACTCCGAAAAACTCTCGATGTTGCTCGGCTAAACACAGGCGTTGGATGGCCGAGCGGATGAATTGGTGCAGCGGGCGCAATAACGACTGTTCATCGCGAAAGGGCAATTGATCGACCCACAGTGAGCCCCGCTCATCCAAACAGTAGATTTCCGCTAAAGGCTGCCGCGAGCTGTCTTTTGGCAGCACTCGGTAACCCACTTGTATCGCCTTCGAGTGGGGTAGCATCGCCATGGCCCGCAGCGGGGAATCGTGCAAGCTGTTGTCATCGAATACCAGCGGGCTCAAATGTGGTTGAGGCTCGGCTAGGTATTGATAGAGCTGATCGAGGTGGTCAAAGTGATGATGCTGTAAAAAGGCTTGCTGTTGCCAAAGATGATAACGACCTTGATAGCAGAGCATGAAACGTGCGTGTTTGAGTGTTGTATCGAAATGAAAACACTTCATCATTTTATCGATTAAGCTCTCGAGTCGCTGAGCTATCAATGGGCTTGAAGCACTCTGTTGGCAATAGACGGCGACTTTAGGTAGCACTTGTACGGGGTTGGTCACCGTCTCCGATAATATCTCCGTTAACAGGTTTGCTAGTGTGGTGTTTGAGTCCTGGGGGGGAGGCGGTGAGATCACCATTAACTCATTCCACGAGTTCAACACCACCAACTCGACCGAGTGGATTAACGAGTGTGCCCCGGGGCTTATGTTGAGTGGATCCAGCGCGAGTTCTCGATGGGTATTCAAAGTCGGGAGCGCTTGGACTGAATCGTCGATGGGATCCATATTCACAATGAGCATTAGCGACTTTGCGCAGGGTTTGCTCCGATAGCTATTTTGCTTGGGTTTGGGCAGCGGCAGTGGCTGCCAATGTCTCAGCGCCGAAAATAATTCATTCAGTGAGCGATCCGTTGGAGATACTGTCGATCTAGCCGTGTGATGGCTGGACGCAGCGGTTGTGTTTGCCTCCGGCGATATTTGTATAACGGCTCGGGAATCTTCGGCGAATATTTTGTTGCAATAGGACCAGATCGCGAGCTCGGCCAATGAGCGGTTGGTTTTGAGTGGCGCTTGACGATCGATTTGCGTGCGACTCTTATGGGCGTAGAGCCGCCAGTGATGATCGTGTCTTCGTCGACGACTGTCTTTATTGCCGTTGCTGTTTCTGTTGTCTCTGTCACTAACGCCGATATGATTATCATCGTTGTTATCATCCTGGCGACAAAACACTAGGTTTGGCTCCGAGATGTCCGGTGAAATATCTGGATTTATCCACTCAATTTTTCCTGATTTTCTCTCGAAAGCCGCGTAGAGTTTTCTGCCCAATATCGCCACCTCATCGTGCAGGGGTGAGGGCTGTGAATTGTGTTGTCGAACAAACTCCGAGAGTACTCGATAGCTGTTCATTAAATCGCTGACCAATCTCTGCCGTTCGTCGATGACTTTGGTGGCCCGCCAGCGTATCCGGCCGTCGAGATTCTCGAGGTGATCCTGTCGCCAACCCCAGCGCTGAATGTGTTCTTCGAGTAGCGTATCTTGCCAGGGCTTTGCGGTTTTGGAGCGCTCTCGAGACAAGGCTCTTCCGGTTTTAAAATAAAAGCTACGACGAGCGATATCGAGTCGTTTATTCAGGCCCTTTTTCTGTAAGTACTCTTCAATCCTTGTGAGCAATAATAGGTAGGGATCCGAGGTGTCAATATCTTCGGGGGATTGCTCTATACGCTGTTTAAACTGATAGGCCAAAAAGTTGGGCTCAGGAAATTCGTGGGCGTAGACCTCGAGCAATAGAAGCTTGAGTATGGATTTGTATGGCGATTGAATTGCTTTGTACATCTGCCAAATGGCGGCGGTGACAAACTCTCGAACGGGAATGTCGGCAAGGCCACCAAAGTCGATAATTTGATTGTCTCGAACAAAGCGTTTTTCGAGTAGAATGTTACAGTACTCTCGGTATTGCTTTTCATAGTTTGAAGGAACAAACCACCACAGCGGTTGACGACCACCCAGATACAATGAGCTTCGATAGAACTCATCGAGCAATAAATAATGTTGTGTACTTCCGCTTGATTCTTCAGATAGGGGGGTACTTCTTCCCTCTAAGAAATTCTCGTTATTCATGAGAAAAAAACAAAGCTCTAATCGCTTTTCTTTTGCCCACTCTGAGATTAGCGCACACTTTTCCCTGAGCGCTTTGATTTCATTGGCTCCAAGATCGGGATGGTGACAAAGCCAAATGTCGAGGTCACTGCCTCGGGTTTGTCCCAAGGTGCCCATACTGCCCATGATAAAAATCGAATAAATTTCCGCCTCTCGCCTATTGATGGATGTATAGCGAAAGCTCTTTGATACTCGTTTTACCGTTTGTAGGTCTGCTTTTGAGGGTTTGAAGTTACTCAGTCCGCAGGGCGTCTTCTGGTTGACGTAACCAGGAAGCATCGGGTGATTGACATGAAATAGTAAAGGCAGTAAATCGATCACTAGCTGTTGCTTGTGTTCAAGACCTTGTTTGGCGCGTTCGATTCGATTTTTATTGGCGAGAGAGAAACTTTTCTGTGTTTTTTGAATCTCTACCCGATCTACATTAATACTGACGCGGGCATTAGATTGAATACGAATGGTCATTACTTAGGGTGACTGCTGAGTTTTTCGGAGATCTTGAATTGTGAAGGCATTGCTGCAGAAAACTCACCATTGATACGCATCTAGCGCCGTGTAATTAAGTGAGTCTGATCGGCCAAATACAGTGCTAGTGTCCGGTAGAGGAGTTGTGGATTTACGGGCTTGGTGAGGTAATCATCCATGCCAGCATCTAAGCAGCGTTCACGGTCACCTTGCAGCGCATGGGCTGTCATTGCAATGATTGGGATGTTGGTGCAGTGGTTGCCTGAACGTATGGTTCGGGTCGCCTCGTAACCATCCATTTCTGGCATCTCCATGTCCATTAGGATGGCACCAAAACTACCGGGATCGTTAGATTTCAAAATGCCAATCGCTTCCAGTCCGTTGTTCGCAACCGTTACATTAACGCCTTTTTTCTTGAGAATACCAATGGCAACCTTTTGATTTACCAAGTTGTCTTCCGCTAGCAGTATATTGGCTCCTTCGAGTAAACTATCTTGTTCAGCGTCGGAAATTTCATGGCTGCTGTGCTCAAAAATTTCTTCTCCGAAGGCAGAGGCGACGGCGTCGAAAATACGTGACGGTGTTACCGGCTTGTTGATAAATCCATTGATGTTCTTAAGTGAATAATCTTCGGAGATATCGTCACGACTGTAGTTTGATATCAAAATTAATTTTGGTTTGTGGCTGATGGTGGATGAGTTTTGAATGAAGTCACAGGCCTCAACACCATTGATGCCGGGCATCTTAAAGTCCATCAAGACAAGTTCATAGTGATCTTGTCCCCGAGCGGATGCGGTTTCCAGTATGCCAATTGCTTCTTTTGCACTGGCGGCTGTATTGACATTGAGTTTTAAAGCCTGAGCGGTATTCTCTAATACGGTTAAGGCACTTGGATGATCATCAACAATCAAGGTTCTTAAGTGATGGTATCTCTGAGGTTCATGTCTAACCGGCTGTTCACCCAGCTGACTGCGCTCAAATTGTGCGGTAAATGAAAAGGTACTGCCTTTATGTTCTTCACTGGTGACTTTGAGCTTTCCGCCCATTTGATCGATCAGATACTTACAAATAGTTAGCCCTAGACCGGTGCCTCCAAATCGACGAGAGGTTGATCCATCGGCCTGTGTAAATGGATCAAACAGGTGTAGCATCTTGTCTTCGGCGATACCAATACCACTGTCAATAACAGAGAATTCCAATTCAACGTTTTGTTGGCGCGACAACACTCGTGTTCTTAGTGTGACCTCACCGGTATCGGTAAACTTAACGGCGTTATCCAAAAGATTGTGGATAACTTGAAGTAACCGGCGAGCATCGCCTTTGATAAAACGAGGTACATCGTGACAGATGTCGAAGATCAGCTCGATTTCTTTGCTGTCGGCACGATGGCTGATGTTCTTTGATAGTTGCTCGTAAACATGGTCGAGATCAAAATGTGAGTTTTCGAGCAAGTAGCGACCAGATTCCAGTTTCGAAAAATCCAATATTTCATCGATGATATGTAATAAGCTGGCGGCGGAATCATTAATGTTATGAAGGTAGTCATACTGCTTTTTATTGAGTGAGGTATCTTCGAGTAAATGACCCATACCAATTATGGCGTTCATGGGTGTACGAATCTCATGACTCATGCGTGTTAGGAATTCGTTTTTGGTTTGGTTGGCGGTTATTGCTTCTAATTTGGCCTGCTGTAATTCGGTTTGAGCGTTTTTGAATTGGGTGATGTCAGCATTCACTCCGACACAACGAGTGGGGTTGCCGTCTTTGTCGAAATCCACGTATTTCGATCGCGAGTAAACCCATACAGTATCACCATTTTTGTGCAGCATTCGGAATTCGGATTGAATGACATTGTTTTTATTATTCAGTGCGCTGGTAATCACACCCATCATATAATTGAAGTCTTGTGGGTGAATCAATGTGTTTTTAAAGGTTTGGAAGTTGTGCTCAAGTTCACTTGGTTGGTAACCGAGCATGGCTAAATAGTTTTCACTAAAGTGCACGTCGTTGGTGGTGAGATCCCAGTCCCAGATGCCGTCTTTGCTAGCCTCTAAGGCGAAGGCATAGCGCTTGTCACTTTCTTTAAGGGTTCGAGTAATACGATTTCGATTGACCGATCGCGCTAGAGCATCGGCAATGATACCCGCGGTTTCCAATTCTTTTTCGGACCACAACTTACGCCCGGAATAGCAGGGAAGTGATAGCGTGCCGTCCAATCGATTTTTGTAATGGATGGGAATAACCACGGAAGAAGAAATTTTGTGTTTCTTGAGCAACTGTACCAGTTTTTCATCGATGTTGTTGTCGGAAGGGTTACTGGCGTCGAACAGTATTGGTTTGTTTTCCTGCAGTAAACTTGTCAATCTGGGGAAGTCGATGATGTTGGGATCGGCAAATGGATCTTCGTAGTCAGAGCCTCCATCTTCGGCCCAATGGCTGACAATCGACATGGACTTTTGGTTGGCATCCATAAGTCGGAGAATGCATCGATCGACGCCAAAAAATTCACCGAGTGCCGAGACTGTGGCCACAATATTGTCCCAGCTGTCGTCTTCTAGCAAACTGCGTAAAGTGTGGCGTAACCACTGCTCGGTGAGTGCGATACTGGATTGTTTTAGCTGATCACATTTAATGCGATCAATATCTGAAATGGTGCCGATAATATGGCTCGCCCGCCCCTGTTCATCTTTATCAAGGACTTTGGCTTGCAGTTGTACCCACATCGGTTTTTGATCGCGATTTATCAGCTGGAATTCAGCTTGATAATCCTCGCCACTTTGAATGCACTGACCAAAGAGTTGTGTCACTCGCTGTTGGTCTTGTTTGACCAAATGAGCGCGCATGAAATCGTTGTTGATGGTCGCGTCGGGATAACCTAATGCGAGGCCGGTACTTTTGCTGTAGATGATACCTTGACCATTGTTCTTCCAGTCGAAGCAACCAAGCCGACTGGTCATGGCGAGAATCGCGCTTTCGTCTTCACAGCTCAATTGATTTGCTACGGGTGCTGCTCTTTGGGCGAGCTGAAGCTCCAGCTCTTGAATCCGGGCCCTGAGTTCCTCAGCGTTGCTTCCATTGTTCGCCATTAGGATTACCGATAATTATCAGACAGTATTCTTTATAAACTTTTGCTGTATTACTTCCGGTTTATATAAACAAAAGAGTTGCCCACGCGAGACACAACGACGATGCGCAGTCTATTGAGTGTAGCGGAGAATCGTCGAGATGCCACTGTTTAGCGGCCATGGCGGGTTGAAAAGTTAAATCTTGGCCCCCTGCGACGCAAGGGGCTGGAGAGGATCAATTGCGTTGCTTAACCAAGGTGGCAGCCGCACTTGCGGCGGCGCGCACTTGATCGGGAGCGGTACCACCCACATGGTTACGTGCGGCTACCGAGCCTTCCAGAGTGAGCACATTGAACACATCTTCGACGATGACATCGGAGAACTGTTGCAGCTCATCGAGGCTCATGTCCGACAGGTCTTTGTCTGTCTCGATTCCGTAAGCCACTGATTTACCGACGATTTCATGTGCATCGCGGAAAGGGACGCCCTTTACGACTAAATAGTCGGCGAGATCAGTTGCGGTGGAGAAGCCGCGTTTTGCGGCCTCGAGCATACTGTCTTTTTTGGATTCAATGGCGGGAATCATATCGGCGAAGGCGCGCAGACAATCTTTTACTGTGTCGACTGCGTCAAACAATGGCTCTTTATCTTCTTGGTTGTCTTTGTTGTAGGCCAGAGGTTGAGATTTCATCAGGGTTAATAGGCTGATGAGATGACCATTAACGCGACCGGTTTTGCCTCTTACCAGTTCAGGCACATCCGGGTTTTTCTTTTGCGGCATGATGCTTGAGCCTGTGCAGAAACGATCCGGAAGGTTAATAAAGTTAAATTGCGCGGAGGTCCACAGCACCAGCTCTTCAGACATGCGGGACATGTGTGTGAGCAAGACGCTGGCGAATGCGCAAAATTCAATGGCGAAGTCGCGATCTGAGACAGAATCGAGGCTATTGCGAGTGGGTGCTTCAAAACCCATCAGCGAGGCGGTCAGTTCCCGATCGATGGGATAAGTGGTACCCGCAAGCGCTGCCGCGCCCAAAGGCGATTGATTGACGCGTTTGCGGCAATCTTGCAGGCGACCAAAGTCGCGCTCCAGCATTTCATTCCACGCCAACAGGTGGTGACCAAAGGTGACCGGCTGAGCGGTTTGCAAGTGAGTGAAACCGGGCATGATGGTGTCGGCTTCACCGGCGGCCAAGTCGATCATGCCAGCTTGAAGGCGGGTGAGCTCAGCGGCAATGGCGTCGATCTCGTCGCGCAGCCAGAGGCGAATATCAGTCGCTACCTGGTCGTTTCGAGAGCGGCCGGTGTGCAGCTTCTTGCCGGTGATACCAATCTTTTGGGTCAGTGCTGATTCGACGTTCATGTGAACGTCTTCTAAGGGGATTGACCACTCCTGGCGCCCCGCTTCAATGTCGGCTTGCACTTCGGCCAGCCCAGCAATGATCTGATCGCGTTCCTCGGGGGTTAGAACGCCGGCCTTTTCGAGCATGGTGGCGTGGGCGACGGAGCCTTGAATGTCGTGACGATAAAGTCGTTGATCAAATTGAATCGATGCGGTGAAACGCTGAACGAAGGCATCGGTAGGCTCATTGAAGCGACCGCCCCACTGCTGATTGGTTTTATCGTCTTGGCTCATAACTTGTCGTTAACTCGGTAAGGGAATTGACAAGGATGCGGTGCCGCAGATTACGTGTCTGGCTCACATTTTGTGCGCGCTTCGCTACGTAGTTCTCTGATCGGCCCTAACATCCACAGTAAAAAGGCGGCTATTATAGCGCAGCTAAACTCAAAAGAGGCCAAACACTGATGCAAACCCCCTCCGCAACCGATCGACAGGGGCAAAAGGCTCTGCCGCCATCCGATTCTGTCCCATTTTTGCCGGACATGTGCGCGCTGCAGGCGGTATTTTTGCTGGTACTGTTGGGGGAGCTGTTGGCTTTGTCGCTGACCTTGGCCGATTCTGGGTTGATGTATTTTGACTGGGAGGATCTGGGCTTTCGGTCGTTTTTAATACAGTGGATTGTTTTGCTCAGTGCAGCGGCTCTGTGCCCCTTGCGGTTTTGGCTGTCTAGCCGACCGTCTTGGTTGGCGGGTCTGTTGAGCTATCTACTGGTCCAACTCATTACTGTGCTCTGCAGCGCTCTGGGATTGTGGTTTGTGGATGGCTGGCAGAGCAGTGATGTTTGGGGCATGCTCAGTAACTTGATTCTATCGGCGATTTTTTCCGGTGTTGTTCTGCGCTATTTGTATGTGCAGCAACAGTGGAGCAATCAGCAAAAAGCCGAACTCAACGCCCGTATACAGGCGCTGCAATCGCGTATTCAGCCACACTTTCTGTTCAACAGCATGAACAGCATCGCCAGTCTCATAGCCGTAGACCCAGATAAAGCCGAGACGATGGTGGAAGATCTCTCCAGTCTTTTTCGGGCCAGTTTGGCCGAGCCAGGCTTGGTGCCTCTGGCCGATGAAATAGAGCTTTGTCACCAGTACATGGCTATCGAAGGTATACGCCTTGGTGAGCGCTTACAAACTCGTTGGCTCGCCAGCGCTGATTACAGCGAACAACAGCATCGCTGCAAGGTTCCCAGCTTGTTGCTGCAACCGCTGCTCGAGAATGCCATAGTGCACGGCATTCAACCCCTGGCCGATGGCGGCGTGATCGATATACATTTGAGCGTCGAAGGCGGTCGACTCAGCATTACCATCGAAAATCCAATGGCTGAGCAGGCCACCGCCGATAGTACTCGAGGACACCGGATCGCCTTGGAGAATATTCGTCACCGCTTGCAAGCGCACTTTGGCACCGAGGCCAAATTCGAGGCACAATCTCTAGAGGATCGATTTGTGGTGTCACTGAGCTACCCGGTGGACTATTAGGTGACAGTTTAGAGAGAAAGCGTCTGAGATCATGTACCAATATGGCGTGAATAACGCGGTGAAAGGACAGGCCTTAGGAGAAGGTTGAGACTATGGATGTGATTATTGTTGACGACGAGCCTCTGGCTCGAGATCGACTGCAGAGAATGTTATCTGATCAGCCAGACTATACAGTGGTTGCCCAGGCGGGCAATGTTGAGCAAGCCATGTCTGCGGTGATGCAATACGACCCGGATATTATTCTGTTGGATATCCACATGCCCGGCGACTCTGGATTGCAGGCCGCCGAGCGAATTGCCGCTCTGGATGACTGTCCCGCGGTGATTTTTTGTACCGCCCATGACCAGCATGCCCTCGAGGCTTTTGGGGTGAATGCAGTTGATTATCTACTGAAGCCGGTGCGCAAAGAGAAGCTATTGCAAGCGCTCGCCAAGGCACAAAATCCGAACCGCGCCCAGCGTCAGCAATTAAAGCAGCTGAGCGGAAACACTGATCGCAGTGGCCGTGCTCACATCAGTGCCAGCACTCGCCGCGGGGTCGAGCTAATCCCGATCGAGCATATTTATTACTTCGCCGCGGATCACAAATACGTCACTGTGCATCATCAAGGTGGCGAAACCTTGATTGATGACACCTTAAAAGAGCTCGAAGATGAGCTCGGTGAGCGTTTCGTGCGAGTCCATCGCAATGCCCTAGTGGCTCTCAATCGTATAGAAGCCATGGAAAAAGCCTCATCAGGGCAGTATGTTTTGCGTCTTACGGGCACGACAGAAAGCCCCTCGGTCAGTCGTCGCCACGTCGCCGGTATGCGAGAGCTGTTGGCCAGCTTGTAGTCGCCCCGGATCAAGCTGATGAGCCCTGCTCCACTCTTGTCAGCGCGATGATCACTGGCGGAGTCAGCACGGTTCTGTGGTATCATCGCCGCCACTTTTCTCCCTATTTTTTCATCTTAGAGACCTTCCATGACCGAGACCTTGCGCATCGCCACCCGCAAAAGTGCCCTAGCACTCTGGCAAGCTGAATACGTCAAAGCCGAACTCGAAGCCCATCACCCCGAGTTGACTGTAGAGCTGGTACCCATGACCAGCCGCGGCGACAAAATTTTGGACGTGCCTCTGGCCAAAGTTGGTGGCAAAGGTCTGTTTGTGAAAGAGCTGGAGCATTCGCTTCTCAATCAGCAAGCCGATATTGCGGTGCACTCTATGAAAGATGTACCTATGGAGTTCCCCGAGGGTTTGGGTCTGTCGGTGATCTGCCCCCGTGAAGATCCTCGTGACGCCTTTGTCTCAAATCGTTTCGAGTCGTTGGAGCAACTGCCGGAGGGCAGTGTTGTCGGCACCTCGAGCTTGAGGCGTCAGTGCCAGTTGCTGGCTAAGCGCCCAGATTTATCGATCAAGTTTTTGCGCGGTAACGTCAACACCCGATTGCAAAAACTGGACGATGGAGAGTATGACGCGATCATTCTCGCCAGTGCTGGCCTGATTCGATTAGAAATGCCCGAGCGAATTCGTCAGCGCATTACCCCCGAGTTTTGTCTGCCCGCCGGTGGGCAAGGAGCCGTCGGTATCGAAACTCGGACTGACGATAAGCGTATTAATCAGCTGATTGCACCGCTGCATTGCCCCACCACCGCTGAGCAAGTGATGGCCGAACGCTCCATGAATCGTCGGCTCGAGGGGGGCTGCCAAGTGCCCATCGGCTGTTTTGCTATCCATGAGGGTGATGATCAACTGTGGTTGCGCGGATTGGTAGGCAACCCCGACGGATCGGTTATGCTAGAGGACGATATTCGTGGTTCGGTAGCCGATGCTGAAGCGTTGGGGGTGACCCTAGCGGAGCGACTATTAGACGCCGGAGCTGGCGAGATTTTGCAAGCGGTCTACGGCTCGGGACAGGCGAAGCAGGATTAACTGGCAGTGACTAAGCCTACGCTCAACGACTGGCGAGTACTCAACACTCGACCCGACGCCCAGGCTGAAAAGTGGCAGCAGGCCTTAACCGAGGCTGGTGCTGTTACTGTGCGTCTGCCATTGATGGCGATTGAGGCCTTAACCGATAGCGCCCAGATTCAAGCTATTAAAGATCGTATTATGTCGGTCAGCGACTATCAGCATGCGATATTTGTGAGCCAAAATGCGGCCCACTACGGACTCGATTGGCTCGACCAATACTGGCCGGAGCTGCCTTACGAGTTAAAGTTCTACGCCGTCGGCCGCGCTACCGCCCAGTGTTTAAGCGATTACGGTTGCCGGGTGATAGAAGCGGGCAATACCATGAACAGCGAGGCGCTGTTAGCCTTGCCAACATTGCAAGATTTGACTCATCAGAAAGTGGTGATCTTTCGCGGTTTAGGTGGCAGGCCGTTATTGGCTGAGCAGCTTGTGCAGCGCGGGGCACAAGTGGATTATTGTGAGCTTTATCGACGGGTCTTTCCGCGCCAAGGAGCAGAGCAAACCTTGATCGATTCTCAGTGGGGCGGTGATCGCGATATAGTCGCGGTTCACAGCGGCGAGAGTTTGCTCAATTGGATTCAGTTGCTCGATGAGATGGGCGAAACTCTGGCGGCGTCAAACCAAGCCCACAAGCCTGCGCAACTGCCCTATAATCAACAGCAACTTAAGCAGCTCGTGTTGCTGGTACCAGGACAGCGAGTTGCAGCTATGGCCAGAGAGCATCAGTTTACGCGCGTTGTGGTCGCGGAAAATGCATCGGATCAAGCGATGTTAGATGCTCTAAACTTCTATTGTGCCGAGACAGGTAACTGAAGATCGATTCGTAGAGACGATTTGTAGAGACAGGCACTCACTCACAAGCCTGCCAATCATTAATTCTCTTGAGTTCATTTCTGAACTCTGGGGGCAGCCGTCACATTTATGGAATTTATAATGACGACCGACAACAACAGCGACAAAACGCCAAACTCACAAACGCCCGAAGATGCATCATCGAACAACACAGGGATTGTTCCAGTCGACGCTCCTGCGGATGATGCCACTGAAACCCGCGGCGGTGAGGAAAAAGTCGAAACAAAAGCTGAGGCAAAAACCACGTCTGCTACTGCTTCGTCGCCTAGCCACAAGAAAGACGATAAACCGGCAGCTTCCGAGGTTAAAAAAGGGCTGCCGCTGTGGGCGTTGCTCTTGTTGTTATTGGTTGCGGGCTGCTGTGCGATGGTCGTGTATTTTGGTTGGCAGTGGCAGCAACAACAGCTTCAAGTCACCCAGCAGTTACAAACTCAAATCGCCAAGCAGACACAGCAACTGACGTCGACTCAACAGCAATTGGCGACGGCGGTGCAGGCTAGCAGCGATACCGGTCAGCAATGGCAGCAAAGTCTCGCCGGACTCGAACAGCGTATCGAACAGCACTCGCGACGCCTGAGAAGTTTATCGACCACCACTCGTGATGATTGGCTGTTGGCAGAAGCGGAATACTTGTTGCGGTTGGCGAGTCAGCGTTTACAAATGGAGCGAGGCACTAAAGGTGCTTTGGCGCTGTTGCAAGCCGCTGACCAAATTTTACTGGAATTAGATGATGCCGAATTGTTTGCGGTGCGCGATAAACTTCAGCGTGATATCGCTGCCTTGAAACTGGCGCCGTCAATCGATCGCAGCGGCCTCTATTTGCAGTTGTCTTCCTGGGCCGATGAAATTGTGGCTCTGCCTGATGTGCCTAGTATTGCTGAGCCGGTCGATACCCCGTCGCCCACTGAATCGCCCACAGAATCGATAGTGACCTCAGACGTGACCTCAGACGTGACCGCAGAAGTGGCAGAGCAATCGATTTGGAGTGCTTTGAAAGCTAATTTCTCGGCGGCCATGCAGCAGCTCAACGATCAAGTGCGTATTCGCCATCACGACCAACCGCTCGAGCCTTTGTTGCCTCCAGATGGTGCGCACTACCTTCGTCAAAATATGCGTTTTAATTTAGAACAGGCGCAGCTGGCAATGCTGAGAGAAGAGAGCGAAATTTATCAACAGAGTTTGGAAAAAAGTGAGCAGTTGCTGCGCCGTTATTTTTCCAATCAAGATCGAGCGTTGGTGATTGCCGATGAATTGGCTGTGTTAAAAACCAAAAATGTGGTGGTTGAATTACCGAACATCAATGGTTCTTTGTCTGCGTTGCAAGAGTTTATTCAGCGTTTGCACTTGTTGGATCAAAGCGCCGGCTCGCCCCAGGTAAGTGAAACCTCATCAATCTCTAGCGAGAAGGCGAAATAACATGAAAAGAGTGTTTTTCTTGTTTGTCGCCTTTTTGTTATTGGGGGCGGTATTGATTCAATGGACGGCGACTCAGCAGAGTTATCTACTGATTGTCATTGGCGACACCTCAGTTGAAATGAGTGTGTGGTTTGCTCTGGCGGTGATCATAAGTGCTGTTTTGGTCTACTGGCTAAGTCGGAGACTGTTGGTGGGAAGCGTTCGCGGTGTTGGCAATCAAGTCAGTCGCGTTTTTGTCGGCAGTAAAAAGCGCGCACTGCGACAAACCTCTTCGGGCCTGCTGAGTTTTATCGAAGGCAATTGGCGCCAGGCTCTAAAGCAGCTCAACCGTTCTGCGGCCAACTCCGATGCGCCTCTACTGAATTATTTGGGCGCGGCGCGCAGTGCTTACGAGTTAGGTGACGAACAACAAGCCAGTCGTCTATTGATGAAAGCTGAACAAAGTGATCCCAACGCCGGTTTGGCGATTGCTTTGACTCAAGCGAGAATGCAATTAATGGCGAAGAAATACGAGTCATGTGCTGCGACCTTAGAGCGTGCAAAAAAGCTGGCACCTAAGCATCCGGTGGTATTGGATATGATTCGCCAAGTGTATGTGCAGTTACAAGACTGGGAGTCTCTAGAGAAAATCTTACCGCTGTTACGCCGACAAAAGGTGTTGAGCGTTGAGGAGTTGTCAGACTTGCAACTGAAGCTCTACCGAAAATTATTGTGTCAGGCGGGACAAGCGGATTTCAGTCTGGGCAATGCGCAAACGATTTGGAAGCGCGTGCCTAAAGAGTTGCAGCGCGATCCCGAGTTGGTGAGTCAATATGTGGATCTGTTGGAGGCCGAAGACGAATTGATGGCGGCAGAATCTGTGTTGCGAAAGACGTTACAAAAACAATGGGATGATAGCCTTGTCATCCGCTATGGTCTGCTTAAACCGGTGGATGCCGGTCGTCAATTGTTACACGCCGAAGCCTGGTTAAAAGAGCGGCCGGGCAATAGTCACTTAATGCTCACACTCGGACGTTTGTCGCTGTGCAACGAATTGTGGGGTAAAGCCCGTGATTACTTCGACAGCAGTTTGAAATTACAGGTCTCAGCCGAAGCCTGCGCTGAGTTGGGTCGACTGTTGGCTCGAATGGGTGAGCACAAGGCCAGTACTGATTACTATCAACAGGGACTGTTACTGACGGCGAATAAATTGCCCGAGCTACCATTGCCTTAAGACTTAAAGGATGTGTAAAGGGATACACAATGGAAACCAATCCGCTAAAAGGAAAAACCGGCGTTAAGCGAATCATCAACGCTTTTGGTTATTCGCTGCAAGGCTTTCGTAATGCGTGGCGCAATGAGGCCGCTTTTCGACAAGAGTCTGTGTTGGTATTGATTCTCTTGCCGGTGGCGCTCTGGTTGGATGTGTCCGTGCTCGAGCGTGTGGCGCTGGTGTCAGTATTGGCGCTAGTGTTGATTGTTGAATTGCTCAACAGCGCAGTGGAAGCCGCAATTGATCGTATCGGACCCGAGCTTCACGAGCTCAGTGGCCGCGCTAAGGATTTTGGTTCGGCGGCAGTGTTTGTCGCACTCACATTAACGCTCTATGTCTGGGGCGTTATTCTTTACGATAACTATGGCAAGGGATGGTTCTGATGATAGGTTATGTCACTTTAGGTTCAAACGATCTACAAGGTTCGGCAAAGTTCTACGACGAGTTGTTAGCCGTTTTGGGTGCAAAGCGAACCATGGAGATGGATACCTTTATCGCATGGGGTACGGATCCAGCCGCACCTATGGTGTCCATTATCAAGCCTTTCGATGGTGAGCCCGCGACAGTCGGTAATGGCGTGATGGTGTCGTTTTTAGCGAGCTCAAAAGCACAAGTTGATGAAGTTTATAATAAGGCGATGGCGCTGGGAGCCAAAGATGAAGGCGCGCCGGGTAATCGCGGCGACAACTTTTACGCGGGTTATTTTCGCGATTTAGATGGCAACAAACTGAACGCATTTTATATGGGCTAGTGCGAGCTCGACTGATCTATTGAAAAAGCCGCTCACAGGAAAGCCGTTTATAGGCAAACCGTTTAAGGAACGCCGGACGGCTTTTTTGTCAGCGTTGATCGCTGGGCACTTCTTTCAGTGGCTCGCAAAATTCTGCAATCTCTCGCTCGTTGTAGGCCGTGTGAATACGCTCTGTTGACGCCGGTTGATGTTTTAAACTTACGCCTGCTCGATGAGTCTGACTGGGGCGAATAGGCCGGGGGGTAAATCCGCCACCGCAATTGGGGCAAACATTCTTTAGAACTTCATCAACACATTGACTGCAAAAAGTGCATTCGTAGGTGCATATACGAGCGTTCTTTGCCTGTGGAGGAAGATCAACATCACAGCGCTCACAGTTGGGACGAAGTTGCAGCATGTTTAACACCTCGATATTAAATCAGTGGTTAGGCTTTTATTAGGGCGACACCAAATAAGTCTCCGTGCCACCAAAGCAAGGCTGCATAGGCAGCGATTCCCAGTATCAGAACGACCAGATCGAGCCATAAGGATGTGGGCTCGAGGGTTTTGTTGATTTGAATTCTTGAGGCTCGGGTAACCGACCAAAGATCAAAGGCGGAAAAACACAAAAAACCGCCAAAGAGTAACAGTGACGCTAAATCACCGTTGGCCAGTAAGTGGGAACCCGACCAGAGCAATAAGCCAATCAACATAGGGTGTTGAGACAGGCGTCGAATGTTGTTGGGAAAGTTTGCGGCGCACAAGAGGATGGACGCGGGAAGCATCGCACCGATGACCAAATCGCGACTCCACAAAGGCGGTGTCCATAGGTGGGTGTACTCTCTTTGCATCATTCCGATGATGATCAATCCCAGGCCGATGGCTGAGGTTATCGAAAATAGCCCTTTATAGCGCATAGCCCCAACGCGTCGAATCAATAATTCTCGCTGTGCTTGGTAGTGGGGTAAGCAATGCACGCCGAGAAATATCAGCAAACCCAATGTCAGTGCCGTCATAGGATCACCTCTTTATTGTGGTGCTTTTAAGCTATCACGATCTCGCTATCTTTTGCACTAAATGTACCTTCGAGCTAAGCGTGCTCTTGTATTAAGCCGGGCTTTGAACACAACAGCGGGAGCTTGGAGGCGAGCTCAACTGGAACGAGGCCCAAACATAATAATGGCCATACCGATCAACGCCACGATCGAGCCCAGAATATCCCAGCGCGTGGGCGTGATACCATCGACCAACCACAGCCACAGCACGGCGACACCAATATAGACGCCGCCATAAGCGGCATAAACACGGCCTGCGGCGGTGGGATGTAACGACAAGAGCCAGGCGAAGAGCGCTAAACTGAATGCCGCAGGCAGCAGTAGCCACGGACTTTTTTGCTGATTGAGCCACAGATACGGTAAATAACAACCGACTATTTCAGCAACCGCGGTGGCAATAAAAAGTGCAACAACCTTGAGGTCGATCATTGGCGGCTGTCGAGTGCTTCACCGCAAAAAGCGCAGTAATTAACTTTAATCGACGAAAGGTTGAGCAGTTCACCGAGGTGTTCGGCCTCCCCATTGGCGAGGTCATCTTCATTGGCGAGCCACAGGCTGAATAACTCCCAATGACTTTGCGCTTCGCCATTGATTGCCATGACTTTAAAGGTTTTTAAGTGATCAGGGACTTCGTTGGCCGCGCAGCTGTGTTCTCGCCCCAGTAGTGTGCCACTTTCGTGTTCCAGTTGTTCTTTATCCATAGCGCAAGCTTCGTCGGTCATTGGTGAGTTTTGTGAGTGCAAATTATAGCCTTAATACACAGTAAACTCTGCTTTAGTTTGATGTATGTCAGCGCGATGGCTTCGAACTCGAGGTTATAGTTCATGCTAGATGGCGATGAGTGCAAGTTGGACGCGGCGCGGGTTTTTCTGAAACATCGAAAGGTCAAAGAGCTCGGACAGACTAAACTGATCATCGCCAAAATCATCGATTGATTTAGAGAGCACACCTATGGATTACAAAAAAATGGCTGGGACGGCGGCTGTGTTTGTCTTCGCCGATCAACATGCGAATACGCCGGTTGAGCGACAGGGCATGATGTGGAGTGCTCAAGAGTTGCATCTCGACACTATTCCCGCGCAGTTAACCGATAAAGAGCCCATGGCCACTAACTTGGCACTGGAAGGTTTAGAGTCCTACGATCCCCCTTCTCACGGCGATCTTCGCGGCGTGACTGCGCTCAATGCCCAGTTTGTCTATGTCGAACCCATTAAAGGTTGGGTCGAGTTCACGGGTTGAGGTGAGGGTTAGTCGTCGAGCCATTGGCCAATGGCGTCGAGCATAGGCTGGCGATAGGTTTCGCTTTCATTGACCAACTGGTGGCGAGCCTCTTTTATCATCTTGACTCTGGTGTTTGGAAATTTTTCTTTAATGGTGGGTAAGTTGTGTTCGAAATCGACTGTGTGATCGTCATCGCCTTGAATAATGAGGAGCGGTCGAGCTTGCACGGGAAAACTATCAAAGACTCCTATCCACTCATTCATGGCATTGACCCAGCGTGTGGGTGTGATCCGAGTTTGTAGCGGATCCTGATGCTTAATGAAGTTAAGAAAATTTTCATCGTGCGAGTTTTCTGTAAAGTTTCGCGCAGGTCCTTTGATAAATAATTTGTAAAGTGGAAAAAACCACTGCGCCAAAGCCCAGCCTTTGGGGCGAATTAAGGGCGCCACCAAAGCAATATTTTCAATCTCTTTTTGCTGTGGCAAAGATCCCAAATAGTTTAACCAAACCGCGGCGCCGGTACTTTGTCCGACACCGTGCCACGGACGTGGTAAGGCACTTTGGCAGCGTTTCAGGCAAACCATTAGAACATCTCGATACTGATCGAAGGAATCGATGCTGGCCTGGGTGCCGCTGCTGAGGCCATGACCGGGAAGATCTAGCGCTACTACATTCCAACGCTGCTGCAGAAGGTATCGAATGGGATGGTGCATGATGCCCACGCTATCGGTAAAGCCATGAATAAAAAAGACCGTGCCGCGACTGTTTTTCGTTTCGAAGATGTGTGCCGCCACTTCAAAGCTCGACGCTTTATAGCGTCCGAAGTGATGGGCTTGGCATAGCCCCTCGTCGGAAAAATTTATGCGGTAATGATTCAGATAGTTTTGGACCAACTGGCTCTGTAACCAGGTGCTTTGATCGGTTTGCAGCGAAAAATCCAGCTCTGGTAACTGCTGACGAAGTTGTTGTAATTGTTCTAGCGATAGACTCATGGGCTGCGCAGTATTGGCCTGTAATGGGTGAACGAATGACGTTAACGGGAGAGGTACAGCGTCTCCCGGCCGACAAAGATACCATTAACATAGTAAAGAGTATCCAAGGTTATCTTGTGCGGTTTAAAAAGGAGTAGCGATTGGGTTTCGTAGAGTGCACTGGCGTTGACCGTTTTTTTGCGATGTTTTTCTCCTGCCCGTATCCATCGTGGGTGTAGTTCGAGAGCGATCAAATTATCGTAGTCCAAGGCATAGATTAGATCACCACTCCAGGCTTGATGTTCATTGGCTTCTCGAGTGAGGCGAATCTTAAGCGCACTTCTCTCCACCGTATCAATGGTGGCGTCGAGCTTGGAGCGGTAGTGTTTGATCTTTGGGGCTTGATCGGATCCCTGGCAGGCAAATTCTCTGGAGTCGCCCCACCATTGCCCCTCTAGCAGAGGGCCAAGTGAAGTCAGTTGATACTTTTGTTGGGTGTTAAGGGATATTGGCGCTATGTCAAAATAGCGATCTCCCTGGTGTTGATGACCAGCGGACAGGGAAAAACACTTGGGATTGGGCGGCAGCTTGAAGGGTTTGTCGTCTTTTTCCGAGCTAATAGGAATTGTTTTAGGGCCAGACTCGGCGCTGGTTTTTTTTAACGCTTCAATGGAATCAAAGGTGTCGGCGGTATTGGGATCGTCGACTTTAACCGTTTCTGCTGCCTCCGGTGAATTACGCTTATCACCATAGTGTACTTTGCCTTTTTCATCGGTCCATTGGTAGATTTTCTCCGCTGAGCTTAGTGGAGCCTGCAGTAATAGAATTAGCGCAAGCGAGCACCACTGCCGTTTACTCAGCTGCCGTTCGGCGATTGTGCACGCTGGGCTGTTTCGGTGTCGTTGCATGAAAATGCCTATTTATAAAAAGGGGCATGGATGAAAAACCTGTGATTCTAATCATAGCTGCTGTTTGTCGCTCTCACGAGTATCACACTTGTTCAGTATGCGGAGGTTATAGCGAGGTGTGAGGCCGGTCAGTAGTGAATCGTTTTAGCTATAAGGCTTGAGGGATAAGACTTGAGGGAGAGGATCGATGGTGGCGCTTGGCAGAGTGCGGTGTTGATTGGCAGCGTGGGAATATGGGTATTGTCAACAGAGCGCAAGCCGGCAGCAGAGTGCCGACTTGGCCTAGGGGTTACTTAACTTGGGCTTTTAGCTCGCCACTGGCGTAGCGCTCAAACATAGCATCCAAGCTAAGTGCGTTCATTTTGCTGGCGTTACCGGCCGTGCCAAAAGCTTCATAGCGATCGATGCAGATGTCTTTCATGGCCTTAGTAGTAGCTGCCAAGAATTTACGCGGATCGAATTCGCTTGGGTTTTCAGCCAAGAAGCGGCGAGTGGCACCGGTAGAGGCCAAACGCAAGTCGGTATCGATGTTAACTTTACGAACACCGTGTTTGATGCCTTCAACGATTTGCTCAACCGGCACACCGTAGGTCTCAGGGATTTCACCGCCGAACTCGTTGATCACAGCCAACCACTCTTGCGGTACTGAAGACGAACCGTGCATGACCAAGTGGGTGTTCGGGATGCGCTTGTGGATTTCTTTGATACGATTGATATCTAAGATGTCGCCCGTGGGTGGACGGGTAAACTTATAAGCGCCGTGAGAGGTGCCGCAGGCGATGGCCAAGGCATCAACGTCGGTCTTTTTCACAAAGTCAGCGGCTTCTTCTGGGTCGGTTAACATCTGATCGTGAGTTAACTTACCGGCAGCGCCAATGCCGTCTTCTTCACCGGCTTCGCCGGTTTCGAGAGAACCGAGGCAGCCCAGCTCACCTTCGACCGATACGCCGCAGGCGTGGGCCATTTCAACGGTGCGACGAGTGACGTCGACGTTGTACTCGTAGCTCGCTGGAGTCTTGCCGTCGTCGCCCAAAGAGCCGTCCATCATCACCGAGCTAAAGCCCAGCTGAATGGAGCGCTGACAAACCGCAGGAGAGGTACCGTGATCCTGGTGCATACATACAGGAATGTGCGGAAACTCTTCAATGGCGGCCAAAATCAGGTGACGCAAGAAAGGTGCACCGGCGTATTTGCGGGCGCCTGCTGAAGCTTGAACAATCACAGGGGAGTCGGTCTGATCGGCCGCTTCCATGATTGCGCGCATTTGTTCCAAGTTGTTGACGTTAAAAGCCGGAACACCGTAACCAACTTCGGCGGCGTGATCCAACATCTGACGTAGACTAATTAGGGCCATGATTCTCGTCCTGTCTTTTAAGTGTAATTAGGGTGGCGCATGGTCGCGAAACCATGCGCTCAAATTGGGTTAGTCGTTAGCGCGTGATTCAAGCATAGCAACTGCTGGCAAGACTTTGCCTTCAACGTATTCTAAGAAGGCACCACCGCCTGTGGATATGTAGGATACCTTATTGGTAATGTCATATTTATCCACAGCCGCGAGGGTGTCACCACCACCGGCGATGGAGAAACCTTCACTCTCGGCTATCGCTTTTGAGAGCGCCTCGGTGCCCTGACCGAACTGATCAAATTCGAATACGCCCACAGGGCCGTTCCAGATGATGGTCTTGGCGTCTTTTAAGATCTTGGCGAGATCAGCGGATGAGTCGGGGCCAATGTCGAAGATCATTTCCTCGGCGCCAACCTCGGCAGCATCTTTTAAGGTGGCGACTGCGGTTTCGGAGAACTCTGTACCAGTAACCACGTCAGTCGGTACCGGGATATCGCATTTTTCCATCAGCGCTTTGGCATTGGGGATCAAGTCTTCTTCGTAGAGAGACTTTCCAACGGGTTTGCCACTGGCGGCCAAGAAGGTATTGGCAATGCCGCCACCGACAATCAACTGGTCAACTTTGTCCGACAGGGTTTCGAGTACGGTCAACTTGGTCGACACTTTAGAGCCTCCAACGATTGCCACCATCGGGCGAGCGGGATTGGCCAGTGCTTTCTCAAGGGCATCTAACTCGCCAGACAATAGCGGACCGGCGCAGGCGATGGGGGCAAACTTGGCCACACCGTGGGTCGAGGCTTGTGCGCGGTGTGCGGTGCCAAAAGCATCCATCACAAACACGTCACAAAGTGCCGCGTAGGCTTTGGAAAGGCTCTCGTCGTCTTTCTTTTCGCCGGGATTGAAGCGCACGTTTTCGAGCAGTACTAGTTCGCCGTCGGCCACGTCTACGCCCTGTTGCCAGTCTTTTACCACTTCAACGTTACGATTGAGTAACTTGCCCAAATGGGTGGCAACCGGGTTTAGTGAAAACTCCTCGGCGTACTCGCCTTCGGTGGGGCGCCCTAAATGAGACATGACAATGACTTTGGCGCCAGCCTTTAAGGCCAGCTCAATGGTAGGTAGAGAGGCGCGAATTCGAGCATCGCTGGTAACCACTCCGTTTTTTACCGGTACATTGAGGTCTTCACGGATCAATACGCGTTTACCCGCAAGATCCAGATCGGTCATTTTAATTACTGGCATAGTCGTCTCTCATCTAAATACTGCGCCCACCAGAGGGCTTTTTTGAAAGGCGACATGATACCGGAAAGCAGCCGCTATAGTCACAGCTGCAGTGTAAGAAATTCGCGCTTAAAAGCGGTTAATTGAGCTTAAAGCGGTTAATGACGTCAGACATCTTGTGGCTGTCTTTTCGAAGGTGATTACCCGTGGCTTCAAGCTTTTGGGAGACTTCGGCCGATTCATCGGCAATACCGGATAACTCATTGATGCGCTCACTCACTTCATCCACGGCTTGGGCTTGTTGATTAGTGGCTCGAGCGACGTGACCGTTCATTTCAGAAATGGTTGTCATCAACTTTTCTATCTCAGTGAGAGCGTCACCTGCCTGACCGGCTATTTCGATGGTACTTTGAGAGGTTTTTTGGCTTTCTCCAACGGCGGCTACTGCCTGCTGTGTCTCCGATTGCAGGCGAGAAATCATCTGCTGGATCTCTTCGGTGCTTTGGCCAGTGCGGCTGGCGAGTGTTCGTACTTCGTCGGCGACCACCGCAAATCCGCGACCTTGCTCTCCGGCTCGGGCGGCTTCAATGGCGGCATTGAGGGCGAGTAGATTGGTTTGTTCGGCAATACTTCGAATCACATCCAGTACCGTACCGATGCTCTCTGATTCTTCAGAGAGTTTGGTGATTACGTCGCTGACTTTGTTGATACTGTTCGATAGTGATGAGATTTGATCAATAGCCGAAGAGAGTGTCTCTTTGCCTTCACGGGTATTTTGTTGTGCCGAGATTGCAGCTTGTTCTGCAGAATCGGCATTGCCGCTGACCTCTTTTACATTAACGGACATTTGTTCCATAGCCGCGGCCACTTGAGTACTGGCGTCGTTTTGAAGCTGTGTGGCTTTAGTGACCGCTTGGCTGGTTTCCGATAGCTGGTCGGCGAAGCCCATAACGCTGCCGGCACTGGATGAAAGCTCGCTCAAAGAGCCACGTATCTTTTCCGAAAAGATATTAAAGTTAGAAGAGAGCCCCGATATTTCATCGCTGCCCTGTTCTTCCAGTCGTTTGGTAAGGTCGCCTTCACCAGCGGCTATATTTTCCATCAGTTTTGATACGCGATGGGTGGGGATGAGAATGCTTCGCCCTGTGGCGTAGACGAAACCACCCACGACGGCTGTGATAATCAACGCCATAAACAGGCTGGTGCGTACTTGTGAGGTGAATATGGCATCGACGTTGTCGATGTAGATACCACTGCCAAGAATCCAGCCCCAAGTCTCAAAGCCTTTCACGTAAGATATTTTATCCACAGGCTCTTCGGCGCCTGGTTTGGGCCATTTGTAGGGAACAAAACCCTCGCCGTCGGCTTTTACCACGTCGACCATTTCACGAAACAAATAGACACCATCGGGGTCTTTGTTTTCTCGAATAGAAGTGCCGTTTAACTGCGGCTTAAACGGATGCATGATCATGTTTGGGTAGCTATCGTTAATCCAAAAATAGTTGTTGTCTTCGTAGCGCAATTGGCTGATCGCCTCGATGGCTTGTGTTTGCGCTTGTTCGAGACTCAGTGCTCCCGAGATCTGCTGCTGGTGGTATTTCTCGATAATGCTGTAAGCACTCTCTACTAGAGCTTTCACTTTGATTTGCTGCTGAGAATAGAGTGTGCTCTTTTGTGAATAGAGGTTGGCCCCCAATAAAATTGCCATACCTAAGATCACTCCGGAGATGATCATCATTAAGCGCACTCGAATGGATATATTACGAAGAAAAGTCATAGGTGTTGCCTCAGGAATCACCGAATTACCATGGGGTGTCTACAGTAGGAGTATAGATGTCCATAGAGGCGACAGAGGCAGGAGAGTACCGTGAGCGTAGAATCTTCAGAACAATAAAAGACCATTGCTTCAGTGTGGATATTTGGAGTTGGATTATCCTCGCTTTGGCGGCGATATTAGAGTGAAGCTTCTAACCAACAGCGGCTCACATCGAGCATTCGGTTGGCGTAGCCCCATTCATTGTCGAACCATACCAATACTTTGACCAAGCGTTTGCCGGCGACCCGCGTTTGACCAGCATCGACGATACCCGAGCGGGCGTCGTGATTGAAGTCGCAGGAGGCGAGCAGCTCTTCGGTATAGCCCAACACCCCATGGAAGTGGTGTTCAGCGGCATGTTTTAGGGTTTGGTTAATGGTGTCGGTATCGACGTCTTGTTTCAGTACCAAGGTCAAATCGATCGCAGACACATTGGCGGTGGGCACGCGCATGGCTTGCGCTTCGAAGCGCCCCGACAGCTCGGGTAGGAATCGTTCAATACCGCGAGCCAATCCCGTATCCACCGGAATCATAGAGTTCATGATGGATCGAGTTTTACGCAGATCGGTGTGATGGTAGGCGTCGATGACTGGCTGATCATTCATGGCCGAGTGCAGAGTGGTGATTACACCGCTCTCGATGCCAAATTGCTGATGCAGGGTTTGTATCACCGGGATACTGCAATTGGTGGTGCAAGAGGCATTGGAAACAATGGTTTGCTCTGAGCCGAGAATGTTCTCGTTGACGCCATAGACTATGGTGGCATCCACATCCGACTCACCCGGTTGCGAGAACAAGACTCGCTTAGCGCCTTGATCAATATGGCGTTGGGCCGTTGCGCGATCGCTAAAAGCGCCGGTGCATTCCAGCACTAAATCGATATTCAGATCCGCCCAAGGCAAATCGCCGATGGCTTCATGATGCAAAATTTGAATCTGCTGGGCGTCGATGGTGAGCACGTCATTGTCGACCCTCACCTCGCCGGGAAAACGCCCGTGGGTTGAATCGTATTTGGTGAGGTGGCCAATGGTTTTGTAATCGGCCAACTCGTTAATGGCGACGACGTCGAATTCATTTTGAAGTTCGGTCTCAAACAGTGCCCGCAAGATGCAGCGGCCAATACGTCCATAACCATTGATCGCAATGCGCTGACGCGATTGGGGCGAGGTGTTGTTCGAGGGCTGAGCGCTCGATGATGGTGAACTAGTTGACACAGTCACGCTGGCCTCTTGGCGAGAAATCTACGCACAAAGCCGGCAGGTGCCGGCTTTGTCAGGGGGGCAGTCTCCGCGATAAGCTCGAGTGCTGCGATAGCCGCTCGAGCCTATATCGGGCTGATTAAGTGCAATGGTTTAGTCGAGTACTTCTTCGACCGCGGCCACTACGTTGTCGACGGTAAAGCCGAAGTGCTCCATCAACTCGCCACCTGGGGCCGATTCGCCGAAGGTGTTCATGCCCACAACGCGACCGTCGAGACCGACAAACTTGTACCAGTAGTCTTCGTGAGCGGCTTCAACCGCGACGCGAGCACCCACTTCGATGGGTAGTACTTGCTGGCGGTATTCGGCGTCTTGAGCGCAGAACAGTTCAGCACAGGGCATAGAGACTACGCGAACTTTCTTACCGTTAGCACTGACTTTTTCTGCCGCTTGCATGGCCAATTCAACCTCTGAACCGGTGGCGATGAGGATCGCATCTGGCTCGCCAGCGCAATCTTTCAAGATGTAACCACCGCGGGCAACGTTGCTCAATTGCTCGTCGTCACGGGCCATGGGCGCTAGGCCTTGGCGAGAGAAGATCAGTGAGCTTGGACCGTCGCGACGCTCGATGGCAGACTTCCAAGACACGGCAGATTCAACCGTGTCACAAGGGCGCCAAACGTGCATGTTGGGAATGATACGCAAGCTTGGGATTTGCTCTACAGGCTGGTGAGTCGGGCCATCTTCACCCAAACCGATAGAGTCGTGAGTGTAAACAAAGATACTCTGCTGCTTCATCAATGCTGCCATACGCACAGCGTTGCGGGCGTATTCCATGAACATCAAGAAGGTGGCGCCGTAGTTAACGAAACCGCCGTGCAAGGCGATACCGTTCATCATGGCACTCATGGCAAATTCACGCACGCCGTAGTAGATGTAGTTACCACTGGCATCTTTGGCTTCGACACCCTTACAACCTTTCCACAAAGTCAGGTTAGAGCCGGCCAAATCGGCCGATCCGCCCAACATCTCTGGCAACAATGGGCCAAAGGCGTTGAGGGTGTTTTGTGAGGCTTTACGAGAGGCGACTTTCTCGGCTTTATCCTGACATTCACGAATGTAGGCGTCGGCTTTTTCAGAGAAGTCGGCCGGTAGATCACCTTTGATCACGCGGCGTTCGAATTCTGCAGCCAGCTCTGGGTGTGCACCTTTGTAGGCTTCAAAGCGAGCTTGCCACTCGCTTTCGGCGGCGGCGCCAGCGTCTTGGGCATTCCAAGTGCCGGCGATGTCAGCAGGGATTTCGAAGGGGCCATGTTCCCAGTTGAGAGTTTTGCGAACTAAAGCGATTTCTTCATCACCCAGAGGTGCACCGTGGCAATCCTCTTTGCCCTGCTTGTTAGGAGAGCCAAAACCAATCACGGTTTTGCAGCAGATAATGGTGGGCTTGTCGGATTCGGCGCGAGCGGCTTCGATGGCTGCTTTAATGGCGGCACTGTCGTGACCATCAACCGCTGGAATGACATGCCAGCCGTAAGATTCGAAACGTTTAGGGGTGTCGTCAGTGAACCAACCCTCAACTTCGCCATCGATGGAGATGCCATTGTCGTCGTAAAATGCGATGAGCTTGCCTAGGCCTAGGGTACCGGCCAAAGAACAAGCTTCGTGCGAGATGCCTTCCATCAAGCAACCATCACCCATAAAGGTGTAGGTGTTGTGGTCGACAACTTCGTGACCGTCACGGTTGAACTGGTCGGCGAGAATTTTCTCGGCCAGTGCCATACCAACGGCGTTGGTGATGCCTTGTCCCAATGGGCCAGTAGTGGTTTCAATGCCCGGCGCATACCCGTACTCTGGGTGGCCAGGGGTTTTTGAATGCATCTGACGGAAGTTCTTCAGCTCTTCGATGGGCAGATCATAGCCGCTCAGGTGCAGCAAAGAGTAGATGAGCATTGAGCCGTGACCGTTGGACAGAATAAAGCGATCTCGATCAGCCCAATCTGGGTTGCTCGGGTTGTGCTTTAAGAAGTCGTTCCAGAGTACTTCGGCGATATCCGCCATACCCATTGGGGCTCCGGGGTGGCCGCTGTTGGCTTGCTGGACGGCGTCCATACTGAGGGCGCGGATGGCGTTGGCTAATTCTGCACGAGATGGCATGGGCTCGGAGCTCCTATTGATGCACGAGTGACCTTCTCTCAAGAGTTGAGAGAGGTCATAAAAAAGGGCGCTATTTTCGCGCACCAAGGGTAGCTGGGTAAAGGGCAGATGACCAAAAAGTACACAAAAAGTACCGGAAAATCCGATGATTTATGCGAAACGTATGGGGAAACAGCATCTATACTTCAAAAATGAGTTTTTTTAGCGATTATCAGCGAATTTTTGATGGAGGAAGGTTTCTCAAGGATGGGGTGATTAAGCTATGCCAAGCGCTGGCTTTGTGTGCTTTCTGGTACGCGCCTATAGGCACCGCTAAATCGGTTGCGGTTATTTCCAGCTCCGAAGATTTAAGTGCGACAGTCAAAACTCAATCGCTCATATCACCTGAGCTTGACTCGAGACCGGTGCTTAATGTCTGTGTGTTTGAGTGGAAACCCTATAGCTATTTTCGCGAGGGGCAGATCGAAGGGGTGTTGATCGATTTTGTGCGAGCGATGGATCTGCCCTACAGCCTTCAGTTCAATGTTATGCCGTTGCCGCGTTGCAGGGCGGCCGTCAGGCAAGGTCGTCAAGATTTGATGTTGTACAACAGCACTCCCGACCCAGATTTGGTGCTGGCGAAAATCCCTGTTCAATACCATATTTCAGGAGTGGTAGTGACAGCGACCAGTGATCATAAAGGGTTCGAGGGTTTACCGCAGTTTTCGGGTCAGACCTTGGGGGTGCTGCGCGGCAACCCCATCTACACCTCGCTTAAGCACTACGATGGTGTTGATTGGCAGCTGCAAAATTCTGGCAAGAGTATGTGGCAAATGCTTATGCGAGGGCGTCTGGATGGCGCCATTGGTGATTTTCTCTCGCTGACGCCACTAGAGGTGTATCGCAGTGGCGAGGTCGAATTCTTGCAGCCAGCGCTCTATGCCACGCCGATCTATATGGCCGTGCATCGATCAAAGGCGGCTGAGATTATTCCCTCTATTAACAAACACTTACAGCAGTTCTTGGATGAAGGCTTAGTGGACGAAGCTTATGTGCGTCACGGTGTTGTGCCGTTTAGCAGGGTCAAGGCAATGGCGGTGGAGTTTGAGCAGCACCAGCGGGAAAAACAGCGCAAGGCTGGTGCTATAGTAGAGCGCCATTAAAGTTGATCGACACTAACTTATTTCGAACGCCACTAGAGATGAAACAAGGTTAGGCCAAGCGCTGAACTCGCTGCCAGTCAGCGCGATCACTCAGTTCGAGAAATTCTTCGCCCAATTGCAAGCTTAAGTCCGCGACCTGTTGCCACAAGCGTATACGCTCGGCATCGTTTTTTTGATAGGTGAGAAAGTCCTTTCGATCGGGCACCCGTCCGAGGTCCGTCATGGACCAGAACTTGTCACTGGGTGAAATCACAATCGCCTGTTCCAGCAGTTTTGCCTCCGCTTTGCGCCAAGGTAGGTACTTGTCAAACCAGCCCACTTTGCAATCGCGATAAAAATGCGGGTAGAGAATCAATTCATCATCGGCCCAGAAATTTCCCGGCACCGGGTGGTAGTCGAGCAGACCGCCATCACGATACATGCCTCTGCCGGCGCCTTCGATGTTTTCGACCCCGTGCATATACACAGGAATTGATCCAGACGCGGTTAACGCTGGCTGGAAGTTACTAGCGGTAAGCGCAACCGCCTCGGTGCGATAGCCGTCGCGGGATCGAAGTTCAAAGGCGTCACGAGGGTCGTGAAAAACGACTCGATCGAGTTGTTTGGTGAGCGCTTGGCGCCCGGTTAAATTTTTCACCGACGCCTTGGCACAGCTAGCGGCCTGGCGTTTGATGTTCTGACTGGCCAAGCCGCCGTGACAGCGAACGGCGCCACAGCTGAAACGCAAATAGGGGTGACGGAGAATTTGCTCAATTTTATCCCCACCCATTACCGCTTCTTGAACATCTTTAAACTCTTTGGCGATTTCATCGGCGCCAACACCTTGTGGATAACTTTGGTGAATATAGGCGCTGGATAACTTGTCGAGCGCATCGGCGCTTTGATGATGACAGGCCGCGGCCAGCTTAAAGGCGCCTACCGAGGTGCCAAAAAGTTTGATGGTTTGATTGGTTTGCAGTTTATCTGAGCCGAGCCACTGGGAGAATATTGCGCGATCCAAACCGTAAATCGCTAGCCATTTGGCGGCTCCTGAGGCACCAAAAATGCTATTGATGTGCGCCGGCGCTAAACCTTGCGCCTGAATGTGGGCATAGGCTTTTGAGCCCGCTTGAATCGACAGTAACGACATAGAAATAACAATAGAGAGCCAAGAAAGGCTGAAACTCTATCAAATCCTTGCCGCTTTCCCTATAACGTAAAGCGGCAATTTGGTGGCAAAACTGCGGAGGCTAATCCTATTTCGACAAGCAAAGCCTTAGTTTGGCGTTACTTGTTCTGAGGTTCGCAGGTGTTCTTGCTGTTCATATTGTCCGGACTCGATCATCTGGCGCAGGTCGGAAAAGCGCGTACCTAGGTGTCGCAGATAGAAGCGATCGACTTCACCGTTTGATAGGCGTATTTCGAGCTCGTCAGAGAACTGTTGAATGAGTGTGGGTTTGCTTTGATGTCCAGCCCAATAAATGGGCTCTATCTCCATGGGGGGCAATACGAATCGTACGGTTTGCTGTTGCTCAGGGGTTAACATTACCCGAGAGTGAAAGTCACCGAGGGCTGCATCCACTCGCTCACTCATCAGCAGTTGCCATAGATAATCGAGCTGGTTTGCGGGAATCCATTCGGGGCCGGCATCTTGGTTCTTCAGCATAAATGAGTTGCCGCGAATTCCCGCGATTGTCCTTCCCGACATTTCACTCAAAGAAGAAAACTGTTGAAGCGGATTCTCTTGTTTGACCACTAATACCGGCATCTGGTTTTGCACCGATGGTTTAATTGCCCTGAGCTGAGTCTCTGGGCGAGACAAGGCCAATGGCGACATAAACAAACTCAAATCCATATGGCCTTGGTGGGTTTCTGAATAGCAGCGCTGCGGCGCCATAAAGTGAAAGCGGGCTTTATAGCCGAGGCTTTTGGCGATGTTTTGAGCCAGTTCTATCATTATCCCGGTGGGCTTATCGGCGATGATGTAAGAAAACGGCATCCACTCAGTGGCGCAGATATCGAGAGTGGGCTGCTGGGGCTGGGGCTTTTCAATTGAACGCTCGCCGCTGTCTATGACAGCGGGAGCTTCGGACTCGGGTTCAGTGCAGCTGACTAGGCAGCAGATTAGAGCAAAAACAATAGCAGAGCGCATAAAGTAAGGTGCCGATTAGAATAATCGTGAACTGTCGTCTCCGTCTTGTTGGATAGTCAGTTCGTCGGCGGCGTGGGATAGATACTCTGCATCGGTTTCTGAGGCCAGTTTGATCATCAAGCGCAGATCGTTGGGCGAGTCGGCATAAGATAATGCGTCTTCATAGGTGATCTCACCCTTGTCATAGAGCTCAAACAGCGCTTGGTCAAACGTCTGCATACCCACTTCGGTGGACTTTTTCATCAGTTCTTTGAGATCGGCAACTTCGCCTTTGCGGATCATGTCCGAGGCCAGAGGCGTATTGAGCAGTACTTCGAGGCAGGCGCGACGACCGTTGCCATCGGGGGTTGGAATCAGCTGTTGAGCGATGATACCGCGTAAATTGAGTGATAAATCCATCCACAGTTGACTGTGACGATCGGCGGGAAAGAAGTGAATGATACGATCTAACGCTTGGTTGGCGTTGTTGGCGTGCAAGGTGCACAGGCATAAGTGACCGGTTTCGGCGAAGGCGATGGCGTGTTCCATGGTCTCGCGGGTTCGAACCTCACCAATCAGAATCACATCCGGGGCCTGTCGTAGGGTGTTTTTTAGTGCGACGCCAAAGGACTCGGTATCAATGCCCACTTCCCGCTGCGTAATAATACAGCCCTGATGTTGATGGATGAATTCAATGGGATCTTCAATGGAGATGATGTGTCCCTTAGAGTTTCGGTTGCGGTGCCCAATCATCGAGGCCAGCGAGGTAGATTTACCGGTACCTGTGGCGCCCACAAAAATAATCAGGCCACGTTTGGTCATGGCCAGCTCTTTAATGATCTCTGGCAAGCCCAAATCATCAATTTTGGGGATGTTGGTTTCAATGCGTCGCAATACCATACCGGCGAGGTTGCGTTGGTAAAAGGCACTGCAACGGAATCGCCCAACGCCGCGAGCACTCACGGCGAAGTTGAGTTCTTTGTTCTCAAGAAATTCCGATCGCTGTTTTTCATTCATTACCGAAAGCACGGTTTCGCGGGCTTTTTCGGGCGATAGCGGTGTGGTGGTCACGGGGACAACACGCCCATGTAGCTTCATCGACGGCGGTACTCCGGCGGTAATGAAGAGATCTGATGCCCCCTTCTCGACCATGAGTGCTAACAGGCGTTCGAAATCCATAATCCAGTCCTTACAGAGGCGAGCAAACCGCGTCGGCGCTCGCCTCGTTTTTTATTTTGATCCGTCAGAGAAGTGGCCTCTAACGTGATGAGTCGGTGGCGATAGAGCAGCAGCGGGTTAGAAGTTATCCGGCATTTTGGCTTTTTCGCGCGCCACTTCGCGGGTAATGATACGTCGTGCCACCATATCCGTCAGGCATTGATCGATGGTTTGCATGCCCAGCGATCCCCCGGTTTGAATGGCGGAGTACATCTGTGCCACCTTGTCTTCTCTGATGAGGTTTCGGATGGCGGCAGTACCGCGCATGATTTCGTGTGCTGCGACTCGTCCACCGCCGTTTTTCTTCAGCAGTGCCTGAGAGATGACCGCCTGTAGGGATTCTGAAAGCATCGAGCGTACCATCGATTTTTCGTTGGCGGGGAATACATCGACAATCCGGTCGATGGTCTTTGCCGCCGAGGTGGTGTGCAAGGTGCCAAACACCAAGTGGCCGGTTTCGGCCGCGGTTAAGGCCAGGCGGATGGTTTCGAGATCTCGCATCTCACCTACCAGAATAATATCTGGATCTTCCCGCAGGGCAGAACGCAAGGCCTCGGCGAAGCCGTGGGTATCACGGTGCACTTCCCGCTGGTTGACCAAACACTTCTTCGATTCGTGAACAAATTCGATGGGATCCTCAATCGTGAGGATATGCTCGTACTTGTTGTCGTTGATGTAGTCCATCATCGCCGCTAGGGTGGTTGATTTGCCCGAACCGGTGGGGCCAGTGACCAGCACTAGGCCTCTAGGCACGGCGCAGATATCGCGAAACACTTGTCCCATTCCCAGCTCTTCCATGGTCAGTACTTTGGAGGGAATAGTACGAAATACGGCGCCAGCACCGCGGTTTTGGTTAAAGGCGTTAACACGGAAACGGGCCACACCAGGGACTTCAAAGGAGAAATCGGTCTCGAGATATTCCTCGAAATCTTTGCGCTGCTTGTCATTCATAATCTCGTAGATCAGACTATGTACCTGCTTATGGTCCATGGCAGGTAGGTTGATGCGACGTACATCGCCATCCACTCGGATCATGGGGGGAAGGCCCGCAGATAAGTGTAAATCTGAAGCACCCTGCTTGGCGCTAAATGCCAAGAGTTCCGTAATATCCATACAACGACCCTTACAATATTTGGTTGTTTTTTTTATGGCCAGTGTCGACTGGCGAATGACTAATGTATCAAGTATATGCCCAAGATTCATGAGCGCCTACTAGAAGTGCGAAATCGTATCCACAACGCGCTAAAGGATGCGGGTCGCGCTGACACTGAGACCGAGCTATTGGCGGTGAGCAAGACCAAGCCCGCCCAGCTGATTCGAGAGGCTTATCTCTCAGGGCAGCGGCAATTTGGTGAAAACTATCTGCAAGAGGCCCTGGACAAACAAGCCCTGTTGCAAGATCTCGACATTCAGTGGCATTTCATTGGCCCGATACAATCCAACAAGACTCGCCCCATTGCTGAGAGCTTTGAATGGGTTCACAGCGTTGATCGACATAAAGTAGCACAGCGGCTCAATGATCAGCGCCCGCCCGAACTGGGCCCGCTGAACATTTGTGTGCAGGTTAATCTCGATCAAGAAGCGAGCAAGGCCGGGGTTTCGCTCGACGACTTGCCCGCCTTGGTTGAAAGCGTGAGTAAGCTCCCCCATATCTGTGTTCGAGGGTTGATGGCAATACCCGCGCCTAGGTCTGATCGTCAACAACAGCAACAGGTACTGACTCAGCTGGCGGCGGCGCTGACAACACTGAAGGCTCGATACCCGTCGATGGACACTTTATCCATGGGCATGTCGAAAGATCTAGAGGCTGCCGTAGCTGCCGGCTCAACACTGGTCAGAATTGGTACCGACATTTTTGGAGCTCGCGATTAACTCGTCGAGGCTCAACTCAACTATTGAGAACTAGGAAGAAACTGTGACTCAGGCAAACATTACCTTTATTGGCGCTGGCAATATGGCCAGCAGCATCATTGGCGGACTCATTAAGAAAGGGTTCTCTGCCGACGCCATAACCGCGACAGATCCCTATCAGCCGAGCTTGGATAAGTTGAGTGCCGACTTTGGCGTTAACATCAGCGCAGACAACGGCCAGGCGGCGAAGGGTGCTGAAGTGATCGTGCTGGCCATCAAACCACAGGTGATGGAGCAGGTGTGTCGTGATTTATCTTCGCACTTAGCGCACAAGCCGATGATTGTGTCTATTGCGGCAGGTATTGATATTGCCAGTTTAGACACTTGGTTGGGCAATGGTCTGGCCATTGTTCGCTGTATGCCCAACACGCCAGCGCTGGTGCAAACTGGTGCCAGCGGGCTGTTTGCCAACACCCATACAAGTGACGATCAAAAAGCCTTGGCCAATGAGATTCTCGAGGCCGTGGGTGTCGTGCAATGGCTCGACAGCGAATCATTGATCGATCCCGTCACGGCGGTATCTGGCAGCGGCCCCGCCTACTATTTCCTATTCATGGAGGCGATGATCGAAGCGGGTATGGCTCAAGGTTTGACCCGTGAAAACGCCACTGAGTTAACCCTGCAAACGGCGCTAGGCGCTGCTAAGTTGGCACAAAGCAGCGATGTGGATGTAGCCGAGCTGAGGCGACGAGTAACCTCCCCCAATGGCACCACCGAGCAAGCTGTGCTGTCCTTTGAGCAGCAGGGGATTCGAGATATGGTGGCCAAGGCGATGCAAGCTTGCTCGGATCGATCCGTGGAAATGGCAAAAGAGCTGGGCGCAAGTTAGTCTCGAAGTCGTAAAAGTATTGAAAGCATTAAAAGTATCTTAGGAGAACATCTATGGGGCCCTTGCAAGAGATCGGCACCTTAATTCTACAAACATTAGGTTCACTGTATTTGATGGTGGTGATGCTGCGATTTTTGTTGCAAGTAGCCCGTGCCGACTTTTACAACCCAATGTCGCAGTTCATTGTCAAAGCGACCAATCCGGTTGTTATCCCTGTGCGCAGAGTTGTACCGGGTGTTTTGGGGGTGGATATTGCCTCCATCGTGATCGCCCTTGCGCTCTTGTTTGGTTTGATTGAATTGAGTGAATTGGTTATTCAGGGGCAGCTGCAAAATCCATTGTTGGTTTTGTTCTGGTCGCTGATTGGCTGCGTTGGATTGATCGCCAATATCTATTTCTATGGACTCATTATTATGGTGATTGCCAGTTGGGTAGCACCTCAGAGCAGTAATCCTGCACTGATATTGATTCATCAACTGATTGAGCCGGTGATGTCGCCGATACGAAAAATCTTGCCAGATATGGGTGGGATTGATATCAGCCCGATCTTTGCCTTCTTGTTATTGAAGGTGGGGTTTGTCCTGATCGATGCGGCGGCTACTTATTTCCACATGAGTTTGTTTTCACGTTATTTGGTGCTGGGTATTTAATTGAGCTGGCGGCTTAGCTGGTGGGTTTTCTGCTAAGCCGTTTCTTCCTCCTTAAGCGCTCATGACGATGACTCAATACCGGCGCTAGCACACATCTATCGAACCCAGATGTACTCTAGCCGCCTCTGCTCTTCCCTCCTTGTAACAATTCGGTTTTAATGTCTCTTCTGTGATGTTTAACAATAACAAGCTCACTCATCATCAATCATTGATGAAGAATGTCGAAAGTGAGCAATGAAAAAGAAGGTTTGAGAAGGGATGGACGTTAAATCGTTTTATCGCCAAATGGCCGATTACGC
Source organism: Cellvibrionaceae bacterium (assembly GCA_050633365.1). Classification (GTDB taxonomy): domain Bacteria; phylum Pseudomonadota; class Gammaproteobacteria; order Pseudomonadales; family Cellvibrionaceae; genus Pseudomaricurvus. The sequence continues at coordinate 165,229 of JBOEGJ010000016.1, read as the reverse complement.
CCGCTGGAAACAATCGCTTAGTGTTCAATTGCGCCAGTGTCAGCAGTGGTTCACTGAGTACCAATCCGATAGCAAAAGTGCCAATCACTGCTTAACGCAAGCGCTTTCTTTGTTGGATAATGACAGCTTTACCGTCGCTTGCGTGGGTGAATTCTCTCGCGGTAAAACAGAGCTGATCAACGCCCTATTGTTTCCCGAGTACGGCAGTCGCCTACTGCCTTCTAAGCCTGGGCGCACCACCATGTGTCCCACCGAAATTTATTGCGATGCCGACGATCAACCCAATTGCGTGCGCCTGTTGCCCATTGAAACCCGTCGTACCTCGACCAGTCTCAACAACTTTAAACGCATCCCCAATAACTGGGTCAGTGTCAGTTTTGATGTGAAGGATCCGCTCTCCATCGCGCGAGCAATGAATCATATTTCTGAGGTCAAACAAGTTTCAGCCGCCGATGCTAAAGCCATGGGTTTTGATCCTCAATTGTTAACCAAAAATGCAGACGGTCAGTTGGAAGTGCCCACCTGGCGCCACGCGTTGGTCAATGTAAAACACCCTCTTTTGCACAACGGATTGCGTATTCTCGATACTCCCGGGCTAAACGCTCTGGGCAATGAGCCTGAGCTAACGCTGGGCACCTTACAACAAGCCGACGCATTGATTTTTTTATTGGCGGCAGACTCGGGCTTGAGCTACACCGATGTGAGTATTTGGCAGGATTATCTACGGGATCTGCGCAGTAATCATCAGGGCGGAGGCAATACCATTGCCCTGCTCAATAAAGTGGATAGCTTGTGGGATGACCTCGAAGAGGCCGCCGACATCGAGCAAAATATTCACTCGGTTCGAGAGGCAACTGCACGATTGTTGGGGCAACCCATGGAGCACGTGGTTGCCATCTCGGCAAAACAAGGCCTGCTGGCGAGAGCGGCGCACGATACGCAATTGCTGCGTCGCAGTAATTTGCCCGAACTCGAATCGCTATTGGCGCAGCAGTTGATACAAAATCAACAGCGTATGATTGGTCAGCGCATCATTGCCGATGCCATCAACATCATGCAGAGCACCCGCAAGCAATTAAAAGAACAGCTCTATCAGGCCGATTTCGAGTTAGAGAGTTTGCAGCAACAACTCAATAACCCTGATAAATTTCAGGCTTTGGTGAAGGGACTGAGAACCGAGGTGCGCCAGCGCCATCAAACCTACCACCGTCAATCGTTGGATTTACGGAGTTTTCAGCGTCTCATCGATCAGCACCATCGAGTATTACAAGGACCTTTAGCGCCGGTTCAGCTTGAAGGATTGATCAATACCACTCATCAGCAAATGGTCAAAAGTTGGTCGTTTATTGGCCTGGGTAAATCCATCGAAGCATTCTTTGTCGAGTTGCGTGCGCGTTTTGCTCGAATTGATGACGAACTTAAAGCCAGCAATACCACCTTGATGGATATTTATCAGCGCGCCCGTTATCACCGCTGTTCTCAGGCGGACGCCAGCAATCATTGCCTGGACATTCGTACTCATCGTATAAGGCTAGAGCAGCTCGAGCGTCAAGCTCAGCAGTTTCGTCGCTCGATGGGCAATATCTTCAACTTGAAGCAGCGGGTTATCGGGCGTTTTATCAACTCGTTGGTACAGGAAGTTCGCTTGCTCAACGGTCGTCTGCAAGACGATATTGATGCCTGGGTGAAAGAGGCGCTAGCACCCATGACTCATCAAACTCACTATCAAAAGCTGTTGCTCGAAAAGCAAATGCTTCAGATCACCAATTTGAATCAGCAACAAGATGGCCAGCGCAATCGACTGCAAGAGTTGAGCAGTCTTATTGCCGAGCAAGAAGCGGCGCTTTTTTCTCTCGATCAAATCTTAGGCGCTGTACAAATCGGCGCTCCGGCACTGGGCGCAAATTTGCCGGGTAACTCGCCGCGATCGATGGCTCAACCGCTGCAGCTCGACAAGGCATAATCCACCTGCGTTAAGCGCATTACGTGGCTATTGGTGTAATTAGTGCCTTGAGGCTTGCAGCGGAGTGTTTGCAACCTTAGACTTGCGGCTATTAGGGCTGGCCACCATAGGCACCCGCCGAGCACTTAATCACAGATATCATTATGCCCGATACCTTTGCGCCAGATTCCGTAGGACTGGTCACTCCGCAGACCTTGCACTTCGATCAACCGCTTGAACTGGCTTGCGGCCGTTCGCTTGACCGCTATGATTTGGTGATTGAGACCTATGGCCAGTTAAACGCGGACAAATCCAATGGCGTCCTCATTTGTCACGCCTTATCCAGCCATCACCACGCTGCCGGTTACCACCACCAAGACGATCGCAAACCTGGTTGGTGGGATGCTTACATTGGTCCTGGTAAACCCATCGATACCAACCAATTTTTTGTCGTCTCTCTGAATAATTTGGGGGGCTGTCATGGCTCTACAGGACCGGGATCGATCAATCCCGAAACCGCGAAGCCTTGGGGAAAAGATTTTCCAAAATTGCGGGTTCGCGATTGGGTCAACTCACAAGCGCGTTTGGCCGATCGGCTTGGCATCGAGCAATGGGCTGCGGTGATTGGTGGCAGTTTGGGCGGCATGCAAGCTATGCGATGGTCGCTTGAATACCCAGAGCGTTTACGTCACTGCGTGGTGATTGCTTCGGCGATGAAACTCACCGCGCAGAACATTGCGTTTAATGAAACCGCTCGGCAAGCCATTTGCGCTGATCCCGATTTTCGCGATGGCGATTATTTAGACGCCGAGACCTATCCCAAAGATGGCTTATCGATTGCGCGGATGATTGGCCACATCACCTATTTATCTGATGATGGTATGGGGCAAAAATTTGGTCGCGATATTCGTTCGGGCAGTTTTACTCAGGGTTTAGATGAGCCGGTTGAGTTTCAAATCGAAAGCTATTTGCGCTATCAAGGCAGCGCCTTCTCTGGCAGCTTTGACGCCAATACCTATATCTTGATGACCAAGGCGCTCGATTACTTTGATCTTGCTCGAGAATATAATGACGACGCGGTTAAGGCATTCAGCCACGCTCAGTGCAAGTATCTGGTGGTGTCTTTTACTACTGATTGGCGTTTTTCTCCCGAGCGTTCTCGAGAAATCGTCGAGGCGCTTATTGGTGCCAATAAAGCGGTCAGCTATGCGGAAGTAGAATCCGAATACGGACACGATGCGTTTTTGTTGCCGATTGATCGCTACTACACATTATTCAGCGAATATATGCAGCGAGTGAGTGCCGAGTTATGAAAAATTCAGAAGCACAAAACTCATTAATGCCCGGGCAATTGCGCACCGATTTAGACGTTATTCAGGCATGGATAAAAACTGGCAGCCGCGTCCTTGATCTCGGTTGCGGTGATGGGACTCTGTTGGAAAATTTGCGTGATCAAAAACAAGTGAATGGCTACGGCCTAGAAATTGATGCTGCGCAAATTACGACTTGTATCAGTAAGGGGTTGAACGTTATTGATCAAAACCTCGATCAAGGTTTGAGTAATTTTTCCGATCACAGTTTTGATAGCGTTGTGATGACTCAGGCGCTGCAAACCATGCACGCTCCGGATCAAGTCTTATTGGAAATGCTGCGTGTCGGCAAAGAGTGTATAGTCACTTTTCCTAATTTTGGGCACTGGAAGGCGCGTTGGCACTTAGCGGTTAACGGCCGTATGCCGGTGTCAGATTTACTGCCTTATCAGTGGTACGATACGCCCAACATCCATTTTTGTACGTTTACCGATTTCGAATTCTTATGTCATGAACTTGATATTGATATCATTCATCGTCAAGTTGTGGCCGATCGTCCTATTGGTCGATTGTTAAAAGACATTCGCCCTAATTTGTTTGGCGATACCGCGATCTATCACCTTAAAAAACGCAGCTAAGGATTTGTCGATCAAACTCTTGCCGCCACGGGTTTCCGAGATCACCTTTTTGCAAGGATAAGTTATGAAATATTTGCTCCCCAACGCTATTGTGACTTTTTTCGTATTATTCTCTGCCGTCTGTGCGTCGACTGTTCAGGCCGGGGCGGAGCCATTTACCAAGTTTGGTGAATACACCGTCATCCACACAGTATTCTCCAGCGATAGAGTTGATGAAAAAACGGCAGCTACTCACAATTTGGTGCGTGCCAAAGATCGAGCTTTGCTTAATTTGTCGATTGTTAAAAGCAATGCCGGAGATGACATGCGAGGCTTACCGGCAATCATGTCGGGCTCAGTTGCTAACTTGATGCAACAGCGTAAAGAGTTGGAGTTTATTGAAATTCGCGAGGGCGATGCGGTCTATTATCTAGCCCCTTTTCTTATTCACAATGAAGAGGTCTTGCATTTTACTCTGTCGATTGAGCACCAGGGAAAAGCCTACGACGTGAAGTTCACAAAGAAACTTTATATAGACTAGAGTATTGTTAATGCTCTATTAGGTTTTTAATCGTAACGACTATTTATCATCGAGATGTACATGACAGATTCTCTCTCTCAACGTGTCGTACTTGCCAGCGGCAATCGCGGTAAGTTGCAAGAATTTCAATCCCTGTTGTCGGATGTTGGTTTTGATGTGGTTCCTCAGTCGGAGTTCGACCTTGCCGATGCCGAGGAAACCGGGTTGAGCTTTGTTGAAAATGCAATTATTAAGGCCCGCCATGCTTGCCAGCTCACCGGTCTTGCTGCGATTGCCGATGATTCGGGTTTAGAGGTCGACGCCCTATTGGGTAAACCTGGAATATATTCCTCGCGCTTTGCGGGTGTGGATGGCGAAGAAAAAGATGCTGCCAACAACCAAAAATTACTCAATAGTCTAGAGGGGTTGCCGCAAAGCGAGCGTTCAGCGAGATTTCAGTGCGTGTTGGTTTATATGCGCCACGCAGATGATCCCACGCCTTTGATTTGTCAGGGCAGTTGGGAGGGGCTGATTTTACATGAGGCGGCCGGTGAAGGTGGTTTTGGCTATGACCCGCTGTTTTATGTTCCGGAAAGAAATTGCGCCTCGGCAGAACTGAGTAAAGCTGAAAAAAATGCGATGAGTCATCGCGGTAAAGCTATGCAGCAATTGCTCGCGTTACTTAAGTCTTCCCCCCGATGAGCGACAAGATAGATATCAGTCTTGTTGTTGGCGCTTACCGATGACGGCGCTGAGCTTACCGCCTTTATCTCTCTACTTGCACATTCCTTGGTGTGTCCGAAAGTGTCCCTACTGCGATTTCAATTCTCACAAAGCGGGCAATAGGCTTCCTGAGCGTGATTACGTCACCGCTATTGCACAGGATCTTCAACAAAGCCTGGATTGGGTTCAAGGCCGCCGCTTGGAGAGTATCTTTATTGGCGGTGGCACTCCGAGTCTGTTTAGCGCTCAAGCCATCGGTGAACTGCTCGCGGACGCCGAGCGTCATATTGGTTTTTCCGACGATATAGAAATCACCATGGAAGCCAATCCCGGCACGTTTGAGCAAGATAAGTTTACTGGCTTTCGGGCAGCAGGCGTCAATCGACTTTCTATCGGAGTACAGAGTTTTTCCGATCTACATCTACAGCAGTTGGGACGCATCCACGGAGGCGATGATGCCCGCAAGGCTGTGGCAACGGCGAGGCGCGCGGGCTTTGATAACCTAAATCTAGATTTGATGCACGGTTTGCCGCAGCAGACGCCCATTGATTCAGAGCAAGATTTGCAGATTGCGTTGGATCTCGCACCGGAGCATATCTCTTGGTATCAATTAACGATTGAGCCCAATACCGAGTTTTACAGCCGACCACCGACACTTCCTGTCGATGATCAGCTGGCGGATATACAGGATGCAGGAGAGGCTCTGTTGAGTCGTGCGGGATTTACTCACTACGAAGTGTCGGCTTATGCGAAAGATCATAAGCGAGCTCGACACAACCTTAATTATTGGCAATACGGTGATTACCTAGGCTTGGGGGCCGGAGCTCATGGCAAAATCACCTTGCCAGAGGAAAAAAGGATTCTGCGGCCTCAGAAAACAAGGCAGCCCGAGCATTACCTTGATGCTCAGCGCCCTTTCACCGCAGCTGAAAGAGAGATTGCCCCAGACGATATGGCGCTCGAATTCATGATGAACGCCTTGAGACTGGTCGATGGCGTGCCCAGTCTCTTACTAGCTCAGCGCTCAGGTATCGAACTGAGTGATATTGAGCCGGTGATTGAGCAGCTAAGGCAGCGAAAACTACTGGTTGATGATAACAAACGTTTGGCGACAACCCGTCTGGGCCAGCGCTACCTCAACGAAGTTTTGTCCGCCTTTATGTAGTTTTTTTGTAATAAAAGACTCAAATAGATGTTATACAGAGCTTTACCTTTTCCCGAATATACGGTTTTATCTAACTACAATTGGCGCCTAATAAAACTGCCAGTGATTAGCAGGCAAAGCCTAGGTAGCGCTGCTACACTTGAGCATAGGCCCGAATTGGGTTTCTAAAATGATTGATCTAGCACCGCTGTGAGTCTGTGAGGTATAGAAACGCCATCGATTCAGCTAGAGTCACAATAAGCTGGATAGAGCAACAGGTGCGGACACGAGTCACTATCTCGAGGTTTTAGCAAAAGGAAATGGCAAAACTGCCCAGTTCATGTTCAATCTAAAAGACTATCGACGTCGAAATCCTATTGCGACCAAGCTGATGGCGCTCATCTTATTGACGAGCTCAATCTTTGCGTTGGTAGCTATCCTATTGCAGCTCTATTCAAGCTTTAATGACGATATTTCAGAGATGGAAAAGCGTCTCGATCAAGTGCGTATCTCGACCTTACCGAGTATTACCAAAAGTCTTTGGGGCTTTGATGAAGAGCAGTTGAACGTTCAGATTCGCAGTGTGCTTGAAGTGCAAGACGTGGTGCAGGTGACGGTTGTTTGGCGAGATTGGAACAACCAAGAACAGGCGATGATGGCAAGTTCTTTGGATATGGAGTTGGGCATAGACGAGGTTGATCAGGCCACCCAACAAGTGCTTATTAAAGAATATCCCTTGGTCTATTCGGCTGAAAACGCCCCCGATCAAACCCTAGGTAAACTGATCGTCACCGCAAGTCTCGATAGTGTCTATCAAAAGCTCTACCAGCGCGCATGGTTCATTGGCACCTTACAGGGCACCAAAACTCTGTTGGTATCACTGTTTATTCTCTGGCTTGTTCGAACCTTATTAACCCGCCATATGGATACCATTGCCGCTTATGCTCGACAGCTGAATCTCGAAAAATTGGGAATCGGTTTACGCCTGAGCCGTCGCAAACCCATTGATAGCCAACCCGATGAACTTGATAACGTAGTGTCGGCGATTAACCAAATGCGTGAATCGCTGTTGGACGATATTGAAAAACGCCGCACTATGGAAGCGGCGCTGATGACCGAAAAAGAAGAGAAGCTCGCCAGTCGTCGTGAAAAAGCGGTGGCCGAAGATGCCAACAAGGCTAAGAGTCAATTCTTAGCCACCATGAGCCATGAAATCCGAACACCGATGAATGGTGTTATCGGCATGGTCGAACTGCTTCGCGATACGCCTCTCAATGACAATCAACAGCATTACTTAGATGTGATCCATCGATCCGGTGAAACGCTGTTAACCATCATCAACGATATTCTTGATTACTCGAAAATTGAAGCGGGTAAAATGGAGCTTGAATCCGTTTCGTTCAACCTTGAAGAGCTCATCGAAGATTGCGTTCAGCTCTTCGGCGCTACCGCCAATAAACGTCGAATTGAGTTGGTGGGCAGTGTCACGCCAACAACGCCGATTCATGTTTTCGGCGATCCTACGCGACTGAGACAAGTGCTTATCAATTTGATCGGTAACGCCTTCAAGTTCACCACAGAAGGCTGTATCAGTATCAAGGCGCAGCGTTTGCCAGAATCTGATTTGGATCGTCCTTTAGTACGTTTTTCGGTGACGGACACCGGTATTGGTATTTCTGAGGACGCGCAAAACAAACTCTTCCAATCGTTTAGCCAGGCCGACTCTTCAACCACTCGAAAATACGGTGGTACTGGCCTGGGGTTAGCCATTTGTAAGCGTTTAGCGGAATTGATGGGCGGTGGTATTGGTGTCGACAGTATCGAAAGCGAGGGTTCGACTTTTTGGTTTACCGCTTGTTTCGATTTGGCAGAAGCGCCCGTAAATGTGAATCGGATTGTACCTCTTCTTGCCGGCAAGAGTTTGTTGATAGTAGAAGACAATGAGCAGCTTTGCGAGACCTTGTCATATCACGGTAAGAGTTGGGGGATGGATGTCTCCACGGCGCAAACGTCTAAAGAAGCTATGGCTTGCATCACTAGACGACGAGAAAATGAAGAAGACGATTTTAGTTTTATCTCTTTGGATTATTATCTAAATGATGAGGATGGCATCAGTTTAGCGGGTGAAATTAATGGAAAGTTTGAGAATTACAGATCTAAGAAGTTCTTGCTAACCGCGTCGGACGATCAATTCAGCAACGATATTCTGTCTGAGAAGAAAATTGAAAAAGTACTGCGTAAACCCTTATCTCCTAAAAAGTTACGTAATGAATTAGCCAAGTTGCTTGGAGTCGCATCGTCGCTGTCGAGTCGAGATGATTCTATGGCTGCCGACCAGGCCAACTTCTCTAACTTGCGAGTAATGGTGGCAGAAGATAATGCAGTCAATCGAATGGTCATTAAAGGCCTGCTTGGTAAGTTGCACATTGAACCTGTGCTTATGGAAAACGGCAAGCTTGCCTGGGAAGAGTGTATTCACGCCGAGAAACCTTACGACATGATCTTAATGGATTGTGAGATGCCGGAAATGGACGGATTCGAAGCCACGCGCCGTATACGTGCCTACGAAAAAGAAAACGGAGTCGAAGCTACTCCGATAGTTGCTTTAACCGCACACGCCATGGAAGAGCACCGTGAAGCCGTTTATGCCTGTGGAATGAATCATTTTCTCTGTAAGCCGATTACGTTGGCAGAGCTAAAGACGGCATTCGAAAAGTTGGGTTTGTCGAAGTCGGCTGAACAAGCGGTTTCTTAGTAAGCTTCTATTTGCCCGTCTTTATTTGGGTTGCCTGATATAGCCGCTAATCGGTTCAGTTATGAATCCGAAAGCGGCTTTTTAGTGGGCGCTCGCTTAACAGCAGCCCGCAGCACCATCACCCCCGGCGTGAGTGCCACCTTTGGTTTCAGCCGCGGGTCTTAAGCTTCCCGCTGGTTTGCAAAAGCAACCGTGATCAACTTCGGTTTCAGGCTCCATACCGATAAAGTGTTTTTGGTAGTTACCGCTGGTGAGCAGTTCAAAAGTTCTCTTCGAAACCGCAGTTCTATCGCCACGAGTAAAGCGATTGCCTAAATCATCCTCTACGGTTAAAAACGGGCCACGATAAAGCACGGCCTGACCGCCATCGACTAGGCCCTTGGTTGCCGGTTTGGTGGCAACCAGAGTGACCGAACGAAACTGAATACCTTCGACGGTTTGCCATGGTTGTGCTTCCCATTTGTCGTATTCGACACCGACAAATCCAGCGTCCAAGAAGGCTTGAACAAATTCTTTCTCTTGGAAGGCTCCAGAAATGCAACCGCTCCAAAGCTCGGCATCATTTTGTAAGTGAGCCGGTACCAACTCGTCACAGACGATGTCTGAAATAGCGACTCTTCCACCGGGTTTCAACACGCGGAAGACTTCTGTGAGCATTTGCGCACGATCACTTTGGGCAACCAGATTTAGCACGCAGTTAGAGACCACTAAGCTGACACTGTCGTCGCTGATCAGTGGTGACTGGGATTTTTGTTGCGTTTTCCATTGTTCAAAGGTCTGTAGGCTGGCGACATCCTTGACGGGGTTGTCTTTTAAGAAGGTCTCCATTGCTTCGACATCCAACGCTAGATCTTGGATGTAGCCTTTTTTGAAGTCGACGCGATGAGATCCTAACTTCTCGGCCATTTCCGAAGTGTAGCTGCGTGCCAGCGCCAGCATTTCATCGGTCATGTCGACGCCAATGACGGCTCCTTGTTCGCCGACCAGTTGCGCCGCCATATAGCATATTTTTCCACCGCCACTGCCCAGATCCAGTACCACGTCGCCCTCTTCGACATAGCGACTTGGATCACCACAACCGTAGTCTCGTTCGATAATCTCTGTAGGTAGCATCTTTAGTAAAGAGGCGTCGTAATCAACCGGACAGCAAAGTGCTTCTTGGCGCTCTTGCGCGCCTTCGGCGTAACGTTCGCTGACGAGAGTTTCTACGGTCATGGTGTATTCCTTAGCAATGGTGGTTCTATCGTTATGTAAGAACGCAATGGGCGTTTAGATGATGAAATGATCTGCTCTATTGACGATTCTGAGGTGTTAAAGCCTGAATGTGTCGAAGCCTACCATGTTTGACCACCAATCTGAGCGATCGGTTCAAAAAAGTAATAGCGGCCCCAAACCGGTCGCCTCAGGCCTTTGCTGGAGGCTGTTTTTGGCCAATTCACAGCTCCTGAAGCTCGGCTTTTGACTTCAATCGAGATTGTTTGATCGGACATATTAGGGGCCTGCAATGGCAATGGTGCTTGAGTGTTGAGCTCTCAGTTATTATCATCGCTTGTCTTTATGTGCGGAGCGGGTAAATACTTGCCACGCCAACCGTCTCACTCTCAGGAGAAATACTATGAGTAACAGCATCGTTCACGTAACAGATGCCAGCTTCGAGGCCGAAGTCCTCAATGCTGAAGGTCCCGTATTGGTCGATTTTTGGGCAGAATGGTGTGGTCCATGCAAAATGATTGCCCCGGTACTGGATGAATTGTCCGGAGAATACGACGGTAAAATCAAGATTTGCAAAATGGATGTTGATGCTAGCCAAGAAACGCCAAGCAAGTTCAATATTCGCGGTATTCCTACCCTGATTATCTTCAAGGGCGGCAGCGCTGAAGCCACCAAAGTGGGCGCCTTGTCCAAGGCTCAATTGGTCGAGTTCATCGATAGCAGCTTGTAAGTTCTGCTATGTAAGATGTCCCCCGTGACGGTTCATAGCCTGCGGGGGGTGCTTTCAGATCGTCAAAATCAGATTAATTTGTTTTAATTTTGCACAGCCTGATTTTTGTCGCTATACTTCCTGCTATCTACTTGGCCGTCTGGTCAGTCATCTTTGCAAAAAAAATCGTATCGTTAAGTCAGTCCGTAGTCGGTAATTAAATCAGTCCGGCAAAATACCTGAGTGTTATGCGATTTTGTGGATCAATCTGAGATAAGATTACAAACTCTTGTTTGATCAAAAAACAACCAAAGCTGTCTGTGATTACAGGACGATGTATCTGCCAAGTAATACTGAAATTACCCACTAACACGACTCCAGAACTTTCTTTTACGATTTCAACATTCAACCCTATGACACAAACCTCATCTTAAAACCGATTGCGTGAGCAATGTTGATGAGACTTTGTTGAGATGGCACTTGGATACTTGATCGATAGATATCGTGAAACAAGCCTCTGGAACAAGGTAAGACCCAATTCGATTTCTTCGACAACTCATCATTGGTATAACGACATCAACTGCGACTCGCTATGCCCTCCTATCTTCTAACCTGACGTAAATTGTCTCGATACGCACTTATGAATCTAACTGATCTGAAAACCAAACCTATTGAAGAGCTTATTTCCATCGCCAAAGAAATGGGCATGGATAATCTGGCTCGCTCCCGCAAGCAAGACATTATCTTTAACATTCTCAAGCGCCACGCAAAAAGTGGTGAAGATATTTACGGTGATGGGGTGCTGGAAATTCTTCAGGATGGTTTTGGCTTCTTGCGTTCAGCGGAAGGCTCCTACCTAGCAGGCCCAGACGATATCTATGTATCGCCAAGCCAGATTCGCCGTTTTAACCTGCGTACTGGTGATACCATCGAAGGTAAAATTCGCCCGCCAAAAGACGGTGAGCGATATTTTGCGATGTTGAAGGTTAATCAAATTAATTTTGATAAGCCTGAAAACTCAAAAAACAAAATTCTATTTGAGAACTTAACCCCCCTGTTTCCCAACGATCGCTTGGTACTCGAAGCAGGCAATGGTTCAACGGAAGATTTAACCGGTCGAATCATTGACTTGATTGCACCGATTGGCAAAGGCCAGCGTGGTTTGATTGTGGCGCCGCCAAAGGCGGGTAAAACCATCATGATGCAGAACATCGCGCAAGCGATTACGCGCAACAACCCCGAGTGTCACTTGATCGTACTGCTGATCGACGAGCGCCCAGAGGAAGTGACCGAAATGCAGCGTTCAGTGCGCGGCGAAGTGGTAGCTTCGACCTTTGATGAGCCGCCTGCGCGTCACGTGCAAGTTGCCGAAATGGTGATTGAGAAGGCCAAGCGCCTAGTCGAGCACAAAAAAGACGTTATCATCTTACTGGATTCCATTACTCGTTTAGCGCGAGCTTATAACACCATTGTTCCTTCTTCGGGCAAGGTGCTTACCGGTGGTGTCGACGCCCACGCACTGGAGCGTCCAAAGCGTTTCTTCGGTGCTGCACGTAATATCGAAGAGGGCGGTAGCCTTTCGATCGTGGCTACGGCCTTGGTTGATACTGGTTCGAAAATGGACGAAGTTATTTTCGAAGAATTTAAAGGTACCGGTAACCAAGAATTGCACTTAGATCGTAAAGTGGCTGAAAAGCGTATCTACCCAGCTATTAATATTCGCAAGTCGGGTACTCGCCGAGAAGATTTGCTCATGCGCGAGGATGAGTTACAGCGTGTGTGGATTCTGCGTAAGTTACTGCACGATATGGAAGATACTTCTGCCACTGAATTTTTAGTGGATAAACTGAAAGATCATAAATCGAACGAAGAGTTTTTCTTATCGATGAAGCGTAAATAAACTCTTCTCTCGATCGTTAAAAGGCTCGGCGCAATCGCCGGGCCTTTTTTATGGGTGTTTACTTGATCACTAATTTGGCCGTTATTCTCTTTCCAGCATTGCGATCGCGCGTTTGATGGCTTTAAGCCGTCGCAGGCGCTTGTTTTTGAGATCTTCGTCGGTAATACCCGCTAATTCCGTTTTTATCTCTTCGTAGCTGTTTTTTAGTTCTTCGACTTGCTGGGCGCGCTCGGCTTTATCAAATACACGATTCTCCGGCTCCGAGCCCTCGGCATTGTCAGCCCGGACAAAAGAGCGTTGCGGGATGATGTCTTCTCGAATCTGGCGTTGATTCATAAAGTTCGGAGAAACGATTTCGATCTCATGGTGGTGCAAGTGATCCATCATTTGTTTTCGTAGTAGTGATCGTGCCGAGAGCAGGTGTTTTACCTGCTTTAAGAAACCCGATACGCGATAATTCACTGAGAAATCTCCCAGCGAAGTGACATAGACAAAGGCGTCTTCTAAGTTGGCTTGCTCAGCCGCTTGCACCAACAGCTCTTCGATGATGTGGTGGTCGACGTCATACCCGAGGCTCACGTCCGCCGATACTATCGTGCCGCTGGCGTGAACGACTTTAATTGGGTGGTTGGCAAGATAGAGGTTGGGTAATGTCAGTAAGTCGCGATCCTGCGTTTGGATTTCGGTGTGAAACAAGCCTTGTTCCGTAACTCGGCCAAAGTACTGATCCACCTGGATGAAATCTCCAGGAGCAAAGCCCTTGACGGTGCGCAACATAAATCCCGCCATGGCATTGGCTGCAACCGTGGGTGACGACAGAGTCAGTACGGCGGTAATCACCAAGCCCAGCAGTGTGAGTAATTGACCGCGGATGTTGGATTCCAATGGCAGCGTCAGCACCAGCCCTACTAAGCCCACCAGCACACTGACAAATATCAACAGTTGGCGGTGCATTCGCTGATTCTTGGCCGGAGAGGTTATGGGCCGAGAGAGAAGTTTTACAACAAACACTACCGCCAAAATGACGATAAGGCTTGGCCCTAGTGTATGGCCGAACTGTGTAAGCCACGGTGGGAGGTCAATCATCCTGATATCCTGTCGACGTATCGGTATGTGATCAGCCTAAGGGCTGTAGCCGCGTTGTGCAACTGGCCTATGAGCAGTGAACTTGTCGATCACTCGGTCTTTCGCTAAATGCTCTTTTGTCGCATCATCATTCACTGGGTCTTCATTAATTGCCCTTTCGATCACGTGGAATTGTCGTACAATAGCTATTTTGCTGATATCAGATTCTGCGCTATGAAATACAAAGACCTCCGTGATTTTATCAAGCTGCTCGAAGAGCGAGGCGAACTCAAACGCATCAGCGTACCGGTAGATCCGAACTTAGAGATGACAGAGATCTGCGATCGCACATTGCGCGCAGGTGGTCCGGCGCTGCTATTCGAAAACCCCATTGGCCATACGGTGCCGGTGTTGGCGAACTTATTTGGCACGCCAGAGCGAGTCGCCTTTGGCATGGGAGAAGCTTCCGTTGAAGCCCTGCGTGAAGTGGGCAAGTTGCTGGCGTTTCTAAAGGAACCCGAGCCACCTAAGGGACTGCGTGATGCTTGGGAAAAAATGCCCATTTTTAAACAAGTGTTAAACATGGGGCCGAAGGTGGTGGGCAAGGCTCCATGCCAGCAGGTGATCATTGAAAAAGAGCAGGTTGATCTTAACCTGCTCCCTATTCAAACCTGTTGGCCCGGTGATGCCGCGCCTTTGGTGACCTGGCCGTTGGTGATTACTCGCGGGCCCAACAAAGAACGACAAAATTTGGGCATTTACCGGATGCAATTAATTGGTAAAAACCGATTGATCATGCGTTGGTTATCTCATCGTGGTGGCGCTTTAGATTTTCGCGAATGGCAGCAGAAAAACCCCGGTGAGCCCTATCCGGTATCGGTCGCCTTGGGCGCTGACCCGGCCACGATCTTAGGGGCCGTTACCCCAGTTCCGGATACTCTGAGCGAATACGCTTTTGCTGGGCTGTTGCGTGGCGGCAAAACCGAAGTGGTGAAAAGCCGGAGCAATGATTTGCAGGTGCCGGCTTCGGCGGAGTACGTATTGGAAGGTTATATCTATCCCGAGGATATGGCCGAAGAAGGGCCCTTTGGCGATCACACGGGTTACTACAACGAAGTTGACAGCTTTCCGGTGTTTACCGTCGAAACCATTACTCATCGTAAAAAGCCGATTTATCACAGTACTTATACTGGCCGTCCGCCCGATGAGCCGGCGGTATTAGGTGTGGCCTTGAACGAAGTATTTGTGCCGATATTGCAAAAACAGTTTCCCGAAATTGTGGATTTCTATTTACCGCCCGAAGGCTGTTCTTATCGCATGGCAGTCGTGACCATGAAGAAGCAGTATCCCGGTCATGCCAAGCGCGTGATGATGGGAGTTTGGTCTTTCTTGCGTCAGTTTATGTATACCAAATTTGTGATAGTCACCGACGATGATGTAAACGCTCGCGATTGGAATGATGTGATTTGGGCGATTACCACTCGTATGGATCCGATTCGCGATACCACCATGGTCGAAAATACACCCATCGATTATCTCGACTTTGCCTCTCCGGTTTCCGGTTTAGGCTCAAAAATGGGAATGGATGCGACCAACAAGTGGCCCGGTGAAACCGACCGAGAGTGGGGTGAACCTATTGTCATGGATGACGCCGTTAAGACGCGAGTGGACGAGCTTTGGGACAGTCTCGGAATTGATCTAGAAGATAGCTAAAAGATAACTAACAGCTAGCGAGAAAATAGCTATATAGCATCGAAAAGCGTGAGCGTCCTGCTCACGCTTTCCAGCCATTCTTTGCAGCTTAGCCTCCCAAGCCGGCAAGACCATCCATCAACAATTGTTTAGCTTGTTGCCCCTGTGGGGTATTTAAATACTGCTGAGCAACTTGCATGTATTGCATGATCATCTGCGGATCAAGGCCTAGAGCTTGGAACTGTTGAGAAACTTGATTGACGGCTTTCAGTGAATCGCTGTATTGAGCCGCTGAGTTGAGCAGCCCACCCAAACCGCTATCGGATTGAGCGCTTTCGGATACTGCTGGTACGGCGCCGAGCAATTGATCAATACCGGGTAAGGCATTCGATAGCTCACCGAATTGATCTTGCGACAGGCTTTCTTTTGCCAAATTGAACAGCGAGCCCATACCACCTTCAGCCTGTTTTTCAGTAACCCCAAGACTATCTGTGAGCATTGGAATCATGGCCAAGGCATCCAGCGCTTGAGTCGCTGCGGGCGCCTCTACGGTCTCAGTGACGGCTTCGGCGGGCTCACTGCTGCCGCCAAACAAAGAATCAAACCAACCGGCGTGGGTATGGGCGGATAATGTCAGTGCGACCGCTGCGATAATCAAAGTGTTTTTCATAGGAACCTCGGTTAATGAATAAAATTAAAAGCTAGGTTAGCGTGATTAAGTAGTGACGTTCAGCGTCGACTTTTTCGAATAACGTCGTAGGCCACCTGTATCTCTTTTGAGCGCTCGGTGGCTTCTTGGATCATATCTTCTGGCAGGCCTTGACCCATGAGTTTATCGGGATGATATTGGCTCATTAACTTTCGGTAGGCTTTCTTTAGATCCTTATCAGAAATAGATTCGTCAGCGCCCAGTGCCTCATAGGCCAACTTGAGTTCATTGCGGCTGGACGATTGATTTGTGAAACCGCCCTGCTGGTATTGGGATCCGCCAAATTGATTTTGAGCGCGAATCATTCGAATCATTTGGTCAAAGGCAAAGGCGGGTATGCCTAGTGCAGTGGCGATCTCTTTTAAGGCGTTTTCTTCACTGGCTTCGAGGCTGTTGTCGGCCAGCGCTAAATTGACCAGATATACCAACAGCATCTGTCGCAAATTCTGATGCCGACCGCAGTCTTGATTGAATTGTTGCAGCAGCGAGTTTAAGTCAAAATCACCACCACTGCCCTGTTTGAACAAATCGATTGCGCGACGGCGATGATCGGCCGTCAACTGCAACTTATCCATCAATTGTTCGGCTTGACGGATCTCTTCTTCGGAGACGCGGCCATCGGCCTTAGCAATATGCCCGAGCAGGGTAAACGTGGTTACAAAGAAGGTCTCTTGTGCCTGTTCAGGATTGCCGCGCTGGAAGTCAAAACTTTGCAGCTGCTGTCGGCGCTCAAATAAGTAACCGACAAAGTAGCCTAATAATGCGCCGGGTATATTACCGACGACGGCGCCAATAATGGCTCCAATCCATCTGCCCATGTGTGAATCTTCTGTTTAAGGTGAAAGACCGCACTATACCTTGTTCGCCCTATGGCTAACAGTTTTCCTAAGGGGGCTTAATAGCTTTTGGAGCGAGGGGTTATGGCTGAATCTTTGGCATCTCGAGATGCTGGAAGAACTTTTTATAGAGCTGGTGATGTTGTTCTGTCTGTTTGAAAGCTCTCAATTCTTGCGAGAAGCGCTCCACCGTCTCGGCAGTGATATTATGGCGGCTGAAAACTGGATGCAAGGTGGTGGTACGGACTGGATTTTCTCTCAAGGCCATGACCTGATCTTCGATGTTTAACTGATGGATGATCTCTAGGCCGTTGGCCAGTTCTGCGATTACAAAGTCTACGCGACCTTGCATCAACATCTTGAAGTTCTGTTCGTCGGTGAGAACTGGGTTTGTCACAGCCTGAGTTCTGACGATATGCCAGAACTCAGGTGTATAAGTATACCCCTGAACGGTACCTATACGATGGCCGATCAAATCACTTAACTCGCCATAGGTAAGCTGCGCTCGGTGCTTTATTAAGACAAATAGAACCCAATGAGACGTCACTATGGGTTCGGGTGTAACACGGGCGAGTTGCAGGCGATTCGGGCTTGGGGTGGCGCTGTAAAGTAGGTCTAGCTCGCCGCTGAACAGCATCTCTTGAGCGCGAGTCCAAGGCAGAGATTGAATCGGTGCTAGAGGTCTGTTCATCTTGGCTAGTACCGCTCGAATGACCTCAGTACTGTAGCCGGTCATTCTTTTAGTGTTCGGATCATAGAATTCGTAGGGTGCCCAACCATCACTGGTAGCGGCGGTGATAGGCGCTCTCGATAGTGATTGCTCTGCAGAGGCGAAGCTGGTTATAACTAGCAGTAGAGTAATCGAGAGCCAAGATTTCATAGGCGCTGCGTTCATTTCATTGAAGCGGTAGTTTCAGTCTAGCAGCTCCATGATGGCTTTCTACTTTTCAGGATGATGGGAATGGCAAAGATTGCTGATTGATCTGTTATGTTCCGGCGCTTGTGGCTACACTTTCCAATTTATCGACCTTGGTGATCAGACTCTATGCTCTTCTCTAAATCGTGGTTTCGTCGCACCTGCTTGGTATTGTTGGCGTTGCTGGTGGCCTTGCCTTGGTTACTGTCGGATATTGCCCGATACCTTGCAGCGGATTGGATCGAGCAGCAGGGGGTAGAGCGGGTTGAGGTCGAGCGTTTTTGGATCAATCCCTACACGGGGGCTGTTGAGATCGGCGAGATAAGCTTCTATCGCGATAATCAGGCACGCAGGTTTGAGCGACTCTACTTGAATGTGAGTTGGTGGGCTTTGTGGTCCAAAAAGATTCGAGTGACGGAACTGGCTCTCTCTGGGGGAGTGTTACAGCTGAACGAGAATAGCGACCGACGCCTGATTAATGGCATCTTAATTCCCGCCAGTGACCAAAAAAATGAAGATGAGAGTACAGGCGCCGATCCGGTCCAGCAAGAGGCACCCAGCGGGTTAGATGACTGGCATTTTGCTATCGATAAGTTTCATCTCAAAAATATTGTCGTTGAGGTACAGCGTCCAGAAATGAGCCTTCAGGCGACCATCAATTCCGTCGCTCTAACCCCTTTAGATACCGCGCTTGATAACAGCAGCAAACTTGAAGTACAGATTTCGCTAGATAATTTATTGTTAAACGAGCATCAATTAGGCGCCTCGACCCTGTTGAATTATGGCGCTGACATTGAATTGAAAAAGAGCGCGTCTGGCGTTGTCTCTTCGCTACTTCAAGGCCGTCTTAAGATAGAAAAAACAAAGCTCTCGACTCCTGAGTTTGTGGCTCAACTCTCTCGCTTAGACCTTGGGGTTAAGCAGAGTATTGAGGTTGGTGAAAGTGTTGACTACCAAGCGGATATCGAAACGCAATTGTCGGGCTTGTCACTGACTCAGCCAAATCAAGCAGAAACACTTATCGATCTTGAGGGTTTTTCTTTCCAGTCAAGCATCGATAAAACGTCGATTGATGTTCGTCAAATAGAGTTGACTGACTTGAGTGTTTTACCCGCCTCGGATCGCGGCGGTGACACTGCTAATAAAACCGATAACGTTGCCAGCTTTGTTGAAAAACTCAATTTCACTTTGGACAGCCTGAACATTGTTTTGCCGACGAAATCGAGCGCGCTGAGCATTGCTGCAGGCAATATCCATTGGCTGTCGGGAGATATTTATCTCAATCGAAGCGCATCGGGGGATATCGATCAGCTGCGTCGACTTGATCGAGCGCTAACTTCGATAGAGGCGAGTATGGCGCCGGTATCTGCCGACGAGTCCCGTCTGGCTGAATCGTCAACGAGTGGCACGATGGATGATGGCAGTGACAATGAAGCTCTGGCTAAGTCATCGTTAACCGAAACCGAAACCGAAACCGAAACCGAAACCGAAACCGAAACCGAAACCGAAATTCGCGTGGCGGGTTTTCAGGTAAATTCTGGTGTCGCCATTCACTTTTCCGATGAGTCCGTCACCCCCGCGTTTTCTGAAAATCTAGTGGTTGATTTTATCGATCTAAAAGATCTGAGCTTGACCGATCCGATGGTTATTGCCATGAAACTCGATTTGTCGCACGGGGCCAGCATTCATCTCGACGCCGAGGCATCACTGGCGGCCTTATCTGCGCAAGGTCAATTAAACGTGAAGGCCTATGAGCTATTGGCAGTTAGTGCTTACAGCGAGGCATTTACCGGTTATGCATTAGAATCTGGCCGAGTGCATCTCGCCAGTAATTTCGAGTTGAACGCTAGTCAGCTTTCGAGCCTACACAAAGTTGACGTGGACTACTTGAATTTGCGGGCTGAGCATCAAGATTCGGTGGAGCAGTTTGCCCATCGTTTAACCATGCCGCTGGATCAGGCGGTGGATTTGTTGCGAGACAGTAACGATCACATTCATTTAGAAGTGCCAGTGAATGGCGAAGTGAACAATCCGGATGTCGATTTGCAGCAGATTATCAATACCGCGTTAAAGGGCGCTATGAAAAAAGCCTCCATGGCGATGTTGAGCACCTTGCTTCAGCCCTACGGTGCGATGATCAGTATCGCGCAGATGGCCGGAGAAGAGATGACCAAAGTTCGTTTAGCGCCGGTTGAATTTTTGCCCGGTGAAGCTGTTCTGACAGCCTCTTCAAAAGACTATGTGGAAAAAGTGGGGGGCATGATTCGTGAGCGTTCTTCATTGCAGATCAAACTCTGCGGTATCACCAACGCTAAAGACAATGTGTTATTGGTGAGCGAGTCTAGTGCTGGCGCAGTCGTTAATGGTGGCGAATCCAACATGCGCCAACTGGACGATCGATCAGCGCACCCTGGTGCCAGTACCGAAATAGATTCCCAAGAGCCCGCGCTATCGACTCATCAGCTTCCGCTAACCGTCGATACCGAAAAAATGCAAACGCTAGGACATCAGCGGGCGTTGGCGGTGAAAACGCACCTCGAGCAGGAAATACAAGTGAATTCCTCACAGCTTCTTATGTGTTTACCAAAACACATAGCCGATGAATCTCCAGCCGTTGAGCTCTCAATATAATTAATAGCCGATGAGCTCTCATCATCTAATTATATTTGTGTATCAGCGCCCGCTACAGCGGCGAATCGGGTAAGTGTTATTGGTTTTTCATTAGCTTAACTTGATGATGACGGTGACAGCTTAGAAGATGGTCATTCACCATGCCGGTTGCCTGCATAAATGCGTAACAAATCGTCGAACCCACAAACGAAAAACCAGCTTTCTTTAGCGCTTTACTCATGGCGTCTGATGCGGGCGTCGATGCAGGCACTTGGTCGGCGGTGAGAAACTGATTGTCCCGAGGCGAGCCATCGACAAACTGCCACACAAACTCACTGAACGAAGACTGCCGCTCTACAAGGTTGAGAAATGCCTGAGCATTTGTGACGGTGCTCTTGATTTTTAAACGATTGCGAATGATATTGGGGTTTAGGCGCAGCTTCTCGATTCGCCGCTCATCGTAGCGAGCGATCTGATGAGGATCAAAGCCATCAAAGGCGAGTCGATAGCCTTCGCGTTTACGCAACACGGTTATCCACGACAAACCCGCTTGAGCGCCTTCGCGTTTACGCAACACGGTTATCCACGACAAACCCGCTTGAGCGCCTTCGAGTAAGATAGACTCAAAGAGCTTATGATCGTCGTAGCAGGGAACTCCCCACTCAGTGTCGTGATAATGCTCATAAAGTGGATCGCCTTGACACCAAAGGCAGCGTTCAGTCATGGCTCGGCTCCTTGCCTGTGTGATATTGGTCTACACTGGATAATGCACTTTCATTATCAGGATGTCACTTGCATGAAATACTCTGTCGCTAGGCTGCTCCCCATTGTTAGAGGCCTATCTGTGGCGCTCATGCTGGCGCTCGTTTCATCTTATTCCCACGCTCAAGTCATTGATCCAGAGCCTTGTCACGTCGAGAGAGCCCAAGCGGTGAATTTTACCGGTGATGACGGGGGAGACTTAATCACCGTGAAAGTTAGTGGCAACCCTTGCAGTCAGGCGATTGTTTCCATTGTGCTTAGCCGAGCGGACGGTGAAGAAGTCTATCGCTACGAAGGCAACTTTATCGAACACATGCCTTATATCATCTACGAGCCCGAACTGAACAGCTTGGTTGAGTTCTTTGTCAGCAAGGTTATTGATGGCGCTATTCTCCGGCAAACAGGTGATTTACCACCCTATACTGGGGTCGATAGCTTTTACGAATCGACTAACGACTTTGTGGTGATCGACATCGAAGAGTATGAAAAGCTAAGACAAGGCGGTTTGCCCTTGTTATGGCATGCCACGGGAGAATCAACCTGGGTGCATGTTGTTTATAATCCTTCGACTCAATTGAGCCAGGTCATTATGCGCGGCGGCGTCTTTCAGTAAGCTGGTCGAGACTCGATGGAATTTCATCGCTTATTTAGAAAGGCGAAGTTATGCATATTCTCTACCCAGATATCAAACCCTATCAAACTCAAATGCTGCCCGTGGGCGATGGCCACGAAATTTACCTTGAACAATCGGGTAACTCCGACGGCATCCCAGTCTTGTTTGTCCATGGGGGCCCTGGTGCGGCAAGCCACAAAATGGATCGACGATTTTTTGATCCCGCGCGCTACCGCATTATTGTGTTTGATCAGCGCGGCGCAGGGCGATCAACCCCACACGCCAGTCTTGAAAACAATACCACCCATCATCTCGTCGCCGACATGGAGGCGATTCGTCAGTATTTAGGCATCGAGCGCTGGTTGTTGTTTGGCGGCTCTTGGGGGTCGACACTAAGTTTGGTGTACGCCCAGACTCACGCTCAACATGTTTTGGGAATGATTCTCCGAGGCGTTTTTTTATGTCGAAAAAAAGACATCGATTGGTTCTATCAAGAGGGTGCGAGCTTAATTTTTCCCGATTATTGGGAAGATTATCTGCATCCGATTCCCGTGGACGAACGCAAGAACTTACTGGCGGCCTACTATAAGCGACTTACCGGTTCCAATGAATTGGCCAAAATGGCCTGCGCCAAAGCTTGGTCTCTATGGGAGGCCCACTGTGCAACATTGAGGCCCAGTGTCGATCTTATCGAGGTCTTTTCTGATCCTCATCGAGCGCTGTCGCTGTCGCGTATCGAAGCTCACTATTTCACCCATGGGGGTTTCATCGACGAAAATCAATTGCTTGAAAACGCCGCAGCGCTTGATGGTATTCCCGGTATTATTGTCCACGGACGCTACGATATGGTGTGTCCGCTCGATAATGCTCAGGCACTGCATCATGTTTGGCACGACTCACAGTTACACATCATTCGCGATGCGGGGCACGCCTCTCGCGAGCCCAGTATTATCGATGCACTGGTGCGTGCGACACGCAGCATGGCACGCCGTTTCTCTGACGATAACCCTTCCCGCGCTTAGTTCATACTCAGGGATCATGACTTGATCCCTTCGCGTTTATAATCCCTCCCGTGAATCTCTCGCGTCAACCCAATGGCGTGGGCTACAATGCCGCCACTGTGAATGTCGGGGAGTATCAGTTGAAAGGTTTAATTCAGAGGGTCAGTCGCGCCAGCGTTGCTGTCGAGGGCGAGATAGTGGGCGCTATCGATGCGGGTATTTTGTTACTTCTGGGTGTGGAGCGAGGAGATGACGAAGAAAAGATAGATAAGTTGCTGCATAAGCTGCTCAACTACCGAATTTTTTCCGATGACGATGGAAAAATGAACTTAAGTGTCTCGGATATTGATGGCGGTATCTTGGTGGTCTCGCAATTTACTTTGGCGGCGGATACTCGAAAAGGTTTACGGCCTGGTTTTTCAACGGCAGCGGCGCCGGCTTTGGCCGAGGACCTCTATCAGAAGTTTGTGCAGAAACTTAAAAACCAACACGATAAGGTCGAAACCGGCATCTTTGCCGCCGATATGAAGGTTGAACTGCTCAATGACGGCCCAGTGACCTTCATGTTAGAAGTTTAGTTGTATAACTTGTCCGAATTACCCTTTGAGAGAATCCCATGTCCGCTATAGAGTTTTCCAACGATGAAAAGTCGATTCTAGTCGCCAAAATAAAACGCTATTTTGAATCGGAGCTCGATCAAGAAATTGCTCAGTTTGATGCGGAGTTCCTGCTCGATTTCTTTTCGAAAGAAGTAGGGCCCTACTTTTACAACAGAGCGCTAAAAGACGCCGAAACGGTTATGGGAAGTCGAATGGATGCCCTGATTGAGGGGTTCTATGAAATCGAAAAACCCACTGAGTTTATCAAGTAGGTGATCACTGGCTTAGCTGAATTTAGAGGGCATGAAACCCCGCCATTGTGACGGTCAAGGCAAGAGGCCGATAGACGGATGGTTCACGAGGTAAATAGTCTGCTAGGTAAGTCGCTCAAAAGCAGAGAGATAGACATAAGAAGAGCTGAATAATCATTGCTACGAGAAATCATCATAAAAATACTAGTCGGAGAAAGTAATGAGTATTACAAAAGAAAGCTATCGTTCGGGAATCTATAAGAATGTGTTTGCGCAAGCGGTTAAAGTCGGCAATCTTTTGCACATATCCGGTCAAGTGGGTATGGATGCAAAAGGCAAGCTAGGCGCAGACTTGGCCGAGCAAACCAAAATTGCCTACGACAATATTCAGCAGGTGCTGTCAAAATTTGAGGCAACTCTCGACAACATTGTCGATGAGACCATGTTCGTGACGGATATGGGAGAGTTTATGAAAGCATCAGAGTCGGTGTTGGGCGCTCGTGCCGAAGCCTATGGCGGTGTGCCAGAGGTTTGTCAAACGTTGGTGCAAGTCTCGGCCTTGGTGATGCCGGAGCTTAAAATCGAAATTAAGTGTGTGGCGCAGCTCTAAGTGTCTCAGTAAGTCGTCAAGCCTAGACCGAATGTCGTTCGATGCTAGGTTTGATAACTATTCAAGTCTTGTAAAGTGTTGATTAAGATTTCAGTATTTTTTTGGTGTGCCGACGAATTTTTGAACTTATGGATTTGTCGGTCGAAATCGAAACAAGCATCCCTCGGTATTTTTCTTTGTTGACGGTCCCAAGTACTTTGCAGTACCAGGCTAGGGTGTCTATCTCGAGTTTAGTGCCTCCCTGGCGAACTTTTTCTTCGAGTTGGCTGGCAATTAATTCTTGAACAACCGGTTCGGCAGCTTTCTGACGCACAATGACTTCGGCGGCGTAGCGTTTCATGATGTAGTTGTTGTCATTAAGCAGATTCAAAAGGCGTGTGGAGTGGAGGCTTTGTCCGTCTTGATGGGCGCTCATGTCTTGCATGATTTGGTTTCGTGACAAATAAAACCCTATCTTTTGCGTAACGTGTTTTGCTCGATTTCGATTATCGCTCTCTTCCAAAATTTTCTGGAGTTTTTGGATGTACTGATAATCTCCTGACGACGCCAGAGTTCTTAATAATGTGACAATCTGATGGATAAGAACCTTGTCTTTTTTGGCACCCGCCATTTGTCGTTGATGTTTTTCGAGTAGCAGTGTTTTTACTGTTAAGAATAGACGCTCATCGTTTAAACCTGATCCTTCCAGTCGATTGCCTAGATCAGACAAGGCGTGCCCTTTGCTATTGTTTGGCTGGTGAATGTACTGATCGATTTCTTGCTTTAGTTCTTGTTTAATATCTACCGCAAAAGCAGAGATAGAAGTGATAGAGAAGAATATTAATAAAAGGCAGATCTTAGAATCATTGGGGTTTGTCCTTAGTGGTTGGTTGCGTCATTGCGTCACAATATGCTGGGTAAAGAACGGGCGGATCCGTTTTCGTGCATTCGATAGAATAGATTGCGCCTTATAGTATCCGTGGCAGTTTAAAAATCAATAAGGACGCGATTCTATCATCGGACGCTGTGAGTTATTTGCGACACCACTTAATGGGGTCGGTGGGCTTTCCCTGGTGGCGAATTTCAAAGTAGAGTCCAGTTTGGGCTTGTCCGCCGGTATTGCCAACACGGGCAATGGTCTCTCCACTGCTGACCCAATCACCAGTTTCTTTGAGCAGTGACTGATTGTGGGCGTAAAGACTTAAGTAACCGTCGCCGTGATCGACAATGACCAATAAGCCGTGACCGCGAAGATAATCCGAAAATACCACACGGCCATGGTGAATCGCGTCAACGCTTGAGCCAGCCTTGGCCTCGATCAAGACTCCTTCCCATTTTAATTTCCCCACCGCTTTGGCATTGCCAAACTTCTTCAGCAATTTGCCCTGGGCTGGCAGGCGCATCTTTCCGCGTCTCACGTGAAAAGGTTCACCGTCTTCGGGCAGCGCCAAATTTGCAATGGCTGCACTCACCTCTCGCAATAGGGTTTCGAGGCGCTGTTTATCTTGAGCCATTTTCTTGAGTTGATCGTCTTTGCGTTGAATGCTCTGGCTGAGTTTGCGTAAAGTCGCTGCGCGCTGATCTTGTTTTCCAAGTAATTGCTGGTGACGTTTGCGGAGGGAGGCTTGGCTGTCCTCAAGGGATCTAGTGCGCCTCTCAATTTGGGGTTTGAGGGCATCGAGCTCGGCGATGGTATCGAGGTAGGCTTCGATTTTATCGGCGCGAGCGTCGAGAAAGTACTCGTAGTATTTGCCCATCCGAGCAACGGTTTCGGGCTTTTCTTGATTCAACAGCAGTTTTAGCTGGCTTTGCTGGCCGAGTCGGTAAGCGGCATTGATGTGCTGTTCAATGTGTTTTTGCTGATCTTTTTGTGCTGTTTGCAACTCGACCTGTTTAAGGTTGAGCTGCGTCAGTTGCTTTTTTTGGCTGGCAAGCTCCCCCTTGAGCTTCTCAATTTTTTTGATCAGTTGACCGATATCGACTTCCGAACTTTGCAGATCGTTTTGCAGGGCGTCTCGGCTCGACTTAACTTGAGACAGTTCACCTTTTAATTGCTCGATGGCCGATTGCAGCTGCTGCAACTTCGCTTGGTAATCTTCGTCGCTACTTTGCTGTGCGCTAGTACTGAGGGGGTTAAGGCAGGCGCAAAACAGCAGTGCCCATAGAGCCGACCGAGTGGCGGATCGAGTCATAGCTAGTTCCTGAAAGATGTCGTGGATGTCAGAAGGTACTACAAATGGCGCGGACTTTTTAGTGATCTGTGACAGAAAGACGAACTTTGATGGCTTCGTCTTTCTGTCCACAGGCGATCGTTGGCATCAGTCAGCGGTGAATTCTACCAAGCTCTTCCCCGTCATCTCGGCAGGTTGTTCGACGCCGAGCATATTCAGCAACGTGGGGGCGACATCGGCTAAGCTGCCATTGTCTTTTAGCGTCAGTGAACGATGGCCCAAATAGGCAAAAGGCACAGGTAAAATAGTGTGTTGAGTGTGTTTTTGGCCAGAGACGTCATCGAACATTTGCTCGACGTTACCATGATCGGCGGTGACAAAGGCTTCGCCGCCCACTTTTTCCAGTGCCGTCATGACTTGAGCCAGGCAGCCGTCGACCGCTTCAACGGCCTTCACAGACGCGTCAAAGTCGCCGGTGTGACCCACTTGGTCGCAGTTGGCGTAGTTACAAATGATGGCGTCGTACTTGCCTGATTCGATCGCCTCGATCAGTTTCGAGGTGACTTCTGGGGCGCTCATTTCCGGCTGTTGATCGTAGGTTTCCACATCGGGAGAAGGCACTAAAATACGATCTTCTCCGGCGTAGGTCTCTTCTTGTCCGCCGCTGAAGAAGAAGGTGACATGGGCGTACTTTTCGGTTTCGGCGATGCGCAATTGCTGTTTGCCGGCTTTGGCCATAACGTCGCCAAAGGAGTTAACCAAGTCTTCTGGTGGATAAGCCGTTGGGGCCGGAATGTCGGCGGCGTATTCGGTGGTTTGGACAAAGGCAGACAATGCAGGGCGATTAGTGCGCTCGAAACCGTCAAAGCTGTCGTCCACAAAGGCGCGGGTAATTTGACGGGCGCGATCGGGGCGGAAATTCATGAATAACAAACTGTCGCCGTCATTGATGGTGGCGGCTTGATCGCCGATTATGGTGGCCTTAACGAACTCATCATTTTCGTCGCGATCGTAAGCGGCCATTAGGCCGTCCAGTGCGGTGGCGGCTTGATAGTCGGCCTTGCCCTCGGTCATTAAATCGTAAGCTTGTTGTACGCGATCCCAGCGATTATCTCTATCCATGCCAAAGAAGCGACCTGAAATGGTAGCTACTCGGCCAACGCCGAGATCTTTCAGCTGTTTCTCAATTTGAATCAGAGGTTGCTCGGCGCTGCGTGGGGGAACGTCGCGGCCGTCCAAAAAGGCGTGTACATAGACTTCTTTGGCGCCGCGGTCGGCGGCCAGTTGAACGGCGGCTTTGATGTGGTCGTCGTGGCTGTGAACGCCGCCTGGCGACAGCAGTCCCATGATGTGAACCGCCTTGCCCTTGCTGACGGCCTTATCGATGGCCTCTAAGTAGACTTCATTGGTGAAAAAGTCACCGTCGCTGATGGCTTTATTGATGCGAGTGAAGTTCTGATACACCACGCGACCAGCGCCTAAGGTCATGTGCCCAACTTCGGAGTTGCCCATCTGCCCTTCTGGTAGGCCGACGGCCATGCCCGAGGTGTGAATCAAGGTGCGCGGGCGCTGATTCCAGATTTGATCCCACACAGGGGATTTTGCGGCCAAAACAGCGTTGTGTTCAGCGGTTTCTGAATGGCCAAAGCCGTCAAGAATGAGCAGTACCAGAGGTTTTTTCACGTCAGTCATGGTGTCAGATGGGTCCAAATTGAGTTGAATCCGATGGGCAGAGCCCGTGAGAGGCGGCAATTCTACCGGTTTCGACGGCCGAACTCTACGCTGAGGGGTGACCAGATAAGGGGCCGCAGTTGGTGTGTACTTACTATGAGCACTGTGGAGGCGGCTGTTTGCTTCTATCTGGTTCGCGCATTCGTGTATACTCCCCCGCTCTGTTGGCGCTCAAGCGATGAGTGCGCGCGATTTCAACGAATATTAGGAAGCTTAGTCTGTGGATGTTTTTAATTTTGTCAGTGAGCAGTGGATACTGGTCAGCCTGTTAATCATTCTGTTGTACGCCTATGTCTGGACCGAAAAAAGCAAAGGTGGGGCGACTCTATCGATTCACAGTGCTACCCGCGTGATTAACAGTGGCGAAGCGGTCGTGGTTGATCTTCGAGAGGCTAAAGAATTTAAAACGGGTCATATTGTGGATGCCATGAATATTCCCCACAACAAGCTTAAGGATCAGCTGACCCAGTTGCAGTCACAGAAGTCCAAGACTTTGATTTTAGTCGATAAAATGGGACAGCATGCCGGCAATGCTGGGCGTTTATTGAAAGCCGAAGGCTTTACTGTGAATCGCCTCGAGGGCGGAATCAGCGAATGGCAGAACCAAAATCTGCCGCTTGTGAAATAAAGGTGCAACCCTGATGTCTGAAATTGATGCGCCGGTAACGCTTTATACCACCCGTTTTTGCCCCTACTGTGTACGGGCAAAAGGACTGCTTGATCACAAATCTGTCGCTTATCGCGAAATCAGCGTTGACGGTAACGCTGAACTGCGCAATGAAATGATGAGTAAAAGCGGTCGTCATACCGTGCCGCAAATCTGGGTGGGCAGCACTCACGTCGGTGGCTGTGATGAACTGATGGCGCTGGAGCGCGCAGGGCAGCTCGACACAATGTTGAGCGCCGTGACCAACTAGGGCGAATATTGGCGGTGTTAAGACCGTTGTATAAAAATCTTATGGCGATGGGTTGAATTCATTTGGGCAGGCCCCATAACTCTTCTAACCCACCGTTTAACCCGAATAATAACGAGTAAAGGCAGTATTATGGCTGACGAACAAACCACTGAAGCAACCGAAGGCGCCGCTGAGCAAGCCGGACAACAATTCGCTATGCAGCGCATCTACCTGAAGGATCTTTCTTTTGAAGCTCCTATGGGTGCAGAAGCTTTCCGCAAGCAGTGGAAGCCACAGGTAAACCAAGAGCTGAACACCAAAACCAATAAGATCGAAGACGGTCTCTACGAAGTGGTTTTGACCCTGACTATCACCGTTAAGCTCGAAGACGAAACCGCCTTCTTGGTCGAAGTACACCAAGCGGGTCTGTTTGGTATTCAAGGTATTGAAGGTCAGCAGTTGGCGCAGGTATTGAACACGGTATGCCCGAATATCCTCTTCCCTTATGCTCGTGAAGCCATTGATAACGTAATCACTAAGGGCAGCTTCCCTGCCTTGATGTTGCCGCCTATCAATTTTGATGCTTTGTTTGCTCAGGCAATCGCTCAGGCCAAGCAAAAAGCGGAAGAAGGCGCTGAAGCAGAGCCTACGGTTAACTAATCTTCGATGGGTTAACCCGATGAAAAGCCTCGCCTTGCGGGGCTTTTTTGTATCTGGAGGTTTCGCTTTTCTGATCCTCTGAATTCGCCGATAAGTTAATACTATCAAGCCAAGGGCTTTAATTAATTATGCTCCATAATTGAAGTGACTTATGCTCCTCCTACCTTAAGCAAGCCCACCCCAGAGGTAGCGGCACAGAAATGGAGAACCCCATGACTCAGAACTCGACCGATCAAGCCTCTAGTGCGCCGGTAACTCGCTATACCATCTTTGGCCATGAGCAATGTGGGTTTTGCCGCCGTGCGAAGCAACTGCTCGAAGAGCAACAGCGCCCGTTTCGCTATGTGGATATTCACGAGAACAACATCTCCAAGGCCGATTTATCGAAAACCGTCGGGCATGAGGTAACCACCGTTCCTCAGATTTTTCACGGGCAAGATTACGTGGGTGGTTTCGAGGCCCTCGAAAAGCATTTAGTGGCCAACCCTTAGCGGACAGCCTTTGAATTGAGCTCGATAAAGCCTCGGAATCTCACGATTTTGAGGCTTTTCTTTATGAGGTCTCATCTGCCTCGATAAACCACTCTATCCCCCGCCGAAAAACCCTTTATGCTTGAGGAGTTTCTACTCTAGCTCGTCCTAATAAGGATGTTCGCAACTCAAAGGCCAAAGCTCAGGCTTGGGATTTAACAATAAATGATGAAACTCTCTCGAACCGTCTTGTGCTGGTTGTTCATTAGCCAGAGTCTTGTTTTTTCGACGCTCGCTCAGAGCGAGGTTACGGCCCTGGATTACGACGCTCGCAGTATGTCTTATGCGTTGCGGCAAGAGCCGCCCGATATGAATACCACCAGCAGTACTGACTCGATCAGCGGCATGATCATTGATCATGTACTCGAAGGGCTGCTGAGCTATGATCCGCAAGGTAAGCTCATTGGCGGTGTGGCGGAGCGCTGGGAGCTGCGCAATGATGGAGCCACCTTTCATCTGCGTGAAGATGCGCGTTGGAGTGATGGCTCTGCGGTCACTGCGCACGATTTTGTATTCGCTTGGCGTAAAGTGTTGGAGCCCGAAACTGCGTCGACCTACGGTTTTATTTTGTTTCCAATCAGCAATGCACGGGAGGTCAGTGAAGGGAAATTGCCATCCACGGAGCTGGGGGTGAAAGCAATCGATGACCGTACTCTGGAGGTTAGCTTTCATCAACCTTGCCCCTACTTCATGGGGCTGACAGCCTTCCGTACGCTATTTCCTATTAAAGAGTCTTTTTACCATTCGCGTAATGGTCGCTACGGCGCCGACGCTCAAGATCTGTTGTCGAATGGACCGTTTGTAATGACCGAATGGATCCACGGCGCTTCAGTCAAGATGGAGAAGAATCAGCAATACTGGGCCAGAGATCGCATTTGGCTCAATCGTATTGATATTCCCTATATCACCGAAGATACTAACGCGCGGTTAAATTTGTATCGCGATAATAAAATCTCTTTGGCGGATGAGCTCATTGCGGAAACTCTAGACGGTGCATTACAAGAGCGTATGCAGGTTAAGACTTTTCTCGACGGTGCCATGTTCTATCTCGAGTTTAATCACCGCGATGAACGTATTACTCGCAGTAAAAACCTGCGCAAAGCGATTCAAGCTATTTTCAATACCGATGATTTGGTGTTTAAGGTATTGGGCAATCCAGGTACCTACCCGACTTATACCTTGTTCCCACGTTGGGGCCGAGGTATAGAAGGTCTCTTTACTCGTGAGTTTCCACCGCAGCGACCAGAACTGAATGAAGAAAAGGCGCTAGCCTATCTCGAGGCGGCCAAAAAAGAGCTTGGCGTTGATGAGCTCCCTCCCATTGCATTGCTGGCAGATGACCGTCCTAGTACTCAAAAAGCTGCTGAATACTTACAAACCTTAATGCAGCAAAAGCTTGGATTAGAAATTCGTATCGATAAACAAATTTTTAAGCAGCGATTGGCAAAAACCAAGGCCGGTCACTTCGACATTGTCATCGGTGCTTGGGCTGCAGATTACAATGATCTTTTATCCTATGGCGACCTTTTCCAGTTTGCCAACCTGAATAATCGCGGCCGTTACAATAGCGTCGAGTACGATGAATTGGTAAGTATTGCTCAAAAATCCCTTGATGTTGAAGAGCGCATGAAAACCTTCGCCAAGATGCAAGATCTTATCTTTGAAGACGTGGTCATTGTGCCCTTGTATGAGCGAGGAAAAATCTATGTTCAGCACCCTAGGCTTAAGGGCGTGATTCGCCGCGCTATTGGCGGTGATCCTAATTTTAACTATGTCACCATCGAGCCGGAGGAAAACCCATGACAGAGTATATTTTGAAGCGTTTGATCTCCGGTGTTGTCACCATCTGGTTTATTGCTACGGCGACCTTTGTGGCCATGCACATGGTGCCCGGTGATCCGCTCTCGGGTGATAAAGCCATGAACGCCGAGGTGCGGAAAAACTTAGAAATTCGATACGGTCTTGATAAGCCCGTATTGCATCAGTACGGCATTTTTTTACGCAATATGGTTCAAGGTGATTTTGGCATTTCCTACACGCAAAAAAATCGCCGAGTGAATGACATTATTCGTGAGCATTTTCCCGTGTCAGCGGTACTGGGTGTACTCGCACTCATTATTGCAACCGCAGGCGGAATTATTTGGGGGGCATTAACGGCGATCTATCGCGATCGTTGGCCTGATGCCGTCATCATGTTTTTTGTGGTGGTTGCGGTATCAGTGCCGAGTTTTGTTTTTGCCATGATCGGCCAGTTGGGTATTTTAAAACTCAATGAATGGACCGGTCTGTCGTTATTGCCGGTTGCCGGCTGGGGAACCTTTGGCCACATGTTAGTGCCTGCCCTAGTGCTGGGGTTAAGTACCATGGCCTACCTGACTCGTCTGATGCGATCGTCCATGCTAGAAGTGACCAGTGCAGACTATATTCGAACAGCTCGCGCCAAGGGTGTTTCCCCTTTGCGAATTTTCTATAAACATCAACTGCGCAACGCAATATTGCCAGTCATTACGGTGCTTGGGCCTTCCATTGCCGCCATTACTACTGGCGGATTTGTGGTCGAATTGGTTTTTGCGATTCCTGGCCTCGGGCGCTACTTCGTGCAGGCGGTTCAGCAGTTGGACTACACCGTAATCATGGGAACCACTGTGTTCTATGGCGGATTTTTGGTGTTGATGGTGTTGCTGGTCGACATTCTTTACGGCTTTATCGATCCGAGAATTCGGGTAGGTAAGGTGAGCGCTTAGGGGATATGACCATGACAACTACGATAAATCACGCAACTCCCTCATCGCTGACAGCCGCCGACTTCTCGCCGCTCGAGGCTTCTTCGCAAGCGGATCTAATTGTCCGCCCATCGGTGTCCTTTTGGCAAGATGCTTGGCGTCGATTGCGCAAAAACCGACGTGCCCTTTGGTCGCTCTATTTGATCGTTGGCTTACTGTCGTTTTCTTTCATTCTTCCTTTGTTTCTGTCTTTTGATTCGACCGGTCAAGACTTGACGCAAATTTCTCAAGCGCCAAGTTTGGGGCGTAAATCTTTGGTGGTTGATACCAAGCCTTGGCAGGGCCGATTTGAAGAACATCCAGTCGCAACTGGCGAGCTAAGTGCTGCGAGCGCTCTAGAGATTGTCGATGTACCGCACACCGAATCTGTGCGCCTGGCATGGCAGCCGGTTGCCGGTGCCGTTGGCTACAATGTTTTTCGGCATTTGTTAACGCCGAGTGGCGCAACCGATCTTGGTTTACCTCTCGGTGAAACTGAGCAACACAATCAAGTTTCATTTGAAGATCGATTAAAGCTACAGAGTATTACCTACTATTACTCGATTCAGCCGTACAACAAACTTGGTGAGCTGGGCGATTACAGCACTATCAAAGTAACGCCGCGCCACGCGACCAGTATCGAATCGGCAATTACCCGCGGGCTGATTACGCCCGACGAAAAACAAGCGGCAATTGGAGCTGAAATTGAACTGAAGCAACACCTCATGGGTACCGACTATTTGGGTCGAGATATTTTGGCGCGGTTAGTTTATGGCGGACAGACATCGCTGTTTATTGGTATTGTGGCGCCCTTTATTTTCGTCGTCTTGGGTGTTATTTATGGAGGTTTTGCGGGGTATATGGGCGGGCGCGTTGACGAAGTTATGATGCGTTTTGCCGACTTTGTTATCGCCTTACCTTTTTTATTGTTCATGATCTTATTTCGCGTAGCGATGGGTATTGGCCCCGGAGAAAGCGGCGTCACGCCCATGTTGATTGCCTTGATTGCTTTGGGGTGGCCAACAGCGGCGCGGCTCGTTCGCGGTCAAGTATTGCAGCTACGGGAGCAACCTTTTGTGGAAGCTGCGCAGTTGATGGGGGCAAATTCCTACTACCTGATTTGGCGTCACATGTTGCCGAACGTGATGGGTGTGGTTTTGGTCTCTCTCACTTTCTCGATACCTACTGCAATTTTTAGCGAAGCATTTCTGTCTTTTATCGGTATGGGGGTTGCGCCACCTACTCCTAGTTGGGGCGCGATGTGTAACGACGGCGTGAAATCGTTTTTGAGCCATCCACATGAATTGCTGTTTCCCGCACTGTTTATCAGTTTGACGGTTCTAGCATTCAATTTATTGGGCGACGGTTTGCGTGATGCGCTTGATGCGAAGATGAAAGGGTAGCGGAGTACCATGATGACAAAAACACAAAATACTCCTGCTCTCGCAGTAGATGATCTGCAAGTTGAGTTTTCGGCTCAGGGCGGAAAAGTTCAGGCTGTTCGAGGTGTCTCTTTCTCGGTTCAAGCAGGTGAGACTCTGGGCATTGTCGGTGAATCTGGCTGCGGAAAGTCTGTCACCATGATGAGTTTGATGGGATTGATTCCTATGCCTCCCGGCAAAATCGTGAGTGGCTCAGCCAAGCTTAATGGTCGGGAAATTTTGCACCTTCCAGTCAGTGAGTTGAACCAGATTCGGGGTGTTGATATCGGCATGGTATTTCAAGACCCAATGAGTGCCCTCAACCCCACCATGAAAATTGGTGAACAAATTGCTGAAACCTTGCGTGTTCATAAAGGGATGGGAAAAAGCGAGGCATTAACGCGTGCGATCGAACTACTTGAACGCACCAAAATTCCCGAGGCGGCAAAGCGTGCCAATCAGTATCCGTTTGAATTCTCGGGCGGTATGTTGCAACGAGCCGTTATTGCCATGAGTCTTGCCTGTAATCCCTCCGTGTTGATCGCCGATGAGCCAACAACAGCGCTGGATGTCACCATTCAGAATCAGGTTTTGGAGCTAATGCGCGACATTCAGAAAGAAGAAGGCATGGCCATTGTGTTGATTACCCACGACTTGGGTGTGGTAGCGCGAATGGCTGATAAGGTAGCGGTAATGTACGCCGGTCAAATTGTCGAATCCGGTAGCGCAGAAGATATTTTTCATCGCAGTGCACATCCTTATACCTTGGGATTGAAGGCGGCCATGCCTTCACCGGGAATGCATGTGGATGAAAAGTTGGTGGCTATTGCCGGAAGTCCCCCCGACTTATTTTCTCCACCTAAAGGGTGTGGTTATTGCAGTCGCTGTGATCATGCGCTGAGTATTTGTGATCGACAATTGCCAACATTGCATAGTGTGGGAGAGGGTCATCACGCTCGCTGCTGGTTGCAGCATGAGATGGCGTCGGTAAAAGTTGACGGCCTCTACCAGCCCTCGGAGGCCACCTCATGATTGAGATTAAAAACCTGCAAAAACGCTTTGATCTGGGAAAGAATCAAATGCTCTATGCAGTGGATGGGATCAGTCTTGCCATTGAAGAAAACAGTATCGTAGGTTTAGTGGGAGAAAGCGGTAGCGGCAAGTCGACCTTAGGTAAAGTGTTGGTGGGTCTGCACGATAAGTCAGGAGGCGAGATTTTTTATAAAGGTGAGCGTTTGCCTGATCGCTATTCGGCGAAAGATTATCGTCGTTTAAGTAAAGATATCCAGATGATCTTTCAGGATCCCTACGCATCACTCAATCCACGCATGACCATCGAAGAAATTCTCACCGAGCCGCTGCGATTGCAGAATTTGGGCAGCGTAGAAAGCCGCAGAGAGAAGGCTGCGCAATGGTTGGAGCGAGTTAATTTACAGGCGGCGCACCTTGGCCGTTATCCTCATGAATTTTCCGGTGGTCAGCGTCAGCGTATTGGTATAGCTCGAGCGCTAATTACAGAACCCAAGTTTGTGGTTTGCGACGAACCTATTTCCGCTTTAGATGTATCCGTTCAGGCGCAAGTGATCAACCTCTTGGGGGAATTGCAGGAAACCATGGGGTTAACGCTGCTGTTCATCGCTCACGATCTCTCTATGGTGAGATACATTTCCGATGTGATGGTAGTGATGTATTTGGGTGCAGTGGTGGAGCAAGGCCCTGCCGATCAGGTGTTCTTTAATCCTGTGCATCCTTACACTCAAGCGTTGACCAAATCCAATCCCTTGGCCGATCCGATACAAGAACGTCATCGTCAGCACGATTTAATTCAAGGTGAAGTTCCATCACCGGTTAATCTTCCCCCTGGTTGCCGATTTGCCGGAAGGTGTGATCGGGTCGAGGATCTTTGTCGACAACAACGCCCTGAATTAAAGCTAGTGGGTAAAGAGCAATGGGCCGCGTGCCATTTGGTGGATGCGGTTGAATTATGAGTGAAGATAATCATTCAGCTGAAGTGATCACCTGGTACTTGCAGCTAACTGATCGTGATCAATTTAAGCCGATTCCCTTCTTTCAGGAAAAAGCTCGAGTCGAACTTGTAGCTGAGGACGGTGCCGATGGAGATGTTAATCGCTGGTTCTATGAGCATGTAGGGGAAAGCTGGCAGTGGACGGATCGGGCCAATTGGACTCAGGAGCAATGGCAAGATTATGTACTCAATCAGAAGATCACCACGGGTGTCGGCTACCTAGCGCAAGATGAAATCGGCTATTTTGAACTTCAGCAACAAAATCAAGGCGTCGATGTGGAGTTGGTGTATTTTGGTCTGCTGCCTGAATTTGTCGGTCAGGGATTGGGTGCCGGTTTGCTGACGGCGGCAGTTGAAGCCGCTTGGGCGCTCAACCCAAAACGGGTGTGGGTTCACACCTGCAGTTTAGATCACCCGCATGCTCTCAGAAATTATCGAGGTCGTGGGTTTGATCTCTATAACACGGTGAGCGAAAAGCTCACTTGATCCATCGACGATATTAGGAACTCAAGGATGAACGATTTTACGCTTGTTATTGGTAATAAAAATTATTCCAGTTGGTCTCTGAGAGCTTGGCTCTACTTGGCAATTAACAAAATTCCATTCGATGAAATTCAGTTGCCGTTGGATACCCCCGAGTTTTATCAGCGAGTTGGCGAATACTCTCCTACTCATTGTGTGCCCGCTTTGAAAGATGGTGAGGTAAAAGTGTGGGATTCGCTCGCCATTATTGAATATGTGCGTCAAACCAAAGCGCCGGTCATTGGTTGGCCCGAAGATCCGGCGCTAAAGGCGATAGCGCTCTCAGCGGTGATGGAAATGCATACGGGCTTTATGGCGTTGCGAAGTCATTACCCGATGAATTGTAGAAAACCGCCTTTTGTTGCGCAATTGCGCGGTGATATTCAGAAAGATCTAACCCGCTTGGATCAGCTATGGCGGAGCTGCTTGGAGGTCTCTCGAGGGCCGGCTTTGTTTGGAGAGCTGACCATTGCCGACGTGTATTTTGCGCCGGTGGTATTTCGCTTGAATACGTATCAACTGCCCGTATCAAAACCTTGTAAAGACTATATGGCGTGGATGCTTGAACTGCCCGAGATGAAACGCTGGGCCGAAGCGGCCGCCGCAGAGGCTGAAATTGTCGATGTCGACGAGTGGAAAGATTAATTTTGTATTTATTATTCAATAGGGACGCTACGGAGCTCTTATGAAAAAAATTGTTAATGCCGCGCTGGTCGCGATTGTAGGTTTGTCAGCAATCGGTTGCCAGAGTGTGAGTAAACCTGCGGGGTCGACCTTGTCGGCACAAGCCTTTATAGAGAAAGCCAATGCTGATTTGGCTAAGGCTGCTCAGAATGCGTCACACGCAGCTTGGTTGTCGTCTACCTATATCAATATTGATAGCCAAGCGGTCTCCGCTAAGGCGTTTCAAGAGTATAACGAATTGTCGGTAAGTTACGCCAAGCAGGCGGCAACTTACGATCAAAGGGCTCAGCAGCCTGATGTTGCTCGTCAATTGGAGCGTCTCAAGCTCGATCTAGTCTTGCCTGCACCTGATGACAGTGCTGCGGCTAAAGCGCTGGCGGATTTGGGTGTGAAGATGGAAGGTATGTACGGTGCTGGCGAGTATTGCAATGACGAGCGCTGCTATACCTTGGATGAAATGTCGACCATTCTGGCGCAAAGTCGCGATCCGCAATTGTTGAAGGAGCTGTGGTCGGGCTGGCGAAAAATATCGCCGCCGATGCGCCCCTTGTACCGGCAGCAGGTTGATATTGCCAATGCCGGTGCTCAAGATCTAGGTTTTGAAAACCTCAGTGAGTTGTGGCGATCTAATTACGATATGGATCCCGATGCCTTTGCTGAAGATGTCGATAAACAGTGGAATAAAGTGAAGCCGTTGTACGATGCTTTGCAGTGCCATGTAAGAACAGAGCTCAGTGAGTACTATGGTGAGGCGGTGGTTCCAAGCTCTGGAAAAATTCCCGCGCATCTATTGGGCAATATGTGGGCACAAACCTGGGGCAATGTTTACGATTTGGTTAAACCAGAAAACAGCGAGCAAAGTTACGATCTCACTCAGTTGATTGTTGATTCGAATATGAGTGAAATGGACATGGTGAAAACCGGAGAAGCTTTCTTTAGTTCGCTTGGATTTGAGCCGTTACCGGATACCTTTTGGCAGCGTTCGCAGTTCGTGCGTCCACGTGATCGCGACGTCGTCTGTCATGCCAGTGCGTGGAACATAGACAATATTAATGATCTTCGTATCAAAATGTGTATTCAAAAAAATGCCGAAGATTTTCAAACTGTTCATCATGA
Organism: Cellvibrionaceae bacterium; assembly: GCA_050633365.1. Lineage (GTDB taxonomy): Bacteria > Pseudomonadota > Gammaproteobacteria > Pseudomonadales > Cellvibrionaceae > Pseudomaricurvus. The sequence goes on along the minus strand of JBOEGJ010000016.1, from coordinate 126,235 downwards.
GTTAGGCCATAACTATTATCAGCGTGCCTACAATGAACAGCCTTTTGTATTGCGCGGTAGTGCCAACGATGGCTTTCACGAAGCTATTGGTGACACCATTGCGCTGTCGATTACGCCGAGCTACTTGGTGCAGTTGGGCTTGTTAGAAGAAGAGCCACCGGTCGAAGAAGATCTTGGGTACTTGATGAATATGGCGCTGAATAAAATCGCTTTCTTGCCGTTCGGTCTATTGGTGGACAAATGGCGTTGGCAGGTTTTCAACGGTGAAATTGCACCTCAAGACTACAACAAAGGCTGGTGGGCACTGCGCGAGAATTACCAAGGTATTGAAGCGCCGCTAGAGCGCAGTGAAGAGGACTTTGATCCGGGCGCAAAATACCATATACCAGGTAACACACCCTACACACGTTATTTCTTGGCATTTATTCAGCAGTTCCAATTCCACAAAGCGTTGTGTGACGACATTGGTTATGAAGGACCGCTGCATCGCTGCTCTATCTATAATCAGCCGCAGGCAGGTGAAAAACTTCAGGCGATGATGGCGATGGGCAGAAGCCAGCCGTGGCCCGATGCAATGGAAGCATTAACGGGACAACGTGAGCTAGACGCCTCGGCAATTATTGACTATTTTGCGCCGTTGATGACTTGGCTTGAAGAGGAAAACAAAGGCCGTCAATGTGGTTGGTAATTTTCTAGCGCCTGGTTTTTTGTAGCTTCAATTCTGGAGAACAAGAGCGGCCAATGAATGTACTTATAGGCCGCTCTTTGGTGAAAATTAACGGATAGACTTAAACGCAACCTCGTAGTTGTCTTTGAGTGTTTTCACGCAGCCGATGATCATAGCGACCGTGATGTCTTCAACCATTTGTCGATCAGCCTTTTTTCGATCGAGATAAATTCCAGCGGCGTCGGGTAATCCAAAAGAAATGTCAGTTGCCGGGATGGCAATTTCCATGGGAATCTCAAATACGCGATGCACAATCTCTGCGAGGTGTTGTACTGCAACGTCGCGAGTATAATCGGTAACCCCAGCACCTTTCGAGACGCTGGGTTCTGATTGCAGTCGATAGATTAGAATACCGCGCTCTTCGATGTGCTTCAAATACTCTCTGGTAACAGCCCTTACCAGTTGCTCAAATGTATTGGCGTTGTTAGATGCTTCCATCTGTCGTCTTCTCAAAGCTTTGAGCTCACGGTGTAGCAGCTTCTTTAGTAGATCCGTGGTGCTGGGGAAGTAGGAATACACCAATGACTTACTGATGCCTGCGGCGGTGCCAACTTTTTCCATTGTGACTGCGGCAACCCCTTCAGAGGCGACAATAGTGGCCGCATGATCGAGTATCTTTGCGATACGCTCTTCGGGCGCTAAGCGTGTACGTGTTTTTTTCGAAGTTTCCATAGTTCTGTTTCAGGTTTCCGTATACATCGGACTGATAGTATCACAGTGGTGAGTCTTGTCCTTGCGGGGCGCTAAAGAACTTATTGATGGCTTGATTCACTTGTTGTGGGTGAGAAAGACCTGGCCAATGGGCGGCGGAGGCGAGTCTCTTGATGGTTAAGTGCTCGACCAATTCAGGTAGCATATCCAAGAATTCAGGAACAAAAGCCTTGTCTTTCTCGCCCCAAATTAAAAGGCTGGGAACCGTAATCAAGGGGTTTTCACGAGGCCAGAGTGCACTTTCCAGCGGGCTGTCTGCGTCGGTGGTATTGGCTCGATACCAGTTGATAGCACTGTGCAAGGCTTGCGGGCGAGAGAGGGCTTGGCGAAATAGATCAGCTTCTGCTGTGTTGATACGCTCGTGATCTAGATGCTTTTGATAAGCCATTTTCCATATTAGATAGCTATCATTGAAGCCCAAAATGCGCTCTCCGAGCGAGCTATTCAACACTTTTATGTATCTCGATGTCTTTTGTTGTTGTTCATTGGTACGCAACAATTCTTGAAACACATTGTGTGGCGGTGCATTGAGCACGACTAGCTTGGCAACTCGGTCGGGGTAGTTCTGCGCGAAGGCCCAGGCTAGAGCGCCGCCCCAATCGTGGCCAATCAAATGGAAGGGTTGTTCACCACCTACTTTATAGGCCAGTTGATTGAGGTCGCTAGCCAATTTGTCGATACGGTAACGATTTATGTCCGCTGGCTTGTCCGACAGGTTGCTGCCAAGTCCATCGACGGCAACCACGCGATAGTGTTTGGAGAGTTCGGCAATCTGAGGCTTCCATGCATACCAAAATGAAGGAAAGCCATGGTAAAGAATCACCAGTGGCCCCTGTCCAGCAGCGACATAGTGGTAATCGACTCCGCCTACGTTGACATAACCGTCGGTTAGCGGCTTATTGTCTGGATGCATCTGATTGTATTGTGCCACCGCGTCTGAAGGAGTCGAGGCGTTAACGTTCTGCGCAAGAGCCCAGCAGGCAAAAATCACGCTGATTAGAGTGTGGCGTAAAATCATAGCTGTGCTCTCACTTGGTCGTAAATTACATTGGGAAAATCGTGTGACCGCCATCCATGACGAGCGCGTGGCCAGTCATAAAGTCGCTCTCTTTTGAGGCCAAGAACACGGCGACACCTTCCATGTCTTCGGCCTGCGCTCTTCGCGGCAAACATGAGCGACGTTTGGCCGCGTCTTTAAATGCCTGCGGAGTTTCAGTCACAAAATCTGTTTCGACATAGCCTGGCAGGAGTGCATTGACTTGAATGTTGTTGGGGCCCAGTTCAACAGCGAGTGAGCGGGCGAGGCCTACTACAGCGGCTTTTGATGTTGCGTAGGAGGCACCAAAGCCTGTTCCCATTTTTGCCGCGGCTGAAGAGGTGACGATCAACTTACCAGGCGTGTTGGTACTTAATAGGTGCTCGATGACGGGCTTGAACGTATTGGCAACGCTGTTGACGTTGAGTTCCATAACTTGGTTCCAGTTCTCTTCGCTGGTTTGATGCAGATAGCCGCGAACGCCAGAGCCGCCGGCATTGGCAAAGCAAGAGTCGATACGTCCAAATCGTTCTAGGGTATCGCTGAACCCTTGATTGATGTCATCGGTGTTGGTGACATCAACTGCAAAAGCTGCGGCGTCGGCACCCATTTCTCGGAGTTCGGCCAGAGCCTTCTGGTTCTTTTCGCTATTTCGTCCCCAGATCGCAATCTTGGCGCCCGCTTTGGCAAGACCGCGACCGAAGGCGAGGCCAATGCCGCCGTTTCCGCCGGTAATTATTGCTACGTGGTTGGTTAAATCAAACATCTTTTTACTCCTACTCAGTGCTGTGTTGTCGCTGGCGACAACGCTGTTACTACCGATTGCGAAAATCAGTGATTTATTGAATTGATTATTTGTCCATTAAGTATCTGTTTGTGAAGGTTTTTTATCCCTTCTTGGCCTTTTGTTTGTTTTCTTGCTCATTTAACAAGCTTATTCTGGGTGTTTCTATCATTTATTTTATTGATCATTAACTATTTGTCAGCAGCATAATTGTCACTGGACTAATCGTCAATAGTGGATTTTGTGAGGCTGTTGAGTGGTTTTTTTCTAATTAAAGCAGTTTTTTATAGGGTTTGTCCTAGTTTGTGGACGATTTATGAGCTGTTCTAAAGTGAAAATATTCGTGAGCTAGCTTTTGATGGCTCCACCGCTGGAACATATAACAGGATTTTTTAATAAGCTATTGACGATTTGTCGTTTAGTCTCTAACTTATGCGACAGAGAGATACAAAAAACCAATAATAATCAGGAGACGAAGATGCCCTATTCGAAAAATAAGTTATGCCTAGCACTTCTCGCCGCCTCCGCCGCTGCGACTAGCGTGCAGGCACAAAATTCAGATTTTATGCTGGAAGAGATTGTGGTGACCGCCGAGAAACGCGAAGCCAATCTTCAGGATACGGCGATTGCGGTTACTGCTTTAGACGCGGGTATGTTGGAGCGGTCAAACATCGAGGATTCACTGGACCTACAGTTTGCAGTACCGAACTTGATGGTTGGTCAGAACAGCAATATTACCTTGCGTGGTGTTGGTCAAAGCGTCCTGGGCGGCGGAGCTGACCCAGCCGTTAGCTCATCGTTCAACAGCATGCCTATTGCACCGACAGGCGAAAATTACGATCTGGAACGTATCGAAGTATTGCGTGGCCCTCAGGGAACTCTGTTTGGACGCAATACCACTGGCGGCGTGATTAATACGTTATCGGCTACACCGACGGAAGAGTTTTCAGTCGATGTCACTGCGCAAGTTGCTAACTTTGGATCGACTCGTACAAAGGGCGCGATCAATCTGCCAATAGCGGATTCTATTTATCAACGCTTTGCATTCAATACGGTAAATCGTGATGGTTACACCGAAAATACTTTTAATAATAGCGATATCGATGGCCGCGACGAACTGTCTGTTAGGAGTTCCACTCGATTCGAATTCGGTGATACTGCTGATGCTACCTTAGTGGTTCAGTACTACAAAGAAGACAGTGACCGACAGTCGTCTACAAAAGTAGCGTGTAAACCGGATGCGACGATTGGCTGTGCTCCAGATACTGGAGATACTATTGGCTATCCTGCCGATTATATGGGTAGTGTCGATGATGCTCTTTTCGGTTTTGGGGTGTTGAAGTTTAATCGCTATGCAGACAATCCGAACCCTAGTGATCTTCGCGAAGTCAGTATTGATGTTAACCCTGAATATGAGCTGGAAGAAACTTATGTTGGGCTAGAGGTTAATTTCAATCTGACCGACGAATTAACTTTGACCTCGGCCACCGCTTATTTGAAAAACGACTTTAATCAATACCGTGATTTTGATCTTGCGGCTGCGCCAGATGCTTTTAATGTGACTTTATTGACGCCGACTGGTGAGCTGACTTATCTGATTGACGGCGAGTTTGAAACGACCAGTGATTATTCCCCCACCCAGCGCAATATGCGTGAAAGGGAGGAGTACTCACAAGAATTTCGTTTGGCATCAGATTATGCTGGTGACCTAAATTTCTTGGCGGGTATCTCCTATACAAGATCTGATACCTCCTTCTGGGGAGCCAGCTACCTGCCGGGTCTGCATAATTCCGCCAATCCGGCAGTTACGGGTGGCTTTACCAATGAAAGTGATCTCGAAAGCAAATCGACAGCTGTGTTTGGTGAGCTTTATTACGATATATCTGAAAACCTAACCCTAACCGCTGGGTTGCGTTACACCGAAGATGAAAAAGAATCTGTTGCGGGTACCAACCCTTTCGGTGATGTTGTGAACCCCGTAACCGGCGAAGATGATTGGGAAGAAGTAACAGGTAAGATTAATCTTAACTGGAATCTCGATGTTTCGTTTACTGATGCCACCATGATCTACGGCACACTATCACGTGGCTACAAAGGCGGTGGTTTAAACCCCGGTAATACGTTTGCACCGACTTTTGATCCCGAGTACATTGATTCGATCGAAGTGGGAACTAAAAACACCCTCTTGGACAATCGCATGCAGTTAAATGCAGCGGCATTCTTTTATGACTACAGCGACTACCAAGTTGGTGGATTGATCAACGGTGCAGGCGCTAACTTTAACGCTGAAGAAGTGAAGGTTCAGGGCCTAGAGCTCGAAGGTGTTTACTTGATCACCGAGAACTTGTTGGTTAATGCCAGTGCTTCGTTCTTGGATACCGAAATAGTTTCATCTGACCCCCTACCAAATACCTCTCTCGGTAGTGTTGGCGGTATTCCAATCTTGGAGGATGTTGAGGGTAACGATTTACCCAACGCTCCGGAAATGTCTTTTAACTTAGGCGTACAGTACACGCAGAGTTTGAATGATGATCTTGAGCTTCGCTATCGCGCGGATTATTACTGGCAAGATCAATATCAAGGTCGCGAATTCGACAACTACACCTACGATTCGTGGGACAGAACTGATCTCTATGTCACGTTAAGTGAAACATCAGGTCGCTGGGAAGTTGAAGCGTTTGTGAAAAATGTAACCGATGATGATGGCATTACCGGCGGCAGCGCCGAAGCATCGTTGGTAGGTCTGTTTCGTAAGTTGCGTTTACTGGATCCACGTACTTACGGTGTAGAATTTACGTATCATTGGGATTGATTTCTCTTTGTGTGGTGATTTGGCCGACTCTGTCGGTCTTTTTTACTTCCACACCTGTTGTGAATTTTAAAAATTAAAAAGTAAAAAACACCGACGGCGACCTTTAGGTCGTCGTTGTTGTGTCTGCAGTTTGTAAAGTTTTACAAATATTTTGGCGTTGAAATTTTGTGCGCCTGCTGAGTCGAGGATTTTATGCGTAATCTATTGATAGCCTGCTTAAGTGCAGTTGTGTTGGTTGGGTGTTCAAGTGGTCAATCTGGCCGAGCCGATAACGCCGTCGTCCGCGGCGTCCACTACATCGGTGTAAGTGTGAGCGATCTCGAGCGATCAAAGAAATTTTATGGCGACGTGGTGAATCTTGAAGAGGTCTCAGACGCGCATTGGCATGAGCAGGACGCTCTCGAGAGTTTCACCGGTGAGTCTTCGCTAGGACTGAATTCAGCGGTGATGAAAAGCGTTAATGCACAGTTGCGATTAATGGAGTTCGACGCTCCCTCAGATGCAGCTAAGAATACCGGCCCCATGGATGTGTTTGGCCCCGGAATTGCGCACCTTTGTTTTCAGGTGCACGACAAAACAGAGACCTATCAAAAGTTTCTATCCTTCGGAGGGAAACACATTGGATCTCCGGAAATGTGGAAGAATCCGAAAACACAAGTCTCTTACGCCTATGGCCACGATTTAGACAATGCCATTGTTGAAATCGAACATGTTGACGTGGCAGCGCTTAACCTTGAGGTTCCTCCCAAAAACGACCGTCGGATTCGTCATATTTCTTTGGCGACACCAGATATTGATCGAGCCGTAGATTTTTATGCGCATTTATTGCAAGAGCGAAAGCCCCGCAGAACCGGTTGGTTTAACCCCAAGGGTGACGCGGTCGATATGGTGACCGGCCAAGCTGGCAGCGAGTTGAAATTTGCGTGGTTTCAAGTGCGAAATCTAGAGTTGGAAATTATCCAGTACGTAAGTCATCCCACCAAAAAAGCGGCTACGCCTCGTCCGGTTGACGCCCTCGGCTATAATATGATCGTATTTGATGTTTCTGATATGCAAATCGCTCGAGAGCGTTTATTGGCGGCGGGCGCTGACATTATCTCGGAAGATAAAAAATTGGATGGTGAATCAATTATTTTCGCTCGTGATCCAGATGGAAATTTGTTGGGATTTCAAACTCTGCCTGACACATCGCCGCTGTCAGCTCAGAACTTTTCTGGGAATGGTCTTTAGAGTTTTATTGTCATCAAGATTTCACTAGGTCGTCAGATTTCTCGTTAAAAATTGGAGTAGTAATAGCCCTATGTTCTCTCGAATCACACATTGGTTGTTTGCGGTTGTTCTTTCGCTCGTAGGGCTATTGCTCAGTGTCTTGGGTGGCTATTTAGCTTATCTCGGGGGCAGTCTTTATTATGTGATGACAGGGATCGCGGTGATCGCTGTCACCGTACTCTATGTTCGCGAAAATCCCTTGGCGGCAAAGCTGTACGCGGTAATTTTGGCAATAACCTTGCCCTGGGCAATATATGAGTCGGGCCTCGACCTGTTGGCGCTGTTGCCGCGTTTAGGTCTGTGGATGGGCCTGTCGCTGTGGTTCTTTACTGGCTGGTATCGCCGTCGGCTCGACCTAAAAAAGACGGACGCTTCCCAAGGTTTAATGCCTTGGCTGATTGCCCCGAATGTTGCTTCGGTCATTGTTCTTTTGCTTGCTGCAGGCCAGGGCTACGAAATGAATGGCAGTGGTACCGAGCGAGACCTTGGCTCAAATAATACTGAGCCGACAACGGATTGGAAGCACTATGGCAACAGCGCGGGAGGCACCCGTTTTGCGGAAGTTGAGCAAATTAATCGGGACAATGTCGGTCAGCTCAAAGAAGTGTGGCGATATCGTACGGGTGTATCCGACACCTTTAAAATGACACCGCTCCAAGTGGAAGATCGTTTGTACATCTGCGGGGCGAACAATGTTCTGATGGCCGTAAATAGTGATAGAGGCGAAGAAATTTGGCGTTACGACCCGAACATCACTCCTTACGGTGCTAACCAATACGCGGAAACCTGCCGAGGTGTTAGTTATCACGAAGCGCCGGTAGGCTATAGCGGTCAATGTAAAAAACGTATCGTGACAGGTACGGTTGATGCGCGAATTCTCGCCGTCGATGCAGTGACCGGAAAGCTCTGTACCGACTTCGGTGTCGATGGTTTCGTAGATTTACGCAAAGGTCTCGGCGATCACTTTAGTTCCGAATATTTTGTCACCTCCCCGCCGCTAGTGGCCGATGATGTGTTGGTGGTTGGCGGATTGGTTATGGATTCACAAGACTTGGGTTTGCCGTCGGGCGTAATCCGTGCTTTTGATGCGCTCACGGGACAGTTTGCATGGGCGTGGGATCTTGGTAACCCGGGTTACTACGGTGAGCCGGCTGAAGGGGAAACCTATACGCCGGGCACGCCGAATATGTGGTCGATCATGAGTTACGATGAAGAACTCGATTTGATCTATGCACCTTTAGGAAACCCTCCTCCGGACTATTATGGCGGAGCTCGCCGGCCATTTGATGATGAGTGGTCGTCGTCCATTGTTGCACTTAAGGGCGCTAGCGGAGAGCCTCAATGGAAGTATCAAACCGTGCATCACGATGTGTGGGATTACGATTTACCCGCGCAGCCGGTATTGGTCGATGTGACTCGAGATGGAGAAAACGTACCCGCCGTTGCAGTACCCACCAAGATGGGAGATATCTTCTTGCTGGATCGACGAGACGGGTCTCGCGTCTTTCCTCTCGAAGAAAAGCCCGCGCCTCAGAACCCCGAAGACGGCGAGTATTTATCCGCGACTCAACCGGTCTCCGCTCTCCCTAATTTTCATCCTTACCGCTACGAAAAAGACATGTGGGGCTTAACCCCCATCGATCAGTTGGTCTGTCGTATCGAATACAAATCCATGCGTTACGAAGGTATGTACACGCCTCCCACCACACAAGGAACCTTGATCGCACCGGGTAACTTTGGCGGTTTTAATTGGGGCAGTGTTTCGGTGGATGCCGACAACGGTTTGTTGGTGGCGGCGCCCATGTTATTGGCTCATCGATTGCTACTAGTCACACCCGAGCAAGTTGCAGAGGCTGGCCCCATGGCGGCCAAACTGCTTGGCAAACATCATCCGGCAGTGCGTATGAATGCCGATGATCCTATGCCCGACCTCAATGATATCGATCCCAATGATCCCTACGACGTGAAGCAGATTCGCTACTACGGTATCCCCATGCCTTTCATGTCTCGTCTGGGCACACAAGTGCCCTGCTTTGAGCCCCCATGGGCGAGAATTGCGGTGATAGATCTCAATACCAAAGAGCTATTATGGAGTCGCCCGGTGGGCAGTATGAAAGAATCAGGGCCCTTCGGTTGGCGAACCGGTTTACCGTTCGACGTCGGCGTTGCAGTCCGTGCCGGAACTCTCACCACTCGCGGTGGATTGACCTTCATAAGTTCAACCATGGACAGAACCGTGCGAGCCTATGATTTGCGCTCGGGTGAAGTAAAGTGGTCACAAGATTTACCCGGTAACGGGCAGGCCACACCGATGACTTATCAATCGAGTAAAACCGGTAAACAGTATGTGATTGTCACGGTGCCCAATCCGAGCTGGCGCTACCCTAGAGACCCCAATAATGGCACTTATTCGGATTCCCAAAGCGTTGAAGATGGTAAGGGTGGGTATGTTATTGCGTACGCACTGGACGACAGCGAATGACGGTTGTAATGACTGTTGTTATGGCGGTTGTTATGGCTGTGGTTAGGTACGAAGAATGTAGATAACAACCAAAATTAAAACGCAAAAATATTTGAATCAAAAAAAAGGAGGCGCTTTAGGCACCTCCTTTTTTTGTCTTGGACTGTGACGAGGCTAATGAACCCCGTGCATGCCTTTCTTCAGTAACGGAGCCAAAAGTAGCATAAACACCCCAACCCCTAGACCGGTCCACATCAAAAACTCGTAGAGCTCGGTATAGGTTGCTAAGGTCGATGCTAAATCCTGCGCTTCACCAACGGTAGAATCGATCGAGGCCATTTTACCGATACGAGTGGCGACGGTTTCCGATAGAGCCGTCGCTAAGAACCAGGTTCCCATACTCACACCGACCACGCGTTTGATCGACAGTTTGGTCACCGCTGACAAGCCAACGGGAGACAAACACAGCTCACCGGTGGTGTGAAGGAAATAAGCCAGCGTCAACCAAATGACCGCCACTTTTCCGTCTACGCCCAAGTGCTGCGCACCCATAACCATCGCACCAAAGCCGAGACCCGCCTGGATAATGCCAAGGCCAAACTTAACTGGCGTGGAGGGCTCCCAGCCTTTGCGAGCCAACCAAATCCACAAGGCCGCAAATATGGGAGCGCAGACGATGATAAAGAAGGGATTGAGCGAGCCGAACATCGATGCACGCAGCTCGGTGCCCATCACATTGCGATCAACCACTCGATCGGCGTAAAGCGTCATACTACCGGCTGATTGCTCGAACAGCGCCCAAAATACAACCGAAGAAGCGATTAAGACCATCAACACCAAAGTGCGTTGGAATTCTTCTTTGGTACCTTTGAGCAGGGCAAACAGGGGAATCCCTATCAGTGTTAATACCAGCATAGTGTTCAAGGTGCTGTGAACCGCTGGTTCATATTGCAGCATCAACCAGACCACACTGATGGAGAGGATACCGCCGAGATAGATCAGCCATTCGCGATTGATTGGACCTAATACGCGCTCGGTGAGCAATTGAGGCTCGGCGGGCTCCGCTAATCCATTCAGGTACTTTTTACCTTTTAGAAAGGTCACTAAGCCCAGCAGCATGCCAATTCCAGCAGCTCCGAAGCCGTAGCCCCAACCAAAGGTTTCGCCGAGCCAGCCACACAACAAGATGGCGACGAATGAGCCAATGTTGATACCCATATAAAAGATGGTGAAACCCGAATCTCGGCGAGGATCTCCGTCAGGGTAGAGCTGACCGACAATCGTCGAAATGTTCGGCTTCAAAAAGCCAACTCCGACAGCGATCAGGGCCAAGGCCGCAAAGAAGACCTTAAGCGCGATAACGTCTTGTATGATCACATTTTCTTGCAGCAAGGTGCCTGCAATCAAAATGCTGCCGTCATTGAGTGTGATGTCACTGCTGAGTACTGTTCCTGCCGCATAGTGAACAGCCTGTTGGCCTTCGTAAGCCATCAGCAAGTGCCCGCCCGAAAGCAGTAACGCACCAAACACAACCGCTTTGCTCATGCCAAGGTATCTGTCAGCGAGTAATCCGCCAATCACGGGTAGCGCGTAGACTAAGCCCGCATAAGCGCCGAGCACATCGTAACCGGCCGCATCGGTGAATAGGTGGTACTTTGTCAAATAAAGCAACAGCAGAAACTTCATGCCGTAAAAAGAAAAGCGCTCCCAGAGCTCAGTGGCAAAGCACACATAGAGCCCCTTGGGGTGCCCAAACAATTCGCCCGCATTGAGCGTGGACGTAGGGATGGAGGAGGTTGTCATAGAGGATTACACTCGGTCGTGGTTATAGTTCTGTTGTTATGAGTATAAAGACGAGCGGCGGCGATGAACCCACAACGCCTGTTGCTTGTCTAAGTTGCCGATATTGGGTGGGTAAATCCGATGATTCTCGAACCGTCAGTCGGTAACTCATCCACAAGAGTGGCATATCCACTAAAATAAAGACAAGTTGAACGTTATCAGGAGGTGTCTATGCCTCGTTGGTTGAGGTTGTGCCGAGCCATTGCGGTGTCTATGACTCTCGGTTTATTGCTGGGCTGCGCCCATTCGCCGACGCTCGAGACGTCGATCAGTGCCGCCGAAACGGAACATATTCTTCAGGGGGGAGTTTTCTTTCCTGATTCGACGTCATCCGATTTCACTGAGGATGTTGACCTGCTGGGTGAGTCGGTGCTCACTCTCAATGACGATATGCGCTTGTTTGTCGACTTGTACGTCGACACTGATGTGAATTCTGGTGCCAAGTTACGGCAACTTCTGAAAGCTATCTTTCACGGCGGAATGCTGGGGTTAGAGTACGACCCCTTAAAAACCTACAGCGCCGCCGACACCTTCTATTTTCAGCAGGGCAACTGCCTGTCTTTTACCAACATGTTTGTAGCCCTAGGCCGTGAAGCGGGCTTAAAGGTCTGGTTTAACGAGGTCAAGGTGCCGCCCACTTGGGATATGCAGAGCGCCAGTACTCATGTTTATTACCGGCACATGAACGCCGTGGTGCAGACCACTCGCGGTCGTCACATTATTGATCTCAACATGGAAAACTACGACTTAGATTATCCTCAGCAGCGAGTGAGTGATGACTACGCCATGGCGCAATTTTTTAATAATCGCGCCATGGAGCTGCTGTTCGAAGAGCGCTGGCAAGCGTCATTTCGGCACTTGCGGGCGGCCCTCGAGTTACAGCCGGAACAGGCATTTCTGTGGGGCAATCTCGGCTCGCTTTATCGCCGAGCGCAACACTTCCCGGAGGCCGAACTGGCATTCTTGAAATCGCTGGAGCTGGATTCTCGAAATTTGATGGCCATGAGTAACCTCAGTCGCCTGTATCGACAATTGGGGCGAGAAAGCGACGCTGAAACCTTCGAGAACAAGGTGGTCTATCACCGCCGCAATAACCCTTACTATCGTTACTATCAGGCTCAACAAGCTTTAGACAGTCGCCAACTGGTCGAGGCATTTAATCACGTAAAGGCGGCCATTGATGGTTACGACAAAGATCATCGTTTTCATTTCCTAGCGGCTAAGGTCAGCAGTGCCCAGGGCGATCTTGCGCGGGCGCAGAAATACCTGCAGCGGGCAACTCAATTGACCAAGGATCAAGACCAAAAGGATCGTTACAATCATAAGCTCGATACTCTAGCGGCACGATAGATAGGCGATTAAGTTTGGCGCACGAGCGAAGAGTACATCGATCCATTAAAAGCGGCCCTGTGCTTGAGGCATAGGCCGCGTTGGTCGTCTAAACTCTAATGCGCTCAAGCTTGGGCTTATACCGCGTTATCTAGGTACCGAGTTGCCTTAGTCCCAAGACAGGTATTTAGTCCCAAGACAGGTATTTAGTTCCAAGACCGGTATAAAGCCGATGTTAATGTTTCGATAGCATTGGCGATGAGCAATAAAAACGCTTGGCGATAATAATCGACACCCACTTCTGGGTTTATTGGGGAATCATTATGCGACATCATTTACGCACTTACGCTGTGCTGGCGACTGCGGTTTCGTCGCTCTGGCTTGCAGGCTGTCAAGACAAAGCTGAGACCAAGGCGGTGGCGCCAAAAACGTCAACACAACAATTGCATCAACTGTTTGACGATTACCGAATAGAGAACTTCGAACTCAATCCCATGAACGCGATGTTTGAAGGCGAGATGGCCTACAACCACCGTTTGGGCGACGGGCTAAGTGATGATTACCTGAACAAGTCTCTCGCTTTACAGGAGCGTACCCTAGCGCAACTGAAAGCGATTGATCGCGCAAGCTTAAGCCCGGCCGATCAGCTCAGCTATGATGTGTTTTTGTATCAGCGCAATACCAATCAAGATTACTTCGCCAATGGCGTGGCCCTGTGGGAAGCGCAAATTCCGGTGAGCCAGTTCTTCAGTTTGCCAAACTATTTGGCCGTGCTGGGCTCCGGTGGTGCCACCCAACCTTTTGCCACCGTTGAAGATTACGACAACTGGTTGCAGCGTATGGGCGAGTTCACCCCGTGGGTCGACAATGCCATTGCAAGAATGCAAGAAGGTATCGAGGCCGGAGTGGTTCAGCCTCGAGTATTGATCGAGAGAACTTTGCCGCAACTGCAAGCGCATATGGTTGATGATGTTAGCGCCAGCATTTTTCACAAACCTTTAACCCGGTTCCCCGAGAGCTTTTCGCAAGCAGACAAGACGCGTCTTATAGAGGCTTACGAATCTGCCATTGCCGAGCGCTTCGTGCCAGCTTATACCAAATTGCATGATTTCCTACAAAATACCTATTTGCCAGCAACTCGAACCGAAGTGGGCTTGGCGCATCAGCCCAACGGTAAAAAATGGTACAACACCAAAGTTCGCGAGCACACCACCACGGATTTGAGCGCCGATGAAATCCATCAAATTGGTTTGCAGCAGGTCACTTTGTTACGCGCAGGTATGGAGCGAATTAAAGACGAGGTGAAGTTTGAGGGCGATTTAAAGGCTTTCTTTAATCATCTGCGTACCGACAAGCAATTTCAGTACGAATCCGAAGCGCAGCTGCTTCAAGCTTACGAAGATGTGCGCAGTTCGATCGATGAAGGCTTGCCGAATCTTTTTGATATCGCACCAAAGGCGCCTTATGTCATTAAGCCGATCGAATCCTTTCGCGCTGCCTCTGCGGCCGCGGCACAATACAACTCTCCTGCCCCCGATGGCAGTAAACCCGGTGTGTTTTACGTAAACACCTACGACCTTCCTTCAAGACCGACCTATTTACGTGAAGCCCTGTCGATTCACGAGGCGGCGCCTGGCCATCACTTTCAAATTGCCATCGCGCAAGAGTTAGAAGGTTTGCCAGCGTTTCGGAAATTTGATCACGTGACCGCCTATGTTGAAGGTTGGGGATTATACACCGAAAGTTTGGGTAAAGATCTGGGGCTGTATACCGACCCTTATCAAGAGTTTGGCGCACTGACGATGGCCATGTGGCGAGCCTGTCGTTTGGTGGTGGATACCGGTATGCACGCCAAAGGTTGGAGTCGTGAGCAAGCCATCGAATACATGCAAGACAATACCGCGCTGTCTCATACCGACATAGTCGCCGAAGTTGAGCGCTATCTTGCGCTACCCGGCCAGGCTCTGGCCTACATGATTGGTCGACTTAAGTTATTGGAATTGCGCGAAAAATCTCAACAGGCATTAGGTGAGCAATACGACATTCGTGATTATCATCGCGTGGTGTTGAGTGATGGCTCTTTACCGCTGTTTATTCTCGAGCAGCAAGTCGATCAATGGATTGAAGATTCTCAATCTTAATCACGGGATACAACGACAATGAAAACACCAAATTTTCTTTGGGTGCCATTAGCGGCTGCACTGGTCACCGCGTGTACTACACCAGTAAAGAATCAGGCCGTGGTTGCGGCAGATGATCAAGCGAGAGAACCTTTTGCATCGACCTACGAGGTTTCGTCATCGTCTACTACCTTGATTCAAGCAGCTACGGTTCTTACCGGAGATGGTCAGCAACTGGACAATACCGATATTTATTTGATCGACGGAAAAATCGCTCAAATAGGAACAGGCTTATCAATTGAACAAGCTGATGAAATTGTGGATGGCGCGGGCAAATGGGTTACTCCGGGTCTTATCGATGTTCATTCACACATGGGTGTTTATCCTGCGCCGGAAACCTCTAATCATGCTGATGGCAATGAAATGACCGCACCGGTTACCGCCGAGGTCTGGGCCGAACATTCGGTGTGGCCACAAGACCCACAGTATGAAAAAGCGTTAGCTGGGGGCATTACCACCTTTCAAGTATTACCTGGCTCCGCCAATCTTTTTGGCGGTCGCGGTGTGACCTTAAAGAATGTTTCATCGGTCACGGTTCAGGGCATGAAATTTCCCGACGCACCGCACAGTTTGAAAATGGCCTGCGGTGAAAACCCAAAACGTGTATACGGCGGTAAGGGGCGCGCGCCTTCGACCCGAATGGGCAATATGGCGGGTTTTCGAAAAGCGTGGATCGATGCAGTGGAATACCGTGATGCTTGGCAAAAATTCGAATCCGGTGAAAGTGCTTCGGCGCCAAAGCGCAACCTAAAGCTAGAGACGTTAAAAGGCGTTTTAGACGGCGACATTCGTATTCATAATCATTGCTATCGCGCCGATGAAATGGCACAGATGATCGATCTCTCGAAGGAGTTTGGTTATCGTATCGCTGCGTTTCATCACGCGGTAGAAGCCTATAAGGTCGCCCCCTTATTAGCGCAAGAAGAAATCTGTGCAGTGATGTGGGCTGATTGGTGGGGGTTCAAGCAAGAGGCCTTCGACATGGTTCGAGAGAACTTGGCCTTGGTGGATATGGTTAAAGCCTGCGCGGTAATTCACTCTGATGATGGTATTCAGGTGCAGCGACTCAATCAAGAGGTGGCAAAAGCGATGGTGTCTGGTAATGAGATGGGACTCGACATTTCTCCGGCTCATGCTCTGCGTTGGGTCACTTTAAATGCCGCCAAAAGTTTGGGTTTAGAGGATGAAATCGGCTCAATCACTATCGGGAAAAATGCAGATGTCGTGCTATGGAGTGCGGATCCTTTCAGTGTTTACGCAAAGGCCGATAAAGTGTGGATTGATGGTGTTAAACGTTTCGATCGACAGATGCCTGGTTTGACCCCGACGCGAGATTTTAACTTAGGTGTACTAAGCCCGCAGGAGGATCGACCATGAACCTGAAAAAAATTGCGACACTGTGTTCGCTATTGTCCTTGTCTCTCACCGGTACCTTGTCGAGCGCCGTAGCCGACGATTTATTGATCCGTAACGCTACCGTTTATACGGCTGAAGGCGTGAAAACCGATACCGACTTGTTGGTTAAGCGCGGTGTGATTGAAGCCATTGGGAAAAACCTAAGCGCAGCCACCGAGACGCCAGAGTATGATGCCAAGGGGCAGAGCGTTACACCGGGTCTATTCAATGCAGATACGCATTTAGGCGTGGAAGAAGTGAGTGCTGTGGATCAAACCGTTGACTACTTCAGCGAAAATGAGCGTATTACAGCCTCGATGAAAGTGGCGGACGGATTCAATACTGATTCCATGGTGATACCGCATAATCGCCTGCATGGTTTGACTCATGCGTTGGTTGTGCCCGATAGCGATGCGGGTTTGTTCGCTGGGCAAGCGGCGTTGATTCGTCTCAATGCCAATGGTGAAAAGATCATCAATGACAGTGTCGCGGTGGTTGTGTCTCTCGGGGAACACGGACAACACTTAGCTGGCGGTTCCCGAGCCGTGGCGATGGCGATGCTGCGTGAAGCGCTGAACGATGCCAAAGATTATGCGGCCAATCGTGCAGCCGTCAACAGTGGCTCTCGTCGCGACTATCACCTCTCACTGGGGGACCTAAATAGCTTGGTGCCTGTGGTTCAAGGCAAGAAGCATATGATCGTCGAAGTGAATCGCGCCGATGATATTCTAAGAGTTATTCAATTGGCAAAAGCTTACAAGCTGAAGGTCATTCTGAGCGGCGTTGCAGAAGGTTGGCGGGTGGCGGATGACATTGCCAGCGCAAGCATTCCAGTCATCTTAGATCCTATCAATAATTTACCTCTAGCCTATGAACAGTTGGGCGCTCGTTTGGACAACGCAGCGTTGATGGAAAGAGCTGGGGTTACCATGATGTTCACCGGTATGGGTTGGCAAAACACCCATAACGCCTATCTGGTTCGTCAATCGGCGGGTAACGCTGTCGCCAATGGTTTATCAAAAACAGCGGCGATTAATGCCATGACCGTCAATCCGGCTAAAGTATTTTCTCTATCCAAAACCGGTCGTTTGGCGGTGGGTCAAAAAGCCAGTCTGGTGGTATGGAGTGGTGATCCTTTAGAGGTGACGAGTGTTGCTCGAATGGTACTGATCGATGGTGAATCGCAACCGTTGATGAGTCGATCTCTTCGTTTGCGCGACCGCTACTATGATCGTCTGCGGGCGAGTATGGAATAAATAGCTGAAGCGATATGACAAAAAAAGGCTTTCATCTTTGCGGATGAAAGCCTTTTTCTTTGGCCTGAGTGCCGACAATGACGTAGCTCCATGTTGTATCAGATCCATCTCTCTCGATCATTCCACACAATCGCGCCACCAACTAGCAGCATTCCGCCTCCCATGGCAACGGCGGTTATCCAGGGGATAGTGGTGACATTGAGCAGTGCGTCTACCCACATAGTCGGTACGTTTAACGCTGCCACTGCACAGCCAATAAGCGCACTGACAATAATAATCAAATTCTGTTGCCAGCTTGCAAGCTTAGGTCGGTGGGGTAATTCCGCCAGTACTTGCTCAGAAAAACCGTCGTCATCGATATAGTCGGCCTGATTTTTCATGGCGCTATCGAGCCACTGGTCGAAGGAGTCTTGATTAGACATTTTGCGGCACCTCTTGCAGCAGTTTGCGTAGCTTTTCACGACCCCGAAGAATATGAGTCTTGATGGTTCCTAAGGGTAGTCCGGTTATATCAGTCATCTCAGTTTGCGAAAAGCCTTGTGTTAAGTGTAGATCCAAAACCAATTGTTGCGCATCGCTAAGTTGTTTCAAGGCCCAGCTCAGGTCTCGCTGATGATGGATTTGATCCACCGGGTCGTGACTGGGTTGCTGGGACTCGTCTTCTTGTTCCAAGGGAGTATAGCGTTTTTCGCGGTGGTGATAGTCGGCAAAACAGCGATAGGCGATACGGTAGAGCCAAGAGTTGAGCTGGGCATCTTGGCGAAAACTCTTGAGCCCTAGGTAGGCTTTAAGAAAGGTCTCTTGGGCAAGATCGTCAGCGGTGGCGTGATTGTGGCACCACTGACGCAGAGATTGACGCACACGGGACTGGTAGCGATTGACCAGCAAGCCAAAGGCCTTGCGGTCATCGCGTTTCACCGCTCGTGATATCAGTTCTTGATCAGTCTCTTGAATCAAGGGAGGACCCTAGGCTTGTGTATTTTTCTGATTGTTATTGATCTTCCAGATGAATAGATGAGCCAGCCCGATCATCAGAGGAATTAACCCTAAGCTACCGACTTTGGGGTCAGCAATCAGACTCAAGCTGATGGCCAGAGCGATTCCCAATCCAGTTGACGTCATGCCTTTACGCAGGGATTGATCGTGATCGGTAGTGCCTTCAATTTCGTTGAACAGGTTGTCGGGTATTTCACGGCCGTTTTCGATCAGCTTGTTCATGCTCTCGTGTAGAAGTTTGCGACGGCGGTAGCGGCTGTAAAGCACGATACCGACGACCATGATTGGACCGCCAAAGATTAGGGTCACGGCAAGAATACCAATGAAAACCTCACCAGCAGACCCCGATTCACTGTTGGAGTCACTCTCCACTTGAATGGTAATACCGTCACCGCTGAGTTCGGCGAGATCCAGCATGGCCTCACCATCGTCGCTAATGACGCCTTCAGCGGCCAATTCTTCCAGAACGCTAAAGGCAATGGAGCCGGCGATGGAGTCGGCTTCAACGATGATTTCTTCTTCTTCTCCGTTGACGTTCTTTTGAATGATCAGTTCGTCGCCCTCTCGAAAGATCTCAACGGTTTTTTGTTGGCCCTTGTCGACGACTTTGAGCAGTGCCTTGCGGCTTTGTTCGGCGGCTTCTACAACGGCTTCTTTAGTGAGGGTTGCGGTTTCCGCGACTGGACTGGCGTTATTGTCTTGTGCTCGTCCACTTTCTGAGCTCAAAAACAGAGAGACGAAACAGCACACCAATAGCGGTCCGCGGATAATGTTAAATAGCGTATTCTTGTTCATAGTCTTAACCTGTATGTCCTAGTGAGGTTGTCTCAACCCGTATTTGAGAGAATGGTCGACTCATTCGTTATGGATAAGACCGGAGCATCGTGGCTTTTGGATTCACCACATGAAGATTTTTTTTGGAATCGATATCTCGCTGTTGATCGAGAGAGCTTCGGCTTAAAAATCGACCCCGAAAACACCTAACAAAGGCGTAAAAATACCATGGCACAGACCATCGAACCAGCAATCGGCTCGTCTCGACAAGAGGCCTATACAAGCCTCATTCCACAGATTCAGGCGCTGATTTCTGCAGAGTCATCGCCGATTGCCAATATGGCGAATACCGCCGCGGTGCTTAAATCGGCATTCAATTTTTGGTGGGTGGGGTTTTATCTGGTCGACGGCGACGAGTTAGTGTTGGGGCCGTTTCAAGGCCCGGTAGCTTGCACCCGTATTGCAAAAGGTAAGGGCGTTTGCGGCGAAGCGTGGCAGCAGTCGAGTGTAATACGGGTAGATGATGTTGACCAATTTCCCGGTCACATTGCCTGTAGCTCCGCCAGTCGCTCTGAAATTGTGGTGCCTATTGTTCACCAAGGTGAGGTGAAAGCGGTGCTGGATATTGATTCAGATAAGTTGGCCGACTTCAGCCAAGAGGATGAAACCGCGCTTACTGCGTTGGCGAAAATATTGGCCAACATCCTGTACTTGGATGCTTGTTAAGTTTGAGTGATAACCGCTACTTAATTCAAAAATCTATCTATGTTGGTCCCGGTGGCTAACTTTGGTTGGGGTGACGGTGATCGATGGTTGGCCAGCTGCGGGTGACCACCGGATCACAATGGTTGGAGATGCTGGCGCTTAGCGGCTGAGAAGAAGATGGTGAACGGGCCGCTGGGGTTTGATGCATCGCTAGCCATTGACTCATGTGGGTGGCCAGTTGAACGCGCTCTTGTTGCTGGGAGACAATGCGGCCTTTGGCGTAACCGCTGTTATACCCCAACCCCAGTTTTCGGCTGCGCATTGACGACAGAGTTGGATCTTCGGGGTGGTAGACTCGCAGCTTCCCGGAGGCTTCGGCCATATAAAAGGGCAATCCCCATTGCTTAGCCAGCTGAGTATCGATATCTGAAAAGTACTTGCGGGTCCAATGATGGTTGCCATGGGTATGCCAAAAAGCGGTGATTTCATATTCTGCCGGAACCTGGATTCTGGCGCTGACTGTATCCTCCCCACTCTGCCCCGATGACACTGTGTAGATAAAGTGGCCCTGACGCTTGTGTTTTAAGATAGCGCCAATGTACTCGCGATCTTCTTGAATCGATAGAGGATTGAAGTAGTTGCTCGCGGCTATCACAGCCGTGAGTGCGTCGGGATAGCTTTCTTCTTCCACCGTCAATTCTTGATCTAAAAAGGCCTGCGCTGCGGCGCGGTTGTCGATCTCACTGACAATGTTGTTTTCTATCGCCGATGAAACGTTTAAGTCTCTTTGATTAGCCTGGCATTGCTGTGACTCGATAGAGTCGAACACTTGAAAGGTCTGATCGGGATTGGCATGGGTCGCCGCGCCGACGATCAGCATCAATGCCACCATGGCGTTGATCGTCAGTTTAGGTCTCTTGCTAGGCGTTGAGCTTCCCATGGTTGTATCTCCAATCGGCAAGGGAAGTTCGGTTTGTGAACACTTGTGATAGTTGAGAAAGGTCAGAGAGTTAAACATCGCGGCGGCTCCTTGAAGCTCGAATCCATGTTGCGAAGTCTGGGAAAAACTTCGAGACGGAGCCTGCGGAAAGCCAAATGTTTCGTTATGAATTCCTAAAATATGGTATAAAAAGCTTCGGAAAACCTTCGCTAATAAAAAATAACTATAAATTTCAGTAGGTTAGATGTAATTGAATTTTGTGGGTTATTGTTGGTCTGAGACTATCACCCTGTATCTATATTGAATGAGCGTTGGATTGCGGCACGAATACGAGCGTTAATCTGTGCTGACAGCGGTCATCCTCGTCGAGCTTAGGGCGAACATAAAGGTGAATAAAGTGGATGTGAACAAAGGATTTGTATTGGGTGATTGGCAAGTAGACCCACTTGCAGGTCGAGTCTCCCGTGGAGATCAGTCAGTCCATGTAGAACCCAAAGTAATGGAAGTGCTGGTGTGTTTGGCAAAATATGCCGGAGAAACCGTCTCGCGAGAGCAGCTTCTTAATGAGGTTTGGGATGGTGTTGTGGTCAGTGAGGAAGTGCTGACTCGAGCTATCTCGGAATTGCGCAGCTTATTGGGTGATACGGCGAGAGAAAAGCGCTATGTAAAAACGCTACCAAAACGCGGCTACAGTCTGATTGCCTCGGTTGAGTCTGTCGCTCATCAAGTCGCAGAAGTCGCGTCGGCGCCAAAATCATCTGCCCCTATAATAAGCGATCCGTTCGAGGGTCGGTCTCGAGCTGAATCCCGCCAAGACGCAGAAGCCTCGCTCAGCGAATCAAGTGACGATAAGTCCCCCGAGCGTCAACCGCCCTGGCCGGTGGTGATTATTCAGCAGATCTTACATTTCTTATATTCGTTGATTCGAACCGCTGGCAAGTTGGTGTTGTTGATGGTGTTGCTGGGCGCCAGTTTGATTATCTTTTCGATCGTCAATGACAATGACGATACTTCGGTCATTATTACTTCTGAGGACGTTAAAACTCAGGACTTGATCGACCATGTGATACAGCGAATTGAGAATAAATTGGATGAACCTGAAGGCGGTATAACACTCAGCTCTTCTCGTCCAACCTCAAATTCGACGGCGACCGAAAACGCTGAGCTGCGGACCATTGCGGTTTTGCCGTTTGTGGATCTCAGCGCGCAAGGCGATCAGGCTTACTTTGCCGATGGCGTGAGCGAAGATATTCGCAATGCCTTAATTGGCTCTAAAGATTTAAGGGTAGTGGCTCGTACTTCGTCACGGGTTTTTAAGGATCAGGTCTTAGATGTACGTGAAATTGGCAAGCAACTAAGCGCTCAAGTGTTGGTCGAAGGCACGGTGAGAATTCAAGGCCAGCAAGTACGTGTAACGGTTCAGCTGACCGACACGCGTTCAGGCTTTCCCATTTGGGCTGGCAGTTTTGATCGCAGCATGGTCAACGCTTTTGCCATTCAGCGTGAGATTGCACAAGAGGTGGCGTCCAAGCTTGAGCTGACCATGTCTGCCACACAAATGTCTTATGTGAATTCTCGAGCCTATGAGAAGTACTTACTAGGGCGTCATTATTGGCATCAACGCACGCCCGAATCACTGGCCGCTGCGCGCAAGGAGTTCTCTGAGGCGATAACCATTCAGCCCGATTATGCTCTGGCTTATTCCGGCTTGGCTGATGGGTATACGTTGGGTGTGATATATGAAGATCTAGATGAAAAAGAATCCCTAGCGTTGGCGCAAGCGAATGTGGATAAAGCGTTGGAGTTGGATTCGCGCTTGGCCGAAGCTTATGCCTCTCAGGGTTTGATTCTAGAAGTGCGGCAAGATGTCAAACCCTCGCGCCGTGCTTACGAGCGAGCGGTACAGTTAAAGCCCGATTATTCAATGGCGAGAATGTGGTTGGGCAATATCCTCATGATTGAGGGGGAGCTGGGTCAGGCTTATGAGCAATATCGCAGTGCGCTGGACAATGATCCGCTACATCCGTCGATTCAGAGTAACTATCTGTCGGCGTTGCAAATGCAGGGTCGCTTCGACGAAGCCTTGAGCTTGGGAGAGAAATTCTACAATCAATCCAGAAGCGGCGCTCTTCTGAAACAGAGTTTAAATGCGCTAGTGAACGCGGGCCGCTACGATGAAGTTCTCGATTATATTTTGTCTCACAACTTTCCCAGCAAAAATAAAAAACACATAGAACACGATATTATTGATGCTCTATTGCGATTGGGGCAAATCGAGCAAGCACAATCGCTGCTGGCGCAGCGACGTCCAGACCTAAAAGAGTGGCAGTTAGCGATTTTGGATATGGAGATGGCGCTGGTGACTCAGCAGTACTCAGCGATTGATGCTATCGCTGAGCGGGTGGAAGCCATAGACCCCGGGGCTATGTGGGCTGACAAGGCTAAGTGTGAGAATTACGATAAGGCCAATGTCGCAAGAGCGGATTATTGGCGCGGACTAAAAGCCTACGCGGAACAAAATTACGAGCAAGCCGAAGAGCTGTTTGAGGTTGCCAATGCCAACGGCGGAGGCTGCTGGAAAGAGCCTGATATCGAATTGTCACTCATGCTCTATCGAGCCGATGTGGCGGGTTTGTTAAATAAAGATGAAAAGCGTCGCGCGCTTTTGCACAACATTGAGCAGCGTATCGCCAAAATGCGCGGGCAAGGATGGGGGCATTTACCCTTACAAGTGTCGGAGTTGGTGTATTTCATATTGACCAATCAATCTACTGAACTAGCGGCTAATTTGGCTCGAATGAACGAGAAAAATATTCAGCCCATGGGGATAGCAGCCGTAGATCCGCTGTTAAATCGCCACCTAAAATTTGCCGATACGGCAGCTCTCTTTGATCAAACCAATCGACTGTTTTCTGAAATGAAAAAACGGGCCAGTCAAAAACAATTGGCCAAGTTTGGTTTGTGAATCAAACTTGGCGAGGTTTTTTGTTGCTCTAAAATTTCTAGTTTCTAGTTTCTAGTTTCTAGTTTCTAGTTTCTAGTTTCTAGTTTCTAGTTTCTGACCGGAGAAGGAACTCCCGGTTTCTGTCAGACCTAATAGCTTTTAATGAAGCGCTTCGTTCAAACCATTGAGCGACATCTGTACCGCAATCATCACCAATACCATGCCCATTAAACGCTCGGTCGCAACCAGTCCACGGATACCGAGTATGCGCGACAGTGGCGTTGACGCCAGTAGAATAATGCTCGAACAAACCCAGGCGCCTACCAAAGCCAACAGCCAATCCAGTTGGCGCTCCCCTTCGGAGTTTGCCAATAACATCAAAATAGCCAAAGTCGACGGGCCGGCAACACAAGGGATAGCTAAAGGCACGATAAAGGGCTCTCCTTCTGGTTGCTCACCCAAAATTCCACCCTTGGTGGGAAATATCATTTTGATGGCAATCAAAAACAGTACGATGGCACCGGCAATTTGAATGGCCTCTTCGCTTAATCCTAAGGCGTTGAGTAGATAGCTGCCAGAGTATAAAAACACCACTAAAACAAAGAACGCAATAAGCAGTTCGCGAACGATGATTTTTTGTCGGCGTTGTTCTGGAACTTCTTTTAAAGCGGAAATAAAAACAGGAATATTGCCCAGGGGATCCATGACAAAAAATAGAGTTAAGAAAGCAGTGAGTGTATCCATTGTGTTTCTCAATATGGATTAAAAAAAAGGCCCGCAAATGCGGGCCTCTCTAGTTCTACAGTAAAGTAACTTACAAATTAGAAGTTGTAAGAAACTTTAGTGTAGTAGTAACGACCCATGAAATCATAAACCGTTGAGGTATTCATGGAGATACCAGGAATAAACTCAGGTTCTTCATCGGTTAAGTTCTCAATACCGGCAACAACGGTAAACTTGTCAATGCTTACGCTACCTGTCAAATCGAAGTAGTGAACTGCATCTACTTCATCAACTAGGTTGCCAGCACCAAACAGAGGCTCTGCGTCGGCATCGTGAATGTAACGGTGAGAGAGTGATACGTCCCAGTTGTCTTGAGCAAGACCTAAGGTCATATTAGAGCGAATACGCGGGTAACCAGACCAAGAACTCGAATCGTTAGCAATTCTGTCTGTGTAGGTCGTAGTTTGACCATCGGCTGTGGTTTCTTTGTATTCGATCAGATAGTTTGCCAACCAAGAAAAGCTCAAGCGACCAAGGTCGGTATCCATTGCGTAGTTCAGAGTAAAGTCAACGCCGCTGGTTTCAATCTCTGCCAAGTTCTCGTTGAGCACTTCGAGACGAATCACTTCGCCTTGAGCATTACGACCAACACGTGCACAGTCGATAGAAGAGAGCCCTGCGGTACCATAACAGTTGTTCAAGACTGAGGTGGCATCGCGTGAGTCGATAGCGTCTTCAACTTCAATCTCGTAGTAGTCAAGAGATAGAGAGAAATCTTCAATAAAGCTCGGAGTCCATACGGCACCGAAGGTGAAGTTTTCAGCAGTTTCAGCTTTAAGATCAGGGTTACCACCCTCAGATACTTTCAACTGACCAGCGTTTTGAACGTATCCAGCAGGAACACCTGCAGCAGCACAGTTAGCACCTACTGTAGTTGAAGTGTCGCCACCCCAGCCGCTACATGGATCACCTACCGAGTCAAAGCTATCAGACACGCCGCCGAACAATTCCATAATGTTTGGAGCGCGGAATGCAGTAGATTGAACAGCACGGAAACGAAGATCATCAAACGGAGCCCAGCTCAAACCAATTTTGTAAGTAGAATCAGAACCAATGGTGTCATAGTCGGAATAGCGGAAAGCGACATCGGTAGAAAGGCTTTTCGCTAATGGCGCGTCTTCTAGAAGGGGGACGTTGAATTCGGCATAGAGTTCAGTAACGTCATATTCGCCAGAGGTTGACTGAGCGAAGTTACCGCCACTTTCTCCTGATTGAGTGATTGCAGACTTGCGGCTACCACCCTCTTCTTCACGATATTCAGCACCAGCTGCAAAACCAACGGTTCCTGCAGGTAGTTCGAATAGATCACCAGAGATATTGGCTGCAATTTGCATCATCTCATATTCGTTGACTTCGGTGTCGTCGAACAAGATGAAGTTGGCGAATGCATCGGTGACGTCACCGCGACCAAAAATATCGATAGCGTCGCCTGCAGAGGTTTGAGCATTTGCACAGGCTACATCCGCAGCACAGGCTGCTGGATCTACCGCAACACGGAGGTTTCCGACATTAACTTGGTTGAAAGTTTCTTCGAAGGTTTCTGAGCGTCCCCAGTTGAAGTGAGCGTCCCAGTTCCAGCCGTTTTCGAACTCCCCTTCGAGACCGATTAATGTACTAACGGTCTCACCTTGGTATTCAAATTGACGAGTACCGGCGTCTTGAGCACGCCATATCATGTTGAATACGCCGTTAGTCGCGTCAAAAGCTGGGTTGCCGTCGGTTGGATCTTGCTCAGAAGCAATAATCGCCGCACGAGCATCAGCTGGAATATGAGGGTTAGTCAGTGGCACTGGGATCATGTCCGTGTACTGACCGTGCGCACCACTAATGGGAAGCCCTGGAAATCCTAATGAGCCTTCGCGATCGGTGTAGCTAACTTCGGCGATAAGAGTCGTCGAGTCAGTGATTTCATAATCCGCTTTTAAAAAGAATGACGTCTTCTGATTCGGGCTTAAGAGAGAGATGTCGTTGCCAAGGTTGTAATTGAAGCGACAGGGCTCAAAGCCATCAATACCCTGAGCGTTAGCGCCAGTACAATCGGTATAGTCTAAGCCTGTAGATGCATCTGGACTGAAAGCAAGCGAGGTGCCATCAGGGCCTGAGTATTTACCCCAAGGTGGAATGCCACTACCCAACAACAAGTTGCCTCCACCGAGATCTCCCAAAATAGGAATCTGAGACCAGCTTCGATCCGCAAAAGTTACTTCTTTCTCTTCGGCGTATGAAATACCAAAAGTAATGTTACCTTTGTCGAAGTTTGCACCCATCAGCATCGACAAATCGAAACGTTCACCGTCTCCTTCACCAGACTGGCCGCCACCGATACTAAGTTCAACACCTTCAAAGTCATCTTTAAGGATGACGTTTACCACACCAGCAACCGCGTCTGAGCCGTATACTGCAGATGAGCCATCACCTAAAACCTCAACACGCTCAATCATGTTGATGGGGATGTTGTTCAAGTCGCCAACTAAGCCTGATCCTAGAACGGTTGAGACGAATCGGCGACCGTTGACGAGAAGTAAGGTTCTTTCTTCACCCAGATTACGCATTTCGACAGCGCGAGCACCTTGACCACCATTTGAGTCGTTCTCATTGGTGCCATTCATGGTTACTGCAGGGATTTCCTGAAGGATCTCTTGGACAGTGATGGCATTGGCTTTGGAGATGACTTCGTTGTTCACGATGTTCATCGGTCCAACGTAATCAAGTGGGTTACGGGCAATTCTAGAGCCTGTAACAACAACTTCTTCAATGGAATCAGTATCTTGTGCGAATGAAGCGGTCGGCATCATAGCCGCTGCACTTATCCCCAAGATAGCGAGCTTGACGGCCTTTGATAAGGCATTCTTTTGAGTCATGGTGACTTCCTCTTTATTTATAGATTTGTTATCACTCACATTTGTGTTTGTAGACACAACATCTATTGAGACGAGGGATCGTTAAAACACCTCAAAAAGAAATTACTTAATTCTCTTCACTCCTATAATCCGATCACTTGCTAACACCTTCATATCGAAGAAGCCAAGAGTATTGCGTGTAATGCTAATTTCTGGGCTGTCTAAGTTGGTTGTCCACTTATTGTTATATCTCTGTTGCCAGATTTGACCATTTTCGAGTTTGAACTTTGTTTTTCCGTTCCAGCCGCGAAACTTTCCCGCGATCTTGCCGGTAATGGGCTTAAAGCTCTCTTCTTTGACCTCACGAGTTTTCTGAATCAAATCGGCTTCATTCGCGGTATACCGAATTAGCCATTGGTTGAGCGCGGAGATTTGTTGCTCTGTGAGGTCATTAATACCAGTCAAAGAGGCTTCTTCGGTGGTCATTAATGTCTTAATTCCCGGGAATGTACTGTCGGCGTTTGCGTGCAGAGTTAAGAGGGTGAAGCCAAGAAGAAAGTAGAGTTTCATCGTTATGGGTCTCGTGAGCATATTGAGACTGTAACGTACGACAAAGGAAATCCCTCATCTATGTCAAAAGCTCTGACCTAACCGTAGGTACCAAAAACGGCCTTTAAGATCATAGGTTCGAGCGTCAAAACTGTCGTTAAAAGCCGCGCTTGCAAAAGGTGGCTCTTCATCAAAGATGTTGTCCACACCGAGTGTTACTTGCAACCCTGCTTGAATAGGCATTTGGTAACTGAGCTGAACATCATGGGTAGTCCAAGAATCTATGGTGCGAGTTTGTGTCGTTTGGGGGATCTTTTCAGTTAAAGAGCTGATGAAATTCATGTTATAGGTGAGTTCAAAGGAGTCAATTGACCAAACCAGGCCTGCATTTAGTTTCCATTCTGGGATAGAGCCATTTCCTTCAGTTGCTGCATCCGTATAGGTGCCAGACAAGTCCTCTGTGGGTGAATTGGTTGATACTTTGTTCAGGTATTCATAGAGGTATGACGCGGCAAGAGATAACGATAGGGTCCCTTTCTTGAAATCCGTCCATTGGTATGTGCCAGATAGGTCTACTCCTCGTATCTCTCTTTCACCGATATTTATAAATGGCGCCGTTAAATGAGTGAGGTTCCCTGAGCTATCCCTTTCTACCAAGTCTTCAAAAGATCCGAATTTTGCATTTTCATTGAGAATTGTTTGAGGGCTTGCATCAACTACATTCTTTTGTCGGATCCAAAAGTGATCCAAGCTCAATGAAAGCGCACCTTTATTGATTGGAGTCCAGACGAACCCAAAAGTGTGGCTTTGTGATTCTTCGGGAGAGAGCTCTTCGTCACCACTGAATTCTGTCAAATATTGAATTCGTGTTGGGTCGCTTTGAGTTATACATCCGTCAAGGAGATCAACATTATTTACTATTGAGCAAGGGTCATCTAAAAAGGCTTGTGTTTGATATCCGCCTTTATGGAGTTCGTCTAAGCTGGGGGCTCTAAAGCCTTCGGAATATGTACTTCTTATTAGCAAGTCTTGAGTTGGTCTATAGCGCAGCCCAATTTTAGGGGAAGTATTTCCTCCAAAGTCGCTATAGTACGAATGGCGTATCGCAAGCTCCAAATCTAAACTAAAAATGCCTGGTCGGTGTTTTGCCAAAGGTGCTTGTAATTCAAAGAATATTTCACGGATGCTTCGGACGCCTGCGGTATTACCGATATTGGCGCCACCAATTTGTGTGCTATTTACCGGATTTTTTGTCGTGATTGAAATTTCTTCACGCCGTAAATCAAAGCCTGTCGAAAAAAGTAATGGGCCAGAGGAAAGTTGAGAAACGGGAGCGCTAAGGTGCAAATTGGCGCCGTACAATTGGCTAAATCCCTCTTCCTGCGAATCGGTGGCAATATAGGCGAGTTGTTTCTCCGTAATGCTCCCGTTGGGCCCAAATAGATTTAATGGTTCGCATCCATCAATCATTGTGCCTTGGCAGTTATCGCTGGGCCCTAGGGCTCTTTGTACATTTTGACCGTCTAGTAGACCTGTGGTTTTCTCGCTAGCTTCACTTCGGCTCCAGTAGATATTACCGTATAGAAAATTGTCTCCCTGTAGTTTTTCCAGTCCAAAGTTCAGTCTATAGTTTTTACTTTCATTCAGCTGTTCGCGTGGTGCAAGCTCTGAAATTCTTCTTCGAATGTCAGTAATTTCATAGCCTAAAGGATTGTATATGTTGTCTGCTGAGACTGGCAGGTCAATATCTTCAAAGGCAGTGTAGAGCGGCACTGACGCTAGTGTTATTTGGGCTTTTGTATCGCTGTAGGATAATTCCGTTGTCGCTTTTAATTGATCTCCTAGCAATAGGTAGCCAGAAGCATACAAGCTGCTGCGCGACGACGGAGAAATTGAAGATGTTTGGTCGCGATAATTGAATAAATCTTCATCCGTAGCTGGGCGGAATATTCCATTGTCATATATAACAACACTACCGTCATCGAGGGTTATTCTAGAGTTTTCGGTAGCGCTAGTTCTTTGATCACTACCGCCTTTGTCTCTCCCGTCAGCATTGCTTGAAATATCTCTATCTTTACTGAAAAGTCCGTTCTGGGAATGGTGTGAAATTGATAGCATCATCCCGCTTCGTTCGCTGTGGGTTCCCCAGAGAAAATTAGTTGAAACCGTTTCAAGATCACCGCGACTACTCTCGCCATAATACTGCTCGACCTGGAACCCCTCGAAATCTTGTTTCATGACGATATTGACCACGCCGGCAATCGCATCTGAGCCATAAATGGCCGAGGCGCCATCCTTGAGGATTTCTATGCGCTCTACCGCGGCGGGCGAAATGCTGTTGAGGTCTACCGCATCTCCGGCCAGGCCATCAAAGGCGATTCTTTGTCCGTTGACCAGAACCAGCGTGTTATTGGCTGGTAGCCCTCTCAAGGTCACGGTGGCTGTGCCATCACCGCCGTTGCTCACCGCGGTGCTGGTGGAGTTGCCGCTTACGGCTGGGACAAACTTTAGAAACTCCGCCAAGCTTTGAGTGCCGCTGCGAGCCAATTCAGGCGCGGAGATAATATCAACCGGTGATGAGCCCTCTAGATCGTTTCGGCTGAGCCGTGAGCCGGTCACGGATCGTCCAATAACCATCATTTCTTCGAAGCTTAGGTCATCGGTATCGTGTGCCAAGGGGGCGTCAGGCTTGGGAATTATCGCAATGACCCGCGGGCTAATCTCCCGATAGGTGAGATTGGTTTGCTCCAGCAGGGAGTCGAGGGCTTGGCGAGTGGATAATGTGCCCTCAAGCGGTTGTGCAATGCAGTGATTGACCAGATGAGATGGAAATATGATGCTGACGCCGTTTGCTTTCCCTAGAGAAATCAAAGAGCTAGAGAGCGGTTGTTGCGAAATCGACAAGCTTTTTGTCTGATCTAAAGGCGTCGCCGCAAAGGCACCCGTCTGCCAGCAGAGGGCTGCAATGCTAAAGGCGATGTGTCGAAGTGCTGGGCGATACATCTGGGCTCGCTGGTCGTGTCCGCTGGTTCAAAGAGGATAATGAGAGTAGCCGGTCAGGCTTCTCATCTCGCAATAGGCTCAAAGCAAAAAGGGCGTCAGCCTTGTGAGCGACACCCAGATCATTATTGGTTATATCTTATTCGGCGGGGGCGTACAAGCTTTGCGGCTTGTCAGTGAGCTCGGCGAGATTAAAGCTGGCTTTGAGCGCTTGCAGTGTGGCTTCTGGGGCCTTGACACTGAAAGTCCCAGAAACCTCTAGATCTTTAAGGGAGTCGTGAGAATAGTCGATGGGGGTGGATAGATATCGGTTCAGCTCTTTCAGGGCCAAAGGCAGTGAAACTTGGTCGAATATCAAGGTTTGCTCACGCCAGGCTAGAAAGCTCTGGATATCGGCGTGGGATACGTTTGATAGACCTCTTTGGCCGAAGCGGGCTTGTTGATCAACCGTTAAACGCTCGGATTTTGGTGCTGGTGTGGTAGCGTCCTGATGTTCCCGCATTTGAACGATGCCCTCTGTCACAACCACTTGTGCCGTTTGGCTTTCTCTGTGGATGTTGAACGCTGTTCCGACCGCCATCACTGTGCCCTGTCCCACGTCAACGATAAACGGGCGCTGCTTGTCTGAGGCTACTTCAAAATAGGCTTCACCAGACACGAGAGTCAGATTACGTTGCAGGTCGGTATAGCTCACTTGCAGCTCTGTGCGTGTATTCAAACTGATGGTGGAGCCATCTTTCAGCGTGACTGATCGCTGTTCGCCAGCCGCGGTGATATAGGTTTCGGGGGGGATAATGTTGCTCGGCGCAAGCATGGTCACAATGGCAAACAGGCCGGCGACACAGGCGAGAGCGAATCCCCCTTGCCATGATAGCCAGCTCCAGCCTGAGCGACTTGTCTCGGTGGCTTTGGCTGATTTGGGTTGCATCGAGTCGGTCAGTTCGCTGATGTGAGCTGCGGCGCCAAGTGTTTCCCAGGTATCGCTCATTTCATCGAAGGCTTGGGTGTGAGCTGGACTTGAATTCAACCATTTCGAAAAATCGGCGTGCTGCTGTGCAGAAGCTTTGGGCGCGCGTAAGCGAGCAATCCAGCTTGCAGCTTCGTCCAGCAGTTGATCGTAATTTTTTTGAATGGCTTCAGTCACAGTGTCAGTCTTCGCGTTGTTACTTAGTGCTTCGATACGGCTGTTGGCCGTCGCCTTACTCGGGCGTGATTGTCTCAGTCGAATATTTCAAATCGATGTCGCCTTAGCGGCATCGGCATAAATGTCTATGCCCTTCGGGCGTCGGTCGGTGAAGTATAGTTACCCTCTGGATAACTGCCCGTTTACTTTCCACCTTTTTCTTTCGCTCTCATACAGGCCTACAGCGAGGCATTGAGGTGCAGGCTAGATCGCACTAATAGCGCTACTGGCACTAGCTAAAAGTGGGCTAAATTCACCCTGTAGGCCACAAAAGGCTGCCGATACTACCACAAAACCGCCTGACTCAACAGTCGCTAATTATATCTAAGACGTCTCACGATTGAATTCACTCAATATTATCTAGCAAAATTATCGCGAGTCGCAATTGAGGGTCCCTGAGCGGCGTGGAATGAGCAGAGACGCTAGGCTTAGGCGCTCTCCTCTTGGTTTAGTTCCTTAATGACTTTGCGGCTGTGTTTAAGCGCCTGCAAAATGTATTTTTCGATGCTCGACACGGAAACCCCCATTTCTTGGGCGATGTCGTTATAGGACAGTCCTTTGACTCGGTGTAATAAAAACGCCTGACGACATTTTACCGGCAGGTCGTTCATGGCTTCACGTATTGCGTCTAGCTCGCGACGGGCGCCTAGAAGCCGTTCGGGGGTGCAATAGTCGGTGATGCTCGAGAACTCTTCGTCGCTGAATTGTTCTTTACTGATGGTTTGGCGAACGTAGTTTTGATGCAGCTTTTCTCGGCGCAGCATGTCAATGGCGAGATTCGAGGCGGTCTGATAGAGGTAAGCTTTAGGGTTTTCGAGTTCGCCCTGCTCCGCTAGACGCTGAATACGGATAAACGCATTTTGAGCGATATCTTCGGCGTCTTCAGCATTGTTCAGCTTTCGCTTCAGAAAGCGAACTAAACCTTGCGCATGAGCGGCGAATAGCTGTTCAAGCCGATTTGGGGAGTGTTTTGACATCGTCTAATTCGGGGGGTGTTGCCCAGTTTCTTGTTTATTGTAATTTGTGTGGAAACTGGCGAGATTTATACCACATGAGGCCCCCCGACCACAAAGAGAGTTGGCCGAAAGGCGGATTTGTTTGCCAATTCTGAGTGTCCGATGAGGCTACTCCAAAAAAATGCCCTGCTTTTTCGGGCTTGGTTCTGGAGCTAGTCTCTGCTTCGAGCTCTATTCGGCGGTGTCTGAGCTGTCGGACATGCCCAGCTCTTTCAGTTTGCGAGTTAGGGTGTTGCGCCCCCAGCCCAGCAAGTTTGCGGCATCGCGTTTTCGGCCAGCGGTGTGCTTTAGGGCAGTTTCGATCAGTGCTTTTTCAAAGGTGGGTACGGCATCTGACAAAATATCGTTTTGGCCGCGGGCAAGTGCCTGATCGGCCCAGTGACGCAGAGCTTTCTCCCAGTCGCCAGAGGGGCTGTCTTCGCTCTTAATTTCCATTAGCTCTGGCGGTAAATCTTCCAGATGTACCTCGCGACCAGAAGCCATGACGGTAATCCAGCGGCAGGTGTTTTCGAGCTGGCGAACGTTGCCGGGCCAGTCGAGGCTACAAAGGTAGTTCTCTGTCTCTGGCAGCAGGATTTTGGTTTCGACCTCGAGCTCTTTGGCGGCTTTGTGGAAAAAATGTTGGGCCAGCTTGGCGACATCTTCGCGTCGATCACCCAGTTTTGGAATATGGATACGAATCACGTTGAGGCGATGAAACAAATCCTCACGGAAGCGATTGTCGTCGACCAGCGTCTCCAGATTTTGATGGGTGGCGGCGATGATGCGTACATCGACTTTAACGGGAGTGTGGCCACCGACTCGGTAGAACTCACCATCGGCGAGAACTCTCAACAAGCGGGTTTGTGTCTCTGCGGGCATGTCGCCAATTTCGTCGAGAAATAGCGTGCCGCCATTGGCTTGCTCAAAGCGGCCTTGACGCTGTCCACCAGCGCCGGTGAAGGCTCCTTTTTCGTGACCGAATAATTCCGATTCGATCAAATCCCGGGGGATGGCCGCCATATTCAGGGCGATAAATGTGTTGTTACGACGCGGACTGTGGCGATGCAGCGCTCGCGCTACCAACTCTTTACCGGTTCCTGATTCACCGTTGATTAAGACGGTGATGTTTGATTGGGACAAGCGTCCGATGGCTCGGAAGACCTCCTGCATGGCCGGTGCTTCACCGATGATCTCGGTGGCCATTTCCGGCTCTGCGGGAGGGTGGTCCTGCAGCTGCTCTTCGGCGTGAGCCAGAGCGCGCTTGATCACGGCTACGGCTTCGTCCACATCAAACGGTTTTGGTAGGTACTCAAAGGCGCCGCCTTGATAGGCCGATACCGCACTGTCGAGATCGGAGTGCGCCGTCATAATAATGATCGGTAGATCAGGCAGATCTTCCGACAGAATTTTCAGTAGCGATAGTCCGTCAGTTCCTGGCATGCGTACATCTGTGATCACAGCATCAGGACGTTCGGTCTTGATGGCATTGAGAGCTTTGTCGCCAGTTTCGAAGGCGGTGCAGTTGATTCCTTCCTGCTGGAGCGCGCGTTCCAGTACCCATCGGATAGAGCGGTCGTCATCGATGATCCAAACATTGTTAGGCGTAGTACGGCTAGGCTGCATGTTGTTGTTCCAGTGGTATGTAGATGGAGAAGATGGTTTGTCCCGGTCGGCTCTCACATTCAATCAGTCCGTTGTGCTGTTGTATGAGGTGCTGAGAGATGGCGAGCCCTAGGCCGGTACCTTCGGCACGGCCGGTAATCATCGGGTAAAAAATATCGGTGACTAAATTCTGTGGAATGCCCGGGCCGTTGTCTTCGATATCGATACGACAAACCAGATTGTGATGTTGTCGGCCGATGGTGAACTGGCGTTGGATCCGTGTGCGAAGCGTGATGACATTGTGCTCGCTCAAGTCGCTCTCTTGTAAAGCTTGCATGGCATTGCGAGCGACATTCAGCAGCGCCTGTATTAATAACTCTTTATCGCCAGTGAAATCGGGAATACTGGGGTCGTAGTCTCGGGCAATGCGAATGTCTGGGCCGCACTCTGCCCCTATGACCGCGGCCACTCGCTCGAGGATCTCGTGGGCGTTTGTGGCGGCAAAGTTTGGCAGCTGGCGGGGGCCGAGCATGCGATCGACTAAATTGCGAAGCCGATCGACCTCTTCGATAATGACTTGGGTATATTCAGTCAATTCCTTTTCTGGCAGTTCTCGCTCGAGCAATTGTGCCGCGCCGCGAATACCGCCAAGCGGATTCTTGATTTCGTGGGCCATGCTGCGCACGAGGTTACGGGTGGTCTCTTGAGATGAAATTAAGGCCTCTTCGCGGCTGATTCTAAGCAGGCGATCGAGGGCCATAATCTCCACGAGCATGCCACTTTTGTCTGGCAGGGGAGTAACCGTGTAGTCGACAGTGAGCGTTTCGCCGTTGTGCAGCTGCCAGTCGACTCGGCGTTTGGTGAACTGATGCTCATCCGAGGCCGCCTGAATAAAGGCTTCGCTGGGGCTGTCGGCTTCGCGAAAGTAGTGCAAAAAATGGGAGCCCATCACGGTGGCTCGGCTGACGGCCAGCAGCACTTCCGCCGAAGGGTTGATGTATTGCAGTCGCAAATGGGTATCGAGTACGACAACTGCCACATTGAGATGATCAAAGATCGTTTTGTAGTGTAGTTCTTGAGCCATGGTTGTTAGCCGTTGTGGTACTGCGTGGTTAGTGCATACAGAGCAAGAAACGAACCAATTAGGCGCATTTCTTGTGTGTCGCTGAATTTGTGGGTTGTGAGGTGGTCACAAGTGATCTCGCGATACTGAGTATGCACCATAACGGGGCGTTTGCGAGTGGGAGGATCCCTCGATGCTTACTTCTGTGGCGTTATCTGGTCAGTGTCAGCGGGGCTGCTCTATCTGCGGCCATTGGTGCTAGGTTGAAACTCGCTAAATATCAGCGATTAACGCTGTGTCGTTGGACGTAAAACGTGACACTCTTCGAGCTCGCAATGACTTTTCCGTTTTTGTTGATGATTTGTGCCGACACTTGGTGCTCTCCGCGGTGAATGCTACTGAGCAAGATGCGGGGGCTCTTTGAGGGCTTTTCCGCCGTCTTACCGTTGTGGATAAAGCGAATACGGTGGCGGGCGTCGAAAAAAGGCTGAACGCTTGCTAATACTTGAACGTTGGCTTGACCTGTGGGTATTTGAGAGCCGTCGGCAGGGGCGACAATAGCGATCGAGTGTCGAATAATGTCTGGTTTTTCTGTCTTTTCGACGGGAGGGACGTGAATTGCCGGTTGACGATTAATGCTAGGTAAGTCCACCTTCTCTGCGGCTTGTGCTCCTCTTGGGTTATCGGTGTAGATAACTTTGCCGTCTTCATCTATCGATTTGTAGACTTCTGCGCCGGCGAGCGTCGCCAATAGGCAAAAAGAGAGAAGACCGATAATGGGCTTAGTCATGGCTGAATTCCGAGTTGTGGATCTGTCCCAAGCCTAGCGCGTTTTCTGGGGGGGTGACTAGCGCAAAGCTCACAATCGCCCAAAGATTGATCGAGACTGTCACTTGAGTAAAAAGCATAGGCAAAAAAAGACCGCTAAAAGCGGCCTTTTTGTCGATCTGACTAGTTCTGTCGATTAAACAGAGTAGGCAGATTCTTGCTCCTACAAAATCTGCACTTCCACCATCCGTGGCGGTCGTACAGTGTCCTCCAGCGTTACACGCTGTAGTACATGTCGAATTCTACTGGGTGAGTGGTGTGCTCAACGCGGTAGACTTCTTCCATTTTCAAATCGATGTAAGCGTCGATCATGTCTTCGGTGAATACGCCACCTTGGATCAAGAACTCGTTGTCTGCTTTCAGTGCAGCCAATGCTTCACGCAGGCTACCAGCAACTTGTGGGATCTCGGCTGCTTCTTCAGCAGGCAAGTCGTACAAGTCTTTATCAGCTGCATCGCCAGGGTGGATCTTGTTCTTAACACCGTCAAGGCCAGCCATTAACATAGCCGCGAAGCACAGGTATGGGTTAGCGATTGGATCGGCGAAACGAGCCTCAACACGCTTACCTTTAGGGCTTGCAACGTATGGGATACGGATAGAAGCAGAGCGGTTACGAGCTGAGTAAGCCAGCATAACAGGAGCTTCAAAACCAGGAATCAGACGCTTGTAAGAGTTGGTGCCTGGGTTAGAGAAAGCATTGATTGCTTTAGCGTGCTTAATAACACCGCCGATGTAGTACAGGGCAGTTTCAGACAGGCCAGCATAGCCGTCACCAGCGAATTGGTTCTCGCCGTCTTTCCAGTAAGACATGTGAACGTGCATACCTGAACCGTTATCGCCAACTACAGGCTTAGGCATAAAGGTCGCAGTTTTACCGTAGGCGTGTGCAACGTTGTGTACACAGTACTTAAGAATCTGAACTTCATCAGCTTTCTTAACCATGGTGTTGAATTTAACACCGATTTCACACTGGCCAGCGGTAGCAACTTCGTGGTGGTGAACTTCGACGTCCAGACCCATTTGCTCCATGGCGTTACACATCGCAGCGCGAATGTCGTGCAGGCTATCAACAGGTGGTACTGGGAAGTAACCGCCTTTAACGCGTGGACGGTGACCCATGTTGCCATCGGTGAAGGTTTCGCCAGTTGACCAATCAGCTTCTTCAGAGTTGATCTTAACGAAAGAGCCAGACATGTCTTGGCCCCACTTGATGTCGTCAAAAACGAAGAACTCAGGCTCCGGACCAAAGAAAGCAGTGTCGCCCAAACCGGTAGACTTCAAGTACTCTTCAGCGCGCTTAGCAACAGAGCGAGGATCGCGCTCGTAGCCTTGCATAGTAGAAGGCTCAACGATGTCACAGCGCAAGATAACGGTGGGCTCGTCGGTGAATGGGTCGAGGATAGAGGTGCTATCGTCTGGCATCAAAATCATGTCTGATTCGTTAATGCCTTTCCAGCCAGCGATGGACGAGCCATCGAACATTTGACCGTTTTCGAAGAACTCTTCGTCAACTTCTTTAGAAGGAATAGAAACGTGCTGTTCTTTACCTTTGGTGTCGGTGAAACGCAGATCAACCCAACGCGCTTCGCTTTCTTTGATTAGATTCAGAGTGTTCTCTGACATGTGTGTTCTCCAAAAATTGGCAAGGCCAAAAGTGTGTTAAAAAGTGTTCTCAGAGAAAAGCATCGCTTGGCCCTTCTTCTTGGTCACGCATTCTTCATGTTTTACAGGCTGTACGCAAGCGAGATGGGCCATAAAAGGGCAAATTGAAGGCGGAAATGAAAGGCAGGCTAACCCATGACTTGCTTAGCAGTTGAACAAAATTGCAGCCGGCTCACCGGCAAATGAGATAGGGGTATGGAGAGTAGAGTATCAACGACCGCAGCAGGCAATAAAAAAGGCCAGCCCCAGTAAGGGTTGGCCTTTTTAAAACTACTTAAAAATCAGCTAGATAGATTAGTACTTAGCTTCGCCAGTAGTTTGAACGATAACCGCAGCTACCTTGTAAGGATCAGCGTTAGAAGAGGTACGACGATCTTCCAAGCGACCTTTCCAGCCATCTTCTACAGTACCGATTGGGATACGGATAGAAGCACCACGGTCAGATACGCCGTAGCTGAACTGGTCGATAGACTGAGTTTCGTGCTTACCAGTCAGACGCTGTTCGTTGTGAGCACCGTAAACGCTCATGCAGCGATCGATGTTCTTACCAAACTCTTCACAGATAGCAGTGAAGATCTCTTCACGGCCTTCTTCGCGCATGGCTTTGTTAGAGAAGTTAGCGTGCATGCCTGAACCATTCCAGTCAGTGTCACCCAGAGGCTTCGGATGGTACTCGATAGCGTAGCCGTATTTCTCAGCAGTACGCTCCAGCAAGTAGCGACCCAACCAGATTTCGTCACCAGCGCGCTTGGCGCCTTTAGCGAAGATTTGGAATTCCCACTGACCAGCAGCAACTTCAGCGTTGATACCTTCAACGTTCAGGCCGGCGGCCAAACACAGGTCCAGATGCTCTTCAACGATGTCACGACGGAAAGCGTTCTTAGCACCTACTGAACAGTAGTAAGGGCCCTGTGGTGCAGGGTAGCCGCCAGCCGGGAAGCCAGGAGGGTTGTTAGTCTCTGGATCCCACAGGAAGTATTCCTGCTCGAAACCAAACCAGAAGTCGGTGTCGTCTTCTGCTTCGTCGATGGTGGCACGGCCATTTGACTCGTGTGGAGTACCGTCAGCATTCAGAACTTCGGTCATTACCAGGTAAGAATCAATGCGATCTGGATCTGGGATGATGGCAACTGGCTTCAGTAGGCAATCAGAATCGTCGCCGTGAGCTTGTTCGGTAG
The DNA here is from genome assembly GCA_050633365.1 of Cellvibrionaceae bacterium. Lineage (GTDB taxonomy): Bacteria > Pseudomonadota > Gammaproteobacteria > Pseudomonadales > Cellvibrionaceae > Pseudomaricurvus. Next base: position 86,388 of record JBOEGJ010000016.1, on the reverse strand, counting down.
AAGAACCGTCGAAAGACCACATTGGGCACTCTTCCAAGGTACCTTCAAAGTTGTTGCGAACCATAGTTTTGCTGCGCAGGCTTTGAGTTGGCTTGTAACCGTCAAGCCAGATGTATTCCAACTTACTTTTTGTCATTTTGAGTCTCACTCCAATAAGTTCTATTGAGTTTAGGGGGCGTCCCATGAATGGGGTAAACCCCGAAATATTCACGTGTGATCCTAGCAAGCAAACTCTATTCCAACTTGCCAGGAAAGTTGGAATAGAGATCGTCTTGGTCGCCAAGATGTCTTTCTGTGGCCTTATTTGGGTATTTTAATTGGGATGAGGGTGAGCGTGACGACTCTGGCTTTTGAGGGGGGAAAGGGCGACATAAGAGTGGGTGTGCACCATGGTTGTGCGTGTATTTTCAGGGTGCACCATTAGGGTGCCATGCGGGCGGCTGTGGCATCTCTATCCATGACAGCGTCCACAACGATCGCAGTAATGTTGTCTCGACCGCCCTGATTTAATGCTCTATCCACCAACACCTTCACGGCTTGCTTTGGTTCACCTTCTTTTAACAGGGGGTGAAGCTCGCGATCGGGTAGTTCGTTGTAGAGTCCATCGCTGCATATCAGGAAGCGATCACCGGCCTGAATCGAGTCGTAATCGAGATCTAGATGTAGGGTTTGATGAACCCCGACGGCACGGGTCAGCACATGGGCGGAAGGGTGACGCGCCGCCTGCGCAGGCGTCATGACGCCACTGGCGATTTTGCTTTGGGCTACAGTGTGATCGAGGGTTAGCAGCTCCAGTGTGTCATCTCTCAAACGATAGACTCGGCTGTCGCCAGCCCAGAGTAAAAAGGCGTGGCCGCCGTAGCAATAGAGCGCTGCCACGGTAGAGCCAACCTGCTCGCCTTTAAAGGAGTTGCGGCAATTGGCATGGGCTTCACGCAGGCGGATTTCAATATCTCTGATGCAGCCGGCAATGGTGCTCGCTTTTATGTAGTGAAAAAAGGCATCCGCAACCACGCCGCTGGCATAGTCACCACGGGCAAGGCCGCCCATGCCGTCAGCAACCGCCCACAGGCCCTGCTCTGAGTCGCTATAGAAGGCGTCTTCGTTGGTCTTCCTGACGCGCCCGACATCACTGTGAGCGGCGCTACGCCAAGTCAAATTTGTGGTGGATTGAAGTTTGGTTTCCAGCATCACCAGCTGGTCAAAATCGATGTAGGGCACCGGCTATAGACCTCCGTAAGTCCAGCCTTCCTGGAAGGTGCGCAGTACCTCATCGGCCGAAGCGGGGCGATCCTGAGGGTCTTTCTCTAGGCATTGCATAGTCAGCTCTGCAAGTACGTCGGGTATTTTTGCGCTGCTCACATTGCGCGGATCTACCGGCGCCTCATTTCGAACTTGCTCGAGTAGCGTGCGCACCAAATCCCCTTGAAACGGCGTTACGCCGGTGAGGGTTTCATAGAGGATGGCGCCCAAACTATACAGATCCGACTGGCCGGCAATGCCCGGGTCGCGATCAATTTGCTCGGGTGACATGTACATCACGGTGCCTTGTAGTTTGCCTTCGCCGGTCATGCCTTTTCCGCTTAAGCGCGTGTTGGTTGAGGCTTCAATAGCCTGAGGTTCATCCTCTTCTGGCGCGTCTTGGTGCCAGACTTTGGCCAGGCCCCAGTCCAGTACCAGTACCTCGCCATAGGGGCCGATTAGAATGTTTTCTGGTTTGATGTCGCGGTGCACAACTCCGCGGGAATGTGCATAGCCCAATGCTCGCGCCACTTGCACCATCAAGTCCATGAGCTGGGTCAAGTCATAGCGCTCTCGGTAGTCGAGTACTTCCCGCAAGGTATAGCCGTGCACCAGTTTCATGGTGAAGTAATAGTGACCGCGATTATCGCGACCAATCTCGTAGGTGGGGATGGTGTTGGGGTGTTGCAGCATGGCCGAAATGCGCGCTTCGCGCAGCAGCCGGCGGGTTTCAATGGGGTCGCCAATAAACTCTGGTCTGAGGGTCTTGTAGCAAACCGTGCGGCGCAAATGCAGATCTCGGCACGATTTAATTAACGACTTGCCGCCCGTGGCAATGGTGCTGAAAAACGCATAGCGCGTTTTAGGGTTGAGTACCTTTGGTAAAGGTTGGTCGGTTTCTTCAGCATAAATTCGAGCTTCTTCGACGTTATGCTGTGGAAATACGAGCATGAATAACCCCTTCAAATAGCATTAGGTAGCTTATGGTCAAGCCAATTTCGGCATAGTTTGGTTGGTGTGAGCCAATTATGCCATGGATAGTTTAAAAGACTGGCTTAGATGCAAAAAGCGGGCTCAAAGTTTACCGGTGGCAGCAAAGCGCTAAGCATTCGATGCACTGGCCCGTTGAAATTTTGGGCGCATGGCGCTTTTTAAAGTAGCTGTCGGCGATCATCGCCTTGCTTTATAATCGCGCGTTTTAAATTAAAGGCCATACTTTATTAGGGTCTTTTTAACCTTGGCTTCCAAAGAACTGTGGCTATGCATTTTATTGTTAAGTTTTTCCCTGAAATCACGATCAAGAGTCCGCCGGTACGAAAGCGGTTTGTGAAACATTTAAGAGATAATTTGCGCCAGCTGTTCAAGGCGTTGCCCTTCCCCGTTAAAGTGGATCGCGAATGGGACAAAATTGATGTGTACGCCGATCTTGAAACCCCTGAGGCTATCGCTCAGGTGACACAGATTTTGGCCAACACGCCAGGAATTGCCTCTTTTGCTCAGGTGCAGACATTCCCTCTGGGGGATCTTGAAGATATTTTTCAGAAAACCAAGGCCATATGGGGAGATGCTCTCGCCGGTAAAACCTTTTGTGTGCGGGTTAAACGTAGCGGAGATCACGATTTTAGCTCGATCGAAGTTGAGCGCTATGTGGGTGGTGGTCTGAACCAATACACCGACGCCGCTGGGGTTAAACTCAAAAAGCCCGACATCACCGTGAGGATGGAAATCAAACGCGATCAGCTGCACGTGATTGAGACGCAAACTAAGGGTCTCGGCGGCTTTCCTCTTGGGACTCAAGAGCCGGTGCTATCTTTGGTCTCGGGTGGCTTTGATTCAACCGTTTCCAGCTACTTGACTATTAAACGCGGTATTCGCACCCATTATTGTTTCTTCAATCTCGGTGGTCGAGCTCATGAGGTAGGCGTAAAAGAAGTGGCCTATTACTTGTGGAATAAATTCGGCGCCTCTCATCGAGTGATGTTTGTCACTGTGCCCTTTGAAGATGTGGTGGGCGAAATTTTACAAAAAGTCGACAACTCGCAAATGGGGGTGGTGCTCAAGCGCATGATGTTGCGTGCAGCGACCCAGGTGGCCGAAAAAATGGAAATCCCCGCCTTGGTGACCGGCGAGGCGGTGGCCCAGGTGTCGAGCCAGACCCTCACCAATCTCACCGTGATCGACAGTGTCACCGATACGCTTACCCTGCGCCCGCTCATCGTGATGGACAAAGGTGACATCATCGATATCGCGCGGGACATAGGCACCGAGGAGTTCTCGGCTGCCATACCCGAATACTGTGGGGTTATCTCCCGCAAACCCACCACTCGCGCTCAGGAAGATCGCATCGTTCACGAAGAGTCAAAATTCGACATGGCGGTGCTGCAAAAAGCGGTTGATACTCGTCGTATGGTGGCGATTGATGATGTTGTCTACGATCTGGATGAAGAGGTCAAAGTGGATGTCAGTGATCAGGTCTCTTTGGATCAAGTGATAATTGATGTTCGTCATCCGGATGAAGAAGAGCTGCGTCCGCTTCAGCTCGAGGGCGCGACGATTCTGAAGGTTCCCTTTTATCGTCTCAGTACTGAGTTTGCGCAATTGGATAAAGCCAAGCATTACCTCCTTTATTGTGAAAAAGGAATCATGAGCCAGCTGCATGCGGCCAACCTTAAGGATGAAGGTTACGACAATCTAGGCGTTTATCGCCCGTAGCGGTCTTGTTGCATTGGTGGTTTCGGGTAAATGGGGTTTTTGAGGGGGAGCTGCTAAGCTTTTAACGCTATGGGTTATAAACCCTTAGCCCTCAAAGGCCTTGTTGTTATTCGTTGCCATGGAAGACGATTGCCTTTTCGCTTTCATGGGATCTATGCCCGTTGTTCACACTCTTAGGATGAAATTGCGCACTCTGATATGGGATTAAGAACAAAGTTACTCATAACCTTATTGGGTTTGTTGGTATTGCCCTTGGCGATACTGAGCGGTGGTGCTTACTGGTTTTTTGCCAGTAAAATGCACGCCGAGGCGGTGAGTTACCAGCGCAATATCTCCGGCCAATTGGTTATCGGCGCCCATGCTGAAATTGTGCGCCTGACATCGCTTCTAAAACAATTCTCAGAAAGCGCACGAATAGGCGCGGCACTGGCTGCCAATGATGCTGGCGAGTTGCAGGTGTTAAGTAACTCATTGCATCGCCTATTGGGTGATCAAAGTGTGGTTTTTTTCTATGATGCCGATGGTCAGCACCTAATCCATTCACCGGCGAGTCTGCAAGTTTCTGGTCGTGCCCTGCCGCTGTCGGTACTCGAGGAAGACTACGTTATCGAGTCGGGCTTGCGTCGACGCTTTTCCGTCACCCGCAATGGCGATCGAGATTTGCAGTCGCTAGCGCCGGTGCGAGGGGCCGGCGGCGATGTTGTTGCTTACATTGCCGTGTCGAGCAATCTGCAAGTATTTGCGCAAATGATCGACGAAAACGACAGCGATACAACCCATCTTTTTTTCAGCGACAACTTTGGCGAGCTGTTGGTGAAATCCCCAGAGGTCGAATTTAGTAGCCTTCCGGTGGAGGCGATGACAAATTTTGCCTCGGGTACTCATCAGCAGTTTATCGAAATGGAAATAGAAGGTTCCGCCTACTTATTGAACATGCAGCGCATTGCGGCTGATCTGTGGCTGGGCTCCATGCTGGACGAAGAAGTTATCGCGGGCTCCAGTCTGTCACTGCTGTTTGTGCTCTTGCCGGCGGCGGCATTGATTCTCGTGTTTACCGCCTTTGTGTTTTACCTAAAGGTAGCCGCTCTCGTTATTAAACCCATTGAAGAATTGATCGGCGCTACTCGGGAAATAGCCGCTGGGGATTATCAGCCCGAAATCGCTATTGATAGCAGCGATGAGTTGGGGGAGCTGGCTAACGCTTTTCGAGATATGGGCAGTCAGCTTGAAAGCTCCAGCCAGCAAATCGCCCGCTTGGCCTATTTTGATCCGCTGACTCAGCTGCCGAATCGAAATACGTTAAAGGTGATGTTGGGTTCTATTATCGAGCAGGCTCGTCGCAACGATACTCGCTTGGCGGTTTTGTTCATCGATCTGGATGATTTCAAGAAAGTGAATGACCGCTTGGGTCATCAGGCCGGTGACGAGTTGCTGGTAAAAGTGGGCGAGCGCTTACAAAAATGCCTGCGCACCGGTGACTTATTGGTCGGTCACGATACAGATGAAATTCCCGAGCAGGTGATCAGTCGTCGTGGCGGCGATGAATTCAATGCAATTTTAAACAATGTGCATAACGGTCGAGAGGCGGCACTGGTGGCCGAGCGCCTGATTATGGATATTAATGAGCCGCTGATGATCCACGGTAGCCAAGTGGCTGTAGGCGCCAGTATCGGTGTGGCCATGTTCCCAGAGGATGGCGAAGACGCCGAGGTTTTACTGCGCAATGCCGATATGGCCATGTATCAGGCCAAGCTGCAGGGTAAAAACAAGTACTACCTATTTACTGAGGCCATGAATGCTCAGGTGCATGAGCGCTTGGAGCTCGAGCAAAGTGTCGCTCGAGGCTTGCAGCGCAACGAATTTGAGCTCTACTACCAGCCCAAAATTGATCTGTCGACCATGACCATCGGTGGTTTCGAGGCGTTGATTCGTTGGATTAATCCTGAGCGCGGCGTGGTATCTCCGGCGGAATTTATCCCACTGGCTGAAGAGTCGCAGTTGATTCACGATATTGGTCACTGGGTCATGGCGGAAGCTTTGCACCAAATCAATCAGTGGCACGAGCTGCTGCCCAGCGGGGTGCGTATCGCGATCAATGTATCCGCGCGGCAGATGGCGCAGGAGAATTTCGCTGAGCATCTGATCTCGCTGGCTGAGCAGTTCAATGTTCCCCTGACTCGTCTCGAAGTGGAATTGACAGAAACCAGTATCTTGATCGATGAGGTGTTGGTGAAGCAGCACCTTTATGCGCTGCGCACCGTCGGCGTAAAGATCAGTCTCGACGATTTTGGGACCGGGTACTCTTCTCTGACCTTTCTGCGCAACCTTCCCATCGATTCAGTCAAGATTGATCGAAGCTTTGTCATGCGTTTGCAAGACGATGAAGAGTCACAGGCCATTGTGTTTTCAGTGTTGGAGTTGTGCCGCCGCTTGTCTCTCGAGACGGTGGCCGAAGGCGTTGAGACCGCAGAGCAAGTGGCTTATCTCGCTGAAAATGGCTGTAGTGAAGGTCAGGGATACCTGTTCGCGCGCCCTATGCCGGCCGATGAAGTGCTGGATTTTCTCCGCTCCCCGAGTTATCTGGCACTCTGATCAATTTCGCGCCTTTGTTGATGCTTATTTCGGAAATGTTTGTTTAGCGCCGCTTACCCGCAAAATAAATCTCTATTGATCATTTAATCGACGCCTTAAGGTGGGTATAATGCCGCACCTTTTTTCATGGCCGACGCGATACTCGCGCAATTGGCCGCATTTAGAGACCACTGTTGTGATCGAGAAACTCCGTAACATTGCCATTATTGCCCACGTTGACCACGGTAAAACTACCTTGGTTGATAAACTTCTGAGCCAGTCCGGCACCCTCGATCGCAAAGACGAAGGCGCTGAGCGCATCATGGACTCTAACGACCAAGAGAAAGAGCGTGGTATTACCATCTTGGCGAAAAACACCGCCATCAGCTGGAACGACTACCGCATCAACATCGTAGACACCCCAGGACACGCCGATTTCGGTGGTGAAGTAGAGCGTGTTTTGTCCATGGTCGACTGCGTATGTTTGTTGGTGGATGCCGTCGATGGCCCCATGCCACAGACTCGCTTCGTAACCTCAAAAGCCTTCGAGCAGGGTTTGCGTCCGATTGTTGTGATCAACAAGGTTGACCGTCCAGGCGCTCGCCCTGATTGGGTTATGGACCAAGTATTCGATCTGTTCGATAGCCTGGGTGCTACCGACGAGCAGCTCGACTTCCCAGTGATCTACGCCTCTGCCATTAACGGCATTGCCGGTGAAGATCCAGAGGACATGGCTGAAGATATGACGCCGTTGTATCAAATGATTGTCGATAAAGTACCGGCACCAAAAGTTGATCCAGAAGGCGACTTCCAGATGCAAGTATCTGCATTGGCCTACGACAGCTATGTAGGTGTTATCGGTGTGGGTCGTATTACCCGCGGTACCTTGAAGCCTAATCAGCAAGTGATTGTGAAGAGCTCCAACGGTGATGAGCGCAAAGGTAAGGTTCTTAACGTCAAAGGCTATCTAGGTCTTGAGCAGGTCGAAACCGATTTGGCCACTGCGGGTGACATTGTTTGTATCAATGGCATTGATGGCTTGAGCATCTCCGACACCTTGTGTGACCCGGAAAACATCGAAGCTCTACCGGCCTTGAGTGTTGATGAGCCAACCGTAAGCATGACCTTTATCGTGAACGATTCTCCATTCGCGGGTAAAGAAGGCAAGTTCGTCACCACGCGAAACATCAAGGATCGTTTGGATCAAGAACTTATCCACAACGTTGCTCTGCGTGTTGAGCCTGGCGATACCCCAGACAAATTCATCGTCTCGGGTCGTGGTGAATTGCACTTGTCGGTATTGATCGAAACCATGCGTCGTGAAGGTTTCGAAATGGGTGTTTCTCGTCCAGAAGTTGTCCAGAAAGAAATTGACGGTGTTATCCAAGAGCCGTACGAGCAAGTGGTTATCGATGTGGAAGAGCCGCATCAAGGCGCCATCATGGAAGAGCTGGGTTTACGTAAAGCTGAGCTGACCAACATGGAGCCCGACGGCAAAGGTCGTGTGCGTTTGGAATTCATCATGCCTTCTCGTGGCTTGATCGGATTCCGTGGCTTGTTCCTCACTCTCACTTCCGGTTCTGGCATCATGACCAGCATCTTCGATCACTACGGTCCAGTGAAAGAAGGCGATGTGGCCAAGCGCCAAAACGGCGTATTGGTGAGCATGCTCAAAGGCAAAACTGCAGCCTACTCTCTGTTTAACTTGCAGAGTCGCGGCCGTTTGTTCTTGGGACACGCGATCGACGTATACGAAGGTCAGGTGATCGGTATTCACTCTCGCTCAAACGATTTGGCGGTCAACCCAATTAAGGGTAAGCAGCTGACTAACGTTCGTGCTTCGGGTACCGATGAGGCGTTGACTTTGGTTCCGCCAATCAACCACACCCTTGAGCAGGCTTTAGAGTTCATCGAAGACGATGAACTGGTCGAAGTGACGCCAGAGAGTATTCGTATCCGTAAAAAACTACTGACTGAAAACGAGCGTAAGCGCGCTAAGAAGTAAGTTTGGCTAGTCTGCGTCTGCAAAGGTTTTTAACTCTTTAGCAAGACCTGAAAGCTCGACTCTAACCTTGATCGCAAGGCTGGAGTCGAGCTTTTTTTATGCGCGTTTGTTTTTACATCAAATATTCAATCGACAGTCATTTTTCTGTCATGAAACAGTCTTATTGTCGTCATATTAATTCGGCAACGAGGCCATCTCAGTGTATCGCTCTCTTCTTAATCATTTTTTGGCTGTTAGCTTGGTGCTAACGGCGATAGGTTTGCCTACTCGGGCCGTGGCTCTGGTGTCATTTGACAGTGGCACCGAAGGCCGGCTGTTTCAGATTCAAGGTTCTAATACCGTCGGCGCCAATCTGATGAAAAACCTACTGGTAGATTATTTTACCGCCAAGGGTTTGGACGACGTAGCCGTTACCGATCTCGACATTGAGAATGAATACCGAGTGGGCGGCTATTCACAGCAGCGTTTCATCTATGTGGACGTAGCCGCTCACGGATCGAGTACGGGTTTTAAGGCGTTGATCGCCGGGCAGGCCAACTTGTCTATGTCGTCACGGCCGATCAAAAACAAAGAAGTCACTAAGTTGTCGTCGATGGGTGATATGGGTGGTTTTGATGCGGAGCATGTGATTGCCATCGATGGATTGGCAGTGATTGTTCACGAAGACAACCCGATTCAACAGCTCAATCTAGAGCAAATTGCCGGTGTTTTCTCGGGCGCTATTTCAAATTGGAAAGCGCTGGGTGGCGATGATCAGCCCATCAACCTATACGCGCGAGATGATCGCTCGGGCACTTGGGATACGTTCAAAAGTTTGGTGCTGAGAAAGAGTTACAAATTGTCGCCACAGGCGCGGCGCTTTGAATCTAATGATGAACTATCCGATTTGGTCTCAAACGATCCTCGTGGCATTGGTTTTGTCGGCTTGGCCTCAGTGCGTCAAGCGAGAGCCTTGCTTGTGTCTGATACCGGCACCAGGCCTCTGTTACCTCAAAAGCTGAGTGTCGCCACCGAAGATTATGTCTTGTCGCGTCGGCTTTTCTTGTACACGCCGCCGTCACTTATCACCAAAGAAATTCAGAATTTTGTCGATTTTGTGCAAACCGATTCGGGGCAGCAACAGGTCGAGAGCACCGGCTTTATTTCTCAGGCGTTGATGGCTACAAAACCCTTGGCGCTTCGCCAAGGACCGCGAGACTATTTAGAAGCTACTCATGCCGCGAGTCGACTGTCGGTGAACTTTCGTTTTTCACAGGGCAGTGCTCGACTGGATAACAAAGCCAAGCAAGATGTTCAGCGTTTGGTGGCTTACTTGGCGAGAGAGGAGAACAGTGATCGGCAAGTCATCTTGGTTGGCTTTGGCGATGTGAAACAAACAGAGACACGCGCAATCGTGCTGTCGAAATTGCGCGCAGTGGCGGTGAAATCTGCCTTGCGAAAATACGGTATTTCTACTCGGCCGGTGGAAGGCTTTGGGGCTTATTTACCGGTTGCTTCCAATCTAGGTAGTGCCAAAGTTAAAAACAGACGGGTGGAAGTTTGGGTTCGCTAAGGGCTTTATGAGCTCGGATTGACACGCCAGGGTGGATTGAGTCGATTTTCACCGGCGTAGAATAGTTTGATTTTATTGCCGGCGGGATCGTGAAGGATCGCTTCTCGCCAAAGATAGCTCATGTCTGCAGGCAGTTGATCAAACACAATTCCCTGATTTTGCAGTTGCGATACCCAGTCATCTAATTGAGCGTGTTCAAAATAAATGATGGCGCCATTACTAAAGTTCTCATCGCTGAGTGACAGTGAAAAAGTACTCTCTCCCTCGGGGCACTCAAAACGCGCGTAATGAGGGGTATCAACAATAAGCAAAAAACCAAGCTGTTGGTAAAATGCAACGGCTTGGGGCATGTCGTTCACCGGTAGCGTGACTTGATTGAGATTCATGAGGTGAGATTCCTAGTCGCGTTCAAAGTGATAGTGTCTAACCATTTGCATGACTTCTACGTCATAGCGTTTGTACCAGCGCTCGCGTCCCGACTGCTGCGCGGTGAGGTGTTCTGCATGTTGTTTCCACGCTAGGATCTGCTCTTCGCGTTCCCAGTACGAAATGGCGATCTCTAATTCATCTTCCAAGCAAGCATTGAATTTCAAGCATCCAAATTCGTTAAAGGCCAGTTCGCGCATACGTTCAGCGGTGGCAGCGTAATCGCTGTCAACTTGATCGATGACTGCGGTGAAGATAACGGCGTACATAATAACTCCTGTTAAGAGGAATATAATGGTTCTCGCTAATCCACGGTGGATGAAAGTGACTTGGCCGTGTATGGAGCTTAGAGCCCCAGAGCTTTCTTAGTATCGCAGAAGGCTTGCACCGCAAAATCTACATCGTTGTCGGTGAGTGCGGCAGACATCTGAGTGCGAATTCTTGCCTTCCCTTTGCCGACTACCGGGTAGGAAAAGGCTACCACATAGACACCTTTCTGTAACATTGTTTCGGCGAAGTTGGCGGCGATCTTGGCGTCGTGCAGCATGACGGGAATGATCGGGTGCTCTCCCGGGAGTAGCTCGAAACCGTGGCTGAGCATCGCCTCTCGAAACCGCTCACTGTTGCGCGAAAGCTGATGGCGCAGTTGATCCGATTGCGAGGCTAGCTCAATGGCTTTGATGGCGCCGGCGACAACCGGGGGAGCCACTGTATTGGAAAACAAATAGGGGCGTGAGCGTTGCCGCAATAACTCTACAATGGCTTTTTTCGCACTGGTGTATCCGCCGCTGGCACCTCCGAGGGCCTTTCCTAAAGTGCCGGTGACAATGTCTACACGATCCATACAGTGTCTAAATTCATGGGTGCCACGACCTTCGCTGCCGACGAATCCGGTTGCATGACAGTCGTCAAAATGCACGATGGCTTGGTAGCGCTCTGCGAGGTCACAGATTTCGTCGAGCCGTGCAATGGAGCCATCCATCGAAAATACGCCATCGGTGGTGATGAGCTTAAAGCGTGCTCCCGCTTTGTCGGCGTTTTTGAGTTGAAGTTCGAGGTCTTCTAGATTGTTGTTGCGGTAGCGAAATCGTTTGGCTTTGGAGAGGCGTATGCCATCGATGATGCTGGCGTGATTCAACTCGTCCGAAATAACCGCGTCTTGCTCGCTCAACAGTGTTTCGAAAAGGCCGCCATTGGCATCAAAACACGACGGGTACAAAATGGTATCTTCCATTTTTAAAAACTCACTGAGTTTATTTTCCAGTGTTTTATGAAGTCTTTGAGTGCCGCAGATAAATCGCACGGAGGCCATGCCGTAGCCCCATTGTTCGAGACCTTGTTGAGCAGCGCTTTGCACCTCGGGGTGTTGTGCCAAGCCGAGGTAATTGTTGGCGCAGAGATTTAGTAATGGCTTTTGCTTCTCAAGGTTCACATGAGCACCTTGTGGGGTATCGATCAATCGCTCTGATTTATACAGGCCGGCCGTTTTAATTTGATCGACTTGTTGCTCGAGATGTTCAATAAATGCGCTACTCATGGTGCCGTCTCCACGATGTTAAATCAGTTTGGTATTAAATGAATTTTGTGCTCAATGGCTATTGAGTCGATGGGCGCCGTACTTCAGTCAACCCAGTTGAGGATCACTTTGCCAGCGTTACCGCTGTTCATGGCGGCAAAGCCCTTTTCGAATTCGGTGTAGTTGAGTCGATGGGTGATTACTGCAGAGACGTCGAGGCCCGATTCCACCATTACCGACATCTTGTACCAGGTCTCGTACATCTCTCGACCGTAAATACCTTTGAGCGTGAGCATATTAAATATGACGGTATTCCAATCGATGGCCAGCTCGCCACTGGGGATTCCCAAGATGGAAACTTTTCCACCGTGACATAAGTTGGCGATAAGATCTTTGAGGGCGAGCGGGTTGCCGGACATTTCCAGTCCCACGTCGAAGCCTTCGGTCATCCCCAATTGCTTTTGTACATCCGCTAAATTTTCACGACCTACGTCAACGGTTCGCGTTGCCCCCAATTTTTGAGCCAGCGCCAAGCGCTGTGGATTAATGTCAGTAATCACCACGTGACGAGCGCCGGCGTGACGACATACTGCCGCCGCCATAGCGCCAATGGGGCCGGCGCCAGTAATGAGAATATCTTCACCCAACAAATCAAATTGCAGCGCTGTGTGTACCGCATTGCCGAGCGGGTCGAACATGGCGGCTACATCGAGATCAATACCGGGACGATGTTCCCAAACGTTGGACATGGGCAACGACAAATACTCGGCGAAGGCGCCGGCACGATCAACGCCAACGCCAGAGGTGTGCGCACACAAATGCCGGCGTCCAGCCAGGCAGTTTCGGCAGCGACCACAAACCACATGGCCTTCACCAGAGACAATTTGACCGGTGTGAAAATCATTGACGTTACTGCCTACAGCGACAATTTCACCGACAAATTCATGGCCTACGGTCATGGGCGTGGGAATGGTTTTTTGCGCCCAGCTGTCCCAATTGTAGATGTGTAAGTCGGTACCGCAAATGGCCGTACGCCATACCTTAATCACGACATCGTTAATGCCCATGTCAGGCTCGGGAACGTCTTTAAGCCATAAGCCTTTATCGGCCTGCTGTTTGACCAGTGCTTTCATGCCGCCATGGCTCCTTCAGCAGTGACCCTATTGATACAGGTTGTTGTCGGCGCTGTCGTAGAGACTGCCGCAGAGGTCATAGCAGCGGTGGTTGATAGCGCTGACCTATCCTCTTGCACCGTCAATGGCCAATGCTCTATCCACTCCAGAGCATCAGAGAGCTTGAAAAAGGTGGCCACAACACAGGGGTGTTGTTTGTGTTGAACGGCGACACTGTAGAAGGATTGGCGACTGCGTTGGCAAATCTGTTGGATGATGTACAGGTAGTGAAAATCGTCATTGTCATAGACCGGCACAGCTTTGCAGTGCCAGTTAGAGGGGGTGAGCTGTTCGGTCAGGTGGGCTCGGGTTGCGCCGAGCAACGGGCTTTGTGGCCCGATAAGGGTGTCGAGGATACGGTTCATGGTTGATCTCACAGTAATAATCACACAGGTAAAGCCTTGGCCGAGTGCATTCACGCGCTCGGCCAAAGTCCGCTAACGGGGGGGCGGCGACTAACTCCGCATTCGGCCATCGAATATGGCCACGCGGTGCGTGATTTGAGTGGAAATTTCCATGAGCTGAATTAGAATGCCCTGTTCAATATATGAGAAACAATTCCGGCATAATAGATACGGATTGTTCGATATGCAAGAAAAAATTCCCTTATAGTGGATTGTGATAATGACCGATGATAATAAGCCCGCTAAGAATATGCCTCAGAACGGCAAAAGTGATGATCCTGCTGGCCAGGTGTTGTGCTCGCGGGTCACTGAGTTGCGCAAGAAGAACAAGCTCACTCTTGATCAGTTGGCTGCTGCCTCTGGGGTAAGTCGGTCCATGCTCAGTCAAATTGAGCGCGGTCAGGCAAATCCAACACTTGCGGTCACCTTCCGGATTGCTCAGGCATTCGGTATCACCATTGGCGAGCTGGTGGATCAGCCCTGGGCGTCGTCGACCATCGAGGTGGTTCATGGTGATGATCCGAATAATCTATTTCGCGCCGATCAAGAGTGTCAGATTCGTACTCTCTCCCCGTTGCACATGGAAAAGAACATCGAATTCTATGAGCTGACCATAGCACCAGGCAGCAGTCTTAAAAGTGCTTCTCATTATGAGGGGACCAAAGAGTTACTTACGGTTTCTCAAGGGCAGGCGAACGTGGTATCGGGTGATAGCGTGACGGGATTGCGGGCTGGGGACACGGCACACTATCGCGCCGATTTACCCCATCGAATTGAAAATACAGGCAGTGAGCCTTTGCTGTGCTTTTTGGTGGTCACCTGTCAGTAGCCGGTGAGGCTTGTCGCTTTTAAGTTGTCAGATCTGTAAATAGCCCAGGTATCGATCGCGAATAGCCTTTACGTAATGTACGGGTTCCGAGCCACGTACATAGCCAAAACGCGCTTTTTTATAGTATTCAGGTTTTGACAGCATGAGCATGGCCTTTTCCACGTGATCGAACCAGCGATTGGGATCGAGGCCCTGTTGCTTAGCCAGTCGGCGCGCATCGCGCACATGACCGGCGCCGGCGTTGTAGGCGGCTAAGGTGAAAAATATTCGCTCTTGAAAATCCAGTTCACCGGGAAAGCGCGCTTCGAGCCAATGCATATAGGCAATACCGGCTTCGATACCTTGACTTGGCGTGTGCAAATCTTTGTAGCCCATTTCGCGCGCGGTACGAGGCATGACTTGCATTAAGCCTAGGGCACCGGCAAAGGATTTTGCTTTGGGGTTAAATTTACTTTCTTGATACATCTGTGCAATGAGTAATCGCCAATCCATGGCGTACTTTTCGGCCAGAGGTTTGACCAAATGATCGTAGGGAGAAAGCTGTTCGTTGTCGGTGACTCGGTCAGCTTTGTGGGCTTTCATGCGGCGGCTATTTTTAAAGTACTTGTTAAACGTCACATTATAAAAAAGGCCGCGATACTCTTTTTTGATAAATCGGTCTAATTGTTCTTTAAGGTTTGGCTGATCGGGGCGCAGTGCCCAGGCAATATCCGATTGTTGATTTAATTCCATCAGGACTTTTAGGTCCTCGCGGTGAGCCTGCTCAATCGCCAGCAAGTGACTGTCGGCAACGGTGGCGTAAAACGATTCACTCATCATCTGGTCGATTAAGTTCTCAGTTGTTAGGCCTGGTTCTTTTTGCAGGGTGATGTTGGGGTGAGATTTTTTTAAATCGATTAACCGTTGATAAAACACCGTGCTGGGATTGACGCCAATAATACGGTTTTCGAGTTCTGCCCAGTTGTTGATTGATTTGTTGCCCTCTCGTCCCACCAGTTGCTCACTCACTTTTAAATAGGGGCGGCTAAAGTTCAGTCCCTGTTGCTGCCGTGCTTGAGTCTTGGTGAGCGAGGCGGCGATCATGTCACCCTCGCCGTTTTTAAGCGCAGCGATCAGCTGATCGATATCATCTTTGATGATGACCGATACGTGGAGACCGTTTTGTTTGGCGAAGGCGTTAACTAGATCTAAATCAAAACCCATTAATTCTCCGCGCCACATAAAGTAGCTGGCCGGATTGTTGAGCGTTAGCATGCGCAACCTGCCGTGCTGTTGGATACTTTTCCAATCGCGATGCTGGTGTTCGTTGGCGGAGCTTTGCAAATGATGGGAGACCAAAAACTTATTGAGATTGTTGAGCAGATTGGGACTGGATTTTCGAGTTGCCCATGCAATGGGGCGGTGTTTTTTTAGGGTAAAAGCGACGTGTAAGTCCGGATAGTCGAGCAGTAAGGTTTTAGCGATATCGCTGTCGAGTAAGGTTGCGCCCTGCTGTGCGTTGTCGATCATCGACAGAAGATCGCTATCGCTGGTGGTTGAATCGACTGTGTTCACTGAGAATTTCAAATTCTTCTTTGTTTCAAGCTGGTCGATGGACTCGACGTAGGCGGTTCCTTCGGGAATCGTCAGCGCTATGCCGGTGAGCTCTTCTAAAGAAGTAATTGAGATGTCTTTATGAGTGACAACCACTTCGTTCACTTTGTTGATGGATCTCGAAAAATGCACGTTTTCGAGGCGCGGCAATGTGACCGTCATGTTGGTTACGATTAGGTCCCCTTCGCCGCGATTAAGACTGGGTATGAGCTCAGAAAATTCATCCACAAATACCCAGCTGGCCTTTAAACCTAAGTTCTCGGCAAAGGCTTCGGCAATGCGTTGGTAGTTTTCTACCGTAACCCCTTCGCGGGGCAAGGCGTCGGCGCCGTCAAAGCGCGGCGCCAGTAAGCGCAGCTGGCCACGCTCTTGCAGTTGTTCTAGATCACCGGTTTCGATAAAGCTCAAATCCTCGGCGTCGATGTTACTTTCTATTGCACTGCCCGTATGGGTGTTTCCGGTGTCCTGGTTGTTGGAATCGCTGCAGCCAGAGTGCAGAAGAACTACGAAGAATAATGCCAGTAGGCGTGTCATGAGCTTTCTCAAATCGTTTTGGTGAGCTCCAGTGTAGCGGGTTCACAGAATCAGGAAAACTAATCATCTGGGCAGCGTGAGTGTGCGGCAGAGGTGGAAGGAGAGAATTTACATTGAGCCGGTGGATTTCAGTCGCGTAAAAGCAATGAAGGGGTGCTTTAGGGGCGTGGTTAAAAATAGGACCACAAACAAAGATAGGAGAGGCGTTACGCCGTCGAGATAGAGGTGGTAAGCAGGCGAGCAAGGGCTCGCCTGCTTCTTTTTATCAGAACAATACGCGGCAGCGCACGGTACCTTCGATACCGCGAAGCTGTTGCAGCGCTACGTCGTTGTAGTCTGCGTTGACATCGACAACCACATAACCGACGTTCTCGTTGGTTTGCAGGTACTGAGCGGCAATGTTGATGTTGTTGTCAGAAAACACTTGGTTGATCTTCGAGAGAATACCCGGTGAGTTCTGGTGCACGTGCAGTAAGCGATGAGCGTTCGGGTGCTCGGGCAGTGCAACTTCTGGTAAGTTAACCGACGAGGTGGTGGTGCCGTTGTCAGAGTATTTGACCAGCTTCTCGGCCACTTCAAAGCCAATGTTCTCTTGCGCTTCCATGGTTGAGCCACCAATGTGCGGGGTCAAGATGGCGTTGTCAAAAGCGCGCAGTGGCGAGACGAATTCTTCGTCGTTGCCGCGAGGCTCTACTGGGAATACGTCAATGGCGGTGCCACCGATGTGACCTGACTCCATAGCGGCGGCCAAGGCATCGATATCAACCACTGTACCGCGTGCGGCATTGAGGAAGATGGCCCCTTTCTTCATTTGTGAGAATTCAGTGGCGCCGATCATGTCTTGAGTTGCCGCAGTTTCTGGAACGTGCAAAGAGACGACGTCTGCCTGGCCCAGCAACTCTTCCATCGAGCGAACTTGGCTGGCATTGCCTAAAGGTAGTTTGGTGACCACGTCGAAGAAGACAACCTTCATGCCTAGAGATTCCGCCAGAACGCTGACTTGGGTACCAATAGAGCCGTAACCAACAATACCCAGAGTCTTACCGCGAATTTCGAATGAGCCAGCTGCAGACTTTAACCAACCGCCGCGATGGCAAACGGCGTTCTTTTCAGGAATGCCGCGAAGCAGCAAAATGGCTTCGGCGATGACCAGTTCGGCCACCGAGCGAGTGTTTGAATAAGGCGCGTTGAAAACGGCAACGCCGTGTTCCTGTGCGGCTGCCAAATCCACTTGATTGGTGCCGATGCAGAAACAGCCAACCGCGATCAACTTAGGTGCGTTCTCGAATACCTTGCGGGTAAGCTGGGTGCGCGAACGAATGCCGACAAAATGAGCGGTTTTGATTTTCTCAATCAACTCATCTTCTGGCAGTGAAGTCTTGATGTACTCCACATTGGTGTAGCCGGAAGTTTCCAGGGTATCTACTGCGGACTGGTGAACGCCTTCCAGCAGTAAAAATCGGATTTTGCCTTTATCCAGTGACGTCTTGGCCATTAGGGGGAACCTCAAATTGCATGATGCTCTGACAGATGGCGGTTGCAGCTAAGCCGAACCAACACCCACAGGGGCCTAAAAATAAAGCGCGCTATGATAGCATAGGCGGCTTAGTGGGCGATGGCTAAATCGTCTTAATTTGCCTCTAAATAACCAGTATTCGTTAGCGGAATAGTCGATAACGAGCCGCTTCGGCGGAAATTGGTGTGGGCATTGGTAGAAAGGACAAAGTATGCCGTACCAGCACAAACAGCAGGGGGTCGAACCCAATACCGAAGAGAGCGCTATTTCAGCCCTGCCGGTGGGCAAGGTGGTCTGTGTCGGCAGGAATTATGCCGAACACGCCAAAGAGCTCAATAATCCCGTCCCGACAGAGCCGATTTTGTTTCTCAAACCGTCGACGGCGATCGTCTCCATGGGGCAGCCTTGGGGTATCCCTGGCGGTAGCGGCCCCTGTCATATCGAAACCGAAATGGCGCTGCTGATCGACAAACCACTGACTCAGGCGTCTGAATCTGAGTGTCTGGCAGCTATTGTTGGGGTGGGTATTGGTTATGATCTCACCCTGCGGCAGCGGCAATCGGAGCTAAAAGAAAAAGGCCATCCATGGGAGGTGGCAAAAGCCTTCGATGGAAGCTGTCCGCTGTCGCAATTTATTCCCGCCGAAGGCATTGATTGGGCCAGCGTCACCTTGCAGTTGGAGCGCAATGGCAACTTGCAGCAAGACGGTTGCTCCGCCGACATGATCACGCCTGTGGCGCAATTGTTGGCGTTCATCAGTCGCCACTTTACGTTGCTGCCGGGGGATGTGGTCTTGACGGGCACCCCAGCAGGCGTAGGCCCCATCGCCGTTGGTGATCGCCTATGTGCGAGTCTCAATGCCGGTGCGTTACAAGTTGAGTCAGTGGTTGCGGCGCCCTGAGTTTATTCGGCCGATGATTCGAGCTTAGGCTGGTGTGGGCTGGTGGTGTTCGCGGTAGTGGCCGGGGGTCATGCCGGTCCATTTTTTGAACGCGCGATTGAAGGCGCTGGGCTCGGAAAAACCCATCAGCGTGACAATTTCGTTGATGGGGGTATTGAGCTTCACTAGGTGGTAAACCGCCATGTCTCGTCTGACCGTATCTTTAATTTCCTGATAGGTATTGCCCTCTTCTTTGAGGCGACGACGAAGCGTTTGTGTGGTGGTGTGAAGTCGCTCCGCTACGGTTTCGAACGATAGGCGCTCAATGGCGTCTTCGTTTTGAAGCATACGTTGTACGGTGGCGGTGAGGCTGTTGTCAGACTGATAATGAGTCAGCAGGCCTTGAGGCGCGTCAGCTAAGAATTCCGACAGTGTTTGCGGATTTTGCGCGTTGGGCATATCCAAAAAACGTTTGTTGAAGACGATGCTGTTGGCCGGTTGATTGAAGTAATGGCGGCAGGGAAAAATATCGTCAAACAGCTCGCCCCACTCCGGTTTGTCGCAAGTCATGTGAATACGTTCTAACAGCAGTGGTTTATCGATAAACCAACTGGCCCAGCGGATGCGAATAATAAACAGTGTGGTGATGATAAAGGCGGGGTCGAGATCTTTGGGGTTCTCGAGTGCATAGGTGACGATAGCCTCTTCACCCTTCTCTTCGATGGTGCTGTTGATACCGATTTGCAGCAAGCTGTGATAACGCCCTTGGCGAATCAGCGCTTTGCGCAAATTGGGTGTGGTAATAATGGCGTGGCAGCCCATAGCGAAGGCGCCGGGCTTCATGGGGCGACTGTAAAAGCCGCCACCTTCATCGTCGAGTAAGCGCCAAACAAAACCAATCAAGTCTTTAAAGGTCGAGAGGTTAATGGCGTAGTCGTCATCGGTGAGTGCCCGCGGATCTATGTCGCATTGCTCAAGGATGGTTTTGGGGTCGTGACCCAGCGACGCAGGCCCTTGAAAAAAGGCAGAAAGAAACGCTGGGTGAAGGTGAGACCGTTTAGACATGGGTATCGATTGTAACAGTGATCAACTCAAATTGAAGTGCAGAAAGGGTCAATTGCAATGTAATCTGTAGTCATTTTACCCAATGACTAATGGGTCTAATGTCTGTCTCTAGAAAAATAAGAGTGATTTGGCTTTCAGTAGCTGCGAATGAGAGAGTGGATTATGAGCGAGAAACGTTACACCAGTTTGCCCGAGCGACTTTATCACTGGGAGCAAAATGCTCCGGATCGAGTATGGTTGCGTCAACCGAGAAATCGTCAATGGCAACAGTGGACTTGGCAGCAAGCCGGGCAAGAAGCTCGCCGCATGGCAACCTACCTAAAGCAGCAAAACCTGGCACCGGGCAGTCGCGTAGCACTCTACGCAAAAAATTGCGCCGAGTGGATTATTTCAGACTTGGCCATTATGTTGAGCGGTTTGGTCAGTGTGCCTTTGTATCCGGGCCAATCGGCCAGTTCAATGCGCTACGTGATGGAGCACAGCGACAGTAAGCTATTGATTATCGGCGGCGCCGATGACTTTTCGGCCATTGAAGAGGCGAAACCCGAAGGCATTAAAACCATTGCCATCGATCGCTGCACGATTGAATGCGACATTTCATTTGCCGAGATACAAGCGGCCTGTGAGCCCATGAGCGAAAGCCCTATTCCCGATCTCGATACCATGTTTACCATCATGTACACCTCGGGCACCACCGGAAACCCGAAAGGCGTGATGCATTTGTATCGCAACGCGGCTTTTTCGATCGTCAATATGATGGAGCGTAATCAACGCACCGAAGCCGATCGTTTTGTCTCTTATCTACCTTTGTCGCACGCGGCTGAACGGATTGTGATTGAAGTGCAATCGCTCTATTGCGGCGCCCCTATTTCGTTTATTGAATCGCTCGATACGTTTGTTGAAGACTTGAGAGAAATTCGCCCGACGCTGTTTTTCTCGGTGCCGCGATTGTGGAAAAAATTCAAAGAGGGTGTCGAAAGTAAATTGCCCCCTCGCAAACTTAATTTGATGTTAAAGATTCCGTTTTTGTCCTCGCTGATTAAAAAGAAAGTTCAGCAGCAGTTAGGGTTGGCCTCGGTGGATATGTTTATTACCGGTTCTGCACCTGTGCCCTTGGATGTACAGCAATGGTATTTAAATTTGGGTATGCCCTTGCAAGATGGTTACGGCATGACAGAGAACTTCATCTATGGCTGCATGTGCGAAGGTGATCCGATTCCTGGCTCAGTAGGAAAGCCAATGGATAATTGCGAGCTAAAAATTAGCGATGAAGGTGAAGTCCTTTTCAAAAGCGAGGCTTTGATGAAAGGCTATTATCTGGAGCCAGAGAAAACCGCTGAAGTTCTACGCAACGGTTACTACCACACTGGTGATACTGGTTATCTCGATGACGATGGCAACTTGTATCTCACCGGTCGCTTAAGTGAGACCTTTAAAACGTCGAAAGGAAAATTCATTCGCCCGGCGGTGCTCGAAAACCAATTGGGTGATATCGCTGAATTGGGTCAAATGTGCATCATGGGTCACGGCATGGATCAACCGGTGTTACTGGCGGGGCTTTCTGAAGCGGGGCAAGCTATGAGTGTCGATGCGGTTCGCACATCGGTTGAGTCGGCTATTGAGAGTATTAATCAGCAGTTGCCAGCCCATGAGCAGATGCATCAAGTCTTGGTGGTGAGCGATGAATGGACACCGGACAATGAAATGCTAACGCCGACACTAAAGCTGAAGCGCAACGTCATTGGTAATCACTATAAAGCCGCGGTGGAGTCTTTGATTGATCAAAAAGGCGTATTTTTCGAGCGAGAGGTTTCGACTAGCGCAGTGGCTTAGTGAATGATTCGCAAAGTTCCAATGGGGTTGTCTGTTTCGATCGCAGTTCTTGGGCGTAACTTTTGATCGCTGCTATTAACGCAAATGACGAAAGCTGTCGATCGTAAAACTTGCACTGAGCTTTCGATACGCGGCGGTGCGATCAGTGTCGATCAAATGCCGCGGTAGAAGTAGCGCTTCATAAAGTCGAAGCGCACCCCATAAAAAAGGCCAAGTAGGATTCGAGCGTTTCGCATCGATACTAACTTGGCCTTTTTATGTTCCGTTCGCTGATGGCGGAGCGGCTGACCGGCGCTTAGGCTTTGATGGTCTCGACGCCGGCTTCACGACCGATCAACAGTACATCGGCGGCGCGCTCGGCAAACAGTCCGTTAGTGACCACGCCCACAATTTGATTGATGGCCGCCTCGGTGGCCTTGGGGTTGGTGATCGACATATTGTGAACATCGATAATGATGTTGCCATTATCGGTGATACAGCCTTCGCGGTAGACCGGATCGCCACCGAGCTTAACCAGCTCGCGAGCAACATGAGAGCGAGCCATGGGGATGACTTCCACCGGCAGCGGGAAGGCTCCCAAGACGTCGACCCACTTACTGCCATCGGCAATACAGACAAACTCATCGGCAACCGCGGCGACAATCTTCTCGCGGGTTAAGGCGGCACCGCCACCTTTAATCAGTTCCAGTGCTGGGTTGGTCTCATCGGCGCCATCCACATACACCACCATGGAATCCACGCTATTGAGGTCGTAGACCGGAATGCCGTGGGCTTTTAAACGCTCGGCGGAGGCCTCTGAGCTGGCGACGGTGCCGTCAAAGTGACCTTTAATCTCGGCCAAGTAATCGATAAAGAAGTTGGCGGTGGAGCCGGTACCAACCCCGACGATGCTGTGGCTTTCGAGTTTCGGTTGAATGTAATCCACAGCGGCTTTGGCTACGGCTTTTTTCAGTTCGTCCTGGGTCATGGCGGTTGGCGTCATCTCGGTAGTGGGTAAGAGAAATGTTGGGCGCTATTATAAAGCCCCGATCCCCCCGCCGATAGCTGTTTATCGGGCAATGATTTACTATGGCGCCTTTCCCGATAACTGAATGAAAGCCAAGCCCCATGCCACAGTCTTATATCAAGCGAATCCTCGACGCACGCATCTATGACGTCGCCGTCGAGACTCCTCTGGATAAAGCCCGCTTTGTCTCTGCCCGTTTGAACAATCAAGTGTTGTTAAAGCGTGAAGATCTGCAGCCGGTGTTTTCATTCAAGATTCGTGGCGCATACAACAAGTTGCGTCAGCTTAGCGATGAGCAGCGCGCGGGCGGAGTGATCGCGGCTTCGGCGGGTAACCACGCTCAAGGTCTGGCGCTGTCAGCGGCGGAAATGGGGGTTAAAGCAACCATCGTCATGCCTCGCACGACGCCGGCGATTAAGGTCAATGCGGTGAAAGCTCGCGGTGCCAAAGTGGTATTGCAGGGCGATACCTACGATGAGGCCTCGGCCCACGCGCAAAAACTGGTCGAAGAAAAGCAGCTGACTTATATCCATCCCTACGATGACCCCGATGTGATCGCCGGTCAGGGAACCGTGGCCATGGAGATTCTACGTCAGCACCCAGGCCCCATCGATGCCATTTTTATCCCCGTTGGTGGCGGAGGTTTATGTGCGGGTATGGCTGCCTACATCAAATACGTGCGCCCAGAAATTAAAGTGTTTGCGGTAGAGCCCGAAGACGCCGCTTGCTTAAAAGTCGCCATGGATAAAAAGCGCCGTGTGACTTTGTCTGAAGTGGGTATCTTTGCCGACGGTGTCGCCGTAGCTCAAATCGGCAAAGAAACTTTCCGTGTGATCAAGGATTCCATCGACGGGGTGATCACCGCCAATACTGACGAAATGTGCGCGGCGATTAAAGATATCTTCGAAGATACTCGCTCGATCACCGAACCCGCTGGCGCCCTATCGCTGGCAGGGCTGAAGAAGTACGCCGAAGAAAACCATTGCGAGGGGCAAACCCTGATCGCCATCGCCAGTGGTGCCAATACCAATTTCGATCGTCTGCGCTATATCTCTGAACGCACCGAAACGGGTGAGCAGCGCGAGGCTATTTTGGCGGTGACTATTCCCGAAAAGTCGGGTTCTTACAAAACCTTCTGTAAGGATCTGGGCAAGCGCAATATCTCTGAGTTCAACTATCGCTACGCCGACGATAAAGACGCTCGTATATTTGTGGGCGTTCAGGTCTTGCCCGGTGGAGAGGATCGCGCTGCCCTGCTGAGCGAGCTTCGCGAGAAGGGCTATGAAGTGGTCGATATGACCGATAACGAGGTGGCCAAGTTGCACATTCGCCATATGGTGGGTGGGCACGCGCCTCAGGTTGACGACGAGCGAGTCTATCGTTTTGAGTTCCCCGAGCGTCCCGGGGCATTGCTGAAGTTTTTGACCAAACTGGCGGGTCGCTGGAATATCTCGATGTTTCACTACCGCAATCACGGCTCGGCGTACGGCCGTGTATTTGTCGGGCTGCAAGTGAGCCAGTCCGAGCGCAAAGCGGTCAATGCCTGCTTGGATGACTTGGGCTATCGCTATTGGGATGAGACCGATAACGAGGCCTATCAGTTCTTTTTAGGCTAATCCTGTTTAAGCTCGATCTCGACGCTACAGGATTAAATGCTCAATAAAAGTGCCTCTTAATGAGGCATTTTTACCGATTGGCAGGGATTGTTTGTTGAGTACTATGTCGGAATTTTCGCCAAAATGGCGTTCAAAGCCACGAAAAGTCGTGTTCCATTTCACGTTTGTAAGTGTGCGCTTACATCGAGCGTGAGCCCTTTCTCATCTTCTTTCTTACTCTCTTGTTCATTTTGACGGAGGGGGTAAACTTTCCCCTAAGAACTTTTTGTTGTCAAAAGCTTGGCGTTTACCTAATTTTTCGGTATAAAACTTGCTCTCTTCGCTCAAGACAACAACATAATAAAGGGCATTAGGGTGTAATAATGAAAATTGATGTAATGACAGTCGCGGTCGCAATTTTCACCATAGGGGTACTCGCCAGTGCCTTTGATTTTGGTGAGGCCTTTGCAGAAGAGCCGCAATTACCATCGGCGCTTCATCAGGGGATATCCCAGCGCTGATGCTTAAGCTCGGTCAAGGATGGCTGGGCTTAATTCAACAATATCCGTCCATATTCCCTTCATCTGTAAACTCTGTGTAAATTCCGCAGTATCGCCGGCTGTTGAGTCGCCATCGCGCTTTAATCGAGTCAAGGCCTCTGTCACACTGGGCGCTTCATTAAAACAAGAAAAGGGTTTTCACATGGATCTGATTAAAATTTTACTGGCTATCTTTTTGCCGCCAGTTGGGGCTTATTTGCAGGTTGGTTTGTCGACTCACTTTTGGATCAACATCGTGTTGACACTACTGGGTGGTATTCCCGGTGTGGTTCACGCGCTTTGGTTGGTTCTGACCAAAAAGAAAGGTTAGTTTCAAAGCCCGCGACGAGAGGTGATTGTCAGGGTTTGAGGTTTAATGGCTGATGGCGCTCAGCCTTACACGCATTGTGTAGGCCATAAAAAAAGGGTTAGGCAGTATCTGCCTAACCCTTTTTGCTTCACCCAAGCGATTTACCCCTAAAAAGCCCCGGTAGTGAAGTCGGATAGTGGGGCCAGTCAACCGTGTTGACCCCTCTCGAGTCGATCAGACTCGAAATTCGATTTGTTCACCACCACTAGCGGCGCGAGAATAAATGCCAAGGCAATCGATATGGTCGTCGTTGGCAGATTGTTGGTCGGCGATTAAATCTACATTTTCAATGCAGATTCCGTCGGCGTTGAGTTCCAGCATTTTTTTCGCCGCTAATTGTCTTAGCAGGCCACCGCCGGATTGAAATTCATCGGCGTGAAATTCTGCACAGTAGCGAACCCAAAATTGCTCGCCGGCTTTTGACCAGTGCGCAAGCGAAAAATAACCTCGGTACAACATAAAAGCTCCTGCCGGACTTTTGATCCGGTAACGTCTTCCGTTAAGGGGGTGTCCCGCGGGAAGTGTGAGATTGCTGTATTACAATCTGATGATTGAGTAACGATTGGGGTTTCAAAACCATCAATAATAATTTTACTCATTGATGTAAATTCTAGGTGTTCTTAAAGGCATACGGGTCATCAATTCATAGCCAATGGTGCCGGCGTGCTCTGCGATGCGATTGACTGAGAGATTCTCCCCCCATAATTCCACTGAATCACCCACGGTAACCTGTTCAAGCTCGGTGACGTCGACGGTGATCATGTCCATGGAGACTCGACCTGCCAGTGGCAGCATTTGGCCATTGATAAACACCGGCGTGCCATTGGGGGCATGGCGCGGGTAGCCGTCGCCGTAACCAATGGCCACAGTGGCTATGGTCGATTGTCGCTGCGCGGTCCAGTTGCGTCCGTAGCCGACGGTTTCACCGGCATCGATACGGCGCAGGGCGATCACTTCTGATTGCAGAGACATCACGCTTTTCAATTGATCAGCATTTTCTTGTGGCGCCGCAAACGGTGAAGAGCCGTAAAGCATAATCCCCGGTCGGTTATAACTGCCGTGAGATTGAGGCCAAGCTAAGATGCCCGCTGAGTTGGCCATGCTTAGTGGCGCTGACAGGCCTTCACTGACACTCGAAAATTCTTGGATTTGCTGTTCGGTGAAATCGCTGTCGAGCTCATCGGCGGCGGCGAAGTGCGTGGCCAGAACTATGTCATTATGAACATGCTCGAGTGAACGCAGCTGTCGATAGGCTTTTGGCAGTTGATCGCCCTGCAGTCCCAATCGGTGCATACCCGAGTCAGCTTTTAACCAAACCTGAAGGGGGTGCTGGGTTTTTGTTTCGACGATATTTTCGACTTGCTCGATGCTGCTAGTCATCAGCCAAAAATTTTCCCGGCTGGCGATCTCAAGTTCACTTTTTTCGAAGGCGCCTTCGAGCAATAGAATCGGTTTTTTGATGCCGGCGGCTCTTAGTTCAAGCGCTTCTTCGATGCAGGCGACGGCCAATACCGGCGCTAGAGGTTCCAGGGTTCTGGCCACCGCGATGGCGCCGTGACCATAGGCGTTGGCTTTAACCACGCCGAGGGTTTTGGCCTTGGGTGCTAAGCGCTGGGCCAGTTGATAATTGTGGCGAACGGCGGCTAGATCGACAATCGCTTTGGCGGGACGGCTCATGTTACATCTCGTCGTGACGACCCTTATTGGCCGTCATCATGTGAATAAAACCGTGAAGCAGCGATCACGGCTGATTTTGCATAATTCAATTAGTAAAAGTTAAATCAGTAATTGTATTTGCCGGCGCTGTAGAGTGCTTGGGCCGCTTGCCAAACATCCCCTACTTCACCTTTACCCACCGGTTTACCATCAACTTCAACCACGGCGGCAATTTCTTTTGATGAGGAGGTGACCCAGACTTCGTCGGCATCAAAGACTTCATCCATGGTCACCACTCGCTCTTCGACTTTGAGTGAGCCATCTTTCTTCAGAATATCCAATAGCATAAAGCGGGTAATGCCCGGCAGGATTTGGTTGTCCAGCGGGGGCGTAATAATGACACCATCTTTGACGATGTAGGCGTTGCAGGCCGACGCTTCGGTGAGCTCATTGTTGGCATTAAAGAGCAGAGTTTCATTGGCACCGCGCTCGAAACCGTGCTGAAAATGCATGACGTTACCCAGCAGTGCGGTGGATTTAATGTGGCAACGCTCCCAGCGAAGATCGCGAGTGGTGCTGACTTTGTAGCCCTTGGCTTGGCTTTTGTCGGCCACCGGGGCCGCTGGAATTTCAAAGGCGAAGGCAAATACGGTGGGCGCTACGTCGTCTGGGTAGGCGTGAAAACGTTTGCTGTCGGTACCGCGGCTGACGTGTAAATAGATGCCCAGATTGTCGCCTTCATTTTTTTTGATCAGGGTGTCAGCCACATCGCGCCATTGCTGCAGCGACCAATCGAAGTTGATGCCAATTTCTTCCATGCCATTGTTCATGCGCTCAATGTGCGGCGCAAATCCCACCAACTTTCCCTGGTACGAGGGGATAACTTCGTAGATGCCATCACCGAAGAGAAAGCCTCGATCCATGGGGGAGATCTTAGCCTCTTCCATGGGTAGGAAAGTGTTATTCAGAAAAACAATGCTCATGGTGGAACCTTACTAAAAAACAATGGATACAGTGTATTGATAAACCTGTGTTGATAAACAGCGGCGATGACTTTGGCGCCAGCTGCAAACGAATACTTATCAGGGGCGAAACTTTAGCATAGCGAAAAAGTCGAAAGCGCATCTTTTTCGATAATCTTAAGTTGAATTAACTGCCAAAAATGCTTATTTGGATGAATCGGTTGATTCTTTGACGGCGTCTGGGTTGATGATGTCGAGGGCTGAGTCGGCCAGTAGTCGCGGGAGAATGCGATCGTCATCGGCTCGCCAGTTACAGCAAAAGTTAAGTTCGGGTGGTTGCTCTCGCGACGACAGCTCCATCAGTGTCTCTTGATCCAAGTCATCGGCAACCAGTGGTTTGGGCAGCAAGGTAATGCCTAAGCCTTGGCGCGCGAGCGTCAGTAGGCTCTCTACGGAGCTGCAGGTGTGCAACATGGGTTTTCGATCTTTTAGCGCGCCAAATAGGTCCTGCAGGTACTGCCAGGGTTTGGTATTGCGAGGAAAGCTCAAAATCGGTTGTCGTCCCAATTGTTCAAGACCCAGCTCACCACTGAGACTGGCTTTCTGTTCGAGCAGTTGGGGAGAGGCCACCCAGCATTGTGGATAACTGCACAGGGGCTGGGTGGTGATAGCGGCCGAATGATCGCGGGCAACCATCAATGCCAAGTCCAGCTCGTGGTTTTCCAGTTGGCGCTGTAGGTTGGTGGAGATATCCACAGCGATTTCGAACTCAATTAGCGGAAATTGATGACGCCAATGGCTGAGCAAGGGGCCCACCCAAAGGTAGGCCAAGGTATCGGCAATGCCTACTTTAATACAGCCGGTATCGGGGACTTCTTGGCTGATTTGGTTTTTCATCTCGCGAGAGATTTCCACCAGCTTTTCGGCGTAGGGCAGCAACTGTTGGCCGCGCGAGGTGAGGCGAGTGCCACCGGTGTCGCGAATAAACAGCTTAACGCCCAGCTCGCTTTCGAGCGCGGCAATGCGCGCGGAGATGGCCGGCTGGGTGGCGTGCAATTGACGAGCGGCCGCGTGAAAACTCTCGAGTCGTGCGACTTTGACAAAGGTCATCAAATTGCGAATACGCATAGCTTATTCCAGCCTAGTTGGGTGTTGTGAATTAGACGCAGAAGCCCGTCAATGTCCTCAATGATTGAATAACCCCTATGCCCTCTTCCGCTGCCAAACCGTCTTCCGTGAGTTGGTTTTCACGAGTGACACCATCGACACTGCCGTGCTCAGATAGGTAGCGAAGAATGGCGAGGCTGTCGACTTGGGCCAGTAAATCTTGTTGTTTCCACCAGCCGAGAATGGCAATCAGGCCATGGGCGGCCCAATTGGAGACATCGGCGATCACCAGTTCGGTGCAGGTGGTAGCGGCGGGCACAATATCGAGTTTTTCCAGCGCCTGCTGAATGTTACCCATGCCGATTTCATTGCCGCCGTCACCAATGGCGATGGTGGGGCAATCGGCTTGTTGCATGAAGGTGTCGAAGCAGGCCGCTCGCGGGCTGATATCTTCACCGCGCATGTTGTAGTAATTGCCATCGGCGGCCATACCTGGGCGCTCGATAGAGATAATGAGCTCAGGTTGCAGTGTTTGCAGGGCCGTTTCGGCTTCTTGTTGGCGCTGAGTGTGAGGACCGACGACGATTTCGTGCACGCGATAGCGATCGCTCAGCGCCTGTGACAGTGGCGCACCACAGACAATGATCGGTTCAGCACCGAGGCTTGCGAGTGCGTCGTAGAGGGCGATTGCGCCCACCGGACCGTCAGTCTCAAAGGTGTCAACCACCGGGAAACCGGTACCGATCAGTACCGTGCCTTTGACGTCGCGCATGAGCCGAGCGGCGCGGCGGTAGTAGCCGGGCTGCAAGGCTTGTTGCACCGTCTTCATGCCACGAGGGTTGCGCGATACCAGCAGATCTTCGATTTGCTGGCTGAGTTGTTGTTCGTCCAACGGGGTATTGTTCATGGCAATCTCTTAATACTTGGGTGCTACCGAGTTTCCTGAGCCCTTAGGCATCAATCGGTTCTAGCGCGGCGGCGTGAAAGCGGCTGTGAGCTAGATGCAGAATATTGTGGGCTTTGTCGATGGTGATAGCGGCAAAGCTGACTTTGTCCCCCGGCAGCAATTGCGCCAGTTTGGCTAAATCGAGCGACAGCACCGAGCCAATCTTGGGGTAGCCACCGATGGTCTGACGATCATTCATCAGCACAATGGGCTGGCCATCAGCGGGTACTTGGATGGCACCCAAGCAGATTCCCTCAGATAAAATACCCTCAATACTGGAGCTAACATTGGGGCCGGTGAGGCGGTAACCCATGCGATCACAGCGATCGCTCACCTCGAAGGTGTTGTGAAAAAACAAACGCTGCTGAATGCGATCAAAGCTGTGGTCTTGATAGCCAGGGATAACTCGCAGGGTCACGTGTTTACTGAACTGAGGTTGCTCGCTCTCAGGCACGCGCCAATGTTGCTGGCCGCGGTCTTCATCGCAGTTGATGATGGCCCCAGCGGTTAATGCTCCGCCGTCGATACCGCCGATGCCCTCGCGCACGACGGTGGCACTGCTGCCAAATTCGGGCTCGATGTGAAAGCCGCCACTGACCGCGAGGTAGGCTCGACAGCCTTTCTGGCTGTAGCCCAGTTCTAGGGTGTCGCCGCTGTTGATGGAATAGCTGCGCCAACGCTGCGCCGCTTCACCGTTGATGGTGAGTGGAACTTCGCCGCCGGTCACGGCAATACGAGTCGCAGTTTGCGCCTGCATCTTGAAGCCGCCGACGCTGATTTCAATGGCGGTGGCACCGGGGCGATTGTCGCAGAGACGATTGGCCCAGTGAAACGCCAGAGGGTCCATAGGGCCGCCGCTGGTGAGGCCAATTTGATGTTGGCCAAAGCGACCGGCGTCTTGCAGCAGTGAGAGAATACCGGGATTGATGATTTTGATGCTCATTTCCACTCCCCCGTTAACTCGCCGCCCAATGAGAGAAACTCTTCGCGGCCAATGGCTTTGAAGCGCACTCGATCGCCAACACTGACGGGCATGGTGGGGTCATTTTTGGGATTGAACATGGGCGTGGGGCACAGGCCTATCAAGTTCCAGCCACCGGGTGATACCGCCGGGTAAACCGCGGTTTGACGATCGGCGATGGCCACCGCGCCTTTGGGAACTTTTTGTCGAGGTGTGCTTAATCTGGGCGCGGCTATGCGCTCGTCGACTTGTCCTAAGTAGGCGAAGCCGGGGGCAAAGCCGATAGCGTAAACGCGGTATTCGGCACTTTGGTGTAACTCGATGACTTGCTCGATACTCAGTTGTGCTCGCTCTGCTAAGGCGTTTAAATCTGGGCCTGCTTCCTCGGCGTAATAGGCGGGTAACTCCACCAGCCTACCCTCGCCTGTGTCGGCGTTGTTATCGCTATCGACAGCTGCGTGAATGGCTTTGCGAACACGCAGGTGGTCGGTAAGTAAGGGATTGAATAGCACTAACAAAGAGGCGTAAGACGGCACTAAATCCAGCAGCTGATCGTTCAATAGCGCCGGTAAGCTCTGGGCCATGCGCTGCACCTGCGCGGATACGTCGGGGCGGGTTTCTAGCCCAGGACGATCGCCGAAGTAAACCATGAGGGCGTTTTCACCAGCTACGTGTATTTTCATGCTGTGATCAACTCGCGAATGGCTTCAATGGCTTGAACGCCTTCGATATTGTCGCCGTGAACACAGAGGGTGTCGGCCTGCAGAGATAAGGTGTCGCCACTGATCGTGGTGATGGTGCCCTGCTCGTTGAGTTGCTTGACCTGTGCCAGCATTTTTTCTCTGCTGTGCACGGCACCGGGTTTAGCCCGTGAAAGCAGTTTGCCATCGTCGTCGTAGCAGCGATCGGCGAAGGCTTCGAAGTAGAGCTCAAGGCCACGTTGCTGGGCTTCTTGGCGATGCAGGTCGGCTTCTGGCGTTGCTTGCAACATCAGCCGTATGGGCAAATGGAAGCCCGCGATGGCGTCCATAATCGCGTGGCGAACCTCGTCTTTGGCCATCATGTCGTTATAGAGCGCACCGTGAGGTTTAACGTATTCCAAACTCAAATTCATGGATTGAGCCATGCCACCCAGTGCCGCTGTTTGGTAACTCATGAAGGCTTTAATTTCATCGCCGGAGCAATTCATGCTGCGGCGGCCAAAACCCGCTAAGTCGGGGTAAGAGGGGTGCGCACCGATGCGAACGTCGTGCTGCTGGGCCAGTTTTAAGGTGTTGCTCATGATCAATGGGTCGCCGGCGTGAAAACCGCAGGCAATGTTGGCTTGATCGATGTGAGGCATTACCGCCTCATCCATTCCCATGGTCCAAGAGCCAAAGCTCTCGCCCAGATCGCAATTCAATAATAAAGCCATGGGTTTCTCCTTGGTTGAGTTGGGATTAAAGCACCGCTAAACGGCTGTTGGGCATGTCAGTGACCACCATATAACCGGGGCTGTGGGTAATGCAGAAAGGGGGTTTAGCTTCCATGATTGCCGCTTGTGGGGTGACGCCACAGGCGGTGAATACCGGTACTTCGCCATCGTTGATGGTGACGGCATCGCCGTAATCTGGCTGATTGATATCGCTGATGCCAATGGCGGCTGGATCGCCAAAATGAATTGGTGCTCCGTGTACCGACGGAAATCGCGAACAGATCTGAATCATGCGGATCGCGTCTGCGGGCTTGAAAGGCCTCATGCTCACCACGGTATTGCCGCTGAAACGGCCGGCGGGGCGGCAGGCAACATTGGTGTTGTACATGGGCACGTTTTTGCCTTCCGCGATGTTACGGATCTCGAGGCCATCGGCTTGCAGTGCCTCTTCAAACGAGAAAGAGCAGCCGATCAAAAAAGTAACCAAATCATCGCGCCACAGATGTTGAATGTCGGAGACCTCTTCACTTAATGTGCCGTTTTTCCAAACTCGATAGCGGGGCACATCGGTGCGAATGTCGAAATCGGCGCCGATACCCTCAATATGGGTATCGCCGGGATTGGCGGCCATGGCGACCAGTGGGCAAGGTTTGGGATTGAGTTGGCAGAACTGCAGAAATTCGGCGGCCCAGTCTTTTGGCAAGATGGCCACATTACATTGCACAAAGCCCTGGCATTGGCCCGAGGTATTGGCGTTGAACTGACCGTCCCGAATCAGTTGTCGAAGATCGCTGGGGGTGTAACTTTCAATCATAGTGTCTCTAGCCTAGGTTGAGCAGCCGACTATTTTGTGGGGGTGAGGAGAGGCTGTCCAATTCAGAATTATGCCGTCTCTGATAATTTTTGTTTATCAATGGTAGGCGCTTTCCCGCTAAATCACCATAATTCTTGGTGTGTTTACATAAATCCTTCGAGTATCGATAGATTTATGCGTCAGTGTTTACTCTGAATAAAAATGGAGTTTATGAGTCTTTGCCAGAATTATTCGTTCTATTAAGGCAATGGAGAATGCCCCTCTGGCCGATTATAGTGACGCTAAGGTTGATGTTCTTTTTCGGTTTTCGCTTAGTCTTCAGGAGTTTACGTGGTCCCTCAGTCGCTACAGTCACTTTTTTGCCAACACACCGCCGATCAGTTTATGCAGGTGACCGATACTCTAGCCGCGCTGGAGTTTGACGCGCTGTTGATTTCTGCCGGGGAGGTTTTACACCCCTTTCGTGACGATGTTGATTACCCCTTTATGGTCAATCCTTACTTTCGGGCGTGGTTGCCATTGCTGGATCGACCGGGCTGCTACGTGTGGATTTCGTCAAAGCTGGCTAAGCCGGTGCTTTTTTATCATCAACCAAAAGATATATGGCATCAGATTAATCCGTTGCAAGACGAAGCGGTGTTGGCCGCGTTTGATGTGAAAGTGATTGCTTCTCAGCGTGAGATGCAGCGCCAGCTGTCGCGGGATTTAGACATCGCCTTCATCGGTGTGACCGACGATTGCCCCGACTTGCCCACCGACATCAACCCTCCGGCGCTCTTGTCGGCCATCGATTTTCATCGCGCGCAAAAGAGCGCCTACGAAGTGGCATGCATTCGTCTGGCCAATGAAAAAGCCATTCATGGGCATGTCGCGGCAGAGACGGCCTTTCGCAGCGGCGGCTCGGAATACGATATTCATATGGCCTATCTGATGGCAACCTCACAGTTGGACGAGGATCTTCCCTACGGCAATATCATTGCCCTCAACGAACACAGTGCGGTTTTGCACTACACCCAAAAACTGCGTCAAGCGCCCGGCCAATCGCGCTCATTTTTGATCGATGCCGGCGCGACTATCGGGGGTTATGCCTCCGACATTAGTCGCACTTACGCCACTCCGGGCAGTGAGTTTGATCAAATGATTGATGCCGTCGACGAGATGCAGTTACGAGTCATTGAGCAGATCAAGGTGGGCGATAGCTATTTGGATTTGCACCTAAAGACCCACCAATTGTTGGCGTCTTTGTTGAAACAATTCGACTTGGTCACAGGCAGTGAACAACAATTGATCGACAACAAAATTACGCAATTGTTTTTCCCGCACGGGCTCGGACATTTGCTGGGATTGCAGGTGCATGAACGCGGAGGCTGGATGCACACCGTCGATGGCAGTGAGGTGGCGCCACCGGAGGATCATCCTTATCTGCGATTGACACGGCCGCTGGCAACTGGGCAGGTGTTTACTATCGAACCGGGGTTGTACTTTATCGATGCACTGCTCAATCCCGTCCGTGAGCAAGAGAAAGGCAAGTTGATCCACTGGGGGGCTGTGGATAAGTTTAAAGCCTATGGCGGCATTCGCATCGAGGATAATATTTATCTAGGTGCCGAAGGCTGCGAGAATCTCACGCGCACTGCCTGGCAAAAATTCTCCTAGCATCGGCTACTTTGGAGGAACCCGCTGATCGTTTATTCAGCAGGGCTCTAGTTCGCTTTGTGTGGCGCAGCATACGCAGTTGCGCCCTTTGGCTTTGGCGTCATAGAGGGCGGCGTCTGCGCGGGCAAACAGCTGTTGGCTGGTTTCAGTCTCGTTTTCCAACTCGGCAACACCAAAGCTCGCGCTGATCGACTGAGTGTCGTCGGTGGCAATATTGGTCTCTATCGCTTTGCGCATTTTTTCAGCGATGCTTGCGGCGAAGGTGAGATTGCAGTCTGGCAAGACAACTAAAAACTCCTCTCCGCCCCAGCGGCAAATCACATCTGATTTACGCAATTGCGCCGACAGCACTGCGGCTACCTGCGTTAAAATTCGGTCGCCGGCTAGATGGCCAAAATTGTCGTTTACCGATTTGAAGTGATCAATATCGGTCACGATGATAGACAGATTTTGTCGTTGCCGGTGGGCGTAGTACACCATTTGATCGAAGCCCGCTTCGAAGTTGTTGCGGTTGGCGGTCTGGGTGAGTTGATCGCGGCTGGCTAGCTCTTCAATGCGGTTCTGGAAGTGATTGAGTGTCAAAAAGGCCAGCGTCAAAATGACCAGCGTGATGCCAGCACTTAAGGCCAAATTAATCCACAGCGCATCGGTTACTTGATTGCTGGTTTGCTGCTGTTGCTCAACCAATAAATACCAATTCAATTGAGAGATGAAGCGCGATTTAAGAAACGTATTTTGGCCATCGCGTCGATAGCTGAAAGTGCCGCCCTGACTGGTCAAGATTTGTGTGGCAATTTCGTTGATACCTTCCATTGCACGCAAGTTACTGGCGTTCTTAAGCATGCTGCCGTGCAGCACGATGTCGCCCTGCTTATTGGCGAAATAGACTTGTCGGCCGTAGCGTTGTTGATAGGTTTCGATCATGGTCATGATCACGTCCGAGGCCAAACCAACCCCTATGGTGCCAATGTACTTACCTTGAAAATCGAGTACTTTGTGATTGACAAACAGCGTGGTTCGGCCGGGATCGGCGGCGTCCTGATCGAGGTTGATTTCGAAGTCTGACGACAAACCCTCAACTCTAAAATACCAGTCATCGCTGGGGTTATCTGGGCTGACCTGTTTGAGTATGCCGCTAGAGTGATAATAGCGAAGACTGCTGTCGGAAATAAAAAAGGCCGTTACCGCGTTGTATTTCTTTTGTATCGAAGCCAGATAGCGAGTGATTTCCTCGGGGTTTTGCTCGCCCCCTAGAACCCAGCCGCGGACAAATGTGTCTTGAGCCATTAAGGACGAGACCAAGATCGGCTGAAGTAAGTCCCGCTGAATCTCAGAATAAATGTTGTCGCTGGTCAGGGGCAGCGTATTGGTGCGAATGTGCTGATTGAGCGATTGATTGGCCAGAAGATAGCTGACCAGTGTTGTCGCGGCGAAGCCAAGGCTTAGTAGCAGGCTAATCAGTACAATAAAAGGCGACTTGCGAATCATGGGCTTATTTCGAAGCAGAGAGGTTGGCGCATTATAGCCATGTTCTGTGGATATCTCGATTTAGATGCCAGCGGCAATTGTAATTTCTTCTCGAAGATGGACTCTACCGATGGGGATGCGTATCATGCGCCTGCTGATTTGCCATGGTTTCGATTCCCTATTTTATAGCCAATTGAGGTTGATAGGTCGAACCGTAGATATATACTCTTCAAGAATTCCACCCTTAGCTCAGCTGGATAGAGCGTCGCCCTCCGGAGGCGAAGGTCAGAGGTTCGAATCCTCTAGGGTGGGCCATCTTCTCTTAACTGGCAAACGTTAAGCTAGATTTCATTTCCAGACTTTCAGTCGTTCGTCTAGTAGTTCTCTTCTGCCACTTGACCGTTGCTGCGGTGATTCTGAAAGGGTAATCGCTAGCACCTCCTGCAAAACTTATGCTAATTTCTTCTTGCTGTTATCGCTTTCCTTTTCGGGATTCTATGCTCCGCAACCTGACACGCACTGAGTTGAGCGTTATGGCCCTTATCTTGACGAAAGGTACTCGTCATCTTTTTGATGAGGCCACCGCATTCGTGGTTGATGTGGTGTCGCATCGGTGCGGATGTCCGCATTATTGGCTTGTTTTTTTTGAGGCGAAGATTGCTTGGAATACCTCGGATAAGCTCATTACGGAGTGCTTAGCTAACAGATGATTTTCAGTTACCACGACGCTCATCAGCCTCCCAGTGAGCAGCAGCTTAAAGAGCTAGTGAAGTATCGCGAGGGATTCGTTAGTCAGTCAGAGTACGATGCCTGGCTGTTAAAGCTGAAAAACCAGCCATTGTGTTTTAGTTTGTGCACTTCAGATGACAGCCCTCAGGGTGAGATTGCCGGTTACGTCTCTGCCCGTTTTACCTTACAGCTCGACGACAATTGGTGTGAGAAAACACTTGCCATAAAACAGCAGCATCGAGATTCCGCCCTCTGCCATCGAATAATCTCGCAAACCAATAGCGCTGCCTATAGCTGGGATGAAATCAATCAAACCCATTGGTCGTCTGCGGCGCTGGGGCAAGGTGTGCTATCGCTGGTGTATATCGAAGTGAATGATCAATTCAGGGGGCAGGGGTTGTCGGCCCGGTTAATTTCCCATCTGCTGCGTCAAGTTCATGAGCGTTATGGTCTAAACTACTCAGTGGCCTATGGCCGACTTACAGGATTCACTGGCGATGCGCTGCACGATTATATTGATCGACAGGTTGATTCCACAGGCTTGCATCAGGACTGGGGTGTGCGTTTTCACCAGCAGGCGGGTGCTCGGCTCATCTGCGGTATTGAAGAGTGCGCCGTCGGCGATGTTAAGAGTCTCGGTTGTGGCCATCTAAGTCTCTATGATATAAAAAACATCCTTAATCGAACTACTAAATAGCTGAACGGTCGAGAGATTAAACGGATTTGGTAATTAACTGAGGGAAATATGAGCGATTCTAATTCTACAGAGAAACAAGAAGCCCCGGTGAGTCGTCGGCAACTGCTGGCAACTGCGGCAAAATTTAGCGCCGTGTTGGCAGTGCTGGGTGCCAGTGGTTGTGTGTTGACCCCTAGCGAAGACGAAACACCATTGGATCCTGAGACCGAGGCCTTACAGCTATTGCTGGATATGGCCATCGAAGCCGGTGACATGGATGCCGCCATCGAAAAATACGGCGCTGCCGCGACTTTGAACGAAGCTCAAATCGATGCACTAAAGAGTCTGACGAGCGACGAGCTGAAGGATCTGGAGCTAATCCGCGAGCGTTTGGACCTACTTGAAGACGTTAAATTTCGTGGCCGTCGGGGCTAATACTTAGCCCTACTATGACAAGCACACAAAAAGACGCGACTATTTCACCGGCGCCGGTTGCGCTGGTGAACATGCCTATTGTTACCACTCAGAACCCTTCCTTGGGTCTCAGCTTACTGAAGGCCGGTCTGAACCAGCGCAATATTAATTGCGACGTGCATTATCTTAACCTCGCTTATGCCGAGCGCGTAGGACTGGACTTACTAGAGCAAATTGAAACCACGCCCACCGCACAATTGGTGGGTGACTGGGTTTTTGCGCAAGCGCTCTGGGGCCCCGATGACAAACGCGATCAGGCGTATATCCAGCAGATTCTCAAAGATGGCTCGCAAGAGCATCCTCATCACGACAATTCTACTGCCAGCGACATGACCATAGAGGGTATAAGACGTTGCCGCTCTGAGGTCGACAGTTTTATGCAGTATTGTCTGAATTCCATCGACTGGTCTCAATACCGGGTTGTGGGGTTCACCAGTATGTTTCAACAGCATCTCGCGGCTTTGGCTATGGCCAAACTTTTAAAGCAACATCACCCGCACCTCGTCATCGCCTTTGGCGGCGCAAACTGCGTGGCCGATATGGGGGTGGCGCTGATTGAGAATTTCGAGTTCGTAGATGTGGTGTGCACGGGTATGGGGGAGAACAGTTTTCCCGATTTTGTTGCAGATTACCTCGAGGGAAAAACCGTCACCACCTATAGCGATTTTTTGGTGAGGGGCCACATAGATCAATTGCCGTCAGCGCCGGCCGTCGAGGCCGCCATGGACGACATGCCTTTCCCCGACTTTGATGCTTTTTTCCAGCAGCGCCAAGCCAATACAAACTTACCCGACGAAAATTTAAGTATGCTGGTGGAAACCTCGCGGGGTTGTTGGTGGGGGGCAAAGCATCATTGCACTTTCTGCGGATTGAACGCCTCGACCATTGGTTTTCGTTTTAAATCCAGCGAGCGAGCACTGGCGGAATTTCGCCATTTGATCGAACGCTACGGCCATCACACTCACACCATCGCCGTGGTGGATAACATCATGCCGACAGATTATTTGCGCGGCTTTTTGCAATCGCTGCGTGATAGTG
Organism: Cellvibrionaceae bacterium; assembly: GCA_050633365.1. GTDB lineage: Bacteria > Pseudomonadota > Gammaproteobacteria > Pseudomonadales > Cellvibrionaceae > Pseudomaricurvus. Next base: position 47,128 of record JBOEGJ010000016.1, on the reverse strand, counting down.
AGTTGGATCTCGATCTTTTTTACGAAACCAAAGCCAATCTTAAAAAAGAGCATATAGCGTTGTACAAAGCCGCTGGCCTGAGTGTCATTCAGCCTGGGGTGGAGAGCTTCAACAACCGCTTGCTAAAGCTCATGGACAAAGGCATTACCGGCCTGCAAAACGTGCAGTTTTTGAAGTGGTGCAGAGAGTACAGCTTGCGTCCTATGTGGAATTATATGGTGGGTTTTCCCGGAGAAAACCAACAAGACCACGAAGAGCAATTGCAATTGATGCCCAAGCTCGGTCATTTGTATCCACCGGATGTTAGCTGGGTCCGGATTGACAAGTTCAGTCCCTATCAGCGTTATCCTGAGCGCTATGGCATCACCAATCTGCGGCCGTTCGGCAGTTATCAATATCTCTATCCCGATCTTTCTGCGCAGCAGCAAAGTCGAATGGCTTATTATTTTGTGACTGATTTCGACAATCAGCGCCACATCGAAAATTACGCAGATCAGGTGAAAGAGGTTATTGATCAGTGGCGTGATGGCTTCATGGATTCCGCACTTTTTCACGTGGATACGGAGGAAGTGTTGTGTGTAGTCGATTGCCGCGGTGACCGCGATCACGTGATTCGTTTAACGGGGCAGCAGCGGCAGATATACGAGCTCTGCGACCAAATTCGTAACGCCGTATTTTTGGCCAAGACTCTGAACCTGCAAGGCAGTGATGACAGTAAGCGCGAGCAGATAGGGGAACTGACGTTGTCGATGATTGAACAGGGAATTCTCGTCAGAGATGGCGATCGCTATCTCAGTCTTTCGGTGTCGTTAGATAATGGATTCTTCCCGCCTATGTCTGCTTGGCCAGTCTTAAACGAGGTGTTGAGCAGCCAAAAAAACTCCACCGCAGCGTGATTTTTTGCTGTGAAGATTTTCTGGCGTTCAACTTAAATCCAGCGAGCTGCTAAAGATGAGAAAGCTAGCAACCCATTTAGCAGGCTCGTTTGGATTTGAATAATCTCAAAGGTGTGATTATTTCAAAACTTCAGTGCTTGGGTAAAAGTGCGACCAAACCATCCAAAAAACACCGTTGTAACTAGGGAGTCGTTCGAGTTTTCCCGCGCTGGATCGACCATAGATATCGATCTCGGAGTGATTGGATTGTATGTCGCGCTGAAAAAAGCTGACCACATCGTGTTTGGCGTTATAGCTAGCCACATAATCCACGCCGCCAAGAGAGGTATTGTGGATGGGTTGATTGTCAAAGAAGCTGCGGGCGTGATTGATTACCACTGATATATGATTTTCGTTCGATGGCTCTGCCCAGCTCTTTGTTCAGGGCGCTCGATTTATTGGACGAAAATGGGCCACAACTTGCGTCTATGGGCCTCGAGGCACTCGTTATTTAGTGGTTTGAATGCCTCAGGATCGTATTTTGTCCGACTAATTACACCCGCATGAAATATAAGGTTTTTGTCTGAGCGCAGTTTTTCGCTATAATGCTGCGTTTGGGGCCAACTGGGCCTATGCCTAAAATGGAGAGGACTTATACCGTGAGTCATGTGAATAAGACATTAAGCTTGTTGGCCGCCGCTGGCCTGGGTGTGGTGGTTTCTATCAGCGCTGTAGGCGCCGATTTAGCCGGTGCAATGGAAGAGCGTTTGAAGCCCGTTGGTGAGCTTTGCATGTCAGGCGATGACTGCGCTGCTGCGCCTGTTGCAGCTGCATCTGCCGAGCCGCGTACCGGGGCTCAAGTTTACGAGACCAAATGTTTCACTTGTCACGCCTCTGGCGCTGCGGGTGCACCGAAGTTGGGCGATGTGGCTGCTTGGAGCCCGCGTATTGGCAAAGGTATCGAGACGCTTTACACCAGCGCATTGAGTGGGCTCAATGGCATGCCTGCCAAAGGTTTGTGCATGGACTGCTCAGCCGACGAAATTAAAGTCGCCGTTGATCATATGGTTGAAAACTCGAAGTAACACCTCGAGTTGTTAGTGACCCACAAAAAAAGCCGCTCTTGAGCGGCTTTTTTTGTGTCTATTTTGTGCCTATGGGCTTTTGGCAGTTTCTATGACCAGTAAGAGCTGGCCTGCTGTTGGCCGCAATTCGCTTAATAGACGTCTAAATCGTAATCGATGATCACCGGTAAGTGACTCGAAAAGGCCTTGGTCTTATAGATAGTTGCGTATTCTATACGGTTGCCGAGATTCTCCGAAATGACCTGATAATCGGTTCTCCAGCCATCGCCTTCGCCTACGGTGCCGCTGGGCCAATAGCTGTACTCGTCTTTATCGGTATTACCTTGGCGAAAGGCATCGGTATAGCCGACCTGAGTAAACAGCTGATCCATCCATTGCTGCTCGTGAGGTAAAAAACCGGAGTTACTGTCGTTGTTTTGCCAGTTCTGCACATCATTGCGAGAGTGAGCCATGCCCCAGTTGCCGCAAAAGATGAATTCACGGCGCTTGCGAGTAATCTTCTGCAGGTGTGCTTGTAGGTCGTCAAAGAACTGAATTTTCACTTCTTGAGATTCGGCTTCAGAGCTCGCCGAGGGTGCCAGCAAAGTGCCGATACTGATTTGCTCAAAATCGGCTTGCAGGTAGCGCCCTTCCATATCGACACCACTGCTAAAGCCCAAGCCGAAGATGAGGGCTTTGGGTTGCTGGCGAGTGTAGATGGCAACACCGTTGTAATGCTTTGTACCGGAGTCGAAAAAATAGGCGAAATAGCCGTCCATATGGAACGGGTCGCCGTCGAGTTCGTACTCCAAAGCACGAAGGTCTTGTAAGCAAATGATGTCGGCGTCTTGATCGGCTAGCCAGTCGTAAAGACCGCGTTGAGCCGCTTGATGAATACCGTCGACACATAGACTGATAATGCGCATGAGAGCCCCTTGATGACAGGCGCGTATGATACCCGAGCTTTCGTTATTTTTGTTAACTCTAATTGCCAATCGTTCAAATTATCCGAGTGGAAAATCAAAGGCTTATATAAAACTAGATCATATTTTTCAGATTGCCACAGCTCAGAGCACCCTAGATGATTGAATGATGCCCGCCGATACCCTTAGACTGGTGTTTTGTCGGCTAAAGTCTAAGGCAGATGCCGCCTAAGGTGTGACATCAAAGGGGCTCGACCTGTATTATAGACCTCTTATATACCCGCTCTTTCAGACAAGTGAGATGACACCCGTTATGCAGCAGTACCAACGAGACTTTATTCAATTGGCCATCCAGCACGATGTTTTGTGTTTTGGCGAATTTACCCTCAAATCTGGGCGCACCAGTCCTTATTTCTTTAATGCGGGCAAGTTTCAAACTGGGGCGGCATTGGCGGCGTTAGGGCGTTTTTACGCCGATGCGCTTCAGGCGTCAAAAATCGACTATGACGTTGTCTTTGGGCCAGCCTATAAAGGTATTCCACTTGCCGCCACTACGGCGGTGGCTCTGGCGGATCAACACAATAAAGATATGCCTTACGCCTTCAACCGCAAAGAGGCCAAGGCCCATGGTGAGGGAGGCTCCTTGGTCGGAGCGCCACTGAACGGCAAGATCTTAATCGTCGATGATGTTATTACTGCGGGAACTGCCGTGCGTGAAGTGATGTCCATAATCGAGGCTGAAGGCGCCCAAGCGGCTGCGGTACTGATTGGTTTGAATCGCCAAGAGAAAGGCCAAGGTGAGCTCTCGGCGATTCAAGAGGTTGAACGTGATTACGGTATTCCAGTGGTGAGTATTGTCTGCTTAGAAGACATTATCGCGTTTCTGGAAGAGCAAGGCGGGCAGCAGGATGTGGTGGCAAAAATACGCGATTACCACACCCGCTACGGTGTTTAAGCTGGCGTTCAGAATCGCTGTGCTTTGATGGCAATGTACCGGCCCAAATGAAAATTGACGGCCTTGAGGTCGTCTTTAACGATGTAAGTAGAACGCAAACAAAATAGGTGAAACAGTGGAAATTCGAACGCTAACAGGCGGATTGATACCTAGAGCCGTCATTGCCCGATGGGTGCTGGGGGCCACCATGGTTGCGGTATCTGTGGCGACGGTATCGGTATCGGCGAGTGGAAAGGTGTTTTATCGCTACCTAAATGCCGAAGGCGTTAAGGTGATTGACCAACAAATCCCTCCGGAGTACGTGCAAAAAGGCTACGAAGTGGTGTCTGCACGAGGGGAAGTGATTAAAGTGGTTGAGCCCGCCATCAGTGAAGAAGAGGCGGCTAAACTTGCAGAAAAGCGTTTGCGCGAAGACCAGCTTGCCGCTTGGGATGCTGAGTTGAGACGCCGCTACAGCCGGGTCGGTGATATCGATGCGGCAAAGAAGCGCAAACTGGCTCAGGTGAAAGGCAGTATCGCGATCTTAGACAGTAACATTCGCAATCTTAAGAAGCAGATTTCGCAGCAGCATGCCAATGCCGCTAACAGTGAACGTCGTGGTCATGCGGTGCCGGAAGCCGTCTTGAAAACACTGGCGGCTCTGGAAGAAGAGCTGAAATTGACCGAAGAGCAGGTCGAGCAGCGAAATGAGCAGTATCGAAACATTGAAGAGAAATACGAAGAAGACAAAAAGCGATTCATGGTGATTCGACCAGGCAGTCGCTAATGGGTCTTGAAGTATTAGCAATAACAAACAACCCGCCCATTGGCGGGTTGTTTGTTATTGGCGCAATGAAATAATTGAGATGCGAGATGCGAGATGCGAGATGCGAGATGCGAGATGCGAGATGCGAGATGCGAGATGCGAGAGTGTGTTGTCTGCCTTCGGGAGGTAAGATGTCGCTTACTAAGCTCTCAACATAAAAAGGTAAAATAAAATGTCTCAGGCGATTATTTTTGAAAGCGTACTGGCAATGCTATTGCTCACATTTGTTGTTTGGCTGTGGATGTTTGCCCGCCGCATGTCTTATCTTCTTTCTCATAAGATCGATGCCGAGTCGTTGAAATCTCCAGAGCAAGTGAGTGAGGTACTACCTGAGGTTGCCGCCGCGCCGGGCAATAACTTTAAGAACCTGTTCGAAATGCCGGTGGTATTTTACCTGGTGTGTGTCGCGGCCTTTGCCCTCAATCAGGTTGATCAGGTTTTGCTCAATTGTGCATGGGCCTATGTGGCATTAAGAGCAGTGCACTCAGTGGTGCACTGTACCTATAATCGCGTGCTGCATCGATTCATCGCCTACTTAGCCAGCAGTGTTGTGGTGTGGTTTATGGTGTTGAAAGTGTCGTGGGCAGTGTTGTAGTTGTGCCAATGTGAGTTTCGTGACTGAGCCAATCTAATGGATACACTCAGTCACTCAGTCACTCAGTCACTCATCAGTCACTCGGTCTCAAGCGTCATGTCTTTACGCTCGAGAGGCTCTCCGGCGAACCAAGCTCGCGCTCGCTCGCCTAACAGGTACAAGCTCGGTACTAATATGAGCGTTACCGTGGTGGCAAATAACACCCCAAAAGACAAGGAAATCACCATGGGTATTAAGAATCTCGCCTGTGTCGAGGTCTCGCCCATGATGGGCACTAGGCCAATGAAGGTGGTAACCGAGGTGAGTACAATGGGGCGGAATCGATCGCGGCCTGCTTGCACCACCGCCTCAAATACCGCTTTGCCCTGCTGTTTTAATTGATTGATTCTGTCGAGTAGCACTAAGTTATCATTGACCACCACGCCGGCGCAGGCGAAAAAGCCTAACATCGACATCATGCTAACTTCTCTTCCCATCAGTACATGGCCGACAACCGCGCCCATAAATCCAAAAGGAACTGCGGTCAGAATCAGCATGGGCTGCCAATAAGAGCTGAAGGCAATGGCCATCAATCCATAAATCACCAGCAGGGCCAAGCCAAAGTTGCGCAGTGCAGAACTCATAAACTCGGTTTCACTTTCCATGTCGCCGCTAATCGATAGATGAAAACCGGGGTACTTTTGTGCCCATTGCTGCTGATGAGTGTCGAGTAAGTTTTTGATGATTGCCCCAGGGTCGGATTTTCCCACTTCGACTTCAGAGGTGATGTTAATGGCACGCTTGCGATCCACCCGATCAATGGTGGTGTAGCCTGGAACGAAACCGATATCGGCAACCGCTTCCAATGGGATTTCTCGCCCGTCGCTGGTTCTGACTCGCATTTCTCCAAGCTGATTGATATCGCGGCGTTCAGATTCCGGATAGCGAACCATGACTTTGACGTCTTCTTTGCCGCGGGGAATTCTCTGCGCCTCTTCGCCATAAAACCCCTGACGCACTTGCCTCGCAATATCACTGAGGCCGAGCCCTAAGGTCTCGGCGTGGGGCTTAAGTTTAAGTTCGATCTCAGTGCGAGCAGCGGTCAGGCTGTTTCTCACATCGTAAACACCGGGGTAGCGGTGCAGAGCGGTTTCGACCTCTCGAACCGCACTTTCCATGATCTCCGGAGTGGCATCACTGATGGTCAGTCTTAGTCGTATGGCTTCACTGACCTCGTTGATGGTGGCGTCTTCTTTGATGTCTTTCGCTTCCGGCAGTGGCCCGACCAGTTCTCGCCAACGTTTTACCACGGCTTCGGCTGGAGCATTATCGTCTTCACCATTGGCGAGCGAAATGGAAACGAGTGATGTATTGTCCCAAGCCCAAGACTGAACATTCTGAATACTGCCTTTGTGGTCTCCGTTAAACATTTCATCGGTTTTTAACGCTTCGACTCCTGCCTCCAGCTTCTTCAAAATGGTTTCCTGTGTGCTGAATGGCGTGCCCTCGGGAACCGTGACTTTTAGTCGAATAAAATCCGATGTAACAATGGGCATGAAGGTTTTTTGCATCCAACCTCCGGTAAATAGCGCTACCGACAATCCAAAGGCGACAAAAAATCCGGCGATGGTAGTGCCATTGTTGCGCAGCATTTTCACTAATGCGGGCTGATACTTTTCGTTGGCAAAGTAGTCCAGTTTTCCAGCGAGCTTCTGCCGAGCCGCTGCTAATTTTTGTAGCCAGAGCTTCTTGGGTTTGGTCTCTGGTTTCAGGTGCGAGAGATGCGAAGGTAGAATGAACAGCGATTCGATCAGCGAGAAAAATAGCGACAAAATAACCACGACCGGAATGCCGTAACTCATGTCGCCCATAGCACCGGGAACGGCTAAGATCGGCGCAAAGAAAATCATGGTGCTGGTGACGGCAAAAAACACTGGCTTGGAAACTAGCTTGGCGCCGCTAGCCGCCGCAGCGCTTCCCTGCATGCCGGCCTGTTGCCGTGAATAAATACTTTCTCCGACAATGATGGCATCATCCACCACGATTCCCAATACCAACAAAAACGCGAACAGTGAAATAACGTTGAGGCTGACACCAGCGTAAGGCAACAGCCATAAGGTACCCATAAAGGCGATGGCGATGCCCACGCACACCCACGCTGCGAGCGCCGGACGTAAAAACAACATAAGTACAATGAATACCAAAACCAGTCCGCTGATGGAATTCTTGAGCAGTAAATTCATCCGCCCTTCAAACAGCACTGACCAGTCGCGCCACACACTGATGGAAATGCCCTCGGGTAAAGAGGGGCCGACTGTTTCGACATAGCGGTGAACCGTCTCGGCAATATTCAGAACGTCTGGTGCCTGAGTGCTTTTAACTTCAAGGAATACGGCGGGCTTTTCGTTGAGTCTCGCGATCACGTCTTGGTCGGTAAACCCATCGATGACTGTGCCAATGTCACCCAGTAATAGCTGTGCACCATTGTCGCGACTGTCGACCACAATTTTGTCAAAATCTTCAACGTAATAAGCTTGACCGCGAGTTTGCAGTTGAATGTCGCCAGTGTCCGATTTGATAGAGCCAGCGGGTAAATTTAATGAGGATTGACGAACCGCACCCACCACCTGATCGAAACTCAAGTTGTAATGGCGAAGGGCTTGCTCCGAAATCTCCACCGACATTTCATCGGGCCGCGTTGCGTGGAGCTCGACAATACTTACCCCCGGCAGCAAAGCAATTTCGTCGCGTATGCGTTCACCAGCCGCTTTCAGTGCACTTTCGTCGACATCACCATAAACGCCGATACTCATGATTTCACTTTGCCACATAAGCTCAGTGATGGTGGCTCGCTCGGCATCGTCGGGAAAAGTCGAGATGGCGTCAACTCGCGCCTTGATGTTGTTGAGTAAACGCTGGGAATCGTAACCGTTGATGGCTTCAATGGTGAGTGAGCCGCTACCTTGTCGGGCTTGGGCATCGATTTGTTCAATGCCATCCAAGTCGGCAATGGCCTCTTCGACGCGTTTGACGATCTGTTCTTCGACCTCGAGAGGACCGGCACCGGGGTAAGGCACCATGACTTGAATGCGATTGGTTTCAACGCCGGGGAAAACTTCTTTATTGAGTGTGGCTAAGTTGCTGAGACCACCGATGACGATAACGGCCATCAACAAATTTGCACCTATGGGGTTTTCGACAAACCACTGAATCAGTCGATTCATTGTGCGATACCACCGGCGACCATTTCTTGAATCGGTTGTGGCGCCACTACAATGCCTTCACTGATGTAACTCTGTTTGCCAACCACGATCGCCTCGCCGGCAGTGATCTCGCCGCTGATCCAAGCGCTGGTGGCGTCGCTGTGAAGCAGCGTCACTTGTTTTTCGACCACTCGATTGTCGGCTGTGAGGGTGTAGATATGGTTGCGCTTGAAGAGGGCGTCTTTGGGAACCGTGATGACGTTAGTCAGTTCACGGCCCATAATTTGCGCCTCGACAAACAATCCAACCACCAATGGCGGTTGGCCTTGTTCTCGATTTCCACGAAAGGGATCTTTCACTTCGGCGACGGCGTAGTACAGGCGAGTTCTTGTATCGATACTGGCATCTGTGCGGGTAATAGTCCCCTGCCAGGTGTGGCGTACGCCGGCAATCACTCCCGAGATAGATACTTGAGGTGCCGAGCTTTCACCATTGTTGTTAAACCCTAACGGTAAATCGATCAAAGAGGCTTGGCGGTCGGTGAGCGGTAAACGGATCTCGGCGACGCTGGTATCGTAGACAGTCGCAATGCGAGTGCCCGGCGTTACGTATTGGCCGAGGTTGACGAGGGTTTCGCGAACTCGTCCAGCAAACGGCACGCTGATATTGGTTCTTTCCAAATCCAGGCCTGCTTTATCGCGGTCGGCCTTGGCGGAGTTGAGCTGCGCTTCTGCAGACGCCAATTGTGGTTTGCGTAAAAATAGTTGATTGGATTCTGAGTTGCCCAGCTCGCGCCACTCGCGCTTCGCTTGGCGCGCGCGACCGCGTTCGGTGGCCAGTAATTGCTCGGCGTCGGCCACTCGCGCTTTGGCGCGCACTAGGGATAATTGGTAATCTCTGGGGTCGATGGTCACTAGGCTCTGGTCGGCGTCGACAAAAGCGCCATTGACGAAGTCGTCGTCTGCGCGGGTAATTCGCCCGCTGATTTCAGCCACCAGATCGATTTCCCGTCGCGGTGCTACCGTCCCTTGCGTATTGACGGTCAGGGTCTGAGTGCTGGGGTTGGCCAACACCACCGAGACGCTCGGAGGTGGGCGCTTTTCCACTGGGTTGGGTTCCGGTGCTGGCTTGAGTGTCGCGACACCAATAACGGCTATACCGCCTAGCAGCAGCACCAGTAATGAAGTGGGCAGTTTTGATGGAAAGACTGACACAGTGAATCCTTTGCTGTGAGTATTATTGTTTTTGAGCGGTCTTTGACCAGTTTAGACGTTACCTGTTCAGTCTGTCCCCGGACTTTACCGATCTTATCTGTGGCATTACGCCAGTTCATTTTGGCTTGAATGACGGCTGCAATAACCCCGCTCAGAGAGTATCCATACTGATTGCAGAGGGGGTTGTGGTAATAATGAGCTAAATGCTGAATTTCGCAACTGTGCGATTGTGTTGACCGCCGCCAGACGGCGTGAGACGGGGGATTCTTAAGCCGAGGTCAGACTTCAAAACAGCCATAAAAAGAGTGCAAAAACAAGCCTGTTTAAGGGCTGAGGTTTTACGCATAATGGCTGTCAAAGCGGTGGTCTTTCTCGGTGTTGTCGAGGCTGCGATAAAAACAGGCCACAGGCCAATTGATGTAATTCAGAGTTGTTTCTATGAAAAGTATTTCTATCCGTATTGCCGAAGAGCTCGGCGCCCAAGAGCGTCAAGTTGATGCCGCCATCGCCCTGTTAGATGAAGGTGCTACAGTCCCTTTTATTGCGCGCTACCGCAAAGAAGTCACCGGCGGCCTAGATGACATCCAGATGCGAGCTCTAGAAGAGCGATTGCGTTATCTGCGAGAGCTCGAAGATCGTCGCAGCGCCATTCTCAAGAGCATCGAAGAGCAAGACAAACTCACCCCCGAGCTGGCCGCTGAAATCGGCAGTGCTGACACCAAGAACCGCCTAGAAGATCTCTATCTTCCTTACAAGCCAAAGCGCCGTACCAAGGGCCAAATCGCCCGCGAAGCAGGTTTATTATCGCTGGCCGACCAGTTGCTGGCTGATCCAAATCTCGCCCCTGAGCAAGAAGCGCTGAAATACGTGGTGGGCGGAGAGCTCAATGATGGCGGTGAAGAGGCACAGAAAATCACCGATATTAAAGGTGCTTTGGATGGCGCTAAATACATTTTAATGGAGCGTTTCAGCGAAAACGCCGAATTGCTGGGCAAGCTGCGTAGCTTTCTCAAAACCGAGGGGGTTATTTCCGCTCGGGTGATGGAGGGCAAACAAGCCGAAGCGGCCAAGTTCCAAGATTATTTCGAACACGATGAACCGCTGAAAGATATTCCTTCTCATCGCGCTCTAGCGATATTCCGAGGCCGAAACGAAGGTTTTTTGTCCATCGACATCACCATGGGCGGTGAAGATGATCGCTCTAGTGCCCATCCTTGCGAAGCTATGATAGCCGACTTTTGGGACGTTACTGACTCCGGCCGCGCGGCAGATAAGTGGCTCAGCGAAGTGGTTCGCTGGACTTGGCGAGTCAAATTGCTCACTCATTTGGAAACTGATTTGTTGGGAGAAATTCGCGATCGCTCCGAAGAGGAAGCCATCAAGGTTTTCGCCAGTAATTTGAAAGACTTGTTGTTGGCTGCGCCCGCCGGTCAAAAGGCCACAATCGGTCTAGATCCCGGTTTGCGCACCGGCTGTAAGGTTGCAGTGGTTGACGCCACCGGTAAAGTGCTCGATCACTGCGCGATTTTTCCTACCCCTCCGCAAAACAAAATTCGCGAAGCCGAATTGGTGCTGGTGGGGTTGTGCAAAAAGCACAACGTGGGTTTGATCGCCATCGGCAATGGTACGGCATCGCGTGAAACCGATAAGTTTGTCGGCGATGTACTCAAAGATCACAAAGACATCACTGCGCAAAAAGTGATGGTGAACGAAGCCGGCGCGTCGGTTTACTCGGCATCGGAGTTTGCCTCCAAGGAATTCCCTGATCTAGACGTGACCATTCGCGGCGCCATCTCTATTGCTCGCCGCCTGCAAGACCCATTGGCCGAGCTGGTGAAAATCGAACCAAAATCTATTGGTGTTGGCCAATACCAGCACGATGTGTCGCAAACACAATTGGCGCGCTCTCTCGATGCCGTTGTTGAGGATTGTGTGAACGCCGTTGGTGTTGAAGTGAATACCGCATCGGCACCACTGTTGGCTGCAGTGTCGGGATTGAATCAATCCATTGCTAACAACATTGTAGACTTTCGCGATCAAAATGGCGTGTTCAAAAGTCGTGATGATTTAAAAAGTGTACCGAGGTTTGGCGCAAAAACCTTCGAGCAAGCGGCTGGTTTTTTGCGTGTTGCGAATTCTGACAACCCATTGGACGCTTCTGCGGTTCACCCTGAGACCTATTCGGTGGTTGAAAAAATTGCCGAGAAAAACTCTCGTCCAATCAGTAATCTGATGGGAGACTCTGGTTTTCTACGCGGATTAAAAGCCGCCGACTATACCGATGAAACCTTTGGTATTCCCACCATTACCGATATCATCGCCGAATTGGATAAACCTGGCCGAGATCCTCGCCCCGAGTTTAAAACGGCAAAGTTTCAAGATGGCGTTGAGAAAATATCGGATCTAGTGCCCGGTATGATTCTCGAGGGTACGGTGACCAATGTGACTAACTTTGGTGCTTTTGTGGATATCGGCGTGCATCAAGATGGCCTAGTACACATTTCGGCATTGTCGAATACGTTTGTGAAAGATCCCCGCGAAGTGGTCAAAGCCGGCGATATTGTCAAAGTGAAAGTGATGGAGGTTGATGCGCCGCGCAAACGTATCGGCATGTCTATGCGACTCGATGATACTCCCAGCGAAAAGGCCTCGGTGCCTGGCGAGCGTCGACCTTCTCGTCGCCCATCGTCGGCGAATTCGCAAAAGAGCTTTGGTGGTAATAACAGCGGTAAAAGCAATGGTGAAGGTACCATGGCGGCGCTATTTGCCAACGCCAATAGCAACAAAAATAGTAAAAACAAGAATAAGAAAAACCGTTTGTAATATTAATTCCTAAAACGGAGCTTTGGATGGAGCTTAATACCGATCAATTGCTCTATGTTGCGGGGCTCGCGGGAGTGGCAGTATTTGCCATCTCGGGAGCTCTGGCGGCGGCCGAGAAGAAACTCGATATTCTGGGCTTCATTCTTTTCGCGACGGTCACTGGAGTCGGTGGCGGTACCTTGCGCGATTTGATCTTGGGCGTTGATGTGTTTTGGGTTGCTCATCCTCTTGATCTGCAAATTTGTGTGGCCGCAGGTGTTGGTACTTATTTTTTGGCGGCACAATTTCTGGCGCGACAGCGCTTGCAGCGTTTACTGCTCTGGGCCGACGCTATGGGGCTGGCACTGTTCAGTGTGTTGGGTACCGCTAAAGCTTATTCTATCGGCGCTGATCCCCTAATTGCCTGTGCCATGGGCATGATCACAACTACCTTCGGTTCGGTGATTCGCGATATTCTGTCCGATAGAGAGCCGGTACTGCTAGGGCAAGAGATATACGTCACAGCAGCCTTGGCCGGCGCGATGAGTTATCTTGTTCTGAGTCACCTGCTCGCCAGTGAGGCGGCAACCTTGTTGATTTCCATGGCGATTGGTTTTGTGGTGCGCGGCTCGGCGATGATCTTCGATCTTCGTTTACCAAAGTTCGACAGTCGCTCTCGCTCATAACCGTCGTCTCGCTCGCAGCAATCTTATCGACAATAGTAGCCGCGCGCGAAGGCGATGCAAACGGGCGCGGCTACTGCCGATTGAATTGAAAAGATCGATTTATTGCGGGGTGACTTTATAACCGAGACGAGGAAAGTGCACATAAACTTCGCCTGCTCTTTCATCGATTCGTTTGATCGCAAGCTCATCAACCTTAGAGACTACCAGTTCGCCGACAACGGGGACTATACCGTAGTCGGTGGGTGTGATAGAAACTTCAGTTCCTTGTGCTATCGCGCCGACAGTCACAAAATCTTCGTTGGAAAATACAGCTTTGTCAGCGGACTTAGCAATGTTTATGGCTGCCTCAGCATCGAGCATTGTTGTTGATCCGTGACCAATTGAACTCATGGTTTTCTGCCATGTTTGAATCTGCTCGTAGCCCTCGAGCAGTGGTCGAACGCCGTCATTGTTGTTGATAAACCACAGGCAGTGATAGACAGAAAGGTCGGCAATAGTGAGAGTCTCGCCGCATAAATAGGGGCCCTTTTTTTGTAGCTGTTGATTCATCTGCTGAAGATAAATAGGCAATAGCGCCAGCGCCGTATCCGCTTCCATGGATAGACCCGTTGCTCCCTCTCGCATCTTGGCTCGATCGATCAAGAAGGCGTCGACAAATTTCTCTGGAACACCCTGGCTGAACGCCGCAAAACCTGCCGGGGAAAATGCCAAGGCGACGGCAATACTAAACAATTGTTGATCGGCCCATTGGGCGATAGTGTTGGCGGTGAGACTGAGCGCCTCGGGATATACGCTTTCGTGAGGGTACTGATTGTCAATGACTCGAGCGATCAGTCGTGTGTCACAATAAATGTGATTACCTTGTTGCAGTACGGGAGTCTTTCGGTAGCCACCAGTGAGTGCCACAAGATCGGGCTTTGGCATAATTACCGGAATATCGACCAGTGAGTAAGCCGCCTTTTTATGCCCCAGTAATGTTCGAATCTTCTCGGCGAAGGGCGAGTTGTCATAGTGGTGTAAAATCAAATCGTCCATCGTTGATATCCTTTAAAGCGCGAATGATAAAAGCTCAAGAGTTTTGGCGTCATTCACTATAGCGCGCGAACTCAACAAATTGTTATTTAAACCTTGAATGATGAATTATTGATAACAGCAATAATGGCCAGATCACGGCGGTGGATTGTCTGTGTTGTCGATGGATGTCTTCTCTGTCGAGTTTTTGTCTCACAGACTTGTGTCATAATTGAATCTTTCAAAAGTCTTAGCTAACGACAACAAAAAGCGGCGACAATTTTTTTGAGCGGTATTGTATGAGTGATTTTGTTTGGGATTACCAAAACCCTTTTTTGATCGATGTGGTGGTCGAGGCTTCGCACATTGATGGCTTGCAGCATGTCAACAACGCGGTGTATGTGACTTGGTGTCAGGATGCTGGCTGGCAACATTCCATTTCATTGGGGCTGGGAATCGAGCAGTACCATCAGCTCGATCGAGCCATGGCGATTAGACGCAGCGAATACGATTACGCGCAGTCGGCTTATCTTGGCGATGAGCTTAAGGTGGCAACATGGCTGACAAAAACCGATGATAAGCTATCAATGGAGCGCCGCTTTCAATTGGTTCGACTGCGCGATGGCGCGACCCTATTGAGGGGGCGCTGGGATTTGGTGTGCATTCAAATCAGCAGCGGTCGGCCAAAAAGAATGCCAGCGGAATTTAAGACTATTTACGGCGATGCGGTGATTGATCCGGCTGATGAATCCTCGTGAATACCGAGGCTCATTAGTTGGGCGACGGATTTGAGGGTTCGGCAATCGGTGCCACAGGCGGCGCGACAAACATAGGTTCTGCCAAGGCGTATAGGTGGGCACATTCGGCATCGATATTGATCGGTTCGGGATTGGTAATCTTGCGGGTGATGTAACGGCCAAAAGCACCAGCCATCAGGTCGAGCAGTTCCTCGGGATTGGCGTCGGTTCGTATCGATCCCTCGGTTTGTCCCTGTTTTAAGGCCTGGGCAAAATAACTCAGTGTTTCATGCTGGGCAAATTCCGGATCTATCACCCATTGACGGGCGGGAATGGTCATATAGACAATTTCCGCCAAGCGTCTATTTCGCAAGTAATAGCCAACGAACGTAGAGATGAGCGCTTTCAGAGTGTCGAGAGCCGTGCCTGGGGTATCGTCGCTTGTGTGTTTCAGTGTTTCGTTTAAACGCGCCAGCTCAGGTCGAATACAAGCAAAGATCAGCTGATCTTTGTTGCCAAAGTATTTGTAAATCGTTTGCGGACCCACTTGTGCCTGCTTGGCAATTTCACGAATACCTACCTTGTGAAACAAACCTTTCGAAAAAAGATCGATAACAGTGGAGCGTAGTTTTTCCAGGGTGTCGGAACTGATGTTACGGCGATCAGTAGTGGTTTCGATCATGTTGAGCCTCATCCTTAGGGTCATTGACTATAACTGACGGGTTGATTGAGTATCAATATCCCTGTAAGTTATGGAAACAATGTTTCCTTTGTCTGTTGTTATTATCTTCGATGACATCTTGTCATCATTTATTGTGATCACAGATCTTAGGAGTCTAATAATAACGATTGAGAGACGTTAAGGGGTGATGGCGATCACAGAGTAGCCCTTTGCGTTGACTTTGACGACAAGGTAATCACCAATGGCGTTCATGAAACATCAAGGCTTTTTTAATACTTGGGTTCCTCGTTTGGCATTTCCAGTGACCATGGCTGCGGGACTATCGACCACCTTCTGGTTGATGTCACAGGGAAAATCGCCGGAAATTGCAGCGCTAATCTCGGTTTTGGTATTTGGTTTCTTATGGATTCCTCTGTTAGAAAAAGCGCTTCCATACCGCGCCGAATGGTCTGGCTCCGATGGCGACTTAAAGCCCGATATCATTCATTTGATTATTAACGGCATTATTCCCAAATTATGGACACCCATTCAGGTGGCCAGCTTGGTGGCGATCACCCACTGGGCATCTGAGCAGTACGGTTCAAATCGCTGGCCCCACGATTGGCCGTTGTTGTTACAGTTGGCGCTTATGTTGTTGATCGCAGAGTTTGGTCGCTATTGGATTCATCGCGCAGCTCACACAGTGCCTTGGCTGTGGCGTTTACACGCGGTGCATCACAGCCCCAATCGATTGTATTTTCTTAATGCCGCGCGTTTTCACCCGCTGGAAAAGCTTATCTTTCAGCTGCCCGAGGTCGCGCCGTTTATTATTCTGGGTGTTAATGTTGAAACCATTGCGTTGTATTTTACCTTTAACAGCCTGCACGGTTTGTTTCAGCACAGTAATGTCCGGTTAAAGTTAGGATTGTTAAACTATATTTTTTCCATGACCGAGCTGCACCGCTGGCATCATTCACAAGTGATTCAGCAGAGTGATACTAACTTTGGCAATAATCTAATCGTTTGGGATCTCGTCTTCGGAACCTCTTATTGGCCAAAAGATAGCGAAGTCTCTCGCATTGGATTATTGAGTCCGGACTACCCCAAAGACTATGTGGGCCAATTGTCGGCCCCCTTCGCCGACACCGATTTAAGTAAGCCCGAGGATTATGTTAAGTCCCCAGAAACGGTCTGATGTGTTTTGCGGTTGTGGATAAACACTAACCGTTGTGAATATTCACCGACTGACCTTGGCGCAGGCGCTCGGCACCGCGGATCGCCACTTGTTCTCCAGCATTAAGTGTTTGATCTTGAGTGCGAATGTTGATCCATTGTCCTTGCGCCTTTCCCAGTTGCACCTTAATGCGATGCGCGACACGATCCTTATCGATCGCGACGACATAGGTGCCATCGCTGCGAATTAAAATAGCGTCACGAGGTACGGCGATCTGCCCGCGCTCTGGTTTTAGTTCGAGCTCTGCGTTGAGAAGCTCTCCAGGTATCCAGGGGCGATCATTATTTTGAGACAAGTCAATGCGTACCTCGACCGTCTGCGAGCGCACATCGGCGCTGGGCACGATACTGCGAATAATAGCCGATGAGTTTTCGCGATTAAGTGTTTGGCGAAAAACAGTAATGGGCTGCCCAGCAGACAGTGACGCTAAATGTTTGACCGGTACGAACAATCGAACCTCTAACGGATCGACTTGTTGCAGCTGCAGTATGACGTCGCCACGACTGACATCCTCGCCCTCTCGGTGATCACGTTTTACCACAACCCCTTCAAAGGGAGCGTTGACCTGAGTTCGACTTAGCCGCTCTTCGATAATCGCCAATCGCGTTTTGGCCACGGCGATATCTTGTTGAGCGATATCGCGACGGGATTGAACTTCTTCCAGCTCATCTTCGGAGACATTTTTTCGCTGATGCAGTTTTTGCATGCGTTTTAGTTCACGATTTAGATAAGACAGCTGTACTCGGTCTCTTGCGATGAGCGCTTTTTGTTCCGCTTGCAATAGGCTTAAGGGTTCTGCATCAAAGCGTACTACGGCATCTCCCGAGCTGACTCGTGTGCCGGGTTCGGCCACCCAGTTGAGTTGCGCATCGAGACCTGCGGTAATGGGTAGGGAGGCTCGGCTGTGTACGTTGCCGGTGAGAGTCAAGATGGGGGTTACCGGTGAGGCAATCACCGTTTCCACAGCGACGGTTGGTAAACTCTCGGACTGGCTGTGGTTTGATAGAGCGCTCAGGCTGAGCAATAAGAGACCGAAGCCTAGCGCTTTGAACGGATGAATGTTTTCAGAAAGTACTTTTTTTATCATGGGTAACTCGATCTTTATTTCAGGCCCAAAAGTTTAGCTGGGCGAGTGAGATGATTCGCGGGCGATAGTTTTACTGTGACCAAGTTGCAACAAACTGGGGAGTAAAACCAAGGTGAAGATAGCGCTAATACTCAAGCCACCAACGATCACCGCGGCCAGTCCTCGATAAATTTCTGCGCCAACCCCGGGTACGATCATCAGTGGTAACATGCCGAATAAGCTGGTCAGCGTGCTCATGTAAACTGGGCGAGCGCGTAGTCGAACCGCCTGAGCAACGGCATTTTTTCGGCTCAGACCAGAGGCTTCTCCCTGTCGAGTTTGATCGACTAAGAGTATGGCGTTGTTGACCACCAGCCCCAGTAGAATAATAAAACCGATCATGGTCAATAAATCGAGAGATTGGTAGGTGACAAGATTGAGCAACCATAGGGACAAACTTCCGCCGGCGGCGGCGAGCGGCATCACCAGAAGCACAATAAAACTGTCCAGGGCTGATCGAAATAACGCCGCCATGATCAAAAATAGAATCAGCAGCGCGGTGACAAAGTTCAGTGACAGCTCGGTAATGGCACCTTGCAATTGATCAGCGCTGCCGCTGAGTTGAATGCTGGCATCGGCTGGCAATAGCGTTTGGATCTCGGGCAGAACCTGTTCGCGAATTTTTTCAAGCGCGACTTCTAGTGGCATGTCTGCAGGCGGCCGAACTTCGAGTGTCACCGTTCGTTGGGTGTCAACTCGCCGCAGCTCGCTGGGGCCAACGGTGCGGGTCATGGTGGTTAATTCCCCCAGCGTTTGTATGCCCGCCAGCGGCGTGTATATGGGTTGTTCTGCCAATTGTTCTGGGGTTCGCCAGGCTTGTCCGCGCAAGATCACATCCATGCGGTCATTGCCATCAAAATACTCGCTGACAAACAAACCGTTGGTCATGGCGCGCACCGCGTTGGCCACAGTTTGTCGATCAATACCCGCTTGGGTAATACGTCGATCGTTGGGAACCAGACGAAGTTCTGGCTCTTGCAAGTTGAGTCCAGGCCTTGGTCGGCTGGTGGCCTTTGGCAGGTGTTTGGCGATGGCGTCGTTACCCGCAGTCGCTGCGCTCATGAGCGATTCTATATTGGAGCCTTGTATGTCGATATCAATGGCGCGGCGACCACTAGCGCCGGCGCTGTCGAGCATAGAGCCGCGAAATAAATAGTACTGGGTGTCGGGTAAGTCATTAAAGATCTTCTCGCGGGCCACCTGCATCAACTCTTCGGTTCGAAGGGGATCTTCCGAGTAGATAAAACCACCGCTGCCGGCGCCAAAGCTGTAGAAATTGTAGCTTTTGACGGGAGGCTCTGCCTCGCCCTGCATAAAGGGCGTGACACGCTCGACTACACGCCGACCGATCTCTTCTTCGATAAAGGCGAGGTTGCCGCCAGCGGGCATGTCGAGAGAAAAGTAGAAACCATCGGTGGGGGCGCGAGGTAAAAAGTCGGCTTTCGGCAAGAGCGCTACCACTAACACAGCAGAGCTCAACAAGAGTCCAACAATCCAGCTTTTTTGTCGCGCTGGCGAATGGGTGAGGGTCATCACCCATCGTGTTAGTTGATCCCAATAGCTAGCCAGATGGTCGCCTTTGAGTTCGTGATTAAGCCAGTAATGATTGGCCACCGGCAACACGGTGATGGCGACCAGTAAAGAAGCGATTACTGAGCTCGATAGGGCGATGGCCAAATCCGAAAACAGTTGCGCTTCGACCCCTTGCATGAAGAGGATCGGCAGAAAGATGGCGACGCTAGTGACGGTAGAGGCAAACAGTGCAGGGGTGACTTGGGTGGCACCTTGCAACACTGCATCCGCAGTTTTAAGGCCCGATAATCTGAGTCGTACAATATTCTCTTGAACAATAATGGCGGCGTCGAGCACCATGCCGACAGCAAAGGCTAACCCGGCTAAAGAGATAACATTGAGGCTTCGCCCTAATGCGTTCAAGACTAAAAACGAGACCATTAACGACACAGGAATCGTCAAGGCAATTAATAGTGTGGTTCTCATTCCCCGTAAAAAAAGCCACAAAATTCCCAGAGCCAAAAGCACACCGAGCCCGAGATTACTTTGCACTAAGGCGATGGCGTTGCGAATGTGGACCGACGAATCAAAACTCAAATCCAGCGCTAATTGTACCTCTCCCAGAGCGCCGCGATTAAGCGCTTCGATGGTTTCGTTGACGCCGTCAAGCAGCGCTACGGTATTGGCGCCACTGGCACGGTTGAGCGTCATGTAATAAGCCGGATCGCCGTTGCGTAAGGTAAAGGCACGAGAATCCGACAGGGTTTCTCTAACGCTGGCGACGTCGGCCAAATAGATGGGACGCTCGTTACTCCAACCGATGATCATGGTTTTGAGCGACGCCAAATCATACTGACCGGCAAATCTCACCGTGTATTTGCGCCGTCCGACATCGGCAAAACCACCAGAAGTGTCGCTGGATCGAGACACTGCCCGAGCAATGTCATCCAGTTGTAGTTGCAGGTTGGCGAGCCGCTGGGGATCAAACTCGATGCGCAGCTCTCTCGGTCGACGGCTGTTGAGATTGACTTTACTAACGCCGTCGATTTGTTTCAGCGCCGGCTCAACCACATCATCGAACAGCTTCTGGAACTGTCCCAAATCTTTAATGCCGCTACCGGGCAGTGCTTTGATCAGCAGTGAGGCGGCGGTGGTGCCATCGCGTCCAGCGCCGCTGCTGACCACAGGCTCGTTGGCGTCTAAGGGAAGCTGAGGCGCCTGGTTAAGATTGTTAATGACATCGAGCATGGCTTGCTGCATGTCGGTACCGATGCCAAAGGTGAGGGTGATTTCGCCAAATCCCGGTTGAATATTAGTGGTGATGTTTTTGATGCCGTTGGTGTTTTTGAGCACACTTTCCTGGGGCTCAATAATGACCGATTCCATTTCTTCGGGCGCCGAGGCGCGCCAGCTATTGGTAATGGTGATTTGCGGGCGGGCGATATCGGGCAGCAGTTGCATGGGCAATTTGGCGACGCTGAGCAAGCCAAAGGTGATTGCCAAGGTAATGATGACAACCAGTGCCGCGGGATTTTTAAGAGAAGTCTGAGTTACATTCACGATGAAACAATCCAATTATGAGCGGCAGAAACGGGAGGCGTGTGATTGATAAGGGCCATCTTTAAATAACGAATTATCGACAAAATACCGCAATAACAGGGTGATTTGGCGCTTATGGCACTTTTTTGATGGGAGATGATTAAGTTGTGCTGCTGTGGGATACTCTCAGCGTGGGCTTTTCACGAGTTTTACAGGAGTTTTACAAGCTCGGCGTAAATTATGCCTTCACTGGCGGTGTGCTGGCGGTGTGCTGGCGGTATAATCGCCGGCAAGTTTAGGCTCACTTTACCGTCAATCTTGGAGGGAATAGATGTCAGACAATTCACTCTCTGATGAAGAGGCATTTCGCCAAGCGATGGGCGACGTTGAGCCTATCGCTCATACCGAACGGGTGGCGCTGAAATCTCAGGTGGTGTCGGCCGAGAGCAAAAAAGCGCGGCGTGAATCTGCCGTCAATGTTGATGAAGAGCAGCGCAATTCACTCTCTGGCGAGTACATTGAACCGCTCGAACCTAACGCCTTGCTCAATTTTCACCGGCCCGGTGTTCAGCATGGTGTTTTTAAAAAGTTGCGACTGGGAAAGTACGCCATTGAGGCTAGACTGGACTTGCATCGTCATACCGTGGAGCAGGCCCGCACAGCGGTCTATACCTTTGTTAACGATTGCATTGCACACGATATTCGCTGTGCCTTGATTACCCATGGTAAAGGTGAGGGTCGCAAACAGCCGGCATTATTGAAAAGCTGTGTGGCCCATTGGTTGCCGCAGCTCGACCCAGTACTTGCCTTTCATTCGGCGCAGAAGCAGCACGGCGCCTCGGGGGCAACCTATATTTTGTTAAAAAAGAGTGAGCGTAAACGCTTGGATAACTTGGAGCGCCATCAAAAGCGGCGTCTATAAGACATTGCAGGCGTCACCTACACAGAATTCAAACAACCGTGTTGATTAACTAAAAACAGTAAGGAAAGACTATGGAATTTAATGTGGAAGAGCTGTCGGCCTTGGCCGTTACCTATGGCGTTAAGCTGATTATGGCAGTTGTCGTCTATATCATTGGTAAATGGTTGGCGAATCTCATTGCCGGTGCGCTTGAAAAAGGCATGTCGGCCAAAAACGTCGACCCCACCGTGGCGCGCTTTACGCGCAATATTGCCTACTACGCTTTGTTTGCCATGGTGATAGTCGCCGCTTTGGGGCAGCTAGGGGTGCAGACTGCTTCATTTGTCGCCATTGTGGGTGCCGCAGGTTTGGCGGTAGGTTTTGCCCTGCAGGGTTCACTGGCCAATTTTGCCGCCGGTGTTTTGCTGATTCTGTTCCGTCCTTTTAAAGCCGGTGACTTTATTGAGGCTGGCGGCGCGTCTGGGGTGGTTAAAGAGATCTCCATCTTTTCCACCATCTTAACCACCGGCGACAACAAGGTGGTGGTGATCGCCAACAATGCAGTCATGGGCGGCAACATTACCAACTATTCGGCAATGCCAACCCGACGTGTGGATATGGTTGTGGGTGTGGGCTATAGCGCTGACTTGGCGTTGGTGAAGAAGACGCTGCAAGAGCTGGTTGATGCCGACGACCGCGTCTTGAAAGATCCTGGTGTCACCATTGCCGTCAGTGAGTTGGCCGACTCGTCGGTGAACTTTGTATTCCGCCCATGGGTGAATAGCGCCGATTATTGGGGTGTTTTCTTCGATATGAACGAGCGTATCAAAGTGCGTTTTGACGAGCTGGGTATCGAAATTCCCTTTCCACAAATGGACGTGCATCTCGATAAGTAATCCGAGAGATGAGCAACAAAAGGGCGACTTTTACAGTCGCCTTTTTTATGTCTACTTGAGCTAGATTCTGTGGAAGCCTTTCGGGCTAAATCGACTTTTCCATATAGGTGTGACCTTCAAGCAGCCCCCACCGAGCGGGTTCATAAGCCGGTCGATATTGCTCGCTGATAAAGCCCAGTCTGTCGTAGAGCCGCCTGGCGTGGGTATTGCTGTCGGCGACATCCAGAGCAATGACCCGATGATTGTTATCTCTCGCCCCCTGTTCAAATTCTTCAATCAATTGGCTGCCATAGCCTTTGCCCTTTACCGCAGCGCCTAAGTTACAGATGTAAGCGGTGTCTTTTGACGGGGGCGGAATGACGCGCTCGACCTTCAGGCCACGCCGTAAAACACTCACGCCCTTAACAATGCCGTAAAAGGCAAAGATCTGTACCAGGTTGTGCCACATGTGTTTGAGCATCTGGCTGCCAGAGGTGAGACAACCGCCAGCGACGATAGCATTTTCTACTGTGGCTACGGTGTGCTCAGAAAAGCTGAACTGTCCCTGTTCGCATTGATAGGCGTAGTGTAAAAAATCTAGGGATTGAGTGGCATAGTCCACAGAGAATACATAATCAAAGGTTTTGGGGCCTGAGCTGTAGATAAGTGGGACAAGATCGTCTTTGTCGTCAGGCGTGCAGGGGCGAAAATCAATCGACATAGTGGGTCTCTGCGCAGTATCAAGGGTGAACATTGAGGCTACTGTATCACGTCGTTGTCAGTCTGTAGAAAACGGAGAATGCATCAGAGAATAAAGACTGATGTCAGGTGGGTTCTGTTATTCGGGCTGCGATGAGGGGCTTGCTGAGGGATGTTCTGAAAGCCTTTCGGCTTGGAGGGTTTGTCGAGGAAGTTATGGGAAAAACCTGAAGACCCAGTCACTATCGTTGGTCTTCAGGGGATTAAGCGACTCATACTTACTTAGCTTCTAAGGCTGGAGCTAAATCATCTGCGGCGATCACGCCAAGTAAGGTTAGGGTAGTGGCGAAAGTGATTACGATTGCGGCCATGACAGTATTTCCTTTTGAGGTTGTGTTTGTGTGTTTGCGCGTTTGCCCAAACCTTGAAACACATTGTAGGGAAGTGAATCCTAAGTTGGTTCAAGCCTCTGTAAAGATCTGTGTGGCTTTGTCGGCGACCGTAAACGAGTCTTATCGAAGGTTATGAAAAGCCTTCTACTAAGGTTTCTAAGGCTTAAATCAGCTCTTCAGCAACATAAACAGGGAGGCCTTCAGCGATTTTTATCAATGGCTATTCAGGGCTGTGATTTGCCCTTGTGCTCATCAGTGTTTACATTGATGACCACAAAAAGAATAACCGCCCTCGAGGAGACTCCATGTTGAAACCATTGCCCGCCGCCGCACTGTTGGCAACCGCCGCTATTACCTTAGTGTCTGGCTGTGCCGATCGATCCATTATCATTACCGAATGCCAAGCGGTGGGAGACAAAACGCCTCATTGCGGCTGGCAGCGTCCCGAAGATATGGAGCTATTGCCCGATGGTGAGACCTTGATCGTGAGCCAAATGGAAGTGGGTCATGGCAAGATCCCAGGCGACATTGCTTTACTGGACACTACCTCTGGCGAAAAACAAGATCTGGCGATCGAGCAGGCGAGTGATGAGCTTTGGGGCGATCCTCAATGCCGTCAATCCGTGGGGGCTCATTTGGGGCCCCATGGCATTCACCTATCGAATCGCGACGATGGCCGGCAGCAATTGCTGGTGGTTAACCACGGGCAACGAGAATCGGTAGAGTTTTATGAACTGCAGAGCCAAAACGAGCAGTATCAGTTGCAATGGCGAGGCTGCGCCGAGGCGCCAAAAGGCAGCTTCTTAAACGATGTGGTGGCGCTGCCAGATGGCGGTTTTGCGGTGACTCACATGTTCACCAAAGGCGATTCGCCTGTGGGCACTTTGAATCTAACCGAGCTTAAAGCTTTGATGGGATTTAACCCCGGCCATTTGTTGCAGTGGAAACCCGATACGGGGTATCAAAAGTTGGGTGATTTCTCGGGGGATTATCCCAATGGTCTACAGATTTCGGCCGATGGAAAGTTTCTTTTCATCAACCTATGGGCCGAATCGAAACTCAAGAAATTTGAGTTGGCAAATAACCAAGTGGTCGGAGAGGTCGAGGTGATGCACCCAGACAACAGTCAGTGGGATGGCGATGGTCGTTTACTGGTGACCGGACATGATTTCACCATCAACGATTTACGGGTTTGTACCGATCTTGATGAAGGCACTTGTCCTGGCGCTTTCGAGGTGATGTCGGTAGACACGGAAGCCATGACAAGTCAGTCACTAATGAGAATTGAAGGCGCCCCTATGGGGGCCGGCACGGTTACTCAGCGAGTGGGTGACTCTTGGTTTATTGGTTCATTCCTGGGCGATCGAGTGTTGCAAGTGCCAGCGCCTTAATAGCCAGCGCAGAGGCCTCGAATAGCTCGGGGCCAATCGCTACTTTTTACCTTTTATATTTTTCAGTTCTCAGTTCTCGGTTGCGACGAGCTATTTCTTTAAGGGGTTCTCTTTGATAGATAAAAATTGGTGGCTTCAGTCGTCGCTGCTGTCTCTCGTTTTGGCTTGTGTACTGATGTTTATGTGGAGTGAGATGAATCACTACACAGTCATTCCATCTCAGCTTACCGATGCTGGGGCAGTTGATGAGTATTTACAGACGCATTGGCACAAAGCCGATGGCGATGGCCGAGGTAGTGCTGCGGCTGAGTCGTTAGAAACAGGGCTGTTTATTCAATCGTTGTATTTCAATAACTCCACAGAAGTTAAGATCACCGGTTACTTGTGGCAGAAATACGATAACCAAACTCAAGCGGAGCTTATCCCTAAACCTGGGGATGTGGGATTTATCTTTCCTGAACAGGTCGACAGTGGAAATAGCCCTATCGAAAAATACCGTCTCGTCGAAGGTGGCGAAACACTGGTGGGTTGGTATTTCGAAACCCTTGTTAGACAGCCGTTCGACTATTCTCTATATCCCTTTGATCATAAAACCGTTTGGCTAAGAGTTTGGCCAAGAGATTTTTCAAGTAATATCGTTTTAATTCCCGATTTCGAGGCCTATGAAAAAACCGGTGTCGATGACGTATTTGGCATCGACGAAGGTATTGTTTTAGGCACTTGGGAGCGTGAAAACACCTATTTTGATTATCATTTCTCAAGCTATAACACGAACTTTGGTATCGACGACTATGTGGGGAAAAATAATTTCCCTGAACTGCGTTACAACGTGGTGATCAAACGCAAGTTCCAGAATGCCTTTATTGTCTATCTATTGCCGTTGTTATTGGTCGCAATTTTACTTTATTCGGCGCTGTTAACCGTGAGTGATGATAACGACTTATTCGAGAAGTTTGGTTCAAACGTCACTGGTTTTATTGGCGGATGCTCGGCACTATTTTTTGTGGTTATGCTGGCGCACATTCAGCTTCGCGAGCAGTTCTCTGGGTCGAGTATTGTTTATATCGAATATTTTTATATTTTGATGTACGTGATGTTGGTGGTGGCTACAGCCAACACCTATTTGTTTTCGGTGCGATCCAACATTTTTAATGGTTTGGTGTTGTACCGAGATAACATGATTCCAAAGGTGCTTTATTGGCCCTGCGTTTTATCGGCGTTGATTGTGATCACTTACTGTGTGACTGGCGGGGATTAGTTCTGCAGAGGGGGTTTTCTATGGTAGAGCTCTTGCGTGAGAGATCCCTCTCTTTGGGCGATTCTAACCAACAGCAGAGGTGAAAAGTTCAGCTAAAAGATGCAGGTAATTGATCTGCGGCCATCAAGCCGGGTCGACCGTTATTGCGTTTGTAGATAATTTGAAGATTAAACCCTATGGGGTTCAAGTTCCACGTGATCGAGGCGGATACCGTGCAACGTCAGCTTGCCGTGATAGCGTCTGTCGCCGTCGGATGAGAATTCAAACTCGTAGCTGCGCGAGACCGCGAAGTTACCACGACGATCTTTTTTTAATCTCAACTTCATAAGCGAGATAGTGTCGTCCAGAAGCTGCACGTTCATCTGTTCGCAATGTTGTTTGGCCAGAGCGATGGCGCGGTCACGAAAACCGGCATTTTGCCAAATCAACAGGCCAATACAGCCTACGCCAAAGGCAATCATTAGATCGTAAATAGTCATGGGTGCGGCTCTTTTTGGATTCGGAGCGGAGTCTAACCTTTAACCGAGGCTTCGACAAAGGTGGCGATGAAAATTTCCATCATGGCTTTCGAGGCCGCGGATAAGGGGTAGCGTTTACGCGTTAATATTCCCACCTGTCGGCTCAGCTTGGCCTCTATCAGGGGGCGACAACAGGCGCCGACTTCTCTCATTTGCTGCTCACTCAGCGCAGGTACCAAACTGACTCCTAAGCCGCTGGCGACCATTCGTCCGACGGTGACTAACTGGTGGGCTTCTAGAGCTGGGGTAAATGGCAGTTGGTGCTGCTGAAAAAAGTCGGCAATTAGCCCGCGTACCTGTGAAGGGGCCTGAAGGGTGATTAAGTCTTGTTGGGCGAGATCCTCCAGAGTCACTCCCTCTTGAACGCTGAGTTTATGATCAGCTGCCATGACGGCCACAAAGTGATCTTCGAACAGCGGAGTGAATAGTAGATCTTCATGCTCGCCGGGATAAAAGCTGATGCCGATTTCGGCTTTTCCACTGCGCACCATTCGCACCACCTCTTCGGCGATGACATCGTGCAATGCGACTCGAACCTTGGGGTGTACGCGTTTATAGGCGGCCAGCCCTGCAGGCAATAAGTTGGCGGCAAACGAGGGCATGGCGGCAATAGTGATACGGCCGGTGCGCAGGGCAAAGCGGTTGTGTACATCTTCCAGTGCGTCATCCCACTCGGTCAGTAAGCGCTGAGCGGTGGGTAAAAAGCTCTCTCCCTCGGGGGTGAGTGAGAAGGCCCGGGTGGTGCGGGTTAGCAGCTGTCCACCGACGGCTTGCTCAAGGTTTTTGATGGCACTGCTTAAGGCCGGTTGTGACAGGTGAAGCTGGGCGGCAGCCTCGGCAAAGCTGCGAGAGCGGGCGATGGCGACAAACGCTCGGACTTGCTTGAGGGTTGCTGGGTTAGTGGGCATTGAAGGCTGTCCGGCTGAGGTGACTTATTATTTTAATAAATCTATCAATTGATAAAATAATTCCATTTGATAAATATAAGGTGATCTCGCATTCTAGGCAACATGAACAGTCGCCCAGAGGCAGAAACAGCCATACTGACTAAAGAAGTCAGGGCTGAGTTTGAGTTGAGTCTGAGCAAATGAGCGCAAACAGAGGAGAGTGATAGCCATGTCGGGTTTTGACAAGGTGGTAAACAGCTACGAAGAAGCGATGGCAGGTCTAGAAGATGGCATGACCATCATCGCCGGTGGTTTTGGTCTGTGTGGTATTCCCGAGAACTTGATCGGTGAGATTAAACGTAAGGGCACTCGAGAGTTGACCATAGTGTCGAACAATTGCGGTGTCGATGGCTTCGGCTTGGGGATCTTATTGGAAGATAAGCAAATCAAAAAAATGGTGTCCTCTTACGTCGGCGAAAACAAATTGTTTGAAGAGCAATTGCTGGCGGGAGAGCTGGAAGTTGAGCTCACTCCTCAGGGCACCCTAGCCGAGAAGATGCGCGCTGGCGGCGCCGGTATTCCAGCCTTCTATACCGCCACGGGTTACGGCACTCAAGTGGGGGAAGGCAAACACGTTAAACAGTACGGCGATCGCAATTACATTTTGGAAGAGTCCATTACCGGTGAGTTTGCCATAGTAAAAGCTTGGAAAGCCGATCGCTTCGGTAACTTGGTGTATCGCCATACCGCACAAAACTTCAATCCTATGGCGGCGACAGCCGGTAAGATTACCGTAGTCGAAGTTGAAGAGATCGTTGAGCCTGGTGAGTTGGATCCAACACAGATTCACACGCCGGGTATCTATGTCGATCGCCTGATTCAAGGCAGTTTCGAAAAACGTATTGAACAACGCACCGTTCGTCAGGCTTAAGGAGAGCGCATCATGTCATTAACTCGTGAACAATTGGCCATGCGTGTGGCTCGTGAATTACAAGACGGATACTACGTGAATCTAGGTATCGGCATTCCCACCCTCGTGGCTAACTATGTGCCCGACGGTATGGACGTTATGTTGCAGTCGGAGAACGGTTTGTTGGGAATGGGACCTTTTCCCACCGATGAAGAGGTCGACGCGGACATGATTAACGCCGGCAAGCAAACGGTGACCACCGTTACCGGCGCGTCTATTTTTTCATCGGCCGAATCCTTCGCTATGATCCGAGGCGGGCACGTGGATCTCACCGTGCTAGGTGCCTTCGAAGTGGATGTACTGGGTAATATCGCCTCTTACATGATTCCGGGAAAACTCATCAAAGGCATGGGCGGAGCCATGGATCTTGTGGCTGGTGCCGATAACATCATTGTCACCATGACTCACGCGTCCAAACACGGCGAGTCAAAGCTGTTGCCAAAATGTACGCTGCCCTTAACGGGGGCAGGCTGTATCAAAAAAGTAGTGACAGATCTGGCCTATCTTGAAATTGCCGATGGAAAATTTTGGCTGAAAGAGCGCGCGCCGGGTATCAGTGTCGACGAGATCGTCGCCAAGACGGCAGGCGAACTGGTGGTGCCTGATGTGGTACCGGAGATGCAGTTTTAAGGAGTCTCTGAAAAACGTCATTGTCAGTCGTCTGGCGACGTGACAATCCATGGTTTAGCGCGATAAAACTAGGTTTACCCGTTGAACTGGATTGCTTGGCTTAAATAGCCCCTACTTTTTGGCGCTAACACTCGCAATGACAAGTAACTCTGTTTTCCCGAGGTTCCTTTGTTGTTTTCTGTGCTGCGGGGTATTCAAGTTTTTTGAAAGATCACCGAGTGAGGTGGTAACGGTTTGGGTCAATTGGCGGCGACGTCAATCTTGTGCATAGGGAGCTTCGGCTCCCTTTTTTTATGTCCGCTCGGATGATTTTGACGGCCGCTTACTTTAGTGCTTTGATAGGGCACTTAGTTTTTCTTTGTCAGTGCGCTGTGCACTACGTTCTGCGCCTCATAAACCCTACGAGAGAACCCTATGAAATTTTCAGTCTTGAGTCGACGGTTTACTCATTTTTCGATGCTAGAACTTTTAGTCTTGAAGGCGCGCTATCGATGGCTGCTGGCTCTGTTGTTAGGGCCTTTATCGCTAATGGCCGAGGCGTCATCCACATCGCATGCCATTACTGCCGATAAGCTACTCGACGTTCGCTCGGGAAAACTGCTCGGTAATGCCTATGTGGTGATCGAAAATGATCACATTAAAGACATTGTTACCGACTCATCGGCGCTGCCAAAAGGCATCGAGATTTTAGACCTCGGCAACAAAACGCTACTGCCAGGTTTGATGGATACTCACACGCATCTCTTAGGGCCTCTAGCCGCCAGTTATTATTCGGGTTTATTTCAGTCGCCTCACCGCGCTGTGATTGGTGGCGTGGTTAACGCCAAAACCACCTTGATGGCGGGCTTTACCGTGGTGCGCGATGTGGGAGCCTCCAATTATCAGGATGTGGCCTTGCGAAACTCCATTAACGACGGCGAAATTCTCGGGCCGAGGATGGCTGTGTCGGGTCCATCACTGGGTATTACCGGCGGTCACTGCGACGACAATCAGCTCAATCACGGCTTTCAGCAAAAATCAGATGGTGTTGCCGATGGCCCTTGGGCGGCACGTCAAAAGGTCAGGCAGAACGTTAAATACGGTGTCGATTTGATTAAGTTCTGTGCGACTGGGGGTGTGTTTTCCAAAGGCACTCAGGTGGGGCAAAGGCAATACACACTCGAAGAAATGAAAGCGATTGTCGACGAGGCCCATACCCATGGCCGCAAAGTGGCCGCGCACGCGCATGGCACCGAAGGGATTCAATTTGCCATTCGCGCCGGGGTTGATTCTATCGAGCACGCCAGCTTCCTAGACAAAGAAACCATTCGTATGGCTAAAAAGGCCGGTACCTATCTGTCCATGGATATCTACAATACCGAATACACCTTGAGCGAAGGCGAAAAGAACGGAGTGCCTGAAGAAAACCTCAATAAGGAGCGACTGGTTGGCGGTCAGCAGCGTGAGAGTTTTTCACGTGCGGTTAAGGCGGGGGCTCGAGTTGTCTTGGGTTCCGATGCGGGGGTTTATCCTCACGGAGACAACGCCAAGCAATTCAGCCGAATGGTTAAGTTCGGCATGACACCGCTGCAGGCCATTCAAGCATCAACCATTAATGCGGCTGACTTAATTGGTTGGCAAGATAAGGTGGGAGAGCTAGCCAAGGGAAAATTTGCCGATATTATTGCCGTTGACGGAAATCCGCTGGAGGACATCTCAACCTTAGAGCGGGTGAGCTTTGTGATGAAAGGCGGCGATGTGATTAAACATCTTGCCATGTAATAATTGATGGCACATTCAACCTATCCAAAACAATGAACAAGTGACTTATTATGAATGCTCAAATAATTCTTTGGCCGGTACTGCTCAACATTGTGTTAGCGGTGTTATTGTATTTCAAACTGATTTCCGCAAAAAAAGCCGCTGTTGCCGCGGGAACAGTCGATGAAAGCCGGCGTGCACTTCACGACGACGCCTGGCCCGATAGTGTGGTGCAGGTGAATAACTGCATTCGCAATCAATTCGAAGCGCCTGTTCTTTTTTACGCGGTAATCGGCGTGATCTACGCGCTCAATGCGGTGAACTGGATTGCCTTAAGTTTGGCGTGGATTTTTGTTACAAGTCGGTATTTTCACGCCTATGTTCACACCGGTTCCAATTTTGTCCCGCGCCGCAGACGCTTCTTTACCGTGAGTGTTTTGAGTATCTTGGCGCTGACCGTCTATGCCGCACTGCACTTGTTGTAAGCGATACTTGGCGTCGGTGTCTACTCGCCGGCGCAATACGATTCATTGATCACCCCCCTCAAGAACATTCTAAAACTTGAGTAACTGATCGATTTTCTCGATCAAGGCAGCACTAAATTTGGAATCTAGGGGCGCGTGTCCGCTCATCATTCGATACCAGAGAGCGCCAAAAACCATATCCATGATTAATTCAAGGTCGTCGTCAGTGGGGCGAGACGCTTCAGCGCCTTGAATCAGTACTCGGCGCAAATGATCTCGTCGTAAGGACGAAAACTGGTGCCACACTCGGTCCGAAAATTCTGCGTTAGCTTGAGCCTCAGCCATCATTGCGGTGAACAACTGCCCTAGAGTATTGGCCGTTTTAAAGGTGTGGACAAAGTGTTGTTGAAGATCCGCCTCTCTATTCCCAGATAGCGGTGTAAGTCGCGCATTCTGGGCGATTTCCGAGGCAGCATCTAGGGCGATATCGACCTTTTCTTTGTACCAGCGATAAATGGTGGAGCGACTGACGCCCGATTGCTTAGACAGCTGATCGATCGATAATTTACTGTAGCCACTGGCTTTCACCGAGGCCATAAACGCTTTGAGAATGGCCTGTCTAGCTTGATCGCTGCGTGGGCGCCCGCGAAGATTTTTTTCCGAAACTTGTGTCATGTGTGAAGAAAATGTCCATGGCAGTGAGGGTTTTGGCTAATTACTATATACGATACACTGCGTATCGTATATATAATCTATCCCGTGGCTAAAGCAACCTAGTATAAGAGAGATCACTATGGAATTTGAAACTGTCCTCTATCACGTCAAAGATCGTGTGGCGACTATTACGCTCAATCGTCCCGATCGTCTGAACGCCATCAACGATCAATTGCCTGCCGATCTTCGCAATGCGGTTGAGGCCGCTGAAAAAGATCCCGAAGTCCATGTGGTGGTATTGCAAGGCGCGGGTAAAGGCTTTTGTGGTGGCTATGATTTGGTGAACTACGCCGAGGCCGAAGGTGAGATTGTCGGCAGTCAGGACATGCCCTGGGACCCTACCGTTGACTACGCCATGATGTCGGGCAATACCCGTGACT
Organism: Cellvibrionaceae bacterium; assembly: GCA_050633365.1. Classification (GTDB taxonomy): domain Bacteria; phylum Pseudomonadota; class Gammaproteobacteria; order Pseudomonadales; family Cellvibrionaceae; genus Pseudomaricurvus. The sequence goes on along the minus strand of JBOEGJ010000016.1, from coordinate 14,388 downwards.
TTATGTCGCTTTGGCGCTGTAACAAACCGACGATTTGCAAAATACACGGCGCCGCTGCGGCTGGCGGCAGTGATATCGCTCTGTGTTGCGACATGATAGTTATGGCGGACAATGCTCGCATCGGTTATCCACCGGCAAGGGTTTGGGGTGTACCAACCACCATGATGTGGGTCTACCGTTTGGGGATCGAAAAAGCCAAGCGTATGTTATTTACCGGCGACTTGGTGGATGGCAAAGAAGCGGAAGCCATGGGACTGATATTAAAATCGGTTCCAGAAGAGAGCTTGGACGATGAAGTTGAAAAACTCTGTGATCGCATAAAGGGCGTCCCGCGTAATCAGTTGATGATGTCGAAGTTAAGTGTCAATCAAGCCTATGAAAATATGGGGCTTCACAATACACAAATGTTTGCCAACTTTTTCGATGGTGTCGCGCGTCATTCTCCAGAGGGTCTTTGGTTTCGCGAGCGCGCGCAAGATGTCGGCTTTAAACAAGCGGTAGCCGAGCGCGACGGCGGTGATCCGATAGCGCCTGAGGCGGCGAAAAAGCTATAACGAGTGGGAACGGATAAGCGGTTGTCCAGCGGCGTCAAAAAAATCAGAAGTACTTTTGATGAACGTTGGGCAATAGTTAAAACGTCGATATTAAAAAACCGATGTCAGTTTTCTAAAAACTATTGATCTAAGTGATGATGAGTATAACGTGCATCGCCGCAAACAAAGGCGCAGAATCTGCTGGTCTTTGATTGAGGAAGTCATCACAGGAGATGCACGATGAGTAGTTTAGGTCTCGATATTACCCACCCTCTTGTTCAGGCACCTATGGCAGGTGCACAAAACGCCGAGCTGGCCATCGCCGTCAGTGCCGTAGGCGGTCTCGGCTCATTGCCCGCGGGGATGTTAACCGCTAGCGCTTTGGATCAGTCTCTCTCTCATTTTCGCGCTTCAATTGATGGCCCCGTCAACGTCAACTTTTTCTGCCATACACCAGCGCCTGAAGATGAGCGCTTTTCGGGGCCTTGGATCGATAGCCTGCAACCCTATTTTGACGAGTATGGGATCGACGTCTCGGCCATCGCCGAGGGTGTTGAACGCCGACCTTTCAACGAAGAAGCTTGCGAGGTATTAGAGGGGCATGGCCCCGAGGTTGTGAGTTTTCATTTTGGTCTACCCTGCAAAGCGTTAATGGATCGAGTGCACGCCATGGGCTGTCTGGTGGCGTCAACTGCAACCACTGTCGATGAAGCGATTTGGTTGCAAAACAATGGCGCCGATTGGATTATTGCGCAGGGGCTCGAGGCCGGAGGGCACCGCGGTCATTTTCTTTCTAAAGATCTGTCACAACAGCTCGAGTTAAAGCACTTACTGCCCCAGGTGTTGGCCGCGGTTAACTTGCCGGTAATCGCCGCCGGTGGTATTGGTGATGCTTCACAGGTGCAGAGCTTATTGAGTGAGGGCGCCAGTGCCGTTCAAGTCGGCACTGCGTTTTTGATGTGTCACGAGGCCACAACCAGCAATGTACATCGGCAGGCGATTGCCGCTCAACGGGGCGATAATACCGCTATAACCAATGTGTTTAGCGGCCGTCCGGCACGGGGTATCGTGAATCGGGCCATTCGTGAGTTGGGACCTTTGTCGCCTGTGGCGCCACCCTTTCCCCAAGCGGCGACCGCCATTACCGCACTGCGGCAAAAAGCGGAAGCCAATAATCTCGGTGATTTCTCGCCGCTGTGGAGTGGTCAAAATACCCGAGGCTGCGACACGATAGCCGCAGCGGAGATGGTAAAACGATTAATGTTAGGCTAGCGGAAGGGTTTCGCCCATTAAATTGGCAAGTTTGGTCGTGGTGCAAGATTGGCTTCACCGCTATGATGTTTGTCAATAATTCACTCAATAGATAGGCTCTTGCCTGTCTATTGACCGACACTTAGAGGTGTTCCATGACCGAATTGGTTACCGTTGAAATCAAAGATCATATCGCCGATGTACGCTTTAATCGTGCCGACAAAATGAATGCTCTGAGCATTCCTATGTTTGAGGCCATCAATCGCGTTGGCAAAGAACTGGCGCAAAACAAAGACATCCGAGCCATTGTGTTGTCCGGCGAAGGTCGTGGCTTCTGCGCCGGACTGGACTTGGCTAACTTTACCGATACCGACTTCAACGCCGATCCCTTCGGTCCGGGACGCGGTGGATTTTATCCAAACTTTTTTCAGCTGCCAGGCTACGTTTGGAAAAAGATGCCGGTTCCCGTTATTTGTGCGCTGCACGGCGTGGCTTACGGCGGCGGTTTTCAAATTGCGATGGGCGCGGATATTCGAATTGCTCACCCGAGCACCAAATTGTCGGTGATGGAAATTAAGTGGGGTCTCATCCCAGACATGTCCACATCACAAACGTTGCGTGATCTGGTTCGAGTGGATGTGGCAAAAGAGCTGACGTTTACCGGCCGTGTTGTCGAATCCGAAGAAGCTCTAAGCCTAGGTTTAGTGACTTCCATCAATGAAAACCCCCGCCAAGCGGCGATGGAAATGGCGGCCTCTATCGCCAAGCGCAACCCCAATGCCATTACCTATGGTAAGTACCTGTTCGATAGCACTTGGCATGGCGACGAATATGAAGGTCTCAAAGCCGAAGAGCGCTTACAGGCTAAAGTCATGAAAAGTAAGAATCAAATTGAAGCGGTCATGTCCGAAATGGAAGGCCGAGAAGCCAATTATGTAGAGCGCGACGCTACCACTTTTGATGATATTACGTTGGATTAATCACTTGCCAGAAAGTACCGAGGTTGATGCGCGAGACGTGATTTGAGAAAGTTCCCGTTTGCGTTAAACACTTTGTATACGTTCACGGTTGCCGCTCGCGAATTGAGCTTTAAGGCAGCCGCTGAACAGCTTCATCTCTCTGCTTCGGCGATTAGTCGTCAAATTCAGTCTTTGGAATCCTCTCTTAACGTCGAACTGTTTATTCGAAAAAACAGGGCGCTCGAGTTAACCCATGCCGGTCAGCTGTTATTGGAGTCCTCTCAGTCGTGTTTTGACGGTCTTTTCGAAACTATTGATACGATATCTTCGGCCGCTACGTCTCAGACGTTGCGCCTATCTGTACTGCCCTATTTTGCCAACAACTGGTTGTTACCTCGCTTGTCGAGTTTCACCGCATTGCACCCAAATATTCAGTTAAGTTTTGAATCAGATTCAACTTACCAAAAATTTAATGCAGCCAATGTGGATGGTTGTTTTCGATTTTCACCAGAGAACAGAGAAGACTTAGTTTCGTTAAGGCTTTTTCGGCAGTACGCGATACCGGTTGCCAGTCCCGAGTTACTGGCTCGACACAGCTGGTCCGGCGATATGAGTGTACTCTCTGAAATGCGCTGGTTTGATTCGGAGGCACAACCGGATTATTGGTCGCAGTGGAAGCAGGTGCACGGTTATAACTGTTTAGAGGCCAAGGATAGACTCAGCTTTGGTGATGCCGAGACAGGGCTTCAGGCTGCACGTGAAGGGCTTGGTGTTGTTATGGGGGCTTGGCCGCTCATCGAAAAAGATCTCCAGCAGAAGAAGCTAGTTGCCTTGACCGAGCCTTCTTCGCGTTTGAGCGAACCCTATTATTTCGTTTATTCTCGAGAAAACACTAAACCAGCTTTGGCCGCAATGATCGATTGGTTGGAGCAGTTTCAGACTCAAGACTGATGCAGATTGTCGACGATTTTTTTAAATGCTAATGGCGCTTCCAGCTCTGGAAAGTGACCGGCACCTTCTATCGGTTCGATGTCGATCGAATTTCCGTAATCACGAATACTCTCAAAATCAGTCACCTTGTGAGATTTGTCGTGAGTGCCGTAAATCAATGCGGCGGGCTGAGGAATGGGGTTGAGCGCGGGGCTTTTAGTGGGCAAACAATATTGCATGGCTGAGGCTAAGCAGTAACATCCATCTCGATGAAGTTGATGATCGACTAGGGGCGTCACGTGTTCGGTAAAGCTCTCGGTATTTGAGGCAAAGTTGACCCACTGTTGAGCGACCATTCGTTTCTTTGCCCGTATAAAAAGCTGGCCAACGATCGGTCTATTTAGCAGCTTGTGAGGATCCAGTCGGTGTTTCCATGCCTGTTCTTGTTGCCAGCAAGGCGCTTGTACCATTGCTAGCCGAGAAACTAACTCGGGATATCGATTCGCAAGTGCAATCGAGAAGTAAGCCGATGCACATGGGAATGCCAGACAGTAAGGTCCTGCGTTCCAATGCCGAAGTAATTGATGCAGTGTGTCTACCGTTGCGTCAAAACCAAAATCGAACCCTCGCTTCATCATCGAATAGCCAAAACCGGGTAATTCAAATACGAAAACACGGTAGTCATTGGCCAAAATCGAAAGTAACTCGTCGTAGCATTCGAGCGTTAATGGCGGGTCGATGGCGAGAACGAGAGTGTGCGAGCCTCGCCCGAGTTCTCGGTAGCGTATGTAGCAATTATCGAGTTCGGCAATATGATAACTGGGTTGTTGATTAAGTCGTACTCTGCGAATAATACGTTTGGCCTTGACGGCCGAGGGAAGCGTATCCAAAAGGGCAGCGAGCATCGTGTTCTTCTCCGGGAGATTAATAATTGTTTCAGGGTTTCTGCGATGAAACCTAATGTAAGGTCGTAAGCCTAAATGGGCGAGCCGAAGTGAGTTAAAGTCGCGTTTTTTTATGCGATCGAATGTGCCTGACCTTGTTATGCATTGACGACATTGAACACAGCGCTCGCTCTGGCAATACGCTTTGAGCCTACAAAAAAGTAGCTGTTGGCGAATGCCATGTTTCTACCGACCTTTTGTACATCAACTGATATTTCAACCCAGTCATCTAGCTTTGCCGAACCTGCGTAATCTATAGTCAGGCTGGCCGTAACCATGGGTACAGGTGTTTTTTCCTGAAAAGCAGCGTTATATCCAAGCGCGATATCAGCGAGGCTACTGAATACGCCGCCATGAACCAAACCTCTGCCATTGCAGTGTTTCTTCTCTGCTCTGAGGGCAATGATCAATCCTGATTCTGTTCGCTTGTTGTAAATTGGCCCAAGCAAATCGAGGAACGGACTACTCCTAAATATTGGTTCGAACCCTTCTGGAATTTCATTCATATCTTTACCTGCGGTATGGCATAACGGGGTATTGAGTCGGTCTATATTCTGTCGTTGTTCACGTAGACTGTACAAACGCTCATTTTGCATGTGTCGCATGCGCTCAACGCAACTGAATCAATCGATTACTTGATGATCATCAAGCGACAGATTTCTAGCTTTGCTAAGCTCAAATAAGAGTTCGTGTTTAATTTGGTGTGTGCTGTAGGTCTTTACGCTGTTGGGTATCACTCAGACATAGGAAGCTGTGAAGTGAATAAGCCTCAAAACGATGTCGCTGTTTCTACGCAATCGTCCCCGCCGGTTTTAGCGCGACGTATCAGTTTGCCGCTTCTGACTTTCTATGGGCTAGGGACCATCCTAGGCGCTGGTATCTATGTACTGGCGGGCAAGGTGGCGGCGGTTTCTGGGCTGCTGGCGCCTCTGGCGTTTTTGTTGGCAGCCTTGGTCGCGGGGGTAACCGGTTTGAGTTATTGCCAGTTGGTGGTCAACTACCCGAAGAGTGCCGGCGAAGTGTGTTATGTCGATGAGGGGTTTCACTGGCCGCGTTTGAGTCAGTTGGTAGGTTTTTTGGTTGTATTTACAGGGATGGTATCGGCGGCAACCTTAGCCAATGGTTTCGTGGGGTATTTGGGCAGTTTTATGCCGGTACAGCCCACTGTTGCTATTATTTTAGTGTTAGCGGCGATGACAGCACTCGCCATTTGGGGTATTGCTGAATCGCTCTGGCTTGCGGCTCTCATCACCGTAATAGAGCTTTCGGGCTTGTTTCTCTTGGTGGGTTTTAATTTCGACGTTTTAGAATCTTTGCCCGCGCGGGCGGGGGATCTTCTAGTGCCTGATTCGCCCATGCAGTGGGGCGCGGCTATGGGAGGAGCCTTTCTCGCGTTTTATGCGTTCATCGGTTTCGAAGACATGGTCAACATTGTCGAAGAAGTGAAAGAGCCAGAACGTACAATGCCCAAGGCCATTGTTATTGCCTTACTCTTGTCGAGCTTAATGTACTTATGGGTGGCGATCGTCGCTGTTTTGGCCATGCCTTTAGATCAGTTGTCGGCGTCGGGCGCGCCGCTTAAAGAGCTGTTGCAAAGTGAACACCCAAAAGTGGCGCAGTGGGTTGGCGTGATCAGTCTATTCGCGATTGTTAATGGTGTGTTGATTCAGTTGATCATGGCGTCGCGAGTACTGTATGGCATGGCCGATCAAGGAAGGGCACCGCGATGGCTAGCTCAAGTTTGGGTGGTGACTCGTACGCCTGCACTTGCGACTTTATTGATGGGCGGTTTGACGTTACTAGCCGCACTATTGCTTCCATTAGTGACCTTAGCAAAAGCCACAAGTTTTATTATTTTGATTATTTTTACTTTGGTGAACTTGTCGTTAGTGCGTTTACGCCGACAGCCTCATTTTGTGGCGTTAAGCAGCATCCCTTCGTGGCCGGTGTTGGGGGCAGTTTTGTGCTTGGGCTTATTGAGTTTTCAAATAATGGACCTGATCACAGCCTCGTCGTAGATGATGCGATCAGGTCTAAAATTGATAAAGAAACGGTAGATTAACGCATTAACGTTTTGTTATTGAGCTTTCGCCAAAATTGCACGAGCGACTTTCGAACCATTTTCTCGATTGAGATGCTGGCAGATCGCATCACCGGCCTGAATCAGTTTGTCGAGATCAATTCCGTGCTTGATACCCAAGCCATTTAACATATAGACCACATCTTCGGTGGCGACATTACCAGAAGCGCCTTTGGCGTAAGGGCAACCACCGAGACCGGCGACAGAGCTGTCGATAACACTGATGCCTTTTTGCAGCGCGACCAAAATATTAGCCAGTGCTTGACCGTAGGTGTCGTGTAAGTGGACCGCAAGTTTTTTTGCATCGATGGTTTGTAAGCAGGCGTCTAGTAGTCGCTCGATCGACGCTGGTGTGCCAGCGCCAATAGTATCGCCGAGAGAGACTTCATAGCAGCCCATATCCAGTAATTGTTGTGCCACTGGCACGACTTGTTCTGGTTTGATGTCGCCATCATAGGGGCAACCTACAACACACGATACGTAACCTCGAACCTTAATGTTTGCCGTTTTTGCGGCCGCCATTATAGGTTCAAAACGTTGTAAGCTCTCTTCGATCGAGCAGTTAATGTTCTTTTGGCTAAAGCCCTCAGACGCGGCTGCAAAAATTGCAACTTCGTCAGCGCCCACTTCGATCGCGCGCTCATAGCCTTTCATGTTAGGCGTGAGTGCTGCGTAAGTGACCTTCTCTGCTCTCTGTACTTTTTGAAAGATCTCTTCGCTGCCAGCCATTTGCGGAACCCACTTAGGATTCACAAAGCTACCGGCTTCGATATAGTCAACGCCAGCGTTGGCCAGTGCTTCAATCAAAGCGATTTTAGTGCTGGCATCAATAGGTTGCTTTTCATTTTGTAAGCCATCGCGAGGGCCGACTTCAACAATTTGTACACTTTGGGGATAACTCATAGGTTCTCTGCCTTGTGTTGCCATACCGCCGCCTATCGAAATTAGTTCGCGGTACTGCGCTTGAGGTGATAACTCACCTGCCTTCGTTGTTAATCTTCGATGGCGGTGAAGGCCAAAAGCTCGGCACCACCGTCGACGAGATCACCCGCTTGAAAGTAAAACTCACTGACCGAGCCGTCGGCAGGTGCTCGAATAGTGTGTTCCATCTTCATCGCTTCCATAATCACTAGGGCATCGTCTTTCTTAACCGCTGCGCCGGTTTCCACCAACAAAGTTACCATAGTGCCGTTCATGGGTGCTGTTAAGCCTCCCGCGCTAGCGTCGGAATCGAGATCACCTAGATCGGGTTCAACCAGTCCGAAGGTGAGTGCGCTGTCTTGTGTATAGAGGCTGTAATTGCGAACACCATTGTCGTCGTGTTCGGCAACGCTGGCTTTCAGTTGGTAGCCGTCAACGTTGGCAAACAAGGTATTGCCTTCGATGCGACCGTCGGCGCTGAAGCTCTTATCGCCCAAGGTGATACGATAGCGCGTGGTGCTACCCACATTCTTTTGAACCACACTGATTGGGTAGTGCTGTTCGTGAAAGCGTAATTCAAAGCAATGCTCGTGAGCTTCGTTCAGGCGCCAAGCGTTGGTGGCGTGCCAAGGTGAGGTGCTATCAATCGCTTGACTAGCACGTTGTCGAGATTGCTCTGCTTGTTTGAGAACCAAGTAGAGTGCCGCCAACGGCAAATCTTTCTCGACATCTTGCTGGCTGTCGTGAAAAATTACCGAGTGATGCTTTTCGATAAATCCGGTATCCAATTGCGCGTCACGAAATGGCGCGCTGTTGGCCAGATTGTAGAGAAAATCGATATTGGTGGTCATGCCGCTGATGCGGTATTCACTCAGTGCTTTGGTCAATCGCTGTAGGCCTTTATCGCGGTTTTCATCCCACACAATCAATTTGGCGATCATGGGGTCGTAATAGACGCTGACGTCGTCGCCTTGGCGAACACCGGTATCAACACGAACATTGTCGCTGCTCTCGGGCGGCTGCAGAAAAGACAAGGTCCCGGTGACCGGTAAAAAATCATTTTCAGGATCTTCGGCGTAAATTCGCGCTTCAAAGGCGTGGCCATTAATTTGCAATTGATCTTGGCGCAAAGGCAGCGGCTCACCGGCAGCGACGCGTAATTGCCATTCGACTAAGTCTTGTCCTGAGATCATTTCGGTTACCGGGTGCTCAACCTGCAAGCGCGTGTTCATTTCCATAAAGTAGAAAGAACCGTCGACGTCGAGCAAAAACTCCACCGTACCGGCACCAACATAATTGATGGCCTGTGCTGAGCGAATCGCGGCTTCGCCCATGGCTGCTCGGAGCTCTTCAGTCATACCCGGGGCGGGCGCTTCTTCAATGACTTTTTGGTGTCGACGTTGCACCGAGCAATCGCGTTCAAACAAATAGACGGCATCGCCGTGCTGATCACAAAATACTTGAATCTCGACGTGACGTGGTTGAGTCAAATATTTTTCAACCAGCATATGATCGTCGCCAAAACCGTTCATGGCTTCGCGTTTAGCGGCTTCCAGGGCTTCGTCAAACTCGCTCTCTTGCCAGACTTGGCGCATGCCTTTTCCGCCACCACCGGCGGCGGCTTTCAGCAGTACTGGATAGCCCATATCATCGGAGGCTCTTTTGAGGATGTCACGGCTTTGGTCGTCGCCGTGATAGCCGGGAACCAATGGAACTTGAGCCTTCTCCATAATGTGCTTGGCGGCGGATTTTGAGCCCATGGCTTCAATGGCGCCAACTGGAGGTCCAATAAAAACAATATCATTTTCTTTACAGGCATTGCAGAAGGCTGCGTTTTCAGACAAAAAACCGTAACCGGGGTGAATGGCTTCTGCGCCGGTTTTCTTTGCGGCTTCGATGACACGTTCGAAGACTAAATAGGATTCGCGAGACGGTGCGGCGCCGATGTGCACAGCTTCGTCGGCCATGGCCACGTGCAGTGAATCTTGATCGGCATCACTGTAAACGGCGACGGTACGGATGCCCATTTTACGGGCAGTTCGAATAACACGACAGGCAATTTCACCGCGGTTGGCAATTAGTATTTTGGTAAACTGTTTAATACTCATAATCGGTTAATCCTTGTTTGCCACGGTGGATGTCGCTGTGCTGGTTTGAGTCCAGGCAGGTTGGCGTTTTTCCAAAAATGCGCCTAAGCCTTCTTGCCCTTCTACCGAGACACGAATATCCGCGATACGTTGACAGGTTTCTTTAATCAACTCGTCGTCGATGGTTTTATCGGCAACATCAAATACTAATTGTTTGGCTTCTTGAACGGCCGCAGGGCTGTTGCTTAATAACTGAGAAACAAGATCTTCAATCGTTGCGTCGAGTGCCTCTTCATCGCTCACCTGACTAAGCAGCCCCAATTGCAGAGCCGTATCGGCGCTGAAGCGTTCGGCGGTAGTAAAGTAACGACGTGAGGCGCGCTGTCCCATCGCCGCAACTACGTATGGGCTGATGGTTGCCGGCATCAAACCGATTTTGACTTCGCTCAAGCAAAAACTCGCACGGGGAGAGCCGATGGCCATGTCACAACAGCTGACCAAACCCACGGCGCCACCAAAAGCGGCACCCTGCACGCGGGCAATGGTTGGCTTGGGCATAAAGTTCAAGCGGCGTAACATTTCAGCCAGTGCTTGTGAGTCGCGAAAGTTTTCATCGCGAGTGTAGCTGGCCATGCGTTTCATCCAGTTAAGATCGGCGCCAGCTGAAAAACTTCTGCCTTCGGAGGCGAGTATTACCACTCGCACATGATCGTCGCTGCCAACCTGTTCAAAGGCAGTTGAAAGCTCGGCAATGATGGCGTCATCAAAGGCGTTGTGTTTGTCGGGGTTGTTCATTGTGATGGTGGCGACGCCACGATCATCAATACGAGTAACCACCGTTGTGTTTGTCTCTGTCATTTTTTATCTCGCAAAGTCCGGTGGCCTACATTCGGAAGACACCAAACTTGGTGTCCTCGATTTCTTTGTTCAAGCTGGCTGAAAGCGATAGCCCCAGTACCATGCGAGTTTCGGCGGGATCAATGACACCGTCATCCCATAAGCGAGCGGAGGCGTAGTAGGGATGTCCCTGTTTTTCGTAGGTGTCGATAATCGGTTGTTTGAAGTCGGCTTCTTGTGCCTCGCTCCATTGTTCACCGGTCTTGGCTTTTTGATCGCGTTTTACTTGCGCCAGTACACCTGCGGCTTGCTCGCCACCCATGACTGAAATTCGTGAGTTAGGCCACATGAACATAAAGCGCGGATCGTAAGCGCGACCGCACATGCCGTAGTTACCAGCACCAAAAGAGCCGCCAATGAGTACGGTAAATTTGGGCACTTGCGCGGTGGCAACGGCAGTTACCATTTTGGCACCGTGTTTGGCGATGCCGCCGTGTTCGTACTGCTTGCCGACCATAAAACCGGTAATGTTTTGCAAAAAGACCAACGGAATCTTTCTCTGTGCGCACAGCTCAATAAAGTGCGCGCCTTTTTGCGCCGACTCACCAAACAAAATTCCGTTGTTGGCAACGATGCCGACGGGGTAGCCAAAGATTCGAGCAAAGCCACAGATTAACGTGGTTCCGTACATCGCTTTAAATTCATCGAATTCCGAGCCATCGACAATACGCGCGATAATTTCACGAACGTCGTAAGGCTGGCGAGTGTCTTTTGGGATGATGCCGTAAATCTCTTTGGCGTCGTAAAGGGGGTCTTTAACGTCGGTCACATCGCTTTGAATCGGTTTGACTCGATTGAGACGACCCACCGCCTGGCGTGCAAGCTGCAGCGCGTGATGATCGTTTTGTGCTAAATGATCGGCCACACCCGAGGTGCGGGCATGAACGTCGGCGCCGCCCAACTCTTCAGCAGTGACCACTTCACCGGTGGCGGCTTTTACCAAGGGTGGTCCACCGAGAAAGATCGTTCCCTGCTCTTTCACAATAATAGATTCATCGGCCATGGCCGGTACGTAAGCACCGCCGGCGGTACAGGAACCCATCACCACGGCAATTTGTGGAATGTTACGCGCCGACATATTGGCTTGGTTAAAAAAGATGTGACCAAAATGATCGCGATCGGGGAAGACATCATCCTGGCGTGGCAAGTTAGCGCCACCGGAGTCCACCAGATAAATACACGATAAATTATTTTCTTGAGCGATAGTTTGTGCGCGCAGATGTTTTTTCACCGTCAGCGGATAGTAGGTGCCGCCTTTGACGGTCGCATCGTTGGCCACGATCATGCATTCCTGACCATTGACTCGACCGACTCCAGTAATGATGCCCGCCGCGGGAACGTCTTCACCATAAACCTCGTGCGCGGCCAGCTGCGATAACTCCAAAAATGGTGAGCCAGGATCGAGCAGTGCGTTGACTCGTTCGCGCGGTAATAGTTTGCCTCGACCCACGTGGCGCTCGCGGGACTTTTCACCACCCCCGAGTTTTATCGTGTCGAGTTTTGAATGTAGATCGTCGACTTGCGCTTGCATGTGCGTTTGATTTTCGGCGAAGTCCGAGGTGCGAGTATTGATCTTCGATTTTATGGTGGTCATGGCGTGGCCTGCATCTGTCCGGTGATCACCTGTGAATAACAATATTCAGTTATCCACAGGGCTTCTTTTCGCGATGGTGAAATGTGTGAATCTTGACTATTTGGTTTCGTTAAACAGTTCGCGTCCAATCAACATGCGACGTACTTCCGAAGTGCCTGCGCCGATTTCATAAAGCTTGGCGTCGCGTAACAAACGACCGGTGGAATATTCGTTGGTGTAACCGTTTCCGCCTAAGGTTTGAATCGCTTGCAGTGCCATTTGAGTGGCGCCCTCAGCGGTGTACAAAATAACGGCGGCGGCATCTTTACGGCTTTCTTCGCCTCGATCGCAAGCTTTTGCAACGGCGTAAAGATATGCACGGGAGGCGTTCAGGTCTACGTACATGTCGGCGATCTTGCCCTGCATCAATTGAAACTCACCGATAGACTGACCGAATTGTTTACGCTCGTGAACGTAGGGGACAACAACGTCCATGCACGCTTGCATAATGCCTGTTGGACCGCCCGACAAAACGGTGCGCTCAAAATCGAGGCCGCTCATCAAAACCTTAACTCCTTCGCCTTCTTTACCAAGAATGTTCTCTGCAGGGACTTCAACGTCTTCAAACACCAGTTCGCAGGTGTTGGAGCCGCGCATACCTAGCTTGTCGAGTTTTTGATGACGAGAGAAGCCAGAAAAGTCTCGCTCGACGATAAAGGCGGTGATGCCTTTTGAGCCACCTTGCACATCGGTCTTGGCGTAAATCACATAGGTGTTGGCATCGGGGCCGTTGGTGATCCACATTTTGTTGCCATTCAAAATGTACACGTCGCCCTTTTTGTCGGCCCGCAATTTCATACTCACCACATCGGAGCCAGCGTTGGGCTCACTCATGGCCAATGCGCCAACGTGTTCACCGGAACACAGCTTGGGCAGGTACTTAAGTTTTTGCTCGTGGGTACCATTTTTGCGAATTTGGTTGACGCACAGATTGGAGTGAGCGCCATAAGACAAGCCCACAGAAGCCGAGGCTCGAGAAATCTCTTCCATGGCCACCACGTGCGCGAGGTAACCCATGTTGGTGCCGCCGTACTCTTCTTCAACGGTTAAACCCAGTAGGCCCATGTCGCCAAATTTACGCCACATGTCCATAGGGAACTCGTTGTTGCGATCTATCTCTTCCGCGCGCGGAGCAAGCTCGGCGTCGCAAAACTGCTTTACCGCATCGCGCAACATGTCGATGTCTTGGCCAAGATCGAAATTTAAAGAGGGGTAGGATACGCTCATAACAATTCTCTCAAACTTGTTGTCGATAAATTTGTGTGTAAAAAAATCAGGTTTTTTGCGAAGTTTCTTGCATAGCATCCAAGCAACGTTGCTCGGATTCTTGCAGATCAACCATCATTACTTCTAGGTCTCGCATCTGTTGACGCAAATACACTTGCCGCTCTCGAATGGTATTGAGCAGAGTTTGAAGTTGATCCACATTGTTGCCACTTGGGTCATACATCTCGATCAGGTCATTACTCTCATCCAGCGTTAGACCTAGGCGCTTACCGCGCAGTATTAGCTTTAGCTTGGTGCGATCGGCCGGGGTGTAAATTCGTGTTTGACCCTTGCGTTCTGGGGCTAGCATGCCTTTATCTTCGTAAAACCGGATGGCCCGAGTGGTAACATCAAATTCTTTGGCCAGATCCGAGATACTGTAAGTTCTGCTGTCGCTCATGGGGCTCCAAAAGTGTGAATAAGGCTACAGTGAGGCAAGATAGCAAACGTTTACGTTAACGTAAAGGTAAGCGTGGTTATTAGATGATCCCTACTTATCGCGAAAGGATGTAATTAAGCGGTACGGGAAGCGCCCAAGGGGGCTGGTTGGCAGGGGAGATCTCTCCCGTTTGAGTGGTTGGATATCTTTTAAACTGGGGATTGCCGTGTTCAGCGGAAATAACGCTAGGGAAGTGTGGCGAAAGTGTTGTAACTCATTGATTTTTATAGGGCACTCGGTAATATGTTTGGCCATGGATTGAACCGCAGAGCACATTGGATAGGCTCGTTTTGTTTTTGGCCTTTGATTTCCTGTCTTTTAGTTCAATGAATTTATTAGATTTTTTCGGCACCGATGAATTTTGTGCCGAATTAATGAGAACACGTTTTAAATGATTCAAAAGAACGCTGTTCTTTATAATTGGCTGTTAAAGCGCCTTAAACCCCTT
>JBOEGJ010000015.1:0-87133 GCA_050633365.1 Cellvibrionaceae bacterium | reverse complement strand
AACTGCCGGACTCCTTGGCCACTCGCTTTATCTTTCCCCATGCCCCCGCGCGACCGGTCACCATCAATGGCGGTATGATTATGCCGGCTTGGTACGACATTTTGAGCATGGATATCGATCGAAAGATTGATGAAACTCAGATAGTAGAGTCTGCACGGCAAGTCACGGCCTTGATTGAGCGTGAAATCGAACGAGGCGTCGAGCCCAACCGAATCGTTCTCGCGGGGTTTTCTCAGGGTGGCGCTGTCGCCTATCAAGCGGCCTTAGAATTTGATAGATCCCTCGCCGGCTTGATGACCATGTCGACTTACTTTGCGACTCACGAAACTGTCGAGATCCATTCGGCCAATAAAGATTTGAATATCTTCGTCTCCCACGGCACCCAAGATCCCGTTGTGGTCGAAACCCTTGGGCAGCGAGCAGTCAAAGCGTTGCAAGACAAAGGCTTTCAGCCCAGCTACAAAACCTACCCCATGCAGCACGAAGTTAGCATGCCGCAAATCGCAGACATTGCGGCCTGGCTAAAAGCCAGGCTGACAGCGTAAAAGCGTTAGGCGACTTGATATGGATTGAGTCGCCACCATTTGCTTACAACATTTCGCTAAAGGCCCTATCAGCCCTGTTTTAAATCCCAAACCAGCGCGGGGATTTCATCTGGGTGCATTAAAGTATGACTTGGCTCGATACCCAACTCGGCATCGAGTGGTTGCTGATGCTGAATCCAGACTGAAGTGATATGGCTATTGTGAGCCCCCTTGATATCTGCCGCCAAACTATCGCCCACGTGAATCGCCTCATGCGCCTCACAGCCGGCCAATAACAAGGCCTTGTCAAAAATGGACTTAGCGGGTTTCTGCTCCGGCTCTTGACCACCAATTAATATATGATCAACATGATCAACAAGATTGATCCGCTCCACCTTTGGAACCTGAGAGAACTCCGGTCCATTCGTGATCACAACCAGCGTAAACTTCTGACGCGCTTCGGCTAAAAACTCTGCAATACCGGGATAGAAATCAAACGCTTCAATGCGATCGCGATCAAATTTTTCCTGAATGGCACTAACGCTTTTATCGTCAACCGACTTAACCCCCGCAGCCATGAGTAAATCCTCGATCAGACACAATCGAAACGCATCTTCACTCTGATTTTGTACAATGGGTAGGTAGCGCTTTTTCTGCGCATCGGTCCAATCTCGATAAATCCCAGTGACATAAGCATCAGCGAAATTATCCCCTTGGCCGTGTAGCGAAAACGTCTCTTCTACATAGCGACTCAAACGTATCTTTGCCTCTGCATTGGCCTTTTGGGTATCGCAAAGGGTATCGTCCATATCAAATAGCAAGGCTTTAAGCATGTTGAATCCGTGGTTTGAGTTTGTGGTATTTAGCTCTATGAATAAACAAAGAAAGCCCGAGCGCCCATCGAGTAATACTCACTCATGAATTGACGGGTGAAGACCGCAGTGTTCTTAAGTCACGCATAATAACAGACCGCTGTGCTTATTGCCGACCCAAGCGTGCATTCCACAAAACCACCGGACGTCTTTCAGTCTTGCGACAAAATACTCCCTATTGAACACGCCATTGCTAGTGCGCTAGTCACGAGAGGCTCGTATACTTGGCGCAACAATTAGTTGGAGGTGTCATGGATTTACGACTTAACGGAAAGCGCGCACTAATTTCAGGCAGTCATCGAGGCACTGGCGAAGCCATTGCCAAGTCTCTGGCCGCCGAAGGTGTCTTAGTGGCAATTCACAGCAATCAAGCCGGTGCCAGTCAATTGATCGCCGATGAAATCTGCCAATCAGGCCAACAGGCTGTCGCGGTATGGGGTGAACTTACCGATGACGCTGGCGCAGAGCAGGTGATCAATCAAACCCTAGAAGCTTTGGGCTCGATCGATATTTTGATCAATAATTATGGCACCGCGGGCGCGGGGTTTTGGGAGAAGTCTTCAACTGACGACTGGCTCGATATGTATCAAAAAAATGTATTGTCCGCGACTCGTCTCATTCAAGGCTTTCTTCCAACACTGAAAGCTAATGGCTGGGGACGAATTGTGAACTTGGGCACCATTGGAAGCCATCAGCCCAACGATGTTATGCCTCACTATTACGCCGCCAAAGGCGCTATGGCCACCATGGGAGTCAGTCTCACCAAAGCACTTGCGAATACTGGAATTACTGTAAACACGGTATCTCCCGGCTTAATTCATACGCCTGAGCTAGAAGCTTACTATCGGCATCGCGCCACCAAGAAAAACTGGGGCAGTGAATGGCCAGATATTTTGGAAAAATTGGTCGAGAATGATTTCCCCAATCCCAGTGGACGAATCGCAAGCCGCGAAGAAGTTGCCGATACGGTCGCTTTTTTATGCAGCCCACGTTCCGACTTTATCAACGGCCAGAATTTAAGAGTCGACGGCGGCGCTGTTAACTATGTCTAGAGAGTAAATTAAGTCTAAAGAGTAAAGGTCTGGTCAGATCGCAATCGATTTGACCAGAGTTAATCACGTCTATCGGTCCCCAAGTACCGCTTCAGAGCGAGGGTAAATCCTTTTCCATATATTCAATAAATTCATCGTTATAGTCGGGATGCCAGCGGGATAACGCGGGGCGATTGTTGACCATATCCATTGCCCCCCACAAAATACGTTTGCGGTCCATAGTCTCGGTCACCTCCCCATCCGGACAGATAATGTAAAAATCACCTCGCTCGAGAGACTCCATCAAATAGGCGGCGGTTTGTTCTGGTGTCCACGCAAAAGGCGGCTTTTGCGGTAGAAACTTTTGAATCATTTCGGAATAAACAAAACCCGGCACAAATAGGTGTGCACTCACCTGACAATCATCCTCCGAGCGAAGGCTGTGTTGAAGATTTTCGGTAACCGCTTTGACCGCTGCTTTAGACACATTGTACCCGGGGCTACCCGGCGGATTGGTAATTCCCTGCTTGGAGCCGGTATTGATAATCATCGCAGGAGAATGCTGATCCAGCATCGCTTGAGTAAAGGCTTGGACGCCATGAATCACACCAAACAGATTCACCTCGAGCAATTCTCGCCATGTGTCCATGCCGCTCCAGCTTTGGGAAGGCGCAGCGATGCCGGCATTGTTCATCAGCAGATTCACCTGGCCAAAACGCGCATAGGTGGCCGCTTGTAGAGCCTCGAGCTGAGCCAACTGGCTGACATCTAGCTCGAAGGTCATTATGCGCTCTTGCTGGCCATCACAGGACTCCAATAAGCCGGTGGCTGCGCTGGCGAGGGCTTGAGCATCTCGGTCCGCTAAACACACCTTCATGCCTCGCCGAGTAAACTCCCTGGCACATGCCAGTCCAATGCCGCTGGCACCGCCAGTGACAACCGCCACGTTATTGCTGCGAACAACCTCTGAGTAATCAATATCCATCGTATTTATCTCACTCCTGTCGAATCAATCCATTTACGGTTATTTGTCGAAATTATCTCGTACAAACCTAACTTATTTGTTATACGTATAGCAACTTAGTTCTAATGGCCTAGCTTCACCGTAGATCACCCCTGAACTCTGGTGACCGCCCCCTGCATTTGGATTGCTTGTATGCCTGTCGAGACATCGCGAAAAACCCAACAAGAGCGAAAATCACAATCACAAAAAAAGCTATTTGATGCCCTGATCACGCTGATAAATCGCGACGGCATTAAAGCTGCGACTTGTGAAAGAATCGGAAAAGAAGCGGGTTTGAGCCGCGGCATGGCCAATCAACGCCTGGGTAAACGCAAACAGATGTTTGAGAATTTGGTCGCCCGGCTCGGTGCCGATCAACTGGAAACCATGGCGCATATGAATATACACGCCGGCAGCGGATACCAAGCCTTGCTCGATTACATCGACGTTCATTTCGATGCCGTCATCAACAATCCTGGCTATCAGGCTTACTTCGTATTGGTGGCTGGAAGTGTCGCAGATACTCCCCTACTGAAAGACTGCGTTCAACAGGCTCATCAATTTGTGCATCAACTGCTGACTGAGTTTATCCTCAAAGGCCAACAGGATAAAAGCCTGAACCACGGAGAGGACGCCGAGCAAAATGCCGCCATCCTTGGAAGTTACTTGCTCGGAGTCGCGATACAAGCAAAATTTACCGACGCTGAAAGTGTCGAAAAGCTCAAAGCCGGGGCAGTCGCCTTGATATCAAGAATGAAGAGCCGTTAAGAGTCGCCCATAAAAAAAGGACCCCACTCAAGATGAGCAGGGTCCTTTGGTTTTCTTCGATAACTTACTTAGCGATCACCGCGCTAACTTACAAACCCTTTTGCGGGCATAACAAGTATTTCTCACCGGTGGTTTTGGCGTTGTATTGCTTTGCCATATCCGCGGTTAGCATTTCTTCAAATGAAAGCTCTTGGGTGTAATGACTGGCAAAGGTGGTTTTCAATTCGCGAGCAACACGCGCGCGTAACTCACCGGCCTTTTCCATACCCACTTTCGCCAAGAATAAAGGCAACAACCAACCGCCGACCCCCCAAGCCATTCCATAGGCACGATTCAATTTGGTGGGCGACAGATCCAAACCACCATACAAGTACACTTGTTTATGAGTGGTTGAGCCATAGATGCTGTATTCCGACGGTGTACGTGCAGCAGCCTGCTCCATCGCCGTTAGAATCTGACTGGCCAACTCACCACCGCCGGTTGCATCAAACGCTAAGGTGGCACCGGTTGCGTGAATAGCATCAGTTAAGTCAGCCATGAAGTTCTCATCACTGCTGTTACAAATATACTTCGCGCCAAGGCCTTTTAGGATATCGACCTGCTCCTGCTTACGGACAATATTAACCAGTTCAACGCCATCGGCCTGACAGATTTTGTTGAGCATTTGCCCTAGGTTTGACGCTGCCGCAGTGTGAACGAGAGCTTTATGGCCTTCCATCTTCATGGTTTCAACCATACCCAGAGACGTCAGCGGGTTGACGAAGCAAGAGGCGCCCTCTTTTGCTGTGGTGCCATCTTCGAGCGGCAAACACATCATCGCCGGTACCGTGCGGTATTGAGCGTACATGCCGCCCCCAAATACACCCACAGTTTTACCTATCAACGCTTGAGCTTCTGGGCTATTACCGGCGGCAACAACTACACCAGCACCTTCATTACCTACCGTGAGGGCTTGACCTACACGGGCTTTAAAGCGCGGCATAAATTGCGGATAAACCGGCGCAGACAAGACCGTATTGGCCCCTGAACCTTCGGTAGCCGCTGCACTCACGTCCGCAGGGCCAAATACCACGCCCAAGTCAGACGGATTGATGGGACTGGCTTCAATACGCACAACCACTTCGTGATCGGCGGGTGCTTTCACTTCAAGATTCTCTAAGGTCAGTTTTAAGGTACCGCTTTCGTCCAGAGTGGACTGCATTTGCAAACCGGTTTCCATACTCTCTCTCCAAGTAATTTTGTGACGCCCTGCATCAGGCAAAGTCGTATCGTTTTATTGAACTAGCGCTTATTGAATTAACGGTAAATACGTTAACTGCTATTGAGCTAATTACTATCGAGTTCGTTGTTATTGTGCGTAAAACATAGGTAGTACAACATGACATGTGAGGTCTAGTTAGGGCAACTTCAACCTCTTACGGATATCACTTTTAATGATAGCGAATCATTCAAGAACGTGAGTCTCGACCACAGTGTAGCTCAATGCATGCAAAGGCCCAGTTTGTCGAGGCTTGGTTGCCCCTCTAAGAAACATGTTAGCCTTAGCGGTAGATCACTAGACCGATTCACCTGTTTCAACTATTTCAACTACTTCAACTATTTCAACTACACGATAGAGAGAAACCGACAATCCATGGAATTGATGAAGAACGGCCTTGGCCCCGCCGCTGTCGAGCGCATCGCTCTAGCACTGTCAAAGACCGAGAGTCTCAAGTACTCCTTTGATCGCGCCGCCTTTAAACAACAAGCCATTGACGGTTTAGACAAGCTAGAGCTCAAGCAACGAGTGCAGCATCTGATCGATACTCTGCACGACTTTCTTCCCCGTGAATTCGACCAAGCGATTGATTGCCTCTTGGAGTTGCCACAATTTTGGGACCGCGGAGATGAAAATGATCCGCTACGCGGCTTTGCCGCTTGGCCGATCATCGATTACGTCGGTTGTCACGGGCTTGACCACCCTCAACAATCGCTGGCCGCTTTGGCCGAGCTAACCAAACTGTTCTCGGCAGAATTCGCCATACGGCCCTTCCTACTGAAACACCCAGAAGTGTGTCACCAACACTTCCAACGATGGGTTCATCACCAAGACGAACATGTGCGACGCTTGGTCTCCGAAGGATCGCGACCTCGCCTCCCCTGGGGCATACGACTAAAGCCTTACGTGCAAGATCCATCGGATAATTTACCTTGGCTAGAAACGCTCAAGAATGACAACAGTCTTTATGTGCGACGCTCGGTGGCCAATCACCTAAATGACATCAGTAAAGACCACCCGCAAGTCGTGATCGAATTATGCCAATCCTGGTACCCAACCGCGAATGACGAGGTCAAGTGGCTGATCAAGCACGCTCTGAGATCACTCATTAAATCGGGACAACCTGAAGTATTTCCGCTCTTAGGTTACAGCCAGAGCGTAAAACTCAAAACCTCACAGCTGCAACTCAAAACTCCGGCATTGGCTCTGGGTGAATCCTTGAATTTTGAACTGACGTTAGAATCTGATGCCCAATCAACACAAACCATGGTTGTTGACTTCGCCTTACATTTGGTAAAAGCCAACGGCAAAACAGCGGCAAAAGTTTTCAAGTGGAAAAATATCAGCTTAGCGCCAAAGCAAACTATCACCCTAGAAAAACAGCACGTCATCAAAAAAATCACAACGCGTCGCTATTACAGTGGTGAACAAATGTTGGAAATTACCGTTAATGGTCAGCCCATCGCGCAGAAGAAGTTCACGCTGCAGGTTGAGTGAGCGGCTAATTGAGCGAAAAGTAGATTAAAAAAAAGAGAATAAACAAAAGAGCTGGGTTGAGTGCCGAAGTTTTGAAGCAGCCTTCACGCAACGCGACGTCTTACCCCGCGAGAGCTTTGTGATACCCGAGCGCCCATCGCGTCCACTTGAATCATATCTCTAACGCTATCGCCCCAAACCTCTGGAAGCTCGATAGCGGTCAGTAATCCACCACAAGCAATACCGGTATCCAAACTCAGGTGATGGTCCAGTAGCACGGGCTGAGAACGCGGCCTATGCCCCGTAACTAGGGTTTTACCGCTGCTGAGCGGCTGAGGATCGTTATGGTGTTGCCAAAGTAGCGTCTGCTCTGTTTGGTCCGCTAAGGGCAACTTCGGATCCACGCCAGCGTGAACAAAAACATAGTTGGCCTCTTCTATCCATAGCGGGAGTGATAACAACCATTGACGATAGCGCTTCGGGATTTGCTCGGCCCGGGCAACACCAAAAGAAGCCAGAGTTCTATCGCCGCCATAGCGGAGCCAATGGCGTGCAACGTCATCATCGGTCATTGCGGCCAACAACATAGATTCATGATTTCCCAATACCGTTTGCGCTTGTGCCCCCATCGACATAACGCGATCGAGCACACCTCGACTATCACTCCCGCCGTCAACGAGGTCTCCCAAAAAGGTTACCCTATCGGTTGCCGTTAACTCCATATACCCGAGCAATGCGTCTAGGGCCGTTCCGTGACCATGCACATCGGCAATCACAAAGTGCCTACCAAAATTAGCTGGCACGGCGAACTTGACCACTAATTTGTAAATCAAAGGCGGCCAGGATTCGATCGACAGTGTGCGCTGGAGCACTGGCATACTCAGTAGCTTCGTAACGCTTAAGCTGGCTCTCACTAATCCCCATGTTATCGGCAAACGCCGCGATCGACTGACCACTGGCGAGGCGCAAAACGATTGGCATTCTCAACATGTCGGCGTAAGTCTCGAATGAAAGCTCGGCAATGTTCGCCTCGCAAGCCCGGTTATAATCGTCAATTTCAAATTCAAGCTCGTCGATGCGCTCTTGCAATTGCGACTTGCCGATCAGCGCCATGTGCTCGGGTACGCCAGACTTTGGCGGAGAATCTAAACGCTGACGTAAATTGTCGATTTGTTTTTGCAGTTTGTTTTTTTGTTGAGTCGTCGTAATCAACGGGATTCTCCTGCTGTAATAAGTACGATTCCTACCGATTGATGTCCTACTGGCATTCTGTGATTAGTCTGCAAAAAATACTCATGCGACCACTCATAGGGAACATCCTCCAAACCATCTACCTTCTGATCCAACAGATACTTACCCCGGGCAGCACGTCGCTCGGGAGATTGAAACACCGAGTCAAGCTGCTGCCAGTCGATAGCCGGTGAGTACCACCAAGCAATATCGGCATCGGCAGGCTCGCGCTTGGTGGAGACAAAACTGCCGCCCAAGGCAACCCGTTCAACACCCGCATCAAACAGATTATTTACACCTCGATTTAGGCCATCGAAAACATTGCGGCGTGCGTGTGTAGCCCGGCCAAACTGCGCTTCGATATCTGCAAGCGTGAGCAAATACGGGGAAGCCTGTGGCAATAGCAATCCATAGCTAGAAAACTGAAGTAGACGAAGATCCATCGGTGAAAGTATGGACACAGAATCAAAACAAGTCAAATACGGACTGTTTTATAGATTTGGAGCACTCTAAAAATGAAAATAAAGCATTAAAATCAAAAGGTTACAAAGCGTGCAACGGGGTACGCAGGGACTGAGCTCATCAATGACAGTGATATCGCCGCATCACCATCTATCACTGTGAATTCCAGCGAGTCAGCGATAAGCTAGGCCGGCTCAAATAATAAAGCGCTCAGTCGGTAACCTGGGCGGGCTCAGGCGCTGACGCCGCCCGCAATACCGCCGTTACTGCCACAGAAGCTGCAAAATCATCACATACACCTCACAAACTGAAAGATACTAAGGATTTACCATGGTCGTTCTGCACGGATTTCCCTATTCCAACTACCACAACATCGTTAAACACGCTTTGATGATCAAAGGCGTCGAATTCGAAGAGCGTATTACCTACCCCGGCACACCAGAATTACTGGCGGTGAACCCCACCGGAAAAGTGCCCGCGATGACCACAACTAAAGGGTCGCCGCTGGCTGAAAGCAGCGTGTTAGTCGAATACTTAGAAGATGCATACCCGCAACAGCCACTCTACCCCACTGACCCGGAAGAAAAAGCCAAGGTTAGGCAGATCATGAAAGTCGCCGAGCTCTATCTTGAACTGTCGGCCCGCCGTCTTTTACCCTTCGCCATGACAAAATCAGCGCCCCCGAAGGAACTAGTGGCTGAAGTAAAATCCGTTTTGGATCGAGGTACTCGTGCGCTGTCAGCCCTGGCCCAATTCAAACCCTATGTCTGTGGCGACAAGCTGACTCTTGCCGATGTCTATCTGCGCTATGCCTTGGCCATCGCAAAGCTGGTAGGGCCAAGCTTTCTACAGTGGAATGTTCTGGACTCTGTGGAAGGGTTATCGCAATGGGATAAGCTTATGGCCGACAATGAAATTTCACAAAAGATCGATGCCGATCAAGCCGCAAACGCCGAAGAGTTCATGGCTTATGTGTCTGGTCAAATGAAAAAGTAACGACCAGTGAATGCCAGCGTGAGAGCGCTGGCATGGTTTTAAATCTGCTCTAACTTAAAATCCTCATCATCATCGTCAGAAGCACTCGCAGTAGAGTCACCTTCGGAATCTAAGTTCGCTTCTTCCAGTAGCTCCTCATCGAAACCATCCATCTCCGACATACCAAGTTCCAAACCCTCTTCCTGATCCGCCTTCGAATCACTGCCGGATTGACCTTCTGGCTCGACCTCGGCAGCGTCGGAAACCTCATTGACCCCGTCCGCTAGGCCGCGTTTTTCAAGCTCCGTCATTAACGTCAAATAAGACTGCTCAAGCATCGCACATTCATTTTGTGAACGCTGAAGCTGATCGGCCACTTCACTGGTCTGCTCAACCTTATCCAACAGTTCCAAATACTGCTCTTCGATAAACTGTTTTTCTCGCAAGGCGCGCGACAAAGTCTCCTGAAGATCCACCAACTCGGCATCGTCGATATTTATTTCGGGTTGATCCGAGAAGCTTTCAATGGATTGCTTAGTGCTGTCTAACATGCCCTGAACTTCAGCCAGCTTATCCTGCAGATTGGTAATCAGCCGCTCGCTATTCTTGTTCTTGAGAATGTAGTTGTCTAATGTGGATTTTAATTTCGTATTTTCGGCTTTCGCGCTGTTTAATGACTTAACTTTAAGCCGGCTCTCTTCGAGTTTTTCCATCAATTGCTTGTTGCTGCCACGCAGCTTACGTTGTACCTCTTCCAAACTGCCAATACGCTGCGGAAAGTGTTTCGAGTTTTCGAGTTTCTCTTCCAACACCGAAAGCCTGTGGCGATTTGCCGTGGCTTGGGTCTTCATAGTTAGCATCACATCTTCGCTGTGAATAATTTGTGACTTCAACGTGGCCAGCTCACATTTGAGAGCTTTAACTTCGGCGTCTTCTGTCATGGCCTCAGCAGCCGCTTCGATTTTTTCGAGGCTTTGCAGCTGTTCGCTACGCGCCTGCTGAAGTTCATCAACGGTCGCAGAGGTCTGCTCCATATCTTCGATAAAGCCCGCCAAGGCATCATCGCCTTGTTCGGTGGGCCTATTGGCAATTTGCTCTGCTTCAAGCAGCGCTTTAAGCTCTTGATAATTTTTGATGGCTTGCTCTAGCAAGATCGACAATCTCTCTTTGTCTTTTCGCAGTGAAATCAAAAAGACAATGAGAAAGGTCCAGGAAACAACCAGCAAGATAATCAGATTGACGGCAATAACTGTGAGAACGGTTGGACTAAACATTGCAGGCCATTAAGTCGAGAGCATTAAAGTCATACTGCCTTGACCATAGCCGATGGCCGCCAAGTCGCAGTCGATTCGTTGATGAGCGGGCGTACTCAACATGGTTTCGAGTTTAGGGAATATTTGTTGAATTTGGCTAAAGCGCATCACCTGTAACTTATGACCACTCGCAGATAAGTTAAGCACCTCCTCACCACAAAGCCGCTCGAACATTCTTTCGCAAGAATTGCTGATTTCTGACTTGATTAAGCCCTGCGCTATTACTTGCTGAATTTTATCTTCATTCATGTTTTGAAACGAACCGCCCAAAATACACACCGCCGATAAATCCAATATGGCGAGTGCGCGCACCTGTGAAGAATGCCCATCTGAGAACAAGACTAATGCCCCAGGCAGACTGCCATCGGTAAATTCGATCGAGCTCATTGCCTCCATAAACACTTCGCGACTGCCGATACGGTTGATCGCTTGCTCCAGTTGCTCGACTGATGGCAAATTCACATCGACCTGAGAAGAGTCTTCGAGCGATTGCGGTGCAGATGAAGCCGAATTCGCGTCCTCATCATAGTGTTTGGCCGATAGGGTCCGCGAACGGTCACCTTCATCAGCGCTTAAACTAGCGGAATCCACGGAATTATCGCCGCTCTCGAGACGAATTTTCTCAAGCATCGGGGTTACAGCTTTGTGCAAGGTTTCCATGGCAAAAGGTTTATTGACAATAAAGTGAACGCCCGCATCCCGGGCTTCACGGATCCTAGCTTCCGAAGTTTCGGTGGTCACAAAGCCGAACTTGATGTCGAGCATTTCACGATTAATCGCCGTTAAAAGCTCGAACCCTGTCATTTCAGGCATGTGCCAATCCGACAAGATCAAATGTGGCTCCCACTCTCGAACGATATCCAACGCCTCTTTGGCGCTACTGGCAAGGCGCGATTGAATTTCTGGATCACCAATACTGTCCAGGCCACGTCGTACGATATGCTGCATGGCTTTACTGTCGTCGACAATTAGAACACGCACCATCAGTGCTCTCCTCCCACACCCAAATCCCCATCGGTAATCGCTAGATAACATGGCAAACCATCGGATTCGATCAATACTTCTGCCAATAGCTCCAAATCAGAGAAGCACCGCATCACTTGATCATCCTCTAGCTTTATCGGCACCTGAAGGCCAACCTCCAGTCCCTCTAGGGTATTAACGCTGCCGGCGATAATATTGGCCATTTCACCGATGGCATCGAGCACTTGGGCCCCTGTGATTTGGCTGTGTTCGCCGCCAAACATATCTCGCGTCAAGGTAGACGCCAGCTCAGGGTCGATCCCCAGCAAGATAGCTCTATTGTCCGCTCCCGCCGCCGCACAGGAAAACCACCTCAACCCCACTCTCATGGCGCTATCGGGTCGCTCCTCGCAATAAGACATAGGCGCCTGAGTATAACAACGCCACAATATTTCCAGCGCGCGGTATAACTGTTGTGAATTAGGCGTTGTCACAGCCCCCCCTGAGTAGAAGGCCGTAGTAAGCCCCCTTTGTAAGTCTATAAACTGTTATAAGCGTAGTTTGGGATGCCATAAGGCACAAATTGGGTTATCGACAAACGCCCCTTGTTGCGCCTTAGATTTGGCGGTTTCAACATCAATCAAGAACCACTGTTCGAGCCCCCACAGCTTGCTGTGGTTACAGCGTCACTACTGGGATATTGAAGGGCTGAATGACCGTGCCCGCAACTCGTCACTGTTCTCACGTCACTGTTCTCACGTCACTGGTCTCGCCACAGGCATATACAGGAACAATGTTTTCGGTCTTTTTGAGATAGTTTCGCTGCTCTCTCCTGCTAAACAATATCGCACTCAAGACGATCATCCGAAAAAACCACACCATTTGACGAGACATCTACAGCCATAAATCTAATGCTTTTTTAATCTCCAAATAATGTTTTTTGAGACTCCTATCACGCGCTGATTAGAAGCTAATTAGAATCGAGTTTTTCATCCCCTGTTTGAGAGAAAAGCCTTCAAGAGCCGATCGAATTTAGGCTAGAATCCGCCTTCGTCAAACTTGATTGCGCACCGCGGTTATCCGCACCCATGGAAGCGCCACCAACAAACTGGAATTGTTGTATGCCACGCTCATTTGACTCGGCGTTAGATTTCGCCGAGCAATACTTTGCTTGTCTTTTTCGTCCAAAAAGCGCTCAAGCGATCATTCCCCAGCGACTCTACCGAAGCTCGTTCTTCGGTCAAGATCTATCGCGGATAGAAACATCAATCCCGCGCTTTTCCTTCGCAATCGTCTAATTTCAGAGAATGGTATCGACAATGGATAGTCAAGCACGCTCTCAAAACCACGCTTTTACTCTCGAGACCCAAGCTGGTACCCGTGTACTCATTTGCGACAGTCGCCCCGAGACACTCGATTCCGAACTTCAGCCGCGCAGCATCAACCAACAGCGCGACTATTTGAAGTTTCTCGCCGAGCTTTCCCCAACAGCACAACAGCAACTCGTCGAAAAGTTGGCCGCGAAGAATTCCCACAAGCCAGAGAACCTAATTGTTCAAAAACGCTATCAAGTTTTTGATCTCCCCCGCGACCACCAACTGCACACTCACAATGACTCGGCTGCGGCAGAGATTGGCACTGTGGCCAACGCCCAAACCAAGCCCGCCTCGCCAAGCACTCTAAGCGCTCACGCAGGTGCCGCGGTTGAAATCAAAAGCAGTAGCGGCCCCGCCACCAGCAGCAAGGTGAAGACCGCGCCTGCACAAAAACAAGATGCGGGATCACAAGCTGCCGACAAGCCCGCCACCGATGACACACCTTGCGATGGCGATCCCATCAGTATGGTGTCGGGCGAAGAGCTATTACCGCTCACTGACTTTGAACTCCCTGGGCCCATTGCCTTTGCCTGGACGCGAACCTATCGCAGCAGCAACCCAAAAAACTTGGGACTCGGCCATGGCTGGACTCATCCACTGTGCGAACGACTCAAGGTTGACGGCGAACTTTTGCACTATGACACCCAAGAAGGTCGCCGCATCACCTTTAACTGCCCGCGCGTAGGTCACAGCAGTTACAACAAGTCAGAGAAACTCAGCCTCAAACGTCAAAGCGAGCACTGCTATCAAGTCCTTGAATCGCAAAAACCGATTCGCCTGTTTCGCGCCGACGGTCTGAGCCCGTTCCTTCCCTTGGTAGAGATTCGCGATCATTTCAACAACAGTATCGGTATCGATTACCAACAAGGTGCACCGCACAAGCTGGTCACCTCTTGGGGCAGAACACTTGAGTTTACCTGCAACTCAAAAGGTTTAATTACCTCTATCTTGGCGCCGAGCCTCGCTACCGCAGAAGCCCCCGAACTGGCTCAGCTCGCAAGCTATGATTACGACGACGCCGACGATCTTGTCTCTGCCTGCGACCAAACAGGTCTCGCCGAAACATACGGCTACACCAACCATGTCATCGATCGCCGCACCACCCACGCCGGGGTGAGCTTTCTTTTCGAGTGGGATCAACACACCCCCGAGGCCCGCTGCCAACGCCAATGGTCCGACAACGGCGCCTACGATTACCGTTTTAAATGGCAGCCAAAGCGAAAGATCAGTTATTCGACCGACAGCCGTGGCAATGTTCACCAATACCATTGCGACGAACACGGCCGAGTCGTAAAAGAGATTGACCCAGAAGGCGGTATCACCAAACGCCTCTACGACAGCTATGGCAACCTTTGCAGCGAAACCGACCCCAACGGCAACAGCACCTACTACCGGCACGACAGTCTGGGGAAGATCACACGTGTCACCGATGCCTTAGGTAATAGCACTCGCATTCGCTACAACCATCAAGGCCAACCCGCCCTCATTACCGACGCTTTGGGCAATCACTGGCAGAGGCGCTACAACGAACAGGGGCTGCTCAGTGAGATTCGCGATCCCAACAACAACCACTGGCAGTACCATTACAACAATCGCGGTCAGCTCGAAACGCTGATCGATCCAGAAGGCGGCAAACAGCGCTTTAGCTGGAATAGCCAAGCCGAACTGATCAGCCAAACTGATGCCGATGGTCGAACCACCGAATACGACTACGACAACTGGGGACGGGTGAACCGCATCACTACCCCCGACGGTAAAACCACCGCCTATGAATTTAACCGCCGCGGCAAACTCACTCAATTAACACAAGCTGACGGCACTCACATCAAACTGAGTTACAACGATGCCGGTCAAGTCACTCACCACACCGACGCCGAGGGAAAAACCACCCAATACCATTACGGCGGCTTTTCTCAAGTCGAGCGCCGTATCGACGCCAGCGGCCAAACCTTCGACTATCAGTATGATGAAGAGCGCAACCTGATTGGGCTCACCAATGAAAAAGGCGAACGCTACCAACTGAGCTACGATGGCAATGAGCGCCTAGTCGAAGAGCGCGGTTTTGACGGCCGACAACAGCAGTATCGCTACAACGCGGCAGGCCAATTGATTGAACACCGCGACATGGATGTGATCACGCAGTTCACTCGCGACCCCTTGGGCCGACTGCTTCGTAAAAGCAATAACTCTGGCGACAGCGCTGAATTTCATTACGATGCGCTGGGCAGACTCACCGCCGCCAATAACGCAGACGCTTTTGTTCGCTTTCAATACGACAACGCCGGACGCCTCACCGCAGAGCACTGTGACAGCGACACCCTCGAAGCGACGGCTCATCAAAACAGCGCCAGCAGCGCACATTCGCACAGCCTGCGACACAGTTACGACAAGCGCGGGTGGCGTACTGCCACCAGTACCGATGATCACCACCTAGGCTTTCAACACACCCCTGCCGGACAACTCTACGGTGTAGATCACAACGGTAACCCGGTGGTTCGCTGCGAATATGATGCAGCCGGTCAGTTGAGCAAAAAGGTTCAAGGGTCACTCACCAGCGAATTTGATTACGATTCACTCGGCCGGGTGCTACAGCAAAAAACCACCGCCAGCGGCGACTCTGACGCCGTTATCCAACGCAACTACCAATACAGTCATGCCGGTAACCTCCAGCAAATAGAAGACCTGCTTCGGGGCATTACTCAATACCATTACGACCACAACGATCAACTAAGCAAAGTCGAAGGCGCGGTGGCCGAAGCTTTCAGCTTTGATCCAGCGGGCAATCTTCTCAACGATGATAAGGGTCAAGCCCTGTACGACAGCGGCAACCGCTTAACCCTTCACGGTGACCGTCACTTTCATTACGACAAGCGCGGAAACCTCACCGAAGAGAAACGCGGTAAAGAGCAAAGGCTCAGTGCCAGCTTTCGCTACAACGGCTGGAACCAACTCGCCAGCGTCGAGAAGAACGGCCTAAAAACAAAGTACCGATACGACGCACTGGGTCGCCGAATCGGCAAAACAGTCACTCACGCCAAAACCAAACAGCAGAAGAAAACCACCTTTCGCTGGAACGGCGATCAGCTCTGGTCGGAAACCAATCACACCCCAAAAGGCCAAGATGACCAACTCTACATCTTCGAGCCCAACAGCTTCCGGCCACTAGCGCTCATCAAAGACGATGAAATTCACCACTACCACCTAGATCATCTGGGTACTCCACAGGAGATCACCAACAGCCAAGGCGATATTGTCTGGCAAGCGCAGTACAAAGCCTACGGCCAACTTGTGGGATTCTCCAAACAGCCAGAAATCAGTAATCCGCTGCGCTTTCAGGGACAGTACTTTGATAGCGAATCGGGACTGCATTACAATCGCCATAGATATTACGATCCGAGCGTGGGTCGGTTCGTGCATCAGGATCCAGTGGGGTTACTGGGAGGGACGAATAATTATCAATATGCGCCGAATCCGGTTGGGTGGGTGGATCCGTTTGGGTTAAAGTGTAAGGAAATCATTACATATCGTGGCGACACTCGCCCTCCCGAAACAATTTTTTCCGAGGGTTTTCAAACGAAAGGTGATAATACAGACCTATATCAATATGCTGCGGTCAATACTCCGAGCATATATTTGAGCACTACAACCAACATCGATGTCGCCGTAGAGTTTGCCACTAAATACGGTTGTTGCGATGGCTATGTCTACGCCGTCAGATCAAGTAACGGCATTGATGTTAATAGAACACTGGGCAGTCAAAGCCCTTGGCCAGAAGAGGCAGAAATTGCTATCCCACACGGCGCAAAATCTGATCAAATACTTGGAGCAACGTTCGTAAGTGCAAACGAGACTTTTGCTAACCACACCATTCTAAATCCAGAGGTTTACGGATAACTATGAAGATCGCTGATATTAACGCTCTGGTATCAGGTGAACTTTTACCTGCTTCTGTTCGCTTTTCAGAGGAAAAGCCTTGGAAAGTACAATTGTGTATACCCGATAGAAATTCATATGAGGGAGAAGCAAATGATCTATTCGATGCATTTCTTGCAGCCAGAAAGAAAGCCGAAGCCGATGGAATATTAGCAGTATGTCGTGGCGCGCAGAAGAATGTCTTCCCTTCGCCTATGATGCGAAGCATGAGTAACGGCGCTATCGCTTACGAACTCGTTAATGGGAAGCAGGCTTCACGAAAGGACACTGTAAGAATTTTTGACCAAACCAAACCGGATCTCGCAGCACGAGTTGAAGAACAAAATCAATTCTACCTAGACTGGCTGCAATCGCTTAAGGCTTAAGTATGTGCCGCAAATAACTATGATGCTTTCCGGGGCAGTACTTTGATAGCGAATCGGGACTCCCTTATAGTCGCCCTAGATATTACGATTCAAGCATGAGACGATTTGTTCATCAGGATCCGATGGAGTTTCTGGGGCCGACAGAGGATTTAGCAGTACAACTAGAGATGCACAAAAAATCATTTAGAGGTAACGTGCAGATTACCGCTAAATCACGATCCGATGTTAAAATCGATGACATATCAGCTATCCCTAATGAAGACAAAGTCCTTTTCCCTCCGAACGCAAAATTCACAATAACCAAAAAAGAACGTGATAACGAAGGAAATTGGAACATCGATATCGAAGAATCATAACTCTAGAAAATCGGATCAAAAATAATGACAAGAAAGAGCTTTCCCAGCCTATCTAGCAAGTTTTCTCCAGGTACATTAACAAAGAACGAATGGCTTCTCCGATATTCAATATTCAGAGATTGTTTTCCAGAGAAACAGAAAAGCGAGTCACTAGAATTCATCTCAAGTTTAGGCAAAAACTCTAGTACACTAGCGGACAAATACCGGGGAGCCATGCTGGGCTTAGCTGTTGGGGATGCCCTTGGTACCACGCTTGAATTCTCTCCCCGGCCCGACACAGAAACACATACAGAAATGCTAGGTGGAGGTCCATTTAACTTAGCCCCTGGCCAGTGGACAGACGATACTAGCATGGCACTTTGCTTGGCTTACAGTCTACTAGATAAACGACAGTTTGATGCAGAAGATCAAATCAGGATGTATATATCATGGAGAGATTCAGGAGTTTTCAGCTCGAACGGAACTTGTTTTGACATAGGAAATACTGTTTCAGAAGCACTAAATCAATTCGAAAAGACCGGAAACCCTTTAGCAGGTTCGACTGACCCATTATCTGCCGGAAATGGTTCGCTAATGAGGCTTGCTCCCATAGTACTCCAATATGCGTCAACCCCTTCTCGAGCAATAAGAATGGCCGCCGAAAGCTCTAGAACCACTCACGGTGCTGAGGAAGCAATAGATGCTTGCAGGTATTTTTGCGGGCTAATTATTGGGGCTTTTATGGGACTGAAGAAAGAGGTTATCTTGTGCGAGCGCTTTGCTCCGATTGAAGATTACTGGGATTACCACCCCCTCTGCAAAAGCATCAATCAAATCGCTTCAGGCGACTACAAGAAAAAAGCTCGAAGTCAAATACGCTCAACAGGATATGTTGTTGACTCTCTTGAGGCCGCCCTGTGGTCTTTCTATACTACAGATTCCTTCGAAAGCGGGCTGATTAGAGCGGTTAACCTCGGAGGCGACAGTGATACCATAGGTGCAATCTACGGGCAGCTTGCGGGGGCATACTACGGAGAAACAGAAATACCCTTTGCATGGATTAAAGATCTAACTGACTTCCATCTTTTTTATTATGTGGCTGACGAAATGGTAATGGACTATTCAGGCCCACCTATTTCGTAACGATTAGGCAAGACAGTGAATAGTAACTTCAAACCTAAACGGCAATCCTCGATGAGCGGTAATCCAGGATCTATCTCATAATTTTATGAGAAACAATTGTATACTGCCAGAACCTCTATTTCACCAGAGAGGCCCAAAGACCTTGCCCGCTTCCTAATCAAAATGAGAGTTTTCAACAAAACTCTTTGCGACAACGATATAGGATATTTTCAATCGTATAGATAAAAGCCGCTAATCTAAAATCTCCTTAAAATAGCCACATCACCAAACCTGCAAACTCCGAAAAACACCGTTTGAGCTAGAATCATGCTATTAGCGTAATTTCT
The DNA here is from genome assembly GCA_050633365.1 of Cellvibrionaceae bacterium. Lineage (GTDB taxonomy): Bacteria > Pseudomonadota > Gammaproteobacteria > Pseudomonadales > Cellvibrionaceae > Pseudomaricurvus. The sequence continues at coordinate 67,780 of JBOEGJ010000015.1, read as the reverse complement.
TGCGTATACGACTTAAAGCAATCGGTGTTATTCCGATGTACGAAGCCACCACCTTCAATGGCACTATGTTTTGTAAGTGAGGGTGTTCACTCACAAATTCGAGATAACGTTGCTCTGCGGTTTTTTGAAGAAGATAGTACTCTCGAGACTCTTTTTTCGCGAACATTTGCTCGAGTAAACGACTGTACGCTTCTAGAAACCCCGCCTGCTCCTTCATAACGCCAAAAAAATCATGCCAATCGAACTGAAGACAAAGAACATCATCAAGTACTTCGATACTAAAAAGCGCTTCTGATCGAGATACCATGGCGCGAGTAGATCCGGCGATACCTGGCGAGCTGGCAAACGCCTGTGTGTATTCCTTGCCATCGGCGGAAACACTCATATAGCGAACCAACCCTTTAATCATGAAAAAAATGTAAGGGGCTGATTTTCCTTGGGAGATCAACAGCTCACCCTTTTTGAAGTGTTTTAGTTCGGGCTTTAATCCATAGGTCTCAAAGTCTTGAGGCTCAACTACAGCCCTGTCTCCGCTGAAGTAGCGAACAAATTCGCCCATTTTTGATGGTATATGCACAGCGCCCTCGGTTTAATCCCAAAATATTAATTGCAATCAACATCCGAGAAAATGCTCTCGAAACCATAACTATCTGGAAACAATAACTCTCTCGATCACAAATACTGCACTCATTATCGAGCGCTTGCTGGTGGCGTTCGAAAAATTAGAGGCATTGCCACTAGTGTCAACACCACGCCCGGAAGGCCATAGTATAATCGAAAGCCGTCGAGCCATGCACCCGGTAGCAAAATACAAAGAGGCGTTAAATAGCTGACTGCCAAGAGGTGATTGGGACTAAAGCGCTTCAGCAAGTACTGCTGCAATAGAAAAGTACCCAGCGTTGTGCAGCAAGTCAGATACAAAAAGGCAACCCAAAATTCCTGATACTGCCACTGCACCTGATCAAGCTCGCCTTGCGTCAGAAGTATCGGTGACATCAATAGACTCCCCATGAGAAGAATCATCAATGTACTCTGCATCGGTGGCTGGTGAGTCAGCCAGCGCTTGATCAAGACCACGTGGATCGACAAACAAACGCAAGATAGAAAAAATAGCGAATCCCCGAAATACCAACGACCCCAATCAACCGCGGCGGTATTTAAGGTGAGCAACACCCAAACCGCCCCCAAACTTCCCAAAACAAAACCTAGCACCGAGATAGCCATAGGTTTCGCTCTCAAAGCAATGGAACTCACCGCCACCGTTAAAAGCGGCAGTAACGTGTAAATGACTGACGTTCGGGCTGCGGTGGTGGTTTCGAGAGATTTGAATAAGCCAAGAAAGAAGAGCACCAAACAACCACTAATCGCCGCGTAGCGAAGCAGTAGTTCCACACTTATTGTCGTTAGGCCCTTAGCCACAAAAGGAAATAGAATGGCGCCCGCCAAAATGAACCTCAATCCAGTACTGGCAACTGGGCTGGCGTAAGGTACCAGTGCCTCGGATACCACGAATGACGACGAGGTCAGTAATAACCACAAACCCAGCGCCAAATAGCTTACGAAGGATAGATTCATCAACAAGCGCCCTCTTCGCAGACGATCAATCAGGGCTTATACGCTAGCGGGTTCATCGTTGCGACAAAACACCAGATAGAACGTTGCCACAATGACATCCATGACAACGGCGGCAGCCAGAGTCGTTAGATAGGCCTGACCAAAAAGGAACACTAATGAAACGAAAATCAACTTACTGATTGCCGCTATTGCAATCGAATAGCGACGTACCTCAACAACAAAAAAACCGTAGACTAAAACACCCCCTATCAAACCGATTAATGCCGACCAGCTTCTCACCACAAGATGCTCAAGCTCGCCATCAAACGACACACCAAACATCGATTCCAATGCCAGTTGTGGAGCAAATACGCCGTAAAACATCGACGCGGTGAGAACTCCCGACACCAACATGAGCCATTTGGTTATTTGATTTATTCTATTCATGGAACTTAATCTCCGAGGTTCAATTGCAAGAGCACTAATGCCAATGACGCTTCGGACGAGACCAAAGCACAAGGAACGATTGAAAGGGTCAATTGTATTTATTTCTACCAATCCTGATCGCCGATGAGAATCGACCACAGGATCGACAGAGAGGTCTACGACGATGAGAACTTACTAAATAGAAATTCAGAGATCGCAACATCAACCTCTATTTCAAAGACACCGGTAAGCGCTTGATGTAAATCGTGACTAGAGGATAACTTGGTAATCGAAGTACCTTCGGAATCGACTCGGTGTAATTCGTCATTCCTCAACGAATCGATACGATCGCTGTATTTTCGGCAAATCACCAAATTATTCACAAAAGCTGCGTCCGGGTGACGATGGGAGTAAAAATGCCCTACCGAGCAATCGGCTTCGGTATAGTGATTAAAGTCGAAGGTATAAAGCGTAAAGAAGTCTCCGTCTTTAAATACCTGATAGTGATAATAAAGCTGAGATGTGTCTTTGATGATACGAAAGCGTTCGCTCCCCTGAATTTGCTCTAAACCTAGCGTCAACTTCACCGGTTTACGAGCCCCCAGGTGTCCGAAGCCGCCGTCAACGATGTATTGGTCTTCCCCCAGAGTAACGAGAGTTACCCGATGAGTTCTTGCACTGTCGACATCACGATTATAAGTGACTCGGGCTAACAACAAGCGAACGTCGAAACCCATCGTCTCTAGAACATTGAATATAAGCTTATTGTGCTCAAAGCAATAGCCGCCCCGCCCTTTGATGACGATCTTCTCAAAAAGTGACGCCAAATCCAGCGGTAGCTCTTGTCCCAAAACAACGGCCAAACTATTGAAACTGAACTGAGCGATATGTCGGCTCTGCAATTGATTTAAAAAATCAACCTTTAGCGCGGAACGATCGGAGTCCAAGTCATCTACACAAGGTATCTCTAATTCCAATTTTTGCAGGTATGAGCGAGCAATAGTCGTTCGGTTATCAGTCATGGCGCACCCTCTTTAGGTCTCTGAGCTCTAGATCTACCCCACACGAGCGATTGGGTAGTGAATATGAAAGCATGGTAACGAAGTTCTTTGCGAGAGGAATTAACCTAGGTTTAGTCCTCCCCAAAAAAAGTTCGACCTGATCAAGGGTCGGTACCATCAAAAAAGTGCCTGTACTAAACCTGAGTTAATTCCTTTGCCTAGCGGCCTTGGTAGAGTGGCCATCGAATCGCAAGACTCATGCCTGAGTCACTATAAACCCACCCCAGAATATACGGATAATACTATGCAACTTATCGATGCTATTAGCCAACGCCGCTCAATCAAACATTATGATCCCAGTGTTAAAATGACAGATAAAGAATTTTCTCAACTTATGAGTGCCACCATACTCTCCCCAACCTCGTACAACATACAGCACTGGCGTTTTGTGAGAGTACAGGACAAAGCTTTGCGCCGAGATATACAACAGGCGGCCTGGGATCAATCCCAGGTCGGAGATGCATCAGAGCTGATTATTCTCTGCGGCGATATCAATGCGTGGAACGATCGACCTGAGCGCTATTGGGCTGACGCGGATGCCAACACCCAAAATATGTTATTACCGATGATTGAATCCTTTTACGCAGGAAAGGAGCAACTTCAACGAGATGAGGCCATTCGATCCTGCTCCATTGCCGCACAAACATTGATGTTGACCGCAAAATCAATGGGGTACGACAGCAACCCAATGATTGGCTTTGACAGTGATGAGGTTGCGCGGTTGATCAATCTCCCGCAAGGGCACTTGATCGCAATGATGATCGTGGTGGGAAAATCAACGAGAGCTGCGCGGCCACGAGGCGGACAACTGCCTATCAATGAGCTAGTGATAGACAATACCTTTTCATAAGCCACGCGATAATGAACGAATCGCTGTACCTCAAGACCGCAAATCACTGAGTTAGCGAGTCACCAAAAAAAAGGCAGCTTAAATAGCTGCCTTTCTGGTAATCAAGCCCATAGGTGATTACGACTCAATCATATGTACATCGCGTTGTGGGAATGGGATGCTACAGCCTGCATTCTCAACCGCCGCTTTAAGCGCCACGCGGATATCAAAGAAGAAATCCCAGTAGTCATCGGTTTTGACAAAACCACGAACTAAAAAATCGACCGAACTACTGCCCAGGTCTGTTACCGCCACGACATTACCTTGGTCTTGAAGAACACGGGGATCATCTTTAAGCACCTTTTCCATGGCAGCCTTGGCAATCGCCAAATCATCGCTGTAGGCAACACCAATCGCCACCTCTACCGCGCGAACACTGCTGCGAGTAAAGTTAACAATATTGCCGTTCGCCAGAGGGCCATTGGGTACGATCAATGTGCGCTTATCAAAGGTCTCTAAGGTCGTGACAAAAATACCGATATCGATGACTTCACCCTCAAGCCCTTGCGCCTCAATATAGTCACCGACCTTGAAGGGGCGAAAAATCAAAATCATCACACCACCAGCAAAATTCGATAAACTGCCCTGCAAGGCCAAACCAACCGCCAAACCTGCCGCGCCTAAAATGGCCACAAACGATGTGGTTTCGATACCAACCATCGAGGCAACACTGATAACCAACAGTACTTTTAGAAGCGTATCAAATGCACCGCCTAGAAACTGAGCCAAGGTTTCATCGGGAAAGCGACCCAAGAGTGTCTTAGCCACTAGAGCGCTCACGCGCTTAATCACCCACAGCCCAACCACCAACACCAACAGAGCCAAGAGCAACTGACTGCCGTAGGTCAGCACCAACTCTTCGATCTGTAACCACTTGTCTTGAAACGCGTCCATGTCTGTATCCTCACATTCTTTATGCTGAAATCTCGGCACTCGCCGTTTACGAGTACCATTGCGAAGCGCATTTAGACAAATTTGCGCCCATCTTGATAGAAAAGCTTAGTCCTTTTTACAAATCAGGCACTATTTTTACATTTCCCCTAGCTCGCTAGAGTGCTACTTTCGACACCAAACCCCGAGGGATTCTTGCACACGTTCGGCGTAAACTTTGAGCGCTGGGAACTCTTCGCTCATATCGGTCATCCACGAGGCAGGCTTATTATCAACAATACCCGCCAATAAAGAGGCTACTGTGAAATCAAACACGGTAAGATCCTCTCCCAATATGTATGCCTGATTGGACAAGACGTTGTCCAGCGCCTGAAAATCTCTTAGAGCGAACGCCTTTTGTTCTGCTAACGAGTGCTTCCCTAAACCGTGTAACTCGTAGGTTTGACGTACTTGGCGACGAGCAACCACCGGTACGATCACCTTTAAGGGAAACGGCATCTTCGAAAAAAAGCCCTGTTTCACATGGGGCCACCACTGATCATCCAGCCACCGACTCGCCACCATCAACCAATATAGGTGATCTTCGATGAGTCGGGTCCAAGCGTAACCTTCGCCTATTTGCTGAGCAGAGAGATGAGCAAAGAGTTTACCGCCAGATTTTTGATCTAGGTATTCTAGAATCAACTCGGAATCTGCAATGGTCTCGCCATCACAGGTGATAAAGGGCAACTTCCCTTTTGGTGATTTTCGAGGATCGCTTTCTTCGACAATGTCACAGTCCATTGCGAGATAACTCAACGCCATTTCGACCTTAAGGCAAAAGGGACTCACATTTCGTAAACCAAACGCAGCGGGAAAAGTAACCAGTTTAATCATGATATTCAGCTTCCTTGTTTGTCGATGAGATTAATGACTCAATAATCCAATAGATTGACGATTCCTATTCGTCCACATGTGATCATTAAACGCCCTGCTGTTTAAGCCAACTTTTGAGTTGTGGCAATGAAAGAGCTCCGCTCATGCGAGCCTTCTCCTTTCCACCCACAAACAAGATCAAAGTCGGAATAGAACGAATTTTCCAGCGCGCGCCAATGGCTTGATGTTTTTCCGTATTGAGCTTCGCCAAACGTAAGCCGGGTTCAAGTTCAGCGGCAGCCTTCTCGAACACCGGAGCAAAGCTCTTACAAGGCCCACACCACGGCGCCCAGCAATCGACTAGAACGGGCATCTCATTGTGATTCAGTACAGCTGCCACATTGGCGCTACTCAGCTCTACTGGCTTGCCCGAAAATACAGGCGACTTGCATTTTCCGCACTTGGGCCTGTCTGCCAAACGGTCCGCTGGCAGTCGGTTTTTGGCGTTACATTTGGAACAAGTGACGTTAATCGTCGACATAATTAGATAACCTTAAACTCTTGATTTCATAAATATTTTTGCAGAAGAAAAATCAAACTGTCACCGCGTACTCTTCTCACGAATGACGAGCTGGTCGGCTCTCGGCCATTAGCCTATCCAACTCTCGCTGTGCACGCTTGATATCGTTTAGATCTTTCACCTCAATCATCTCACAACCGTCTCGAACCATTTCCTCGACAGTGCTGGGGTAATGCCGGCAATCTTCCGGTCGATCAAAATAAATCGAACACTCGTAGCGAGTCACTCCCGTTACAGCGGAGGCCTTTACTTTAAGCCATGGGCAGTGATCTATCTCATGGCCGCTGGTGGGATCAAACCAAATTTTTCCCCGTTTCACATAGCGAAACAACACTGGAGAAAAAAGCTCCCAGCTCTCGAGATCGGCTTCGGACGCAGCGAGACCGCCACCGCCGTATTTAACACAACATTTACCGCAGGAGTTACACTCTTTCATGACAGCATATTTTAATCTTGCGTTTTTCCGGCATTAATCACTTGATGGACAATCGGTTTCATGAGCGCGGACACCTTAGGCCGGTCTTCTTCGATAAATAAGAATGGGCGACTAACGCTCATGGTGGCGATACCGATTCGTGCCGTGTAAATACTCGCGGCAATACCTTGAGTCGCCCTGGCGCCAATCACCGTCGACACACCAACTGCCGCAACCTGCCCCGCCTGATCGATCAATACCTCGCTGACTCCGGCCATTGCCATATGGTGCAACACCATTTTCAACAACCTTAAACGACTGACCAATGACGGTCGCACGCCGTAAACCTGAGCAACATCTTCGACCATTTTCACGTTTCGCCACAGCGACAACAACATATCTAATGACGCCCACGGGCTTACCGCGATAGAGACTCCCGTAGTCACACTGTGCTTTGAGATACGCCGTATAGCCTCTTGGTCCAGAGGGTTCAAGAAGCTGCGCTCTAAGTGCGCGATCACCTCTCGATCATTACTGTAATCGGGCAACTGCTTTAAACAATTGGCTAAATACAGAGCTTGAGGTTTATCGGTACTAAACGATACAAGCTCGGCAATGAGCTTTTTGGCCTCACCCTTATCATTAACGCCCCGCAATCGCTGGGCATGGCGCTGAATACTTTCAAGTGCTCGCAGATTGTCGCGGTCATATCGGTAGCGCCAAAAGGTCACGCCGCCAAACCCAACAACACTCGCCACAAACACCAAAAAGCCGTATCCCAAGACGGGCTGCATCTCGGACAAACCGCGATAAACATCGGCCAGATCCCACGCCAGTAACACCGCAAAAAGCGTCGCGACCGAATAGAATAGTCGCTTTATACCTTTCACCGGAAGCGCCTCTAGGCGAATGCCTGAATATTCTGAGACATGGGGTAGACGCTCACCAGCCGTTATGGCCTCGGGCGGCTCTTCTAGCGTGTCGTTTTCATCGGGTGCAAACATCGTCGCTCGACGCTCAGAGGGTTCAAATTCCGCGCCCTGCTCGCTCGACATTACATAAGGCTCAGCGTCAAAACGCTTTCCCGCTGAACGCTTGTTGGATTCTGATTCGTCATCACGGCTCATACACACTTATCTCCAATGAGAATATTCAGAACAGTGTCCATCCTGATATGCGGAATGGAATCTCCATTTTGGTAGGACAAGCCCACCGGCGGATTTAACTCAGGAATGCGCCACTGCAAAAAGGGTGTCCATTGATCGCGTTCAGGAATTCTGGCGGGAATCTTTGGATGGATATAACCAATGGGTTTTCCATCGTTGCCGGTTCCCACGATACCTTGTTCGCCTTGTCGATCGACTTCTTTCGACGAACGTATTGCCGCAGTGGCTTCACATTGTGGCAATATACCTTGGTGCTGAGCATTGCTGTAAGCCTGCTTGACCACAACTGACAACAGCTGTCGTACCGCCTCGTGATCTTCCGAGAGAACCTGATCTATTTTGGTTGCCGCAAATACGACTTTGTCGATTTTTGGATTTAATAACTGCACCAACCGATTGCGGCGCCCATAAGAAAAGCTGTCGGTAATATTGGTTAACGCCTGTCGCATATCATCAACATAGTCGGGCCCCGCATTCAGCGCATTGACGATATCAACCAAAACCACTTGCCGATCTATCCGGCTAAAAAATGTTTTATAGAACGGATCGACCAGCTGTTTGATGTAACGTTGATAACGCCGCTCACAGATCTTGTAGTAACTGTCTTTTTGAGCAGAGGCCAATTGCCCTTCGGTGTAGCTGCCGCATTTGAGTAGCGGAACAAAACACAAGATGTCTTCATCTTCGATATGACCTGGAATCAAAAAGCGTCCCGGCTGAATTAGACTTAATCGTTTATCGCTGGCCTTACAGGCGCGCAAAAAATCCACGAACCGTTGATTTAGCTCCCGCAGATTTTCCTCATCTACCGGCTCGAGCGGATCAACTTGTTGCAACTCGCCCAACAGTGAACCCAACAGTTCTGATCTTGGCGATTGGGTGTACTGCGCACTGCATTGACCGCACCATCGAGAATAGCTCATGTCACGCAGAGGAAGATCCAGTAACCATTCACCGGGATAATCCCGCAACTCCAAATACAGAGAAAACTCATCAGATTTGAGTGGGTTGAGAGTTGAGCTCTGGCGTTTAAGGCGAAGCTCTAAAAGACACCCGCTCACATCAACCGTAGACTCGGGCCATGTGGGTGACGCGTTGCAAAGACGGCCGTAGGCCTCATCGTAGGGAAAGCTTGGCAGCTTTTGGTCTTCAAGCGGGTGGCGTTTCACCCACAGCAGAGAATCCCCCAGCACCGGTGCAAAACCCGGCAGGCTGGCGCTTTGGTGAGTGAGTAGCTGATTGATCAGACTGGTAATGAAAGTGGATTTACCGCTGCGACTTAATCCGGTAATTCCAAGACAAAAACGACGATCTCGCAAACGATTTATTGCGATATCCATGGATGCCCCGCCGCTGTCAGCCAAGGCCCCGACCTTCTTGCCGGTACGTTTGAGCAAGGGGGTCAATTTGTCCATCGGGGTCTTCATTCAATAATTCACTCTCGGCGCAGCAACATGGGGCCATGTTACTACAGCTAAGAGAAAATTACGTTCTCCACCACGGCGGCCTAAAACCAAGCAATAGCCAGTATCGCGACCTCTGCGTTGGCTAGCGCTCTAACACAATGCGATAGTGCGCTTTACCCGAGTGCAGACGTGCAATAGCGTCATTCACCTTCGCGAAAGGGTATTTCTCGATTTCTGGTTTGATGTTGTGCAACTTAGCGAATTCAAGCATTTTGGCCATCGTCGATGGACTGCCTACGGCTGAGCCCGAGACCGAGCGCTGGCCGATGATGAGTGGACCAACACCAATATCCAGCGGCTTTACAATCATGCCAACAAAATGCAGTCGACCACGAGCCTTGAGCGTCATCAAGTAACGATTCCAATCGAGCTTCACATTGACCGTTGAAATGATCAGATCAAAGCTTCCCGCCGCGGCGTCCAGCTCATCGGAGTTCTTGGAATTAAGGGTGTGGTGCGCCCCCAGTTGCAGCGCCTCTTCACGCTTAGACTCACTGGTGGTAAAAGCCGTCACCTCGCATCCCCAAGCATTGAGAAACTTGAGTGCCAGATGCCCCAAACCACCAATGCCGATTACCGCAACCTTTGCAGTGGGCGCGATATCAAACTCGAGCAGAGGGTTGAATACAGTGATACCCGCGCAAAATAAGGGGCCTGCAGATTCAAGGTCAATCCCCTCGGGCAGCGCAACCACACTCACTCCCTGCGCCCTAACCTTATCGGCAAAGCCGCCGTGATGGCCAATAATGGTTTTTTGAGTCTTCGAGCAGAGGTTGTGATCACCGTCGTTACACAGGGAACAGCTGCCGCAATAACCCGAATGCCAACCTAGGCCGACAGTTTGCCCAACCGTCAAGTGGGTCACCTGAGCCCCCAATTGAGCGACTCGTCCCACCACCTCGTGGCCGGGCACCAGTGGATACTGACTCATCCCCCACTCATTATCGATCATGCTCAAATCGCTGTGACAGATTCCCGAGTAGAGAACATCGATTTCGACTTCGTTGTCTTTCAGTTCACCGGGATCGTATTCAAAGGGGGTTAACTCGCCTTTGGGTTCAAACGCAGCGTAGGCTTTGATCATGATTCAGTCCTCAAGGTTTTCGGCCGTAAGTTCGGCTTCGAATATGAAACCTAAAATACAGGTTTTGAGCCATCAAACAAGGCAAGTCTCGCCTAGACATATCACGATGCAAGATCAGTCCTCAGCTTGGCTTTTTTGAATCATTTGTTGAGCTTAAAATGAGCCACGATCATGCAATTTCAATCCCACAACCCCATAACCTTGGCCTTGATATCCGTAAGCACCTTTTCACCCGCGGCTATGTCGGCGTCAGTCAAGCGCGTATCAGGATAAGGCACCGCCTCCAGTGTCGATAAAACCGTAGGTGTTAAAAAGCGACTTTTGGCACCGTACACATGCTTGCCGCCAAAACGCTGTTGCTCTGGCACCCAATATTTCAGCGGTTGCACTAAATGCAGGTTTTGCTGAGCGCGAGTGAGCGCCACGTAAAACAGACGCCGCTCCTCCTCTAGCGCTTTGGGATCTTTAATCGCGTATTCATTGGGAAAATTCCCATCCGCGACGTTAAGAAGAAATACATCGTGCCACTCCTGCCCTTTGGCGCTGTGAATGGTACTGAGAATCAAGAAATCGTCATCCTTATGGGAATCAACACACAAACCACCCGAACTAGACGGCGGATCGAGAATCAACTCACTGAGAAATCGCTCTCGTGACAAGGATTGCTGAGAGATCATCGCCAGCTGTTCAATATCGCCTCCCCGCGCATAAGGATCTTCATAAAGCACTTCGAGCAAGGGTTGATACCATAGCCAGACCCGCTGCATTTGCTCAACCCAAGGGATCTTTTCGCAATGAACCTCTTGCAATAAAGTCACCAAACTCGTCCAACTCTCTCCCTTGAGCTTGGTCGATTTAAAATCCTCCAGCGCGGTAAAACTAAACTCGTTCAACTCCAAATGATCCAGCACTTTCTCGGCCAGTTTGGGACCCACACCTGGCAACAGTTTAAGTACTCGAAACCCCGACAGGCGATGCTTTGGGTTGTCTGCCCACCGCAATAAGCAGAGTGCGTCTTTGACATGCGCCGCTTCTAAAAATTTTAGACCGCCGTGCTTAACGAAGGGAATATCGTGCCGACGCAATTCGATTTCGAGCTGATCGGTATGATGACTGGAGCGATACAGTACCGCCTGGCGCTTAAGCTCTATACCACACTCGCGAGACTCCAATATTTTTTCGATGATGTATTTCGACTGCATCTCTGCGTTTTCAACGGAAACCAACTGTGGCTGTTGGGCTGACGACTTTTTGCTGTGCAACAGATTTTGATAACCCTCTTTGCTTTCCGATAAGATGGCATTGCTGAGATCCAAGATGGGCTGAACAGAACGAAAGTTCTCGGTTAAGGGGTACACTTTAGCGGCCGGACTAAACGCCTGAGGAAATGACAAAATATTGTCTACATCGGCAGCGCGAAACGCATAAATTGATTGCGCATCATCACCAACAACTGTCACCCCTTGGCCGTCGGGGAAGAGCCGATGAACAATACCAGCCTGTAATTTGTTGGTATCTTGATATTCATCCACCAAGACATGATCAAACAGGCCGCGAATCTTTTCGGCCACATCCCCTTCTGATGCCAAGTGAAACCAATACAACAACAGGTCGTCATAATCGAGGCTCAGCTGTTTTTGCTTGAGCTCGGTATAGGCGCGAAACAATTGCTTAAGCTCGTCGGCCCAGTCGGCACACCAAGGAAAATCGCGCGTTAATATCTCGGGCAAACTTTCTTGAGAGTTAACGCAGCGAGAATAGATTTCAATGCAGGTGCCTTTTTTGGGAAAGCGTTTAGACTGCTGCGTCAACTCCAACTGATGACGTAAAATATCCATCATATCGGCGGCGTCGCTGCGATCGATAATACTGAAATCCGGATCCAACCCAATTCGGCTGGCATAGTGCCTTAACAAACGGTTGGCGATCGAATGGAAAGTTCCCATCCAGCTCAGCTCATCGGATTTGGCGGCATCGGCCTGCGCCTTACGTGAAGGGCTTGCAATCGATGATTGATTGTCTCGGGCTTGCTGTTTTAGCGCCTGACCGACAATTCGCTGCGCTCGTAGCGAGAGCTCGTTAGCCGCTCGACGAGAAAATGTCATCAACAAGATTCGCTGTGGATCAACGCCATTCAGAATCAAAAAGGCTGCCCGCTGAGCCAGTGTATTGGTCTTTCCCGTGCCTGCACCGGCGATAATCAGTTGCGGCGTAGAGCGAACACCTCCACCTGAAAGCACCTCGCCATGTTCAGCAGCTTGGCGCTGCTCTTGCGTACAACCTTGCAACATAGGGGACACCTTTAACTGGCCATTTCAGAAGCTCTAAGCAGATATTAATCCGCCCCATAAAATACTGTATAAAAAAACAGTTATGGTAGCCGATATGTCAACTCAATAGCAACGCCCGTAAATATCGTGGACACAGATAACATCAAGAAAACTCATAAGTTCACATTATGGAACTCTAAGCTAAAAAAAGACACTAAAGACCCAAAATAGGAACTTTATAGTACAAATTAACATACCCTACAGAATGTGCCATAATTGAACCAAACTAGCGCTTTATTTCTTTAATGTTCGATTAAAGGCACTTTAATGACACCCGAAAATAGGTCCCCTCATGCGATTGCTGCAAAACTTGGCGAGCGATTAAAACAAGCCCGCCTCAATGCCAATCTGACTCAAATTGAGGTAGCGGAGCAAGCCGGTCTGAGTCGCAAAGCAGTCATCAATGCCGAGAAAGGCAAGGCCCAACTCGAAACTTTCGCCGCAGTTTTAGTGGCGCTAAATCTCGACGATCAACTCGATCACTTCCTCCCCCCTGTCGATATCTCCCCCCTGCAACTGGCCAAACTACGGGGCCGAAAGCGCCAACGGGCCTCACGCCAATCGGCCAGTGATACACCGGAGGCAAGCGAATGGTAAAAGAAGTTATCAGTGTTTCTTACAATCAGCAGCCCGTTGGAGCGGTCAGTTACGACCCGGACACAGGTCAAGGCGCTTTCGAATACGAACCCGACTTTATTCAGCAAGGTATTGAGTTATCGCCTCTAAAAATGCCCCTGTCGCGTCAAATTTATAGCTTCCCGCAACTCAACAGCGACACATTTCGAGGCCTTCCAGGCTTGGTGGCCGACTCCCTTCCCGATGACTTTGGCAATGCGGTATTGAATGCTTGGGTGGCTGCGCAAGGCAAATCCCCTTCCAGCATCTCACCACTACAACGACTTCAATACAGTGGCAGTCGTGCCATGGGCGCTCTTGAATACGCACCGGCAACGCAACTGCGACACCTTAACTCATCCGAAAAAGTTGAAATCGAATCACTGGTATTGATGGCCCAAGATATTTTGGATAGCCGCGCCTCATTTCAAATTAAATTGAGTTCCAATGGACGCGACGACCGTGAAGCCATGCTGTCTTTACTTTCGGTAGGAATGAGCGCTGGCGGTGCACGCCCGAAAGCGGTATTAGCATTCAACGATGATTTTACTCAAGTGCGCAGCGGACAGGTCAGCGCGCCTAAAGGATTTACCCACTACCTAATGAAGTTCGACGGAGTGAGTGAAAACAACACCAACCACGAAACCTTTGGCGATCCCCTCGGGTATGGCGCCATGGAATATGTCTATCATCAGATGGCCACCGCCTGCGGCATTGAGATGATGCCCTGCCGATTACTGAACGAAGGCAACCGCCGCCACTTTATCACCCAGCGATTCGATCGAAGAAGCAATGCAAAAAGGAGCTCTAAAAACAGCAGCCCTGAAAAAATACACATTCAAACCCTGAATGGTCTGGCGCATGTTGACTACAAACAACCCGGATCATTTTCGTACGCGGAATTGTTTGCCGTTGCCCGCCAACTGAGAGTTCCCGCCAACGATGCCGAACAATTGTTACGCCGAATGATTTTTAACCTTGTGGCACGCAACCATGACGACCACTCAAAGAATTTCGCTTTTATGCTGATTGACAATCAGTGGCGCTTGACCCCTGCCTATGATCTAGCCTACAGCTATAAACTCGGCAGCCCGTGGGTTAATAACCACTGGATGAGCCTCAACGGTAAGCGAGATCACTTTACTCGTGATGACATCTATTCCCTAAAGTCTCTCTCACCCATTTTTTCAAAGCGAAAGATCTCTATAATCATTGATGAAGTCATAGAGCAAGTATCGCGCTGGGCGATACTCGCAAAACAAAGCGATGTACCCGAATTGTTGATTCGCGAAATAGACGCAAATCTCAGGCTTAGTCTATGACCGTCGCGACAAAATTCATGAGCTGAAACGCGAGCAAGTAACGAGCTTGGCTCGTGCTCAGCTCAGCCTGAACTCAAAACCGCGACAGCCACGACCGGCGGAAATAAAAAATCATCCCGACAATCTATTAGCCCATTGATCTACTGATCCACCAATATAGTGACCCGAGCACCAACACCTCGACTTACACCTAGCGCTTAAAATGACCCGCATGAAAACGCAAATGCTCTTCAATAAAGCTAGCGATGAAAAAGTAACTGTGATCGTAGCCTTCGTGCAAACGCAGTTCTAAAGGATAGTCGCTAACCTTAGCCGCCAACTCAAGTGCTTCGGGCTTGAGCTGTTCTACTAAAAAGTCGTCACTAGTGCCTTGATCCACCAACGCGGGCAAATGAGAATCGCTCACTTTCATCAGTTCGCTCGCATCATGCGCCAGCCAGCTTTGACGATCCTCTCCCAGATAACCACCCAATGCCTTTTTCCCCCACGGGCAATTAATGGGATTACTGATAGGACTAAAGGCCGATACCGAAACGTAGCGCTGGGGATTCTTTAACGCTATGGTTAAAGCCCCATGACCGCCCATCGAATGACCACTAATGGCTCGACTGTCGGTGACCGGAAACAAGGACTCCACCAACTTAGGCAGCTCATCTACCACGTAATCGTACATGCGGTAGTGTTTATCCCAAGGCGCTTGGGTTGCATTAACATAAAACCCCGCCCCCAAACCAAAATCATAGGCACCATCAGTATCATCGGGAACATCATCGCCTCTGGGACTGGTATCCGGCGCGACAATGGCGATACCTAACTCAGCCGCCACACGCTGGGCACCGGCTTTGTGCATGAAGTTTTCATCAGTGCAGGTCAGGCCTGACAGCCAATAGACCACCGGTACCTTTTCTCCCGCCGACGCCTGCGGCGGAAGATAGATTGCAAATCGCATCTGGCAAGACAAAACATCCGAGTAATGGCTGTACTGTTTATTCCAGCCGCCAAAACTCTTATTACTACTGATATTTTCGGCATTCATATTAAGTTTCTCTATGGGTGTCACTCTAGCCGCTCTCGAGTCGAACTCGAGTCGAACCCTAGTCATTCTCTAGCCTGCGCGATCGTCGTTCGTGACACACAACAATCACGCCTTGCCATTCAGCAGACTATCGAAGACTATTTATCGAAATGCACCACTGAGCGAATACTCTCGCCTTTGTGCATCAGATCAAAGGCGTCATTGATATCACTCAAGCCCATGGTGTGAGTGATAAAGTCGTCGAGCCCAAACTCTCCGGCCATGTAGCGCTCAACAATTTCAGGTAATTCTGAACGGCCTTTAACACCACCAAAGGCCGTGCCGCGCCAAACTCGACCGGTCACCAACTGAAACGGGCGCGTGCTAATCTCTTGCCCCGCTCCCGCAACACCAATAATCACCGACTCGCCCCAACCTTTATGACAACACTCAAGCGCGGAACGCATCACATTCACGTTGCCGATACATTCGAACGAATAGTCGACTCCGCCGTCGGTCAGCTCGACAATCACGTCTTGAATCGGCTTGTCATAATCGTTGGGATTAATGCACTCGGTAGCCCCGAGTTTTTTCGCCAAATCAAACTTCGATTCGTTGATATCGATGGCGATAATACGACTGGCCTTTGCCATAGTCGCACCAATAATCGCCGCCAATCCAATGCCGCCAATGCCAAAGATAGCGACTGTATCGCCCTCTTGTACCTTGGCGGTATTCATTACCGCCCCCATACCCGTGGTAACACCACAACCGAGCAAACACACCTCTTCGAGAGGCGCCTCTTTGCTAACTTTAGCCAGAGAGATCTCGGGCAATACCGTGTATTCCGAAAAGGTAGAGCAGCCCATGTAGTGATAGATAGGTTCACCATCTTTGGAAAAACGTGTGGTGCCGTCGGGCATCAAACCCTTACCTTGAGTCTCCCGAATTTTTTGACAAAGATTGGTCTTACCTGAGAGGCAGAACTTACACTCACCGCACTCCGGCGTGTACAAAGGAATCACGTGGTCCCCAACCTTAACGCTGGTCACACCCTCACCTACAGACTCGACGATACCGCCACCTTCGTGCCCCAGAACACAGGGAAAGATTCCTTCTGGGTCGTCGCCCGACAAGGTGAAGGCGTCGGTATGACACACGCCACTGGCCAAGATACGCACACGTACCTCGCCGGCTTGCGGCGGCATAACGTCAATTTCTTCAATAGTGAGTGGCTTGCCCGGCCCCCAGGCAACAGCGGCTTTAGATTTAATCATCGCAAAACTCCAAGTAAGGACTGCTTTCAACGTTGGCGGATCTGAGTCAAGGCTCTCAGGCCCGCACCATTCATAAGCTGCATTGTAATTGTTTATGGTAGAATGATAATATCCAATAATTACAACTCATAATTACTCAGGTGTAACAATGGCAAGCTGGGAAGGAATCACTGAATTTGTCGCCGTTGCCGAAACTGCCAGCTTCACCGCCGCCGCCAAACGCCTGAATACCTCTGTGGCCAACATCAGCCGGCAGATTCAAGCCCTAGAAACCCGTTTGGCCACTAAGCTCTTTCACCGCACCACCCGCAAGGTCTCCGCCACCGAAGAAGGCAATGTGTTCTACCAACATTGCCGCCAGGTGCTCGACGGCCTAGACGATGCCGAGCGAGCCTTGACTAGCTTACAGATAAAACCCAGCGGAAAGCTCAAAATCACCGCGCCCCTGTCCTATGGCGAAAAATTCATTGCCCCCTTAATCAGCGACTTCGCCATTGAATACCCAGATCTGAAAATTGAAATGTTACTCAGCAACCAACAATTTGATCTTATCGACAACGGTTTCGATCTCGCCATTCGACTAGGCCTATTGGAAGATTCAACTCTGGTGGCCAAAAAGCTCGCCGAACGAAAACAATACGTTTGCGCCTCGCCCAGCTACTTAGCGCAATACGGCCAACCACACACTTTATCTGAGCTAGGGCAACACAACTGTCTATTGGGTACGCTGGATTACTGGCGTTTTGAAGAGCAAGGCAAACAGCGCAATATGAAAGTTACCGGCAACTTGCGCTGTAACAGTGGCCCTGCACTTCGCGATGCCGCCCTTAAAGGTGTCGGAATCGTTCAGTTGCCCGACTACTATGTCGATGAACATATTGCCTCTGGCGCCTTAGTTCCATTGCTGAGCAACCAACGCCAAGGCCAAGAGGGAATCTGGGCGGTCTACCCATCAAATCGCTTTTTGTCGACTAAAGTTAAAACACTGATTCAATTTTTGGCGAATAACTTGATTTCAAATAATGCCCTGCAGGACGATTCGCGCGATCATTACTGATAACTCTATTACATCTCAACGAGGATAACGCTGTATGTCATTCAACTCTTGGATGAACTCAATTGTCGACGCCGGTCGGGATTTGCTATTGCGCAACGCCAAAGACGATCGAAATGGAAAACCCATAGAAGAGCTATGTGAAGATCTTTGCTCAAACAAAGGCGAGGCCATGGGCACCGCCCTCGCCTGCGCTGTGGTCAATGCCTATAACGGTATGAACGAGCAAGAAAAGCTCGATTTTTTCACTTTATTGGTCGAGCAATACAGCCCCAAAACCGAAGACATTATTCGCTGCTCAGAAGCCTTTGCACGCGAGTCATCGCAAAAAAACCTCGGCGCCCTTAGTCGAGCCATCGAGCCACCGCGGCAGCATTTGTTTCGACGCATCAACATGTCACCAACCGGCACACCGACACTGGTCGAAATGCGACATTACTTACAGGGGCTGCTGGACGATCACGAAGAGTTTCGCTCCATCGACAACGACCTGAAGCACCTGCTGGAATCATGGTTCAATCGCGGCTTTCTTAAGATACGCAGTATCGATTGGAAAACTCCCGCGCACATCCTCGAAAAACTCATCGCCTACGAGGCCGTTCACGAAATGAACGGTTGGGACGATTTACGCCGTCGACTCGCCGATGATCGCCGCTGTTTTGCCTTTTTTCATCCGGCACTCGAAGATGAGCCGCTCATTTTTGTCGAAGTGGCCTTGGTCAAAGGCTTGGCGACAGCAGTACAAACCTTGCTCTTACCCAGAGAAGAATCCACTGAAGAGCAGGAACCAGACACCGCCATTTTTTACTCCATCAGCAATTGCCAAGAAGGCTTAAAAGGTATTTCATTCGGTAATTTTTTGATCAAACAAGTGGTTATGGAGCTGCAAGAAGAGTTGCCACAACTCTCACAATTCTCAACACTGTCTCCTATACCCGGATTTCGACGCTGGCTCAACAGGAGTTTAAGCCAAACCGACAATGTGCTCATCAGCTCTGAAGAAAAGAAACTCCTTAACACGATTTCACAGGACAACTGGGAAGCTGATCTAAGCAACCATGAAGCGCTAAAACCGTTACTCCTAAGATTGTGCGCGCATTATCTTCACAATGAAAAACGAGACTCAAAACCGCTGGATCCAGTCGCGCGCTTTCACTTGGGTAACGGCGCTCAAATAGGTCAACTTAACTGGCTCGGCGACACCTCAAGAAATGGACTAAAACAATCGGCTGGGATGCTCGTTAACTATCGCTATGAGTTGAATAAGGTGGAAGAAAACCACGAGGCCTACATCAACGACAATGAAATCGCCTGTGCGAAAAAGGTTCTGGAGTTAATAGGACAATAAACACAAAGGCGACATTGCGTCTCTATTTTGTAGAAAGCCGGAAATTACCGAACAGTCTAACGTTAGTTTGACGGTAATAATCGAAGCTGCTCCAACCCGGAATATGGATGGCCCTCCGTGAGGGCTCAGCCTGTCTGCGGAGGCCAAAGAACACGGCCACTTTTTATTTCATTAAAAAACCAATCTTCAAAACCGTTGGCCAAAACCCACTCTATCCGATCTCCTCGCCAGAATATTTTCTCTCTTTCTATATTGCTTGCAGAGATATTTTTCAAAAAGTCGGTCGCTCTTTCAATGTCTGCCTTGAATTCGGGCAACCCTCGCAAATGAGTTAACCATCTCAATACATTTGGATACTTTTCCTTTGATATAGGCACCTCAAGTGCCTTAGCACCAATCAAATGCGGAAAAAGCGCAATATCTGCAATCGAGAGATCATCACAGATGTAGTCCCCCTGCTTAAGCTCATCCTCGAGTTTATGGTAAACAGAGGCCAAATTCTCCCGTGCAGCATCCAACATTCCCTCGGGCATTTGATCCTCGCGACGCGCCCACATCCAATAGGAGATATCGACAAAAATTGCATCCACAAGTGTATCGGCGATACGCTCCCACTTACGTGCGTTTACGCGCTGCTTCGGACAGCTAGGTAAAATCGAATGCTGAGGATAACGATGCTCTAGATAGGCAACTATATCCGCCGAATTCACCACAACAAGGTCTTCATCGATCAAAGCTGGCACTTCCGCTCGACCATTAACCTTTCGCAGGGCGTCCGAGTGATCGTGATCCAGAGCATCAACGCAATCGAAAGGCAAACCTTTTAAAGACAAAACTAATCGAACTTTACGAGCAAAGGGACTAAAAGGACTGTCGTAGAGAATCATGAAAACTCCTTGAGTTACAGCTGAGCTGGATTGACTAGCGCCGAATGAAATAAGAGTAAATGAGCCACAAACATTGTTCTAGTGGAATCGCTAGAAAGCCACTCCGTCCCCAAATTGTCAATTTAGTACAGCCTTTGGCGTTATACGCCAATGGTCAGATGACACCAGCCTCCGCTACACTCACGACAACAATCGAATAACAAGTCGCAGTCGCGACACACTAGAGAGAGTATCTATGAGCAGTAAAAAAGCGGCATTGTTGGAGTTTCTCAATAATCATGCCCCTCACTTTGTCGGCCTGCTGGGCGGTAAGATGGTCGACTTTGATGAGAAACTCAGCCTCGCAACCTTTGAATTCAACATCAGTAAAGATTATTGCCATTCAGTGGATGTCGTACAAGGCGGATTCATCACCTCAATGCTCGATACCGCCATGAGTCACGCGGTGATGGCCGCAAACGAAGATGTGATTGGTTTATCCTCTCTAGAAATTAAAACCAGCTATCTCGAACCGACTCGAGCAGGAAAGCTTCGCGCCGAAGGCTGGGTCGTCAAAGGGGGTTACAAGACTGGTTTTCTAGAAGGCCGGCTGTACAACGAAGCAGGCCAGCTAACAGCCACCGCCAGCACCGTGGCAAAAATCGTACGAAAACCCCGCGAAACCTAACGCCTGCCCAAGGCTTAGCAAGGGCCTAAAGCAGTCGAGTAACTCTGCGCCGAGAGCAAACTCACGACCGGAGGATACCACTCAACGCTGAGGCGCAGCTCCCACGAGCTCGCCCCGCCATAGGTCCTCCATGCAAAACCGCCAAATTACGGCGTTATACGGCAATTTCAGCCCGTGGACATTTGGCACTCAGCGGCCTATATTACCTCCCAAAATAAGGGCTCCATCGCCCAATAACACCATAGACAGGATCACATTCATGAAGACCCGATTGACAGAATTACTAGGCATTGAAAAACCCATTATTTGTGGTGGCATGATGCGCGTTGGCACCGCCGAATTGGCAGCTGCGGTATCAAACACCGGCGCCCTAGGTACCATGACCGCACTCACTCAGCCGACCCCTGAACTTCTCAAAGCCGAGATCGAGAAGTGCCAATCACTGACTGACAAACCATTTGCAGTTAACTTGACCGTGGGCGTGGTTGCCTCTGACATTAACTACGACGATTACGTCGACGTGATCTGCGCCAGCGGCGTTAAGATTGTCGAAACCGCAGGCCGTAGCCCAGAGCCGTTCATGGAAAAATTCAACGCCCACGGCATTAAGGTCATTCACAAGTGTGTAGCCGTTCGTCACGCCTTAAAAGCTGAGCGAGTCGGTGTTGCCGCGGTTAGCATCGACGGTTTCGAATGTGCTGGCCACCCAGGTGAAGAAGACGTACCGGGCTTGGTATTGATCCCGGCAGCCGCTAAAAAGCTGTCGATTCCTATTGTCGCCTCTGGCGGTATTGCCGATGGCCGCGGAATGGCAGCAGCGCTCGCATTAGGTGCTGACGGCATCAACATGGGCACCCGCTTTTTGGCGACTCAAGAAGCCCCCGTTCATGAAAATGTTAAAAAAGCCATCGTTGAAATGAACGAGACCGACACCTCATTGATCTTCCGTAGCTATCGCAATACGGCTCGCGTTTACAAAAACGAAGTTGCATTGAAAGTAACCGAGATCGAAAAAGCGGGTGGCGACTTCGGTGAAGTTCACGCTTTGGTATCCGGAAAAATGCAAGACGTTGCTTGGACCACTGGCGACGTGAATGCCGGCATGGTGACCTTCGGTATGTGCGGCGGCTTGGTCGACGATATTCCAACCTGCGAAGAACTGGTCGACAACATCATGACCGAGACCAAAGAGATTATTAATGCTCGTTTGGTGGGAATGCTAGCCTAATCCTATTTCGACTTTAGGTCGCAATAAAAAGCGGTAGGAATAGATCCCTACCGCTTTTCTTTATTTAATCGTCACAAACGTTAAAACCAAGTTTTTTTCCCCGCCTAAACGACCGCCAATAGATTGCTGTCCATAGACCACAACCAAGAACCGCTCTCAGCTAACAGCAAGAACTATCGGTGACATCATTAGCGCCACTGCCAGCGCGCAAGAAGACGAGTAAACTCATCGATTGCCCACTGATCAGGCCGACTCAAAGGCGCGTATTCCAGTGCTTTCGAGCAGCTCTCCCAGGCCTTGCGAGCTTGCCTGTAGACGGCTGAATCTCGCTCCTCTTCAGGGCGGCTGTGCTGTTGCGCTACCTGTAAAAAAGCCACTCTGAGCACCTGCGTATCGCAATTCGAATAGATGATTGACTCTCTGATCGCGCGCATGCCGTCATCGTAGATACCCTCAGGAAGCAGCTGAGAGAACTCTTCTCTAACCGTGTTTCCTTCAAATAAAATTGGAGCATAAACTGCCTCTTCGCTCCGCATTAGTATCGTCGCCTGAGCTTGAAACGGAAAAGTCTGCTCACCCACCGTGACTGTGTAATGGTAGCCCTTGAGTCCGTGAGCGGGCATCAACACCACTGCCTGATAGGACGAAATCGAGGGCAATTCGAAGTAGCCCTGCTCATCAGTGTAGACCGGCGCTGAATCGAGATGCTGATGCTGAACTCTTGCACCAACGATTGGCTGTACTCCATCCTTATCGAGGATTTGCCCATAAATTAGTGGAGCTTCATAGACTTCAACCACTGCCGGTATACAGGCATTCAACAGATTAACAGCAACTGCTAGCAATACGATTTTCACGACTCTAACTGACATTAATTTCTCGCCTTTCGGTTTCTTAAGTTCATTATTGAGCGCGATATAGCTACACCCAAGCACCATGCCATCTGATTAGCTTAGATGGACATAACACCAGTTCTAGACACTACTCTAAGTCCGAACTAGCAATCAGCTCAAGAGCCCAACCAAAAACCATGCGAATCTCTGTGTGCAAAGCAACGACTGTAAGTCTTAGTGGCGCAATAACGCGAGCACTTATACAGGCTCACAATGTTCACAAGCTTCGAAAGACACGGGAACATCACTTAAGCAGACAACTACCCAAAACCCATATAATTGAATTCCACCCACTTAAAACAAAGACGTAAGCAGCGAAGAGAAAAAACAGCCAAGCACAAAAAAGGGGAGCATTGCGCTCCCCTCTTCATCGATCAGTATCGAGTGATTATTCGAACTCGCGAATCATCTGGCCGATACTCTCTTTTGCATCACCGAAGATCATACGGGTGTTGTCTTTAAAGAACAGCGGATTATCAACACCGGCAAAACCAGAAGCCATTGAGCGCTTCAGTACGAATACCGTCTTAGCATGGTCGACATTAATGACTGGCATTCCATAAATCGGGCTACCTTCCATCTCGCGAGCGGCTGGGTTAACCACGTCGTTTGCACCGATAACGATAGCAACATCGACGTTGTCCATACGCGGATTGATGTCATCCATTTCGAGCAACAAGTCATAAGGTACGTCGGCCTCAGCCAAAAGTACGTTCATGTGACCCGGCATACGACCGGCCACTGGGTGAATACCGTAAATCACTTCACAACCGTTTTCTTCCAGCAACTCTTGCAGCTCTTTTACCACGTGCTGCGCTTGAGCAACAGCCATACCGTAACCGGGAATCACCGCAACAGTGCTGGCAGCTTCCAGAACATAGTAAGCGTCTTCCGCAGTCATTGGCTTCACTTCACCCTCAATCACTTGAGTGGACGTAGAAACCGACCCAAAGCCCGAGAAGAGAACGTTCGACAGCGAACGGTTCATGGCTTTACACATGATCTGAGTAAGGATGATACCGGACGCACCAACCAGAGAACCGGCAACGATCAAGAGATTGTTCTCAATGGCGAAACCAGCGGCACAAGCAGCCAAACCAGAGTAGGAGTTCAGCAAAGAGATAACCACCGGCATATCGGCACCACCGATGGGGATCACTGCCATCACACCGAAGATCAACGCTAAAGCAACTGCGGCGTACAAGTAGTTAACGTTGGTAGGCTCCATCACAAACAACACACCACAGGCGATGATCGCCAAGACGATGAGACTGTTAACGATGTTCTGACCCACGAATACCAATGGCTTGCCAGGAATACGCTCAGAGAGCTTACCGTAAGCCAGCAGCGAACCGGTAAAGGTCATGCCACCGATCAGAATCGACAGGAAGATGGTGATCAGGGAGAAGGTTGATACTTCGCCACCCATGGCTGACCAACCGACCAGCAACGAAGCCATACCGCCGAAGCCGTTAAACAAGGCGACCATTTCAGGCATAGACGTCATTTCGACCATGCGAGCAACCAACGCACCAATCACGCCGCCAATGGCCATGCCAATGATGATGTTGGTGTAGCTAACAATGCCTTGGTCCAACAGCGCAAACACCACCGCGATCAACATACCGGTAGAAGACAGCATGTTACCGCGACGAGCGGTGGCTGGAGAGCCGAGCAACTTCAGGCCGAAAATAAATAATGCCGCCGACACTACGTAGGCGAAATTAATCATCAGATGGTTTTCCATTACTTATCACCCTCTTTTTTCTTGAACATGGCCAACATACGATCGGTCACCATGTATCCGCCCACTACGTTGATGGTAGCCAGAGCAACGGCACCAGTGGCCAACCAAGTGGACAACTGGGGATCAGAGGTATTGCCAGCCAAAGCCAGCGCACCGACAAGAGTAATACCGGAGATTGCGTTGGAACCCGACATCAACGGTGTGTGCAAAGTGGCGGGAACCTTGTTAATCAACTCAAAACCCAAAAAGATTGAGAGCATCAGAATGAATAAAAGAAAGATAATTTCCACGATGTTCTCCTAGTTGCTGTAGTGGTTTTTGATGGTGTCATTCACCACGGCGCCGTCGTGAGTAATCACACAGCCAGTGGCAATTTCATTTTCAAAATCCAAAGTGAAGTTTTTGGCTTCAGCGTCCCAGAACTCGTCAACCAAATTGAACAGGTTGCTGGAATACATCTGACTGGCGTCACGAGGAACTTCATTGGCCCAATTACCAGTGCCCACAATAGTGACTCCGTTATCGGTAACAACTGTTTCGCCGGGCTTAGAGCCTTCGACGTTACCGCCATTTTCTGCCGCCATATCAACGATCACAGCGCCTGGCTTCATGGCTGCGACAGCGTCTGCAGCAACGATAACCGGAGGCTTACGCCCAAACAGCTGAGCGGTTGTGATGACTATGTCGGACTCAGCGATCTCGGCTTTTTGGCCTTCCTTCTGAAGTTCCATCTGCTCAGGGGTCAGCGCTACTGCATAACCGTCTTTGGTTTGACCGGTTTCTCCCAAGTCGATCTTCAAGAACTTACCGCCCAAAGACTCGACCTGCTCAGCGACAACGTCACGGGTATCAAAAGCCGTGACTTTAGCGCCCAAACGCTTGGCAGTCGCGATCGCTTGTAAGCCCGCCACGCCAGCGCCGATAATGAAGACCTTTGACGGCTTCAAGGTACCGGCCGGGGTCATCATCATTGGCAGAATGCCATCCAAAGCATCAGCACCCTTAACCACCATGACATAACCTGCGAGGTTAGCCTGGGAGCTCAAGGCATCCATCTTTTGAGAACGGGTAATCCGAGGAATCATTTCCATCGATATGGCGGTCACTTTTTGAGCAGCCATCTTTTCTACCAGCTCACGCTCATTGAACGGATCAAGAAAGCTCACGTGAACCGAGCCTGGCTTTAATTGCTCTACCTCATCCAATGTTGGCTTGTGAAGACGCAATACCATATCGGCACTGTTCAACAGTTGCTGGCGATCAGCAACAACCTTGGCGCCCACATCAGTGTATTCCTGATCTGAATAACCGGCACCTTTACCCATGCCAGCTTCTACACTGACTTCCCCACCGGCACGAACCAGTTTTTTGACTGAATCGGGAATCAATGGAACTCGGTTTTCACCGGCCTGATTTTCCCTTGGGACAGCAATTAACATAAGTCACCTTAGTCGTATGAAAAATGATTGAATCTATTAAAGATGGTCTTTATTTTTTCGTTCGGTGACTACTAGTCTATCTACGCAGACTTCCCCACCACCGAGCGGCGAAAAATCAATGACGCAATGTGCCCGAATACGCGACGATCAACAATAGCCGTTTCGGTCATGTGATATTGCCAAACAGAGCGGTATTTTTTGACTTGTAGTCATACTACCAAGTAAAAAATACCGCCCCGACTAATTTCGGAGCGCCATTTTCATCAAACACTGCGTGAAAGGCAAGCTTCTGCGTAAACTCTAGTTAAAACCTATTAACCCCCAAAAGCGTTTGACTATAATCCTATGACCGCTAACCCAAGTGTTTTTTGTAATTTTATTCCCAAAAATGCAATCCTAACAAACTCGAAAATAAGAAACGAAACTCTCCTCGCCATACGCCAGGAAAATTGAATATTCATCAATATATCGCAAAAATAAGTTGTATTTACAACCAACCACCAAGCAACAAGAAATTCCGCAACCGATGAAATAAAACTGAACAATCATATTTCGTCACGCAGTAACTTCAGCTACACCCATGAAGAACTCACTTTCAAACTGACTCAGTTAAATATCCCACAATGAAACAACCTCTGCCTTTAAGAAAAGCGAAGCTCAAAAAAACTACGATGTAATTTATCGCCAATTAAACCCAAAAAAAGACGGCTAAGACATAAAGAAATGAATCGTAAAAATCTGTGGTAAGTACTTTCAGTGTCGCTAATCAATATCGCGACAAAAAAAGAGACACTTCAGCCTTCACTCCAACATCCTTCGCATCATCCATATAAAAGTTGAATCCCCTATGATGCAACAAGAATGCTCATCGCGAGTTTCACGATCGTATTTGTAAACATCACTGAAACTTCTGGGATGAGGATCAAACATGATGGACAGCTAATCAACGTAATTGCTCTTTTGGTGATGCCCGCCGACTCTTATCGCAGGAAACCCAATAGTAGTGTCGTCACATTATTGTTCATAAGTTCGAGCAGCCATGGGATTAATGGTCTAGCAATGGAGCTTTGTATTGCGCTAAGCTCCAACGGTCTAACTGGGTGGGCCTAAGCACGTGATCTAGTCCACGCTGCGAGAGGACCGCAGTACAGAGTCAATTGCAAAGCGGAGAGAGAACATTTGGAGTATCCCAAAAAAGTCTTTCGAAATTTTTGTCTCCAGAAAACGATGTTACTTAAAAGAAAACACTGTCCCTGCGAGTTACTATTGCCTCAGTCGGTTGACCGCATTAAACGGGCAACAAAAAAGTCAACCGCCGCCTTTATCTTGGGCACCTGATAACGCTGGCGTTGATACAAGAGATATATGGCTAGATCGGCCTTTTGACTGACTTGCAGCGGTGACTCAAAGAACAACTCTTGCAGCTCGCCGCTCTCAAGGTAATCAACCAAGGACCAGCGCGGTGCCATCATAATTCCAAGCCCAGCCACCGCCTGACTTCCCAGCCATTTACCGTTGTTTGAGATGGACACAGGCTTACCCGACACATCATGCCACTCCCCGTCTATCTCACAGAGCCAAGGCGACGGACCATTAGGTGTGCGATAGAAGAGTCCTTTGTGACTTTTGAGTTCGAAAGGCTGAGAGGGATGGCCATGAGCCTCGAGGTAGCCACTCGATGCCACCGGAATGAACTCGTTGTCCATCAAACGGATAGCTTGAACTCGCTCATTGGGGGCATAGCCTCCGCGAATAGCAATATCCACATCATCCCGGCCCAATGTTGTGACTTCGTCGCTAAAGCTCACATCGAGAGTGATCTCGGGATACAACTGCCTAAACTCTTCAAGTAGGGGTTGTACCATGCGCTCGCCAAAACCGGTCATAGTGCTAATTCGCAACTGCCCCAAGGGCTTGCTGTGATAGCTGCGCACGGCTTCATCGCATTGCTCGAGCTGGCTTAGGATGTCTCCGGTACGCTCAAAATAGAACTTGCCGATCTCCGTTAGCTGCACCACTCGCGTACTTCGTTTAAGCAGAGTGGCGCCGAGACTTTTTTCTAGGTCGGCAATACGCCTTGAGAGGGACGACGGAGGCACCGAAAAAGCAGCCGCCGCTTGGGTAAAACTGCCGGTTTCAGCCACTTTGTTGAAGTATCGTAACGCTCTTAACTGATCCAATTGATCTTCCTCATCGACATTTTTGTCTTTATAGCAAATAAAATACCCAAATTACTATATTTATCCTCTAGTAATAGCCGTCGATACTGTGCCCAGAATTTAAGAAAGTGAAAAGAGAGATGACGAAGCTAAAACCAAAGCGCCGTCTCGCTGAATAAAACAACTAGGAGAACATCATGAGCACCTATACCAGTATCAATCTAATCGCCCGCCCGACCTCGGCCCACATCTCCCCAGATCTGTTTGAAGTTCAACAACTCGAGATCCCCACCGCTGGCGCAGAAGAAATCCTTATCAAACAGACCCATATGTCGCTCGATCCCGCCATGATCGGCTGGATGAGCCCAGACCCAGAAAGCTACATCCCGCCGGTGGGAATTGGTGAAGTGATGCGAGCCTCGGGCATGGGTACCGTGATCGAGAGTAATCACCCTGAATTTGCCGTGGGCGATACCGTTCGAGGAATGACCGGCTGGACCGAGTACATTCTCAGCAATGGCGAAGGCTTTACCAAGTTACCGGCTGATCTAGATCCAGAAATGGCCATGGCCGTATTTGCCCTACCCGGTCTTACCGCTACTCAAGGCCTGTACGGTTTTGGCGAGCCTAAAGCCGGTGAAACCATTGTCGTTAGCGGCGCGGCGGGTTCGGTTGGCTCGATTGTTGGGCAACTGGCGAAAGCCGATGGGCTGACAGTGATCGGCGTTGCCGGTGATGATGAAAAATGCACATGGCTCACCGACGAGCTAGGCTTTGACGGCGCCATCAACTATAAAACCGATGACATCGCCGCCAAACTTGCCGATCTGGCCCCAAAAGGCGTCGATATCTACTTCGAGAACACCGGTGGCCCGATTCAGCACCATGTCTTCGACACAATGAACGCTCACGGCCGTATCGTCGTCTGCGGCATGATTTCCGACTACGGCAGCGCCAACCCATCAGCCGGCCCCAATTGGATACCGTTGATTAAGAAGCGTATCAACATTCGCGGATTTGCCATGCCGGATCACTTTGCCGATGTACCAAAACTGTTGGAAAAACTCACGCCTTACGTCATGGGTGGAAAAATCAAATTCCGCACACACATTCTCGAGGGTGTTGAGTCTTCCATTGAGGGGCTCAATCTATTTGCCTCCGGTGGCAATCGCGGCAAATTAATCGTCAAACTCTAACCGGCGTATCACACCCCGCAACAATCTGCGCGCCAGTATGGATTGTTGCGGAAATCCCAACCTATCTTTGCCCCGCTTCAGATCAGCGGTACGCACACTTTAGAAACCTGCCACCACCACAAAAAAGGAACAACGCCGATGCGCCTATTTGCCGCAGTTTCAACTCTGGTAACGTCCCTCGCCGTATTAGCAACCGCCAGCGCCGAAAACGCCATCCAATTGTCTGCAGGGGCAACATCCGCTCCCGCACGAATGGCGGGCAATATCGATAGTTGGGCTGCTTTAGCCATAGTCGCCACCGCGCTGATCAGTGCCTGGGCGATAAACCATTACGCCGCAAGAGTGCGCACCTTTGGCACACTGGTATCAGCGTTTGCCTGTCTTAGCGTGGCCGCTTGGTTTTTCTTCTACGTCCTCAACACTGGGTTTCTGGAGAATCCAAAGCCCAATCAAACCCCTCTTGACTCAGCAAAACCTGCGCTGCTTTGGATTCAGGCCAGCCTTAGCCTTGTGGCTGGATTGTTCTTGCTACTGGTGTTCAAGCGACGACTAAACGATTCGGAGATGTTGGCAATATCGGCGAAAAATGCCACGAATCGCTACGGCAGTGTGTCGCGGTTTCTGCATTGGAGCATTGCCATTCTATTTCTGGCGCTCATCCCTATGGGAATCTTCACCTCCATCATCCCCGAAGATACGGCCTATCGAAATGCCTACTATGTGGTGCATAAAACACTCGGCGTGATCGTCTTCTTTTTACTGTTGTTGCGATTGATTTGGAATGGGTTTTCACCTAAACCCGCGCTTGAGCCATCCTTGAAACCCATTGAGCGTAAACTCGCTCACGGCGTACACATTACTCTCTACCTAATGATGATTGCGCTTCCGTTAACCGGATTTATCATGACCAGCTATCACGGCTACCCGACCTTCTTCTTCGCTTGGGAATTGGCCCCCCTATGGGCACCGAGCGACTCAGCCACCATTATCTGGGGCAGTTTGCACAAATACCTCTTGCCTTACTTGCTTTACCTAATCCTAGGGACGCATATCTTAGGCGCGTTAAAACACCGCTTTTTCGATAAACACAGCGATAGCATGAAACGCATGCTGTCATAAAACTCTCTGCACCTTGGCGCTCAAAACACCCTCCAACCAACATAATGATACTTGCTCTGCCATGCGCAGCATAAGCGCAACTCCCCCTTCAGGCCCGCAAGTTTGACTCCTCTCTTAACGCTGCCCAAGCAGCGTTAATTTCTTTGTTTACGGGTAAAGAATCATCCAATTTTGCCGATTAGAGAATTGATGCGGCTGCGTTAACGTCTATGCTTTCTAAACAAATGTTTTCCAGAAAAGCCCACTAGATAATACCTCGACATCAACTTAGGACATTCATGGACAAGAAGACCACTCGACGTCAGTTTCTAAACAGCAGCCTTAAAGCTTCAGCCATTGGTCTGGTCGGCGTCAATGCGCCTTATGTGCGCTCCAGCTCCAACATTACCTTGCGGGTGATGGGTACTCACGTGACCTTACAAGAGGAGTTGCGACAACGCGCCATGGCCGACCTCGGCATCAAACTGGAATTTGAAGCTCGCGGTGAGGCTGAACTGCTACAAAAGGCCACAGCTCATCCCGAGAAGTTTGATCTCTATGAACAGTGGACCGACAGCATCAGAACACTCTGGCAAGCTAATTCAATACAGCCAATCGATACCGATCGATTGAAGTACTGGGAAGAAATAAACAGCATCTCAAAGCTCGGACGCATTGTTCCCGACGCGCCCATTGGTTTAGGCGACGCCCCCTACAAGATTCTTAATGTGCAAGAGAACGGCAATCTCGGCAAGGATTTCACTGGTAAGATCAGCTTTCTTCCCTATGTGCACAACGTCGACTCATTTGGTTACAACACTGATGTCATCCCTAAGGGAATCCCCTATGAAACTGAAAGCTGGGGCTGGCTGTTGGACGAACAATGGAAAGGTAAAGTCGCCATCGTCAATGCGCCTACTATTGGACTCTTTGATTTGGCCCTAGCGGTAGAAGCGCGCGGTCTCATGACATTCAACGACATTAGTAATATGAGCATCGAAGAAATCGATCGCCTATTTGCCATACTGCTCGAGTATAAACGCAACAATCATTTTGCAGGTTTTTGGAACTCGGTACCACAATCTGTCGACTTTATGACCAGCGGTCGGGCGGTCATCGAGAGCATGTTCTCACCCGGCGTGTCATCGGCGAACGGCAAAGGAACACCTGTCGCTTATGCCGCCCCGAAAGAAGGCTACCGAGCCTGGCATGGCGTCATGTGCATGTCGCGCGAATGCAAAGGCAGTACCCGCGATGCCGCCTACGAATACATGAATTGGTGGCTGAGCGGATGGCCTGGTGCCTACATTGCTCGTCAGGGTTACTACATCTCCAACCCACAAAGATCTCGTCCACTATTGACTGAAAACGAATGGAACTACTGGTATGAGGGAAAACCCACCGAAGTCGCGCTAAAAGGTACAGACGGACTCATCTCCGTCCCCGCGGGCCATCTTCGCAGCGGCGGTTCCTACGTAAAACGATTCAGCAATGTTGCCGTATGGAACACCGTCATGGAAAACTACGAATACACACTGCAACGCTGGTATGAGTTCCTGCTTGCCTAATGAACAGTCATAAAAAAGAGCCAGGATTGGCATTTTGGAGCATCAGTAGAATCATCATTCTGAGCTTTGCCCTACTCCTGCTCATAAATATCTCAGAAGCACTGATTGGCAATCAAAGCTTGTCACAATTTTCAAAGCGCTTTTCTGAATTCAGACGAGTCAACGACGACGCCAACCTTGTTCAAGATATCGATAAAGGTGTGTCCGAACTGCAGCGTTACATATTGATCTACCACCAAACCAGCGGCAGATCTTCTATATCACAACTTGAGCACACCCATGCTCAACTGCTATCACAAGTCGATCGCTTACTCGATAATGAGGAGCTTCCATCCGCGGCCATCCAATCACTCGCACTCGAACTAAAAACAGGGATTACTCGGTTTGAAGAGAAGATTGAAAGTTTGCAATACCAACGCACGCTCAGAGATCAAGTCACCGGTGGTGAGTTAGGTCAGCAATACACCACTCTCAACCGTCTGTTTGAAACTTTGATAGAACATCAAGAGACGGTGTCTGAAAACCAAGCAACTCCGCTGTTGTGGAAGATGCGTCTAAGCCTACTGAATGCCGAAGCGCAATCGTCACGCTACTTTGAAAACCACGACTATGCCTTGCTTAAGAACGCACTCAAGAACATCGACACCGCTATCGAGGATGTAGCAGCGCTAAAGAACGCCCTGAACAAGACGACACCAAATAACCTAGTAAATTCGCTAGACAGTTCACTGATTAAGCTTAAGAGCGTCATGCACAAATCGGTTCAAGCCGATAGAAGCTATATGTTTCTGGTCAATGTTGTCATGGCCGGAGAATCTGGAGAACTGGGCGTACTTGCAGACAGACTCAAACTAGAATTTATTCAGCAGCAGAATATCACCTCTAGTGAAACTCAGGCGGAAATTGAGCGAGACAAACAACAAGTGTTTTTCATTTCTGCGGCGGCTTTCCTAGTGGCTCTCGTCGCCGCTATTGGGGTGAGTCGACGAATCAGGCATCCACTATTACAAATCACTCAGACCTTCGACCGTTTGATCAAAGGAAAAACCGTTGAAGAGATACCTTACTCCCAGCGTCATGATGAAATCGGTCAACTGGCCAAAGCCGCTGACATATTTCGTAGAAACACGATACGCACCCAAAAGCTATTGGAGCGCTCTGAACAACAAGGAGAAGAGCTTCAATCAAAAACCCTAGATCTGGAACAAGCAGTACTGAAGGCGCAAGAAGCGTCAGAGGCAAAAGGTCAATTCGTCGCCAGCATGAGCCACGAAATTCGCACACCGATGAACGGTGTTATCGGTATGCTCAATTTATTGCTCAAAGAAAGCCTAACAAAGAAACAACAACGTCGCGCAGAGTTGGCACAGTCCAGCGCAAAATCCCTGCTGACTCTGATCAATGACATTCTGGATTTCTCTAAGATCGAAGCTGGAAAACTCGAAGTGGAACACGTCACCTTTGACGTTCACGCGCTTTTCGATGAGTTAACCGACTCCATGCGCCCAGAGACTGACGACCGAGGCCTATCGCTGAATATGACCCTCGATGCCGGCGAGACAACACTCGCCAAAGGCGATCCAGGAAGAATTCGACAGATATTGATCAACCTCGTCGGCAACGCGATTAAGTTCACCCAACAGGGCTCAATTTCAATCAATGCTTTTCTGTCGGCCTCAGAAGACCCTCACAAACTTCGACTTCGTTGCGATGTGATCGACACCGGCGTCGGAATATCAAAAGAAAATCAAAACAAACTCTTTGACTCGTTTACCCAAGCCGACTCCTCGACCACACGACACTTTGGCGGCACTGGACTCGGTCTTTCCATCGTACGCCAACTCTGTCAACTGATGAACGGAGATGTCTCCGTCAGTAGCGAAGAAGGAAAAGGTAGTTATTTTAGCTTCGACATTGAGCTCGGTCATGCAGTTAAAAAGGAGCTGCAGGAGAACCTACAACCTGCCGCCCCAACGGGTGAAGATTCGACTAAGCTACCATCAGAAAATCGACACCGAATCCTGCTAGTGGAAGACAATGCTATCAATCAAGAAGTCGTCAGAGGGGCGCTCGAAGGCTTAGATATAGAGTTGGATGTAGCCGGGAATGGAGAGGAAGCTCTGACTATTCTCACGTCGCATAAAGGCCCCTCCTACGAATTGATATTAATGGACTGCCAAATGCCCGTCATGGATGGCTATAGCGCCACCAAGGCGATAAGAGCGTTCGATTCAGACCATCGGTATCGTGACATTCCGATTATCGCCCTCACTGCCAATGCCATGCTAGGCGACAAAGAGAACTGTTTAGAGGCGGGCATGAATGATTATCTTACCAAACCCATCGATCAAGAATTGCTGGAAACTTGTCTCTGCAACTGGCTCGGGATGCGCGTCACTTCATCGGCACCAAGGGTCGCCGAGATAGTCGTTCAAAACACTCATGATGCGCACTCAGAAATATGGGATAGACAAGCGGCGCTCGTCAGAGTCAGAAATCGTGAAGATCGCTTAGCAATACTCATCAAGATGTTTATAGAAGGGATGCCCGAGCGAATTGAAATACTGACCCGATCGATTGATCAAGCGGATGCGCAGGAAGCCTCGAAAACCGCCCATCAAATAAAGGGCGTGTGTGCAAACTTGAGTACTCTCGAGCTCTGTGAACTGGCCCAACAGCTGGAACACCATGGCAAAGAGAACGACATAGACCAACTTCGATCGCTGCTACCAACGTTCATGAACGTCTACCAAAAGACGGAACAATTGTTAAAACTGGCGGCCGATGAAATTGAATCCGGCTTACTCGACTGAGTTGGCAGCCGCTAATCCAAGAGAAACCCAACAAGACAGAAAAAATGCGACTCAAACATTCGTTAACATCTGAGTCGACTCTCAATAGGACAGCGCTAGCTCATGAGCTACTTACCCGTGAACACCGCTTCGCGACGCTCCAAAAATGAAGCTACGCCCTCTTTCATATCGTCGCTGTCCATAATTGGTTTGAGATCACGGAACATACGCTCTTTCGATTCCGTTTCGGCAGGAAGTCGAACATATTTAGATGACATCAAACTGCCTTGGACGCCTAGAGGCGCAGCTTTTGCCACCTTCTCGGCAATGGCCATGGCAGTGGGCATTAATTCTTCTGGGGTAACCACTTCTTGCACCATTCCCCAGCCCAGAGCCTGTTGCGCCGTCCACTCATCACCCGTTAATAAATAGCGCTGTGCATTGGACCACCCCATCTCCTTCGGTAAACGCAGCGTTGCGCCACCACAGGCATGAAAACCCCGCTGTACTTCCAACTGAGCAAAACGAGTATTGTCCGCCGCAATGCGAATATCGCTATTAAGCATCAGCTCAACGCCTGCGGTAAAACACAGTCCTTTCACCGCCATAATGACAGGCTTGCGTAAAATCTCGCCGCTCATGCCAAACGGATCAATTTCCCCCTCGGGCAATTGCATCGGCTCACCGCCACCGAGCTCATCGGTCCAATCATCCAACTGCAAGCCGGCGGTAAAATGATCACCTTCGCCATAAACAACGGCCACTCTTAGCTCGTCATCAATTTGCAGCTGGTGATAGGCTTTAGCCAATTCGTGAAACATCGCAACTGTGAGGGCGTTATATTTCTTGGGACGATTCCAACCGATGAGCAATATATGACCACGTTTTTCGACTAATACATCCATTTTGTTAACCTTTGACAATGAGCCGCTGGGCCATCAAACCATACTCCAGCGCTCTAAACAGGGAGAATTCTCGCTGCAAAATACTACAGATCGGGGGAATGCAGCAACGAAGGCGTTCACTAGAGCTGCAATTTGGCAGAATCAAAACAGAAACGACGATCAGCGAACTAATTATGGACGAGTAAGTTATGGGTTGAGACAACGGCACTTGTGACAAAGATTTGATGAACAACCACACTGACTGTAGACCACCCGCTACGGGTTTCATCCATTGAAAGCCATAGCGTTATAAAAACGACTACTGCGCGTTTCCTCTGCGCCAATGACAGAGCCTTAAAGCACTCTCTAGATCGCATCCGTACGCTGCATCAAGTATCTATCCGTAAGCGGGATAATCGGTGTATCCGATATCCGTGCCGCCATAAAGCGTATCGCCATCAGTCTCATTTAGCGGCCACTGATTGCGGATGCGTTCGGGCAGATCGGGATTGGCAATGAAAGGACGACCAAATCCAAACATATCGCCATGCCCCGCTTGAAGAACTCGCAGCGCTTTCTCCGCCGAGTACTTACCCGCATACATAATGCGTCCGCTAAAGATTTCGCGAACCTCACTGTAGAAGTCATCGGGCAAATCTGGAGCGTTATCCCAGTCCGCTTCCGCCAACGACAGATAGGCGATACCCGCCTCATTCAGCAGTTTGATCGCTTCGGTATAGGTGGTGTGTGGATCGCTCTCAACCAGCCCCAGATAGACTCGCTCTTCGTCGGTGCTTTCAAACAGTGGTGCAAATCTAACGCCCATTCGATCGCTACCCACAACCTCCGCGACTGCCGCTACAATCTCTTTTAAAAAACGCAGTCGGTTCTCAAGACTCCCGCCGTATTCGTCATCGCGCTGATTGGTATGCTCCGAGATAAATTGATTCACCAGATAGCCATTGGCGCAGTGTAACTCCACCCCATCGAACCCAGCGTCTAACGCATTGCGCGCTGCCTGAGCATAGAGCTGAACCAACTCTTTGACCTCCGTTGTCGTCAGAGCACGGGGCTCACTTGGATCTGCTAAAGCACCTTCTCCTGGCCCAGTTTCAATAAATACTTTCACGGCATCTGCACGAATTGCCGAAGGTGCGATTGGCTGCTCGCCGTTGGGTTGCAGCGTGACATGAGAAACACGCCCGACGTGCCACAGCTGAGCAAAGATCACTCCGTTTTGATCATGTACAGCCT
This sequence comes from Cellvibrionaceae bacterium, assembly GCA_050633365.1. GTDB lineage: Bacteria > Pseudomonadota > Gammaproteobacteria > Pseudomonadales > Cellvibrionaceae > Pseudomaricurvus. Next base: position 30,620 of record JBOEGJ010000015.1, on the reverse strand, counting down.
CAGTCACCTTCTTCCAGCCCTCGATTTGATCTTGTGAATGAATACCTGGCGTCCAAGCATAGCCCTGGCCTCGAGGCTCGATTTGTGTGCCTTCGGTCACCATGAACCCCGCCTCGGAACGCTGCGTGTAGTAACTAGCCATAAGTTCGTTGGCCACATTTCCCGGCTGAGTGCTGCGCGAGCGGGTCAAGGGCGGCAACACTACTCGATTCTTTAAGGTATAAGGCCCAAGGTTAATTTCACTGAACAATGCTTGGTTTTTCAAAGGACTTCTCCGGCTACGCCATAGTGATACTAGATTTTGATGGGCATAGTAGAGTGGCAAAGATACAATTAGAAACAATCAACTGTTGTTTAGGATACAACTATGAATGGTATCAATCGGTTAGAACTTAAGCAGCTGCGGATTCTTGAAGCGCTATTGCAACAGCGAAATTTGTCGAGAGTGGCTGAGACAATGGGATTAACCCAACAGGCGATCAGCGAGCAACTGCGTAAGCTACGAGATATCTTTGATGACCGCTTATTGGTCCGGCAAGGCAATGGCATGGTCCCCACGCCATTGGCCGAACAACTGGAAAGTAAGATACACCGAGTATTGGAAGATATTGAGTCCCTATTGACACCCGACGCTTTCAATCCAGCGACCTACAAAGGTGTGTTTAGCATCAGCGCCACCGATTACGCCATTCTAGCGGTACTGCCTCAGTTACTTGCGCAAGTGCGAAAAGAGGCCCCTGAATTGAAGATCATTGTCCGAGATTTCGAATCGGACAACCTTAACCAGTTGATGGTGGCCGGCGAAGTCGATCTCGCCCTGACCTTCCCAGCCTTCATCCCAGACAACCTGCCCTACAAATTACTGTTCGAAGAGCAACACGTTTGCGTTGCAGGAAAGAGGCATCCGCTGAAAAACAAACCTCTCACTCTGAGCGATGCCGCCAAGCTGCCGCAACTGATCATCTCTCCCTCCCGTGCCAATCTTCGAGGATCTCACGATGAATGGTTTGCTCAACAGGGTTTGCAGCGAAATATTGTGATGTCGGTTCCCAGTTTTTCAACCGCTCCTGAGATGATCGCCGCGACCGATACCATTGCCTTCTATCCATCGCGACTGCTACCCAATAAAAATGTGGTATCGCTGCAGCTCGACACCCAGACACCAAAATTTAAAGTAGTGGTGGCATGGCACAGTCGCTCAAATCACAGCCCGCTGCACCAATGGATAGTCGAAAAACTGCTGAGGCTTTTTCGTTGCGACTAGATAGTAGTGAATAGATCGTAGAGACTAAATAATTGCGCCTGATGAGTGGCAACTAAAATACCAATCGAAAGCAGCTTACAGAAGGTGACAAAATAGCTGTACCGACAATTGCCCAGTGAATTCCAAAACGCTGACTAGCCCTTCCTTTATCACCGAAATCTATAGCGAAACATCAACGACAAACATAGTGTTAAGTTGTATGAATTTCCTCTCTTTTTATCGATAAAAACTGATAGAGTTGTGCGTTGCAGTCCAACAATAAACAACAAGGCAATTGAGATGAAACTAGTCCCCCTTATTCTATTCACGCTGTCGCTTTTTGCGAGTGCCAGCCTATCGGCCGCTGATCAACAAAAAGCGGTTTTAGTCACCGGCTCTAACTCAGGGCTAGGTTTAAAGATGACACAACAACTCTCCAATAATGGTTTCTACGTGTACGCCGGTGTTTTACACAAACACGAAATGGACGCCATGAACAAAATGGACAATGTCACCGCGGTTCAGTTTGATGTGCGTAACCAAGACGAGATTGATGCCGCCGTTAAGTTCGTAGAGCAACAAGGTCGAGGTTTGTATGGCCTTATAAACAACGCGGGTATTTCCGTGTTTGGGCCAATACTGGAAACACCCGTCGAGCAAGTTCAATACCTGATGGACGTTAATGTCTATGGTCCCATGCGAGTCACCCAAGCCTTTGCCCCTATGATCATCGAGAGCAAAGGTCGTATCGCCACCACTGGATCCATCGCAGGTATTGTAACTACTCCGATCTTTGGCTCTTACAGCATGAGCAAACACGCCATCGAAGCCTATACCGATGCACTGGCACAAGAGATGGCTCGCTTTGATGTTAGCGTGCATGTGATTGAACCGGGCACCTACAAATCCAACATCGGACTTGCCGCCAAAAAGGTTCTGGACGACGCCAACTACTGGACCGAAGACACCGCCTACCCTAAAGAGCGCGCTTACTTTCTCGCACAACTGGGAAAAATCGATCAACACCCAGATCCCACCCCCGTTGGCAAAGCCGCACTTCACGCCATGCAGAGTGAAACTCCACGCAGCCGCTACATGGTCATCGAACGCGTAGAGCAAGCCGATCGCGTACTTCGCCGTCAACTGAGTAAATTGTTAGAACTCAACGATGGTCAAGCCCATGAGTTCGATCAAGCCCGATTGATTGAGATGCTCAACGAGGAAGCTGACAAGCGATCCGCTAAAAAGCAATAATCCTAAAACCATTCCCCTCTAGAGGTGCTGGCTTGGAGACGGCTTTACGCCGCCAAGTCATTGCCTCACTGTTGACCCGCTTCCCACTTAAAACGCCTCATTCAATCGATCCGTCATCACCGTTGTCGATCAAACGAAACGGTAGCCATCGCTCTATTGCCTTTTAGGCGCAGCCATCCGCTAGCTCATCGGAGCTAATACCCGCAGCAACTACCACCCCTCGTATAAACCAATTAACCTCATATGGATATTCAATTTAGTGAATCAAACTGACTGTAGGATACTCGTTCGCGTAAAACGCCAACCACCGACAGCACCTATGATTTCAATAAAGCAATTGACCTATGCGCTTGCAGTAGAAAAAACACTGCATTTTAAAAAGGCCGCAGAAGCCTCGTCGGTTTCCCAGTCTGCGCTCAGTACAGCGTTAACGGAACTGGAGAAGCAACTGGGATTTCAGATCTTTGAGCGCGATAACAAAAAGGTACTGATCACGCCACTGGGGCAACGCTTTCTAGGAAAGGCCCAAAACATCATTCTGGAGGTAGACGAGCTCTACCAAATGGGCAATATCAGCAAAGCCCCACTCTCATACCCTATGAAGATCGGTGTAATTCCCACCATCGGCCCTTACCTTCTGCCTAAAGTGCTACCGGCGTTGAATCGACAGTACCCTAACCTAGAGCTGACTTTGGTAGAAGAGCAGTCTCACGTCTTGGTGGACATGGTCAAAAAGGGAGAAATCGACACCGCCATTTTGGCTCTGCCGTTTGCCTGTGACGGCCTCCTCACCTTTGAATTCTGGCAGGAGGATTTTTATTGGGTTACCGATAGCGATGACCCCTTAGGCCAACAAACGCAAATCAGTAGCGATGATATGCAGCAACGTAAATTGATGCTGCTAAAAGACGGACACTGCCTAAAAGAACATGCGCTTTCCGCCTGTCAGCTATCCCACCAGTCTTCAGCAATCAACTTCAATGCCACGAGTTTAACGACATTAATTCAGATGGTAGCAGGTAAGATGGGCACCACACTCATCCCCGAGATGGCACTCGATCAGCTCGCTAATGTCGACACTCCCATTAAAGCCGTACACCTCAAAGAAGCTGGCCCCCATCGAAGAATTTCGTTTATCACCCGCCCAAATTATGTTGATGTTCGAAGCGTGGAATCCTTGATCACTCTGTTCAAATCAGAGCTGGAACAATGTCGCACCGGACAATGATCTGATCGCATCAACGTTCGAGCAGGCACACATGTGTCGTCCGACATCTCTTTGGCAGCCTTTTCTCTTAGTATTCAACGGGTATTGCGACAAACGAATCGAAATCACCGGTCCGGGTACTGTCATCAAACTCAACGGTCGAAACAATTTTTAACGCCACTACAGCGAACATTCTAAAAAACTGAACGTCATCTTCGACTTTTTGAATTAGCCATCCCCCTTCTAAACTCCTAAGCTGACAGAGTTGTTACAGCTTCTACAAATTGAGTTATCACAATACTCCAAGGAGAAAACCATGAATAAGAACTCTCGACTAGGAACCGCAATTGCGACATCGGCGCTCGCCTCGCTTCTCATTGCCGGCAATGTCGCTGCAACGCCAATTGGCGCGCCAACCAATAAGTTTTGGTGGCCAGAACAGCTCGATATGGATGCCCTGCGTACCCACGATGATCGATCCAACCCCTACGGATCAGATTTCGATTATCCTGCCGCCTTTGCCAAAGTCGACATCAAAGCCTTAGAAGCCGATATCGAAAAAACACTCACCGACAGTCAAGACTGGTGGCCCGCCGATTGGGGTCATTACGGCGGTTTGATGATTCGTATGGCGTGGCACAGCGCTGGCACCTATCGCACCCTTGATGGCCGCGGCGGCGCCGATGGCGGACAGCAACGCTTTGATCCACTTAACAGCTGGCCAGATAACGTCAGTCTCGACAAAGCCCGCCGCTTGCTGTGGCCAGTAAAGCAAAAGTACGGACGCTCAGTATCTTGGGCAGACTTGATGATCCTCGCGGGTAACGTATCGCTCGAATCCATGGGCTTTGAAACACTTGGCTTTGCCGGTGGTCGAATCGATGACTGGGAAGCCGACGAAGTTTACTGGGGTAAAGAGCAAAAATGGTTAGACAGTAAACACCGCAACAAAGGCGGCGAGCTTGAAAAGCCACTGGCTGCCATGCAGATGGGACTCATCTACGTCAACCCAGAAGGCCCAGGCGGTAATATGGATGCCCTAGCGGCAGCAAAGAACATGCGTGAATCTTTTGGCCGCATGGCAATGAATGACGAAGAGATTGTCGCCCTAGTCGCTGGTGGACACACCCTTGGCAAAGCCCACGGCGCGCGAAAGGCGAAATGCGTTGGTCCAGAGCCCGGTGCAGCGCCGATCGAAGACCAAGGCCTGGGCTGGAAAAACAAGTGCGGCAAAGGCCACTCGGAAGACACCATGACCAGCGGCCTAGAAGGCGCCTGGACTCAGACTCCCACCGCCTGGTCAATTCTATATCTCGACAACCTCTTTCGTTTTGAGTGGGAGCAACATCAAAGCCCCGCCGGTGCACACCAGTGGCGTCCGTCAGAAAAATCGCTACATCAACTCGTACCTGACGCTCACGTTAAAGGTAAGCGCAATCCACCGGTGATGTTCACCACCGACATGGCGCTAAAAATAGACCCCGGCTTTCGTGAAATTGCCGAGCGCTTCTGGAAGAACCCGAAGGCCTTTGATCAAGCCTTTGCCAAAGCTTGGTTCAAACTCACTCACCGCGACCTTGGCCCTCGCGCTCGCTACGCAGGTTCTGATGCTCCCGAGGAAGTATTCATCTGGCAAGACCCAATCCCCGAGGGCAACACCATCAGCGACAGAGATGCGGCGAAGCTCAAAAAAGCCATACTGAAATCGAACCTGAGCGTCGAAGAACTGGTCCGGACTGCCTGGGCATCAGCATCAACCTATCGCGGTTCAGACATGCGCGGCGGAGCCAACGGTGCTCGCATACAACTGGCACCGCAGAAAACTTGGGCCGCGAACGATCCCGCCGAACTCGAAAAAGTACTCAATACCCTGCGGACCATACAGAAGAAAAGTAAACGCGATGTATCTCTCGCAGATCTGATTGTTCTCGGCGGAAATGCCGCTATCGAAAAAGCAGCGAAAGATGCCGGCTTTAAGGTTTCTGTACCATTCAAATCTGGCCGAGGGGATGCGACACAGGAAATGACCGACGTAAACTCCTTTGCGTTATTGGAACCTACCGCCGATGCATTTCGTAACTACTACACCGAGGACGCCTACGATTCACCGACCAATATGCTCATCGACAAGGCCGACCTGCTCACGCTTACCGTGCCCGAGATGACGGTATTGATTGGCGGTATGCGCACCCTGGGAGCCAATGCGGCCAGTTCCAGTCACGGGGTACTGACAAACAAATCAGGAACACTCAGCAACGATTTTTTCGTCAACCTATTGGATATGTCGACCGTCTGGAGCAAACAAGATAACGGTTTGTATGAAGGTAAAGACCGCGCCACAGGAAAGACCAAATACACGGCCACACCTGTTGACCTAATCTTTGGATCTAACTCTGAACTTCGGGCGATTGCTGAAGCCTATGCTTCAAATGATGCAGGAGAGCAATTTGTGAACGACTTTGTAGCAGCCTGGACAAAAGTGATGAACCTCGACCGCTTTGATCTCTGAGTATAATAACGAAGGGCGATAATCATCATGGTTATCGCCCTTCGTTAACCCCATGTCATTCAGCGAACAAGGAAGACTACGAACTAAAAGAGCTATCCTTAAGTGTGCGATTATCAGCCTTCACTTTAGTTACTGAATCAATACTGACAGCAGCTGAAAACTTGATTGCTTTGATCATAAAAACTCAATGCTTCTGACGCATAATACAGATTGTATGTCTGCTTTAAGTATTAACTCCCGAAGATATTCTCTCCCTAAATAATCCATGAAGCCATAACCGTTATGAGAGCTCGGAAGAAATGACCAACTGAGGTTGAATTCGCTGGCTTCTGTTATCATCAGCGGAAACATAGAAACCCAAACACTCTGAAATTTCAGCGTTGTACTTCACCTCCCCCTATTGGCGAATACACTGGGTGGCAAGCACTCTACTGTAACGATTTTCCCTTTCGGTATTCACTGACGCTAATGCCATACCATTTCTTGAAGTGTCGAGAAAATGAATTGATATCCTGATAGCCCAACAGATAAGCCATATCACTGACACTCAAACTCGCCCCATGAATGAGCTCTAGGGAATAATCCCTACGCACACTACTCAGAAGTTTTGAGTAGTTTTGTTGCCGGCGTGACAGCTCATTTTGAAACTTTCGCTCACTCATCGAAAAGTGCTTTGCGATTCTTGCGAGACTCACTTCCGTCTTACCTAAGTTCTGACGAATGTACTCTTTTACCTGTCGACAAAAATCACTGGAAACAACGCCTTCTTCCGACGTCGCCTGCTGAGAAATAAGCTGATCAACCACATCAAATTCAGATCGATTACTCGCCAGGTTTTTGATGTCGATGTGGCGTCTATCCAAACTGAACCAACTTGTTTTTTGAGAAAACAAAACGCTCTCGGTATTGAATAGGCTTCGATAACGCGCGAGCTTGTCTGGATCTTCAGGAGCATCAAACACAAATCCCATCTGTTTTACCGGGATTCTTTGACCCGACAGCTGCTCTAAACTCGTGAGTACAAATGCCAAGAAAGAAGAGATACTGTGATGTGAATAAGGGAGTAGCGGATTTGATAGCGAGACTTGAAACAGCAACTGTTGATCTTGCTCAATCAAATCCACTTTGTCGCGCAGAGGCAGCAATTTGCTGTAACGGACATAACTGCACAGTCCCTGATGAATCGTCTCACAGGCCATAATCGCCTTTCCCACCAGCCCCATGGACGCCAGCTGAAAATATGCGCCCATACTCGCACCGACTAGATCATTGCCTGTTTGCTGCTCTATCGCCTGCCAAACTCGATTATCAAACTCAGCATCTAGATACAGCTCGGGGGATTCCAGCGCCTCCATATCAATGCAAAGATGAGCCAACATCTTATCCAGGTCAGCGCCCATCAATTGAGCAATTCTAATCCTTAGCTGCGCTACATTACCGCCCACCGCCGCATTACTGCTGATTTTCATAACTTCACTTTTGCTTCTTTTAGCATCCTGCAGCTCCCTTTCGATCCCTAACGAGGCTGCTGCGCGCCTTTTACAAGTGGGTTGCAGCACACACCTCTAGAGCGACGACTACACCGTCGCCTTCGGATCGAGTGAATTGTGCGTATTTTGCAGAAGATCGTGCGCCTTTGGCAAGGTTGATTCTGACGATGAGACTAAAATGAAGCCATCAATTCATTCTCAATCGATCATAACGCTAGAGGCGAACCACACGATGTTAACCCCGATCATAATTCTCTCGATTTTAGCGGCGCCACTGGCCTTTGCCTTCGCGCTCGCAGCGGTCAACGACCAGACTGTTAATCTCAAAAAATACGCCAACTGGGGGCTCGCCGGTGCATTTGCTTTTTTCGCTATTGGCCACTTTGTTCAAACCAGCGGCATGGTAGAGATGTTGCCCGCTTGGGTGCCCTATCGATACCCCTTGGTCTATGTCACCGGAGTATTAGAGCTCTTGGTCGCCATCGCATTACTCAGTTCGCGCTGGCAAGCTACCGCTGCAAAAACCGCAATCACAATGTTGATTGTGTTCTTTCCAGCCAATTTGTACGCCGCATTCAACGCCATAGGTTTGGGCGGCCATCAGTGGGGGCCAAGCTATCTATGGATCCGAACACCGCTGCAGATAATCTTAATCGGCTGGGCCTATTTTCTGTGCTTAAAAATTCAGTCAACTCAAGTCGAAAAAACAATCAGCTGAACCACTCACAGTGGTTCATCGATGCGGGTAGCTCTAGAGAACACTGGTCAATACTGGCTCACCGGCTACAAACTGTTGAATATTCTGCTGCGTTAGCTCGGCCTGAGCGAACAGAGTTTCGTAGGTGGTCCCGCCCTGATGAGGCGTTAGGATAACGTTTGGCACTCCCTGCCAACGCTCGCTGCCCGTTGGCTCGGGATCAAACACATCCAATCCCGCCCCCGCAATGGCGTTCGATTTCAAGGATTCAATTAGGGCAACCTCATCCACCACACTGCCTCGAGCCACATTGACCACAATCCCCTCTGAGCCGAGTAAATCGAGAATCTCTTGATTGATGAGATGATGGGTAGAATCATCGGGCCGACAGCAGATAACCAATCCCTGACATTGCTGCGCCAGCTCATTAATACAAGACACATAGGGCAGCGAGACCTCGGGCTTATCGCGGGGGCCCCACCAACGCAGATCAACCCCAAAGGGCTGCAAACGCTTAACCACTTCTTGGCCAATAGAACCCAAGCCAACAATACCAACCACCGCCATTTTTAAAGAATGACGCAATGGGCCACTAGGTGTTACCCACTGGTCCGACAAGATAAAATCCTGATGTTTCGGAAATTTTAGTAACAGGGACGTCATCATACTGGCGGCAATGTCGGCCACATCCGCCGCATTCAATCCAGGAGAATTGGTTACTTCAATACCGCGACGACGACATTCCTCGAGATCCACGTTGCTGAACCCCGCGGATATCGATGCGATCATTTTTAGTTTTGGAAACTGATCCAAGGCTTGTTTATCGAGCTTTTCGATACTGGCGGACAACAAAATCTCGACTTGATCACCGTGCTCGGCAATGGCCTTTTCGACCCCCTGCGAGGTATCAATCAGTGTCCATGTTTCTGGAGTGGCGGGAAAAAGTGAGAGCATTTCTGCGTGCATCGCGAGCACAGTAACCGTTTTAGTCATGGGGGTTTTCCATTCTTCAATATGAGAAAAATACCGACAGTAGCATTACTGGGATGATTACTCCAGCAGATTTTACGCAAAATAAAATCTGCAGGTGTTACGCCAAACTTAACTAACTATGCCCAACTTAACTAACTGCGCCTAACTTAACTAACCATGCCCAACTTAACTATGTCCACCAATCACTCATTGCCGCTCGCCCAGAATAAAGTTGGGCGAGCGGCTATCAGGTTTTGTTACACTGGCACCTTTCGCAACTGCACCACACCCATAGACGGCGCGGGTACAACCCCTAAAAGGCACAGACACTCCCTCCATGACAGAAACCAACTCAAGCGACGACGAGAACAATTACTATATTCTTAATCGAGAATACTTCAGCGAGTGCTTTGATCAAACCGCCGACACCGCACCCAATCCAAAAAGATACCTGCTGGCGGTAATGCTCGCCATCTTTGCCGCTGTACTGTTTATCGCAGAAACCGATGTCTATATTGCATGGTTTATGGTCTGTCTCAGCATTGTTGAGCTCTTGTCGATTCGCTACAAAAGAGCCTGGTGGATTACTCGTCAAATGCTCAGCCGAGCAGCGGGCAGTAAGGTGACCATCCATATTGATGCGCAAGGAATTTCCACTCACAGCAGTCACCATCAACTGAGCATGCCCTGGAGCGAAATCACAAATATTAAAGCCACCGAGAAAGGCTTTTTAGTTAGCCATGGGAGCGGCAACCGCTATGTGTCTAACAGTGGATTGGATGAGGATGCAGTGACTCTGCTAAACACCAAGGCAAGCACTTAAAATAAGGCAGGTGCTTAAAAAGGTAGACTGCAATCAGAGGCTATAGTAATCAATAACCTAACATCGAGTAAGCGGTGCCGTAAGTTATCTCGATGCTGTATTCATCTAACGAACGCTCATGGCATCCCATTGAGTAACACTTGCTTGGTCACTACTGCAGTTGAGAGATTATCGCCTGACCGCTTGCAACTCTTTTGTATTACCTCTCTTGCATCACCTCTCTTGCATCACCTCTCGAGCTAACCCAGAGAGCTAAACACAGAGAACTAAACCCAGAGAGCTGGACAATTTTTCCGCGAGAGGAACAAACGATAACCACCCATAGCCGATCGGTATAAATGAGACGAAAATAAATTTACTATACTGAGCAATAACGCCATCATCACCACTTGACTCTATTTGACTGCATTCAGCTACATCCAACTACATTCAACTACCGCTAACTACAGAGGCTCGCGCCCATGAACAAACCTCAAAGAGACTTAACCTTACGCTTTATGGCCGAACCCCAAGATGTGAATTTCGGCGGTAAAGTTCATGGAGGATCAGTCATGCGCTGGATCGATCTGGCCGCCTACGCCTGTGCGGCTGGCTGGAGTGGTCGCTATTGTGTGACCGCCTACGCCGGTGGCATCCGTTTTGTGGCTCCCATCCATGTGGGCAATCTTGTGGAAGTGAGCGCTAAAGTAATTCTCACCGGTAGCTCATCCATGCACATCGCCATCGAAGTCAACGCCTGCGACCCAAAATCCTTGCAGCGTCGACTCACCACCCATTGCATTGTGATTATGGTCGCCGTAGACGAATCAGGTCACAGCATCAATATTCCCGAGTGGATTCCAGAAGATAAAGAAGATATTCGACAGCGAGATACCGCGCTCAAGCTCATGGAGATGCGGAAAAAAATTGGCGAAGAAATGGAAATCTTTGTTCAATAACGATCAAGTCAGGGCCTTGGCGTTGCAAGGCCCTGCGCCAGCGTAATCGCGAAACACTAAAGCCAATCGAGAACAATAACGCTATCAGGATCTCATTATCGGAGGAACATACCCCTCCTCTAGCGCTTTTCGCGGATGCGAGGCACTTAACTGCCCCATAAACGGCGGATGAATCGAATAGCCCAATAACTCTTGCACTTGTGTAGACATTTGGCGGGCTTTCTCAACGGGAACCCCTAAGAAGAAATTTTCTTGAGTGCGTGCCCAGGGCTGGCAATACTGATTGGAAAATGCGCAGCGAGGCCCTTGGCTGTGGTTAGCGCCACCGCGATGCAACAGGTTTCCGGCAAACACCACACAGCTGCCCGCGGGCATTTCAACGGTCACAGTTTGCCCAGCCAAACGCTGCTCCAAATCAGTATCCAATTCGCCTTCGCCGCGACGATATTCTCCGGCGAGTTTTTCTTCGCTCCATAAGTGGCTACCAGGAATTACCTCAGTACCGCCATTGGCAGCTGTGAATGCATCCACAGCGCAGATCATCGGTAGACTAACCATTGGCCGCGGTCGCGCTATTGGGTAAAAAGAATCGTCCGCGTGAAAAGGCTGCGGTGTTTCGCCCGGAGCAAGGCGTATCGCTTGGCTGGCTGTCAGTAAGAAATTTGGTTCCAAGAAGGCTTCACACAGAGCGAGTATACGCTCGTCTTCGACGATGTCTTCAAACACCTTGTCTCGCCCTACTAAGGTGTAAACTCTTTCCGTTTTAGTGCCCTCAAAATTATTCCGACCATGAAAGCTACCGATATGATTGGCCAGCACGGCTTTGACCTCGGTCAGTTTTGACGGGGATAGGCTCTAAGAAGAAAAGGAAAAACAAAAAGAGAAAAACGCCCCAATGAAAACCCTACTCTATAGGTGCGGGACCGCTCTATACATTCTTGCCCAAGACATGCTCGCTTCGCCGCTATGAGTTAAGACAGATAATACCAGCTGCAACTCGTAAACTGCCAAATCAGTGGCAATCTAAACTTGCCCCGTGCCCGAGAAAATTCACCCGTCAGCCATTAACAATCAGGTTCTGGGCAACCCTACCGATGCAACCTTGTTCGTCATAAATAGCGCACTCTGCAATACCATAGCCATCAGTCACCTCAATAAAGTGATCGGTGAACGCAAACCATTCGCCCACCGGCGGTCGAGAAAAATGGATCGTTGTATTGGTGTTCATTAATCCCATGGCTGCAGGGCTGGCGATTCCCTCTTGCAGCACGCGCATTCGCGCGGCTAGTACCGTTGTCATATCGGCGGTTGTGGCGCACTGCTCCAGCGATGTCATCGCACGACCTTGAAGCATATTGGCATCGCCATTGATCCAAAAAACCGGTCTTTCTTTATTGGTAGAGGGATGAAAGCGAATCAGATTGTGTAAGCCTGGTGGTAGACCCGCAGCCATCTCTTTGGGTATCCAAGGCTCGCTGGCAATGCTATCCCTTGTCTCGGGCAAAGACGCGGCGACATCAAACACAGGAGACAGGCCTTGCTGTGCCTTGAGCAATACTGCTCGGCCGGAAGCGACAGGCTCGTCACTGCCTTCAACCGTCATGACGGTATCGACCACGGCCATTTTACCGCCTTTACGCAGAAAGTGGCTTTTGACCTTTACCGGTTTCATAGGAACCGGTTTCAGGATATCGATGGTTAACCGAGTAACGTCCATGCAAATCTCTTCAGCGATTTTTTCAATGGGCATGGTAATCATCGCATTGACGGGGCCGCCATGTTGCATGGTATTTGACCAAGGGCTTCCCGCCGCGGCCTGCGGGGTGAATACGTCATCATCCTGATTAAAAAAATAGTCTTCTGTTTCTGAAAGCATAATGTTTCCTGAACGCTATTTGGTTGATCTCTCACCGAGACGATTCGAACTAAGTCATTTCTCAAAAATCTCATTGCGAGAAGCCTAGCGAGGCGGCAATCCATGGTTTAGCGCTATAGAACAAGGTTTACTGCCAAACTGGATTGCTTGGCTTAATAGCCCCTACTTTTGGCGCTAAGGCTCGCAATGACAAATAGCCCTGTTTTTTGGAGGTTCACTACGGCTCACCTGATTCGGTTTTTCACAATACGCCGTCGAGCGCTTAGATCCGTTTTCTCACCTCTGTAGTTTTATTCACCCAATGGGAAAATGATAGCGTCGTGGATGATCTCTCTTGTGCTTTGTCCGCTTTGACCGGTTTTTTGCAGATACCAAATTCGAATACCCCAGAACTTTTTTAACGCAGCATTCTTCTTCCCCAATGATCACGACGAGCAACTGAGATGGGATAATCCACCCAATTGGAAAAACTCCGGTGGCTTCAAGCGATAGTACTTATCTTCCAGCGTCTGCGATTGCTCTGCATAGGGCTGTGTCATCACCTCCTGCAGCTCTTGAACTAGTGTGTAATCTCCCGCAGCGGCTTGCTGATACGCCGGTACTAAAAACCACTCACGCAAAATGTACTTGGGGTTAACAAGTTTCATCTGCTTAGAAATTTCTTCTCTCGAGCGGGAGCAATCATCACTTTCGTTGGCGGAAATCTTAAGCAGAATTTTCCACTTGTCTAACCACGCCGACCAACGGCTATTTCTCTGGCCCTCTTCCCCATTGCCAGAGTTGTTGTAGAAGCTCCTTTTGAGCGGGCCAATATCGTCGGGAATCGAGGAGAGCTCGCGAAAGAAGATCGTGTAATCAATAGGTGCTTGGCTTATCAGTGTTTGTAGCTCGCTGAACACCTCACCGAAAAGCGTTTTGTCAGACTCGCTCAGGGAGTCCAAACCCAAAGACAGATCCAGCCCCAACTTGGCAGCCCACATGGCTTGCATTTTCGATTGCATAACGCCGGAGAACCCACGTTGAACCTCACCTAATACTCGCAAATCCTCCTGATTTGACGCCAACAACGCTCCTAACGCCGAACAAAACATGTCGAAGTTTTTCTGTGCGGCGTTGGGTTGATTCAAAAACGAGAAGTGATCACCACCACCCGTCCAAGGTTGATAATAGGGATTAAACACATCACAAAAACCAAAAGGTCCATAATCCAGCGTAAAGCCGCCCACCGCGCAATTGTCGCTATTGAAGTTGCCTTGACAGAACCCCACGCGAATCCAATTCGCCACCAAGGACGTGAGACGGCCCTGATATTCGCGCGCCAACTGCAGCACTTGTTCTGAGGTGGAGAGCTTTGTATCGATAAGATCACGGTACTCACGATCAATTACGTGCGATAGGATTCTCTCGAGCTCTTCCATCGCTTTTGGGTGTTCGTCTTTGCGGGTGCGACGAGCGAACAGCTCTAGCTGCCCAACGCGAAGAAATGACGGTGCAACGCGTGTCGAAATGGCAACTGCTTCAGAGATCATCCGGTCGGGATTCTCAGAGCGCGAACCCTCGGAGTACCAAGGGCGCTGTACCGTCTCTGTTTTTGAAGCGTACAAACTCAATGACCGTGATGTGGGTACACCGAGAGCGTGCATGTGCTCTTGCGCTAAGAACTCGCGGATGCTCGAGCGCAAGACTGCACGGCCGTCCGCACCGCGGCAGTATGGCGTACGACCACCGCCTTTGAGCTGCATCTCCCAGCGCTGGCCATTAATCACCGCCTCGAGCACAGAAATGGCGCGACCGTCGCCATAGCCGTTGCCCGTTTGGAACGGGCACTGCTGGATATATTCCGTCCCGTAGATAGACAGTGCGTATCCCGTGGCCCAACCCACCTTGCGCATCGGCGCTGGTACGGCGGATAAATCGCCAGAGAACAGACGAACAAAGTCGGCAGACTGAGCCAAACTGTCGGCCAAGCCAAGCTCTGCAAAGAAGCTTTTGCTATGTGCCACATATTCAGGGGCTTCGATGGGCGTCGGACTAACCGGCACATAATGTCCACTGAAGACTTGTCTTGGAGCGTGATCGGCACCGTTGTCAGTCGCCTCTGGATCACGGTTGAGTGTGTCCATGAGGCTGTAGTCGGTCAATTTCGCAAGGTCGCCGAGCGTAGATAGAATCGGGGCGGGTGTCAAAGGCGATGGGGTTTTCATAGTCATTTATACCAAGGCTGGTAAAGATAGATGTTAATTCTCTGCATTTTACCTCGTTATCTGTGTAGATATCTGTATTTGTCGCATTACGGGCCTCTATGTCTCAGTAGAGCCCAAAGTTGATCTCTAGATTGTTCTTGCGAGTTGTTGGAGTCTGGCCGCCGTTGGTGAGACGACTCACCTCCGAATAGGTATAGCGCCTTAACTCTTCAACCGAAACAATCCCATCTTGATCGCTATCGGCGGCCTTTTTACCCAGACCCGCCAGTAACGCCGACGTAAAAACACCATTGCCAGATTTCTCTAAGGCATACTCTCGGCCACCGGATGCGCTGATAACAACTGCACCTGTGGAAGCACGTAAATCCACAAACGTATTTTGCAACATTTGATACGAGAGGCGCAGATTCGGTTTAGCCCTTGTGGGCGCTCGTAATGATAAACCGCGTGATACCACGCCTTCGGCATAAGTGCCTGTAACCGACAATTCGTTCACCTCACCGGAATGACAGGTATCGAGCATCAGCAACTTGTAACGAGAGGGAATATTGTCGACCAAATTACTGATAGACGCGTAATCCAATCCATTCTTAGCCGGATCATAGGGATCTATATCGACTGTGCCAAAATAGTAATCATTCGAGTCATCAAGAAACCCGTGCCCCGCAAAGAAAACGACAACACGATCATCCGGGCGCGTAGCGGCGAGAAACTGCTTGGCCTGTAAAACCGAGTCACGGGTCACGTCTCCATCCACTAGATTCTTAATGTGAACCTTTTGATACTGCTCGCTAGCGGCCAATAAGCGGCTCAGATCCTCCACATCTTTACGAGCGTAATTTAAGTCCAAAAAATCCCGCTCATAATCTGATACACCGATCGCCAACACGTAGAGATCAGGTTTCTGCGCCTTGCCCATCCCGTTGTAGGTTTTAAACTGTGTCGTTGATCGAACGCCATCCTTGTTAGATACAAAAGCTTTAACTTTGTTTGCTCCACGGCTCAACGAAAGTTCGAAGTCGCCACTAGATTCGGTGATTCTCTTTCCCTCTACCCCGAACACTGGAACCTCGTTAACTAACACATGCAAACGGTCAGCTCTCGATTTTTGACTCACTGACCAATTCAATTTGACGGTTTCATTGGCTTGAACTTTTTCCGGCCCGCTAAGCGAAAAAACAGGTGTAGGATGACTCATTGAACGCTGCGATAAGGCACCATCGCCGTGGCGAGATCGGCGAACACCCACTAGTTTCTCCCATGCCAGTAGATCTTCGGCACTGGACTTTCCAATTCTGCTGGCAATAATATCTGGGCGATTTAACCAATAATCGTAACGGGTGTAATCAAAGATTTTATTTCCATCCACAAAGCTCGCACGATGCAGCCCTTTGGGTGTCCCCCAATAATAACCGTCGGAAGAGCTCGCGATAAACTCGCCGTCACTATCGGCAATAAAAGTAGCAATGAGTTTGGGATTGCGCTTATTGATCTCGGGTTTTACCAGCACCTGAGCTTGCCCTTGTTTGGCATGCAGAAATCTTGGGCTCGGTACATCAGTGCGCCAAAGCTTAATGGTTCCATCCAGCGAACCGGTAGCAACTATGCCACCATCGAGCTCGACGATGTCGGCAATACGGCCTTGATGCGGTGAAAAGTCTTCCAAGATCAAGCCTGTATCGAGATCTCTGACGGTAATATTGCCGTCTTTTGTACCGGACCATAGCTGACCATTTTCCGTGACGTAGTGTGAAACCGCGCGCCCCCAAGAAGGTTCAAATACCTTGAGGAACTGCCCCTCGTTGTCGTAGTGATGCATCAATGGAATGGCAGAATTGAAATGGCCGGTATCATCCAGAAGCCCAGCCACCAAGAAGCCTCTATCGTCGCCGAAATTGACTAGCGCCTTAGTGGGCGCACTGGCGTAATTAAGTAGAAGTGTTTTGTTGATATGGGGTAAGAAAAATTGGCCCTCTTCGAGTTGTAGAACCATCTTTTCACCGTCTGAATCGAGAACAATCATGTCATATATCGTGCTCTCAAACCGGTGCAGTAAAACGCTACTTTGCTCTCGAAAACCCAATCTATAAACAGAATTTGAGTCAGTGTAAATGAGAGCATTTTTGGTGAGCTTATGATGAGAAACCTTTGCCTTAATCAGCTGAGGATTGGCCTGATCTTGTTTGTCCATTAGGATCGAGGCATCCGCCCCAACAATCAGGATGTAGCGACTATTTTCTTCAACATGACGAACCGGAAATTCAATCGATTGCTTATCGACGCTGAGAGTTTTGAAATCGATGGCTAGCATATCGTTAAGATCACTAAACTGCGGCCCCGTCAGCACCAGTAGACCACTATCACCCTGAGGCAGTAATTGCTTTACAGGAAAGGTTTTAGCAGAAATCTCTTCAACAGGCTCGCCGGTATCTAAATCCCTCGCAACAATTTTTCTACGACCAACGCCCTTTCCATAGTCAAAGTCTTCGGTAAAGGTAAGTCCGCCCTGCTCCGATAGCGCAATCTTTCCCGCACCAAACGACGTAGTGGACGAGCTGCGAATAAAACGCCCGTGAAGATCATACACCCCTTGATTGGTCACTACCTCATTAGCGGCATCGGAGAATGCTAGGCTGGAGCCGGATAGTTTGACATGGGTACTGTCTTGATAGTTGATCAACCCACACTGATATTTAGCTTTCACACAATAGCCAAGCAGCGGCAATTTCTCGTGGACAGACAGAAGACTGATGCCCCACTTGCGTCCTATCAACATTGACGTTTCTTTATCATCGTCAGAAATGATAAAACCGAGATCAATAGACGCCTGATGCTTGTTTAACTGAGCATGAACTTTTGCACCTTCACACCAAGACCCTTCAAAGCCCGAACCTTCAACTGCAGCGCCGTCTTCACAGTCTTCGTGACTGATTTGTAACTCATGGATGGCAAGATTGCCCGCGCTATTAAGCGTTGCGACTCGTCCATCATTCGCCGCAGCTAGCATTTCATAAGCAGAGTGTTCCAACTCATGACGATAGATTTGCTTTCCCCAACCGAGGTTAAAGACTTCAATTTCATTTTTTTCGTTCAAAGTTACCGGATACCTTCCCAGCGTGCCCATGGATAGAATTTTTCTATCCATGTCCAACGACGCCATGTTTCCGAACTCTTGATAACCATCGCCAATCAGCGTGTGGGCGCTACCCAGCCTGTACTCTCCAACGTTGATGAGCACATCCTCATCAGCCGACTTTGCTAACATCCCGCCTCGAGCTTTGACGCTGTAAACCAGCCTGCGTCGATCGAGATCCCAAAATGACAGCCAATGATCATCACTGCCGCCCTCTTTACTGACAAACACCAACTGCTTGGTTTTTTCGGAGAAAGCCATATCGACAATCTCACCCCGCGGATGCAGGGCCGGAAGCGGTGTTGGCGAAAAATCGCTGATCGATAGATCGCTATAGCTAAACCCCCGCGTGCGCTGTATGTAAACATCCGCTTCGATCTGATTGAGTTTTGCCTTTAGTTTACAGCTGGTCGATAAGTAGACCGGCCGCCCCTCATCGACCGTGACCCAAAAAACATGATCGCAGCCGTCGTCAATGTCGTACCCAGCATACTGCGTCAAAGACACGCGAAACTCAGCGATATCTTTGCCCCACATTTTCTGAACCTTAGCCAACGATATAGTGCCAGCGCCATCGAATGATTCAGCCTCTGTCGTATTCAGAGGGTAATCCCTACCCTGAACATAATTTCTCGACGAAGCAGAATGGATGATAGTTTTAAAGAAGCTGTTACCGTTTGCGTATCGCTCCACAACACTTCGTTCGGACTCGCTTAACGGCTGTTCCAGGCCTTCTATCTCCCAGCCATCCCCTTTCCGACGATATTTAGCCTTAAGCCCGCTGAAATTACTCTTTTGGAAGCTAATACTTGAACGCGGCCCTACGCCAGAGAAGTTGACAAGGATAAAAAGCGCTCTCGAATCTGGTTCAAACTCCTTTTTTTCACGACTGTCTGGGTGTATCAACGTTCGAATCCACGTGCCTTCCTCTCGACGAAAATGAGCTTTTCCCTTTTCATCCAACAAACCAAAATCCCGACTGCTGTTGTCCACCGCGGTAACGGCGGCCCCCACAGGAAGGCTAAACTCGGGTATTTCCAGAGCATTGGCGTTGTTAATCAACCCAAAACTTAAAAGGGAGAGAAAACCAAACACTGATTTGACGCCAAACATTTTGCTACCTTTTCAAAATAACTCTGGTCTACTACACCTAGTACGTGCCTGTCCACCTAGTACGTCTAGCACCTAGTACGTCTAGTGCGTGCCTGTCTGAGGTATTGTAAGATATTGTTAAACTGAAGTTAGGAGAGGATATTCACTGCTGTTTTCCCTCACATCACAATACCTATCTCGAAACAGTTTCGGCATTCTCGAAGGCTTGCCGGAAGCAATATCAATACACACATAATCTAATATCGCTCTCACCAGAGTGACTCCATCCGACTCTCGAATCAATTGAAAATGGCGGGTCGCTCTTAGACGGCCATCATTCTTAACTATCCAATTGGCAACCTGAATCCTGTCTCCTAAATAGGCAGAACGTAAATATTGGATCTTGCTCTCGCGCACAGCCATGCCACTTCCTAATTCAGCGGCGATCTCGATATCCACCCCGACAGCCTTGGAATGCTCGCGGGCGCATTCATCAAACCAACGGACGTAGACAGAATTGTTCACGTGCTGATAGCTGTCGATATCAGAATCTTCGGCGGTTACTTCAATAATAAAAGGCCTATCGAAATCCCAAGCTTCTGCGGGTACTGTAATGGCGATCGTTCCTTTCCAATTAGACGTTTGACGTCATCTTACCGCCACCAGAAACCACATTCAAACAACTGTTTAACCCCTCTACCGCCACGCGCTACCAAAGTCGCGCTCCCACTTGGACACCGATATGGATAACGCAAACGCTAGGAACCTCAAACCACTCCGGTATTCGAAAACAAACTGACCGAGCATTTCGATTAGTACTTTTTTCTCGGTTGTTTCGGCACATTCAAAAGCATAGGCTTAGCGATCAACCATCAAATCAATTGCTCATGCCTACTCCAAGACGACAGCAAGTCATTCTCGAACAAACGCCCTACTACCACTGCATATCTCGCTGTGTAAGGCGCGCGTTTCTCTGTGGCATTGACGGCGCAAGCAAGAACTACGAACACCGCCGAAAGTTTATCGAAAACCGTCTACGTCTATTGGCCTCAATTTTCGCTATAGACATTTGCAGTTACGCCATCATGCATAACCACTACCATGTAGTGGTTAAGATTCGCTCCACGGATGCATGGTCGACGGATCGGATCATTCACCATTGGCTAACCCTGCACAAAGGCCCATTACTCGTGCAGCGCTACTACGCTGGCGATGCTCTTAATACTATTGAAACCAAAACCGTAATGGAAATCGCCGAGGTTTGGCGAGAGCGGTTGCAGAGCCTAAGCTGGTTCTTTAAATGCCTAAACGAGCCTATTGCTAAAAGAGCCAACCAAGAAGATCGGTGCACGGGGCACTTTTGGGAATCTCGCTTTATCTCACAACCATTGCTAAGCGAAGAAGCCCTACTCAGTTGCATGGCTTATGTTGACCTGAACCCCATTCGTGCACAAATGGCTAAAACACCAGAAGCCTCTGAATACACCAGCATTCGAGAGCGAATTGTTCAGCGCTTTGACTTAGCCGAAGCCATCAAAGGCCAACCCCTTGCAAACCCTTTTGATCTGCCGTTAGCCGCACTCGCTAAGTTTGAAGATGCGGTTACCGTTCACAACCAACAGGGTATTCTCTATTCATTCAGCGATTACCTTCAGCTTGTCGATTACACCGGTCGGATAATGAGAAAGGGAAAGCGAGGCTCTATCGATGGCAAGTACCCGCCTATCCTGAGTCGACTTGGAATTTCTCCCAGAGAATGGCTAGAAAACAGCCAACATTTCGAGCGAAATTTTCGTAAGAAGTTTCGACGACGAGTACTAGCAGCCTAGATATCTCAGATATGCCTATCGGTAGGGAGACCTACGATCAAATTGAGTGATTCTGTCGTTTGAATTCACTCGCCTCCCTAATACCCATATTCAAACCAAGAAAATCAACACCACTTAGGCAAGCGCCTTTAAGTTCTTCGGGGCGTGCCTGTCTGAGGTATTGTCCTTGCCTGTCTGAGGTATTGTCTGGGCAAGCGCCTTTAAGTTCTTCGGGGCGTGCCTGTCTGAGGTATTCTGAGGTATTCTCTCAGGTATTCTCTCTGAGGTATTCTCGGGTGTGCCTGTCTGAGATATTCAGATATTCCTGGCCGGTTGGGTGTGCCTGTCCGAGGTATTGTCTTTGTCTTTTGCCGGTTGTGCCTGTCTGAGATATTCTGAGATATTCCTGGGGTGGGGCGTGCCTGCCTGAGGTATTGGCGAGGTATTGTTGTTCCTTCGGGATCTACCTGTCTTAGCGGTCGGGGATTCGTACGAGGTATCGCGTTTTTCCGAAGTATTGCGGTTTAGGTAGGCTGCCCCTGAGAGTAATTTCGATATTCTTGAGGCGCAACACCATTCCAGCGCTTAAAGGCTCGAGTAAAATTGCTGCTGCTTGAGAAGCCTAATAGAAAACTAATATCACCTAGGGATAAATCATCCTGTCGCATGTAACGATCAGCCAGATCTTTTCGAAAACCTTCAACTTGGTTACGAAAGCTGGTATCGCGGCTTTCCAGTTTACGATGTAAGGTTCGTTTACTCGTATGTAGAAAATCGGCAACATGATCCAATGTCGCCTTACCTTGAGGCAATAGAGAGACCAGCGCTTGACGCACATCAGCGACAATATCTTCACTTCTATTGATTTGGACTAAATAGTCCTGTGCAATCTGTTCAGTAGCCTGCGCAAGATTACGACTACTGCCCGGGATTTGAGCGTCGGCATCTTCTATCGATACAAATACCCGAAGTCGTTCTTGCTCATAAATGACTGGGCAGCCAAAAAAATTTTCGAATGCCTCCGGCTTCTTGGGTCTTGATCGAGTTAATTCCATCCTTACAGGACAGAAATCCTTTTTATAGTGTAAACGTCGAAGCGTAACCATAGCGGCACAAATAGCATCCAATTCACAATCGGTATATCGACAGACACCATTTTCATCCACTTCAAGGTTAGAGGTCGACACCAAGCAGCCATCCTCTTCCTCTAAACTCATCACCCCTTTATCGGCTGCTAGAATAGATCGATACCGAACCAGACATTGCATATGCTCCCGCAGCGTACACACGCTCCACAAAGCCATACCTAGGGCATTTAAAGTATGAGGCGTTACCAATGACCCTACAGTTAAACCAAAACACTCATCGCCTGTTTGCTCTAGCGCTCGACACCAAAGTTGGTTTATCGTATTCATAGGTATGCGGGTACTAGGATTAGAATCTACAGAATAATCTATGCCATAACCTGCCAGGAAACTTTCACCGTCTATACCGTGGCTTTCCAGCCCTGAAACCAGTGCGGTTAACCAACTACCTATTACAGAGTGCTGAATCATAATATAGGGTTCTTTTTCCCAACACGATATCGAAGAGTATACAACCCAAACGGCTCTTAACCGCCGAGCCTCTTATCTTTAGTAGGCTATTATCGCTATGCAGTCCGTTAATCTCAATAGCCGCTGCGTAATTAAGCTACTTGTGCGCCTGCCACAACTTCGCCCCCCCTCACCAATAAATCAGACACCAGTTCAATACGGCAATAAATGCCAATTTTTTGGCAAGCCCGGAATAACGCACAACAATCGCGACTGCCTATGATAGCCAACGCAATAGAAGAGCTGCTACAGAAGCTCTTTATCATAAATTACTATAAAAATATCTCGGAGAGCGTTTTATGAAAGGCCTACCTCGAATTCATTCACTTTTTACCAGTCATGCAAGTATCACAACCCTGAGCCTAGTATTGGCGACCGGCGCAATCACCGGTCAGGCAGAAGAAGCGAAAGTTTCGCAAAGTACATTATCTGCATTGCTTGAAGAAGTAGTAGTGACTGCGCGAAAGCGCGAAGAATCAGCTCAAGATGTCCCACTGTCGGTCAGCGCTTACGGTTCAGACCAGCTTGAGGCCATGAAAGTACGTGACCTTACAAGCCTGTCTGTAGGTATGCCTAACGTTGCTCTGGATGATGTGGGCACCACTAAAGGTACGGCTAACTTCTCTATCCGAGGATTAGGTATCAACAGCTCCATCCCCTCTATTGATCCAACCGTTGGGATCTTTGTAGACGGCGTTTACATGGGGCTTAATAATGGCATTATCTTTGACACCTTTGACCTAGAAAGCGTTGAAGTACTGCGAGGTCCACAGGGCATTCTATTTGGTCGTAATGTTACCGGCGGTGCGGTTCTCCTGAATACCAAAATCCCAACTCAGGAATTTGAAGCTAGCGTTCGCGCTACTCTGGAAGACGGAGGTGAAGCTCCAAATAGATACCTAATGGCTAATGTAAGCGGCCCTTTGACCGAGAACCTGGCAGCCAAGATTTCTCTATACACCAACAATGACCAAGGCTGGTTTAAAAATGAGTTTACCGGTGAAGAACACGGTGAATCCGACACGGACATGGCTCGCGCCGTAGTCGCTTGGGATGCAAGTGAAGATGTAAGTGTCGTTGTTCGTTACGAATACAGTGAAGGTGAGCACGATGGGGCTGCGGCGCAAAACCACACCAATGGCTCAGGTATCAACCCGTCTATTGCTATCTCTCCAACCCTAACCACCTGGGATCGTGATAGTCACAAATTCTCAATTGATGAAACTGGCGAGCTAAACTCACGAACCAATTTTTTGAGTGCGCAGATTGACTGGGACGTTGCTTTTGGCGATGGCTCCATCACCAATATTTTTGGCTGGCGTGACTATACCTCAGACTCCCTATTAGATGTTGACGGTTTACCTATTCATATTTTTCACTCAATGGCTTGGAACAACGCCGAACAATACAGTAATGAGCTACGCTACACAGGGACGTTCAAAGACAACCTGACCCTAACGTCTGGTCTCTACTACTTCACCAATGAAATCAACTATCATGAGCGGCGTTTGATCAACAGCGGCGGCACTTACCTAGAACAAGATGGTGGCGGTGATTACGAAGTAGAGTCCATGGGATTTTTCGTTGCCGCAGACCTCGACATCACTGATGATTTCACCCTGTCCGCTGGCGGACGTTACACCAAAGAGGAAAAGAAAGCAGATATTGTTTCCCTGAATCAAAACGTAACAATTCCCGCCATCCCCTCAATCAACACCTGTAATGTTGTCGATGGTAGCTGTGACTATGACTTTCAGGATAAAGAAGAGTGGACCAGCTTCTCTCCCAAGCTAGGCTTCACCTACCACGTCAATGAAGAAACAAACGTCTACGGTCACTGGTCTCGCGGTTTCCGATCTGGTGGCTACAATCTGCGTAACACTGCTACCGATCCAGACAATGGCCCAGGACCATTCGACGAGGAGCAAGTGGATAACTTTGAGCTGGGCTTCAAAATGAGCCTGGGTGATCGCGGTAGACTAACTGGTGCAATTTTCTACAATGACATTCAGGATATGCAGCGTGAGATTAATGAAGCAGGTGGAGCAGCGGTAGTACAAATTATTCGTAATACTGCCGATGCTGAGATTTATGGTATTGAATTAGACAGCACTTACGCACTCACTGATCAACTCGTGCTAACCGCGTCAGTAGGCTGGCTTAACGCAGAGTACACCAGTGTGGATTTCGATCTAAACGCTGACGGCCAAGTCAATAGACAAGATGAAGCGCTGGATATCCCTCGTGCCGCAGAACTGACCTACAGTGTTGGCCTGACTCACGAGACGGTGATTGGCGATTGGGGATCCATGTCTTCCCGCATCAATTACGCCTATCGTGATGACTCAGCCTACACCGATAACAACTTGGGTTTTATCGATAAGCAACGAATCCTGGACGCAGGCATCGACTTCTATTCATACGATAATCACTGGGTAATTGGTCTTTACGGAAAAAACCTGATGGACGAAGTTAAACATGGTGGCGACACTCAGTTGAGTTTCGGCACTTTTTCACCCCTAAGTAAAGGAAGAACTTACGGTGTAGAAGTAACCTACAACTACTAAACATCTTCTCAAAACAGCTCAGGACACGCCCGGCCTGAGCAGTGATCGTGCTGGACCAGAAGGGAAAGTCACCACGTTCCTCTCCTTCTGGACTCTCTTGTTGCCCCTCACTACAGGGGCTTTTTTTGTTCTTTACAACGGAAGACTCACTCCGAACAAAACTTTCTAGATTCTGATATAGAGTCGGGCTGAGTATTCAATAAAATTTCGACCTCGTGCCCCGCCATATTAATGTTAGCGAAGACTGAATCAGAACATATCACAAAGAATAGGCTTCAAAGATGCATCAATCGCAAACAGCCCGACTACTGATTAGTTCTTCTTCCAAACTGTTTCGGTAGTTTAGGATCTCTAAGACTAGCGTTCAGCAATCAAACCAAGCGCTCATAACTACACCAAGACGGCCGCTAGTCATCCTCGAACAAACGCCCTACTACCACTGCATCTCTCGCCGTGTAAATACCGACAGATCAAATTGGGTGACTCCGTCGTTTGAATTCCCTCGCGTCCCTAATGCTCAACCTCTAAACAAGAAGATCAACCTCTAGCTAGGCAAGCGTCTATAGTTTCTTCTGGACGTATCTGCCTGAAGCTCTGTGAAGAGCTCCTGAAGACCTATATTTTTACCACGCAATTTCTTTGTTATCCCAATCAAGGTAACTAAGCTCTCCATTAACTTCTGCCGATCGACTGACCCAAAGTAGGCGCTCAGCGACAAAGTCAGGCTGAAACAGCTTACCTTTGGGTACCGATCGCTGAAAGGGTTTCGACAGCGCTGTATCCGTGGTGCCCGGATGAAAACTGACTAATTTGACCTGTCTAGCACGACGCTTCAGTTCAATAGCAGCGGTTTTTAAAATCATATTCAGTGCCGCCTTGCTAGCGCGATAGCTGTACCACCCACCCAAACTATTATCAGCGATACTGCCAACACGAGCGCTGAGAACGACAAACTTTACTGACTGCATAGGAGGCTGTTTTGCCAGCAAGGGTACCAAATGCGCTAGCCATAAGGCGGGGAGTACCGTGTTGATTGACAGTGTGTGAGCCATGGCGTCATAACCAATGTCTTCAACACGCTTTTCGGGCTTTCGGGTTTGATCATGTAAGAAGCCAGTGCAGAGATAAATCTCTGTCACACAAAAAGACGCTAATTCATGGGATACAGCACTGATAGCCGCTTCGCTGCCGTCACAGGTAAAGTGAATATGACCCGCTGCGGCATTATCGCGATCTTTGCGACTAATAGAAATAATAGTAGTGGCTGGAGTCTTGGCATCAGGCTGATCGGCCTCTGTGCCCTGCTCACGGATCAAGCGCCTGAGCACTGCAGCCCCTATACCACCACTGCCAATAACGATGACGGCCTTATCCGGTTGGCTATTTTTCATTAGTAGGTTTCATCCTTAGTTTTTTTGCACAGATCGTTATTACTACGAAATTTCCACGTTAGAGCTTTTGAAATAGAGTATCGACGACCATCAAACACAGATAGCAACCGTCATCTATAGTTGTGATGAAAGGCCAACGTAAGCTCTCCGCACCTCCCTTACCCAGCCGATGCGGAACTTGTCACATCTAAGCCAGAAAAAAGTGGCGGTGCTTAGCCTTAGCTTGGCTTTGCACGCAAGGTAAGTATTGATTTGTCCAGCATCCACATTGAAATGCTGAGATTTCAGTTTCGGATCAAAGATATCAATTAACCCAATAGCTGCTGTGTGTCAGGGTTTAGCAGACGGTTTATATATACATATATCAATGACAGACAAAAGGCTTCAGCTGCAATAGAAGATAGTCAATGGACATATAGTGATAGCTGTCTTGCTAACACCTCGTTAAATCAATTAAAGACCCCCATTGCACCGACATGTAGAATAATCACAGCGGCTGTAAGACGCCGCCGCAGTCCAAGGTAGCTATCAGACAGCGGATCGATAACTTTGGACTCCAAGAAGACTCTCTCAATCAAAAAAATCCCAAAGTAGACTGCTGCCAATACTAACAGTGCCAACAAGGCGTAGCCTTGATACCAAACACCGAGTGATGCCCAACTGAGCATGCTTAGAAGGTTACTCCAGACTAGGACTGAAATATTACGGCTGCTGTCTTGTCTCTGATTCGCTACGGATAACGCGCGCCCCCACAAACTACCGGCCATAAAACTGGCAATCAACGCACTGTATGAAATAAACACTAGCGACCAATTTAGAGAGATACCTAGCACACCGCCATTGTCATTCCCCAGCATTAAAGAACCAAAAATCGCCACAAAAAAAGGGGCCAAACCGCTGTAACCCAACCGCTGCAGTGTATGTGAGAATACAGTCATAACTCGATGATCCAGTTTAATCTATGATCTTGTAGTACCTGCGTCACCTACCCCAGAGTCTATTCAGTCAGCCACTAATACAGCCGTATGATACATAGTGAATTTCAAACAGATATCGTATCTACGCAGACCTAAGCAGATTGGATGTCACGATAGGTATATGGCCGACCATTACTTTTGCTATTTATTGTTGATATCCAATTTATTAATCCAATAGGGAAACAGATACGTATCAACCCTCAATGCGCTGAGATTCTACTCCTAGATTGGGCTCTGGCTAGCAAACCATACTTACCGTGAACAGTAGGTGTGCTGCCCCTGCCTCTGTCATGAGCGGTTTCAGCGTTTCACATTAGAATCTGTCAATGTCATTGGAAATAACGCGATGAATATGCTCAGCGATGCTGTATCGGTAGAACCCGGTCTTAAAGACATCATCACACTCTTCAATAGAGACAGCCTCAGTGACGAGGCATATCAAGTACACGAGGTATTGTTGGCGAGGGGATTGGAAACACCGCTGATTGAAACAGATACAACAGCACGTGAAAAATACGACCGTATCAAGCCCTTGATGACCGAAATGATGACGATTTTAGGTTTGGACTTAGTCGATGACAGTCTGCGCGAAACCCCGCATCGCATTGCAAAAATGTATGTTGATGAAATTTTCTCTGGCCTTGATTACCACCACTTTCCACGTATCAGCCTGATTGACAACAAGATGCAGACCGATGAAATGGTAAAGGTGCGAGACATCAGTCTAACCAGCACCTGTGAACATCACTTCGTGACTATCGATGGCACTTCACGGGTAGCCTACATTCCCGACAAAAAAATTATTGGCCTATCAAAAATCAATCGCATTGTGAGATTTTTTGCGCAGAGGCCCCAAGTCCAAGAGCGTTTAACTCAACAGATTTTGGTAGCTCTACAAACTCTTCTGGGAACAGAAAATGTAGCGGTTTCCATCAGTGCGACCCACTACTGCGTTAAATCTCGTGGGGTTATGGACAAAAATTCGGTAACCGACACCACCGCCCTTGGAGGCATTTTCAAAACCAACATTCATACTCGGGCGGAGTTTTTTAATTGACAGATCCAGTATTCATCACAGGTGTCGGCAAGCGTATCGGGCTAGCCTTAGCGAAA
This sequence comes from Cellvibrionaceae bacterium, assembly GCA_050633365.1. Lineage (GTDB taxonomy): Bacteria > Pseudomonadota > Gammaproteobacteria > Pseudomonadales > Cellvibrionaceae > Pseudomaricurvus. The sequence goes on along the minus strand of JBOEGJ010000015.1, from coordinate 1,731 downwards.
GATTTTTTACGCAGAGAGATCCCAGTTATCGGCACCTACCGCAGCCACTATGATAGTGTAGATCAACTGCGTGAGCAGGGAGCTGTACTTTACGCGTGCGATTTTAGTGCACCCGAACAGGTACTGGAGTTACTCGACACACTGATCAACGGGCACCCGAAACTGCAAACCATTATCCACAATGCAAGCGACTGGCTGCCCGACACGTGTGATTATACGCCCCAGCAGGTTATCGAGCGCATGATGTCGGTACATGTTAAAGTTCCGTACCAGATCAACCTAGCGCTGGCGCAACATCTACGGGCATCTAACGCAGCACAAAAAAACATTATTCACATTTCTGATTTCGTGGCTCAAAAAGGCAGTCAAAAACATATAGCCTATGCGGCCAGTAAAGCAGCACTGGACAATATGACGCTCAGTTTTGCCCAGAAGCTAGCTCCCGAAATTCGCGTCAATTCGATTTCCCCATCGCTGATCATGTTCAATGAAAATGACGACGATGTTTATCGAAAAAAGGCCTTAGATAAATCCCTGTTAGGGATTGAAGCCGGGCAACAACAGATGTTACACGCAGTACGCTATTTATTGGAAAGCCCCTATGTGACAGGCTCTATCTTACCTCTCAACGGAGGTCGTCACTTAAAGTGAATTGGCAACCCCCTAGGTTTCTAGACGCTTTCCAACTCACCCAGTGTGATAATTTTTCCGTAGTATTTTGCTGATATTTGGATTTATCACCAAATTTTAAACTTTCACTTTAAGCTCTGCCTTTAACAATCCCACTGTATTGAGGTTTCTATGTCTGTTCATTCCTCTGGACTGCAGAAAAATAACACTATTGATGATAGCTTGATGCAGACATCCACTAACGGCTATCAGCTAGAAGAAGCTTGTATTAATATCGCCAACTTGCGTCTACGTACCTACATTGGCTTTAACCCTGAAGAAATAGCCAAGCAACAGGATGTGGTGATCAACGCAAGCGTTTGGCATCGCGCCGATCAGGCTTCATTGTCGGACGACGAAAATCATGCCTTAAACTACAAAATTATTACTAAGGCACTCATCGATCATGTAGAAAATGGCCGCTTTCGCCTATTGGAAAAACTATGCCGCGATCTACTCGATATCATTATGAGTGACCATCAAGTTAGGCGAGCGACCATCCGAATTGATAAACCTCACGCCTTGAGGTTTGCTGACTCGGTGTCTGTTAGTTTAAGTGCAAACCGCTGATACCTATGGTGCGGTCAGTTTTAAAATAGTTAGCCGCAATAGGCTTACGCAAGCGCTGATCTGTACCTTAGATTATGAGGGCTTAGTATTGCCACATTAAAGTAGTTGCAACACAGAGTGCTCGCAGAGAGCGTAGGTTACCCGGGTATATAAAAAATCGATGCGACGAATAAGATTTCACCGTACCGATTTGATCGAAACGTCTAACACAAAGGAACACTGAAAAGACCCTTTTCCTCCAACATTGATATTCGTTCTGTTCTAGACATTCGTTCTCCCAGGTGTTCGGTTTAAAATAGCGTCGATCCAATCCAAGAACTTGGCTGCACTGCTGGTTTCAAAGCCGACCCTATTGGGCACGTAATAACACAAATCTGATTTTACCGGTCGAGTATCAAACTGTTGCAGAAGGTTAGATTCTAACAACCTATTGGTGAGTGTCGTCGAACAAAATACAAGTCCATTTCCGGCCATAGCCTGCTGGATCCCGAA
>JBOEGJ010000014.1:0-71447 GCA_050633365.1 Cellvibrionaceae bacterium | reverse complement strand
AAATCATCGAGTAATCGATGATGGTGTGAGGCTTGATGCCTCATGTCGAAAAGCCGGTGTGCGCCTCGTGCCTCACCGGCTTTTTTACGCCTGTAAAAAGGTCAAAGGTGGACAAAATGACTGAGGCGTCACGATTGGATTATGGTTTGAATTAATGGTGAAATTTTAACCTGTTGAAAATGTTAGCTTTATTCTTAAGTTGCGTGAAAAGCTCGGAATTGGCCTTAACTTCATAATGAGACCTCGGTCTCAATTTGATGCAAATTTGTGCGAGTCACGGTATCATCCCAGATCTGTTTTTTTTACTGTCGCTGTCAAGCCTGATGTGTAAAGTGTTTGTAAATCAAGGGCATAACTTGCTTGAGGTGATATGTGCAGTTCCCTACTAGCCGAGCTGGCTAGGAAGAGAGTTTGTTGATTGCTAGGGGATACGACGCAAAAAGCGTATTTCGACATATAAGGACATAAGGAAAGGTGCATGAAAACTTCGATCAAACTCGCCGTGGCGATCTCTTCCATAGTGCTGTCAGCTGGCGCTCACGCCGCCGAAGGATTGATGGATATTTTGGCTAAGGCCAAGTTGGCTGATCCGAGTTATCTGGGGGCGGGCTTCGAGCGAGAGGCTGAGCGCGAAGGGGTGACCCAGGCGCGGGCGCGTCTATTGCCAAGTCTTTCCTACTCGATTCAAGAGACCGACAATACCGATGAAATTGTCTCCTCAGAAAACCAAGTGGCTAATGCCAGTTCGGCCGATTACGACACTACCACCTCGACGTTGACCTTAAATCAGTCCATCTACAATCATGAGCTTTGGGTTCGTTATGGCCAGTCTAAGGTAGGGCGCGATCGGGCCGACGTCGATTACGATCGAGCTCGACAAGAGCTGCTGATAGGTGTGTCTGAGCGCTACTTCACCGTCTTGAAGACCAAGGAGCAGCTGGGGGCGATTAGTGCCGAAAAGGAAGCCCTTAAGCGTCATATGGAATACGCCACCAAGAGTCAGCGTGCGGGCTTGGGGCGCCGCGCCGAAGTGGTTGATGCCGAGGCGCGCTATTTCACTGCGCTGGCTGAAGAGGCGCAATTTACCAAGTCTCTTGATGATGCTCGCTTCGCCCTGATGGAGCTAACCGGTGAGCTTCACGAAGAGCTGCGCCCTATTCAAGAGCGTTTACCGCTCGACTTGCCAGACCCAGCGATGCCACAAGAGTGGATCGATCGCGGATTGGCGCAAAGCCCCGATGTTCTCTCGCAGCAATTTGCATTTGAAGAGGCGCGTCTCGAAGTTAAGGCTCAAACGGCTGGCCACTACCCAACGTTAGATCTTGTCTATCGTCAGTTTACCGAAGAGCAAAGTGGCTCTCTGTTTGGTGGTGCCAGCGAGGTGGATAGTGATGAGCTTGCTTTGCAGCTCAATGTGCCAATTTATCAAGGTGGTAGTGTCTCGTCGCGCCGTCGCGAGGCGATTCAACGAATGCATAAGAGCCAAGAGGATTTGACTCGAGTACGCCGCACCGTAAAGACGGATGTTAACTCTGCATTTCAAGGCATTATCGCCAATATCGCTCAGGTGAGAGCCTTACAGAAAACGGTGACATCACAGCAGGAAGTGCTGAAGAACAAGCAAAAAGGATTGCAGGCGGGTCTCTATACCATGCTGGTGGTGCTCGATGCTCAGAGGGATTTGGCCGACGCGGAACGCAACTACATTGAGGCTCGGTACGACTACGCGATCAACAGTCTCAAGTTAAAGAGGGCCACTGGCGTGCTCCTCGAAAGTGATCTTGAAGCCATGAACAACTGGCTCAAATAAATTATTAGAAAACAACATAGGAGCTCTAAGGCTCCTTTTTTCGTCTAAGGTCAAGGGCCTCGAAAAATGAAATATATATTCGCACGTTTATTCCAGTCTAAATTCATTCGCGGACGCGAACTGAAAAAGTACTTTTGGAATTCTCAATCCATCAAGGCCAAGCGCAAGAACCGCTACTTGGCTGAGCAGATGGAGGCGCGATATTTATTGTCTGCCGACTTGGCCCCTTTCGCTGGAGATCAAGCGTTAAGAGATCAAATTGATCACCAGCAAGTGATTCAGCAGATCGTAGAAAACGGCCACCTTGAAGCTGAAGAGGACAACAAGAAGCCGAGATTACAGCGGGAAGTTCTACCGGAGTTTTTTGCCTCGAATGACGACGTAACCACAGCCCCAGAAGATCGCGAGCGCTATCAAGCACCTGATGATAATGGCGTTTACTTTGTACAGCAGCTCAGTGGTGATCAGGTTGTTGTCGTTGATACGTCCATCGACGATTACGAAATTTTGCTCGATCGCTTTATGGGCCCGGCGATGGATGAATTGGTGTTCGAATCAATCGAAGGCAGTTCGTCACAACTTGCGACCTATCGCGGCGAAAGTGCAACGGTCAGTGTGGTCTTACTTTCCGATGACGCTCAAGCCGACAGCTTGGATGTGATTGCTGGCGTCCTTTCTGAAATGACAAATGTTGCAGCCCTGCATGTGCTAAGTCACGCGCAAGAGGGCGAGTTAGCGTTGGGCAATACTGTGCTCAACAATGATAACTTAACGCACTACGAATCCGTTTTACGTGGTTGGGGTGAAAGCCTTACCGATAGTGGAGACATTTTATTTTACGGCTGTAATTTATCAAAAGGCGAGGCAGGGTTTGATTTTATCGAACGCCTTGCGGGTATTACTCAAGCCGACATCGCGGCTTCAGAAAACCTCACCGGTAACGGCCGAATAGGCGGCGACTGGATTTTGGAAACCGAATACGGAATGGTCGAAGTTGCTAGCGCCTTTTCGTCCAATGATCCTCGCTATGATGGTGTTTTGTTGGCCGAACATGTGGCTGGTCAAACGACGGCAGTTACTGAAGCTAGTGACTATGGTTCGTCGACGAGCACGATTAACGTTGACGCCGAAGTTGATACCTTAGATATTTCCGTGTTGTCTGGCGCCGATGGCGATATCAAAATTTTGGTGGCCGAGAACGGATTGATCACGGTTACTCAGGGTTCAAAGTCCGGTCGCTTTTTCAATCCAAGTGACAGTGATATCGAAGGTCTGATTGTTGGTAGCGCTCAAAATATAGAAATTGTCTTGAGCAAAGGGGCGTACCTGCCCGGTAAGTTGTCCACTTCAAATTCAACGTTTACTGGAACTCTAAAGATTGAGCTTCAGGGAACTGCGGGAACCAATAACGTTAACTTTGATAACGAAAAGATATCCCGCTTTGGCAATATTGCTGGCTACCTTTTTGATGAAATTGTTTCTGTAACCGGTCATGCCGGTGAAGATATTATGCGCGGTGCGCACAGTGACGCCGATGATATTGGTGTTGAGTTTCATGGTGGGGCTGGGAGCGATTGGGTTTACGGCAGCGAAGATAACGACACGCTTTCGGGCGACGCCGGCGACGATATTCTGCGAGGCCTTGGCGGCACCGATACACTTATTGGCGGTACCGGTGACGATACTTACGTGATCCGTGGTGATGACTGGGTGTCGGGTGATGTTGCCGTCACAATCACCGAAGAGTCTTCGGCTTCCTCGGGCAATGACATTTTGGACTTATCGCAAGTCGATGCGGGTTTGACCATTACCATCGATAATACCCTTGCAGATGAAAATAAATTATCAGTCACTGCGGACAAAACGATTTCTGTAACGGGCACGACCACGGAAGTTAGTCACACCACCACTGGCGGCCCAGTGAGTTATGACGCTGGCGCTTATACGCCTAAAATTCCCGCCACCATTACCGATGTGACCACGGCCGGTTTTAACTTTTTCGTCAACGATGGGACTGGTGCTACCGCGTCGGTAAGTGTTGGCGCAATCACCATTACCGAAGAGGAAATCCGCCAAGTGATCGGCAGTGTCGAATCTTTGGAAGACGACATTATTTCGGCGGACGTCAGTGATTCGATTGCCATGCCGATTCCCGATGTTGATCTCAAGCCTGGTGGCCAGATATGGATGAGCCTTACCGGCAATATTGCCTTTTGGGATTCGGCCAATGCCGATGGCGCTAACCCCGATGCCTATGTTGAAAATGGCGAAAATGCCGTTACTGACATCAATCTTAGCCAGTACTTTACAGTGCCTGATGCGGGCGCTTCTTCGCCCTCGCAAACCTTTACTCTCGCGTTAGGTTATTCCGATGCCACTGCCTTAGGCCGCACGCCGGCCTTGGTTCAAGTGACGCTTGCTAGCAAAACCTATTCTGGTTCTAGCGCAGAAATCAAAGCCGAGTGGTTGCACGATATTCAAGAGGCGATTCACTCTGCTATCGAAGCCAAAACCGGCGAGACCATAGTGGAAACCCTTAAGGCGCCGGTAACGGTCAGTCAGGTCATGGGGCGCATGAGTATTGTGGTCGATTCCGGCAGTATTGCCTTCTGGGATGATGCCAATACCGGTGGTTCAATTGATCGCGAAGTGCGCGGTAGCGGTGATGCCGGCGCTGAAATGTTGTTGATGGATTACTTTACCGTTGCTAACGAAAAGTCTCCCAACAGTGGCTCTCCCATCACCAAAACACACACCTTTTCTTTGGCCTTGGGTGAGTATCAAGAAAACGCATTGGCCGCATCGGCAGTTGCTTTTCAGGTGACGGTTGAGGGCAAAGATTACAGCAGCTACGGCTCAAGCAGTGAAATGTACAAGGCTTGGGCGAGCGATGTGCAAAACGCCATTGATGTGGCGTTTGCTGCAGCCCATGCATCGAACAACAATATTCAAGAAGCCATCAGCAACGAAAAACTCACCGAAGTGATTATGCAGCTGTGGCAGCAAAAAGTTGAGGCAGAGGTACGCGCTAACGGCACCAAAGGTGGTGTTAACTTAGGCGATCCTGCGCTGGATATTGATATCAATGATGAGGGCATGTTGTTTATCGATGCGCCCACGCAAACCATGACGGTGTCGAATACCTCCACGACCGTTTCAGAGCAAGCGATTAACTTCAGCGTTAATGGCAAAAACATTGAAACCATTAAAGTGCCCAATACCGGCTTGTCGTCGACCACCTACAAAGTGGGCACTATTTCAGCGGCAGGACAAATTGCCCTGAGCTTTGATGGTGAGCAGAGCAATAATCTTTTAGATCTTTCTAGCGTTACTAACGACATTGACGTCGATATTTTTGGCGATGGTCAAGTGAAGGTGACCATTAACTTAGCCTCCGGCGCCTACGTGATTATTGCCGAAGGTGTGTCCGATGTTATTTTGGGCAAGGGCGCCAATAATAATGTGGTGATGAGTGGCTCTGGCAGCTTGGCGGGATCACTCAGAGCCGCTGTCGGCACCGATATCAATGCCACTAGTTTTAATTTGGCATACGAGGCTAACTTCGCAGGTGATGCCGTGGTGAACAATACCGCCACCGCACAGGTCGACGGATTGTACGAAGCGGTTAGCGTGCAGAACGCCGATGACAGTTGGGTCAACCTAGAAGGCTTTACCTTTAACTATATCGATGTGTCGGCCGCTGCATCTGAAGCCTTGGTGTTCAGCGATAATCTCGTGACTGGCAGCTCTAACGATGATTACCTTAAAAATACCGGCTCAGAAATCTTAGTCGCCGATGGTGGTCGTGGTAATGACATCTTGATTGGCGCCGACGGCGCAGTCGCTGATAGTTTGTCCGGTGGCGCTGGTGATGATGAAATCTGGGGGCTGGGCGGAGACGATACCCTCGAGGGCGACAAGGGTGATGATTTACTCTTTGGTGGTGAAGGCCGCGATACGGTTTTGGGCGGTGAAGGTAACGATACCCTCTACAGCTCCGCCGGTGGCGATACCTTGTCGGGCGGTAAAGGTGACGATACTTATGTCTTTAGCGGTACCGGTTGGAACGGCACGGTCATTGACGAAAATAATGGCGAAGGCAGTTTTGACTCCCTTGATTTTACTTACACCGATACCGATGTGATTTTCACCATTGGGGCCACGGCCTTAACGGTCACCGTCGGCACCGACGTTATCAATAATATTACCCACATCGAAAAACTCGTGGGTGGCAGCGCCAATAATACCTACGCCTTCCAAGATAATTGGATCAATACCTTACTCATTGATAACGGCGAAGCGGCCTCGGTCACGCTCGATTTTAGTCAGGTCACGGCCAATCTTAAATTCACCATCAAAGAAAACGGCACGGTTATCGTAGTCGATAGCAATGGTAATCGCGCTTCCTTTACCAACGTCGACAATATCAAAGGCGGTCAAGGAAATAACCAATATCTAGTTGAAAAAGACGGGGCCATTAGCGGCTACTTGGATTCCTCCGCCGGTGCCGCGAATACGCTGCAATCTTTAGATTACACCGAAGCGACAACCATTGAGCCGGTTGTCACCGATGCCGTGGTTGTCCCTAATGCCGTTAGCTATCAATTGAGCAGCTCACCGGTTGTCGGTAAGGGCCTGTTGCAACTTAAGGCCGACGGCAGCTACGAATACCGCGTCGACGCAGACACAGACTTTACCGATCTACTCGACGGTGAAAGCGTGGTGGTCTCTCCCTCGTATATCGCGTTGGATGCAGCCGATACCCAATTGGGTGGCGATCGCACGCTCACCTTTACCGTTACGCGTACCGCCGGTGTCTTGTCGGTCAATGGCAATGATGTGGCTGCGGTTACGGGTTTGAATATCGATTTGTCGCTGGACGGCGCAACCGACGCAACGGCTGCTGGCCAGGTTGATGGTTTTGGCGGAACCGTTAAAGGCATCAATTTATTGGTTGGCACAAATAAGGGCGATACCTTTATTGCCGCCGATGGCGTTGAAACCAAGCTCTACGGTGATGTGGATGACGATACCTTAACTGGCGGCAGTGCGGCGGATTTAATCGTCGCTGGCGGCGGTATGGATTTAGTGAGCGGCGGTGATGGCGGCGATACCATTGAAGGCCAGGCCGGTGCGGATCACATCAGCGGTGGCGGCGGTGATGATGAGATTTTCGGTGGCGATGATAACGATTACATCGACGGCGGTGCCGATGACGATGCGGTATTTGGCGGAGCCGGCGACGACATTATTCTTGGCGGAACAGGTGCCGATAGTTTGGTTGGTGGTCAAGGTGACGACCTCTATGTCTTTTCAGGCGACTGGGGGCAAGATGTCGATACCATTACCGTGCTTTCTGCCACCAAACCCACCTCTGATAGCGATTCAACACCCATTAATTTGCCATTAGGCAGTGCGCAAGCCTTGCAGCACGGCAGCATCAATATTGCTACCGATGGTAGCTATACCTATACCCCTTCGGCAGCCGCCAGCAGTTACGCGATTGGCCAGGTATACAGTGATACCTTCACATTCATTGTTGAAAATGACAGTGGTTTTAGCGAAGAAATCACCAAAACAATTACCCTGGTGAATGGAGAAATTACTGCTAACGAAGGCTATGTTGGCATCGATTCCGAAGCTGCCGGTTTAGTTTTGAATGGGCAGTTACCGCTCGGCGATTGGTTGAGTGGCGATGTCACCGTGACTGGCTTTGGCAGCAATACGACTGGCTTTACCCCTGGAGCTGCAGGCAGCGCGGCAACCGGCCAGAGCGTAAACTATCTCGGCTCTGGCGAGCTGTTTATGAACTCAGATGGCAGCTATCACTTTAATGTTGAGTCTGCAGGTTTGCTGGATGATACAACCGATGCGCCGATTGGCGGAAAAGTAAAACTGCTACTCGACAACGGCACTAGCACAAAAGTGGTGACCATTAACCTGGCTTTTACTGCTGCAGCGGGCGATGGTTTGGTCATGGTTGAGGGCGACAATTCGTCGAAAGCTGGCGCGGCATTAGTTGTCGGCGCCGACAGTGGCCTGACGAAAAACACCGGCATTGAAACGCGCGGTGTGATCGAAGGCGAGCAAGGCGGCACCGATACCGTGAGCTTTGCCGGTCTCGAAGCACTTGCAGCGTCAGTCGAGAATCTCGCCATCGACGCGGTTGCCGCCATTACCACCAATTTGAACCTGACTTTTAACGCCGGAGCTTTGTCGGTTGCCGATAGCGCTACCACCGCCAATACGCTTCAGATCGGTTCCGGTTCACTTGAAAATATTGAGCTGATCAAAGGCGGGCAGGGTAACAACAATTATATCTTTGAAGATCTGTGGGGCGGCAAACAAGACAGTGAAATCACTCTTGATGATGCTGCCGCCGACACGCTGAGCGGACACGGAAAAGGCACGCTGGACTTTTCTGCGGTTTCTTCGGATCTTGTCTTTACGATTGAAAAAGAAAAAGATGAGTCCGGTGCTGAAACCGGCAAAGTGTTGATCACGGTATCCACTTCGGTTGAAGTGACTTCTACTCAGCTGATTCGTTTTGGCAAAAGCTCAGCCGGCAGTGAATTCTTAATTGCCGACGACGATACCACCACAGCAGTACACCGTAGCGAAACCCGTGAAATAACAGAAACGGTGACTCACACGGTTACCGCAACCGACATCGAAAGCCTAATTGGCGGCACAGGCGAAAACCGTTTTGTGTTTGTCGGTGATGTTGAATTTGCGGGCGATATCGATGGCAGTGGGGGTGTTTCTACACTCGATTACAGCCAATACTCGACTGCCGTTACCGTAGATTTAAGCACCGCCGCAGGCGTGGGTTCTACCACTGCAGTGGCGGGTACTGTGTCTCAGATGAATAACATCATCGGCACCGAGTTTGCCGATACCTTAACCGGAGATGCCAACGCCAATACGATAGATGGTGGTGGCGAAGCGGATGTTATCGATGGTGGTGCGGGTGCGGATAAGTTAATCGGTGGCGACGGTGACGATATCTTACGCGGAGCTGAAGGAAACGATATTCTCGATGGTGGTTTGGGTAACGATACCCTTGAAGGCGGCGATAATGACGACACCTACATCGTTGATGACTCTTGGGATGATCGCAATACCTTGCTGCAAGTTGCCAATCCTTCTCAGACAGAAACCATCACTGACACTCACGGAAACAACACCCTTGACCTTTCTGGGTTGACGGCGGATTTAGCCTTCACATTCACCGACAATGCTGGCGGTACTCAGTTAGACATTAAAGCTGATGTGACTTACAAAAATTCACCGATTCCAAAGTCGAACAAAATTGTAATCAACAAAAACAATACCACCACCGAAGCCGGTGATTGGAATATTTCCAGCGGTTCAGGTGCGGATACTTTTACTGTCAAAGATGGTGTGAACTTTAGTGGCAGTATCGATGCGGGCGAAGGCGTTAATACCCTCGATTATTACAACGCGAGCGATTTGGCCAATGGTTATAAAACCGCCGTTACCGTTAATTTGGCAACAGGCGCGGCCACAGGGTTTAAATCCGGCGCAGCAGGAAAACTGACTAATATTCAAAATGTCTGGGGCTCTCAGGCAATCAACGCCGCCGATAACCTAACTGGCAACGACAAGGACAACCTGTTTGTTTTAGGCGATTGGAATTTGAGCACGCACGTCGACGTGGTGATCGGTGGCGATGGCAATGACACCCTCAGTTTTGTCAATTTTGGTGATTTTGGTGCCGGTACCGAAGGCATCACCGCAGACTTATCCACAGGTGAAGTTTATACATCAGATACCACCGATGCCGATGCTCAAGACAATATTGCCACGCTGACCAGTATTGAAAACCTCATCGGCGGCTCTGCCGATGACACCCTGATTGGTAATTCTGATAAAAATATTATTGAAGGTGGTGCGGGTGACGACACCCTAGCTGGCGGCGCGAACGACGATACCTTTGTTTTTGCCGATGATTGGGGTACTGACACTATCACCGACGATGACGTCGGCACTGATACCTTAGATTTTTCAAAAGTCACCACCGATTTAAACTTCAATAAGGGTCGAATCGCCGCAGACGATACCACCGCCGTAGCGATGGCCACCGCCATGGCACGCGACATGGTCGTCACCAGTGGCGCTAACAGCGTTACCACCGATTTCAGTGTCGAGAAATTTGTCGAAGGTCAGGCTGAGAACACTAAAGAACAAGCCAATATACTTCTTGATGCCAATGCTCAAGATGAATTGATTGCCGGCTTGATGACGCTCAAAGATTGGGCGAATTTGATTTCGACCAATTACACCGACTGGGATGAGCTACTGGCAACGCCAGTACCGATCTTAGATGCGACCTTTGGCGATCTCTTTAAAAGGCAAACCACGGGGTTCGATACAGACGGCAATCCCATAGAAAGTTCTATCGATTTCAACACTATTGTTGGCAACGCCATTCAGGCTCAAGTTATTACGCCATTGATGGATCTATTTTGGGGTGATGGAATCACTTCACGTGCTGACGCCACCAACAATGATGATGTCACCAGCGATGAAGTGCTCGCCCTGCAAGATCTAATTGCCGCAGATAGCTATCGTATATTTGATAATATTGAAGAGCCTAATTCAGGCACCTTAGTCTTCAATACCGACGGCACTTATACCTTGTCGGTAGATACCACCGGCAATCAGCCAACCGCGGTCGATATTGATCCGGTTTATGACTTTGTCGATCTCGCCAATGGCGAGAGCCGTGACGTTTCTTTCCGCGTGATCGCCGATCACGAATCTGGCGCACTGAGCGATTCAGAAACCGTCACCATCACCGTGAGTAAAGACAATCACGGCGTGCTGTTGATTGATGGCAGTGCACTCATGCCTTTTGATGCCTCAAGCATCTTACTGGGAGCCGATGTTACCAGCTTTACCGAAGGTGTTGCCGGCGCTTATACCTATGCACCGACCGCGACGGATTTTCCGAGCTTGACCGATGGTGACACTACTGAGGTCGCCTTCCGTTACACCAGTGATGGTGCCGACTATTACGTCAGCTTAGAGGTCACCAACAACAGCGGCAGCTATGACGTCGTCGAAGTTCAGTCACCGTTGTTGAGCAGCGATGGCGCTAATGTTGTGAGTGGATCGGTGACTGCACAATCGCGTGATATTTTTGAAATCACGCTGAACAACCGTTTGATGGAATTCGGCGTTAACCTGAATTTGTTCAAAGAGCTCGACGCCGTAGGTTTAAATCTTGGCGGTGCGCTCAGTAATATTCCCGGCGTCAGTATCGATTTTCAGCCCGAACTCAATAATACCCTTAGCTTTGAATTTGCCTTTGGTCTGGCGGTTGACGATTCTTCCGGTACTGCGTTGCCGGGCGAGTTCTATACTCGCGACGCTAGCTTGGTGATGGAAACACGTGTCAGCGAAGATGACATAGACGCGACCGTTGATTTTGGGTTGATCAAAGGCGGCGTCGTCGACGGCAGTATCGAATTGCTCGCGCAGTTGCAATTGCAAGCGTTGGGCGATCTGACACAAACACAGTTGTTGGCCGCCATTGCTGATAGCGCTGTTCTTGATTCTCAGTTGTCTGTCGATCTCAGCAAAGACAGTGGCTTTAAAGCAGTACTGCCTGTTTCGGTTGAAGTGGGCGATCTAGGCCTTGAGTTGCCCGACTTACCGGTTATCACGATTGCAACAGTGGGCTTCCCAGATCTGTCAGGTTTGTCGAATCCGCTTGCGGGCATCGCAGACTTCTTCAGCGATCTCGAGATCGATTTACCGGATCTTTCTAAGTTGTTTAGCCTCTCGAGTTTGTCGTTGGACAACATTCTCGATTTATTAAAAGGCGCCTTTGATTACTTAACCGATCTAGAAATTTTCAGCTTCGATATTCCTGGGTTTAATCTGAGTCTCGACGGAATCTTTAACTCGTTACTGCCAGACTTCTCTGGCCTAAAAGCCTTCTTTAATGATTTGATCGAAGATATCCGCAGTGCATTCGCCGTTATCCCTAACGGACTAGCAGGGCTGGCCGATTGGATTGAAGGACGTTTGGACGAATTGTTTGCGCTCCTGCCTAGCGGCTTTTCTTTACCCGAATTTGATTTGAGCTTTTTGTTCGATGGTTGGAATTTTGGTTTTGATTGGGATTTTGATTGGGACTTTCTCTACAACTTTGATTTTGATATCGACTTGCCGGATGTGGCGGATTTGTTCGGTGTGGATTTTGTTGAGACAACTTTTGATGCTTCCGGCCAATTGCTGCTCGATGCGCAGTTGGATTTTGATCTTGATCTCGATTTCGATGTCAAAGAATTTGGTCTTGCCGGACTGCTGGCTCGAGGAAAGGTTAATCCCTTTAACTACGCTTATCTGGGTGATAACTCCGGTGTGAATTTCTCTGCAGTTGCCGGTGGCGTAGATTTAAACGCCGAAGCGACGGTGGGCGTGTTTGGCCAAGAGCTGGGCTTTTGGGGTAGAGACGGCAGCGGCTTGATTACCTTGGATATGGGCGCAGGGCTGAAAGATATCAACACCGGCCGCTATTCCATGACGCAATTGCAGCAAGCGGGTCTTGATGCTATTGAGATTACTCTGGAGGGTGATGCCAACTTCGATTTGCCGGTCTACTTCCCCACCGAAGATAATCCTGCCGGTGGTTCTGGTGAAGACTTAAACGCAGACGGTTACGCCGACAATCAAATACACTTAGGTGTGGATTTTGGGTTAGACGCCGATCTCAAGCCCGAACTTGGCGACTTTGAAGTTGTCTTCCCACAAGGGATTTTTGATCTCAAAAATATGGGATTACTGTCCCTCGACAGTGTTCTCGATATGCTGCAAAACCTGCTCGATGAAGTCATGGGCGAAGAGTTTACCGCCTATGGTGTCGATGCCGGCTCACTAACCGTTTCTCAGTGGTCTGTTGATTCAGTGCTTGCTGCAGGCAGCGGATTTTCTCAAATACCCGACGTTACCAAAATCGTGCGCACGCTCGATGGCAACAAAACCCTCAATCAATTTGATGATGGTACAGGCAGTTTGGTGTGGGGGCTTGAACGCCGCATTAACGACGCTGATTTAACCGAAGTCGAGCTGGATGTTTACAGCTTTGTGGATGTCGCGGCGAGCTCTGATCAGGTCACTGCCATCATCAACGAAGTCACCGGTGTTGGTACCTTAACCCGTTGGCTCAAAGCCGACGGCGATGAAATTTGGGGCTTGTTGGATTCGGGCTCGGTCGAAGAATACAGCTTCGATGGCAGCGCTTGGGTTGCCGGCGCCACCGTAGCCGCCAGCAGCTTGTCACAGGCCTGGACGGTGCAAAGTGGTTTGCTCTATCAAGATATTCCACTGGTCGACAAAAGTGTTGATGAGCTAATCGGTCAAGGCGCCGCCAGCGTCGGTGATGCCATTCAAGATGTGCTCGATACTGCGCGTAACGCCTCAGAAAATATCTACGACATGGTCGATTACATTAACAGTGAACTTCGCACTGTCTTCGACTTGGCTGATGACATTGATTTGCTAACGGCAGAGTATGCCGATTCTATTCTTGATTTTGATTTCAGTATCGACACCTTGTATCAAAGCTCACTTGCCTTGGCGCTAGATGTTGATGACCTGGGTCTGGATCAATGGGGACTCGACGGCCTCGATGACCTGTTGGAGATTAATGCTGAAGGCACGATCGATCTACTGGCCAGCGCTTCGCTCGACTTAGGCTTTGGCTTTGATTTGTCCTACATTCTCGACCCCGTTCTCTACGTTGATGAAACCTCGGGTTTCGAGGTTCTTCTCAGCGCCGCAGCCGAAGATCTAAACTTTGTTCTCGGTCTCGATTTAGGTTTGCCGTTCGGACCACTGGGTTTGTTGGCCGAAGGCGGAAGCGCAGCTCTGGAGATGGGCTTCAATGCCGGATTTGACAGCTTCGATGTCGACGCTGATGGCGATGGTGACGGTTTCTTAGAGCTTAACGAGTTGGGCAGCGCCTTTGGGGTTGATGCTTACGGCAGCGCCGATCTTAATCTGCCGATGTATTTCCCAATCAAGTCTATGCCCCTAGGCGGCAGTGAAAATGATGGTGACGGCGACGGTGTTGCCGACAACACCCTGGCTGCCAGTGCTGGCTTCCAGTGGGATCCAGCCAGTGGTTTTGCGACCGACTACAGCTACTCCATTCCAAAATTTGGTTTTAGTAAATCCGATGCTATTGCAGCCTTAATCGGTTTGCTCAACGATCCAGAGAATTTACTCACCGGTTTAGAGGGCTTTTTTGACGGTATTAACACCGTTGCCGACGGCATCGCCAATATCGAATTGCCGCTCATCGGCGGCGACTCTTTCGATGAGCTTGCAGACAGCCTTTACAGTTTACAGGGTGGAGTTTTGGGCGCTCTCAGAGACGTCTCCGGAGGTCCTTTAGAAGACTATGAGTTGGGCGGCGGGCTCGGTGCTTGGCTTGAAGAGCAGGCTCGACTCGGCAACAGCGTTTTTGATGCGGTGCTCGATAAGGTTCGCACTGAATTATTCAACGGACTGAAAGACGTCAACAGTGATCTATTCGCCTTCGTGGTTCCGATCTACGACGAGTACGGTGCCGAACAGTACGACGAGTTCGGAAAATTAATGACTCGTATTCCCACCAGTCCCGATGATATTGAGCTGGTATTTTCTCCAGAAGGGTTGCTTACCTTCAATCTGAAATTTGGCGGCTTATTGTTAGGTGATTTCACCTACAGCGAAATACCTGCCGGCGATCTGGTGGCGGATGTTGATGAACGTGGCATGAGCTACTTCACTCGCACGGGTTCTGATGGTGCTTACCAGTATCACGCCAGCTATGACTACGACCCCTTAGCGACTTATTATTTACGAGAGTCTTTGGTCGACAAAGTGGATGTTCCGCTCGACTTTAGCGTAGGCATTCCAGGCATCAATCTCGAAGTCGATGCCGAAATCGAAGTCATCATGGATTATCTCATGGGCATCGGTTTGGGAATCGGTGTAATTGACGCTGCGACCTTAGATACCGGTGTTTATCTCGATACCAGTGGTATTAATACGGCCGGTGAAGAAATTGCGCTCGATGTACAGGCTGCCTTGGCAGACAACAGCTCGCTCAACGGTACCTTAGGTTTCTTGGCGATGGATATCACCAACGATGAAGCGCTAGGCGGTGGTTTCACTGGCTTATCCGGTCATCTTGGTGTCGATATTACCGACGGCAATGGCGATGGTCGTTTACTGATTGGCGAAGAAATTGGTGTTGATCTCAATGCGAGCGCCAAAGCCGAGGCCAAACTTTACGGACAAGTTGCGACGTCTGTCGGCGATATCTTGCCGTCGATTAAAACCGTATTGGAATATTCTCAAGAGCTTAACGCGACCTTGTCGTTACTGGGCGAAAGCAGTTTCGAAATCGGCGATCCCGAAGTTATTTTGCACGATTTGACCTTAGATATTGGTTCTGTGTTTGATAGCTTCCTTGGCGATACTTTTAGCGTCATTTCCGATGTGGTAACTCCCTTAAAGCCCTTGGTTGATTTGTTGACCATGGAAATCGACTTGGGCATTACCAAGTTGCAGTTTATCGATATTGCTTACTTAAAGTTACCGGCACAAACCGTTGATACCGCCAAAAAAGTACTGAACGCAATTGATGCCACTATCGAGTTTCTATCGTCTGTCGACAATATGCAGGGCGAGATAAATTTCGGTACCTTCAATTTGACTGGCGGTATGTTGAGCAATCCAAATCAGCAAGCTGATTCGAGTAATACCGGTAGTCCGACGGGCGGCAGTTCGACCGCAGATTCCAGTACACAAGATGCTATCGCGGGGCCGGATCAAGGTGGCTTGTCGGCAACTGCGGGCACCAAGAATTTCCGCATTCCCGTGTTGGAAGACCCCATGAGTGTGCTCAACTTTGTCTTGGGTAAAGGCGAAGTGGATCTGTTCTGGTACAACTTGCCAGACCTTGCGCTGGAGTTTGGTTACGAAAAAACCTTTATGGTTTATCCTGGCCTGAACTTAGGTTTGGGGGGCGCAATCGGCGCTTACACCAACTTTGATTTCGGTTTTGATACGCGTGGTATCAGCGAGTGGATGGACACCGGTTTCGATATGGCCGAAAGCTGGCGTATCTTTAACGGCTTCTATTTAGACGATCACGGTATTGAAAATACCGACCTTGATGAATTTGAAGCAACGCTAAAAGCCGAAGTTTACGCCAAGGCGTCTTTGGGTATAGGCGGTATTGTCGAGGCGGGTGTGAAAGGCGGTATCGAAGCCGTGATTGGTTTCGATCTGAATGACCTTGAAACCGCTTTCCAAAATGATTTGCCCATCGGCGATGGCAAGCTTTACGGCTCTGAATTGATCGAGCGTATCACTCATGGTCCACAATGTTTGTTTGATGTTCAAGGCCAGTTGGCCGTTTTTGTCGAGGCCTTCCTGTGGGTGGGTATCGATATGGGCTTCAGCACCATTACCCTGTTCGAAGCCAAAGATCGATTTGTCGAAGAGATCATTAAAGAGTTTTCTTGGGAGTGTATCCACGAAGCACCGCGAGACATCGCTTATCGTGCAACCAATAGTGGCGGCGCCATCACAGAAAACCCCGTTGGTGATACCTTGGTATTGGAATACCGTGGCGATGATTCCGACGGTTCTCAAAACTATACCGTTGATGTGTTGGCCATTGATGAAAATTTAAAACTAGAAACTCTGGTTGAAGACGGTTACATCGATACCGAGTTCTACACCCGCGAAGAAGAGCAAGCGCTCAGTACTCAATTGGCAAACTGGCGAGCCAATCCTCCGCGTAACTCCGAAGGCGAAATCGATGAAATTATCATCGTCAGCACCGGTTTACGTTCTGAGTTGTTCCGCGCATCACAAATCAATCATGTGGTGGTTAATGGCACCGATCACGATGGCACCGACCCGGATACCGGCAGTTTTGACCGCTACAAAATCAGCAAGCTCAATGGTCGGGTAGAAACCTTAACCTTGAACGCCGGTAAAGGCGACGACATCATTGATATTATTGCCGACTCTGAAGTGGGCGAACAACTTAACGGCATCACCATCTTTGGTGGTGACGGGGATGATCGCATTAACGTTGACAGTGTTTTGTTGTCGCAAGCGGGCGTTTATCTACTCAAAGGCGATGCCGGAGAAGACTCCATTAAAGTCTCTGGTGAGAATGCAGCCTACGGCAGCGGCTCGGGCTCCATGACCCTCGATGGCGGCAGTGGCGACGATTCCATTTTTGGTGGTAAAGGCGCCGATACTGTACACGGTGGCACCGGCTTTGATGTGATTGCCACCTACGAAGGTGATGATGTGATTCGCGGCGGGTATGAGACCCCTGCGGTGTATGTCGATGCCAACGGCGCTTTACGTAACGCCGATCTGTATCAGCCCGATGGTGAACCATACGGCACGGCCGATGGCAATCAAGGCTATAACGAAAATGGTTTCCCATCCATTTTCTCGACTGAAACCAATGGCGCTTATCTATTTGATAGCAGTATTGGTTTATTCCGTTTGGCCAACACCGGCGACTATTTGTTCGACGCCGGCATCAACGAGTACCGCCTAGCAGAGTCAGGCGAAACCGCGACTCATTATTACAGCTATAAAACCTCGAACTTTATCGCCAACGAAACAGGCACTCACAAAGCGACACCTGTCGACATTGATGGCGTGGCGGTGGTAATTCGCTCCTTCCACGGCGACGTTATTTACGGCGGTTTGGGCAGTGATACGATTTACGGCGATGGCGGTTGGGATCAACTTTATGGGGGTGATCCACGCGATCCAGCCAGTGCAGGCGATGGCAATAACATCATTCACGGCGGTATTGGTAACGATATTATTGATGCCGGAACTGGGGCGCTTGAAGCCTACGGTGATGCCGGTGACGATACCATTTCCTGGACCTACGTCGACATTGCCGGAACCCCAACGCTCATCGTTGAGGGTGGTGAGGGTATTGATACACTTGAAGCAATCATTACCGACTCTGACAGCAGTATTCATCTCAGCGACAGCTTGAGCGCGATTGATGCCGGCGGTGCGCACTACGCCAGTTTGGACATTGATGGCGATGTGATGGATCTCGATGTTGAGAATTTACGCATCGATACCTTGGGTGGCCGCGACAGTGTCTCAGCCGATGACTTGCTCGACACCAGCTTGTTGTCTGTGGATATTCAATTGGGCAACGATCAAGCCACTATGTGGCAGGTTGAGCGAGACTACGATGGCAATCATCAAGTCTACCCTGCAGATTATTCATCGATCTTGGTGAAAACACCCAAGCTTGATGATTTTGGAAACGTCGTTAAAGATTCCAATGGCATTACTGTCTTGGTCCCCGTAGAGCCACACACCTACATCGATGGCTACAAAGAAAACAGCTACTTCTATCGTTTCGACTTGGCCGACGGTGGCAGCTATTTGGTCAATGCAGATGGTTCACCCAAACTGATCGATAAAGATGTGGTTGCGGGAGTCAGTGGTGCGGATCAAAGCATCGCCTTGGCCGACGGGTTGGATCGCGTCACTTTATACTTCGGTTACGATGAAGGTGCCGCGCTAAATGGTCGCGCGGCAGACATCACTACTCCGACCAATCCTACCGACAGCGTTATTTTAACATTGGGCATGAGTGCTGCCGAAGTCGAGGCTGCCATTGAATCCATGGCCAGTGTGAATGATGTGACGGTAACCGTCGCGGAAGGCGCCGATGATCCGGCGGCCGGTTCAGAAATAAATCCGTGGATCATTACCATCAATAGCGCCACATCGGCAGAGACTTTTGCCTATCACTACCAGTTGCAGGGTTTCAGTGGTTCGTTAGCGGTGAAAGATGATACTCGCTCGAATACCGTCTTTTATCGACTCAATAGTGATACCGCTGAATATTTGTTTGATGCCAGTGGCGCGCCCATTTTAATTGAAAATGAATTGACGGCCGATCTCTCTGCCGACAATCAAATCCAACACTTGGTGCTGCAATCTTATGAAACCAATGGTGTTATTTGGTACGGCAATAAAGGCATTGCGTTTGAGCAAGCCGACCTGCCAAATGGTGCGGCGTTATTAGAGGCTCGTCTCAATGGTCTGCTTGGCGTAGGCAATAGCGTGTCGGTCTCTGGCATTGGCAGCGAAGACAACCCTTGGGAGTTTGTGTTTACTGGCCCTGCAGCGGCCTTGGAACTAGTAACTGGCGGCACGCCGGTCGATACCTCGCTGACCTATACCCGCGTTGAAAGTACGGCGCTGATCGCCGCGGCTCCAGAGAATCTTCGTCAAGAGTTCTCATGGCCCAGCGAAGCGGTATCGCTTGAGTTTACCTTAGGTGCTCAGCCACCGGTCACGGTTGATTTCTTAGCGGTGGTGACTGACCCAGCCCTGGCACTCGACACCTTAAGCCCAACCAAGCGCGCCGAAGCAGTTGCTCAGGCGAAAGCTGATGCGATTAAAGCGGCGCTTGATGGTGTTATTGCTCCGGATTCTGTCAGCGTGATTATTCCTCAGACGGCGTCCGACCCCTGGCAGGTGGTTTTCCATGCGGCCACGGTTGATGCCCTAGAAGTTGCAGTCGTTCGTGTACAAGCGCCGACCCAGCAGGCGGCTTCGGCCAATGATCAGAACTCTGTGCAAACCTTCACCACCAGCAGCGTCGAAACTCAATTGTGGTTTGGTGATGACACCCTGGTGATTGATGCGGCGACTACGGCGGCTAGTTTACAAGTTGAGCTCGAAGCTTTTGCATCGCTCAGTAGCGCTAACATCGAGGTGGCAAAGTCTGGATCGGATTGGACCATTACCTTGACGCCCACCGCCAATCCCGACTTCATTTTTGGTGCTTTCTTCTTCGCGTCACTTGAGGCGACAGATCAATCGCTGGCGAGTGCAGAGGTGATTGTTGATAACAGCATTCAAACGCTGGCCTTTGATGATCTGCGCACGCTTTGGTACGGCGATGAAGGCGTAAATATTGACTTCAACGGCACCGCTGCGTCTATTGAATCTGCCATTGAATCCCTAGCGGCAGTTGCACAAGTCCATGTTGCTGGCAGCGCTAACAATTGGCAGGTGACGATTGTTGAGGCGACGATAAACGACGATGGCCACTCCAAGCTACTTAATTCGAATAGCTCCGACGCCGCGTTGATTGCGGACGAGCGCGTTCGTCATCACAGCGCCGCCATCGCTGAGCAAATTATTGGTTTTGAATCATGGCAAGTCAGTAGCTACTTCAGTTACAACGGCGAGCGTGTATTGATCGAATCCAGTGCAACCGCCGAAGAGATTGAGGCGGCTTTAGAAACTCTGTCGAGCATTACCGATGTACAAGTGGCGAGTTACGCAGGTCTCGATACTGCGACGTCACCTTGGTCGGCTGCATGGTCAGTGAGCTTTATTGATGCCGAACGCGATACTGGTGGTGAGCATTATTCCTTGAGTAATATTAGCTCAGTGCAGCAGATGCGTGAGACAGCAGAGTCAACGGAAGTTAGCAATATTCAATTGCAGAGTATTGAGTCGAGCATTTTTGAAAACGGTACTCGTTTGACGGTCAGTCCCAGCTCAAGTATTACGCTTGATAGCAGCTTCGACAGCAAAACAGACTTGGAAAAAGCCGCGTATCTTCAGAGCGAACTGATCAGCAATACCGCCCTGACAACGCTGAGCGTGACTTTTGATGGCACCAATTTTGTTTTCGATAGCCCGAATTTAGAATTATCACTGACCGCGATCAATGCAGCTCGCGAACTAGGCCCTAAAGTTCTTCAGGGCGAGGCGGGGACCGAACGTTCGGCGACTATCGAAATGCCCGAAGGCTTGGTGGCGGCACAATTTAGTTATGACGGCGTCAGCGCTTCGATTGATCTATCGAATGAAATAGATGGATTGGGTGATATCGATTTGGCGGCAACCAATGCCAGAATTGCCAGTGATCTCAATGCCGCATTTGCAGCCACCGCTATCGGTACCTTTGTGGTGGAGCGCGCAACGGTCGACGGACCATGGCAAATCAGTGTCACTGAATTCGCCGAAGCCACTGATTTGACCGTCGTATTTGATTTGACTGGCGTCGGTTTTGACGCCGTTAAACTCTCAGCGCCAGCAACCTATCACACCATCGACAAGCTCGATGACAGCGGCAACTGGGTTTTACAAACAGTTGGGGCAAATCACGCGGTCTTGTTGACGGAACAAACTGGCTCGTCGGTAGAGGGTTATCTTTCGGCCTATCAAACGGTTGATGTTGAAGGTCCGCGCATGGTCGAAAAAGACGTGTGGGATTACAACAGTGATGGCGTGCTTGAAAAAACCGGAGAAACCGATTGGTATCTTGATCCTGTTTACGTCAATGATAACGACGTTGATGACGTGACTATTTCAGGCTCAGATTCGCATGACGACGCGTTTATCATTGGCCATCTCTGGAAAGGCGAAGGTTCTGCCGCGCAGGTCGCAGAGTTCGATACGCTGCAGATTGATCATTACCGCGTTGGCCAAGAAGATCGTCAATTAAGTTTCATCATTCGTGGTATCGATTTGGACGACAACGATGATGATCCTGACGATGAGACCAATACTGGCGCGAGAGACCAAATCACCATTCGCGGTGATGCGACGGATACCGCAAACGGCGGCGACGATCTAATTGTCGCCGGCTTTATGCCCGAGAACGATGACATTATTTCAACCCAAATCATCACCGCTCACGTAGTTGATGGCTTGATGTTGGTGGGCGGCGGCGGTGATGATCGTATCGTCGGCAGCGACGGTGATGACATCATTGATTCAGGCTTGGGGAACGACAAAGTTACTGGCGGTGCGGGTCAAGATATTTTTATCGATGCCTCTGGCGACGACGAAGTCGACACATTGTTAGAAAAACGCGATCTCAATTTCTCATTATCAGATCAACGTTTGTTGGTGACAGGTGAAGAAGAATTGTTGGGTGAAACCACCACCATCAACGAATCCGAAATCACCATTAACGTGTTCGAAAACTTTGAACTCTTCGGTGGTGCTCACGCCAATAATTTTGCGATTAATGATTTTACCAAGCAAGTGACACTCGATGGCGCGGTGGGCTCCGATATTTATGTGATTACGCTCAGTGGCGATATTGTCGGTAAATCAACGGTTGCAGTTGTCGACAGCGGCAGCAACGAAAGCGAAGACTCCGACACCGTTGAAATCTGGGGTGGCGGTAATGGTCTTATCCAAGACGATACTCTGCACCTTGATGTGGATACGGCCCATCAGCAAGTCGAATACGATGCCGACGCCACCGATCCCTTTACCTTGAGCTATCGCGGTTATGAAACCACGTCGCTGTTGCAAAGCAGCAGTGCCGATCAAGTGCGCGATGCATTGTTGGCCTTGCGCGATAGCAGCGGTCAGGCTCTGTTGACTGATATTGCCGTCACAGGAGAAGGTACCGAGTTAGATCCTTGGTTGATCGATATTTTCGCTGGACTCACCAACCCCGAAGGTAAGTTCTACAAAATTAGCAGCAGCGATGCAGCTAAAGCTCGAGTTTCACGTGCCTATGTTCAGCGCTTAGAAGCCGATTTGGCGGCGGCCTTGTTAGCGGGTAAGCCGGACATCGACGCGATGTTTGATAAGCCTCAGTTTTCCATTCAGCAATTCTATGTGCGCGATGGTAATAGCGCCGCGAGTCCAACCTTTAATTTGGCCTACAACAATGTGAGCCACAGTTTTGTTTTACCCACCAATCCAAATGACGACGGTAACTTCACCAAGGCAGAGCAAACCGCTCGTAAAGACGCTCGCAATGCCTACATCGAAGCTGAGTTAGAAAAGATCACCGGCCTGAGAGATGTCGAGGTCAAAGGCTCTGGCACCCATCGCGATGCTTGGCGGGTTGAGATCATCGACGCCGAAAAAGACAGCAAAGGTAACTTCTATCAGTTAACAACCCTCGATACCGGGGTTGTTAGTACGCCGTTGGATATCGCTGATGCTGCGGCCACTACCGCACCATCCCTGTCGTTAACCGATCCCGATGTGTATCAGCGAGTGTATTACGATCGCGGTGCTGAGAATGTCGAGGTGCACGGCGGGCTAGGCGCCGATACGATCATCTCCGATGACAGTATGGCGGCCATCCGTGTGTCCGGTGATGAAGGCGATGACAACTTTTTGATCGGTCGAGTCATTGAAACAGAAACCGTAACCTTGGCCGACGGTCGCATTATCGATGTGGTGAAAGGCGATGATGGTATTACCGCGGGTGTTAGCGTCAATGGTTACTTCTTCGGCGGTAGTGGCGACGATTATTTCGAAGTCAATCACAACGTTGGTGTGCTCGAGCTTTACGGTGAATCTGGGGATGACACCTTCTTCTTGAAGGCGCACTTACAATCCGATGGCGAAGAACTTGCGGGCAATAAAGTTACCGCTGGCGCGGGCGATGAAGAAAATAACATCGATGAGTCCGATAGCGATGTGTTGATCAACTACGTACAAAACAATCGCGTGGTGATCAACGGTGGCTCTGGATTCGATACGGTGGTTGTCGCGGGTACGGCACTGGCCGATGCTTTCTACATCTTCACAGACAATACTGGTAAGCAGTATTTGTACGGTGCCGGTTTGAAGTTGGAAGGCGTAAGTAATATCGAGCGCTTAGCGTTGGTTACGGGCGGTGGCGATGACGAGATTTATCTGTACGGTCTCAATGCTGAGTTAGAGCTACTCATTAATACCGGTAGCGGCGACGACGAAGTTATTTTGGGCGGCGGCGAAGAAACCTTCGAAGTGGTTTACCCCGAGAGCAGCGCTGTCTATACCGTCGAAAAAGAGCTTTATGAAGATCAGGTCAATGGTGCGCCTGAATTGCGTTATAACGATATTATTTTCCATAAGCGCAATGCGCAAGGTGCCGAAATGCAGGCACTTTTCCAGGAGTTTTTCCGGAAATGGTATAAAAACAACGAGACCTCCGACGAGGTGAATGCCGAAGTCGCTGCAGTTCTCATGAATCCAATCCATTGGAAATTGTTGGAGGCCAACCTATCGGTAGCCCTTAAACTTTACGCGCAAGCGGTTGAGCGGGCACAGGATGATCCCGTCGCCAATGTGACCCTTTGGGACAGAATCGATTTCGGAAATATCACTAAAGGTATCTACCAAGAAGTGAACGAGGCCTTTTATGGCACTTCTCAGTATGGCGCCGATGTGGATAAATTT
Source organism: Cellvibrionaceae bacterium (assembly GCA_050633365.1). Classification (GTDB taxonomy): domain Bacteria; phylum Pseudomonadota; class Gammaproteobacteria; order Pseudomonadales; family Cellvibrionaceae; genus Pseudomaricurvus. The sequence continues at coordinate 47,380 of JBOEGJ010000014.1, read as the reverse complement.
GAGGAGGCGATTCTTAAGAGCGTCACCGATGGTCTCGACAGTGATGGCGATTTTGAATTTGGTTTTAGTACCACCAGTAATGCACCGGAATTACCTGACAGTATTTCTTATCAAGACCTATTGAATATCTCGCCCGATCGCGCCGTTCTAACTCAGGCGCAAAAGGACGCCTTAGCTGCTGCGACGCAGGATGAAATAGATAATGGCTTTGACTATGACTACCTGAACAACTCGGTCAAAAATGAAGATAGAGATCTTCAGGCCGGAAATCGCAGTTTAGATTACGTCTTCTTTGAAGAGTTTCTACGAAAAACCATTGCTCACAGTATCTGGGGTGGACACGTCCAAGCGGATCAAATCTATACCTCTGCAGAAAATGGTCGCGGCGGTGCACATTATGGTGGCGGCGATGATGGCGGAAAACGTGTAGATAATTGGGGTTACGACCCCGACCTCTATGTCGGCGATCTGTATTTTGATTCTGTCACGCAAAAGAAAACTGCCACTGCTTATCATTGGAGCTGGGGGCTTTTTGGCTACCACTCTTATGAATACACCTATGATGCCAAAATTGACGCTGTGCCTGGAGCAGAAGCTAGCCATAATCACTGGATTCCTAGTGATATTTGGTCCGAAGGCCAAGGCTCTAATTTGTTCCGTGATCTCATGGCTATGTTCTACGAGGTTGAGGCGGTCATGCCAACCGACGTGGATGAAACGCCAAACGTTAAACAAAACTATGTGGCGACCACGGTTACTGGTGACGCATCCTATCGTTTTGATGATTTAACCCAGCGTACCGTTACAAAAATCCTACCTGCCAATTTCGACTTGTCGGAAATTGCTGGCACCTTGCGCTTGGCTGGTGGTCCAGGTACTGATTCCTTAACCTTGAATGTGAAAGACAGCAGTGGCGCGACCCTGAACGTGGGCCGAGTTGACTTGGATTTGGCGGAATACAATTACAATCAAGATACCAATTTAATCAGTTACGTCGATGAATTTGGAGTGACTCAAACTGGATTCACGGGCTTGCTCGAGAACGTCAATCACGACGATGTACAGGGCGCATTGGCTCGCGCCAATAAACAAGCTCAAATCGGTGTGCTCGACGGGCTTGTGGATGGCGCTGCTAATAGCGGTCTTGACGATGCCACCGTAAATCTACAAATCGAAAGCGAGGAACAAACCCTGTCGCTCTCGGATGATTTACAAACCCTGCGCGATGCGGCGGCGGCATTGGTGCCGAATGCCAGTCAAACAAGTTTGCAAACCAGTATCGAGAACTTTGCTAAAAAAGTTCAGGAACTACTCGGGTTGCAAGAAGACGGCGTCGATATTGTCGGTTCGGGTGAATTCTCTCTCGATCGCCTCAATGCGTTGATTGGGAACGCTACTTTACTCGATTGGATTAACACTGAAACCGATGGCAAAGCGCAAGCGGTTCAAGATGCCTTGCAATCGGTTTACAGCTTTTTAACCCTGTCGACGGCAAAAACGACCCTCGGTAATGACTACACTTGGGAAGCTGAAACGGCGCTTAAAGTTTACACTCGTAGCGACCTGGATTTATCTCAACGTAGTGCACGTTACGAATACAGTCAGCAAATCTGGGATGAAGGTTTACTGAGTGATGCCAATGCTTGGTATCAGGGTACTGGCGGCTACGCCGGGTTAACCGGCGTGGACGATGCGGTAACCGAATCGGATTTGTTGGCGGATAATTCCAAGGCAGAAGAAACTCTGCGCTTACTGCGTATTATTTACTCTGTCGGTAATCCTTCTGACTCCGGCTATGTGTTTGAGTCCAAAGTTGGCGATACCAATGCCTTGAAGGGTAATACCATTGCCATGGAAGAGGCGTACATCAACGCGCTCAATCTACTCAATACCAGCTATTACACTTACGCCTACTTTGGCGTTGATAGCAGCGGTGATCCTAAGCTCGAAGCCGTCTCCATTGAGCGCTTTAACGCCGATGTCGCCCACGAGAATTTACTGGATTACACCGCCGACTTGAAAGACGCCACCGGTGTTAAATACGGTGAAACCACAGAGCGTTATCTGACCGAATCCAATTGGGCCGTTTATCGCGCGGCCTTACTGGCGGACGCGGGCAATCCTACTGGCGTGGGTACCGAGTTTACCGAGGCAAACGTTGACGCCTTGATCCGTATCACTCAGATGCAAAATACGGTCGATATTCAAGCCGTGCTCAATGACGGTTTGATTTTGCAGAAGAAGACGGGTGCATCTGCCAACGATGAATACAGTGTCGATATCTCCAGCTTCCAAGACACGGCGGGTTTCTATCTACCTGAAACCATCACCGTTAACAAAACCACGTCTGTAGATGTGACGGTACAAAGCGCTTATGTGGAAGACAGAATCGATGGCTCTAGCTACGAAGTTAGCTACGACACCATTGAGCTAGAAAATAGCGAGTGGGATGGTGTTTGGTTGCGCGGATTCGAAAACGCCACCTTTAACGTTAACGCCGACCTTATCGACGACAAAGGCAACGACGATGCCTCTGACGATGAAGTAGTCGCCGTCTATGACGTCGCCGATACGGTCAACATGACCGATGGCGTTGATTGGCTCGACATCGAAATTAACACCGGTGGCGGTGTAGATAGCATCAATCTTGATGCCGATACGATTATGGATCGATTGGTATTGAACTCGGGAGAGGGTGACGATCAGGTTCACGTGGCTCTGGAAAATACCGACAACGTGACGATCAATCTCGGCGATGGTGGCGATACGCTTAACATTTCTGCCACTGGATTACAGGCTTCTGTTTTTGCCGGTGACGGTGCCGACGATACCATTAACGTCAACTATAACGCGGCCGCTGAGCAAACCTTCTTAAACGGTATTGGCGGAGTCTTGAATCTCTATGGTCAGGATGGCTCGGATATTTACAACATTGCTTTGGCCGGCGCTGGGTCTTCGATTATTAATGTTGATGACCTGTCCATCGGGGATGCCGAAGGCATAAACACTTTAAACGTTTTTGGTACCAACGAGGTTGATGATTTCCTATTCCGTCCGAATTCCATTAATGCTGTGCAAATGGAACTCGACGATGAAGGCAATCGAGTGGCCGGGAATTTCATTGAGCGCATTAATTACGGCAGCGATTTGAACGGTGGCATTAACGTTTACGGGCGCGATGGTGACGACAACTTCACCTTCGACGATACCAGTGCGGTCATGACGGTATTTGGTGATGCAGGTAACGATAGCTTCCAAGTTGGCCAAGTGTTTAACTCGCCACGGGATGCGCAGGCCGGGCTCTTTGGTGATGACCTGCCATTACCCACAACGCCGATTACCAAAGGCTTTATTACCAACGGTATTAGCTACGCGGCAACGCTCAAAGGCGGCACTGGCGAAGACAGCTTTACCATTTATCGCAACACCAAAGAGATTTCGCTCTACGGTGAAGAAGATAACGATACCTTCTTGATTCGCAGCTTTGTGTTGTTGAATCCAGATGACCCTAAAGCGCCTTTCACCAACATCAATGGTGGTCAAGGTGCCGACTTTATTAGCTACGCTCTGAATTCACCGGTGAATATCTCTGGTGGTGACGGCTTTGATACGGTCACGATTTTGGGAACTGAATTTGGTGACGACTTTGTGGTAACCGCTTCTGGCGTCTACGGCGCTGGTCGTTATACCAACTTCGAAGGCATCGAAAATCTCGTTATCGACGGCATGGAAGGCAATGATACTTTCTACGTACACAGCACCAATGAAAACGTTCAACTGAATCTGATTGGTGGTCTGGGCAGTGATACCTTTGAAACCGCCGGCGGCAATAACGGTGATGCGGTATCGGTGGTGGCGGATGATCTGCTTGGTCACAGTGGCCTGATTGAAAACGTCATCACCAGTGGCGATGATCGACTCGATGCAGTCAATGCCATGATCTCGGCTAATGTCTTGGACGATGATGAGGCAGGTGTTTTGATTCGCCCAGTGGCCGGTTCTCTACGCGCCTTTGAAGACGAAGACGGCACCGCCTTGGTCGACCCGAATAGCATCACAACTTATGAAATCGTGTTAACCCGTCCGCCAAAAGATGTGGTTCGAATTACCGCCACCGCCGTTGTTCCAACCGAAGAAGCTCAGCAGCTCGGTGCCAAAGGTGTGGCCTTAAACGGCAATGAAACCGCCACAACGCTATTGTTTGATCGCAGTAATTGGTTTGTTGCGCAAACGATCACGGTAACCGCCTTGCAAGATCTATTGGCTGAGGGCAATCAGTTTGTTGAGATTCGCCACAGCGTGATGGAGGGCTTAACCGATCAAGATGGCGACGAATACGATCGCCTCTCGGTGAGCCGCATGGTGGTTGAAGTGGTTGACGACGACAAAGCATCCGTTGTTATCAGTAAAAACAACGGCAGCCCACTGGTGGCCGAAGACATTTCCGAAATCAATCAAGACAGCTACCGTGTTGTGCTCAGCAAGCAGCCTACCGAAGACGTGACGGTCACCGTCACTAACGATGGTCAGTTACTGCTGAGTGACGACGACGGCGCTACTTTTGCCGATTCTGTTGAGTTGACGTTTACCTCAACTAATTGGAGAGATGTGCAAACTGTTGTCTTCAGCGCGAAAGCCGATACGGTTGTCGAAGGTACTCACTATGGCCGTATCAGCCATCAAGTGAGCAGTGTCGATACTGATTACGACGGTTTTGATATGGGCGTTGTCGATGTCACCATCGCCGATGGCGATACTCCAACTTTATTGTTGTTGGAGAAAGTCATTACCGATATGGATGGCGATGACACGACTCTTGACGATGTTATTACCTCTTATCAGTTACAAACAGATTCCTCCACCAGAGTGGTCGAACGTGCAACAACGGGTATTCTGGCCCAGGGCGAAGTGCTTGCGGATGCCTCAGGTAGTTTGTTCAGTGGTAGCGTTGGTATCGCTGAAATCGATGAACTTACTGGCAACGATGCAGATTTTGTCGCGCAAGAGTTAAGCTTGGCAAAATGGAGTAAGGCGCGTAACAACAATATTGCGGACTCTGAAAATACGCCGCACTTGACGGTTAATGCCACCGGTGACGGTACCCGTGATTACTTCCAGTTTGTCGTGGAAAGTGGTCCAGTTGACTTCACGGCCGACGTAGATTCTGGTTACCAATCTGGTGACAGTATTTGGTGGCAAAGCAGTTTACGTTTGTTGAAATTGGTTGACGGCGAATATGTACCCGTCGATGGAGCCAACCCTTATGTGCCGACTTTCGGTAGTGCCTCTGTTGACGCTGGTAGCGAAGATGTTGGTGGTAGAACCAACGATGCATTCTTGACCATGTCGAATCTTGGCGAGGGTGTTTACGTCCTCGAAGTTGACGGTACGATTAATCCCTCAGCGACATACGGTACCGGCGTCCCGGAAGACGTCGATTATCAATTACACTTGAGTTTAGAAGACCAAGAAATCTCTGAGTTTAAATTCATTCCAGCCTCTGTGTTGGAAAATAGCAGCTCGGCCACCGGTCAGCAGCTCAGTACTAAAAACGATGACGGCTCTGACAAAAATACCGGTTGGTATGTCACGCCTAACGAAAATATCGGCACGGTCGATGGCAGTATTGATGACTCCATGTCGCACATCACGGTTGAGGGCACTGGCTCTAACAACAAAGATGTGTATTTGTTTGAAGTCACCGCCGACATGTTGTCGGGTGTTGCAGGTGTGCAAGATGCGGCTGAGTCGACAACCGGTCAAACCGACGGTTGGTATCGCTCCGCAGGCATCGACTTCCCAGATACGGTCACCGATGGCGATCGCTGGATTGTTACCGTTAGCGGCGAAGAATATACCGTAACGGCAAACGACACGAGCACGGGTGCAACTCTCGCGCAGGATTTGGTTGATCAGCTCACCCATGCAACAACCGGGTTGAACGCTACGTTTTATAACAACGCCCGCAGTTTATTCAGCGTTAACTTGGTGGACACCAATAACGTCATGATCAGTAACGCGGATGTTGATGAAGGGGTTGGTTTCCGACTCGATATTCAGCATGAAGTTACGGTGGCCTCGGCGCAAAGCTCGCAAGCTTTGCAAAAGAGTGACTTTGCTTTATCCGATATGTCGAGCTTTGCCAATCTGTCCAGTGATCAAGTCTGGACTTTAACCATCGGCAATACCGACTTTACCTATTCGCCAGATAATAGTCCTCGTTATACAGAAATAGCCGAGGGTCTTATCGCTAAAGTGAAATCCGATACCCCTCCAGGCTTAGGGGCGGATTATCGCATTGAGTATTCTGGCTTTGTTGCAGGCAACACCTTGTCAATTACCGATCTCAATACCACCGCGGTCACTTTGACGGTGATGGAAAACGAAGAGGTCGACGCGGTTTCATCGGAGCTGGTTGCTCGATCGTTTACCATTGGCGACGCAGGTATTGTCAGTGATGGTCAGGAGTGGACGGTCAATATCGACGGGACCTCGAAGACCTATACCGTCGTAGACAGCGGCGATGCGGGCTGGGTAGCGCCGACATTGGCTGAAATCGCTGCAGATTTAGCGACGCAGTTCGACAACGATTTGAGCGGTTCATACACCGTTAGCTATACCGCTGGCGATAGTGTCTTTGCGGTAGAGCGAACCGATGGTAGTGCGATGACTACGACCAGCTCGGCGTTGGGTAATGGCACTCTGACCACCTCAAATAATCAGTATCAACAAAAACTCGTTCTAGACGGATCGATTACTGCCGACGCTTGGCAGGTGATGGCCGGTAGTGTTGTGGTTTCCGACGAAACTGACGGCTCGCTTGCGCTGGATACTATTGGCGATAATCTTGCCGACAATATTGATTCTGCCTACACCGCTGTCTACAACTCGGCAACTAACACCCTATTGGTTAAGAGAGTTGATGGCGGACAACCGAATTTGAGTTTACGTGCAGACGAGCTAGTCTCGGGTGTTGCGGCGACCTCATCCATTATCGTTTATTCTCAGTCCATCGACGTCGCAGGATTACAGGTCGCAGGGGATGATTGGACGCTATCTATCGCGGGAGAGGGGTCGCACAGCTTAACGGCTACCGCTGATCTCGATGCGATGGCGGCGCTTTTTGACGCTCAGTTTGCCAATCACAGTATTACCGCTAGTGGTGATGAGTTGGTGATTGTCGCTAATGATGAAGGCCAAGTGTCCGCTGACCTAGCCATTGCCAGCGATGAATCACTACTCGATACCATTTCAGACACTCAAGATCGTTGGGATAAGTTTACGCTTGAACTAAGCGCCGACAGTTCTCCTGCCGTGGGTGATGCTTGGACCATTACCGTCGACGGGGTTGAGTTTACCCATCTGGTGACTCAAGCCGATATTGATGACAGTGACGCGATCAATCACGTGGTCGCCGATCATTTGATGCAGCTGTTAAATACTGCCGGTCTGACCACCAGTTCAAGTGCCAGTGGCGCCACCGTTGTGATTGGCGATGCCGGTCAAATTGATGATGCCGTCGTGACTCATGTTCGACTCGCCTCGGCTCAAGGCTTGTTTGATATAGACTTTGGTTTGTCTTACACCGATGTGAGTAGCAATACCAATTATGGCTACAGCAATAACGTGACGATAGATAACATCGCTGGGCATGACTACCTCAAAACCTTTGAGCAAATCTTTACCAGTACGACGATTACCCAGGTCTCTAGTTATGTACCTTACCTGAAAATCTACGATCAGAATGGTGATCTGATTCCAGCGAGTGAAATTGTTGATTTGAGTGCTGATCTTGACGTCGGCAGTAGTAATGTCAACGATCCAATGCTTCTTGCGCTATTCGACACCGTGGGTACTTATTCGGTTGAGGTGGGTTACGAAGTGACCTACTCGAAATCACAAAGTGTTACAACTCGGGTCGAGCAAACGCATTACGAAGCTAACTACATTCCGATTATCAACTACCTAGATATATCACTTAGTGGTTTTAGCTCGACTACGAGCTCGGACTATTCTGTACTCGAAACATCCGTGACCGAAAGAGGAATGAGCGAGAGCTATCAGCTGAATATTTCTCTCGATGGCCATGGCTTAGATACTGAATTTGTCGACGTGGTTGGCATGACGCTGACGATGCTCTCGGGCAACTCTGTGGGTGAGTCAGCGATTATTACCGGTTACGATGTTCTCAACGATACCTTTACAGTAGATCGTTCCGATCTCAGCTTTGTCACGGGCGATCGCTATGAGATTTCCTACACCATTGAAGATAAGTACTCCTCCTACGCTGGCGCTGACTGGCATGGTGACGATTACTTTATGGTGTTGTCGGGCACTCCAGATGATGACGTTAGTGTCGCCATCGGCGGCGTTGAAACTCGCAGTTACAATGGTGAGCTGGCCTTCAGTGGCAACGCTGAGCTAGATGAAGTTCAGGTTGAAACCAGTAAGAACAGTGTGTCTTTCACTACCGGCACTTGGGATTCGTTGCAGGCGGTCGATGTGAGCGCCATCGAAGACCTGCTTATCGATGGCAGTGATGTGAAAGTCTTCGCGCTAGGCGCTGAGCGCACCAATCTGATTCGTGGGCCTGTGTTCATTAATGGTGGTGAACAAATCGGTGCCGACTACGCGTTGAATAATCCGGTGATGCTGCCCAACGAAACCAATCTCTTCCCATCGGAGGGCTCGGTCACCGTTAGTGCGGGTAATCAAATTACAGATCTTACTGCTGAGTCTTGGGACCCAGACGCGAAAGCGTTCGTGAGCGGTTTCGACGCCCGTATTGCCAGCAATCCTTACGAAGTTAGCATCATGCGTGCGGGTGAGTTGGTGGCGGTCGTTGATATTGAATCTATCTCGGACGATCTTTTCACGCTGACCTTGGCCGAACTTCCCGAAGGTGTGATCTTGATGGATGGCGATGAGTATTTTGTTCGCCCAGTCAATCTCAATACCCGTGTCGACGAAGCGGTTCAGATCGATGTGCTTAATATTTATAACGGCAACAGTCCGGCCGACGAAAGCCTCGTGCTGACCGAAAATCGTATTACCGGTTTAGGCATGGGTGGTGATCGAACTATTGCCGGCACCGAAGTTAAAGGCGGTATTCACTACGACAACATCGAAGCACTAAGCCTTGATCTTGGTAGCGGCATAGATATTGTCACCGTTGAATCAACGCACGAAGGTTCGACCCACATCAACAGCGGTGGTGGCAATGATGATGTCACCGTTAAAACTGTATCGGGTGTTACTCGCATTGAGACAGGAAGTGGTGACGATGTCATCACTGTTCGCAGCGACGAACAATTGGTCGATGAAATTGCCGCACTGTTGGTTGTGGATATGGGCGCTGCCGATACCTTGGGCGATGTTTTGAATGTCGATGATTCCGGCGATGCTGCCGACAATCAATTGCAAGTGAACGACACCAGTTTGATTGGTTTGGACATGCCATCTCTTGCGGCCCAGCAAGAACTGTTGGTTCGCGCCGCAGGCGGTAACTTCGATATAGACTTTGGCAGCTACGGAGTCTTGAATAACATCGCTTATGGTATTGATGCGAGCAGCTTAATTGCCGCATTGAACGCGCATTTTGGCGTCGACTCTGGAGTGAGTGTTGAGCAAGAGACTTCTGCCAGCGGTGAGCGTTATACCATCACCTTCGGCGGTGAGCTTGCGGGCCAGATCATTCCAGTGATGATTGCCGATATCACCAACTTAACGGAAGATGACGACACCTCGAAAGATGCGCGTATTGAAGAGCTTCGTATTGGCGCTATCACAGCGATCAGTGGCAATGTTCAAACGCTTCGAGTGGAGGCAACCTCTGGTACTTTCCGCGTTGAAGTTTTGGGTCAACAAATTGATATCGCTTGGGATGCTGATGCCGACGAATTTATTGACGCTTTAGCGCCAGCACTTAATCCGAACAATCATCGAAATACCTTGAACAACAATGAGGCCTTACCGGCGACGGATAATGTATCCGTTGTGAAAATGGGCAACGATTGGATCGTTCAGTTCCAAGGCGAATTTGCCGATGCGGCCTTGATGGCTGTTTCTGGCGCCAGTGTTGCGACACGGGTTGATGGCATTAATTACTACGGTGTTGAAACCTTAAACATCGACACCGGCTCGGGCGACGATCAAATCAATGTGCGTTCCACCTACGTGGATACAGTCACCAATATCGATAGTGGCTTAGGCGATGATCGCTTAGAAGTTGCCGATAGCGCCGATGGTGATTTCGTCAATCAAACTAACGCCGATGGTACTGTTGATCTTATTCGTGGTGAATTAAACCTAGATGCTGGCGCAGGCATTAACCAGCTCTACATCAGTGACTTCGACAGCAGTGACGATTCTGTACCGGTCATAATTACCGATACAAGCGTGACAGGTTTAGCTCCGGCGGTAATCAATTACACAGCCACCGGCGGAAACTTTGATAACAACTTGGTCATCTGGACCGGCTCGGGCGACGATCAAGTGACTGTGGCCAGCGTTTATACCGAGAGCATTACGGTCACCAGTCTCTACACAAACTTGGGTAATGATCGGGTTGTTGTAACAGCGACCGACGACCTATTGAATCCAGCTCACGCAGCACTGGCCGCACCGCTTGGGTTTGAGACTCGTCGCTTAGACATCTTTGGTAACGACGGCGATGACGTTATTGATGCGAGTAGCGCCACCTTGGCAATTCGCGTTAACGCCGGCGATGGTGATGACATTATCGAAGGCAGTCAGGGCGACGATGTGCTTTATGGCAACGCCGATGATGATCAAATCAGTGGCAATGAAGGCGTCGATCGTATTTATGGCGAGCAAGGCTTCGACACCCTAGACGGTGACGATGGCAACGACGTAATACTAGGCGGCTCTGAGATTGATGTGATTCGCGGTAACGCGGGCGACGATGATATCGACGGCGGCTCCGGTGACGACATTATCTTTGGTGACGAAGGTGAAGCGCAAAACGCTGCGGGTACTTCTCTACTGGCCAGTCAGCTAGTTGATCTCGAAACCATCATTACCTTGAATTTAAGCGTGTCCGGTAACGATCTTATTCGCAGCAGCGAAGGCGATGATCGCATTCTTGCAGGTCTTGGAGACGATCAAGTCAACGAGTTCGAAGGCAGTAACATCATTATTGGCGACCTTGGAGATATCGCTTATCTCGCGGGTAGTGTGGTTCGAGTTCGCAGCCGTGAAACGGTAGGCGACGTCGATACGATTACCGTGGGTGAAAGCGGAGTGCGTAACCAAGTGCTCGGCGGCCAAGGAGCCGACATTATTGATGTCTTATTCGGCGATGCTGTCATCGCTGGTGATAACGCCACCATCACTTGGCAAGCGCAAGTGCTGCGTTCATTCGAAAGCAATGATGCGACTAATGGCGGCGACGATACCATTAATGTCGATGTGGATAACTCCGTCGTCATCGCCGGTCAGGGTGACGACACCATTACCGCTGGCGATGGCGAGCACTTTATTTTCACCGATCACGGTGCAATGACTTGGGCGCAAAATGGCATTGTTCAACAGCTTATCAGTCGCGACTTGGATCAAGGCGGCGATGACGTGGTGAGCTTGGGTGCGGGTGGCAATACAGTCATTGCCGGTAAAGGCGACGATCAAGTCACCACCACCGCAGGCGATGACGACATCATCGGCGACAATGGTCAGATCGATTACGACGCCAATGGCGATGTGATCTTGATGCAAACCACTGACGTTGATGTTAGCACTGCCGGTAACGATACTTTGCTAGCAGGCGATGGTTTCAATCGCGTACTCGGCGGTCTTGGCCAAGATGCCATTACCACTGGCGACGGCATTGATCATATCCAATCGGACAGCGGTGAATTCCAATACATCAATAATGTCTTGATCCGTGCAACCTCCACGGCCTTTGGTGAGGGTGACGACGATAGTGTCAACGCAGGTAACGGTGCTGCCGTTGTCTTGTTAGGCGATGGTGACGATACCTTAAATGCTGGTGACGGTATCAAAGAAGTCATCGGTGATCACGGTGAGATGTTGTGGACTAACTCTGGCGTGATACAGCAGATTCGTACCCTTGCAGCAACCTTCGGCGGTGATGACGTCATCAATATATTGGGTGATGACAATACCATTCTGGCCGGTAAAGGCGACGATCAAGTCACCACCACCGCCGGCGATGACGACATCATCGGCGACAATGGTCAGATCGATTACGACGCCAATGGCGATGTGATCTTGATGCAAACCACTGACGTTGATGTTAGCACTGCAGGTAACGATACCTTGCTAGCAGGCGATGGTTTCAATCGCGTACTCGGCGGTCTTGGCCAAGATGCGATTACCACCGGTAACGGTCAGTCGACCATCTTAGGTGACAATGGTGAGTTGCAATACCTCAACGATGTTCGTATTCGTGCAACCTCCACAACACCAAATGCTGGAGGCGACGATGTCATTACGGTCGGCGATGGCGAAGACACCATCATCGCTGGAGACGGGGATGATCAAGTGGTTGGTGGCGATGGCGACAAGCAAGTGATTGGCGATCACGGTGAAATTCTCTGGCGCAACAACGGTGTGGTTGAGCAGCTTCGTACTGGTCAGCCTTCCGTCGGCGGCAACGATAATGTTCAGCTGGGTGACGGCGATAATACCGTTGCTGGCGGTCAGGGCGACGATGTTATTACCACAGGTGCCGGAAACGACGACATCATTGGTGACAACGGCGTTATCGACTATGACACCAGCGGCGATATGACTCAGATGCAAACCACCGATGTGGATGCATCAACCACGGGGGATGACATTATCGACTCTGGGGCGGGTAATGATCGCATCTTGGCTGGTCTCGACGACGATAGCGTCAACGCCGGTGCGGGGGATGATGTGGTCTTTGGCGATCAGGGCACCATTACCTACGCCAACAACCAGTTTGTAGAAGCCATTACTAATGATCCAACCCTTGGCGGAAGCGATCAAATGGATCTCGGCGAAGGCAACGATCGCGCCTTCGGCGGTGGCGGGGATGACCAAATCAACGGCGATGCTGGTGATGACATCATTTTTGGCGACTTTGGTGTGATGGGCTTCGATGATCTGGATCAGTTCTTTGTGGATACTTCTGATCTCGGACTTGGCGGCGATGATGTTATTGATGGCGGTGAAGGCTTCGATCGCTTACTGGGCGGCGCTGGAGCCGATCAATTTGTCGGGCAATTCCTCGAGGACTTGATTCTAGGTAACTATGGCCGGATTACAGATGTGCCGTCACTCAACGGGGTGGTGGTCTCGACAGTACCAGAAATACTCGGCTTGATTGGTGGTTCACAAGAGGGGCTATACACCGGTCGCACTATCTTGCCCGAGCTCACCTGGGATCCCGTCACCCAAGTGCTATCGGTATTCGGCGCTGAAGGCGCAGGCCAAGATCAAACTGGATTGAATTTTGTTCCGGTGTCTTTGTCGGCGGAAGCGTCACAGCTGAGTGAAGCTGAGTTGATACAATTCTTGCAGAATCTACCCTCAACCGAGACGGGAGATACGCAGACCGAAGAGGATAAGCGCAACGAGCAAGAGTGTCTGTCACCGGTGGATGAAAATGGAGATCCAGTGGAATTACCGGAGGGAGCCATTCCTTGTGAGCAAGATGGTGACGGCACCGCGCCGGTATCGTCGCAGGTTGAGCAACCCGTTATTTCATCGGCGGATAACGATGATACACTGATGCCTAAGTTAGCCAGTGCCGCTATTTTGGCGGCGGTTCGACGTCAGGGGTGGCACGTATCACCATCGACCTCGAAGCGCCAAAAAATGCAGCAGCAATGGGCGCAACGCAACGCGACGCCTTTTACCGAAAAGCAGGTATTAACTTGGAAAGGTGGCAAGCTAAGCCCAGATGACCAGGCGCACTGATAAGATCGGGCGCGTTAATCGATGGTGTTGTTTATTGGTTGACGGGCTTGTAATCTTATCGAATTGACTAATCTATTAGCCAAAAACAAGATCAATAGAGACACTAAAAGGAAGCTCCATGTCTGACACGAATGATAAAAAAACTCAAAGCGGATCTGTGCCCAAGCTCAATTGGGACGACAGCAAGATGCGCAGTACCTACGCTAATGTGTGTAATGTTTCCAGTACCCGCGAAGAAGTTACTCTTTTGTTTGGAACTAACTCCACTTGGCATACCGGTCAAAAAGAAGTGTCTATCAGCTTGTCGGATCGAGTTATCTTGAATCCCCACGCGGCAAAGCGCTTGAGCACTTTGTTGAATAACGTTATCTCCGAATATGAAACTCGCTTCGGTCCCGTCGGCGAAAGCTAACGAGTTAAATGGGCTGAGTCATTTCGTCGGCTCACCCCATTTTTATTTTTCCTAGATCGAGAACACTGGTGAGTAATTCACCGTTGTTTTCCCGCTTGAGCTGTCTAGTTTCTCAAGACCTTCCGATAATTCGTTCCACTCCAGCGTTTAAATACTATGCAGCACAATGACATTCGAGTCGAAGAGGGCAGTGCTTCTCGCCTCTCGCTTCAAGAGCTCAATCAGTTCGCACAGCAAGGGCATTGGTATGATGCTTGGCTGCACAACCTGTTGGCGGACTTGCCTGGATTTTCTTGTGCCATGTTGGCGGTTAAGCCCCAGCAGGGGGCGCTTCAGCCGGTCTCGATTTGGCCTCGTAATCAGAGCCAGTTAGAGCGGTTGGGGGATTTGGTTGACGAGTGCTTGTCTCAGCTTCAGCCATTGGTGGTGCCGCCCGGTGATGCTGAACTCGAATACGGAATCGCCTATCCTGTGGTCGTCGATGATGATGTAGTTGCGGTATTTTCAGGCTATATGCCACTGCGAGGCGATACGCTCGAAGATGTCATGACCGACATCGAAAAAAATGTGTTGTGGATTGAAAGCCGCATAGCACAGGATTTACATCAACAGCAGCAGCTAACGCTGGATCAACAAAAGATTGTTATCGATGGCTTTGTAGCTGTAGGCCGCGGTGAAGCGCTAAAAGAAGCTGCGCTAAAGTGGGTTGATACTCTAGCCCGCGATTTTGATTGTGATCGAGTGTCGTTAGGGCACTGCAAGCTCACCAGCGTTAGTCTCGGAGTTATTTCCGGCAGTACCGATTACGCGCTCAACAGTGTAACGGCAAAACAGATCGTTAAAGTGATGCAGGAATCTTGCGATCAGCGTCGTGCTATCGCCTGGCCCGAGCTAAAAGAGGGGGCAGTTGCACTGCAAGCCGAGAAGTTATCGATCGCTCATCATAACGCTTGTGTGTTGTCTGTGCCGGTATATCACAACGACGACGTGTATTTGGTGTTAACCTTTGAGCGGCCGGCAAAGAGCCCATTTAGTCAGGCCGAAATTGATCGTATCGAAGCCAACCTCTCATTGGTGGGAGTTGCTTTTGAGCATCGACGCTTAGCCGAACTATCACTCTGGGGCTCGTTAAAACGTCACTGCAAGCGCCAGTTCGAGCGCCTGCTGGCACCCGGTTACGTGAAGCGTAAAGTCTTTTTTATAAGTTTGACTCTATTGTTGGTGTTCTTCTCATTGGCCCGTGGTGACTACTTGATTAACGCCGATGCGGTACTTGAGCCAAAACAACTACGCATAGTGTCAGCGCCTTTTAACGGCTACCTAAAATCATCATCGGTTCGCGCGGGTGATCGCATAGAGCGTGGCGATGTGCTTGCCTATATGGAAGATAATGATCTTCGGCTTGAGAAAATTAAGGCCATGAGTCGCTTGGCGCAAAATAGCAAACAATATACCGAAGCCTTGGCCAAGCGAGATCGAGCGCAGGCGCAAATCTTTTTCGCACAAATGGAGCAAGCCAAAGCAAGCCTCGCCTCTGCGGAAAGTAAACTAAAGCGTTCCGAGTTGAGTGCACCATTTGATGCCTTGATCGTCGATGGTGATCTTAGTCAGCGTCTGGGCGGATCGGTTAGTCAGGGTGAAGAGCTATTCCAACTGTCACCGTTAGCGGCTTACCGGTTGATTTTGTATGTCAATGAATATCGGATTATCGATGTCGAAGAAGCCATGGCTGGGCGGGTGGTATTGTCGTCGATGCCCAGCGAAGGTTTCGATTTTGTGGTGGAGTCGATCACTCCCATTACCGAAGTCAGAGATGGGGGTACCGTTTTTAGAGTTGAGGCCTATTTACAGCATTCTCACCCTCGCTTTCGACCCGGTTTAGTGGGGGTGGCAAAAGTGTCTGCCGGTGAGCGCTTGTTGATCGATATCTGGACTGGAGAGCTACGCAAGTGGTTGGCGCTCAAACTCTGGTCGTTCTGGGGATAAGATGGCGTCATTATTTAGTCAAAACTGGTATCGCGTCGAACAGCTTAAGCCGCGATTGAAGCCGCAGGTCGAAATAACCCAGCAACAGCTGCGCGGTGAAAACAAGTACGCCTTAAGAGATCCTATCTCGGGCAGCATTCAGTTGTTCTCACTACAAGCTTATACCGTTATCGGATTGATGGATGGTGAACGCGATCTCAACCAGATTTGGTTGATGGCGGGCGACCTGCTTAAAGACGAGTTGCCGACGCAAGAGGATGTGGTGTCTTTGATGGCATCGCTCTATCAAACCGACATGCTTTACCTTGATGTGCCGGTTAATGCCACCGATCTCTTCGAGCGAAGCGACAGCAAGCAAGAAAAGAAAGCGCTGCAAAAAGTTTACTCTCCGCTGTCAGTTCAGATTCCCTTGTTTGATCCCACGCGCCTGCTCGATAAGCTTTGTCCTGTCATTGATCGATGCATGGGATGGCCGCTAAAGTGGCTTTACTTAATCGTTGTGAGTTACGGTTTAGTGGTTGCCGCGCAAAACTTCGAGGCCCTAACCAGCAATGCCGCCGACCGAGTTTTGGCCGCCGATAATTTATTTTTATTGTGGTTTTTGTACCCGCTGATCAAAATCATCCATGAGCTAGGACATGCCTATACTGTGCGGCGATTTGGCGGGCAGGTGCATGAAGTGGGCATCATGTTCCTTGTGTTCTTCCCCATGCCCTATGTCAATGCGTCTGAGTCGGCGGCATTTTCTGACAAATATCAGCGCATGAAGGTTGCGGCTGCAGGTTTGGTGGTCGAGCTATTTATTGCGGCTGTTGCCGTGGTGCTTTGGTCCATGGCTGCCGATGGCTTGGTTAAGTCTATGCTCTACAACGTGGCGTTTATGGCCGGCGTATCGACCTTGCTGTTCAATGGTAACCCGTTGCTTAAGTTTGATGCCTACTATGTGTTGGCTGACTACCTTGAAATTCCAAGTCTGGCCAAACGCGGCGTCAGCTATTGGGGCTATTTATTCAAAAAATACATCTTTCGTTTTCGTGAAATTGAAGACCCTAGCGTGGACTCCAGAGAGCGTTATTGGCTGTTTTTCTACAATATGTTCTCGTTCATTTACCGATTGTTTATTTCCATCTCCATCGTGATGTTCATCGGCAGTCAGTACTTTGTCGTCGGTGTGCTGTTGGGGATTTGGACTTTAATGAGCAGTTGGGTTGTTCCCTTTGTGAAGACTGTGAGCCTGCCTTTTCGCGACTCTCAGTTTGTGATGCAGGGCAAGCGGCCGGGATGGGTAATGGCGCTGTTAGCGTTACTGGTGTGGGGGTTATTGTTTCAGCTGCCGTTGCCGCGAAGTGTCACCAGTAGTGGTGTTGCTTGGGTGCTCGATGAAGAGCGCTTGTATGCCGGTGAGTCTGGTTTTGCTCGCCAGCTGTCTCTGCCCGATGATGATCAAGTGATTGCTGGCCAGCTCTTGATGACCCTATCCAATCAAGAGCTTCGCGACCGAGCAGCGGTGGTCGATGCACAGTTACTGGAGGCCAAGTCGCGGTTGCGCTCGGTATATCAAGATCGCAATAAGACGAGTTTGGCTGCGGCCGAACTAAAACGTTTTCAAGATGAGCGCCATGATATTTCCGAGGCGCTCGCCGAGTTGGAAATTCGCTCGCGCCATCAGGGGCAGCTTGTAGTTCCACAGCGCGGCACCTTGCAGGATCGATTTATTCAGCGCGGCGAAGTGGTGGGTTATGTGATTGCGCCGGATCGGCCCTTGAGGGTTAAGGTGGTGGTGACGGAACTCGATGCACAGCAGGTCATTAAGCACACCGAAAAAATACATCTCAAGCCCGCCTCGAATCGTGAGCAAAGCCTCTTGGCCACGCTATCTACGGTGGTTCCTACCGTTAGTAAAGAGATTCCCAGTCCGGTGTTGACCAGTGCGGGAGGCGGCGACATTATTGTCGATCCTTCAGCCGATCAAAAGCTTGCGGCCATGGAGAATTATGTCTCTCTTGAAGTGGAGGCGAATACCGCGCAGATGGATTATATTTTTGAGCGATTCTATGTAAGGTTTTCGCTGCCCTCCGAGCCCATTGCCTATCGTTTGATACGGCAGGTTCGTCAAGTTTTTATCGAAAAGTTCGAGGTTTAATCTCCGCGTCATGGGCCTGTCTCTCTCCTCTCGGTTTCCTCGTCGCTACCCGGCGTCGCCGACGCTGCGTCCCGAAAAAATCTTGGACACCCCTTCTTGGCTGGATGGCTTCTTGCGCACTGGCTACAGTCGTGCGGGTTGGCCACTTCGCCGTCCGCTGATGGGGGTTGGTTACACGGCAAAAAAAATCATTAAACGCTCTGAGCAATTACAGAGACTCGACGAAGAGGCTTTTACTCGACACCGTATCGCCGTTCGCCAAAATCTGAGCTCTCGAGGCTTGACGCCAGCCAGCGTCATCGAGGCTTTTGCGATGGTGCGTGAATCGGCGGGGCGCAGTTTGGGAATGCGTCACCATCACACACAAATCCGAGCGTCGCTCGTCATGCTCTACGGTATGGTGGCGGAGATGGCCACGGGGGAAGGCAAGACACTCGCCTGTACCTTGGCCTCCTGTACTGCCGCTCTAGCGGGTGTCAAGGTGCACGTGGTGACAACTAACGACTATCTTGCCGAGCGAGATTGTGAAGAAATGACGCCGCTATTTGAGTATCTTAATTTGGCGGCCGGTTCGCTCAATAACGACTTGGAACTCGAGGATCGTCAACAAATTTACGCCGCCGACATTCTTTACTGCTCGAACAATGAGTTGGTGTTTGATTACCTAAAAGATTCTCTCGTGTTAGGGGAGCGCAAAGACAGTATTGATGTCTATCGCGATCGTTTGGTCGCCGGGCACGATTTTACTCAGAAGCTCATGCATCAAGGCTTGGTTTTCGCCATCGTCGATGAGGCCGACAGTGTGTTCATCGACGAGTCTCGAACGCCGTTGATTATTTCCGGCGGTGAACTGCCTATGGCGGACAGTGAAGAGTTATTGCGTGATGTCATGGCGATTGCACAGAGCTATCGCGAAGGTGAAGAGTTTGAAATCGATTGGTTGTATCGGCGTCCGATTCTCAAAAAGCAGGGGCGCGATAGAATCGAGGAAATAGCTCAAGACGAAGACAAGCACTGGAACTGGCATCAGCGTGCCCGCGCTGAAGAATTGTTGATGCAGGCGCTGAGCGCTTTGTATTTATTTCAATGCGATAAACACTATATTGTCGGCGACGATAAAATCATGATTGTTGACGAGTACACTGGTCGTTTGGCGGAAGATCGATCGTGGGAAGGGGGGCTTCATCAAATGATCGAGATCAAAGAGGGTTGTGAGTTGACCCAGCCACAAAAAACCTTGGCCAAAATCAGCTATCAACAGTTTTTTCGCAAGTACTTTTTTTTGTCGGGTATGACCGGTACGGCACATGAAGTGCGCCACGAATTTTTCTCTGTATACAATTTGTTGGTGTACAAAATTCCCCTGTTAAAGAAAACTTTGCGTAAACGTATTCGCTATCGAGTACTAAAAACCTTAGAGGCAAAAGAAGCGGCTATTATCGAGGCGGTTATTGAGCACGCCGCTAAGCAGCGCTCCGTATTGGTAGGAACCGCCACGGTGGCGCAGTCAGAGCGTCTGTCTCAACAGTTAACCTCGGCGGGCGTGGCGTTTGAATTACTCACCGCTAAACAGGATTCGGGCGAAGCTGATATTGTGTCGCAAGCTGGACAACCAGGGCGAGTGACGATTGCCACGTCTATGGCGGGGCGGGGCACGGATATCAAGTTGGCGAAAGAAACACGTGATGCCGGCGGCTTGCATGTTATTATCTGCGAGCTGCAAGATGCCAGCCGAATAGATCGTCAGCTCGAAGGGCGCTGTGCCCGCCAGGGTGATCCCGGAACGGTGGAGTATATAGTTTCCTACGACGACCCGCTGATCAATATTTACGGTAAGCGGATTTATCAGTCACTGATGCCGGTTTTTTATCTTCCGGTGATTGGCGATTGGATGGGGCAGCGGTTGCAACGCTATTGCCAATGGCGACTCGAAAACAAACACGCGCGTGAGCGTAAAGCGACTCAAAAATCTGATCAACGTGACCGATCTCGGTTGGCATTTTTGGGGGGTGGGAAATGGAGTTAAGTGTGACAAAACAGGTATGGGGCGTTTCTAGAGTGATGGCTTTTGTCTCGGTGGCGCTCATGGCTACTGTATCGGCGCAGGGCTTAAGTGCTCAGGAACCGGCGACTGATCAGTATTTGCCTTCCGTGGGTTGTGTCATCGAGCCCAGTGTTCGCATTGATATATCCAGCCCGGTTGAGGGCGTTCTGTCTCAGCGGCCCGTTAAGTTGGGTGCCTCGGTGAAAAAAGGGCAGCAATTGTTTTCTCTGCGATCCGACGTTGAGGCAGCGTCAGTGGAGTTGGCGGAGATTCGTGCGGAATTTGCGCTTCGTCATTACGAGCGAAATGAAGGGCTGTATCAAGATGAGTTGATTTCGGTACACGAGAGAGACGAGTTTCAAACTGAATTTCAGGTAGCCATCAAGGAGCTTCAGCAGGCTAAAGCGGTTTTGTCTCTTCGCTCGGTAAAAAGTCCCATCGAGGGGGTTGTGATTGATTATTTTGTGGAGTCCGGCGAGTTTGTCACCACCGAGCCCGTCATGGCGCTGGCGGCATTAAATCCACTCAAGGTCGAAATCGTTATGCCCTATGAAAGTCTTGGCGCTGTAACCGAGAGATCAGAACTGACGATCTTTCCTGTCAAGCCGGTGGGAGGAGAGTATCCCGCGAAAATTACCATGATCGATCCGATCGTGGATGCGGCCAGTGGAACCTACCGCATCAGAGCTCACATCGACAATCCAGACAATACACTGCCTGCTGGAATCGAGTGCAAGGTGAGCAAACCATCCCTCTAAATCGGTGACTTCAAGCGGGGCTTTGGTCACTATCAGTGAGCCCTAGCTCTGGTACCTCGGGACCCATCCTTTAGTACCCATTTCCTTCTTCGCCGCTTATATCGGAAAAGCTTAAGAATCAGTGCGTATTATCTCGTCGTTTGGATTTACCCCCCCTTTCTATAAACGCTCTTCCGGTAAGTATCCACTTAGGGGTTGTATTGGCGCCTAAATCAGCCAAAATCACTCTCACGCTTACATCTAGGCCAAACAAAAAACTGTGACAGGTATCACAAAACTGTTCGGGGAGGGTCTGGAGCATAAAAATATTACAATTTGTGGGGATTTTACGTGTCTAAACAGCTTTTAATTTATTCGCGCGCTCAAGCCGTCAATAGTCAGCGTCATCGCGAATGGTCAGTCAAAGCCGGCGATAACTTTGCCTTTGCAAAAGACGTTAACTCAATGCCTTTGACCGCAGTTGAGTTTATTGCAGCCGCTTCCGAATACCCCATCGTGTTCGCTGGAGAGCCTGGGCAGGTGATGCCTCTGGTGGTGATGGGCGTTCGAGATCAAGAAAATCTCTATATTGATGCCGACGGTAAGCTGGACGCGAACTACGTCCCGGCCTTCCTGCGTCGCTACCCCTTTGTTTTTTCCAGTCAAGACGATGGTAAAAATTTCACCCTGTGTATTGACGAGACCTTTGATGGCTGTAATCAAGACAACTTGGGTGAGCGCCTGTTTGATGGCGAAGGTGAGAAGACCCAATACTTGGATAGCGTTCTAGAGTTCTTGAAAGAGTATCAGCTGCATTTTGCTCGTACTCAGGCGTTCTGTAAAAAGCTGGAAGAGCTCGAATTGCTCGAGCCGATGGGGGCTCAATTTACCCCCGCTGGCAGCGAAGAAAAGATTACTCTGACAGGCTTTTCTGCGATCAATCGACAAAAGCTTAAAGAGTTATCGACAGACGCATTGGAGCAATTGGTAAAGAGCGACGGCATGGAGTTGATCTACACCCACTTACAGTCACTGCGCAACTTTAACGTCATGTTGGGCAAGGTCGGTGTTGAAGAGCCTTCGGCAGAGCAGGAAGAAGTCGCCGTCGCAGAGTAGCAGTTAGCTCCGTTATTGCGGGGCCAAAGCAAATCAACACCTGGTCTCCCCAGTTTTCTGGCGAGGCCTTTTGTGGTTTTTAAGGGGCTGCAAAAAAACACGCACGTTAACGGTCGAAAAGCGGTTTATATCGTTGCTCGATCGACAGGCTTGACCCTCTCTTCGGAGCTGGTTTGAGCCAAAAATAGATCGTCAATGAGCGATCTAGAGACAAGAAAATCGGTGAAATAGGGTGGGTCATCTCTGGGGAGAGATGGCCTCGACAACAAAAAAAGAGCAAAACATTATGGCATTTCCATTTTCGGCAAAACGTGGACTTTGGGCAGCGGCAAAAAGCTTCGGCTCACGCATCAAGCGAGGCGTCATGCCTGCTTCAGCTCGTCACAGCGCAAATCAACCTATGCGTTTGGTAAGCAGCAATCCACTGTCTCAGGCGATTCGAAAAATCGCCAAGCCCGCCGAGCGCAATCGATTTAATTTCGAGGGCATGGAGCCGCGTTTACTCTTTTCGGCCGATCCCATGGCGTTGACCATGAGTGATGACTCGGACATGACCGTCAAGCTCACAACCGCCGATGACAATACCGCTCTTATTCAAATCATCGACAATACTCAAGCGTCCCCCACTGTTGTGCTTGAGCAGGCTCTCCCCGCCACTGGTGTCGATCTCACGATTACGGGCTCGACGGGTGCTAACAGCCTGACGCTCGATTCTAGTCTCACCGATTTAGATTCACCGTTGATGATTACCTTCAACGGTCTTGGCGGCAATGACACCCTAGTTGCCACTGAAGCGCTGACCACCACCGAAAACCCCAACGCCCTAATCGACTGGACCTTGACGGGTAATAACAGCGGCAGCGCCGATTTGGACGGCACCGCGAACAATCTCAATCTCGCGTTTTCTGGAGTTGAAAACATCAATGCCGGCGACGGCGCAGATGAACTATCTGGCTTGGCTTCCAGTACTTGGCAGGTTTTGGGTAGCAATAGCTTGTTGCTCAACGGGATTACCTTTAGCGGTATCGAAACGCTTGACGCCGACGCCGCCGCGACTTTGGATTATTCGAAGTTCAGTTCTGGTGCTAGTGTTGATTTGAGCAAGGATCAAGCGTCTGGCTTTACCGCGGCCAAAGGTTTTTCCCATGTGATCGGTTCCGATTACGGCGATACCCTCATCGGTGATGGCAGCGCCAATACCCTCACTGGCGGTAAAGGCAATGACCGCCTGCAAGGCGGTTTGGGAAATGACACCCTTGATGGTGGCGCTGGTACCGACACCTTGGTTGCCGCTCGAGCCTCGAGTATGGTGCTGAACGATACCGCCTTAGTTATTGGTGCCGAAAGTGATGTTTTAGCGAATATTGAAACAGCCGACCTGAGTATCACTGGCGCGACCGGACACACTCTTAATGCCAGTGCCTTTACTCTTGGTGGCGTGAGCCTAACCGGTGGTGATGGCGCCGATACTCTGATTGGTACCGGTAAGGACGATAGCTTCACCGGTGGATTGGGCAGCGACACAATTACCGCTGGCGGCGGCACAGACACCTTAGTCGTTAACCGCGATGCGAGCATGACCTTAGCTGGAGCTGCCGGAGTAGGAACCTTAACTATTGGTTCTGAGGTCGATAGCTTTACTGGTTTGGAAACCGCGAAAATTACCGGCGGCGTATCGGCGAATAGCATCGATGCGTCAGGTTTTGATCGCGGCGTGACGCTCGACGGCGGCGCGGGTAACGATACGCTTAAGGGGTCGAGCGCAGATGATGTTCTCACCGGCGGTCTTGGGCTCGACAGCATTGATGGTGGCCTTGGCAATGATACCGTGCGCGAAAATGGTGATGGCCGATTGGTGATTGCGGGTAACGCTGCCGGAAACGGCACGTTGGATTTGGCTGACGGCGTTAACGAAGTGCAAACCATTACCCTTGCGGGTGCGACCGACGGTTATTTCACTCTGAACTTTGATGGTCAAGAAACCGTGACCATTGCTCACGATGCCGACGCCGCCGAGCTCGGTCGTGCGTTGCGAAGCTTATCCAATATCGGCGATAACGATGTCACTGTGGCGGTGATCGAAAACGGCTGGCGCATTGAATTTGTCGGTAACATGGCGGCAAAAAATGTTGCCGGCATTACACTGGGTAGCGCCAACTCTACCGGTCAAACACCGGTTTTCGCAACCGCAGATCCCGGTCGTAACGAAATTCAGACGCTGCGTCTTGCCAACAATACCGAGGGCAGTTTTAAACTCGAGCTGGCGGGCAATAAAACCGCAGCCATCGCTTTTGATGCCAGTGTTGCCACCATCCAATCTTCCCTTGAGGCGGTTGCCGGAATTGGCTCCGGCAATGTGAAAGTTACTAAGCTCAGTGAGGGTGAATACTATATTGAGTTTATCGGCACCTTAGCGAAGACAGATGTAGCCGCACTAACGGTTGTTGATGATTCCACTCTCGACGGCACCGCTAAAGCCGCCGATTTATTAGCGGGTGAAGTTGCCCGCGCTAACACCCAAGGTTCGAGCATTATCGATACCTTGATCAGTATTCAGTCCGCGGATCTTTACGGCAGCGCCGGCGATAACCTCATCGACGCATCAGGCTTTATGGGCGACACCTTTTTGTGGGGGTGGTCTGGCGACGATATCTTAATTGGCGGCGCTGGTATCGATACTTTAATCGGTGCCGACGGTAACGATCGCTTGGTTGGCGGTGCAGGTAACGATAAATTATATGGCGATGCTGGTTATGACACCCTAGTGCAAACGGGTGGCAGCGGTCTTAACATGACGTTGATCAACAGCAAGCTAACCACCGGCACTGAAGTCGATACGCTGGCAGGTTTTGAAACTGCTGAGTTGACGGCCGGCAATGGCGGCGTAACCCTCGATGCTGGCGATTTTAATGGCATCAGCGGTGATTTTGAATTGTCGTGGTTGAACGCCGGTTTAGGTTTGGGCGATATCGACGGCACTGATTTCACCTTAACTTTTAGCGACAACGCTTCAAATCCAATTGAAATTGATCTCAGCTCTGCGGTAACCGTGCAAGATGCATTGGATATTTTGACCGCTGCCCACACTGATTTGACGGCCTCCTTGGCGGCCGACGGTAGCACCATTCACCTGCTGGATGCTGGAGCCAGTGCACGTACCGTAACTTTGGCGATTGCTGGCACGGCTCCAAATATGTCCAAAGTCGCCGAGCGTTTAGGTTTGACGGCTTTGACGACCGCGACATCACTAAAAGCGGGTTGGAACGGAGCAGCACTTCAAGGCGGTCACGTTACTCTGATCGGCGGTACGGGTAACGATACTTTGATCGGTACCAGCGGTGGCGACCGTTTCGACGGCGGTGCCGGCAACGACACAATCAAAGCGGTCAAAGATGGCGCAACCGACAGCGCTGTCGATACGCTCGTGGGTCAGCGTGATGGAGATCTGACGTTAACCGCTGCGGCGCTTAATTATAATTTGGATACCGACACGGCAACCTTCGAAGAAGTCGACAGCTTTACTGGTATCGATCGCGCTGAATTGAGTGGCGGTGCCGGTACCAATACCTTGGATGCCAGCGGATTTAGTGGTCAAGAGGTTGTTTTAAATGGCGGCAAAGGGGATACCTTAAAAGGTGCTACCAATGCGGCCACTCGCGTTGATTTCCGTGTCGATGCCTCAGGGATTGATACCAGTAAAAGCGCGGAATTGGTCACCGTTGAAAATCAAGACAGTAACGATCAAATCACTTTGTCGGGTTTGTCCGGCGATATTGATAACACCATTTTTGACTATGTTAACTGGACAGGCAACGCTCTGTTTGAAGTTAGCAGCGAAGGCAGTATTACGCTCAAAGCCGATTTGACGGTGCCGCAATCGGGTGCAAAAACTGCAGACCTTTCGCTGTCGGCAGATGATCGTTTGATCATCGAAGGAAATATTACCACCTCTGCAGCTAGCGGCAACGCCGGTAGCATTTCGTTAACGGCAAAACATATTGTGGTGCAAAACGGCGCAGTTCTGGATGCTCGCGCAACTGGTACCGGAGCGAATGCGGGCGACGCAGGTGATATTACCCTGACCGCCGAAGACAAAAAGAAAGATTTCACCGCTTTGGGTTTTGCCAACATCGACTATAACGAGTCGTCTATTGTGATTGCCAGCGCCACCTTCTACGGCGCCGATGTGTCTGTGAGTGCCGAAGCCGCTGCCGATCACTTTTTTGAAGACGACAGTCACTGGGCCACAGAGCAACTGGTCAAAGGCGCCGATCAGCTTGTCAGTGCCATCGATCAATTCAGTCTGATTGCTGGTGTTGCGATTTCGACCTCAAAGGCCAATGTTGATATTCGCTCAGGCGCGACCATTAATGCCGACAACTTCTCGGCATCGGCGACGGCCAATGGCGCCGCAGAATCTGAGCCTCTGGCGTGGTTATTTGGTGGTGCGCTGAGCATCGTTAATACCGAAGCAACGCTAACGGTTAACGGCACGATTACCGCCGAAAGTGATATCTCGCTGAAAGCCGATGCAGAAAACGTCGTTAAGGCCATTGCCGATGTTGCCGGCGATGACAAGAAAATTACCATCGGCGGCAAAGAGAAAACCCTCGAAGGTAAAGGCGTTGCCGCGGCTATCGCGGTGAGCGTGATTAACTCCGAGGTCAAAGCTGTGGTTGGTGACACCGCTAACTTAACCGCCGGAGGCAACCTCGATCTGCTGGCTAACGCTGTTGATAAAAACTTTACCAGTGCTAAGTCGGCTGCCGGAGAAGAAGGCAAGGTCGGCATCGCCCTGGCAATCAGTGTCGAAAATACCGATGTAACGGCATCGCTGGACGGAACAATCGATGCTGGCGGTTACCTGCAGGTCATCGCAACCCATTCTGTTGATGATGTTGAAGAAGCCGATGACGGTGATGACGCCAGTGGCGTCAGCGCCGAAGCTGGTATCGGTGAAGAATCTGATTCGGATGTGAGCTTTGATGACGACGCCAAAGATTCCGTCAAAGGCTATTTGGAAGAAAGCTCTGATGTCGCCGCCGAGGAATTACTTGGCGAAACTGCTCAAGCTTTTGTGGGGGCAGCTTGGAAAGTTTTCGATCTTTGGGAAGCGACCAAAGATGATGACGATGAAGATGATGACGCAGAAGAAAAGCAAGACGGCGCTGAGTCTCAAGCGACCCGTAAGTTTGCGGTAGGCGCCGCACTGGGCTTGATGATCGACAACAATACCGTAAACGCTCACATTGGCGATGATCAATTGAAGTCGGGCGCACGCACAGCGGATGTCGAGGCCGACGGTAACATTGTGGTAAAAGCTTCAATCGAGAACTCGCCAAGCGTATCGGCTTCTTCCGAAGTTGATGCCACCAAGGGCACCAGCGAAGATAAAGGCTTTACCGGTTCTTTGGCGACCACCATTGGTCTGTATCACGACGACGCACAAGCTTATATTGGCAAAGACGCTGCCGTTGATGGTGGTGCTGATTTAAGTGTGACCGCTGAAGCTACCAACGAAATCGACTGGCTAGAAGTTTGGGGTATCGATTTAGTGGAGTTTGCCAAAGATCGCAGCGCAGATTTCAATATGGAAACTGATAAAGCCAGTGATCTTAACGATGCTGACATGCAAGCGGGCACCACTGTTGACGTTAAGCTCGAAGATGCCAGCTTGGTCGAAAACGTATTGGGTTCTCAGTTTACTCGCTACGAATACGTAGGGGATCCGTCACCGAATTTTGATCTCACCGCAACCGATTTCGAAGACGAAGATTTGTGGGAAGCCAAAGGCTCTCCGGAAGAAGCTTTGGCCAAAGATATTGCCACAGCTATTTATGATCGTTTGGTTGCTATTGCTGAGGCCGACGACGGCGAAAAAATAACACTGGAAACTCTGGGTTTAGAGCTTGATCCCTTTAATGCATCGGCGTCTTCGACGGCGTCGGGTCAAAAGCTCAGTGTTGCCGGTTCGTTTGTATTGCTGGATGTTGAGCACGATGCGGTGTCGGCTATTCGCGGTGGCGCTCTGATTAACCAAGATGACGGTCACCTTGCGGGCAGTTTGATCAAAGATCTGGCGACCGATCAAAACGTCATTGTGGAGTCCAATAGTTCTAGCCAGATGATCAACGGTGTTGGTGATGTCATCAGCATTCCGGGTTCAACTGACAGTAAAAATGGCGTTGGTTTTAGTGTGGGTATTTTCTTGCTCGACAACACCTCCAGCGCGACCATTGGCGAAGGGGTAAAACTCTACGCCGACAGTCTAGAGGTCGATGCAGAAAACGATACATTCCTCACTACCGTCGGAAAAACTGGTGGTACCTCCAGCAACATTGGTGTGAATGGCACTGTACTGGTGGACGTTGTAGATAATACAACTCGCGCACACATCATGAACGGTTCGACCATTGTAATTGGCAGTGGTCACGTTGGCGATGAAGACGGCGATCAAGACGGTGATACAAGCACCGATAATGCCGCGGCAGTGTTTGTCGATGCAACCGATCATTCGTTTATCCTCAGTTTAGGCGGCACGGTTTCTGGTGGCGACAAAGCGGGCGTTGGTGCAACCGTCGTTGCTAACGTCAGCTCCCGCGATACACAGGCCATTGTTGGTGATCTGGAAGGCGAAAACTCTGCGACTAAACTAACGCTCTCGGCCGATGGCGATTTCATTGTTCATGCCGAAAACAGCGGCTTTGTGGGCGGTTTTGCGGTGGCAGGATCGAAAGCGGGAAGCAGCCCTGCCGATAACGCAGCCGATGCTGGCACTGGCGGTTCTGGCGGCGCCGGTTCGGGTACGGGTGGCACGCAAGGTTCTGATGGCAGTGCCCAGAGCGATAAAGATCTGCTCGACTGGCAAACCAATATGTCGTCCGTTTTGGGCGAAATGAAAACCAAAAACAGTGGCTCCAGTACCGGTAGTTCTGGCGCTAGCTCGGGTTCTTCACAAGCCAGCGGTGGGGCCGGTAAAACCAAAAGTGGTTTGGCAATCTCTGGCTCGATAGCAGTAAATGTAGTCAACAATACCGCTAAAGCCTACATCCACAATACTGACGACATCATTCTAAAAGATGCCTCCGATTTGGCGGATACTTCGGTGAAGCCCACGGGCGATTTACTCGTCAGTGCGGAAGATACAACCGATACCGTAACAGCCACAGGTTCTGTCGCCTACGCCAAAAGTAAAGGCAACGGAAACGACGTCGGTATCGCCGGTGCATTGAGTTTTACTTTCGTATTTGGTGCCGTTGAAGCCTATATCGATGGCACGGGTACCGATACCAAAATTTGGGCCGACGCAGTCAGTGTGAGTGCAACTCGCGATGGCATTATTACCAATGTTGCCGCAGGTTTTGCCGGCGCTCCTGGCGCTAAAGGTAAGGCGGTCGCTGCGTCGATTGCAGTGTCTTATAGCGAATACGATGTGAGTGCGTACATTAAGGACGTTGATCTCACCAGCGAAAAAACCATCGACGTTAAGGTTGATGACAAAACCAAATTGATTCAAGTGGCTGGTTCCGGTGCCTTTGGCGGCAAGGCTGGCGTAGGCGCTGCGGTTGCCTTTGCGGAGTCTGACAATACTCTTAGCGCGGGCATTGATGCGGCAACGATCAAACACGGCGGCAACCTCACTGTAGAAGCGAAAAGCAGTGGTTCTGTGATGGATTTTGTGGGCGCGGCGGGTATCGCGCTTAAGCAAGGTAGTGCCGGTGTTGCCGGTATGATCTCGCTGAACTTTATGAGCAATGACATCGACGCTTACATCGTCAATTCTCAGGTTGTCGATGGCTCGGCCGGTAACATAACCGTTGCCGCAGCTGACGATAGCGACCTCGTGGGCGTAGCGGGTGGTTTTGCCTTTGGTAAATCCGCGGGTATCGGTGCGGCGTTTGCGTTTAATATTCTCGAAAACTCGGTGCGTTCTCGCGTTGAAAGTTCGCGCATTAAGACCACGGGTAATGTGGTTTTGAAAGCTGAAGAAACTGGCTCGAATGTTGCGGTCGCCGTCGGCGGCGCGGGTTCGCAAAAAGTCGCGCTGGCAGGATCGGTTGCGATTAATCAAAGCAACAATACCGTCGATGCGCATATTTCGGCAGAGCGTGATTACACCCAGTCGGGCAATCCTATTAAGACTGGTGCAACCAACAGCAGTGTCGACGCGGCAGGAGTTTCCGTCACTGCCAGCGATAAGATGACTAACATCAATGTTGCAGGCGGCGTTGCTATTTCGAAGAATATCGCCGGCGGTGCCGGTGTTGGTGTTAACTTGATGGGCAATGCGGTGTCGGCCAACATTGATAGTGCCGACGTGAATGCCAGTGCAGGGGTCAATGTTACGGCAACCGCCGACAGTACCTTGGTAAGCGTTACTGTGGGAGGCGCGGGTTCCAGCAAATTTGCCCTGGGCGCCGCGGTATCGGTCAATCAAGTTGACAATGATATCAGCGCTTCGGTAACTGATTCTCGAAATCTCAATGCAACCGCAGCGGGTGACAAAGCAGAAATTACCGCAGCGGGAGCTGTCAACATCGCAGCGGCCGACAGCACCTCGATGATCGTAGTCGCCGGCGGCGTTGCCGGCTCTGCCAAGGGAGCCATTGGTGCCGGGGTTGGCACCACCGAAGTCGACAATACCATCAAGTCCTATATTTCAGGCGCCGATGTGAGCACTACGGGTGGCGATATTAATGTTACCGCCGGCTTTGCGCCCAGCGCAGGCTCCACCGATCTAAAATCCATGGGTATCAACGTCGACAATATGCCCGATGATGTCGACATGGGCTCCCAAATTATTAACGTTGCGGTAGGTGCAGCAGGCGGCGGTAAATTTGCTGCTGGTGGTGCGATCAATCTTAACTGGTTGAAAAACCGCGTCGAGGCATACATCAATGACGGTGCACAAGTAACTACCTCTGGTACTGATAAAAACATCAATGTGAGCGCTAAAGATGATGCAAGTATCATCAGCGTGGCCGTAGCTGCTGCGGGGGCGGGCAAAGTCGCTGGCGGCGCTGCGGTTTCTTACAATTACATTGGTGGTGATCCCGGTAATCCTTCTCGTGAAGTGCCGGCCGATCCAAGTGCTTCTGGTGCGGGTTATGTGTTGTCTTACATTGATGGTGCAACCGTCGATGCGCAAGATGGCGATGTCAATGTTAACGCTCGAGCCAATGCCAAAATAGTCAATGTTACCGTAGGTGGTGCAGGTGCAGGTACCGCGGCATTAGCCGGTTCGGTATCCATTAACTTTATGCGTAATGTGGTTAAAGCACAGATTACTGGCGCTGCCGATGTTGATGCTGGTGATGACGTAAATCTATTGGCCACTACCAGTCCGTTGATGATCATCGTAGCGGGCGCCGGTTCAGGCGCGGGTACCGCGGCGATTGGTTTGGCTTCTGCCACCAACGATATGGTGTCCGATATTGAAGCCAGTATTGAGGGCGCAAGCACCAACGTGACTGCCGATACCGGCAACGTAAACGTACAAGCCGCGGTGGTCAAAAATACCGACACGGCCAGTGTTACCTTGTCTGATACCAGTACCGATGCACCGAGCTTTGATGCTCAAATCTGGTCGTTCGCTATTAGTGGTTCCGGTGCGGGGACTGCTGCGGGTGCTGGTTCGCTATCGTTAAACTGGATTCGTAACAACATCAGCGCCCACGTATCAGATCAAGCAACGGTTTCTGCAGCGGCTGGTAAAGTGGATTTGCAGGCGCGCGATTTGGCAACAGTTAACGCTATTGCCGGCGCCGGTGCCGGTGGCGGTACGGGTGCGATCGGTGCATCGATTGCTTACAACTACATCGGCGGTGATCCAGATAATCCTGGAGCCGCTACCAAGAATCAAATCAAAGCTTACATTGACAATGCAACCGTAACCTCGGGCAGTGTTAACGTTGCGGCCAATTCCAATGCGAACATCAACAACTTAAGTGTTGCGGGTAGTGGCGGCGGTACCTTTGCCGGCGCTGGCGCTTTGTCGCTCAATTGGATTCGCAAAGACATGGACGCGCGCATTACCAATGCGACCGTTACCACCACCGGCGATATTAATTTACAAGCCGACGATACTTCGCGCATGAAATCCGTTGCTGGGCAAGTCTCTGGCGCAGGGACTGTTGCGGTTGGCGCCGCAGTCGCCTACAGCGATATCGCTAACGAAATTGAAGCCGGTATTAACAGCGGCAGTAACGTCACCGTTACCAAAGGCAGTGCGGGCAATGTAAATATCGACGCACTTTCAGATGCCGATATCTTCACTATATCTGCGGGTATCTCAGGTTCTGGTACCGTTGCTTTGGCCGGTTCAGGCGGCGGCAGTTTAATTGGCAATAGCATCAACGCTTACATTACCGGATCGACAGTAAGCACTGACAACAGTGTTGTTGTCTTTGCAGAATCCGCCGATCACATTCAAAGCTACGGCGGTACTATTTCGGGTTCAGGTACTGTTGGCGGTGGTTTGACAGCGTTTGTGAACAAACTGACTTCAACTGCAACCGCTTCAATTGGCAGCGACTCAACGGTGACGGCTTTAGGTGTGAGAGCCAGCAGTGTGGATAACTGGACTCGCAATGCCGACGGCAGCGAAACAAAAGTTAGCGATCAGGCCGTTAGTGGTTTGGCCGTGGTTGCCAACAGTAATAATGAAATTGATGTGATTTCCGCAACCGCCGGTGTTGGTGGTGTTGTGGGTATTGCCGGTAACCTAGTGGTCAACATTGTTGAGACCACCACCGATGCACACATCGACGACTCGGCAGTCAACAGCAATGCTGCGCGCGGAGAAACCGTTCGCGTCATGGCTCATCAAGAAACCGATATTAATAGTGGTGGTGGTGCACTTAGTGGTGGCGGTACTGCCGCTGCTGGTGTGTCGATTGATACCAATATCATTAACAATACGACTAGGGCTTACATCGCCGACGATGACAAAGCGACCGATGTCGACAATATTTTTGCTGGCGATTTAGATGTCACCGCGCTTTCCAGCGATTCGATTACAACCACCGTAGTGGGCTTGAGCATTGGTGGCTATTTCGGCGGTGCAGGTGTCGGCAGCGGCGTGAAAAATGGTTCACGTACCGAAGCCTTTATTCGCAAAGCCAATGTCACATCGGATACCGATATCGATGTGAATGCCGACTCCTATGTTTACGGTGAATTCAACGACGGTTCAGTTGGTGGTGGATTAGTTGGCGCCGGTGCAACCGTAGCCGTGGGTATTTTTGACGGCACGACTTACGCTTCTGTAATCGGTGCGCAGCTTGATGCGGGTCGCGATGTTAATGTCGAGGCCAACGCTTTTGAAGACATTACCGTAGTCGCAGGAACCGCTGCGGCAGGTGCTGGTGGTTTGGCGGGTACGGTTTCGGTCATGGTCACCACGTCGGATACTCAGGCCTGGATTGGATCATCCGGTTCAGCTCATGCTGACGTTGATGCCACTCGTGACGTTAGTGTCGAAGCCAACAGTCGCACCGATGTGAACCAGCAGCCAGGTTTGCGCCCCGAGGGTGTGGGTGCCGCTGCCATTGGTGGTGTTGCCGCTGGTGCTTCGGTGGATGTGATTACTATCAACAACACAACTTCCGCTTATGTGAATGACAACAGTGCGGTGGATGCAGGCAATGACGTGAGCGTTATGGCCGATGCCGATCGAAATCTTGCATCAACCGTGATTGCATTCTCGGGCGGTGCTGGAATGAGTGTTGCTGGTGCAGTATCGGTTATCAGTGTTGGTGCTGGTGTCTCGGGCAAAGGCAGTGACGCTGCTGGTGGCGCACAAACCTCTATCGATGCTGTGCTTAGCGGTTCCACCGACGGTTACGATGCATCATCTCGTTACACGCAAACAGGCACACAAAATTTAGTTAAAGGCGATACCGTTGATGCTAATGACGGCAAGCGCTATCGCTACACCGGCGATGATAAAGCCAGTGTTAATTTGGCGACTATCGGTTACGCCGCTTCAAGTGATTGGAGTTATGTGGGAGAGAGTCGCACGTTTACTGGCGCGGCTTATTATCTGTCGAGCCAAACGAGCGCATCGGTGGCTACGAACCAAACTGTTGATGTCGTCACCGGCTATGCAGGCAGCAGTGCCGACATCGGCAATCGTTACGAATACATTGGCACGTCAGCATTATCCGTCACCGACTGGGATAACGTTGATTTCAGTGATGATGACCAATGGGTGAATTTGGGTAAAACTCAGAAATTTTTAGATCGTTCAAAAGATTCAGACGCCGATCGCACTTCTGCGATGACAGCTCGCGGTAACAGTGCAAGCGGCGGCCATTTGTTTACTCACGACTTAGATGGTGCTGCCAGTGTTAGTGGAACTTCAGCATTCATTGGTAGCTCTGCAACGATTGTTGCTACTGCCGGCGATATTATTGTTACTGCTAACGAGCACGTTTCTATTGATCAGTTAACCGGTGCCGCAGCGATCGATATTGTTGGCGTGAGCGTTGGCGGTTCTGTCGCGGTCACTACTTTAAACAGCAGCACCAATGCGTTTATCGAAAATGGCGCTAGTTTATCTGCGGGCGACGACATTCAAGTCGCTGCAAGCTATGGAACTGACGTAGATGTAAATGCTTACGGCGGTTCTGGTTCAATCGGTGTTGGTCTCGGTGCTCAGGTTGCCGTGGTCACCGACAACAGTTCACAGTCAGCGTATACCCAAGCAGGCACCAGTGCTGCCAACGCCGTAAAAATTCTTAAGGCCGATGCGGTAAGTTTTACCGCGTCTGCTGATCGCAATATCGATGTTGAAGCGAAAGGTGTGGCGGTTGGTTCCGTTGCTGCCGGTGTCGCAAGCGGCGTTGTTAATGTTGGCGGTACCACTGATGCTTACTTAGGTCAGTACACCCAAGTGGGACAAACCGCTGCCAAAGTTGGAAGCGTTTCGGTTTCGGCTGATAACGCCTTGACCGTTGACCAAGGCGTGTGGAGTGTTTCCGGTGGTATTGGCCTTGCGGCTTCTGTGAACGTTGCATCGGTGGACTATAGCTCCACTGTGCGTGGTTACATTGATCGCAACAGTAAAATTAAAACCGTGGGCGAAGTTTCTATCGCCGCTAAATCAACGCCAAGCATCGAGAGTGAAATGTTTGGTGTTGCTGCGGGTGGTTTGGCGGTGGGTGCATCGGTAACCGATGTGGATATCGATACAAAAGTTCAAGCTGTACTGGGTAATCCAAATACGACCCTAAACGGTGTTGTTACCGTTGAGGCAGGCGCTCTGCATGTAAACGCATCTACTGCAGTTGGCAGTAGCGGTTACTCGGTCAACACCAAATCTACCGGCGCCGCTGGTGCTTTGGTTGGCGTGACGTCAACCAATACTTTGATCGATAACAACAGCTCCGTGGTTTCGTTCTTAGCGAAAGGCGCGAAGGTTACCGTCGGCGGCGATGTTAACGTGGGCGCGTACAATAAGACTCGTCAAGTCGGCGAAGCAAACAGTGCTGCCGGTGGTGTTGTCGCCGCTGGCGCGTCGGTAGCAAAAGTTAATTCCAACACCACGACCCATTCCTATGTGGGTGAGGGCGTTACGATTATCGGCCGTGACATGCGCGTTTCCGCGGTGGGCGATGACGATAACTTTGCACGTGCTACCGCCGGTAGTGGTGGTGTGGCGGCGGGTGCCGGCGCAGAAACCTCAACCAATAACTACAGCAATACCACAGCAGAAATTGGTAATGGCAGTACCATCTCATTAGCGGCTACGAGCACATTACAAGTCGTTACTGGAAATGCGACCCATTCAGATACTGACGGCGTACAGAACCTCAGTGTTGGTAGTACCGTGGATGTTACCCAGCTAGACAATCCTAACGCTGTAGCCGGTACTCGATACGAATACATTGGCGGCGATACAGCGGCAAACTTCAACTCTACTCAAGAAAAGAAATTTGTTAATAATGGCAATACCGTCAATGTGATGACAGGCCATTCTACTGGCGGCGACGTGGGGTCACGTTATCGTTACGTTGGAGCTGATAATGCCGCTGATAACTTCCTATGGAAATCTGTTAGCGCTATGGCTCGTGATTTAGACAGCGCCGAAACGGTTGATGTTGAGCAGGCCGACGGCAGCGTAATTCGCTACAGCTTCGTACCCGCGACGGCAGAAACAGCCGTCGATCTGAAAGCCGAAGATTACACCGATACTAGCCGCTGGAAAAACGAAGGCGCCGTCACGCTGGGTCACGAAATTGACTTAAGCAAAGAAGACTTTTCAGATACCACCAAGTGGGTCTCAGTGGGGGAGAGCCGCGACGCATTTGTTGCCATCGACTTATCCACAGAGAACTTCAAAGACACCAATCACTGGCGTGTAGTGGGGCTCATTAGTGAGCCTGGCAATGCGCAAGTAAAAGCCGAGCATATAGCGCGCTTCAATGGTCAAATTACGGTGGGTGCCGGTGGCGCTCTATCCGGCTCTGGCGCCGTTGCTGATCACAATGTACGTTCCGATGTACTGGCGAAGGTTGGTGACAACGTTAAGTTAACCGCTCGCAATATAGACGTAAATGCCAACAATCGTGCGGTAAAAGATTGGTTGGCAAACGGCGCGGATAACATCCGCGGTACCACCGGTGGTATTGCCGCGGCGGCGGGCGCGAGCAGTCATACTGAGTTGGATTTTAATACTCAGGTTGTGGTTGGCGATAACACGCTACTGACCGTGGTCGGCGATGTGTACAACCCGGGTGATCTTAATCTTCATACACTTAACGATTACCTCGTTAAAGATAAGGTGTCGATGATTACCGGTGGCGCCTTAGCTGGTGCTGGTGCTGATGTAACGATCGACACCAAAGAAGCGCTGTCTAAAGTGACGGTTGGCGCGGCGACTTTGACCACCTTGGGTGACGTCAATATTTCTGCTCGTGGTACCGGTGAGTTCAACGCTAAATTGAATCTGGAAACCTATGGTGTTGGTACTGTCTCTGTTGCCAAGACCGATGTTGATATAGATCCAGACAACCAAGTGGAATTTAAAGGCGCGACTCGAATCGTTGCCGATGGTGATCTGAATATCTCCGCGGGTACCAATACTCGTTTTGAGCGTGACGCTTACCGTTTGGATGCGAAAACCGATAGCTTTGCCGGCAGTGCGGTGCCCATCGATAAGGTCGATGCCGATGCTGTACTGCATCAGAAAAACACCATTACGGTGGGCAAAGATGCCATTTTGCAATCAGCGAAAGACATTAAGTTACACGCCGAAAGATTGGGCTTTGCTTATCTCGATGCGCAAGCGAAAGGCGTTAACTGGGCCAGCAGTATTGCCGATGGCATTAACAGTTTAACCGGCGGCGGCAGTGAAATGTACGACGGTTACTCCGACTTTGATGCGGTTGGTAAGGTTGTCGTTGACGGTAAATTGCAAACGGGTATCAAGCGTAATGTGGAATTGGTCATCAATCACTTGGATGACAATAACATTACGGTCATTAACGCCGGTGGTGATACCACTGATGCCACCAAAAATTATGGTACGGATGGTGTTTCTTATACGCTGGGCGGTCGCGCACTAAATTCTAAACTGATCAATGAGTTGGAGTTTGCGGAAGCGCAACTACGCCAGTACGGTGCAGACAACGCTAAATTGAAAGCATTTTATGATGCTGAAGTGACGCGAATTAAAGCGTTGTTGACCAGTCAGGGGCTATGGGAAACCAACGGCGCCAATAGCGGTTCAGTGAAATACACTGGAGTCGAAATTTCCGTTAATCCGATTGTGGCACAAGCCGGTATTATCGATGTTCGCGCCGATACCTTAGAAGGAACAGGCGTTCTTGATGCGCCGGGTGATGCCAATGTCACTATCGTTAACAACACCTCTGCGTTCTTAAAAATCAATGGTATTCAAGTGCCGGAGCAAAACGGCGGCCTCGTCTTTAACGGTAATGACACTGCCACTATGGGCAGCTTGACCATTACCAATAACACCACGGGTAATGATCCTAAGGTTGATATCAAGAATACCTACGACTTTAAACTCAACAACCTACCGCCGGCAGCGATCAGTGTTGTTCTGGGTGGTATCGACAACTTGGCGGGTGATGTATATCTGAATAACCCGCAAGGTGATATCGAGATTTCCTCTCAAATTCGTGCCAAAAATATGCAGGTTACCGCGGGCGGAAGCTTGCTCGTGCAAGGGGTTACCTCTTATACCGTTGGTGGTGAAACTTACAGCGTAATGAACGGCTATACCGCAGGTGGGCAGTTATCTGCCCACAGCTTGCCGTTCAGTTTGACGGATGCACAGATTGAAGACATCGTCACTAAAAAACCAAATAGCATGATTTACGGTGACAAGATTGTTATCGATGCCGAGTACATCAACCTCAATGGTGTCATGCAAAGTGGTCGCGATGTTTATGCCATCAATATTGACGCTCGCGCGGCGGCAGAAATCGCCAGTCTCAGCCCTGGTGCAACCGGGCTTGTGCGCCTCGCGTCGGTATCAAGCGATATTTTCAGTGCCTATTACAATACCGCAACAGGAAATATCGAACTTGAAGAAATTAAAGTGGGCGGCGGTCATATCGATCTAACCGGTCGCATCTTGAATTCTGGCTACGGCGAAATTAACGTGCTGGCCGGTTACGGAAAAATTCAGGTTAACAACTCGACCCAATACGATTTGGTCGTCAATCGACTCGACGCCTCGCAAAAAGGCAGCGGCACCTTAGTCATTAAAGACAAGGCTAAGCTCGATGCCGCGGGTAAGCCAACCGTTACCCTGCATCAGAACGCCGCTCTCGACGATGATTTTACCTACAAGCCTGAATCCGGATGGCGCTACGGTTATTCTGTCGACGTGCAAGATATGGTGCGTCGTTATCTCACCGTTGCTCAAAGTGGCTGGTTAGGTATCGATTTCTTGGCGCCTGATCCGGACAATCAAAGCTGGGACAGTACCGAGCGCTTATCTGGGCCGACTCTTGCCAAAGAAGGGCCTTACTATTATTTGGATACGGCTAACGCGGCAGATCCTTATATTCATTCTGTTAAACAAAATACCGATAGCCTGAAGAACTTTAAGGAACACTGGAGCAGCAGTACTTGGTACGGCAAAAAGACTTACTACACCAAGTTTATTCAAGAGGAAGGGCGTACCACCACTCACACTCATACCCTGAAAGCTGATTATGATGTGAAGGTGAACTTCTTTGGCGAAGCGAAAGGCGCCATTGAAGTTAATTCTACACAAGCCACCGATATCATTTTGGCCGGCCCGGTGTTGAATAACAGCGGCACCACCACCCTAAAAACTGGCGGTGAAATTGTACAGTTGGGCAACATAGGATACCTAGCTGCCGATCAGTTGAAGCTAACCGCAGATCAAGGCATTGGCAGCGACGGTTTTGCATTGCAAACCAATTTAACCGATACCAGTGCTGGTAGCCGTTTGGATGCAATCAGTGCCTACGGTGATGTCAATATTGATGAACTCACTGGCGACCTGAATCTTGGCGTTATTGAAGCAACGCGCGGGGATGTCGGTCTGACTGCTGCGTCATCAATCAAGATCGCTCAAAACGCTGGCTCAGTGACTCATCACATTAAGGCCGGTTCAATTACCTTGTTCGCGGAGCAGGGCGGAATTGGTAATTCAGCCAGCGCTAAACTGAAGCTGGATACCGGAAATACTGCCGGTGATTTATTGTCGGCCCAAGCGGCTCAAAGTATTTATCTAACCGAAATCAGTGGCGACTTGCGCTTATCGGGCACTAACCTCAATCCTGATGCTGGAGAAGCGGCAACGGTTGGTGTCGTATCGGAACTGGGTGATGTGGTCATTCAAGTTCAAGACGGCAGTCTCATTGATGGTGACAACCAATTTACCGAAGATACTCGTACCGTCGAGCAGCTACGCAATGGCGTTTGGGCAGATCTTGGTTTGATCAACAGCGACAATACCGCCGGAAAAATTGGTGATTTGGATCCACGTGATGGCGCAGGCGCGGGTGGTAACTACACCATCGAGGTGGACGCGAATGACGCAAACCTGATCCACCTAAAGTTGTCGGGGAACATTGTTAATCTTGCTGCGACCACTGACTCAAATTCTCTGCACCGCTTGTACATCGACTTAGATGGCAACGGTACCATTGGTGAATATGAATACCTGACGCTGGATGCAAGTGCCGCAGGTATCGATGCCGCCAGCAATGGTATCCGCTTGGCCGCCGGTCATGGATTAAAAACTGGCGATATTGTCAACTACCGACTTTGGACCGGAGCGCAAGCGAAAATCGAACGCACGCTTGAAGACTTTGGCGGTGTTAAAGAGGCCGAGTACGACGCCTATTGGGGATATCGAACCGCCTTGGGTGGCAGCTACGATGCCGCACAAAAAGTTACCTTGTCTGCAGAGTCGAAAAAAGTCTACCAAGGCCTTGGTTGGAGTGCGGCGGATATTACTTCGCTGGAAAATAAACGCACGGCGGAGTATCACAATCTACATCTCAGCTACGGCAGTGTTGGCACAGCTCATGACGCGGGCTATCGCTATCAATTAACCACTGCAGAGAAAACCGAGCTCACCGGCAGTATCAAAGTTTGGACGGTGGAAGAGCTCACCAATCTGATTGGCGCTGGTTTGTTGATGCCAATCACCGATACTCAGGCTACTGTCGAGAACTTGAATATCTCGGCCAAGGGAAATATCACTCTAATTGCAGACAATGCCAATGCACTGGAAGACGCCAACGTTGGCGCTTCAGTCGGTTCTTTGTTGATTGAAGTTGATGGAACCTTCAGTCCGGAAGAGCGACAAGCACTTGCTGCCGCAGAAAGAACTGATATCAGTTTCTTGAAGACCAAGCCTCTGGCAGTCAATGATGTGAACTTTATTCACGTTGATGGCCAGCCGGACTCGATCGTTCGTACCGATGGCGTTGACTGGGCCAGCCCAGCGGGTGGAAGTTTCAGCACCGGTATGTTGATTCAGGTTTATGGCAACAGCGGAAACGCCAGTGAGGAAGGCCTCTACTACGAAATCGGTTCGGTTAGTGGCAATACCATTACTTTAGTTAATGGCGACTTGTTACAAAACGAAGCCGCCGTGGATATCGAGATCGCACAGATCGTACCGACTGCCAGTATCTCAAAAGACGCTGAAGTAGCGATCAATACCACCGCTAATAGCATTACTCGAACCGGTGGTAG
This sequence comes from Cellvibrionaceae bacterium, assembly GCA_050633365.1. Taxonomy (GTDB): domain Bacteria; phylum Pseudomonadota; class Gammaproteobacteria; order Pseudomonadales; family Cellvibrionaceae; genus Pseudomaricurvus. The sequence goes on along the minus strand of JBOEGJ010000014.1, from coordinate 5,801 downwards.
CTGGATTGTGGATGGGCTTAAGGCCGGTCAAGATGTTCAGTTTACCTATAACTATCTTGATGAAAATAACGTAGAGCAAGTTAAGCGTTTTGATGTGAAGATCGCCTCGGTTAGCGCTAACACTTTGACTATCGTACCCAATAGTGAACTGGTCGCTATTGCTCCTCATTCGGCGGGCTCTAATAACTTCAATGTCGGCTATGCCGCAGAGATTAACTTTATTCGAGTCGATCTGCGTGACGACATCGATTTAAACGCGGGTGGAATGATCAATGTCGATGCCGACAATAATGTCTTCTTAGGTTCCGAAACTGATTTGAGAATCGGCTCTGTTGTGGCTGGCGATAGCGTTCGAATCAAGACCGGTGCTGCGATTGTCAATGCTGGTAACGCAAGCACAACCAATGTCAAAGCCGGTAGCGTGATTCTTGAAGCGGCTAAAGGTGGAATTGGTGGAGCTTCTGCTGATTCTATGTTCTACATTGATCTTGATCCGGGCTCAATCCTCACGTTGCGCGCTAGCGGCGATGTGTATGTGACTGAGCGTACCGGCGACATCAATTTAGGCACTATCTACTCGCAATCGGGTTCTGTGAACTTAACCGCTGATGGCTCTATCGTTGATGGTCTTAATCATGATTACGCCAACATTGCGGCAAACACCGAAATCAATCTGACCGCGACTAACGGCAATGTCGGCGAGCTAGACGCAAGCGGCAATGTTGTCGATGCAATCGAAACCGATCTTAGTTCCAGTGCTTACATAACGGCAACAGCCAAGGGTAATGTCGTTCTGAAAGAGCTGGTTGGCAACATGAACATCAATGTTGTTACCGCCGGTGGTGATGTGAACTTGTGGGCGCATCAATCGATTTTGGATACGATCGATTCCGATGGCTCTACTGAGGCAGCGCCAAAAACGGGTAACGACGCTAGTCTCGCGTTGGCTGACGTGATTGGTGAGAACGTCACCCTTCACTCTGAAACCAATACCATCGGTCTGTCGGGTAAGGATCTTGATATTACCGTTAATGCGGGCTTGGCAGCGACTAACGGCGTCCTCAATGCCAGCAGCCGCAACAATACCTACCTGATTCAAACGGCTGGTGATCTTTATATCGATCGGGTATCGACCACCGCCGTTGGCGATCTCGATACCGCTTTCATCCAGAGTAAAGGCGCGATCTTTAATGGCCGCACCGATGCCGCGGCGAATGTCCTGTCGGGACGTGTGCAATTGTTCTCTGCCAACAGTATTGGTACCGAGACTAAACGCTTGCACACTGGCGTGGGTTCTCTCGAAGGTAAATCGGTTAACGGTGATGTTTGGATTCACAACACCGGCGCATTGCTTGTTGGCAGCTTTAACAATCCGAAAGGTCTCGAAGCCAAAGGAGATATCAATTTAAGTGCTAGCAGCCCAATCACACTTAACAACGATGTCTACTCTGGCGGTAGCACTACCTTGTCTGCAACGGAATCTGCTGCAGATAATTACGATAACTTTATTGTTCTTGCGGGCGTAAAGGTTGAAGCGGTTGATGATCTAACGCTCATGGCTGGCGACAACTTTGTCTTCGATGCGACCTCAAGTATTATTGCAGGCGGCAACTTGTCGTTGATCAGTCTCGACGATAACAGTGACGCGCTAGGAACAAACTTCGATCTCAACGGTAGCTGGAATGTTGGTTTAACCTTTACCGTGACGGCCAGTGATAGCGCCGAAACTATCGCCCTGAATGGCGACTACACCGCAAAAGACTTTGTACTCAATACCGGTAACGGCGATAACATCGTTAACCTGACCGGTACCATGAACGTTGAATCTGCAGACTTTAATGGCGGCGATAACGCTGATCAATTCAGCTTTACCGGAACCTTGCGCGATACCAACAGTGCCAGTGACGGCGATGTGGGTATTATTACCATCGACGGTGGTGCCGGTAGCGATATTTTCAACTTCGATATTAAAGAGCTGACTGGTCGAGTTGCTCTAAACGCAGGCACGGGTAGCGATCAAATATTTGTCCATGAATTGCATTCCCGCGCTGAAGCTTTCGATATCGATGGCGGTGATGGCAGTGATCAATACGACGTGCAGTTGTCGGATATTGATCGCAATGGCGCACAAGCTAGCTACCTAATCGACATCGATGATAGTGGAAGTGCCGGTGTTGATACCTTGGTTATTGATGGTACTGCTGGCGCAGACATGTTCTTGGTGCGTGAAAACTTCATCGCACGTATGCATGGCGACTCAACCAACTATCGCACCAACTCCGCCGTTGAGCGTATTTCTTACAATGGCAGCCTAAACGGTGATGCCACCACGACGGGAATTACCGTCAACAGCTTTGCGGGCGACGATGAATTCTTCTTCGATGATACCGGCACTACATTTACTATTAATTCGGGTGTTGGTAGTGACAGCTTCCAGATTGGTCAAATCTACGGAGCGACTCCTGTACCGGTACTAGCCGCTGATACTATCAAGGGTAACAACACCACTCGCGGCTTCTTAAGTCTCGGCACCAGTCACGAAGTGACGATCAACGGTGGCGATAACAGTGATCAGTTCTCGGTCTACAGCAACAAAGCTGAATTGTTCCTGCGCGGTGACGATGGCGACGACAACTTTGAATTGCGTGCATTTATTACCTCTGGTGACCTTAACGTAGGTTCGGGTAAAGGTGCCGATACCATCGTTTACAACATCAACGCCAAAGTAAATATTGATGGCGGTGCGGGTCACGATAAAGTCACGGTTATTGGTACCGAAGCCGGCGATTCCTTCCTTATTAATGATGATGGTATTTACGGCGCAGGTATTAATGCTGACATGACCAATATCGAAGCCATTGAATTGGATGCGATGGAAGGTGACGATACTTTCTACATTCAAGCGACCAAAGCGGGTGTTGAATACTCGTTGATTGGTGGCTTGGGTAGCGATGACTTTATCTTCACCGGCGATGTGATTCACAATATTGTGAACGGCGATGCTGCGGATAAATCCATCGGCAATATCCTGGGTAATGTGAAAATAGAAGGTGGTCAAACTGACGCCGATCGCAGTTTAAAAACAGCCGTCATGCTGCCCAACGAAAATCCAGTTGCTCCAGCACCTTTAATCATTGCTACCGACGAAACCATACAAACCGATCAGTTGATTGTGTATCGCGATCATCGTCAAGACGATGAGACGGGTGATATTACAGCGACGAGTTTGCGTGGCTTTGGTATGGCCGATGTAGATTACGCCGGCGTTGAAGTGCTCGAAGTATTGATGGGCGAAGGTAACGATCAAGTTAACTTGGATATTACCGCGCACAGAGTTACCGACAATATTCAGTTTGTCGGTGGCGACAATCTCAAGCGTGTTGGCCACGATTGGTACGACCAGGGTTATCGCATAGGCGACACGATTTCGATCGACGGTAGCGCGCAGTACGATGGCGCTTATCAGATCGAATCTATGTCTAGCGATGGCAGTACCATTACCCTGAAGGGTGCGATGTTTACTGCGGACGAAACTCTTGCGGTATCGGTCACCCGTGATCTGCCGCTAACGATCGTTCACGGTGGTGGTAACCGCGAGGTTGCGCCAGGGATTATGGGCGGTGATTCCATTAATGTTCTTGGTGACGCTTATGGAAATACTCTACCGGTCATTCTCTTTGGTGATACTTCTCAAGACGGTAGCCGTTACAGCGACAGCGCGATTACGCCAACGACATCATCCGCTCGAGAGTTCGTCAACGCGGGTAACGATGTAATCAACGCGTCGGCCGTAAATGGTGGTGTGGTTATTTATGGTGGCGCAGGCGACGATACGATTACCGGCAGCCAAGGTGACGATCAATTGTTGGGGGGCTCTGGTAACGATGTGATTGATGGTCAGTCGGGTAACGACCATATTTACGGCGATTCTGGATTGAATATCGATTCCAGTGAACGTATTAGTAATCGTTTGGATGCGAGCAAAGCGGTATTGTCGATCGTCACTGAGAATACATCGACGAACAACACCCGCGATAATTTGTCCACCGGCAACGACACCATTTGGGGTGGAGAAGGCCTAGACATCATCATTGCCGACCACGGTGAGATAGAGCAGCAGCGCGATCAATTTGTCGATGATTTACGTTTGTTCTCTACCGATAAAGTGATGGCGGTTCGTTCGTTGGTGGATGCCGAAGGTGGCAATGACATCATCGACGCAGGCAATGGCAACGATGTTGTGATCGCCGGTCAAGGTGCTGATACGGTCACTGCCGGCTTGGGAGACGACATTGTTATCGGTGATAACGGTGAAGTGAGTTATGTATCGGGTGATGGTGACTTGTCGACCCTTGATCAAATCAATACACAATCACCAGATTCAGGTGGTGTCGATACGATATACGGTAACGCGGGTAACGACATTATTCTTGCGGGTGCTGGCGGTGATCAAATCTTCGGTAATGATATTTTGGGTGCGTCGATCGTTGACGACAACGACGTCATTATTGGTGATGAAGGTTTAGTCGTTTTGGTTTCCGCTCAAATTACTCGAGTCGCCTCGACCGATCGCACTAAAGGTGGTGATGATCGTATCGTTGCGGGCGCGGGAAATCATATTATTGTGGGCGGCAACGGCGCCGATAATATCAGCGCCGCAGATGGCAACAATGTTGTGCTGGGCGATAATGGCGAGGCAACATTTATTGCCGGCCAATTACGTACGCTTTCAAGTACTGACACTGTTGAAGCCACTGGCGCAAGCGACATTATTAATTTGGCCAACGGTCAGTCACAAATTATTGCCGGCGCGGGTGCTGATACTGTTACGGCGGGCACGGGTACCGATTACGTTATCGGTGATCACGGCGATCTGACCTTCAATGCTGCTGGCGTACTTACGCAAGCGTCTAGCAAGCTTGCATCACTGGGCGGTAACGATGAATTGACTCTGGGTAATGGCGATACTTATGTGATCGCTGGCGCCGGTGGCGATCGAGTTACCTCTACCGGTAACTTCAAAGATTTTGTCTTGGGCGATAGCGGCAGCATCCAATGGGATGACGCTGGCACAATCATCTCCATGAGCAGCTCTGACCTTGCACTGGGTGGCGATGACCTATTGAATCTTGCCGACGGCGACCACTGGGTGATCGGCGGCTTCGGTGCCGACACCATAACCGCTGGTGCGGGTAACGATATCGTGCTGGGTGATAACGGATCTGCGGTTTTCACTGCGGGCATTCTGACTCGCTTTGAAAGCACCGATCTCGATGACTTAACGGGTGGCAACGACACCATCAACCTAGGCCACGGCAATACCGATATCATCGGTGGCGCCGGCACAGACTACATCGATACCGGCACCGGTATTGATCGCGTCTTGGGTGATCACGGTGCGATCGATTACTACAACGATGGCACCATCAAGAAAATTCAAACCACGCTGACCAATTTGGGCGGGCGTGATTTGATCGATCTTTACGACGGCGAAACTTACGTGATTGCTGGCAGCGGTAACGATGAAGTTCGCACCACTGGCGACGCAAATGATTACGTCTTAGGCGATCACGGTTACATCACTTGGGATTCCGCTGGCGTCATCACGCAAATGGAAAGTGAATCTTTGGGCGAAGGCGGCGATGACTTGCTGAGTTTGTCCGATGGTAATCACTGGATCATTGGTGGCTACGGTACCGACACCATCACGGCCGGCATTGGGCGCGACATCGTACTGGGCGACAACGGTATCGCGACGTTTGCTAGCGGCGTACTCACACGCCTGTCTCTTATACACATCT
>JBOEGJ010000013.1:0-1901 GCA_050633365.1 Cellvibrionaceae bacterium | reverse complement strand
CCGTTAAAGCGGGGGATGTTCAACGTCCACAAGATGTGCTTGTTAAGGCCAAGTTCGAGATACGACCAACTCCTTAAGGCACGAATTTAACGCTGCGCAATATTAAATTTAGAACGAGCTACTTAGCACGCTGTTTTGGAACGACGAACGAATGGAAGGAATTTGAATTAAACTCGTACCTTCCATTGGTACCACGTTTCCACAATTTCTCTAGTTTACCGAACTGCCAAATTGGCACAAGCAAGGCTAACAATTTGTGCCCTATTCTATCTGCTTAACCCCAAAAATAGAGAAAGGGGTTTAAGGCGCTTTAACGCCCACATTTGGGGCGGCTGGAGCGTAGCGTAAGACGTCCACAAGATGTGCTTGTTAAGGCCAAGTTCGAGATACGATCAACTCCTTAAGGCACAAATTTAACGCTGCGCAATATTAAATTTAGAACGAGCTACTTAGCACGTTATTTTGGAACGACGAACGAACGGAAGGGATTTGACTTGAATTCGTACCTTCCATTGGTACCACGTTTTCACAAATTCTCTAGTTTACCGAACTGCCAAAATGGCACAAGCAAGGCTAATAATTTTACGCCCTTTCTATCTGCTAAACCTCAAAAATAGAGAAAGGGGTTTAAGGCGCTTTAACGCCGCTATAAATTGCGGCTTTGGAGTTGATTGTTTTGTGGTAGCGTAGCGTAAAACCACAAAACAAGCGACGGATAAGCCGTCAATTTGATAGCTTTGTTAGAGCTGACTTTGAACATGCCTTAAACCTAAAAACCAACAGAAAAAACTAACTGCCAAAGAATAATAAGCAAACCCAAGGGTTAACCCAATGCTTTGGGTATTGAAACCTACAAAGAGTGTTGGTACCAAAGAGCCTAAAAGTAACCCGATTAAATTTAATTGGCCAATTTTCAATAAAATAAACCACAACAATGTGCCATAGGTAAAAGTGAACACGTAAGCGACGCAAGTTCCCCAAATACCAACAAATACGGATGAAAGTAAACCATCCAGCACCGCTGATAGTGAAAACGCTGGGAGGCTTACGACTACAAACAGCACTAATGATGCTGGAAATACAGCAATAGGCCCCAACAATGCTCCTTGCAAAAATGCTATTTGGAGCTTTTTCTTTCTTTCGTTCACGGTAACTCTCGATTGAGCTCTAACGCTGCAAGCAGCTGCGGCTTTGTAGTTGGTTGTTTTGTGGCAGCGTAGCGACCGCCGCAAAATCAAGCAACGGAAAAGACGTCAGATGCCTTGCTTTGTTAAATTTTCGCTCTCGAACACTGCTCATACATATAGTTGAATTCATTCGTAGTGATGAATGATTTCCCCGTATCTTTAGAACTAACTATACTTAAAGCTTGAATAGTTGACTCACAATCAACATCTTGGAAATGAGCTTTTGCTTTTAGATAAACCATATCATTCGGAATATCGGCAACCTTTTTCTCTAACAGCCTAATCGTATCAATAGATGAATCGTATTTTTTGATAGAAAAGAAAATCTCAGCCAAGATTCTATGAACCTTTATTTTACTCTCATCTGTCACATTAACTTCGGTTAACGCCATACTATAATGTCTAATAGACAGATCTACATCACCTTTTTCATAGTAGGTATATCCATAGTATTCTTGAATACTAAATCTTTCTGCTGCCGTCAGAGGCTCGATCTCTTCGATACTGCTTAGTATATTCAAGGCCTTTTCAAATTGACCGCTCTCAACTAGACCGTTTATTGGCTCAAATTCTTTATAGACTTTATATCGGATAGTATTTTCAGGGATTCCCAGCATCAATAAATCACTTGATTTACAAGAAGCAAGAAAAACCACCATCAAAGTTACTAAAATCTTCATGACCACACTCAATTTAACGCCCAAATTTTGGGCG
>JBOEGJ010000012.1:1389-53669 GCA_050633365.1 Cellvibrionaceae bacterium | reverse complement strand
GTGGAACACAACGTTTGCGAAGCCCGCTTCGCGTTGTGTGTAACGGCGACAATCACCGATTATCGACCGACCCCGAAGGGCGACCCTAGGTTCGCGTCCGCCAACCTCAATGGATAGGCATAAAAAAGCCCCACATTTCTGTGAGGCTTTTTGATATATGGTGCCCAGACGCGGAATCGAACCACGGACACGGGGATTTTCAATCCCCTGCTCTACCGACTGAGCTATCTGGGCAAACCTGCTGGCACCTGAGGTGTTCGCAAGAGGCGCGTATTAAACCCGTTCGACTCAATAGAGTCAAGACCTAAGCATCTGTTTTTTACCAGTTTTTTTCGCTAGGCAAAACTACCCTTAGGGCTTAGTAACACGGGCGCCTTCAGGGGCCAAGAGTATCAGTTCACCGTCGTCACGCAACTTGGCGACAGCGCGATTAATGCGCTTCATGATGTCGTTACCGCGATCGTTATTGTGGGCCACATAACAAATGGGGTTACTGGAAAACGGCTTTTCTGGGATGCTAAATTGACGATTGAGTTGCAAGCGCTGTTGGATGTTTCCCAGCGCCTCGACCGGTGCCAAGATGGCATCAACTCGACCATTCAGAAGCATTCGTACGTTGGCTGAGATGGATTTCGCGTGAAACAAGCGAATTTCCATGTCGCTGAGCTCTCGAGCAGACGGCAGCTGATAAATAAAGCGGTGAACCAAGCCCAAGGTTTTGCCGCGCAGCATTTCAAGGTTTTCGGGCGCGGGTTGATCGCCCATAGCAATCAAATAGCGATCAAAGTTAAACAACGGATCACTGTAGACCACCTGACGCTGTCGATCGACGGCGCAAATACCCGGATAGTGTAAATCGACGCTACCGCGAGAAAAGATCGCTCGCGCTTCGTAGATGGTTGCCGTTTGCAAACTGAAATTGATGTTGGCTGATTCCAATATCCGTCGATTGAGAGACAGGTATTGGGTGGTCATGGGACCTTTGTAGTCGGTATTGGTGGCGTCGTCGTAAAACGAGATCATTTTGATGTCTAAGGGCTGTTGCTCATCGGCCATCGCGACCAAAGAGCAGCACCCCAGTATCAACAAAGCCCCTAGCGCTTGCGACCATTGATGGCGCAGCAGCGCCCCCAGCGTAAGTAATTTCAATTCAACACCTATTCGCCTTCTGGAACGTATCCTTCAACCGCATCCACATTGTCACCAGAGAAAAAGTTCTGCTGCTGCTCTTGCAGATAGGTACGAGCGGTCATATCCATCATGTTGAGGTGTTTTTCATTAATAAGCATGGTTTGATGGCTGAGCCATTCCCCCCAGGCCTGCTTTGAAACATTCTCGAAAACATCGAGGCCTTTCGGGCCTGGATAAGGGGGAGCATCAAGCCCCGGCATGTCTTTTTGGTACTTTCGGCAAAAAACACTGCGCGTCATAGGGTTGTCCATTTACTTCGTTCATCAAAAAGAGGCCATGATAAGCATTGCTCGGCCTCCGGTTAGTCATCGCGACACTCGGTTAAGACCTTCATACTTACGTCAGTGGCTGCAATTGCTGTAATTTTTCGAGCAATTGCTTAACCGGCGCGGCCAATCCGATGGCGCCCGGCTGCTCAACATCATACCAGTAGTTGGCGCGCTCTCCGACCTGATTGGTCTCAGAAGTTAAATCTGCCATCACTGGGGTGATATCGAGGTGGTAATGGCTGAAGGTATGACGAAAGCTATCCCATCGCTCATTGATTACCACTGTTTGAGCATAGGTCTCACGCCAATATTCTTCCACATTTTGCTCGCTATCGATTTCTGGAAAACTCCATAGCCCGCCCCAGATTCCCGTGGCCGGACGCTGCTCCAACAGCCATTGGCCAGATCGATTGCGCAGCATCATCAATTGCACGCTTTTTACGGGTTTGTCTTTTTTCGGTTTCTTGCCCGGATAGTCCTGGGGGTTGCCCTGATGATAAGCGGCGCAACTGTCACTGACCGGGCACTGACCACAATCGGGCTTAGAGCGAGTACATACCATCGCGCCCAGATCCATCATCGCTTGGGTATAGTGGCCGCTGCGCTTTTGCGGCGTTAAAAGTTCGGCCACAGACCACAGCTGGTTGAGCACAGAAGTCTTTCCGGGCCAGCCTTCGACGGCAAAGTGGCGCGCTAGCACGCGCTTTACGTTGCCATCCAAAATAGCGGCACTTTGGCCCATGGATAAACTGGCAATAGCGCCTGCGGTGGAGCGGCCAATACCCGACAGCTCGGTCAGTGCCTCCACCGAGGCGGGAAACTCACCTTTGTGCTCACTCACCACAGTCTGCGCACACTTGTGTAAGTTTCGGGCCCGCGCGTAATATCCCAACCCCGTCCACAGGTGCAATACGTCGTCTTGGGACGCCGCCGCCAGAGCTTTAACCGTTGGGTAGTGCTGCATAAAACGTTCAAAGTACGGAATCACCGTGGCGACTTGCGTCTGCTGCAACATAATTTCGGAAATCCACACTCGGTAGGGCGTCACCTGTTGCTGCCAGGGCAAGTGCTTGCGACCATATTCGTCGAACCACGTGAGCACACGAGGCACAAAACTCTTTCGGGTCGAGGCAGAAACAGACTCTGCCAAGGTCAATTCGGTACTGATAGTCATACTCTCTTGGTGTTCACCGAGGCCGCGCGTATCAAGGTCCAAGCGCTTGCCACTCTCTATGCAAGCGCGCCCTTGACGTTAGAGTGATTTCCTCAATGGATTAATCTCGACGTTTGAACAGGCCTCGCAGCAGTTGATCCACTGCCTCACCGCGCTCTTTTCCCAATTTCTCTTGCAGTTTGTCTTTGAGCTTATCTTGCGCTTGGGCTTTGACTTCGTCACTCAGCAGGTCATCGAGCCGGTCGCGATCCGGTCCACAACTGCGGGCCGACACGGTAGCCAGACGATCTTCACAGCGCAAGGGCAAATCTCGATTGCGCCAGCGATCTCGCACTTGGCAATCGCGCTCGGTGTCGGCTTGGCCGATGAACGCCACGTCCATGGGCACATCAAAGCGACCATCGCGTAAATCCAAACGGCCTCTGGCGTTGACTCGCAAGTTCTCAACCTCGGCGTTCAAACGCTCGAAACTCAAGACCTCACCATTGAGTTTCAGCTCAGCGTCCAACTGCTCAAATTGAGTGTGATTTTTCCAGGTCAGATCAGGTTGGGGTTTGCGATTCACTAAGGCCGCCAACTCGCAAGCGCTGCGCTCGATGTCCAAGGTAGTGATCGTCAGCTCTGCGGCCTTAGCCGTTAATGTCCCCTGGGCGTGTTTTTGCCATTGGCGCAAACTGTCACCGCTGCTCGCCAATGAGAACTGAGTGCTCACCAACCCTGTCAATCTCGATTCGCCGGCCAACGCCTGCAACAACGGATTGATTTGAACCGATGCCAAATCCCCTGTGACGCCCATTCTGGCCTTGCCATGGCGGGTGTCGAGTTTGCCGCTGAGACTGAGTGTGCCCTGGGCTTGATTGGCGGCTAAACGCTTAAGCTCAAGTAACCCATCTTGCGCCCGAGCCCTCAAGACAACATCTTCAAAAGGCAACCCTTTGGCGGTTAACTGGCCGATATTCAGAGCAACGATTGCCTGAAGCTCACGCAGACCGTCGAGCGGCAGTGGAGTGTCGGAGAACTTGGGTAATACCCGTTCTGCGCCAGCCGTTTTGGCTTTGCCGGGAACGGAGGGTGAAGGCTTGGCGCTAGCCGCAGACGCGGAGAGTGCCCCAGTAGCATTGGCGACATTTGTGGTGGACGGCGGAGCCATGGGTAAATAGCGATCCAAATCCAGTTGATCGGCGTTAAGCACCAAGGTGAAGCCGTCGGCCTCACTCATGGCTGCGTGCCCCAACCACTGACCGCCATCGAGGATCATCGAGATATCCTCAATCTTTACCCCCTGATTATTGCTCGCGATGCGCGCGCTGCCGCCCACGTGATTGAGTGCATCGGCCGCCGCCATAGGAGGCAGATCAATCTGCCACTGAGTCAGCCATTGCTGGAGATTAAAAGGAGTGATTCCGGCATTGAGATCGACCACGGCTCTGGCGAGGTCAATATCGCCTTTGACGTTCATCTCGAGCGCCGCCCGATTGGCCGACAGGCGCATCACCGATTCAAGTAATTGCACCTGTTTTGCCGCCCAGTCTAAGCTGGCGCGACCTTGACTCGAAATATCGAGCAGCGGTTTATCCGGCAGCTGCAATTGGGAAGATTGTTGCCAATGAAACGTCTGGCCTGAGAGATCAAAATCCTGCAACACCAACTGCGATTCACGCAGCTCAAACGCCTGATCGTGGCGTTGATCTTGATAATTGAGCGAGAGATTCGACAGAGTGACTCGAGCTACCTGCAGTGACATGCCCGATGCTAGCATCGGCTGGTCATTGGCTTTTGCTCTCTGTGCAGCTTCGCTGGGCTTCTCATTCGGCACTGAAACGCTGGCGTCAGTGGCGGTGTCGACTGCGACCCTTGGGGCTGACAGCTCCCAATTGGCCTGCCCTTGGGCGTCTCGAATGAGATTGACGCTGGCGCCATCCAGTAAAATCGAATCGATCACCACTTGCTGGCGCAACAGCGGCGCTACGGCGACCTGCGCCGACATTCGCTCAGCGTTGAGCAAAGGTGCCAAGCTATCACCCAATGAGACCTGTTCTAGGCTCAAGCCTAGCGAGGGCCAAAAAGTCCAACTGAGATCGCCTTTTAGTCGGAGGGGCACGCCTTGTTCGGCGGCCAGCTGCTCAATCTCGGCGCGATATTCATTGGGGTCCAAATACACCGTGAGGTAGGCCCCAAGCCCGACGATTACCAGAATCATCAATCCCAGCAATCGAATCGTCCAACGCCACAACGCGCCCATGCAGTCATCCTTATATCGGTTGTTCTTATTGCCAACCACCCCTATTGCGGCGGCCAAACTCCTGTAGATTCGGCCTCAATCGTGGCCATAAGTTCAGTCTCGACGATCACCTAATGAGATCACACACCGAGATCGCGGGCCGACAGTGTACCCCAGATAAAAAAACAACTCGGTGGCATTCACTGGCGTAAAATTAGTTTCTGTTGCTATTGCAAATAAGAATCCCTATCATCTGCAACACTTTTTGACTCTCACGTGAGGATGACATGCGCCGAATTAAGCTCCAACCCAAACGATTGTTCATGGCCAGCTTAATGCTGGGTGCCACGGCGTTATTGGGCGCCTGCAGCGGTGACAAGCCTGAAACCACAGCCGACACAAAAACCACCATAACGGTCTATTCCTCGCGCAAAGAACATTTGGTCAAACCCCTCTTTGATCAATACAGCGCCGAAACAGGCGTTGATATTCGCTACATCACCGACAACGCCGGTGCGCTCATTCAGCGCCTAAAAGCCGAGGGACAAACCACCCCCGCCGATATGCTGATTACGGTCGATGTGGGTAATCTGTGGCAGGCGGCGGAACTGGATTTGTTCCAACCGTTTAGTTCCTCCACCCTCGAAAACAACATTCCCGAGCAGTTGCGCGATGAGCAAGATCGCTGGGCGGGACTGTCAGTGCGAGCACGCACCGTGGTCTATTCCACCGATCGCGTCAGCCCCGAAGAGCTCAGCACCTATGAAGCACTGGCCGACGACAACTGGAAAGGTCGCCTGTGTTTGCGCACCTCGAAAAAGGTCTACAATCAATCGCTGGTGGCGAGCATGATCCAAGGGGTGGGCGCCGAGCGCACCGAAGCCATCGTCAAGGGCTGGGTCGGCAATTTAGCCACCGCACCTTTCTCAAACGATACCAAAGCTATGGAAGCGGTGCTGGCCGGTCAATGTGACGCCACCATCGTTAACACCTATTACTTCGGGCGCCTGAAAAAGAAAAACCCCGACGCCGCGCTGGCGCTGTATTGGCCCAATCAGCAGGACCGTGGGGTGCACGTAAACCTCTCCGGTGCAGGCATCACCAAACACGCCAAGCAACCGCAAGCGGCGCAGAAATTACTCGAGTGGATGTCGAGCCCCAATGCGCAGGCCCAACTGGCCAATGCCAACCAGGAATACCCCGCCAACGCCAGCGTCAAGGCATCGGCTGAAGTCGCCTCTTGGGGTGAGTTCAAAGCCGATAACGCCAATGTCGAAGCCGCTGGACGCCTGCAAGCCGACGCCGTCAAACTGATGGATCGCGCTGGATATCTATAACCCTGCCTGCCGAATCATCGCCCCGTGGCGATGATTCTTTCCCTCTGGATTCCTCGTTCTAGCGCCACTAGCGGCAATCACGTCGACCACAGTTCAAGCCCTGCGCAGATGAGTCGGGCCAGATCGATGACAAACTGGTAAGATTCGCGCCTTTATCTTATCCATCGTTTTCACAGGCATAGGTTTCACCGTGGATCTCACCGCCAGCTTTCGACGCCGTCACCCCCAACACGCTCAACCCGTCTCTTGGGGCTGGAAGCTGCCTGCTTTTATCGCCGCCGCCTTGGTGATACTGCCGTTAACCGTCATTGTGCTCAGCTGGGGCAGTGATCAGAGTGAAATTTGGGCGCATTTGATCGAAACCCAACTGAGCCGGTTGCTCGGCAATACCGTCAAACTACTCTTGGGCGTGGGTATTTGGACCATGCTTCTGGGCGTAAGCTTGGCCTGGCTGGTGGCGATGTGCGAATTTCCCGGCCGCCGCTTGCTCGATTGGGCGTTGATGCTCCCCCTTGCCATTCCCACCTATGTGGTGGCATTTGTGGCCCTAGGTCTGATGAGTTACAGCGGCCCACTCCACACCACTGCGCGGCTGTGGTTTGGCGATGAGGTGTGGTTTCCAGAAATCCGCTCTTCCGTAGGCGTTATGTTTGTGATGACCACAGTGCTCTATCCCTACGTCTACATGCTCGCCCGCAGCGCCTTTTTGGCTCAAGGGCGAAACCTAATGGACGCGTCGCGATTGCTGGGCAGCGGCCCTTGGCGCAGCTTTTGGCGAGTGGCTCTGCCCATGGCTCGCCCCGCCATCGCCGCTGGTACTGCACTCGCTCTAATGGAAACCTTAGCCGACTTTGGCGCTGTGGCGGTGTTCAACTACGACACTTTCACCACCGCGATTTATAAATCCTGGTTCGGCTTTTTTAGTCTGCCCGCGGCGGCACAGCTGGCCTCACTGTTGTTGCTGTTTGTCGCCTTGGCGCTTTACGCTGAACAAAGTGCGCGGGGCAATGGCCGCCTGCACCAAGGTGCTACTCGCAAGAGCGGCGACCGCTACTCACTCACCGGCGCCAAAGCCTGGGCCGCCAGCGGCTTTTGCCTCGCCGTAGTGACCATTGCGTTTATCTTGCCCGTGGGTCAATTGGGTCTGTGGGTCTGGGAAACCTCTGCCCAAGACATCAATGAAATTTACTGGCGCTTGATTGGCCACACCTTTTCGCTCGGCGCTATGGCCGCAGGCATCGCCGTCAGCTTAGCTATTTTGGTGGCCTATCAACAGCGACTGCAACAGCGGCCGCAACTGGGACCGGCCGAACGCATTGCCACCCTGGGTTACGCCTTGCCCGGCTCGGTGTTGGCGGTTGGCATTATGCTGGCATTCGCCCAAATTGACTCGGCAATTATCAACCCAATACGAGAGATGATGGGACTGCCGGCCTCACAGGTATTGCTGGGCAGTCTACTGGCGTTGGTTGTCGCTTATGTGATTCGCTTTTTTTCGGTGGCCTTTGGTCCTATTCAATCGAGCTTTGAGCGCATCAAACCGAGCTATCAAGAAGCCGCCCAAACCCTCGGTTCAAACCAATGGCAAGTGCTCAAGCGCGTCTACACACCGCTGTTGGCGCCGGGTATTTTCACCGCAATGCTGCTGGTTTTTGTCGACACAATGAAAGAAATGCCGGCAACACTGCTATTACGGCCCTTTGGCTGGGACACCTTAGCCGTCAGAATTTACGAAATGACCTCCGAGGGCGAGTGGGAAAGAGCCGCACTGCCGGCACTGACACTGGTGCTGATAAGCATTCCCCCGGTCGTCATCATGATTCGTCGCAGTCGCCAGACTCAGTGATCACGCCACTGGGCAGTATTTTGATTAAGTTCGGATAAATAGACGCCATTCAATGACGTTACTGTCATTTCAACCGAGATTAAAACCCGCTACACTACGCCGCTTTAAAGCCCGCAGAGGCCATGATGCGTATGGGCAACTGCCCTCCGATCGAATCGGGCATCATTGAACGACTTTTTGAGAGTGCAACTCAGACAACTTCGAGGAATACAACATGAGTGAAGTTCGCAACGAACTCAAATACCTAGCCAGCCACGAGTGGGCTCGTGTGGAAGAAGACGGCACCGTCACCATCGGCATTACCCAACACGCACAAGACAGTTTGGGCGATGTGGTTTACGTTGAAACCCCAGATGTGGGCAGCAACGTTAACGCAGGCGAAGAAGCCGGTGTGGTCGAGTCCGTCAAAGCCGCCTCCGACATCTATTCACTCGTGAGCGGTGAAGTGATTGCTATTAACGAAGCCTTGGAAGACACCCCAGAGATCGTTAACGAATCACCTTACGACGACGGTTGGTTCTTTAAAGTTAAGCCCAGCGATTTGACTGAGCTCGACAACGCCCTCGACGCTGAAGGCTACCAAGCGGTGTGTGAAGAAGACTAAACGTCTTTTTCTCACCCACAAAAAAAAACGGCAGGACTCTTGCGAGACTGCCGTTTTTTTATCCCCAAATTTCTCTTCTTTTAGCCCGCAGCCCGCAGCCCGCAGCCCGCAGCCCGCAGCCCGCAGCCCGCAGCCCGCAGCCCGCAGCTATTTTTGCAACACCAACTGATTGAAGTACACATCCACCAATTCACTCTCGCCGTCTTCCTCTTCGAGAATTCCATGAATGGCCTGAAGCGCTTCTTGGCGCAACATCTCCTTTCCCTCCTGTGTATCGAGGGTTTGCTCGGTTTGTTTACTGAACAACAAAATCAGCTGATTGCGAATATACGGCATGTGATGGCGAATCGAGTTGGCACCGACTGAGCTGGCAACCCGAACCGATAATTCTGCCTTTAAATAACGTAGACGGCCCACCCCACCATAGTTAACGACAAAGGGCGGCTTTAACGGGATATAAATGGCTCTCGGCGCTGGCGCGGCTTCACCCTCTTCGTCTTGTGCCATCACTGCGCCTGCCATGAGTGACAGGACCAGCAGCATCAATAAAGCCAAGCCCCAGCCGTGGAGCGGTTGCGATTGGTTTTCCATTCTGTTCATTACCTTTTTCCTAATCGATTACCGGTATTCTTACCGCATTCGCGAGAAGCTCAGTCATAGAAAATACCGACCGTCACAAGTATCCACCCGCTTATGACATCCTGAGCGCCGAGCGCTTGAGTTAACAGGGGATTTCCCCTAGTGTAGCCGCTGATTTTGTGGGGGACCCGATGACTTTGACCATTCGCACCACCTTCTTACTGATATTTCTCGGCTGCACCGGCCTAAACTTAACCGCGCTCTACTTTCAGTACGGCATGGATATGCATCCCTGCCCTCTGTGTATCACACAGCGCATCTTTGTTTTTGCCGTTGGGCTCTTCGCACTGATCGCGGCTATCCACAATCCCGCAGCACTGGGGCGCCGACTCTACGCGGGTTTGAGCATTATCGCCGCGGCTATCGGAGCGTCAATCTCGGCTCGACACGTGTGGATTCAAAATCTCCCCGAAGATCAGGTGCCCTCCTGTGGCCCCGGTTTGTCTTACATGTTCGACAACTTCCCCCTGCAGCAAGCCATCAACTTATTATTGCAGGGTGACGGCAATTGCGCTGACGTATCTTGGTCGCTGCTGGGACTGACCATGCCCATGTGGGTGGCAGTCGCCTTTGCCGGCATGATTGTCATCAACCTCTGGCAGCTTTGGCGCCGCGCCTAATGTTAAAAGGCTTGATTGTACTCTTAGCCTTTCAGCTGTGTGGTGAAGCTCTCGTTACTCTCACAGGCACACCTGTGCCCGGGCCGGTTATCGGCATGCTCTTGCTGTGGCTCGCCCTTGGCCTTAAGGGCGGCCCATCGCCGGAGCTGAGCAGCACCAGCCAAGCGATGATTCAGAACTTAAGTTTATTCTTTTTGCCTGCAGGCGTTGGCTTGTTTTTTCTGCCCAGTAGCATTCAGCAGTACTGGCCCGCCGTTGCCGCCGCCATGATTGGCGGCACTTTCTTAGCCATGTTATTCAGTGGCTGGCTGGTCAAACGTTTAGCCGGCAAGGCGAATTCATCGTGAATCAGGCCTTTTCTGAATTAATGTCTTTTGTGGATAGCGTCATACAGACGCCTCTGTTTGGGCTGCTACTGACCCTCGTAATCTATCAAATCTCACTCTGGTTTTACGACTTTTGTGGTCGCCGCGCGTTTGTGCACCCGGTTGCCGTCAGCTCTGTGGTCATTGCCGCGCTGCTGAAAAGTACCGGAATCTCCTACGCCGATTATGTCAAAGCCAACGAGCTGATTTACTTTTTATTGGGCCCCACCACAGTCGCTCTGGCGGTGCCACTCTACCGCGAATTTCATCACATCCGTAAATTGGCACTGCCAGTGGTGGTCACCGTTTTGATAGGCGCAGTGTTTGCCGGTGCTAGTGCTGTAGGTATCGCCTGGTTAATGGGCGCTAACGAACAAACACTGCTGTCACTGGCACCTAAATCGGTGACCACTCCCATCGCCATTGGCATTGCCAATAACATCGGTGCGCTGCCCACCTTGACCACCGGCGTGGTGGTGTTTACCGGCGTCATCGGTGTGCTGCTGAGCCCTATCGTGTTTTACTTGCTCCAGCTTCGCGACCCGAGATTGCAAGGCATCGTCCTAGGGCTAAACGCCCACGGCGTCGGCACGGCTCGCTCATTTGAAATTAATCCCACCACCGGCGCTTTTGCGACCTTGGCCATGGGCCTCACCGGCACATTCACCGCCCTGACCCTTCCGTATCTTGTGGTGCTGTTTTAGCCCAAAGCCATTGATACTGAGATTGCTGCCGCACCGCCTAAACAATTTCCTCTGCCGCGAGTTGAGTTTCCACTTGCTGTCGCTCGCCGGATCACCTATCTTGGCAACACCGGTCATCGAAAGATCGACCGAGCATGAGCAAAACCATTGAAAGCAATAAAAGCGATAAGTGTTAAGGAAGTAGTGACATGCTAGAGAATTGCCAATCGGCTAAAGAACGTTGGGGCGGCGTCAGTGATATTATTGACCGCTGGTTACAAGAACGTCAGGAATTATTAGTCCGCTATTGCGGTTTATCTGATACCCCCGCAGCCTCGGATGCCGCGGAACAACTGCAGCGAGTTTGTCAGATTTTGGTCGACTACGTGTCCGCCGGTCATTTCGAAATCTACGACCAGTTGGTCAAAGAAGGCCATGAATTTGAAGATCAAAGCGCTCTGGACGAAGCCCAGAAGCTGATCGGCAATATCGACGAAACCACCGAATTTGCCCTCGATTTTAACGACAAGTATCTCGAGACAGACGATCTAACAACACTCACTGCCGACCTCTCTAAGCTCGGCGAAATCCTCGCCATTCGCTTTGAAGCTGAAGACCGAATGATTGAAGTGTTGCACATTGCTCACAAAGATCTGGTCGCCTAGCGCCAGTCTCGCGGTTGACACTGATCAACCGCGAACAATTTCCTCCAATGAAGGTTCCCTGCGCAGACCACTCATCTCCTGTGGCCAGCTGCATCTAGCGGCTTGTCTACACGCCTCAATAATTCCGTCATGCCGCCGACAACGGTAGAGCAATAACCGTAAATAACGGCACCAGACGCCTGTATATTGAGCCAGTCAATCTTCGACCAGCTTTGGCGTCAGCTGCTACAGTTATTACAGACTTCATCGCCGCTCATAATGAGCTCGATCGCATGACTAGCTGAGAGATTTTTGGATGACCACCCCTGCGGCCAATAGACTTCATCGACTCCGTAATCTGTTTTTCCTATTTGTCGCAATCGCCGCGCTTTGGGGATGCAGCCAACACACGCCGCCCAGTGCCAGTTTTGAAGTGGCTTCAAAAGGCGTTCACGCCGCGGCCATCTCGGACGACGGAAAGTTTTCGAGCATTGGCTCTATTCATCACGGTGGAAGTCTATGGCGCAACCGCGATAGCGAGCGTTTGTACAACTGGAATCACCAGCAAGACGACTTCACCACCATCGTCGCCAGCGACTTTTCTCCCGACCATGGCTGGGCCATCACCTCCGACCCGCACACGATGGTGCTGTGGAATATGAGCGACGGCAGCGCGGCTCGATTTTGGACGGCACCGGGCGAGGTGCTGGCTACCGCATTGAGCGAGAACGGCAACTACGCGCTACTGGGATTGGGCGACCACACCGCCGTGGTCTTCGATATTAAGCGCGGAGGTATCAAGCGCACCTTCGGCCACAAAAACCGTGTTCGCAGTGTCGACCTTAGCGATGATGGCCGCTACGCGGTCACCGGCTCCGAAGATTACACCGCCGCCCTTTGGGACATGGCCAGTGGCCAAAAAGTCTTCGACATGCCCCATGAGGATGATGTGCAGTTGGTGGCCATTAGCCCAGACGGATCACTGATTTTATCAGCGGCCAAGTACGACAGCGCCAAAGTCTGGGACAGTAAGACACAGAAGGCATTGGGTTCGGTGCCTTTAGCCGCAGAAAAACTGAATCGCGGCCTGCGTTTTACCGCCGCCAAATTCAGCGCCGACAACCAGTACTTGTTAACCGGTCGCCCAGATCAAACCGTACAATTGTGGAGCGCCCGAAAACTGAAGCTGATCAAAACCTGGCGCTTGCCTAAACGCAGCGCGTGGAAACCCACCAGTGCGGCCGCGATTGCGGTGGGGTTCGGTCCCGGAAAAGGCCAATACCTGGCGGTTGCCGCCAACGGCTTTGTGCATCAATTGAAACGCTGAGTAAAACACCATCGTCATAAACTGTTTAAGCTTGCGCCAAAGCCCCCAGTTGTCGCAGCGCCTGATCAAGCGGCTCAGTCCAAGGCTGTGCCACACTTAATCGCAAACAGTGACTCAATCCGGCCAAACCAAACACCTCGCCGGGTACAAAACAGATATTGTGATTAAGCGCTCGTTGAAACAACTGCGACGCATCGATACCGGTCTCGGGCAGTGACAACCACAACACAAAACCGCCGCAAGGTTGAGTCGCTTGAGTCCCTATTGGAAATGCGTCTGCGATTACCTGTAGCGACTTCAGTACGTTGCGCTGATACTCCCGCCGAACTCGTGCCAAATGTTTGTCGAAATGACCACTCTTCAAATAGTCAGCCACCTGCAATTGAATCAAACTCGTGCTGCCGGTGGTCGCCGCTCGCTGGCGCTCCATCACCCGCAACCGCTGTTCACCAGCCACCACCCAACCCAGCCTCAAACCCGGTGACAGAGACTTGGAAAACGCCGAACAATAAATCACACGAGCCATTAAGTTGTGAAGACGTCGGTTTTTTCTGGCCAATTGATGGGCCATCGCCAACAGCGAGTTACCGCTTGAACCATCGTGTGCGAGCTCACCGAAAATGTCGTCTTCGATAATAAAAAAGTCGAACTCCTGTGCCAAATGCAGCAATGATCGTCGCCCCTCTTGGGATAATTGCCCGCCGGTGGGATTACTAAAATTAGGCGAACACAGACACGCTTTTACCGGCCAACGAGTCACAACTTTTTCCAGCGCCTCGATATCAAGCCCAGAAATTGGATCGGTGGCGACACTCACCACTTTTAGCCCCAAACTCTCGAGCGCCTGCAAAAATCCGTAGTAACAGGGCATCTCAACTGCCACGACATCACCGGGTGAGGTAATTGCCTGCAGCGAAATCAAAATGGCTTCTTGGCAACCATTGGTAATGACAATATCGTCCGGCGACAACTGACTGCCCTGGCTCGTCATGCGTTGAGCGATTAGTCGGCGCAGTTCCAAATCCCCCGGCGACGGACTCAACTGCAAGCTCTTTTCAAAGTGATGACGAACCACGCGATTAGTCGCCGCCTTCAATTGTGTGGCCGGCTGATAGGCGGGATGAGGCACCGCCAAATCAAAATGCACATAATCAGAACGACGAGTTTTTCTGAAGATTTCAGCAATGGTATCGCTCATATTCAACTGCGTTGGCTTCAGACCTCGAGTCGCGGTGGGCGCCGCTAGACTGGCGCGTGTTGGCAGGGAAACGTAAAAACCCGATTTTGAGCGAGGATTAATCAATCCTTGGGCTTCTAGACTTTGATAGGCACTGACCGCCGTCGACACACTGACATTTTGTTGCGACGCCAACTGCCTCACCGACGGCATACGCTCACCCGGGCGAAAGGTGCCCGCCTGTATTTGCGCCGCCAAATCATCGGCTAAGTTTTCATAGAGCATGGGTCATCTCCCAGCACAATCATCTGTACTGCTTTGTTATCTAAAAAATTGTATCTGTATTGCTTGACGATTGCTATCTACACTAAGTGACACATTCACAGCACCCAATGCAGCGGAGCAATGCACCATGGCCCTACCCATTTATCAGATAGACGCCTTTACTCAGAAAAGATTTGGCGGAAACCCCGCCGCCGTCGTGCCGTTACAAAGTTGGCTCAGTGATGAGCAAATGCTCAACATCGCCGCCGAGAATAACTTGGCCGAAACCGCTTTCATTGTGCCGGCCAAAACTGGCGCCGACTTTGAACTTAAGTGGTTTACCCCAGAGGTGGAAATCGACCTCTGCGGCCACGCCACCTTGGCGGCAGCCTTTACCCTGTTCGAGCACCTGAATTTTGTTGGCGAGCAAGTCAGCTTTTCGACCCGCAGTGGCATATTGAAGGTAGCTAAAGATGGCGACGCCCTGACCATGGACTTCCCTACTCGTGCGCCAGAAGACAAACCCTTACCCGTCGACATACTCGACGCATTGGGTCTTAAATCGGTCCGCTACAGTGGTTTGTCTCGAGACTGGCTCATCGTGCTCGACAATGAACAAGCGGTTGCCAACTTGGAGTTCGAGTGCAGTGAACTGGCTAAGGCAACGAACACCGCCGTCATTGTCACCGCAAAAGGCGATCACTGTGATTTTGTATCGCGCTTCTTTGCGCCGCATTTTGGGGTTGATGAAGATCCCGTGACCGGCTCCGCACATTGCACCCTCATTCCCTACTGGGCCGGGGTGCTCGACAAAACAGAATTGAAAGCACGACAAATCTCTCGCCGAGGAGGAGATCTCCACTGTCGGTTGGAGCAGGAGAGAGTTTTTATTACCGGTCACGCGGTTACCTATTTGGTTGGTGCTATCGAGATTTAACATCGATAGCACCATCGCGACCTCAAACCTTACTGGCAATAAAAAGCCCGCAAGTGCGGGCTTTTTATTGCAGGGGATTTATCACTCAATAATGAGTAGATGATTCAATCCGCGTCTATTGGACCTTCGCTTTCAGCAGCTCGATTTCAAAAATCAGCGTAGCGTTTGGACCAATCTTTGCGCCTGAGCCACCTGGGCCATACGCTAAGTCAGAGGGGATATAGATCTCCCACTTTGAACCTTCGGGCATCATTTGTAGTGCTTCTGTCCAACCAGGGATCACGTGAGTCACGCCGAAAGTCGCCGGTTTACCACGGGCGTAGGAGCTATCGAACTCGGTGCCATCAATTAACGTGCCGCGGTAGTGGGCCGAAACACTATCTTGCAGTGTTGGCTTCTCACCAGAACCTTCGGTAATAACTTTATATTGCAGGCCACTTGCGGTGGTTTTTACCCCGTCTTTCTTGGCATTCGCCGCCAAGAAGTCAGCTCCTGCTTGGGTATTTTGAGCAGCCATAGCTTTTTGTATTTCGGCCATTTTTGCTTGTTGCATCTCTTGAAAGGATTGCATCGCTTGCTGCATTTCAGCTTGGCTCAACACGGGCTCTTTGCCCTCGCTAGCCGCTTCAATGGCAGCGACCAAAGCCTCGGTATTTAGCTCCATACCACTTTGAGAAAAACGACTGCCCAAATTATACCCAACAATATAGCTGACTCGATCGGTTAAGGTATCCAGCTCTTGCTCAGCCATGGTTTGCAGCGATCCCGCTAATAGTGCCGCTGAAGCCAAACTACCCAATATCATTTTGCGAGCTTGAAAAAAAGTTGTCATACATTATTCCTATCGGTTTAAGCAATCGAGGCCCCCTATCGGGGCATCACGCTGTCTTCAATTAAAGGTTTTTTGGGTTCCTAACCCAATAAGACCGCACATTAACACGGCGGTTCACCCTTTACCTCCTCAAAGGATGTAAGGTCATGTTAATCAATTTACAAGTTATCCATCTGTTGTGCTCTGTCGTTCATCAAGTTTTGAATATTTTCGGCGTCTTGTTTTAACTTTTTAAGTTGATCCGGTGAAATTGTCATGGGTAAAGGTAAATCTACCCCCGGTTGTTGACTCTGCTCCGGCTCCGGCTCTACCTTCTCAGGTAAGCCCTCAATTAGGTTTGCATTAGGATCGACAGTAATTTTCTCAGCCTCACCCTGAACCGGAGGTGTATCCGAGAACTGCCAGCTGCCGTCAGGCGCCTGCCAGCGGTAAACGGTGGTTTCTTCTCCGCTAATAATATCGCCAGTAACCTCTGGCGCCTTACGTTTGATTCGATTCCACCAGCCACCAATATCTGTCGACCAAGCTGTCACATCGGGAATGAGTTCTCGGGCATCCATTAAGGGGGTGCCGTCTGGCTTCTTTAATATAAAAGGTGCTCCTAGACCCAGCACCAAAATAAAAATGAAAAACTTGATCATTAATCGCATGAGAGATTCCCTCTATCTACCTCGTAAAAACCGCCAATGATTGAGTTCCTCTCAATCACGAGCATTCATTCGACCACATTTCATTCTCTGGCGGCAATTTTTTCTCAAAAAACTGCTTTTATTGTAACCAAGGCATACAATTCTTCATCAAAGGTGGGTATTATCGCGTCACTTTTTTAATACCCGACTCAATCTAGAGGAAATACTCAATGGCAGCTCGCAAAAAAGTTGTAGATCCAATCGTCGATTTGGAATCTCAAATTGCAAAACTGAAAACTCAACTGGAAAAAGCCCGTGCAAAACAAGCCGCTGGCGCCGCCAAAGCGGTTGCTTCTGCAAGTAAAAGCAACGCTGCTGCCCAGAAGAAATTTGACGCTTTGCGCACCAAATTAGCCGCTGCTCAATCAGCTGCTAAAGCCAAGAAAACTGCTGCCACAAAAACCAAAGCTGCTAAAGCCAAAGCTGCTGTCGCCGCTCAAAAATCTGTTCTCGCGCAAAGCAAAGCCGCGATTGCTGAAGCCAAAGCTGCACAAGCCGCTATCGCTGAAGCTAACAAGCTGGCCTCAACTGTAGCCAAAGCTTCTGCTAAAGCTGAAAAGGAACTCGCTGCCGCAGCCGCCAAACAAGCTAAAGCCGCTGCGAAGAAGCAAAAAGCTGCTGACAAGAAAGCTGCCATTAAAGCCAAAGCCGCCGCCAAAAAAGCTGCTGTAAAAGCTAAAGCCGCTGCTGCTAAAGCCGCCGCTAAGGCCAAAGCGAAAGCCAAAGCTGACGCCGCTAAAGCCAAGGCCAAGGCAAAAAAAGCTGCCGCCAAAGTAAAAGCTGCAGAAAAGAAAGCTGCCGCTAAAGCAAAAGTAGCTGCCAAGAAAGCCTCTGCTAAACCTGCCGCTAAAAAGCCAGCAGCAAAAAAGGCCGCTAAACCAGCTGCCAAGAAAGCCGCTAAGCCCGCTGCTAAGAAAGCGGTGAAAAAAGCTCCCGCCAAAGCCAAACCCGCCGCTAAGAAAGCTGCTGCTAAGCCAGCGGTGAAAAAGGCACCCGCAAAAGCCAAGCCAGCAGCCAAGAAAAAGCCGGCCGCTAAAAAAGCTGCCAAGCCAGTTGAGGCGCCAGCACCGGTTAGCCCAAGCTTGTTCGGCGACGAATAAGACCTAATTCAGACCCGATCTGAATGAAAAGCCGCTCTTAACCGAGCGGTTTTTTTTCGCCAGTCGAAAAGATCGAACAATCCCCCTGGGACCACTGCTCAAACAATGCGGCCAGCTGCCGTTGCTCGTCAATGAGGCCTTCCAAAGCCAAGGCCAAGAATCGGTGCGTTGTTTTATGACTATTGTGGGCTTGAACAGACGGGGCCTTTAACGCTTCCTGTTCCAACATCGTCAATTCGCGCTTTTCGGCCATTAGCTCCCAACTGAGAAGCCGCTTTCGAAGCCCGCCAAGAATTCCTTCTCTTGATATACCTCGGCGTACCCGACGCAACGGCACTACCACCATCTTGTGCCAGTGCGATATACCCGCTAAACCCCGCGACCAAATACCCATATCGCTCACGAGACAGATTTGATCGAGCCAGATCGCCCACAACAGTGAGTTTACGTTAATGCCGTGCTGATCTTGTAACTGTAGACATAGGCGCTCGACCTCGGGATGTCGATAAAAAGACAAGCTAAACGCCCACAGGGAAGTATCTGGTCGGATCATAAGTCGGTCTGCGTGATAGAATAGCCGCCATGATTACATTACAAGACTTAAATTTACAACGCGGCAGTAAGATCCTGTTAGAAGGGGCTTCACTGAGGCTACACGACGGCCACAAAGTGGGGCTGATCGGCGCCAACGGCACCGGGAAATCAACCTTGTTCAAGATGCTCAGCGGGCAGCTCGATCAAGACCAAGGCGAGTTCAGGATCCCCAGTGGTTGGCGTATCGCCCATATGGCCCAAGAGGTCTCCCACAGTGATCGCTCAGCACTCGACTATGTTCTCGACGGCGATGTGGCTTTTCGCGAGCTACAAACCGCCATCGCCGAACAGGACCATTCCGACGGCGAAGCCTTAGGAAAACTCTACTCTGAGTTTGAGGTTATCGACGGATATACCGCCGAATCGAGAGCCCAAGAGCTTTTGCACGGGCTGGGTTTTAAACGCGGCGACGGCGAGCGCCCCGTCAGTGACTTTTCCGGCGGTTGGCGCATTCGCCTTAATCTCGCACAAGCGCTGATGTGTCCTGCCGATTTACTGCTGCTCGATGAGCCCACCAACCACTTAGATTTGGATACCACTTGGTGGTTAGAACAACGTCTTCAGCAGTTCAAAGGCACCTTGCTGATCATCTCGCACGATCGTGATTTTCTCGACAGCACCGTTAAACATATCGTCCACATCGAGCATCAGGCGCTCAATCTCTATAGCGGTAACTACTCTGGCTTCGAGCGCCAGCGCAGCGAGCGCTTGGCGCAACAGCAGCAAATGTTCGAGCGTCAGCAAACACAGATCGCCGAGATCGAGCGTTTCGTCGAGCGTTTTCGCGCTAAGGCCACCAAGGCCAAACAAGCGCAGAGTCGGTTAAAGGCATTGGAGCGATTGGAAAAAATTGCCCCGGCACACGTAGACTCACCCTTTCAGTTTCAGATCCCTTGCGCCGAAAAAACCTCACATCCATTGCTGCAAATAGCCGAAGCAGATTTGGGCTATGGTTCAGCGCCCATCTTGTCGAAGGTGAATTTACGGGTCGAGGCTACCAGTCGACTGGGGCTACTGGGACCGAATGGCGCGGGTAAATCCACGCTCATTAAATCTCTGGTGGCAGAACTCAAATTGCTAAATGGCCAACGCACCTGCGGCGAGCACCTCGCCATCGGCTATTTTAATCAACACCAACTTGAAGCGCTGGATATGAACGCCAGCCCCGCGCTTCATATTCAACGCCTAAGCCCCACCGCTCGCGAACAAGAAGTACGTAATTTCTTAGGTGGCTTTGGTTTTCACGGTGATCGTTGCTTTGAAGTGATCAAGTATTTTTCTGGCGGTGAAAAGGCGCGCTTGGCGCTGTCGCTAATTGCCTGGCAAAAACCCAACTTGCTTTTACTCGACGAGCCCACCAACCACCTCGACTTGGATATGCGCGAGGCGCTCACCTTAGCCTTGCAAACCTACCCCGGGGCGGTGTTGGTCATTTCCCACGACCGTCACTTATTGCGCAATACCGTTGATGATTTTTTGTTGGTGGCCAACGGTAAAGTCGAAGAATTTGAGGGTGATTTAGACGACTACCATCAGTGGCTGTCGCTACAACAAGACGAGCCGGAATCGTCACCAGACGCTAACGGTGAGGGCGAACAGAAAGTCGACCGCAAGCAACAGCGCC
This sequence comes from Cellvibrionaceae bacterium, assembly GCA_050633365.1. Lineage (GTDB taxonomy): Bacteria > Pseudomonadota > Gammaproteobacteria > Pseudomonadales > Cellvibrionaceae > Pseudomaricurvus. The sequence goes on along the minus strand of JBOEGJ010000012.1, from coordinate 33,532 downwards.
AAGAAGCGGCCGCTTTGCGCAAGCAGTTGCAACCTCTGCGTAAAAAAGTTCAAGCCGCAGAGCGCCAAGTCGATAAATGGCAAACTCAACTCGACGACATCGAAAGTCAACTTGCCGATACCGGGCTTTACGATCCTGAACGCAAAGATGAACTCCAGCCCATACTGCAACAACAGGTCATACTCAAAAAGAATCTCGAGCAGGCCGAAGAAACTTGGATGGAACTCAGCGAAGAATACGAGGCGCTGGAAGCGCAAACTCAGTGAGAGGACGCTAGAGGAAGGCGTTTTGGCTAAGACGTTAAATGAAGTATTTTCCGCTAGTGCCGCTAGTCTACCGATGTAGCAGCCGCACTCACAGAGATGACAGCCATAGTCTTCATTGTGTGAAAGGCTGTGGTTGCGGTCTCGCAAAGGTAAATGCCGTAGCTGAGGGGCCGTGATCCTGAAGGTGCTGTAGACGCTCCACCCCCTCTGCTTCCGTCGGTATGTGTCCCGCCGGAATCCACCACAGCGCCTGATGAGCCTTCGCGGTTTTATCAAACCACGCATCACGATCGCGCAGTAGATCAACATGCAGCGACCGGTAAACATAGGTTTTTAGCGATTCAATATCTTGCCAGACACTCATGTTTATCAACAATAAAGGATCGTCAAACACCTGTATTTCAGCGGCATTTCCACTGTCGTCTTGCAGTCGCCAAACGAATCCTTCCGACTTTTCCGCCAGAGCATTTATCTCATCCAAACGCTCGACAAAGCCTCGCATGACTTCGGATTCCATATTGTCTTTCGCTTGGGCGATATTGATTTGGGCGAGTTGAAAGTCTGCCATTGAAGCGCTCCTTGAATACACCAGTCGTGATCAATTCACCGTGGCAGTGAATTCGTTAACACAGAGATGGAGGCGACGACACAGACTTTCAAGCCTTGCCCCACTGTAATGACAGTGTAGGTGATGAAATAGACGAGGAAAATTTCAATGTCAACCCGCAGTAATTTTTGCACGCCCACAAAAAAGGGCTGCTGAGGTTTCCCCCATCAGCCCCAATGCTGAGCCACTGTTACGCCAGCAAACCGATTTTAGAAGCTGTACTGATAACGAGCATACCAGTGTGCGCCATTAAAACCGAAGGGTGAAAACTGACTGTACTTGTTACCCAAATCGGTACGAGCTGAAGTACTGCAACTGTCAACCGTACAACCTCTTTCATTGGTGATGTTACGGCCGCCGAGAGTCACGATGGAATTCTCGTTGAGGTCGTAGGCCATTTCCAAATCCAAGGTCATCGCATCGTCAAAAGTACCACCGGCTTCGTTGTCGAAGAAATCGCCGTAGTAGCTGATTCGACCGGTGAACCGCAACACATCCATCTGGTGAACGGCGGTGAAATTCCAACGCGTATCAGGCGTCGTTTCTTCGATCTGTTTCACTCGAGTATCATCGACGGTTTCTGGATTGAACTTTTCAACCTCAGTTTTGGTGTAGTTATAAGCCAGACTCCAAGTGGTCATACCATCGAGCCACTCGGTATCCACTGAGGCAACGAGGTCAATACCGGAAGTGTTGGTATCGAAATCATTGGTGAAGAATCGAAACTCGGCAATGTCATCAACACCAGCAACACCTTCGGCAATCAACTGAGCACGCTGAGCCGCGGTCAGCTCTTTCTCTGACGAGAGATTCAAGCGATCGCTAACATCGATATGAAAATAATCGATGGTGACGTCGATTCCGCCAACGGTAAAGTAAGTACCAATGGTGAAGTTTTCAGATTCCTCGGGCTCAAGTGCCTTACCACCAGCGGCAAGTGCGACTTCACTCGTTGACGGAATGGTACCTTGGTTAACCAAGACGCCATTGACGTTTTGAGTCGACAAGTTCGAAGCGTTGGTCTGGCCTGGTGTCGGCGCTTTGAATCCGGTACTGAATGTCGCGCGCATGCCGAAGTTTTCTGTAATCGAGTAGTTCGCACCTACTTTGAAGTTGGTGGTGGTACCAAAATCGTCGAAGTCCTCGAAGCGAATCGCAGAGGTGAGTAATAAATCCTCGGTTACGTCGTACTCAACATCAAAATAGGCGGCGTAGTTTTTACGCTCCCAGCTACCGGAAATACTCGGGGCAAACCCCGGAAAACCATTGGAAGAAGTACTGAAACCTTGATCACCTAAACCACCATCGGTGTAAGAGGCAAACTCTCCCGGTTTAATGGTAAATTCTTCCGTGCGGTATTCCACACCAAATGCCAAACCCACTTGATCGCTGAGCGCGTAAACAAAGTCGACATTAACGTTCATGTCTTCTTGCTCGTAGGCGCCTGGATCAAAATCGCGGGGGCTATCGGGGCCCATACTGGCGTTGAGTGTATTGTTAATAAAGAAGTCGGCTTCGTTTTTGCCATAGTAGGCGCTCACATCCCAACTCAGATCACCGTCTTCGCCGCGCAAGCCCAAGAGCAATGCGGTATCGGTTACTTCACCACCAAAACGCGGGGTAAAACCGCCAGGAATAGTTTCTTGGAAAGAGAAACAGTTGGGATCGGCAACCACCTGAGCAAAAGAGGCCGCATCGGGAATATTGCCTGTTAAAGCAACTGTTGGGCAGGCATTGCCGTCACTGGGCGTAAGATCGCCAATTAGAAGCTCATCGCCATCGCCGTAAACACCGCCGCGGTCTGTGGGGTTACGATAGTAAAAGCCGCCTTCAGCGGTTTTGTTGTTGTAGTTGGTATAACCATAAAGCTCAACCGCGTCACTCAATTGGATACCAAAGTTGGCAAACACTTTAATGTCGTCGTCGACTTCAGGAGTGCCCCAAATCATGGCATTCACGGGAACACCGACGTAGCCATCGTCGATCAAGCCCTGAGCATCGGCGCGCTGTACGGATCGATCTGTCTCTTCCACCGAGCTGTACTCGGCAGTCAAGTTCAAGAAGCCGTTGTCGCCGAGCGGTAGGCCTTTGTTGATGGCGATGGTGTATTGCTCGCCGTCGCCCTCAGAATATTCACCGTATTTAACATCCACAGAACCGCCGTCGGAGGCATCTTTCAATTGAAAGTTCATCACGCCGGCAATCGCATCGGAGCCGTATTGAGCCGCGGCGCCATCGCGTAATACTTCCACCGACTTAATCGCACTGCCGGGAATGGCGGCAATATCTGGGCCCTGGGAGCCGTTGGAAATACCGTTACCCAGCCAAGTAATCACCGCGGCACGGTGACGTCTCTTGCCATTGACCAGCAGCAAAGTGTGGTCTGGTGCGAGTCCTCGCAAGTTGGCGGGACGCACCAAAGTGGCCGCATCACTGATGGGCTGATCATTGACGTTAAAGGAAGGCACGACGTTGCGTATGAGATCACTCATATCCGAACCACCCTGTGCGGCAAGCTCATCACCGCTAAAAACATCAACCGGCGCCGGAGAATCCGTTACCGAGCGAGGTTTTGTCCGCGACCCCAAGGTGACCACCTCTTCCAGCACCTCTTCGGCGCCCTCTTGTGCCAATACCTGCGGCGCGCTGAGACTACCCGCAAGCGCTAGCACTGACAAAGATGTGATGAAGTGTCTTTTTCTCATGTCTATTCCCCAATCATTATTAGTATTAGTACCTCTCTTCCCACGACAACTGACACCGACAAACTACCCAAAATTATTTTTGATTCTCCAATAAATATTTCTTATCCAGTGTTTGTTGATGAAATACTGCCAAAACGGCGCATTTAAAGGGCTAGAGAGCCCTATTGATCAGCAAATAACCATAGACATTCCCACTCATAGACGTGAAAATAAGCCTCGAATACATAGATACACATCACCACTACAATAATAACCAAGCGACTAGCTCGCGTTTGCCCGCGTTTTCAACCGGCCAGCACGAGAAGCGTAAGATTGTGATTAAACTATGACGACAGAAACTGCTTCGCCTGACGCCGATGGCGTGTTGTTGACCCGTATTTTTATTGAATCCGAAGACGCATTGAGGGCTTTTTTAACGCGTTTTCTAAAGTGCCAAAATGATATCGATGACGCCCTCTACGAGGCCTATGCGAGAACCTATCGAGCCATGGCAACACAAGATCTAGAATCGCCTCGGGCGTTTCTATTTCGAACGGCGAAGAACCTCGCGCTTAATGAACTAAAACGCCACTCGACACAGTTTGAATCGAATTTTGCCGAACTGAAGATCGATGACATCGCCAGTGGAGAGCCCTCAATGGAAGAGCGCTTAATGGAAGATCAACAACGCCAGCTACTGAATCAGGCCATAGAGCAGCTGCCAAAGCAGTGTCGCAAGGCCTTTGTATTGCGTAAACAACATCACTTTTCGCACAAATCCATTTCCGAGAAGCTGAATATTTCGGTGAGAACCGTCGAAAGACACATGGCCAATGCCGTGGTTAAATGCAGCGAGTACATTAAACGATCTTCCCAAGCGCCTAAGAAAAGCCACTTAGTCACTCATGAGAAAGACCATAACGAGACAATCCTGAGTCAATCGGGCACCCCTTAAAGTCCTATGAAAAACCTTATTCAATTTCCCGATTCACTCAACGCCGATGACGATGCAGCCACTCAAGCTGCCTATTGGCTGGCGAAAATGGACAGTGGGCTTGCCAGCCCCGAGCTGTTCAAGGATTTTCTTCGCTGGAAGCGTGCCAACCCCGACAACGCTGCCGCTTATATCGAGCTTTCCCAGGTGTTTTCGGAGGCCGGTCACGAAGCGGACATGAATCAGACCGACAAACCATCCATAAAGCCGACGCTGGCACGGGATAAATCCAGCAATACCCAAGGGCGCTATCTACCTTTTTCGCTGCGTATCAGCTTTGCCGCCTCATTAGTAATGGGACTCTTTGTCTTGCTGGTAGCCGGCCTACCGTTCAATTCTGAAGTACAACTGCAAACTCTCGACCTCAGCACACAGACCGGTGAACAACAGAGCGTCGATCTCGGCGATGGCAGTCACGTACTATTAAACACACAATCGGTGATAAAAATTCGTTTCCAAGAGCATGAACGCAGCGTTCATCTCATCTCTGGCGAAGCCCACTTCGACGTCGCCCATGACACTAAACGCCCGTTTAAAGTCTATACCGAACACGGCAACGTTCGTGCAGTAGGAACGGCTTTTAGCATCAATCTCGCCCACCAGGAACTGGCGGTCACCGTCACCGAAGGTAGAATTGCAGTAACCTCCCCAGACACAAATGGCAGACACAGAAATCAACCCCTAGCCATGGTTGATGCTGGCCACCAGGTTCAAGTAAGCGACGACACACCAAAAATCACACCCATTGATTCGCGGGCGATGGAAAAGGAAATCGCTTGGCATCACGGGTTATTAATATTTGATGGCGACTCGCTTTCCTCTGTAATCGCACAAATATCGCGCTATACCGATGCCCGCATTGTGATCAGTGATGACGATCTCGGCCAAGTAAAAATTGGCGGTCAGTTTAGAACCAATGAAATTCATGGGCTGTTGGAGTCTCTCGATGCAGGCTTCGGAATTTCTTCTCAGGACAACGGCAACAACACCATTGTATTGTCTCGCAAAAAGAGTAACGCTCCATCGGAATCCCGCATCTAAGCTTTATGCTCTATCGCTTTCGATCCTATCAATCGATATCTGGACTAAAAGTTCGGTCAAGCATTCAACATTTAGTGTTGCTCTGGATCGTTACGAGCGTGCACTCGGTGCTAGCATCTGAACAGCGGTTTGACTTTGATACGCCCGTGCAACCACTCAAACAATCACTGATCGAATTTGGTGAACTGACGGAAAAATCGCTCATTTATTCAACCTCGATGGTTGAATATAAGATGGGGAATCGCGTACAGGGAAAATACACTCTGGATGATGCGCTTACGGGGCTGCTAAAAGATTCGAATATATTTTTTAGTCGTGGTGACTCGGGAATCTATACCCTCTACCATCAGCCACAAGCGTATAACTTTTTGAGCCGGTTTTTCTCCCGCTTTCAACAAAGCAAGGCCGCTCACAACCAAAACACATCGTTCAATGACATCGAAGAAATCGTTACTGTGGGCTCACGCTCCCACAGTCGCCACGCTAAAGACCTGACGGTACCAGTCGATGTTTTTTCTGCAACCGACCTAGAGCAAAGTCATCATTTAGAATTGGGTAGAAAAATACAATCGCTGGCCCCTTCATTCACCTTCCCAATATCGACACAGAGTGATGGTACCGATGCCTTTCGACCGTCAACACTTCGCGGACTCGCGCCCGATCAACTGTTGATATTGGTCAACGGCAAACGACGACATCAAAGCGCACTGCTTCACACCAGCAACACCGTGGGACGCGGCACTACTGGAACAGACTTTAACGCCATCGCTAACAACGCCATAAAATCTGTTGAAGTACTGCGCGATGGAGCCGCTGCACTTTACGGCTCCGACGCAATTGCAGGTGTTATCAATATTCAATTGAAAGATAGCCCTGATGCCACCAACATCAGTGTACACCGAGGGCAAACTTCGGAAGGTGACGGCGAAACCACACAACTGTCGCTCAATCACGGGCAGTCAATATTCGAGACGGGTTTTATCAACGTCTCCTTTAACCAGCAAGATCGTCAACCCACCAATCGGGCTAACCTTAACGCCGACTGCATCTATGCAAATAGTTGTGTGCGACTCAATGACGACACAGTGCAAACCTCGGATACTCGTGAGCGTTCTGCCGATCGCGACAATTATCGTGTTGGCGACTCGGACTACCAACAGTGGTCGTCCGCCGTCAGTTTTGGCATTCCTTTTAGTGACTCTATAGAGGTTTACGGCAATCTTCTTTGGTCGCAGCAAGATCATATAACAGCGGGATTTTTTCGATCCGCAAACAACCCCGAATCCAATCCAACTCGGCGCTTCAATGGCGATCTTTTGAACGCTGGCAACGCCTATAGGGAAAACGGGTTTCTACCGCTGATCAATACTCTGTCGGAAGACATGTCCATCAGTTTGGGAATTGAGAGCAAAGGTAATCAAACCTGGCAGTGGGACATGAGCCTTAACTACGGAGCCAACGATTTTGAATACCAGATCGAGGACTCTCTCAATGCATCGCTAGTATCACTCACAGGGAACAGCCCCTCTAGCGCATACGCAGGCCATCTATTTCATTCACTACTTACCTGGGATTTAGACCTTCTCCATCACACTTCCTGGGGAAGTCTCGCGTTAGGAGCTACGCTCAGACGTGACGCCTACGACATTCAGCGCGGCGATGAGCTCTCCTATCGCGACTATGACACGGTGAACGGTATCTCGCTGGGTAGCTATGATGCAAGTCGAGGTATTCAAGTATTTCCCGGCTATACGCCAGACAATGAAATTAACACACACCGAAATTCTCAAGCCTTTTATATTAACGCCGAATGGGATATCACAGAAAAATTGCAATCCGCGGCTGCCGTTCGTTACGAAAACTTTGACGAACTGGGGGATAATGTCACCTTTAAAGTATCGAGCAGTTATCAGCTAACCCCCAGCACACGTATTCGATCCGGGCTCAATACAGGATTTAGAGCCCCCTCTTTACAACAACAATTCTACAGCGATATAAGCAATCAGTTTGTCTTGCTCAATGATCAACTACAACAAGTTCGTGTGGCTACGATCAATCACCGTCAAAGCCAAGCGTTAGGGTTGAATACGAGACCACTGCAAGAGGAGTACTCTGTTAACGCCAATCTCGGATTGGTTTATTCACCCAGCACTCAGTGGTTTAACAGTATTGATTTTTACCACATCGAGATACGCGATCGAATTGTCATCAGCGACATTATGCCAGCGGGCCTCAACTCTGAACTCGATCAGTATTTAAATGAGATCGGGGCTAATGCCTCGCACGCCTTTTTTAATGGGGTAGACACTCACACTCAGGGTGTCGATGTGTACAGTGAATACAATACCCCGCTAGGCAACGCCCATGTGCAGCTGTCATTTAGCGCAAACTACACCAAGACTGAAATAGACGATTTTCACGCCTTTAGCACTCACTCAGATTTTCTGATGGCGCAGAATCGCAGTTTTTCTTCTCAAAGCGAATCCATTATCGAAGAGTGGCAACCTCACTGGCGCACGATAGTCAGCGCTAGTGCTTTTTGGCAAGACTGGGAACTGAACCTCAGCGCAGAGAGTTTCGGCAGTTATACCGTGGAAGAGAGCAATGGAGATCGACAAAAGTACGGCGCTAAAACGCTGATCAATGCCGACCTTAACTATCGTTTTAGCAGCGGTTTAACCCTGTCGCTGGGTGTTAATAATTTGTTTAATGAAGTGCCCGATAAAAATAACATTGGCCAAACCGGCCAGGGAAAGATCGTTGATACGGACATGGCATTGATCGCACAATCTCCGGGGGTGTTTCAATATTCTCGCAGGACCACGCCCTTCGGTTTTAACGGTGCCTATTATTATTTGACCCTAAGTCAGCGCTGGGACTGATCTCAAAGACGCCATAGCGTATTTAAGATCAGGACAAGAAACGTCGAGTAAAGCTGCCCTAGGCTAAAGACAAGACTCGATCCACCAACTCCTCAATTCCATCGGCCGCTTGCGATATATTTTGCGCCAACATATAGGCGGGAGTTGAGACCAGTTTTCGCGCTTCATCCACCACCACATGATTTACTTCGGCGTTAATATGCTCGACCCCCATGGAGGTCAGCACATTGGCAGTTTCGACATCGGTGCCAATGGTACATTGAACGCCTTCGCCAAAAATCGCCGCCGCCATAGCCGGAGCAATACACATAAGACCCACAGGTTTAGCGGCTTCTTTAAAGGATTTGGCCGCCAGTAAAACCGTTTCATTCATGGTCATATCGCTGCCGTTAAGCGCAAAGTCACATAGGTTTTTTGCCGCGCCAAACCCTCCAGGAATAATCAAAGCATCAAAATCCTTTGCCTCTAACTCGACCAGATCTTTGACCTCGCCGCGGGCAATGCGAGCCGATTCCACCAATACATTGCGAGTCTCACCCTCACTGACTTCGCCGGTTAGATGATTCACCACATGCAATTGGGCAATATTAGGGGCAAAGCACTGAACCTGGGCTTCCTGGCGATCGAGAGCCAACAGTGTAATCACCGCCTCGTGCAATTCTGATCCATCGTAAACACCGCTACCGGCAAGAATTACTGCAACCTTCTTTGACATAAGACAAACCTCTGAGAGCTGAAAAGCATCTACACTAAAGAAATCGTTATTGTAGAGAATTCTCACTTCGACACCAAGGAGGTGCACCGTGATTGCTACCACTCTATTTGTTGTAATAGATCCGACCACCGAGACTCAACGCGCCTTAAAGCGCGCCGAGCAACTCGCCGTCGATACCGATGCTCAATTGCACCTCTTTTGTTGTGAATACCAAGAGGATTTGTCCGAATTTGAATCGAAACGAGACGCCAAACACGACGTTCTCGAGGGTACTCGTAAGCTGCTAGAAGAGCTCGCAGAACCATTGCGGGCCGAGGGATTGAAAGTGTCCTGCGAGGCTTATTGGAATCGTGATTGGCAGACCTCAATTGTACGAGCAGCCACAAAAATTGGCGCAAATTTAATTTTGAAGTCATCGGATCCGCACTCTTACCTGCAGCGTCATTTGCAAAAGACATCGGATTACTCGCTGTTGCGTCAAGCCACTTGCTCGGTATTGCTGGTCCGAGACGACGGCCCGTGGCTAGAGCAAAAGATGCTTGCCGCGGTGACCCTCGACACTCAAGATCCCGATCACGACCTGCTCAACAACAGCATCATCACTGAGGCTCATCGATTGTCGAAAGCCATGCAATCACAGGTGCATTGTGTCACCGCGATTGATCCTCACAACGATATTGCCGATGTCTTGAAGCTGCTCGAGAACGAAGAATTACATTCCGATGAAGAGAGAGTCAGCGAGCGTTTTGGAATTGCCCCAGAGCGCGTTCACATTCAGCGAGGCAAGGCTGCTGAGATCATAGCCAATACAGCACAGGACTTAAGAGTCGATGCCTTAATTATCGGCACAGTCGCGAGAAGCGGCGTAGCGGCGATGCTGCTGGGCAATACCGCAGAAAAGGTTATTGATAGTGTCGACATGGATATCTTGGTTGTAAATTAGGCGCTCAAACAACTAAGGCACAACGAAAAAAGCCACTCAATCGAGTGGCTTTTTTGTCGAACCGGTAACAGGATTAACGCTGTTCCATGCTCTCCACCTGTGCGCTGATATCAGCAACAACACGGCGGTTTTCAGCGCGGCCTTCGATAGAATCGTTAGACGCAACTGGGTTTTCTTCACCGTAGCCTTTGGCAGAGACGCGATCCGCATCAACACCATGCTCAGATACTAAAACTTGTGCAACGGCATCAGCGCGACGCTGCGACAGCTTTTGGTTGTATGCTGCAGAACCGCGAGCATCGGTATGGCCTTGAACTTCAACTTGGGTATTGTCGTACTGGCTCATGAAGTCTGCTACGCGCTTAATCTCGGCGAAGTACTCAGGCTTAACCACCGCACTGTTGTTATCAAAATTGACGTGCAATTCGATTTCAACATTTTTGGTCAGTTTCATTGGGCAGCCGTCATTGTCGACTTTCAAGTTAGCAGCGGTATTAGGGCATTTATCTTGATAATCAAAAACACCATCTTTATCGCTGTCTAAGGCACAACCGCGAGCATCAACCGCTGCACCGGCAGGAGTATTTGGGCAGGCATCCACATCGTCCAAAACACCGTCGCCATCGGAATCCATAACCTTAGGAGCCGCAGCTTTGCCCAGTGCATAGGTCAAGCCTAATTGCAGGCCTAAATCGGTCATTTCTTCGTCGAGGCTATTGAACGCACGGAAATCGCCGCGGAAGTTTAGGTTCTCGGTAATCGCACGCTTAACACCAACACCAAGGTTCAAACGAGTTTCATCGGCGTCACCTGCACCTTCTGGGTCAAAGGTCATATCGCCAATACCGGCAACAATGTACGGTGTCCAATCGCCACGCTTGGCCATGTGGTACAAAGCATCAAGACGATATTCCGTGCCGTCCACATCTATACTGGCGCCATCAACATCGGTTTTCGCTTCTTGCCACCAAGCTTCAATGGTCCAAGTCGGATCGATCACGTAACCCAAACCAATACCAAAATTCTCAGCATCATCAAGGTTGCGGTCATTATCATAAACCTGATAACCCACAGCGCCATTGATTTCGAATTTATGATCGTCGGCCAAAACGGCGTTAGACGCTAATGCGCTACTCAGTCCAATGGCAATTGCCAATTGTGAGAGTTTAGTTTTCATGGTGTTGCTCCTTGCTTAAGGTTTTATGAGGCTTTTATCTGGCAATAACACCCAAACGTGCCTCTTCTTTATTACTGATAGATTCTACTTTTCTTCCAGACTTGCCATAAAGCGATCAGCGGCGGCGATGGAGGTTTCTACATCTTTAATCAGTACGTTGATATCGCGCTTTAGTGTACTGAACTCACTCTTAAGAGAGGCAATCGCTCGGGCATTCAAATTATGCTTTAGATAAAGGCTTTGGTCTCTTAAGGTATCGAGCACCGGTGCCATCTTAGTTTCGGTCACTCTCATGGCTTTTAACATACGCTCGTAGTTGCGGCGAGTGTCTTGTAATTTACTGGCGCTTTGTCGGCGCAGGCTAGCACTTGAATACTCTTGCAGTTCAGCATCCCATTCATCAAATAGAGCTTCTGCCACATCTTCAACACTATCAATATTAGCCTTAAGCTCATCGGCTCGAGCTTGGCTATCTTCGTATTCGCCATTGACCAGCTCATAGGCCTCAGCCAATTCCCCGCCATCGAAGTTGAGCTCGTGAGTGAAGCGCTCTAGCGCCGATGAAAACTGCTCTTTTACATCAACTTGGGAATCGCGCACCTCTTCGATGCGATCGACGAGAATATCTCGCTTGTGAAAGCCCACTTTTTCCATGGCACCATAATAAGCGGTCTCACAACCGGTTAAGATGACTAGCATGGCGCAGGTACAAAAGATCCGTTTAAACATGGGCGTTCCTTTCAACTCTTAATTGTTTTGATTTTTTAAATTCTTCAAGATTTCAATAGGGTCCATCACTTCTGATCGCGATGACTCACTTGTGTATCAAGAGCAGTAAGCGCATTGTACGCAGCTCTTAGCCCTTGCATAGACAACTCTGAGTGTTTTAACAGGATTTTACAAACAACAAATCCCAAACCCCGTGCCCCAGTCGCTCGCCGCGCTTTTCGAACTTAGTGATCGGGCGGTGTTCCGGTCTTGGAGAATACTGATATTGACCGGCTTTGTTCTCGAAACCATCAGCCAGAGACATAACTTCCATCATGTGATCAGCGTAGGCTTCCCAATCGGTTGCCATGTGAATCAAGCCACCAGGCTTTAATTTAGTTTTGATCTTTTCGATAAAAGCCGGCTGTACGATACGTCGCTTATTGTGCTTCTTTTTATGCCACGGATCGGGGAAATACAGCTGAAATCGATCCAAGCTCTCATCGGCAATACAGTCATCGAGCACATCGATGGCATCGGCCATGTAGACTTTTAAGTTTTTCAGCTCTGCCTTGCCGGCATTGTTAATCAAACACCCCACTCCAGGAGGATGGACTTCAATGCCAATAAAGTTCTTATCACTCTCGGCCTCGGCCATCGTCAGCAGGGAATCACCCATGCCAAAACCGATCTCAAGTACCGTGGGAGCTTCGCGTTTGAAGCAAGCTTCAAAATCAATCGCGCCGTCGAACAAGCTCAAGCCATAATCCGGCCAATAGCTGTCGAACGCCTTTTTTTGCCCGGCAGTGATACGCCCACCACGAATCACGTAACTGCGAATCGCTTTGGGTTTAAATTCAGGTTTTACTTCTAAAGAATCTGTCATGAACGCCTTTACACCAATTCATTCAAGCGCCAGGCGCCAACTACCCACAAAATCCATCCGATCATAAAGCTCAAGCCACCCAAAGGGGTAATCGGCCCAAACCAGCGAGGCGCTCCTAGCGCCAAACCATAAAGACTGCCACTAAACAGGACAATGCCGATAAAAAAGGCCCAACCTGACGCAATTAGCAGCGAACTACCGGGAAATCGAATCAATAGGACGGCGACAAGCGCCAAAGCCAAGGTGTGGTAAAAGTGATACTGAACACCCGTGTGGTAAGCCGCCAGTAAGCTACTATCAATTTTATCCTTGAGCCCGTGGGCGCCAAATGCACCAATAGCAACCGCAAACAGCCCGCTAATACCAGCCACGATGAGAAAGGACTTTGCCATCACCCAAGGATTTCCTTAAAAGGCGCGTATTGTAGAGGGCTCTACTGCAAAACAGAAGCAACCAAAGAAAACTATCCCTCATAAAAAAGCCGCATAAATGCGGCTTTTTTATGAGGTTCACGAAAGCACGGATCTTTAGGCTTCCATCGCCACTCGAACTTTCTTCATGGCATTCTTTTCTAACTGTCTAATACGCTCGGCGGAGACACCATATTGTGCAGCCAAGTCGTGCAGTGTAGATTTATCCTCACTCAACCAGCGCTGTTGGATAATATCTTTCGAACGATCGTCTAATCCCTCGAGTGCCATGGTTAAATTATTGACGTTGTTCTGCTCCCAATCGGCTTGCTCAAGCTGTTGAGCGGGATCGAAGCGTTTATCCTCAAGATAGTGGGCAGGCGCTTTGTAAGCGGCTTCATCGTCGTCATCGGCGCCAGCATCAAAAGCGGCGTCATAGGCAGTCAAACGTCCTTCCATCTCATGGACGTGTTTCACATCAACATCGAGATCTTCTGCAATCGCTTGAGCTTCATCGTTGTTTAACCACGCCAGACGCTTTTTAGAGCTGCGCAGGTTAAAGAATAATTTGCGCTGCGCCTTGGTGGTAGCCACCTTTACAATTCGCCAATTGCGCAAAATAAATTCGTGCATTTCGGCCTTGATCCAATGAACCGCAAATGACACCAGACGAACGCCTTTCTCGGGATTAAAGCGTTTTACCGCTTTCATCAAACCGACGTTACCCTCTTGGATAAGGTCTGCCTGAGACAAGCCATAGCCAGAGTAAGTTTTTGCAATGTGAACCACAAAGCGCAGATGCGCCATCACCAAGCGACGGGCAGATTCAACATTTTCGTGGTAATAAAGCTCTTCGGCCAGTTGCTTCTCTTCCTCTGCAGAAAGAACGGCAAAACCGGTAACGCCTTGGATATACGCATTGAGGTTACCCCCAGGAGCGAGTAGACCAGCAGGCTGTAAGCTTGTTCCCATGAATTTTCTCCAATCTATTACAACAAATCGCGACTGAGTGTAGCACTCCTTTTATAAGAGTGCTAATGCCGAAAAAGGTTCCTAAACAAAGATTGGTTTGAGCTTGTTAAGAAGTGTTTGCTTACAGTGAGAGTCATCTACTGCGGTTACTTAGGCTCGATATCGCCCAAATGACGGCTGACCGCTAACCAAGCCCCAAGCCAACCAATTGCCGCCGCCAGAGCAACCAACAGAGCACTGCCAAAAAAACCCAACCCCTGCAGTTCAAAATCACTCTGATAGCTGACCGCCAGACTTGCCACCGGCGCCGCTAACAACCACAACAGTAGCGCCAACAGCAATAATGCGATGACACCACCGCCAAGGCCATACCAGAAGCCGGTGTAGAGGAACGGGCGTCGCACAAAGGCGTCGGTGCCCCCAACGAGTTTGATAATGACAATTTCGTCACGGCGACTTTCGATCGACAAGCGAATGGTATTGCCGATCACCAGTAACACGCCCAGCAACAGTAATCCGCCCAGACCAAAAACCACCTTTTCGGCAAGATTGAGCATTTGATACAAACGCTCTACCCAAGCTCGATCGAACACCACATCGTCGACCAAGGCTTCATCCGCCAGAGTTTCCTCTAGCTGGCTTAATTGCAGGGGCGTGAGTCCTGCAGCGGGAATAATCAGCACGGTCGGCGGCAAGGGGTTGCGATCTAGTGTCTGCAGCGCACGCCCCATGCCTGAAGTTTCCTCGAATTCTCTCAAGGCCTGTTCAGGGCTCTGATAAATCACGTCCGCAATTTGCGCATCGTCTTTGAGTTTTATTAAGAATGCTTCGATGGCCGGCTCACGGGCTCGAACATTGAGAAAGACCGACAACTGAGGCGCACCATCCCATGACTGACCTAGCGATTGCACATTATTGAGGCTGCTAAACAGAGTCGCCGGAAGGGCTAAGGCAACGGCCATTACCATCCACGTCATAAGGCTTTGCAGTGGGGCAGAGAGTAAACGCGAAAGGCTGTCTTTAGCACTGTGCCGATGGTGGGCGAGATAGCTCTGCCACCGATCAGACCATCGAGTCTTATGGGTGCTGGCGCCAGCGCCGCGAGGGGCGGATTTGACCGGAGCCTCATTGGGTGAGCGGCTTGCGCCCCGGCCGGAACTAGGCGGTCGCTGGACTTGAGGCATGCTGCAAGACTCCATCGTGGACCAACTCGCCCTTGGCTAAGCCAAGAACCCGCTTCTTAAGACGCTTGATGAGAGCGATATCATGACTGGCAATCAACACCGTCACCCCCACATCGTTAAATTGCTGAAACAGCGACATGATCTCCGCCGAAAGCGCGGGATCTAAGTTGCCGGTGGGCTCGTCCGCGAGCAATAAGCGGGGTTTGTTTACTACCGCTCGAGCAATACCCACTCGCTGCTGCTCACCGCCCGAGAGAACAATCGGGTTCTGATTCTCTTTGCTCAACAAACCCACTTTATCCAGCGCCGCGCGCACCCGTCGAGCCGCCTCTTTGGGATTGTACCCTTCAATAATCAACGGCAGGGCGACATTGTCGTAAACGCTTCGATCGAACAACAGCTGATGATTTTGAAACACCACACCAACTTGGCGTCGCAATTGAGGGATTTGACGCGATGACAGGCGATTGAGATTTTGGCCATTGACGAACACTTGACCTTGAGTGGGACGCTCCATCAGCATCATCAGTTTGAGTAAACTACTCTTACCCGCCCCCGAGTGACCCGTTAGAAACGCCATTTGCCCATCGGCCAATTCAAAACTGACGCGATTGAGTGCCTCGTGACCGCCAGGATAGCGCTTGCTGACTTGATCAAAACGAATCATCGTTACCCCCTTGTATTGCGATCAACCGGCTCAGTTAATTTAGTCAGACGCTTCGTTAAACAATGCCTGAACAAAGGCGTCGGCGTTAAAGGGTTGCAGATCATCAATACCCTCGCCCACACCAATAAAGCGCACTGGTAAGCCAAACTTTTGGCTTAAGGCGAAAATCACACCGCCTTTGGCGGTGCCATCGAGCTTAGTCAGGGCAATCCCGGTAACCCCGGCGGCTTCGATAAAGTGCTGCGCCTGATTTAAGGCATTTTGCCCAGTGCCGGCATCCAACACCAAGAGAACTTCATGAGGGGCGCTGTCGTCGAGCTTTTGCATGACCCGCTTCACCTTGGAAAGCTCGTCCATCAAGTTGCTCTTGTTGTGCAACCGGCCTGCGGTATCGGCAATTAGCACATCGGCGCCTTTACTCTGGGCAGAAGCCACTGCATCAAAAATTACCGAGGCACTGTCAGCTCCTGTGTGTTGGGCCACTACCGGCACCTGATTGCGCTCGCCCCACACTTGAAGCTGCTCAACCGCGGCCGCGCGAAAGGTATCCCCAGCGGCTAACATGACGCTCTTGCCTTCAGACTGAAAACGCTTCGCCAGCTTACCAATGGTGGTGGTTTTACCCACGCCATTGACCCCCACCACCAAGATAACCGCAGGTTTCTTCTCCGGCAGCTGCAAGGGCGCTTCGACTTTGTGTAATAGCGACACCAAGGAAGCCTTCAAAGCCTTATAGAGAGCGTCGGTATCGGCCAACTGCTTGCGCTCAACACCTTGGGTGAGCTGCTCGATAATCTCGGTAGTTGCGTCCAGCCCTACATCGGCAACCAACAACTGGGTCTCGATGTCTTCCAGTAAATCTTCATCGATTTCTTTTTTACCCAGAAACAGATTGCCCAAGCCCTCGGCGAAATTGCTACTGGTGCGCGATAACCCATCGCGGATGCGGGCAAAGAAGCCTTTTTTAACCTCGGGTTTTTCTCGCTCACCCAAGGAGACGGGAGCGGCCAGCTCTTCAACCAGAGGTGGCTCTTGAGTCTGATCTTGCTCGGCGGCGCTGTCGGTTTTGCGAAAGCGTGCAAAAAAGCCGCCGCTATCTTTTGCCGCATCTTTATCGGTACTGTCGGAAGCATCTGCGTTTGAATCGACGGCCTCGGCATCCTCTAACGCAGGCTGATCCTCCTTTTCGGCGATGGTGGTAGCTGATGGCTGGTCAGTAGCAGGCTCTACCTCGGCGGGGCTCGATAACTGCTCTTCACTCTCAGGCGCTGCAGCCTCTTGAGTCTGCTCATCTTTACTGCCTCTGCGAAATCGTTTAAAAAAACTACTGCTCACTATTAACCTCAAACCTTCGGGAGAGTGGCGGTTAAAGCTCGAAAACTCTTACCGCAAGATGCTGAAAACCGGCCATTTTACCGGCATACTTGGCTCCGCGCATCCTACCACACTAATTCCCGTCAGTTTTAAGGACCCCCGTTGAAAAGACGCCGCTCAGCACCGCCAAAAGACAAAACTGTAAAGGCCGCCGGAAACCAGACCCTGCGAATCATTGGTGGCCAATGGCGTGGCCGCAAATTGAGTTTTGCCAGTGTCGATGGGCTGCGGCCTACCGGCGACCGCATCCGAGAAACGCTTTTCAACTGGATCATGACCGATCTGCCCAGCGCCCACTGTTTAGACGCCTTCAGTGGTTCGGGGGCTCTAGGGCTCGAGGCGCTCTCACGGGGCGCCGCATCAGCGGTGCTGATTGAGCAAGATCGCAACGCAGCCCATCAAATTCGCGAAAATCTTCAATTGCTCAATTGCAACCGGGCTCAGGTCGAACAAACCAGCTGCCTAACTTGGTTAGCACAACAACCCAGCAAACCCTTTGACGTGGTTTTTTTAGACCCGCCCTTCCAACAACATCTATGGGCAGATACCATCGCCTTACTAGAGCAACCCGGCTGGTTGAGTGACGGTGCCGCTATCTATGTAGAAACGCCGAGAAGCCTTCCTCTCAGCACTCCTGCGGATTGGCAGCTGCACCGAGAAAAGCACGCCGGAGATGTCAGTTATCGACTGTATTATCGACAATAACCTTGCGGGGTTGAAAAATGTCCGCGTAGGTTTTGTACTAATGGAGTAAATTGTTTACCATCGCGCCTCCAAAAAAGGGGTTACACGTGCCAACCGGCCAATAAACCCCAGAAGACAAGTGAGAGATTCCCATGAAACACGTGGTATATCCGGGCACTTTTGACCCCATTACCAATGGCCATATTGACTTGGTTGAACGCGCCTGCCGACTGTTCGATAAGGTCACCGTTGCCATCGCGGCCAGCACCAAGAAGAACCCACTGTTCTCTTTAGAGCAACGTGTCGAGCAGGTCACCAAGGTATTGAGCCATCTCGATAATGTAGAGATTTGCGGCTTTGATATCCTCTTGGCCGATCTGGTCAAACAGAAAAACGCCAACGGCGTTTTGCGAGGCTTGCGCGCGGTTTCAGACTTTGAATACGAATTTCAATTGGCCAACATGAATCGCGCCTTGATGCCCGAGATGGAAAGCCTGTTCCTAACGCCCGCCGAGCACTTGTCTTACATCTCTTCTTCTCTGGTCAGAGAAATCGCCTCACTGGGCGGCGATGTCACTAAATTTGTACACCCGCTGATTGCCACCGACCTAAAAACCAAGTTTGGCAATTAGTCTTCAGGTTTCAAGCTTATACGCACAACAAAAAGGGGCCTAAAAAGGCCCCTTTTTTAGTCTTACAATAAATTTACAGGGCTTTCTTATAGCCTGACGAGGTGCAACCCAAACAGCGAACAAAAGTCGCCTCACCTGGGCCGATAACCAAGGTATCGGCGGCTTGCTTCATGTTGCCACCGGCGGCAGAGAAAGGCAGAGATACCAACCAAATCGCTGATCCCACTACAGTAGTGGCCAGTAAAACCGGGCGCACCACTAACAGATCCGTGCCCATCGCGAGCGCTGAAGGATCTTCGGTCACCGCGCCTATGCCCTTCTCCGCGAACGACAGTGGGCTTAATACCAACAGTGATGCCATGGCGGCCGCTTTCATCCAACGACCCTTATTAAATTTCTTATCACGTTTGAACACAGCGTTCTCCTTGTACGACATCTTGTGGCTATAAATTTATGTGTGTGAGCTCAATTGTAGCCCTAGCCTTGGCAATTGGTACAGTACACAGTCGACCTTTGCCCTAAACGAACCTCTTTTAGGGGCTTTTCACAAGCGCGACAAGGCTGGCCCTGTCGGCCATAGACCTGTAATTGTTGCTGAAAATAACCTGGCTTGCCGTCGCCACCCACAAAATCCTTCAGTGTGGTGCCCCCCTGCTTAATGGCTTTTGCCAACACAGTTTTGATCTCTGCCACCAACAGCTCCATCTTCTGTCGCGATACGAGACCGACCGCTTTGGTAGGCCGAATTCCCGCCGCAAAAAGTGCCTCATTGGCGTAGATATTGCCCACTCCAACCACCACTTTGCTGTCCATGATGAATGCCTTGATGGCCTGTTTACGCTTGCGAGATCGGCGGTACAGATATTCAGCGGTGAAGGCATCGCTTAAAGGCTCTGGCCCTAGGTGAGCAATCAGCTCATGCTGCTCGACGGCATTCGAGGTCCAGAGCACCGCGCCAAATCGACGAGGGTCGTTCAGCCGCAGCACCTTATCGGCGGTGAACTCAATATCCACATGGTCGTGAAATCCAGGATCTTCCCGTCTCGACACAATGCGCAGATTTCCGGACATACCCAGATGGATCAGCAGATGCCCCGAGGCAAAGCGCAATAACAAGTATTTACCCCGACGGGAAACGTCGATCAGCTTCTCGCCCTCTAAGGTACGCGCTAGCGTGTTCGGCACCGGCCAACGCAATTTTGGCTGGCGTACAGTGACCGCTTTGACGCGGCGGTTGACGATGTGTGGTTCGATACCACGGCGGGTCGTTTCTACTTCGGGCAGTTCAGGCATGAGAAATCAATTACTAAGGATTCAAGCAGGCTAGATTGTCACGTCTGAAGATGACCGTCCAGAACAGCCGACTAACCCAGTTTGAATAGGCTTTAAGGCGTTTTCAACAGACATAAAAAACCCGGCTCATGGCCGGGTTTTTCGAGGCAAAGAAGCAAGACCGAGTCTTACTTAATTTTACCTTCTTTGTACATCACATGTTGACGAACAACTGGATCGTACTTTTTCATCTCCATTTTTTCTGGAGTGTTGCGCTTGTTCTTGTCGGTCGTGTAGAAGTGACCAGTTCCAGCGCTGGAGTTCAAACGGATTTTTTCGCGAGCACCTTTAGCCATGATTCAGTTCCTTATACCTTCTCGCCGCGAGCGCGGAGTTCAGACAGAACGGTTTCGATACCTTTCTTGTCAATGATACGCATACCTTTAGAGGAAACACGCAGCTTAACGAAACGCTTCTCAGACTCTACCCAAAAACGGTGAGAGTGTAGGTTTGGCAAAAAACGACGCTTAGTGTGGTTTTTTGCGTGAGATACATTGTTACCGGTTACTGGACGCTTACCAGTTACCTGACATACCTTGGACATCTTCTTGCCTCATTTAAACAGGTCATTGCTGTTCGACAGCAATTCAACTTCGAAAATATTGGGTCATAACGGCGACTTTACGGCCTTCAAATCGGGGTTATTTCCTTAGCGAAGTCGCTTAGGCTGGAACCCTTATTCAAGCTGCCAGCCTAAATTTAATTTGGGCCAGTCACAGAGAGCGGCGTTTTATACCAGAACAATCCCCCAATAGCAAATTTTAGATGATTTTTTGTGCAGATCACCTGCCAGCTTTTTGAGGGTGGATTTTCCCTGAGAGGCCCAGAGCCGTTGAGCTACATCCAGCCTCGCTCGGCAAACGAGGCCACCTCACCATCGCCGACCACCATATGATCAAGCACACGAACCTCGACCACCCGCAGCGCCTCCTGTAAGCGCTGTGTGATGTGTCGATCCGCCTGACTGGGCTCCGAGATACCCGAAGGATGATTGTGGGCCAGAATCACGGCAGCGGCATTATGAGTGAGGGCTAATTTGACCACTTCTCGCGGATAGACACTGGCGCCATCGATGGTGCCCTGAAAAAGCTCTTTATAAAGTAAGAGCCGATGCTGGTTATCGAGCAACAACACGCTGAACACCTCCCTCTGGCGGTGCCGAAGATGCGACGTTAGGTAATCTTTCACCATTTGTGGATTCTGAAAGCCCTCGCCCTTTTCCATGGTCGCCGACAAGTGCCGCCTTCCCATCTCTAACACCGCCTGCAATTGGGCGAACTTCGCATCGCCAAGCCCCAAGCCCTGACAAAACTCGCGCCTTTGCGCTTCGAGCAATTGACGCAGCCCGCCAAAGCTTTGCAAGAGCTCTCGAGCCAGATCAACCGCAGATTTACCGGCGCAACCAGTGCGAAGGAAGATCGCCAGTAATTCGGCGTCTGACAAGACCGCGGCACCTCTTTGCAGTAATTTCTCTCGCGGCCGTTCCATCTCTGGCCAATCTCGAATACTCACTTTGACACTCCCTGTGTAAATAGAGGCGCTGAATCAGGCCTATTTAGTCCCATTTTCGCGCCATCGACTTCATCCTCACCCTTGGCAGTGGTATCTTAAGCGCCGTCTGAACCTCTCGCCAGCTGGAAAAAAGTATGAGTTCCCTCACCAATAAGCAGATTTTACTGGGTATCACCGGAGGCATCGCCGCGTACAAGAGCGCGGAATTAGTTCGCCGGCTGCAAGATTTGGGAGCTGACGTGCGCGTCATCATGACCCCTGCGGCACAAGAGTTCATCACCCCACTGACGCTGCAGGCCTTATCCGGCAATCCGGTTCACACCGCCTTGCTCGACCCCGAAGCCGAAGCCGGTATGGGGCATATCGAATTGGCTCGATGGGCAGACTTGATGCTAGTAGCACCCGCCACAGCGGATTTCATTGCCCGCCTAGTCAGCGGCAAAGGCGACGATCTGCTCACCACCGTTTGCCTGGCAACCTCGGCCCCACTTTGTCTGGCGCCCGCCATGAACCAGGCCATGTGGAAAAACCTGGCCACACAGGACAACTTAACCCTTTTGGCTGAGCGCAAGATTCCCTGCTTTGGCCCAGCCGAAGGCTCTCAGGCCTGCGGCGATGTGGGCCCTGGGCGTATGCTTGAGCCCACCGAGATTGCCGAACTAACCGCGCAACAATTCGCCACCGGCTCGCTGAGTGGTAAAAAAGTCGTGATCACCGCAGGGCCAACCCGTGAAGCCATCGACCCGGTGCGTTACATCAGTAACCACAGCTCTGGAAAAATGGGCTACGCTCTCGCTCAGGCGGCCATTGATGCTGGCGCCAAGGTCACGCTCATCAGTGGCCCCACTCAGATCGCGGCCCCAGTCCGCAGCCATCTGGTGTCGGTAGACAGTGCACAAGACATGTACCAGGCCAGCATGAGTGCGATCACAGACTGTGATGTCTTTATCGCCTCTGCGGCGGTTGCCGATTATCGCCCCGCCACGCTGGCCGAGCAGAAAATTAAGAAAGCGGATCAAGACACCATGACCATTGAACTGGTCAAAAACCCCGATATCGTCACCGCTGTGGCCGCCCACCAGCCGCGTCCTATGACCGTTGGTTTTGCCGCCGAGACACAAGATGTTGTCCGCTATGCCCGTGGCAAATTAGAGCGAAAAAATCTCGACGCGGTTATCGCCAACGACGTCTCACAATCGGGTATTGGCTTTAACAGCGACGACAATGCCGTCACTGTTGTCTGGCCCGAGGCAGAACAAACACTCAGTCAACGCAGTAAAACGCAATTGGCGCGAGAGCTAATTGAGCAATTTGCCCAGAAACTCGCGAGCAAAGACTAAAAAGTAGAAACGAGAAAAAAGCTGGCCAGCCAAATTCGGTTACACTCTATCGTTAAGGTAACGCGAACTTCGCCTGTGGATGCTTAATCAAACAAACGCTCCGCAAAAAACAATACTGATTTGCTCGACCATTGAATAACGACATTATTGTGAAAGGAATGCTTAACGTGGGTGACCCGAAAACAAAAAAACCAAAACGCACTTCGCCCAAAAAACAACTCCCTCTAATCACCATCGCCGCTCTCGCGGCGGTTCTGCTGTTGGTGTTATTCAGCGGCTTTTGGTCCTACGGCACTTGGGTCACCGACACCGAACAACAGCGCTTGATAGAACTGAGTAAACTGCAAGTCGACAAACGCGCCGCCGACATCAATGACTACATTCAAGATCAGCAACAGCAATTAACCACCTTTGCCAATCGAACCTCGATCATCAACGCGCTATCGACCACCGCCGCTGAGAATCAAAGTGTACTGAAAGGGCTAAAAACGGCCTTCCCCCAAGCGCTGTCGTTCCGCCTACTCGATCTCGAGCGCCAAGATCGACTCAACGAAATCAAGACAACCGATGCAGAAGCTTCCAATGGATTGAAACTGAGCTTCACTGAGCTCGACATGATCAACCGCGCCGAGCAGTTCAAGCCTGTACCTCCAGAGGCCCGCAAAACGCAATCAACGCTTTCGCTGCAACTGATTACGCCAATCTCGGTAAAAGGCGAACAACCGGCTATCGGTACATTGTTGATTTCCCTCCCCATGAAGGAGCTACAAGAGCGCATGAGCTCTCTAGAGCCGGAACTTGGGCAGTTAAAGTTGTTGCGCGAAGCCGCCCGTCGCCCCGTCACGGTATTTGAATTGGGTCAAACCCTTGCTGCGGGCGATGCCCAAACACAGAAAATTGGTGAATCCTTTTGGCTACTTGAATTCACGCCCTCTGAAGCGCTGGCCGAGCAGGCGGCGGAGAGCCCCATCCTGCTGTTGCTACTGCACCTTCTGATTGGATCAGCCTTGCTTGCTGCAACCTATTGGTTAACCGGGCGTTACGACCCAATTAGGGCTAGAGTTGCAACCAAACCGTCTCCCTCTGCTGCAACGTCGAGCGCCACCAGCCCAGGTAAAACAGGTTCTCAAGACGAGCAAGATATTCTCGACATTCATGTCACCGCTGAAGACGAAGGTCTGCTCGGGTTACACGATACTATTTTGGAAGAGCTCGAAGAGATTGATCAACCCGGCGCAGAGACTATCGAGCTCGTTGACGAAATTTTCCGCGCCTATGACATTCGAGGATTAGCGGGAACTCAAGTCACGGTCGAGCTGGCTGAGCGCGTCGGCCAAGCCGTCGCCAGTGAAGCGCTGGCTGCCGGCGACAACAGTATCTTTGTCGCCAGAGACGGTCGCAACCTCAGCGAAGAACTGTGCCAAGCTGTGATCCGCGGCGCGCTAGACACCGGCTGTAATGTCATTAATCTTGGCCGCGTTCCCACGCCCCTATTGTATTTTGCCACTTGCGAACTCAGTGAATCGAGCAGCGGAATCATGATCACCGCCAGCCACAACAGCGCAGAGTACAACGGCTTTAAAATGGTGATTGATGGTCGCACCTTGGTGCAAAGCGATATCCAAAACATCAAAAACCGCATTCAAAATAACGATTTCTTTCAGGGCAGCGGTAGCGATAGCGAACAACAAATCATTCCTGAATACATCGACCGAATTTTCTCTGACGTCGCCCTAGCGGGTGATGTGAAACTGGTGATAGATGCCGGCAATGGCGCCACCGGCGAAGTCGCACCGCTATTGTTCGAAGAGCTCGGCTGCGAAGTCGAGCCTCTATACTGCGATATTGATGGTGACTTCCCCAACCACGATCCCGACCCCACCATCGAAGCCAATCTGCAAGATCTTATCGCCACTGTAGAATCCACCGAAGCCGATCTCGGTGTGGCCTTTGACGGCGATGGCGATCGCTTGGTTTTGGTCACGCCCAAAGGCAATATCATTTGGCCCGATCGTTTACTGATGTTGTTTGCCAAAGACATTGTTGCTCGCAACCCCGGCGCCGACGTCATTTTTGATGTGAAGTGCACTCGAGAATTGAACTCTCTGGTCAGCAGTTACGGCGGTCGTCCGATCATGTGGAAATCTGGTCACTCCAATATGAAAACCAAGATGCAAGAAACTGGTGCATTATTGGGCGGTGAACTCTCGGGTCACATCTTTATTAAAGATCGCTGGTACGGTTTCGACGACGGCATGTATGCCGCCGCACGTTTACTCGAAATCATGACTCTGCGGGATCAAGACATCGATGACTTATTCGACAGCTTCCCAATGCTTCCCTCTACACCAGAACTTAAAATTCCGGTGGAAGAAGCTCAAAAATTTGAACTGATCGAAAGGTTAATCGAATTGGGGGATTTCCAAAACGGGAAAGCCATCACCCTCGATGGGCTACGCGTCGATTTCCCAAAGGGTTGGGGATTGGTGCGGGCCTCAAATACATCGGCAGCTCTGACGCTGCGCTTCGAAGCAGAAAGCGAAAGCGTGCTGGAACAATTGCAACAGCTGTTCAAACGCGAGCTGCTAAAAATCGACGAGTCTCTCGACATTCCTTTTTAACATTTAAACATTACAGGTTGTTCCCATGTCTTTAAATCGCGACGCTGCCATCAACGTAGCCAACGTACTCACCGAAGCACTGCCCTACATTCAGCGCTTTACCCGTCGCACCATTGTGGTGAAGTTCGGCGGTAACGCTATGGTCGATGAGGCGCTGCAAAACAGTTTTGCTCGCGACATTGTATTAATGAAACTGGTCGGCATGAACCCCATTGTGGTACACGGCGGTGGTCCTCAAATCGGCGACTTATTAGAAAAGCTCAATATTCAATCGGAATTTGTTGACGGCATGCGTGTCACCAACAGCGAAGCCATGGACGTGGTTGAAATGGTTTTGGGGGCGTCGGTAAACAAGCAAATTGTTAACCTCATTAACCGTAACGGTGGTCAAGCCATTGGTGTTACCGGTAAAGACGGTCGACTGATTCAAGCAAAACAATTGAAAGTCACTCGTAACAGCCCGGATTTGGCAGCGCCTGAAATCATTGACATAGGCCATGTGGGAGAAGTTTCTGCCATCAATACCGAC
Organism: Cellvibrionaceae bacterium; assembly: GCA_050633365.1. GTDB lineage: Bacteria > Pseudomonadota > Gammaproteobacteria > Pseudomonadales > Cellvibrionaceae > Pseudomaricurvus. The sequence goes on along the minus strand of JBOEGJ010000012.1, from coordinate 7,372 downwards.
GTAATCGACATGCTCACCAACAGTGATTTCATTCCTGTCATCGCACCCATTGGTGTCGACAACGACGGCCGCTCATACAACATCAACGCCGACTTGGTGGCCGGAAAAATTGCCGAAGTGGTTCAAGCAGAAAAGTTAATGCTGCTCACAAATGTGTCGGGTTTGTTGGACAAGCAGGGCGAAGTCCTGACCGGACTGACTACGGAACAAGTTGATAACTTAATCGAAGACGGCACTATTTATGGCGGTATGCTTCCGAAAATTAGCTGTGCACTGGATGCAGTTAAAGGCGGTGTTACCAGCGCTCATATTGTCGACGGCAGAGTGAATCATGCCGTGTTGTTAGAGATTTTCACCGATACCGGTGTCGGTACCTTAATCACTAACGAGCAGTAACCGCAACGCCGCTACCACCACTCGGCGGTAGCGGTTAGCCGACGATTGCACTCAGTATTTGCAACTCAAGCCCCCTCAATGTTCGAAATCCATTAATTTCGCAACAACTTGTATTGAAGAGCTACGACGAACTCGCTAGGATAGCTTAAGTGTATTTTACCTGTGCCGCGATGTCGTCGAGCCGCCAAAACTACTTACCTTTTGGTCAGTTCATCCTCAACTCTCGTCAGCCCCAGATTAAGATACTGAAACAATAAAAATTGATCTGAGCAATCAAACCCATTGCAGCGAATCAAGACGCAAAGAACTCTCAGTCACGCATAGAGTTCCGATCAAGACAAAAAAATACTCTTGAAATTGCCATTGATCCGTTTGTCACTGACTTATATTGAAGAGCTAAGCACACGCACTATGAGCAAATCCAGCATTAAAGTTTCCCGACGTCAGCAGATTCTCGAGTCCCTTGCACATATGCTCGAAGCCTCTCCCGGCTCTCGAATCACCACCGCTGCGCTGGCCAAAGAAGTGGGTGTTTCTGAAGCGGCGCTCTATCGTCACTTTCCCAGCAAATCAAAAATGTTTGAGGGCTTGATCGAATTTATCGAAGAGACTCTGTTTTCACGCATTACACTCATCACTGCCGATGACACCCCAGCGCTGACTCAGTGCAACAAAATTCTCTTTTTATTGCTGACCTTTACCGAGCGCAACCCAGGTATCACCCGCCTTCTAACCGGCGATGCCCTCACCGGTGAAACCGAGCGTTTACGCGCCCGTGTTGCCCAGCTATTTGATCGACTCGAGACACAACTCAAACAGATCTTGCGCGAAGCCGAGATGCGCGAAGGTGTTCGCCCAACACTGCCAGTCACCGCGGCGGCAAACTTGCTCATTTCAACGGCCGAAGGGCGTATTGCACAGTATGTTCGCAGCGAGTTTAAGCGCTCGCCAACCGAGCACTGGGAAGACCAATGGCCGGTGCTAGTCAGTGGCTTTTTTCGCGAAGTACTAGCTCCCATTAACTAGCCTTTTCAACACCTCAAGTCTCCACCAGCGGCCATTTCAATCGCGGGCGCTGTCGCCTTAGTCGCCGCTAAACCTACCGTTTTTCCGATCTTGATCTAAACTCAGAGTCATGCTGCCGATAAGCTCTGGGTGTCACATAAACCCCATCTCTGCCCCTGCAGATTTCACTATCAGTCAACATGGAAACACCCATGCTAGGAAAGATCCTTGTCATAGAAGACAACCCCGATAACAGCAAGCTGGTTACCTGGATTCTAGAAGATGAGAATTATGAGGTCGTCTGCGCCGAAACCGCAGAAATTGGCTTATCAAAGCTTGAAGAGTCGGCTTTTGATGCCGTTTTAATGGACATATCGCTGCCGGGAATGAACGGTAAAGAAGCCACTCAGTGTATTCGAAAAAACCCCAGGTTAGAGGGGTTGCCGGTTTTGGCACTGACGGCACATGCGATCAAAGGCGAGCGCGAATCGATACTCGAATCCGGCGTCAATGATCTATTGACTAAACCACTGGATGAAGAAGACCTCATCGCCAAATTGAAGCATTGGATTGAATCATGACCCGCATATTGGTGGTGGATGACATTAAAGATAATGTCACAGCGCTGAGCTTTGATTTAATGGATGACGGCTACGATATTGTCTCCGCCCTCTCGGGGCATCAAGCTCTGCTGGAAATCCAAAAGTCGCCGCCAGATCTGATTTTGTTGGATCTTATGATGCCGGAAATGGATGGCTTTGAGGTATGCCGCCGGATGCAAGAAAACCCTCAACGCCGAGAGATCCCTATCATCGTAGTATCGGCGTTAGACGATCACGAGAGTATTGTCAGAGCGTTGGATATTGGCGCGCAAGACTATGTCACCAAGCCCTATTACTACCCCATTATCGCCGCACGTATTCGCGCCGCCCTACGTCAGAAAAAGGAGCGGGATTTACTCATACAGCTGAACTCAGACTTAGATGAAGCTCGCACCATGGCCGAGGCTGGCATGAGAGCGAAATCCACCTTTTTGACCAACATGAGCCATGAAGTTCGCACCCCAATCAATGGCATTACCGGCATGGCTCACCTGCTCAAAGAGAGCCCATTAAACGAAGAACAAGAAGAGTTTGTCGATACTATCGAGCGCGTGAGCGACAGCTTGCTCAACATGATTGATGAAATTCTCGACTATTCAAAAATAGAAGCTGGTGAAGTGTTTATAGAACACAAACCGTTTCAATTTCGCGACTGTATCGATCAAGCCATCGATTCCATCAGCGAGCTATGCCGACAAAAACAATTAGCGCTTTCCATCTTTATCGATCCAAGCTTACACACCAGCTATATCGGTGACAGCGGCCGAGTTCGTCAAATTTTGCACCATTTGTTACACAACGCGATTAAATTTACTCAGACTGGCTCGGTGCGACTAGAGGTTTCAATCTCTGCACGAACGCCAAAAGACCAAAATCATTCGCAAATTCAATTTCGAGTGATCGATACCGGCATAGGCTTCGACCCGGATCACCTGCAGACATTACTGGGCTTTTTCTCTCAGGCCGACGAAAGCACTCAGAGACGCTACGGCGGCACTGGTTTGGGCCTCGCCATTTGCTACCAGCTAGTCGACCACATGGACGGAGCCATCGAACTCGACAGCCAGCCCAATCACGGCACCAATGTCGAGCTTCACCTACCCTTTCAACACGACGACACAAACCGCCCCATTGCGCCCGGCTGGCACGGTCTAGAGGGCCGAAAGATATTGGTCTTGAGTGAACTCGAGAATAACGATCAGCAGACCCAACAAGTCCTCACGGCGCTGGGATGCTCCGTTTCGATTCATTCGGTGAAAGCCCCCTATACGGAAGATCTCAACAATATCACCGGCCGCGAACACTTGCCCGACGCCATTGTTGTTAACGCTCACCCAAAAAATACCAATGCGCTACTCAATGCAATTGCAGAGATCGGCAAGCTGCAACCCTGCTCGCGATTTTTTATTGAATCGCCCTCGCAGGAGCCCGAGTCACCCAGTAGTTCAGCCACGCGACTTAAATACCCGATACAACACGGACTGTGGTATCACGCAATTCATCACGCCGATGATGCGCCAACGCTGGACACACTCAATCAATCACCAACCTCGACACAAACGATTCTGTTAGCGGAAGACAACGCCGTGAACCAAATGGTCGCGTTAAAAATTCTCGATAACCTAGGCTATCAAGTGGATGCGGTAGACAATGGCTTGGACGCGCTCGATGCGGTTAAGCACAAGGATTACGGATTGATTTTAATGGATTGCCAAATGCCCGAAATGGACGGTTACGAAGCCACTCAGGAAATTCGTAAACTGCAAGGACTCGAGCGCCACCTTCCCATCATTGCCCTCACTGCGCACGCCATGCGCGGCGATCGCGAGCGTTGCTTGGAAGCTGGAATGGATGACTATCTCACTAAACCCATCAGAGTGTTGCAGCTAAAAGAAACCTTAGAGCACTGGTTCAAAAGTCTCGAAGACTAAACCCGAAAGCCGCTAAGAAGAAGGTTCATATCACTTCTGCAACGATCGTTGATCTTGCATACAGCAATTGCGACCAGCCTCTTTCGCCTTGTAGAGTAACTCGTCAGCCAGAGCAAACGCAGACTCTAAAGTATCACCTTGCTTTAATCCCACAATGCCCATAGAAAAAGTCACCTGAACCGGTACCTGTTTAAATCGAAAGGGTGTGGAAGCAATCACCGAACGGATTTTGTCCATAACGTCAACCCCCTGCGCTTGGGGTGTTTCTGGCAACAGGATGACAAACTCTTCGCCCCCATATCGAGCCATAAAATCCACTTCCCGCAAGCGTTTAGACATAGCCTTGCTGAGCACCTGCAATACGCGATCCCCCGCTTGATGGCCGTAGGTATCATTAATTTTTTTGAAATGGTCAATATCACAGACGACGATAGTGAGCGGATGACCATAGCGCTGCCAGCGATTCCACTCATGAAAGCCCCGCTCATTGTAGGCCTCGCGATTGGGAAGCCCGGTTAGCGCATCGGTAACCGCTTTGATTTTTTGCTCTTCGAGTTCAGCTTTGGCCGTCGCCGCCTCTTGCTCGACCTGTTTAACCTGAGCCACTAATTGTGCCAGCTGATCGCCCAGTTCCGACTTTGCGCTGGAGCTTCGTTTCTGCGCCAACGCCGCTTGTATGGTCTGTAAATGCTCATTGACGTCGAGCTTGAGCGCGTCGACTTCCGTCGCCACCGCGACTGATCGACCCAAGGAACCCAAATGCTGCTCAAGCGCCTGATCAAATGTTTCATCCGCCATCAACCACTCTTGTTGCTTCTCAACCGTGGTGCCCAAACCAATTACGATGGTCTCTAAAACTTGATGAATCTGACGCAAGTACTCCCGATATTCCTCATCGGCGATCAAGTAGGCCTGCAACACCAGATCGCGAATATCTTCTAAGGTGGGTACTAACTCGTACCAATTGAGACCGCGCTCGATACGTTCCCGCGCATTGCTGACTTTTTGCTCGGTGCAATCGGCAGGTTCGACATTGTCTAACAACTCGTTTAAAACTCGCGTAACTTTTGCCGAAATGCGAGAAAAGGCAGGTTCATTAACTGGCAATTGCAGTTCGGCTTGCGCCTCATCGGCGATTTGAGCTTCGGCTTTGGTTTGCAGCTGTCCCTCTAGCTCCAGTTCCTGTTCCGGCTCTGCTTGCTGAGCGCTATCGACCCTATCCGATTTAGGCGCTTCTTGAGCTGACGGTGAATGATCCTCCGTCTGTGCGAGCTCTGCGCTTTCGCTCTCTGTTTTGGCGGAGGAGTCCGCCTGCTCATCAGCCGACGGCTCATTGCTCAACTCAGAGCGTTCAGGGATGGCCAAGTGGGCAGATGCCTCTAGTTCCTGATCATCACCTTCCGGTTCAATATCAGCTTGCTCATTTGAGCGCCCGAGCAAACGATCCACCAATCCTGGTTTAGATGTTTTCGAATCATTCTCTAGCAATACTTGAAAGGCTTGTTGCTGCAACCATTTGAATTGTTTCAGCTGTTCAGCTGCCGATCCCGCTTCCCCCTTTTGAACCGCCTTTGCAAAGCCTTTTAAGCTCTTTTGTAAACTGCGATCTTTTACCTGACGATGTTTCAGGTGCCCTTGAAGGGCTTCTGTCATGCCGACCAGTGCCTCGGAGTCCGCCGTGAGCTCAGATTGCCTTTGGCGCTCAAAGGTCAGCAGAGAAGCCTCTACGGCCTCCATGGCCGGCTCAAGATCTGAGCTGCCGGTCTTCACTGCGCCTCGCAACTGCTGCAAATCTCGATCGAGACTAGCGTCGTGCCCCTCGGCGGCCAAACTAACCCGCACCAAGGCTCGTCGCAGTAATTCCTGTTGTTGCTCAAAACGCGCTTGAAGCCGCTCTTGCTCATCAAGTGCATCGAGGTATTTGTCGCGCCAGTCGCTGCCAGATTTGGAGGTCATACATCCGTCCCTATTATTTGCCAATAGTATAGTCGGCCAACAGCAATCAAGGTTTATGGATAATTATTAGAAGATGAGAGATGAGAGATGAGA
>JBOEGJ010000012.1:0-1318 GCA_050633365.1 Cellvibrionaceae bacterium | reverse complement strand
ATGAGAGATGAGAGATGAGAGAGACAGTCTGACTGCCTCTCTCATTAACACAACCGGCATTTAGCTTTTTTCGGCGCGAACTTTAGCCACTAGGTAGTCGACCACTTTCAGCATTTCAGCCTGACCGCCCACCATACGAGCGCTAACGCGGTACTGACCGTTCACAACCATTTCTGGCGTCCCGGTAATGCGATAGCTGCGAGCCCGGGCATCAGCTTGCTTGACTTGGCTATTGATGCCAAAAGAGTTGTAAACCTTTTTAAACTTCTCTTCGTCAACGCCGTGCTCAGCAAAGAACGCACTCAGCTGATCGACGTCGTTGAGCGGCTTGCGCTGCAGGTTCAGTGCACTGAACATAGGCTGGTGCATCACATCAAACACACCGAGGGCTTTAGCCACGTAGAAGGCGCGAGCGTGAATTTCCATAGCACCATTCCACATAGCCGGAGACTGGACGAATTCTACGTCTTGCGCTTGCTGCTGCTCCCATTGATGAACCAGTGGTTCAAACTTGAAACAATGACCACAGCCATACCAAAAAACTTCGGTCACTTCGATTTTGTTGGGGTTGCGGGTGCGAACTGGGGTGTCCAGCACGACATAGTCGGTACCGGCTTTGTAAGCCGGTTGCGCAGCTTGATCATCTGCACAAGCTACCAAAGAAACCATCAAGGCGAACACTGCCACGATTGAGCGCATGTTGTTACTCCGTAAAAACAAATAAAATAATGATCAATGCCCTGAAGGCATCACTAAACCTGAATATAAGACCGCGCCTATTATTGAGGTTCCATCAGTGAACTTCAATTATTCAAAACAGAACTGAATCAAGCTTGAACAAAGACACTTTGAGCAGACATAAAAAAAGCGGCCTAAGCCGCTTTTTCAGCATCTTCGGATCAATTCAGTCCAGAGATGTAGTTAGCAACAGCTTTGATTTCAGCGTCGCTCATGTGCTCGGCCACTTGACGCATGGTCATGACATCACCGTCATTGACACGCTCGCCAGCGCGGAAAGCACGTAATTGAGCCTCGATGTAATCAGCGTGTTGGCCACTCAAGCGAGGGTAACCGGCGGGATCATTACCTAAACCGCGAGGTGAGTGACAACCGGTACAAGCTGGGGTGCCAACCACTTTGTTGCCAGCGCGGAAAACTTTTTCGCCCAAAGCAATAGCATCAACTTCAATACCTGCGTTCACCTTAACCTGCATGGGTTTAGCGCCAGACAGCTGCAACGGCTTGCTGTTGAAAAATGCGGCCATATCAGCCAGATCTTGATCGCTCATGGTGTCGAGCAATCCAGTCATTTCAACAA
>JBOEGJ010000011.1:0-246748 GCA_050633365.1 Cellvibrionaceae bacterium | reverse complement strand
TGTTTAGCAACATCGACGTGGTGGATGGCCTTGGTGGCGACGACACCTTAACCGCCGGCGCCGATCACACTTGGAATCTCAACGGCAACGACAACTCACTCACGCAATCTGGTGTCACTTATACAAATATAGAAATCGCAACTTCTTTGAACTCCAACGTTCAAGGAATAGATGATGCGGTAGATAGGTTCGAAGTGAGCGTCGCAACGGGTGAAATCACCGCTAACGATATTTATTTCCATAGTGTTGATAGCGTCGACGGTGGGAGTGGAATCGCCATTGACGTTGTTAGTAGCGACGTGTCGCAAAACTGGAGTTTGAACGGTGACAGTGGTTCAGTGGAGGCCAAAGGTATTGTCTTCGCCGATGTTGAACAGGCCAACACTACGATGGGCTTCAGTACGATTGCTGGCTCGAGCAGTAGCGATACTTATGATGTGACAGGCCAAGGCGCCAACAGCATCGAAGCCAACGATGTGGCTTTCAATAACATCACCAGCGTAGCGGCAGGCGCGGGTAGCAGCGATGTGATCGTCAGCACCGAGGTCGAAGCCTGGCAACTGACCTCTGGCCTCAGTCAAATCGAACAGGACGGCATTAGCTACACGGGTCTTGAGCAAGCCAACGGCGCAGCGGGCAGCAGCGTTTTAGGTACCGCCGCTGACGATACGTTTATTGTTCACGCCGACCCCAACAAAATCGAACAAGACGGTTTGGTGTTCAGCAATATCGATGTGGTGGATGGTCTTGGCGGCGACGATACACTCACCGCAGGCGATGATCACACTTGGAATCTCAACGGTAACGACAACTCGCTCACACAATCAGGTGTGACTTATTCAAATATTGAAATCGCGGATGCACTGAATGCAAACATTCAGGGGAGAAACGATGCGGTCGACGTGTTTGAAATTAGCTCTGTCGACAACGAGGTGATGGCGGATGGAATCTCCTTTGTTAATGTCGACAGCGTTGATGGAGGCGACGGCGTTCAGAAAGATGTGATCGATAGTGATGTTTCACAAGACTGGGAGCTCGATGGCAACGACTATGCTGTGCAGGCGAGAGGGATAAGCTTTGGTGATGTCGAAGTTGCCAATACAACGAGTGGGGTTAGTTCCATTACAGGCTCTCTCGGCAATGACTCATTCTTGGTAGCCGCTGTTGCTCAGCACCAAGTTCAAGCGAATGGGATTGAATTTTCGGAAGTTGCTAGTGTTGATGCGGTCGGAGGGAATGACAGTCTCGAATCTCTTGATGAGGAGCGTTGGAATTTAGGAACACAGTTGGGGCGGGTTACATCGCAATACAGCGATATTGTTTTCGACGGTATTGAGGAAGTGACACAGGCTTCCGGCGTATCGGTGTTTAGCTCAATTTTGGCGTCGGCCTTGGATGATCAAGTTACCGTTGGTTCTGATGAATCCTTGCTGATATCTGGTATTAAGTTCAGCGGTATTGATGAAGTCGATTTAGCCGGCGGCTCAAACAGTATTGTCAGTGATTCTGGCCGTACATGGGGTTTCATTACATCAGCGGGGGCATTGGTTGATCGAGTTGTTAATACTGATATCAATGCTATTGCTGTCCAGTTTACCAACGTCGATAGTATTTCAAACGCGGGCAAGCTCAATGGGCCATCGATTAATACTGACTACAACTTGACGTCAGCGACGTCACTATCTTTAGCCGATATTGACTTTCAGGGCGTCTCTGAGGTGATAGGTGGAACTGCAGAAGATCACTTTGTTGGTGCGAATCTGGACGCGGAATGGACGTTGACCGATAGCGATGGCCAGGTCGGAGATATTGTATTCAGTGGTATCGAGCGTTTTTCTGGCGGGAGTGCTAACGACGTTTTCAACGTGACCAGCGGGAGCTTCTTAGAGATCTTAGGCAACGGCGGTGACGATACGGTTAATCTGGATGGTGGCTCTGTCGTTGGAGTTTATCTGCACGCTGGGAGCGATAGTGTGTTCCTTAACAGTGAATTATCCACGGCGAATATCTTCGACGGTGGTAATGGTACGGATTCTTTGACTACAAGCTTGTCTAGTCAAACCTGGGTAATTGACAATCCAATCAGCGGACTCAATCAGTTAGGATCCATACAATTTACTCAGTTTGAGAACTTATACAGTACTGCCGAAAAGGTAACTGTTGAGTCAGGCTTGGCGGCTGTCTTTACGAATTCAAGTATCGGTTTTTCAAATGGGCTAACGCTGGGATATCAAAACACGGGCGATATCGCATTTACGAGCTCATTTGTCGGTGGCACAGGCTTTAGCGGACAGGTTACTGCCAATCGTTTGGATATCGAAACTCAATCGGATGTTTCGTTAGAAAGTGATATCAATACGCTCGGGGTGACAGCAGTCAATAACACCTCCATCGCTGTGGCGGTAACTGATGTCAATGATCTGGTCATTTCACAGATTAATGCCGGAGCCAATGGCAGCATCTCTCTAAATTCGCAAAATTTTGGAAGCCTAACTGCAGAGACTCGAGGCATCACGCACTTAACTGCTAGTGAAGTATCCTTGGGGACCACTGCTGAGCGTTGGACAAGTATTGGTGAGCAACTTAACCCTCTGCGGATGGATGTGTCCAACACGCTAGACATCGTTTCGTTAAGCTACGTCAATCCCGAGTTTGTCTCGAGCATTCCCACTATAACGGCGACCGGTGATCGAATCGAATCGCTGTCCGGTGCGGTTGCTTCTCAAGGCTTGAAGAGTGCGGTCCAAAATAGCGTGGTTGAGTTTACTCAAGTGGATCCAGCTATCTTCACCGATGTGAGTTCCTATTCTGTTGGCGTAGATGCGGTTTATAACCCAGAGGGTCGCCTCATCGCCGGCGAGTTTATTCCTACTGCGGCAACCGCATCGGGTGGAGACGACGAAGCAAAAGACAAAAACTCCGAACGAAAAGCCACTGCAGAGAAAGAACTGACCGACTAAGAGTGAAGGCGCTTCGAATATACGGGCGCCTGATTACGAATAAGGATTATTGGAGGTAACATCATGGAATTTCAGGCCTCTTACGAGGAAGACGTTATTTGCGAGTACGAACAAGTGACCTTGTTAGGCTATCTTGACATGCAAACCAATTTCTTAAAGACGCTTATCGAAAGCGAGTTGGAGATGTCCTGTCGTGTTCAGGTTTTTGAGGGGGGCGCGGAAAATCGAGTAGAGCAGGAGAATGGTCTCATTCTTATTGATTGCAAACATGTTCCGGTCGAAGAAATAGGTGGCTTTATTCACGGTGTCAGTCAGGACTTTCCCGATCAACGCGTTGCCTTGATTAACCTTCGAGTGAGCGATAGCTATGAAAAGTTGGTTCAGTGGCCACAGGTCAAAGGCATCTTCTATGAAACAGTCGAACAAGAAAACCTTATGGAAGGGATGAAGGTTCTGATGGCTGGTGGTGATTGGTTGCCGCGCAATGTGATGCAGCGACTGATTGATGAGTTTCGAAGTGCACCGCGAATGCGGGCACAATCGATTAGCCTGACTCGTCGAGAAAGACAGATATTAAAGCTACTTCTCGACGGTGCGACTAACCTCGAGATCGCAAATGTTCTGGGTCTTAGTGAATATACGATTAAAAGCCACCTTTACAATGTTTTCAAAAAAATTGGGGTTAAAAATCGCATTCAAGCCTACAACTGGGCACAGCTGAATTTGCCTGAGTGAGATAGGCTTTAAACCCTACTATCGAAGGTGGTTTACTACTATCGGAGCTTCAGAGCTTCTCGCAAAACACCTATTTGCCGAGAACTGTTATAGATGTGGGGTGAAATACGTATTCCTAAGGCCCTGGCGTCAAACTTGATGTTCTGCGCCCTCAGCTTTTCTTGAATTTTACAGTCGCTTTTTTCCGCTAATTTGATCACCAGAGTTCCGCCGCGAATTTCAGGGTCGAGTGGTGTATTCAAATGGTGACCGTAGTCATGCAGTTCTTCAGCCAAGGGCTGAGTTATCTGTTGATTATGTCGGCGAATTTTGTCGACTCCGATACCATGAATAGTATTGATACCGTTGGTTGCCATGCAGTAGGGGGCGACCGAGGGTGTGCCTCCCCAAAAACGAAGAGCGCCGCTATGGTACCTGAAATGATTGATGTCGAATTCAAACGGAGATTGGTGCGAAAACCAGCCTACATCAGTTGGCGCTAAATGCTCAGCCACTTCATCTTTTAGCCAAAGATAGGCCGCACCGGAGCCGCCACATAGCCATTTCACCGAAGAGCCGATAACGGCATCAGCGGACCATGTCTGAAGATCAATTGGGACAATACCTGCCGATTGGGCGATATCTACAACACTGAATATTCCTCGTTGGCGGCACAGGCGAGTGATATCTTCAACGGCAATGAGACGACTGGTGTTGTAGTGAACGTGAGCGATCAGTACGGCGGAAATATCATTTGTTAAATGGTCACTCCAAACATTCAAGTCTTGAGGGTCTAGCGTTTTAGGGATGATCTTGAGGTTAAAGCCGAGTCGTTTTGCTTGTTGAATGACAAACCCTGTCGAGGGGAAATCATTTTCGCTGTATAGCAACGTCTTGCGTTTGTCAGATACCTGAAGTGCTCCCAAGAGCTTACTCAGCGCCGAAGAGATATTGGCTTGAGGGCAAAACTCATGGGGTTGGCCATTGAATAGCTGTGCCAGCGCCTGCTGAAAGTTTTCGATAATGGTTAACCAGCGGGACCAAGGATCTCCATCGGCGTTCTCCCAGGGAGAGAAATAGTCTTGCTCAAAGATCTCTCGTGTCGAGCGCGGCAGCTTTCCGACAGAGTGGTTTAATAGATAGATATCGTCATTCAAACAAAACATAGACTCAGCATCTAGTAGACTCATTTCAAGAGGCCTTTTAACGACTGGATATCTTTGTACCGACTTGGGATGTCATCTCGAGGCGCCGCCGAACGCATATCGCACAATTTTCTCAGCGCTTTTAGAAGAACTGGTAAAGGAGGTCCGGATGCGGTTATCCCCTGACTATCTGTTAATGACGATTGTTCTGCCGGAACTTCAATAAACTTCTTAACCAGTTTCTCGTGATGTTGCTGAGCCGTTTTTCCGTGGGCATCACAGACGTCCAAAAACTTCGAAAGGTTCTTTTGGTAAGTCCCGTTGTTCTTATTCTTTGCGCTTGTGTTTAAAAAACTGTCGAGTAGGCTCTGGCGACGCATGCAGTCGCGTAGAATAAGTTGATCATCTGGGCGCATAAATAGAAATTTGTCCACCAGAAGTTGTGAGTAGTAGGGGTCGTCTGCTTTACAGAGTCCCAGCAACAAATCGATTACGTTAATGCCGGCAAAGTCTCCGGCGTTGGCACCTCGGTATTCGTGTAATCCGACACGATGAGGTTTGTAATAGGGCCTGACAGCATAAAAGAAGCGCTGGGTGTCGAGCTGGTCAAATAGCTCGTCGTTGTAATCAATAACATCTTTTAGCGCGCGCTCCGCAGTACAGAGTAAATCGTAGCTTACAGGATGAGTCACGCCCAACGGCAGAATGTGCAGTAATGCTTCCGAGGCTCTGATAAAGGCAAACACCCCGCGGGTGTTGTAATCCAGGAAGAGCTTTTCGTCCTGGAGATGGGTGAAAGACTTATAGTTGCCATCGATCGCGTGATTGTGTGTTTCAAGGTGGCTGGATGCGAATCGAGGAATTACACCCAATGATGCACCCAATTGCATCGCCAGTGCCGAGGCTTCTTGTAAAGGGGAGCGGGTTTCTCGTGAGGGTTCAGTTATGTCATGGCGACGACAGGCTGCCATGTAGAAGCCGACATTTCCCAGTAGGTCAAAACCATTGTCAAAACCTTCGTCGGTATTGCCTTCCGACAGAAGCTCTGAAATAAACCCCTTGCCTTCAATCACGAGCTTTTGCTTGATTGAATCGCCTATACCGCTTACATCATCTTTGGCGTTAGCTTCAAAATAGAGTTGCTCTAGTTCGGTATTTAGAGATTTGAAGTCGTTACGAATCCATTGGTCAAACGCAAGAACACTAGGGGTCGACATATAAAGTCTCTGTAGTTATAGGCCATTATAAGGGCCGTTGTTGAGAGTAGGTCTCTGGCTTTGAGCCGAAATGGAGCCCTTTACGAGTGAGTTTCTTGTAAACAGTTTAGCAGTGGTATAAGGGTTGGAGTGGTCAAAAAAGGTATGAATCTGTTGGGCTATTAGAGTAATCTACTGCTTTGTAGGTAATTTTTAGCAGAATAGGCCATGACTTTAGATAAGATCGACCGACAAATTCTCAGGGTTCTTCAGCGAGAGGGACGTATTAGTAACGCCGAACTGTCGGAGCGGGTGAATTTAAGTCCCACACCTTGTTTGCGACGGGTAAAACGACTCGAAGATTCTGGAGTAATTAACCGCTATGTTGCCGAGTTGGATCGCAGTCAGTTAGGGCTAAAGGTCTCGGCCTATGTCTTTGTGCGGTTAGAGCGAAATAGTACGATTAACGCAGAGCGATTTGAGCGGGCGATTGGATCGTTAATCCAAGTGGAAGAATGCTCTGTACTGAGTGGTGAATACGATTATTTAGTCAAAGTGGTCGCCGAAGATCTGGAAGATTACGAGCGTTTCATCAAGCAGCAACTAGCGGCAATCGAAGAAGTCGACACTATCAATACCACGATTATCTTAAAGCAGGTGATGTCGAGACAGCCCTTGCCGGTTTAGCTCCGTTCGATAAAGCTTGTGTCAATCTTTGTTAAGTGTCCCCTTGGTGACTATTTCCCTGCTCAGTGCTTAGATAGAATGCTTGGCTGTGCCTTATAACTAGAATAATGGAGTTGCCCGATGGTCGAGTTTTACCTACAGAACGAATACTGGTTTGCAGTGTTTCAGTTGGCGACAGCGATGTTTGGTATGGGAGCTACCTTGACCACGGGTGATTTTCGAGAGGTGATTACCGAACCTAAAGCGGTCACTATCGGAAATTTAGTTCAGTTATTACTGGTACCGATTATTGCCTATATCTTTATTCAGACCGCTGGATTAATTGGAGGTATTGCGATCGGTGTGGCCATTATCGCGGCGATACCCGGCGGTACTTCATCTAATATGTTCACGTTCTTTGCTGGGGGCAATGTCGCGCTTTCGATTTCCGTAACGGCCATCACCACATTGGCCTGTTTGCTCACAACGCCGTTAATTCTTGAGTTTATGATCTCTCAGTACATGCCGGATAATTTTCAGCTACCCCGAGGTCAAATTATGGGTGAAATTGTTTGGACGCTTTTGTTGCCGCTAGCACTCGGAATGGCGGTGTTGCGCTACTTCCCGAAAAGAGCACCGCTCATCGCCCGTTACTCCATCAATGCATCTCTATTGGGAATTCTGGCAATCGTGGTCATGTCATCAATGGCGGGTAGACTCGATATTGAGGCCTTTGGTGTCAAGAATCTGTTATTGGTGATCGGCTTACTGATTATTATGACGCTAATGGCTTGGATTGCCTGTAGAGCGATGGGACTAAATAGCTCGGACTCGACGGCTATAGAAATGGAAGTCGCGGTACGCAACGTCAACCTAGGTTTGTTGATCAAGACTCTGTTGTTTCCCACGGTTATTGGTCAAACCGATAGCGTTGGTAATATGGTGCTGTTTACCTTGCTGTTGTACGGTGGCGTTCAGTTGCTTATGGGAGGAGGTTTGATAGCCTACCGACGTTTAACTGCCACCACACCCAAAGCCGTATCTTAGAGTCGGGATAAAAATACTATTTTTCCGAAGGCTTAACCCTGTTTTGTCTCTGGGGGCGTTTCATAAGTTAATGACTCACACTTTAGGTGCATTAACTTATGAAATCGATACGTCCTACGCCCATTGCTAGCATCCTGTCTTCTTGTGTTCTAATTCGATTGGCCTCTCGCTCTTACTTGGTGATGGGCTCCACTCGTCGAAGCCTTCTTTCTGCTGCCATTGTAGTGGTATTGACCAGCGCCTGTAGTCACGAGAGCTACGTCGATGATTCTTCCATTAATGAAGTTGAGAGCACCTCATCGGAGTTCGACGAGCAAGAGTTGTTTGTCGACCGTGCAGCCAGCAGTCTGGGTGGTCAGGCTAGCGCCAATCAATTACCGTCATCGGCTCACCAGGGGGTATCTCAAGATGACTTAGAGAAACAGAGATTGGCCTCACAGCATCAGATGAAGCGAATGGTGATGGAGCAAAAGGCGGAGTCTGCGAAGTTGATGAAACAGTCCGCGTCACAGCCATATCGAGCAATGATTCATGCGCCTGTCTCTACATCCGTCTCTGCACCCGTCTCGACACATGTCTCTACAACTACCTCTACACCTGCACTTTTAGCCGAAGATCGTGAAACCTATTTACCGCAAACCGACAACCCCGTGCATAAGGTAAGTCGAGTACCTGTTTCAACCTTCAGTATTGACGTGGATACCGCCTCCTACAGCAATGTACGACGAATGATTCAGCGAGAAGGGCGCTTGCCGCAAACCGATGCGGTCAAAGCGGAAGAGTTTATCAATTATTTCGATTATCACTATCCGCAGCCTGAATCACAGCAACAACCGTTTAGCGTGCACACCGAACTCATGACTTCTCCCTGGAATGAAAACACCAAATTGCTGAAAATTGGTTTGCAAGGTTATCAACCCGAGATACGACCTGCGGCCAACTTAGTGTTTCTAGTGGATGTGTCGGGCAGTATGCAGTCGGAACACAAACTGGGTTTGGCGAAGCGATCACTGAAAATGTTAGCTCAACAGATGCAAAAAGAAGATCGGTTGGCTTTGGTGGTCTACGCCGGTGCGGCAGGTGTGGTGCTCGCATCAACCTCGGGAGATCAAAAACAGAAAATATTCTCGGCCATCGATCAATTGACCGCGGGCGGATCAACCCATGGTAGTGCTGGTATTGAATTGGCCTATCAAGTGGCTAGAGAGGCCTTCATCAAAGATGGCATTAATCGAGTGTTGATTGCCAGTGACGGCGATATGAACGTCGGTACGGTGGATCACAATGCACTGAAAGATCTCGTAGTTCGTCATCGCGACTCGGGCATTGCCCTATCAACACTGGGGTTTGGTAGCGGTAATTATAACTACGCGCTGATGGAGCAGTTAGCTGACGTGGGAAATGGCAATGCCGCTTATGTTGATTCATTGAAAGAAGCGCATCGAGTGTTGGTACAACAAATGAATTCCACCTTGATGACCATCGCCAAGGACGTAAAAATTCAAGTAGAATTTAACCCTCGATTCGTTGCTGAATATCGCCTAATTGGCTATGAAAATCGAATGCTCAGACAAGAGGATTTTCGCAATGATAAGGTGGACGCCGGTGAAATTGGTGCCGGACACGACGTTACCGCCTTGTATGAACTGAGCTTGGTGGGAAGTGATGCGAGGTTATTACCCGAACTACGCTATGCGAACTCTGAACTCGAAACCGCATCGCCTACAAAACCATCGCGGGTCGATGAGTTCGGATTTGTTAAATTGCGCTACAAACACCCCAATGGCAATCACAGCCGACTCATCACCATGCCGCTAGCCAGTCGTTTGCTTATCGATAATAGCCCGGGTTCTACGGATATGAACTTCAGCGCTGCGGTAGCCGGTTTTGCGCAGCTACTTCGTGGTGGAGCCTATTTGGGGAGCTGGGGTTATGATGAGCTACTCAACTTGGCTCGTAACAATCGCGGCAGTGATCATTACGGCCATAGAGCAGAATTTGTTAACCTGATAGAGTTAAGTCGACAGTGGCAGCTAGCGCGACACGCTCGCATTGACAATAAATGACATTAAAGCCTGCGAGCACCTTTTAACATGACGGAACCAGGTTAATGAAACTCTTACATCGACTTCGCAGTGACGAGGCCTTGATGTTGGCTTTTCAGCAGGGCGACAGCAGCGCTTTCGAAAGTCTTTATGGTCGCCATAAGGATCGGCTGCTGCGTTTTTTGCTTGGACTTGGTGGTTCACCGGGGGGGACTCGCGAAAGAGCCGAGGAGTTGGCGCAAGACAGTTGGGCCTCTGTCATTAAGAATGTCGAAAACTATCGCGTAGAGTCAAAGTTCTCTACCTATTTATTTACCGTGGCTCGCAACCGTTGGATCGATGAAACTCGAAAGTTAAAAGTGCGAACCGATGTTGATGGCACGCTTCCCACTCCCACACCGAGTGGCTCCTTGGATGAGTATGACGCTGAGGTAGCCGACATCGCTGTAGAAGGGAAGTTGGATATCGCGGTGGATTATCAGCGAATGCTTCAGGCGGTAGAACAGTTGCCGCAAGATCAGCGAGTGGTGTTTTTACTAAAAGAAGCCGGGTTTTCGTTAAAGGACATATCGCAGCAGCTTAATCTACCGAGCGAAACTGTTAAGAGTCGTCTACGCTATGCCCGAAATCGATTGCGCGAGCGTTTTATTCAACCGTCGAAACCGTGGAGGGCAGTTTATGAACGATAACACGACAAAGTCCTCTCCTGATGCTCACAATAGCAGACCGAGCGATGATGAAATATCGTCCTTGTATCAGCGGTCAGTGAGTGATCTTACCACCCGACCTGAGAGCGACGATGCGGTCCTGTTGCTCGCCCAAGAGAAAGCTCGGCAGCTCAAAGCTCGTCGACAAACCGGCTCGATTCCGTTTTTTGGCAGCGAGGCGTTTCGAGGCTGGAATGGACTTGCTGCTTTCGGCATCGCTGGGGTTTGCCTTTGGTTGACCTTACAGTTACCGCCGACTGTATTCGAGGAACCCGCCGAGCTCGGATCCGCTTGGGATTTAACTCAACCGCTTGAAGAAGTTGCAGAAGCCGAAATTGTTAAACAGACATCGGAGGCATCAAAAGAAGAGCTTTCCGAAGCTGAAGATCACTCTGTGGTATTTGACCGCGAAGCCCGTCCTGAGGCGTTGACGGTCGAAAGTGTTTTGGAATACGACGTTTCGGAAAACGACTCTAGCGGCGATGACTTTAGCGGCAGTGATTTTGGCGATAGTGATTTTAACAACAGTGATTCTAACAACAGTGATTTTAAAGAGCGCTCTCTCTCCGAATCCAAGGCTCGTGTTGATAGCGATCAAAGCGCACTTGATCGTCAACAGAAAGCCAAACAAGAGGTATTGGAAAACCGGCTTCGTAAGCAGCAACAAAAATCAATCGCAACCAGCGCTGAAATGAAATTAGAGAAAAAACGGGCACTAGAGGCTGATTCCGCACGGGCGCAAATGCCGCGGCGTAATGCCACGTCTGCGTCAATAGATGAATCGAAGCCTGTCAGTCTCGAAGAGTCAGCGTTGCATAGCGAGAGTGCTTTGCTCTCCACTCGGAAACTGTCCTTCGATAAGTCGGTGACACGTTTAGAATTGTTGATTGATGAAGAGCAATGGAAAGAGGCGCAAGAGCTTTACCTAAAACTGCTCGAGGACTATTCCGAGTTTGAGATCCCCTCTGAGGTTGTCGAGAAACTCCAACCGCTTCGAGAAACCGAACTAAATTGATCTACCCGATGGTTGATCGAAACGGAAATTGATCGAAGCTGAAATTGACGGAAGATGAAATGAAAACCGACTCATCTCTTAACCTTGTGTGGCGAGATAAGCCGGTTGCGTTGATACGGCTAGCTGGCGTAACTAACCGGTGAGGCTGATGCGGAGTCGTGCTCTGGGTCCACCTCGTTGGGGCGATGATCTTTGGCAATCCAAAGGTACACACAAGGTAATACAAATAGCGTGAACAAAGTACCGATAACCATTCCCGCCACCAAAATGATGCCAATGCTATTGCGAGCTTCTGCTCCGGCACCGGTGACCAACACCAGAGGAAAGTGACCAAGTGCCGTAGCTGCGGTTGTCATCAACACTGGGCGTAAACGAGTTTCGGCAGCCTGCTTAATCGCCGTTATCTTATTGGCGCCTTCGGTCTGTAAGTGATTGGCAAATTCAACAATTAGAATCCCGTTTTTAGCAATGAGTCCGACTAGCGTAATAAAACCGATTTGCGAGTAAATGTTGATCGTAGTCCAGCCCAAGAAGGAAAATAACATTGCGCCTGATAGGGCCAAAGGCACGGATCCCAACAGAACCACCAGTGGGTCTCGAAAGCTGTTAAATTGAATCGCTAACACAAAGTACACAAATACCAAGGCGATACCGAGTACGCCAACCAAGGTGCTGCCTTCTTGACGAAGTTGGCGCGATTCGCCGGCATAGTCCAATGTGTAGCCTGCTGGCATGATGTCTTTGGCAATCGCTTCCAGAGTCGCGAGTCCTTGCTCTTTGGTTGTGCCGGGCAGAACACCACCAAATATTCGGAAGGAATTTTTCTGTTGAAATTTACCCAGTACGCGAGGCGCCGTGGAGCGCTCTAAGCGAGAAATGGCAGATACCGGTACTAGCGCGCCGGATGGTGTCCGCAGCTGTAAATCCATGAGCGCCTGAGGCGTTAATCTGGCGTGCCCTTCGATCATGGGAATAACGCGATAGGCTTTGCCGTCTAAGTCAAACCGGTTGACGTAGTTGCCCGACAGCAAAATTCCGAGTTGCTGACTCACCGACGACACGCTCAACCCCAATTCGGCAATACGCTCGCGATCCAAGATAAACCTCACCTGCGGCAGATCAATGTGTAAGTCGGTATTGAGGAACATAAAGCGTTTGCTTTGATAGGCTTCCGCTATCATCTTCTCAACCAGAGGTAGCATTTCTTCTGGCGAGTCTGGAGACTGCACCACCAGCTCCACATCAAAGCGCCCGGCCGTGGGTAGCGCGGGGAATAGAACTGGAAAGACTCTTAGGCCTGTGATTTGTGAGGAGTTTCCAAAGACTTCGGGTAATAGCTCTTGAACACTGCGCTCTCGATCGTTGAAGTCGACAAACTCTACACCGCCAAAGCCCCCGCTAGAGCGGATAATTTGCCACATCATTTTTGACCCAGGAGTACCCATCATGGTGTCTACCACATCGGTCATATAGTCCGATGTGTACTCCAGAGACGAATCCGGTGCGGCCTCAAAGATGATGTTAATACTGCTTTGATCTTCGATCGGGGCGAGCTCTTTTTGAGAAAAGAGGTAAAAAGGAATAATCAGCAGGGAAATGAAGAAACCCGCAAATAATATTTGAGCGCGCCAAGTGAAGATCCTGTCGAGCAGCTTTCCGTAGAAGCGATGTAAGTGATCAAATTTGTCGTTCACCCAGCGAGTTCCGCGGCCTTCTTTTCCGCCTTCGGCACTGGCGTAGGCACTCATGATAGGGGATAAGGTCAGCGCCACGACGCCTGATATCAGCACGGCGATGGCCAGTGTAAACGCAAACTCCTTGAACAGCACCCCGGTTAATCCCGATAGAAAGCCAATGGGGGCATAAACCGCTGCGAGCGTAATTGTCATGCCAATGATTGGCGTTAGCAGCTGTCGTGAGCTGGCAAGCGCGGCTTGAGTTCTCGACATGCCTTCGCGCATGTAGCGCGATACGTTTTCTACCACCACGATAGCATCATCGACAACTAACCCTACCGATAACACAATGGCCAGAATCGTCAGCAGGTTTAGGGAAAATCCCATTAAGGTCATTGCCGCGGTTGCTCCCAGAATTGAAATGGGAATAGTCACCAGTGGGACAATAGCGGTACGCAGAGATCCCATCAGGGCAAGTACCACCAAGCCAACCAATAAGACCGTTTCGATTAGGGTGGTGAAAATCTCCTTGATCGAATCGCGCATGTAGAGCGTACCATCGTATCCAATGTTGATTTTTAGGCCGTCCGGTAGCGTGGGGTTAATGTCGTCGAGAAGCGTGTAAAGCTCATCGCCGATTGCAATTTCATTGGCGCCGGGTAGAGGCCAAACCGAAATGTAGACGGATTTGTTTTGGGTTTCTCGGGCGTTTACTTCGCCTTCTTCCTCGCCGAGCTCCACACGTGCAATGTCACTCAAGCGTATTAACGCGTCATCGGTTTCCCGTACGAATAAGCGCTCAAAGTCTTGTACGGTTTGCATGGTGGTATTGGACAGCAGGTTAATACGACGCTGTTCGTTCTTGCTGTGACCAAAAGTGGCGATGATGTTATTGCTGCGCAGAGCCGCCTGCACCTCTTCGGCGCCGATATTGAAGGCGTTCATTTTGACCGGATCAATCCACACTCTCATGGCTGGGTTGCGTCCGCCTTCAATACCGATACGTTGTACTCCGCCGATTGAGCTTAATATCGGGTTGACGTTTCGAGTGAGATAGTCAGTGACTTCTGAGCGAGAAAAACCTTCGGTAATCACATCGAGATAAAACACTGCAGAAGGGCGATCAGCTCGTTCCACTCTGACAACCGGGTCTTCAGCTCCCGCAGGCAGTTCAAAACTGATTTGGTCTAGCCGAGAAGAAAGCTCGGCAAGTGCCGAGGTACTGTCTTCATTGAGATCGAGCCATACGGTGACGGTGCTCATTCCGGCAAGCGTGTTGGAGTCTACATAATCCACACCTGGTACCGTGGCGGCCACTCGCTCAATAGGGTCGGTAATAAACCCTTGCACGACTTTCGCCGAGGCGCCGATATAGGCTGTCGAAACTACAAGCGACGAGCTCTCGACTTTCGGGTATTGCAATACCGGCAGTTCAAGCGCGGCGCGTACTCCCAAAATAACGAGCATTAGAGACAGCACAATGGCGAGTATGGGGCGTGTCACAAACACGTCCATAATCGTGGGACTTCCGTATTCTTTGCTCATGATCTTTGTCTCCGATTACGGTTGTTGTGGACGTTCTTTGACAAACACCAACAAGTGTTGTCGTAATTTAAACGAACCGTTCGCGGCCACCAGTTGACCTTCTTGCAGACCGTCAGTGACAGTGGCGGTTAAGTGGGTTTGGCCTTCGAGGGCATCTGCGGTAGGGGCTAGAGTCACGCTTTGGCGTTGGGCGCGATAGCCGTTGTTATCTTTATCCTCATTGAGGAGATAAACAAAGCTGCCTAAGGCATCGTTACGTACGGCTGAGGCGGGCACGGTCAACGCGTCTTTTGCGCCAGCTACGGGAACTTCGATGTTAACGATGGTGTTGTGAGGCAGTTGCATGCTATTGGGGATTTGAGCCCTGTACATAAGATTGCGAGAACTCTGGGATACAACCGAATCGCGAGCAATCACAGAGCCTTCAATGAGAGCTTGTGTCGCGTTATTAGGCAGCACCTTAATCGATGCGCCTAGATCTAGTTGTGATTGATTAAGCGGTAAACTGAAGTCAATCCAAAGGTGATCGTTGATACCAACCAGCCTCGTCACCACGGTATTGGCTGATAGAAACTCGCCGACTTCCAGTTGATGCAAGCCGGCGTATGCATCAAATGGAGCTCTCAGTGTTTTCTTTTCGATGGTGGCTTTTAGTCCTGCCATGTCAGCGCGAGCAATATCGAATTGTGCTTCTGCCTGATCGAGCCGCTCTTCCGAAACAGTTCTATTTTTACGTAGCTTTCGGATGCGCTTGAGATCTAAGTCCGCCAGCTTCGCTCGGGCTTGAGCCGCTTCTAAACGGGCGTTCTCTTCGCTGATGTCCAGCTGCAACAAAACGTCTCCGGCGTTAACCCTATGCCCCGACCGAAAGTTAATGGCGGTGATTCTTCCTTCGAGCTCATTGCGCAAGTCAACGATCTGTGGCGCGACAACAGTTGCGATGGTGGTGATTCGGGACTGCACTTGAGTGCTTTGTACCTTGGCTGCTTCAACGGTATGCGACGGCTCGGGAAAGGACTCCCCAAAAGCAATGGCAGCGCGTATTTGCATCACTTTGAAGGTGGCGAGTGCGGCAAAAACCAAAGCGCAAAGTGACAGTGTAATGATCCAACGTTTAGCGTTCATAGTAGGCCTATTGGTTTACTGGCGAGGCTGAGACAACCTTCTACAGCATTAAATAATGTTTGGTGATCGATGGCGTTAGAGTCCCAGTGGACTATCGATATCCGAGCTCGACTAAGACAGAAGCGGCTCGCTCGATACCTTCGCGAGTTAAAGGCTGCCGCCAATGAAAGCTGTTGATGAGACGCATCATATTGAGAATATGTGGATCATCGATGGTTTTTGGGTAGGGCAGTTGTGACGCCTCGGTTTGATCAAAATCCATTGTTTGCAAACCGACTTGAATACTGCCGACGTTGAGCGACCAAATGGCCAGCATCAATTGGTGTGCGGTGTCTTCTTGGCTCTCGTCGGCGATAAGTTCTTCGCCGGCTATTGCTGAGTTGATTCCCGACCGGCACACCTGAGTTAAAGATTCCGCACTTTCTTCTAAGCGCTGACGCCAGATAGGCGATGCACGCTCCAAAATCACGTGATTACTAATCAGCATTTCTAGGTGTCGCGAGAAGGGGTAGGGGTCGACACTATTGAAATCGATCAAGCTTAAACCGATTAGGTGCTCAGGACCTGTAATAGGTTGGGCGTAGATCTGTGCAAAGCAGCGCTTTAAGTTCTGCTGGGTTTTAACCGCCAGCGCCAGCAATACGTCTTCTTTACTGTGGATGTGCTTGTACACTGAGCCCATCGACATCTCTGCTCGCTTAGCAATGGCTGACATGGTGAAGTCCATCAGCGAGGCTTCTAGGATGCAGTTGGCCGCCGCGCAGAGGATTTTCTCTTCTTGCTCGATGGGGCAGGATTTTGGGGCTGGCGACATGAGTTAAGGTCTTCCAATTAAATTAATAACTTTATTCGAATGGCATTATCCTTTCAAAATCGCCGTAGGTCAATATTTAATCACTCCAATGGGGGGGAGTTCATGGAAAGCTGCTCTTACTCGGGAGCAGATCGTCTAAATTAGCGTTCAGGCGCTGAGTTCATTGAGGGCTCGAAAGCGTTCCAGGACGCGCTCTCTAGCCATCGAATAGTCAATGATGGGGTCAGGGTAGGCGACTTTATGACGTTGATCGAGTGAAGGATTGTGAACAGATTTGTTGTCCAATGAGGCCAGCTCAGGGACAAATTTCCGGATGAAATGACCTTGCGGATCAAATTTTTCAGATTGTCTGGTTGGGTTAAACACTCGAAACCAAGGCGAGGCATCACAGCCGGTGGAGGCACTCCACTGCCAGCCGCCGTTGTTAGAGGCGAAGTCGCCATCGAGTAGTTTTTCCATGAAATAAGCTTCGCCTTTTGACCAGTGCTCGAGCATTAGCTTGGTAAAAAAGCTGGCCGCTAGCATTCTAAGTCTATTGTGCATCCAGCCTGTTTGGTTGAGTTGTCGCATGGCGGCATCGATGATGGGGAAGCCGGTCATTCCTTTCTGCCAAGCACTTACCAAGTTAGGATTTGACTCCCAATGTAACTGCTCGGTGTCGGGTTTAAAGGGTTCGTTACGGCTCAATTTCGGAAAGTTAAGCATCAGGTAGCGATAGAATTCTCGCCAAGCGATTTCTCGCAACCAAGGGTCTGAGCGCCAAGAGCTTGTTGTATTGTGATCTCGGTAACTGTCTTGAATAATCTTGAGGCATCGACGAGCGCTAATAAGTCCACTGGCGAAATAGGGAGACAGTGTGCTGGTGCCGTTGATGCTGGGAATATCTCGGCTATCAAGGTAGCGGTGGAGTTTTTCATTGCAAAATTGAGTGGCGCGATCTAATGCCGTTTGTTCATGGGCAGGCCAAAGGTCACTGCGAAAAGTGTCGGCGCCGGGCAGGGCTATTGGCTCAGCGCTGACTTCTAGCTGATTGCTTTTAGGCGTCAATCCAGGGCGCGAGTTATCATTAACATCGGGCACTGGTAAAGGTGGGTGATCATCGAGTTGTTGTAGCCAAGCTTTATACCACGGTGTAAAAACCTTGTAGATACCGCCTTGTTTGGTGCGCAATAACTCCGGAGAAACTAAAAAATCGGCTTGGAAGCTGTGTGTGTCGATGTTTTCCGTCTTCAATTTCTGTTTTACTTCTTGATCGCGACGCTGCTCATCGAGTGGGACTTCTGAGTTGAACCACAGTGAATGTATTTGATGTGAGCGAGCAAACTTCAAAAGGGCTTCGGCGCAATCATCAAAACGTGCAACCTCAATCAGGTGCAAAGCAATGCCGGAAAGGCGTAATCGCGCACGAAGGTCTGACAGTGCTGCGGCTCTAAAACCAATCTTCGCGCCGGCTTCATTATGGGCGTGCCATTGTTCAGGTGTCGCGCAGTAGATAACGCAAACAGGTCGCGCCTTTTCTTTGGCGTCTTGGCAAGCGAAATAGAAGGCTGGGTTGTCGTCAAGGCGTAAATCGTTGCGTAACCAAACGGCATTCATGTGCTGGGAATCTCTTAAAATCGACGAGTGTTATTGCCGCTTAGCAACTCTTACATGAGCTAGCTTCGTTAGAGTTTATTGGTCAGCCCTAGGTCTTCGGGGTAGGGTTGCCAATAGCGTTGCGCCTGAACGTAACTGCTGCCAGTTTGATCGATGTAGTGGCGCAGCATGGTTAGTGGTGTCACTAAGGGAATTTTTCCATCGCGGTAACGATCGATGATATCGACGATACTCTGTCTGGCCTCGCCGGCGACGCTCTTTTTGAGGTAGCCGAGAAGATGCAGCATTACATTGGCATGGGCTCTTCGGGTTGCCGGCTTTGCTAAGGCTGACATTAATTTGTGAATATACACATCGATGACCTTTTCGATCGGTTCGTCGTGTTTATGGGCCAGATAGCGCCCCAATTCTTTATAGGCCGCTTGGCTGTGGGCCATGAGCACGTATTTGTAGCTGCTGTGAAATTCGATGAGTTTATGCACGCTGGGTTGGTTTGCCACTTCATGTCGAAAGTTATGGTGGGCATAGACACGCAAGATAAAGTTCTCGCGCAAGATAGGGTCATGAAGCCGACCTTCTTCTTCCAGAGGCATCAGAGGGTAGTGCTGTTGCAGAGCGGCGGCAAAAAAACCGCGACCCTTTTCATCGTGGCAATAGCCGTTTTCGCGATAGATTTTAATTCGCTCTAGACCGCAGCTAGGCGAATTCTTCATCAATATATAGCCGTCCAAGCGAGCAAAACTACTGAGTTGATCTCGATAACCATCTTCTAGCTGTGTCGAAAGATCCTGGTCATAGTCGCCATCACTGAAGGCTAGCCTAGGCGCGCTTGGATCACCCACTAAGCGCATGGTTGGTCGCGGGGTCCCGAAGCCAGCCGCGACCTCTGGGCAGAAAGTGCTGAAATCAAAATAGTCTTTGAGGGTTTTCAAGCAAAGCTGAGACTGAGTGTGCCCGCCATTGTAGCGAACATTTTGACCGGCGAGACAAGAGCTGAGCCCCACGGGAATACCGCCGTGTTTCTGCTGGTCAGAGGCGATGGTCTCACTCATGTGTAGCTCCTTAAAAAATCAATGGTTCATTGAACCGCTGTGTGAATCATCGAATAGTGACTCTGAGACTATGTATACGTTGGAACTAATCGTTGGGTTCACAATGCCATGACCTCTAGCGGGGCTGTTGTGTCGCGGCCACCACTGCTCGATCTCGTCTGGCGCGAAAGCGCGTGACAGGTTCGATCAGATTGAAACAGCAATGATCTAATCGAGGGTAAGCTTTAGGGGGCCAAATTGTCGAGGCAATCGTTCAACCACTAGATCTTCCATCATTTGAATATGGTTGTCATTATCATTGAGGCAGGGGATGTAGCTGAAGGTCTTTCCGCCGGCATCCATGAAAACTTCGCGATTTTCGCCTTCAATTTCTTCTAAGGTTTCTAGGCAGTCGGCTGAAAACCCAGGGCAGACGATGGCCAGATCTTTCACCCCATCGGCAGCAAGGGATTCTAGGGTGACATCGGTATAGGGTTGTAGCCATGTGGCTTTGCCAAAACGCGATTGAAAGGTCGTGAGTATATTTTCCGAGGGATAATCGAGCCGTTCACTTAATAGCCGTGTGGTTTGCTGACAAAAGCAGGAATAGGGATCACCTTGTTCTAAGTAGCGCTGAGGCGTGCCATGGTAGGACAGTACCAGCTTTTCAGGTGCGCCATGTTCTGCGATGTGTGCGTCGATACTGGTTTTTAGTGCGTCAATATATCGCGGGTGGCTGTGATAGCCATTGATGATTGAAATCTCTGGTACCCAGCGTTGACTTTGTAAGTGCTTGGCCACGGCGTCGAAGGTCGAGCCGCCGGTGGCGCCGCTGTATTGCGGGTAGAGCGGCAGAACGATGATGTTTCTCACGTTCAACTGAGTTAGATGATCCATCGCAGAGGCAATCGATGGGTTGCCATAGCGCATCCCTATGGCGACGGGGATGGTGCCGCTACCGTATATACTATCGAGTCGCTTTTGCAGTTTCTCGGCCTGACGTTGGGAAATTACCCACAGTGGAGAGCCTTCTTTTTGCCAGATAGAGGCGTACAACTTAGCTGATTTGGCGGGGCGAAACGTGAGAATAAACAGATGTAAAATGAACCACCAAACAATTCGCGGGATTTCAACCACTCGGGGATCGCTAAGGAACTCTTTGAGGTAGGTTCTTAACGCTCCTGCGGTGGGTGCATCAGGTGTGCCGAGATTGGTGAGCAGTACCCCAGTTTTGGGGGCAGGGCCGTCGTGGTTGTATTCGGTTTGGCCGTTAAACGACATTTTCTATTCTCTGAGTTTTTGATTATTGATACTATTGTAGCCGCTCGTCACTGTGCCGTGAAGCGAAGCCACCAAGGTAGGCCACCAGGGTAGGCCACCAGGGTAAGTCCTGTCTATTACGTTGCTTAGAGTGCCACGGTTCATTACTCGGGCAATAGCGTTGAACTTTTTGCGCGAACCTAAGCCAAAGAAGCTAGCGCTACTCAGAACTCTTGGAAGTTCATGTAGCACAGTGATCGATTTTTAGGATGTCAGTGGTTTAGTGTAGGGTTTTGTCGATGGTTCGTGTTTTTAGACCAATAGTTGCCAGTCTGTGGTTGCTTGTATTTCTGTCAGCACCAATGAGCGATGCATTAGAGTTTGATTCTGGTGAGACTCAGGTGAGCTTGGTTGAAATGTTCAGCTCACAAGGCTGCAGCAGTTGTCCCGCAGCCGAGCGTTGGATGTCGACGTTAAAGGCCCATGACGACTTGTGGACTCGATTTGTGCCCGTTGCTTTCCACGTGGATTACTGGGATTACCTCGGCTGGAATGACCCTTACGCCTCCATTAAACACTCACAGCGCCAGCGACGATATCAGCTGCATGGACGCTGCAAGGCAGTTTATACTCCAGGCTTTATGGTGGCGGGTAGCGAGTGGACGGGATGGTTCTCTAACCCTCGATTGCCCGTAATGTCTGATGAAGTGGTGGGGCGGCTAAAAGTCGACATTGACGCGGAAGGAGCGCACGTACGTTTTTTACGCAGTGCTGATAATCGCGGTCTTCTACTGAATGTTGCGCTCTTGGGTTTTGATATAGTCACCGATATCAAAGCCGGCGAGAATCAAGGAAAGCAACTGCCGCAGGATTTTGTCGTACTATCTCTCGAAACCTATCGCTCAGACGACGGCATGTGGAATGCTAAGTTGCCCCGGAGTCTCGCAGAGATAGGCGTGACCAACACTCGCCGAGCTGTGGCTTTTTGGGTTAGCCATGGCAGCGACCCATCGCCCATTCAAGCCACCGGCGGATGGTTACCTTAAGAAAATATGACTGATACTCGAGCTTGTCGTCGCGATTGCACCGGGTAAATTGATGCAGATCGGATTTTGAGTGTTTACGCCTGCGAGACGTTTATAGACATTAGACCGAGACGATACTTGATGAGATTTGGGCTTTTTACAGCGCTCGTCTTATCAAGCTGGTTTGCGTATTGATCGATCCCGGTTGTTGTTCACCTGCTTTGTTTTGTCGAGATTTCCCGTGATTAATAGTGCTTTACTCAGTGTTTTTATTCCCACATTTTTGTTTGTTTCCGCCACCCCGGGTATGTGTATGACATTGGCGTTGACTCTGGGTATGCAAATTGGAGTGCGTCGGACCCTGTGGATGATGGCGGGTGAATTGGTGGCCGTGGGCTTGGTGGCCACCGCTGCGGTTGTTGGTGTGGCGGCAATCATGTTGCGTTACCCAGAAATGTTTGTGGTGATGAAAGTGGCAGGAGGACTCTACTTGGCTTATCTGGGCTTCCAGCTTTGGCAATCTCAGGGAAATATGGCCATCACACTCGACCAGAAGCCGCGGGAAATCACCGCTCAGGCGCTAATTGCACAGGGGTTTATGACTGCGGTGGCCAATCCTAAAGGTTGGGCATTCTTTATCGCGTTACTGCCTCCGTTTATTGATCCATCCAAGGCTCTCGCGCCGCAGATGATGATACTCTTAAGCTTAATCTTGTTGATCGAGTGGCTGTGTTTAATGGGTTACGCACTTGGTGGCCGCAGCCTCAGCCGCTTACTGCAAAAGAGCGGCAATGTGGTTTTAATGAATCGACTGGCGGGAAGCTTGATGTTTGCAGTGGCGATCTGGTTGATGCTCTCTTAAGTCACCATTGAGTTTCAGCCAAATCTCTTTATAAATCTCCGCTAACACTCTCGCAGGTGATGCTTGTGGGTTGTAATTGTCCAGTTTAGACAAGCGCCGATCTAATTCGACCCATTTGGCTTATCGGCCTATATTCTTCCTTGTGTCTCTTCACCATCTGGTTTAGATATACGCACTCAGATCGAAAACAACCCATTGTGCCCTGTGCGGCTTTCTATTAATGGCGTCTGCAGCGACGGCTGATTTGACGACTGAAGTGATGCCGCCAGGTGACAAAATACTAACGAGGTAAGCCATGAGTTATCAGCACTTTTCATTCGAGCTCAAAGATCAGGTTGCGCAAGTTACGATCAAACGATTGTCGATGCACCTGCCTTTCATGCGGGAGTTGCTCGATATTGCCTTGCGCTGTGATGAAAACGATGAGATTCGCGCGGTGGTATTTTGCAGCGATCAAAAGCTGTTCAGTGCCGGTGGAGATTTGGCGTACTTTGCCGAGCAAACCGGCAGTGTAGCGTCGGCGCTGAAAGAGCTGACGGTCTATTTGCATTCGGCGATTTCTCTGTTTCAGAAAATGGACAAACCTACCATTGCCGCAGTTAATGGCGCCGCGGCCGGCGCCGGTATGAGCTTCGCGTTGCAATGCGATTTTGTCGTAGCTTCCGAAAAGGCCAGCTTTATGGCGGCCTACACGGCGGCGGGTTTATCGCCCGATGGCAGTTCGACCTACTTTTTACCGCGCCTAATCGGCGAGCGCCGAGCCAAAGAGATGCTGATAACTAATCGTAAAGTCGTCGCCGATGAGGCTTTGCAGTGGGGGCTAGTGAATCAAGTGGTGGATGCTGGAAGTGAGTTGGACGTTGCCTTAGCGTTGGCGAAACAGTTGGCTTCAGGTCCTTCAAAATCCTTTGGTAGTGTTAAACGCTTGATCAACAGTTCGTCTACTGAAACTCTTGAGAGCCAAATGGCCGCTGAGGCTGAGCATATTGCGTTGAACGCCGCAGGCATTGATGGGCAAGAAGGGATTAGCGCTTTTCTTGAAAAGCGTCGCGCTAGTTTTTCGGGTAAACGTTAGATTCTACTACTGCGATTTTTTTCAGCGTTAAAGGTGATTGAGATCGGCGGTCGAAGTGTCGCCTTTTTTTGTGGGGGTTTTCGATAAGTCTGAAACTTGAAGTTCGCAGTTGTTTGATCTGCATCATTCGTTTTTGAGGCAATTCTGGTGATACTGAATTCACTGATTTTTCATCAAGCCTAGGTTTTACAAAATCTGGGTTTCATAAGCGAGGTTACTCAATGCTAGAGAAGCACGATTTAATACACGAACTTCCAGAATACCGCGAACAAATTCACCAGCTAAAACTCAGCGATGCTCATTTCGCACGTTTGTTTAAAGACTACCACGAGGTCGATCACGAGGTGCACCGGATTGAGACTGGCGCAGAGTCAACCTCGGATGATTATCTTGAAACGCGAAAGAAGGCACGCCTTGATTTGAAAGATCGCTTATTGGCAATGTTGAAATCTGCCACGGTAGAAGCCTGATCTATAGGTGCTGCTCAATGGGTAATAACCCCAGAAGAGCAGCGCCCAATCGCCGCCAGAGGCTCGCGTTAGGTTCTTTTTTGTGAGTCCCTTCAATACCTGTCCAAACCAGCTTTTCTCTTTTTAGTTCGACCTTGTAGGTTGTCTGTTTCAGTTGAGTCTCGAAGCTGGTCTTTAGCCATCGCACTAGCGGCTCTGATTCGATCACTATGCCCAGTTCTGTATTCAGTGCGGCCGATCGTGGATCCAGGTTAAAAGATCCCACAAATAGGGTTTTGTCATCCGCATAGAAGGTTTTTGCGTGTAGGCTGACCTTGCTTGATCCGCGCCAACTGCCTGGTTTCATGTTTGCATCGACACGAACCTCTCTCAATTCAACGCCAGCTTTTAGCAGGTCTTTACGATAGCGCCGATAGCCACTATGAACGGCAACCACATCGGTGGCGGCCAATGAGTTGGTGACCACCCGAACTTTAATGCCGCGCTGCCGGTATTGCGTTAATAACTGAACGCCCTCGTTACCGGGGACAAAGTAGGGCGATACCAATACCAAATTATTTTCGGTTTGATCAAGTACCTCGATGAGCTGTGGAAGCATGTAGCTATCGGGTAAACCCGTGGATGTGAGTTGGTTTTCTTGATGCTTCGGGTTGGCCTTAGAGGGGTGGTCAAACAGCGCGTAGGCTTTTCCCCAATAGAGTGAGAAGTCAGGGCGTGCGAGATCATCGATAAGCGTGGCGTTTCTCAGACGCTCAACGTATTCACTGTGTTGATAGCGTTTCAAGGCCTGCTGAATTCTGGGCTTTGCCTCGGACCAAGACAACCCTGTGGGGGCGACTAGGGCTGCTACTGGATAGGAGGCATGACTATTCCAGTACAAATCAAACTGTCCGGCTATTTCGTCCACTACGGGGCCTATGGCCCACAGATCAAAATCGCCGAAATCCACCGACTGATTGGCTGAAAAGTACTCATCGCCAATATTTCTGCCTCCGACAATCGTGGCGAGGCCGTCTACGGTGAGCGATTTGTTGTGCATACGACGGTTGGCTCTGGCGAAGTTTCCCAAAAACTCCCAACCCCTGAGTAGACGATTTAAGAACGGATTGAACAGCCGTACTTCTACATTGGGGTGATCGGCGAGAAGCATTAGGGCGTTATCTTTGCCACTGGTGTTCATGTCATCGAGCAGCATGCGCACTCGTACGCCTCGCTCAGCGGCTTGCATCAACGTCGCGGTCAGGAGTTGGCCGGTTTCATCGCCATGATAAATGTAGTACTGAACATCAATACTGCGAGTGGCGGCGCGAATCAGCGCCAGTCGAGCCACAAACGCATCAACGCCATCGGTTAATGGATAGACCCCCGATTGCTCGGGGTACTTCTCGAGTAGGGGTGCAATTGTTTGCGACAGCGGCGAGTGCAGGCCTAAGCTTGGCAGGGTTTGGCTGTGTGGTTTTTCACTTTCTGTCAGGTTGGGCAGCTGATTGGCGCAACCTGAAATAAAACCAAGGCACAGCACAAGTAGAAAGGAAACACGCATATCAGCAAAGTCCGTTGAGGAAGGATAACTGTGAGCTAAACGTTATCAGAAATTGCTGAAAAATACTGTTTGGTGTTTATACTCTAGGCCCCTGACTCTTCCGCGGTTTGGGGTTCCCTAAATTGCAGTTTGGCCAAGCGACTGTACAGCTTATTTTGCGTCAATAAGGTTTGATGATTGCCCCGAGCGATCAATTGCCCCTTTTCCATGACGGCGATTGAATCGGCGTGAAGAATCGTGGCCAGTCGATGGGCAATGATGATCGTGGTTCGATCTTTCATTAGCGCTTCTAGAGCTTGTTGAACATGGTATTCGCTTTCTGCATCGAGAGCGCTGGTGGCTTCGTCGAGCAGTAGAAGTCTAGGGTCTTTCAATATGGCGCGAGCGATGGCCAATCGTTGCTTTTGTCCGCCTGAAAGGCGTGTTCCTTGTTCACCGAGGTGGCTCGAGTAACCCTCGGGTAAAGCCATAATAAAATCGTGAGCGTGAGCTGCGGTGGCAGCGGTGATCACTTCTTCATCGGTTGCATCCGGTTTTCCGTAACGTATGTTGTACCAAACATCGGCGGTAAAGAGCGCGGGCTGTTGCGGCACTACCGCCATCTGTTGTCTTAATGTCTGCGGGTCTATGTGCTCGAGGCCCTCGCCATCTAGACTGATTTGGCCCTGTTGTGGATCGTAAAAGCGTTGCAGCAATTCAAAGATAGTGGATTTTCCGGCTCCCGACGGACCCACCAGAGCGAGGCTTTCACCCTCGCGAATACTCAAGTTAAGGTTTTTTATGGCGGTGACTTCTGGGCGAGACGGGTAGTTGAAGTTCACGTTAGAGAATTGTGCAAAGGGTGCCTTTTTGTTTCGCTCGGCCGAGCTAGAGTCGGAGGGGGTTGTGACAATATCGGATTGTTCATTGAGCAAGGTGATCAGTCGCTCGGTTGCGCCAGAGGCTCTTTGAAGTTCGCCATAAACCTCAGAAATAGTCGCCACTGCGCTGGCCATCATAATGGCGTAGAAAATGAAGGCGCCGAGTTCACCGCCGCTCATTTTGCCCGAGAGCATGTCGTTTCCTCCGATCCAGAGCAATCCCGTGATAGCGCCAAAGACCATCAAAATAACCGTCGCGATTAAAAAGGCTCGCTGCCACACTCGGCGCTTAGCCACGTGAAAGGCTGTTTCTACCTCAGTCTCAAAGGCTTGCCTTTCGTGTTGTTCGCGGGTGTAGCTTTGAACGGTTTTAATGTGCTGAATAATCTCGCCGGCGTAGCTACCCACGTCAGCGATAGAGTCTTGGCTCTTTTTCGAGAGCTTTCTCACTCGGCGGCCATAGAGCAATATCGGTAGGAGTACCAGAGGCACACAAAACAGAACGATCAAACTCAGCTTGAGGTTGGTGATCAATAATAGAATTAGGGCGCCGATAAACGTGAGCGTACTGCGAAGCGCCATTGAAAAAGAAGATCCAATGATGGTTTGCAGCAAGGTTGTATCGGTGGTGAGGCGAGACATAATTTCGCCGCTGCGATTGGTTTCAAAAAAACTTGGATGCAGTGTGATGATGTGATTGAACACCGCTTTTCTCAAATCAGCACTGACTCGTTCACCTAGCCAGGATACCAAATAGAAACGAGTAAAAGTGCCTGCCGCCATGAGTACCGAAAGCCCCAAGATCACAAACACCGCTTGGCGCAATGCCTCGGTTGATTGCGCCACAAAGCCGTCGTCAATTAAGATTCTCACCCCTTGGCCAATTGAGAGGGTAATGCCAGCCGTGAGTACTAAGGCGATGGCGGCACCGATCAAGGTCTTTTTGTAGGGGGTCATGAATTGCCAGAGGCTGAGTAATACCGACACTTTATTAGGGGCGGATTGCAAAGAATCTTCGGGGCTTGAGGTTGATTTGGAGTCAGGTGAGTGTTGAGCAGTCATAGAATTGAAGTGCACTTGAGAGAGTGCGACTATCCTAACGGATTTAACGACTGGCCGCTGCCCGCAGAAGTGTTAATGAGGGTAAAGCCGAAGAATCAGAAACGAGAAAGCTTGTCTCTCAACAGCGAATGCCGACATCTCTTGAGCCGGCAGCCCCTTGTGCTCTTTAGGATGGTAGCTCGCCTCATCCAAAAACCTTGAAGGCCTCCTCAACCACTAACGCATGTCGTTGAGCCAGTGCGTGTCGGTCATCATCATAACCTCCGCCGATGACTGTGGCCACGGGTAGACCTTTGCGCTTGCAGGTTTCGAGTACCAATCGGTCTCTCTGGCGAATACCCTCTAAGCTGATATTAAGCAGCCCCAGAGGATCATGTTCATAGATGTCGACGCCAGCATCGTAAAACATCAGCGCGGGTTTGGCCTGATCTATGGCGGTTAGAAGTGCCTGTTCAACGGTTTCCAAATAGCGATCATCCGTGGTTGCCTTGGGGATCTCCACATCCATATCGCTGCGGGCTTTACGCGCAGGGAAGTTTTTGTCGCAGTGAACCGAGCAGGTAAACGCCCGAGATTCGTCGGCCAATATGTTGGCTGTTCCATCACCTTGATGAACGTCACAGTCGAAAATCAGAACAGAGGGATGTGACAGTTGTGTTTTCCTCGATTGATGCAATACCCCAAGTGCTGCGATGGCTAAATCATTTAAAACGCAGAAACCCGATGCGGCGTCATAGTGAGCGTGATGGGTTCCACCGGCAAGATGGCAAGCAATCCCATGTTGCAGAGCCAGATTGGCCGCAAGAAAGGTGCCGTTGGGTGAAATTAAGGTGCGCTTCATTAGTGCTGGTGACCAAGGTAATCCCATGCGTCTAAGCTCTTGCGGAGTTTGTTGATTATGGATGAATCTCTGCAGGTAGTCAGGGCAGTGGGCGAGTTCCAATAATTGCTGTTTGGCTCTTCCGGGCCTTAAGGTGTTGCTGGGGGTGGCTAAGCCGATGGCTTTTAGATGTTCGTGCAAAAGCTTGAACTTCTCCATGGGGAAGCGATGTTTGCGGGAGAAATCAAAGCTGTAGTCTGGGTGTGTGATCAGTGAAATCGTCATTGCGCCAGGGCCTCTTGACTCAATGCCTCTTGATTCAGTTCGCTGTGATGAGACGGGGCTTGATTAGAGGGGCCTTGACTAGCAGCATCAGGATTTATAACGCCTTGATAAAGTCCGATCAAACTGATGATCAACAAGGCGCTGCCTAAGACGCGGAAAAATATGGGGGTTTCTGCTGCGACGAGACGCTCGTGCAAGCGCGTCCCTATGATGTGCCCTAAACCGGCACAAGGTAGTAACCACAGGTGGTGAATCAGTTGTAAGTCTATGCCCACCGCAATGAACGCCGCCATTTTAATGCTCACCAGAATAAACCAGAGGACAAACATTGTGTCGCGCAATTGATGTTTGGCAACGTGGTTGGCGAATACGGCAATAATCAGCGGCGCCCCAATCAGGGAAGTGCCGCTGATGTAACCGCCGAGCATAAGAAACAAGGCGTCAAGCCAGCGATTGTTACTCTTGAAAGGACGATTGAAAATGTATGTCAAAGAATATAAGGCGACGATGATGAAGATGATCGCGCTCAATAGTGTGTTGGGTAAAACAATCAACCCAAAGACTCCGATGAGCTTGGGAATAATCATGATAGCGAGGGCAACTTTTAGATAGCGCCAATCGACAGTGCTGAGCTTTTTGCCATTGGTTGTGTCTCCAGACTGATTGATCTTGCGCTGGTTTTGCCACACAGCCAAGGAGGCGAACACCAATAAGTGAACGGATATCAGCGGTAGATAGACCAATGGCTGATTGTCGACCATCAATAAAAATGGCAGAGATAAAACCGCGCCACCAAAACCCAATCCTGAGCGGACAAAGCCCGACCAGACAAAAATGGCTGCGATTAACGTCAGTTGTAAATAGGAGAGATCACCCATAGAAACGAAGCCTAACCAAGCAGTAATGACAAGTGAGCGTTTAGCGTCGCGGGGAGGCGGGTCTAGGCTCACTTGTGATAAAAGAAATTTTGGCTGGATTCTAACAGCTCTGGGCTAAGGTTGAACCGATGATTTCTATCGTGAGGACCACAGTACTGTCTTGTGAAGGTCTTGCGTCATAGGGCGGTGGGGCTGAATCACACGTTATTGATAGGCATGCTGCTTCATCGTGGTGGCAATAAGTCGAAAGGTGTCTACCCAGGCTTGTCGTAGCTCTGGCGTAAATTCGTCGCCTAGCCCCGTTTTTAAGGTGAACAGCAAAGCATTTCCTACAGGGGTGTAGTCTTTGGGTTTTACCCCGTAGCCAACATGCCTGTCGGCCAGTTGATGAAGTACCGGTACTAACTTGTTGAGGTCGCTGGCGCCGTTGACCGCGACCTTGAGCGTTGCCATCAGCTTTCGACCTTGCTCTTTGATATCGCCCTTAAACATTGGTTTTAGGCTAGGATCATATTCAAAGAGTTTGTTGTAGAAAATCTCCGCAGCTTGTTCCGCAATAGGTTCTACCTTACGAAAACTGTTCTGAACGAGAGAAATCTGGTGGGCGGTGATGCTCATCTTGTCTTCCTTTTCGAGTCTCGTTATTAAGTTAGTTCGAAATTCAAGAAGCGCAATCTATAACCAGAGAAAAAGATAGAGAAAATCGGTCTAAGCCGAGTGGGTGAGCGTTGCGTAAACTTCTTAAAGCAAGATCGCAATCTTGTTGATTTTCAATCGAATTCGAGGGCTGGACTATGCCAAGTATGACGTTCCGATTCACCACCGAGTGTGAAATGACCTTAGATGGCGACAGCTATCAGGAAATGTATCTGCAATTTAAGGACTTTTTGCATGGAGTGACCGAAGTTCAGGGCCAGACAGAGGTGTTTGTGTGTCCGCCTGAGTCCGATCAGATGTTTTTCAGGCTCGACGACGCCAAAGAGATGACCGAAATTCCTTATTTCAAAGGTAGCTTCGAGGCTGATATTGCGCAGCGCGCTGGCGACAATCCGCTGAAGGCCACAATGCCGGCGAAAATGCCGCTGCTTCCTTCGCAGGTGACCAATCATATCCCCGACGTTTATTGGTGAGGCGACTTAGGTCGAATGCCGGCAAGCGATGGGATTGGTTGAACCACAATCAAGAGGCGGTATCGCGATTCAATTCAAAGCCCATCGTTTTTCAGCGTGGCAGATCTATGATCTTGCCTGTTTCTTGCGGCGTAGGGCTAAGCGCATATCGTTGCTCATATGCCTCATAAAAGCTCTAAAGACACCCAGGGAGATTTGTGGTGGCTTGTTGTCTGCCAGTTGTATGATTTGCCAATAGTAAAAACCCACTGCGCCAAAGTTATTGATGCCTTTGACTAGGGATAATGGGCTGTTCTGGCCCCAAAAGCCTTTGCCAAGTACTAAACGGTTTTCGAAGTCATCGGCGACATCAAGGCGTTTTTCGATAAGGCGACGGGGCAAATCAGGCTGCGTGCACAGGGGGCGAGCCAGCCCTACCAAATCAATTTCTCCGGCTTCAATGACGCTCTCCATGACCGCGCGGCTGCGAAACCCACCGGTGATCATTAGCGGGACCTGCGCGGCTTGTTTGATGGCGGCAGCGTATTCAATGAAATAGGCTTCTCGTTTGCGAGTACTTTCTCGG
This sequence comes from Cellvibrionaceae bacterium, assembly GCA_050633365.1. GTDB lineage: Bacteria > Pseudomonadota > Gammaproteobacteria > Pseudomonadales > Cellvibrionaceae > Pseudomaricurvus. Next base: position 215,631 of record JBOEGJ010000011.1, on the reverse strand, counting down.
ACTTCTGTTGGTTCGACGCCCATTAGGCTCAGTTGCTCGTAGGTGCCGCCGGAGATTTCCAGCAAATCAATACTGTCTTCGCTAAGCCAGCGCGCGACCGTGACGCAATCTTCCAGAGAAAAGCCGCCTTTTTGAAAGTCTGCGGAGTTGAGTTTTACCGCAACCGGAAAATCGGGACCAACAGCGTCACGCACGGCCTGCACACTGCGACGGGCGAGCCGAGCGCGATTTTCCAGACTGCCGCCCCATTGGTCGGTGCGTTGATTGGTTTTTGGCGACAGAAATTGACTGATTAAATAGCCGTGGGCGCAATGCAGTTGTACTCCGGTAAATCCGGCTTCTTTTGCAAGGGCGGCGGTTGTGGCGAAACGCTGGATAACATCTTCGATGTCGGCTTCGCTCATGGGAACCGGTTTGCCAAAATTGCCCAGCATATCCAGCTGCACATCGGAGGGCGACATAGGGCTACTATTGACCATCTTTGGGCACTGCCTGCCAGGATGGCTGATCTGCATCCATAATTGATTGCCACTGCGAGTGCCTGCTTCAGCCCAGCGTTTGAGCATCGGCATGGCTTGCTCATCTTCTAGCACCACGTTGCCAGCGCGCTCTAAGTAGCGCCGATCAATCATGACATTGCCGGTGATGTGGAGACCACAACCACCATCGGACCAAGTGCCGTATAAGTTGAGGTGCTTCTCGGTGGGGTTGTCGCTGGTGTCGGCCAAGCCTTCTGTCATAGCGCTTTTACCAAACCGATTGGGGATCACGGCGCCGCAAGGCAGTGTGACAGATGTGTTGAGTGGTGAGACGCTGGTGTTGGTGACAGTGCTACTGGACATGGGCTTTCCTATTCAGAGTCTTATTTTTATGAAAAATCGAATGGTATCTTAGCGCTCATCGCCAATAAAAAAAGGGCTTATTGGGACAAGCCTTGTAAAGAACTATTGAGTCTATGGTGCTGTATTCCAGTGTGCTCATTGGTCTATGATGTGCCGCGTTGCATTGCTTCAATTCTAGTCGGTCGCGAAATGTGTACCTTTTCGACGTGTTAATTCAATGGCGTAGCAATGACATTTGTTTTTCTGTTGGGCGCCTTTAATCGGGGCCTGCTTATTCGTTTATCTTAGGTATTGAATAGCATTATGCGCAGTATGAGAACCGACGTGGCCTATGGCGATGTCAACTGGTCCACCTTGAAATCACTCATTCCGTACTTAACTGAGTTTAAATCTCGGATGGCATTGGCCGTAGGCTGTTTGGTAATGGCGAAGTTGGCCAGTGTCGGTTTGCCCTTTATTTTGAAAGATATTGTCGACGGACTCGATGCGCCACCTTCAACAACGCCGGTCGTTGTACCTTTGGCGTTGCTGGTTGCCTATGGTTTGGTGCGTTTTTCTAATGTGCTTTTTGGCGAACTGAGAGATACGTTGTTTGGCCGTATTACTGAGCGAGCCATGCGACGTGTTGGTTTGAAGGTGTTTCAGCATTTGCACGCTCTGGATTTGGATTTTCACCTGAATCGTCGCACCGGTGGTTTATCTCGTGACATAGAGCGAGGCACCAACGGCATTAGTTTTTTGCTGCGTTTTATGGTGTTTAACATTGTTCCGACCTTACTCGAAATTGGTTTGGTGGTGGCATTGTTGTGGTGGAATTATAACGTTTGGTTTGCCTTGATTGTGATTTTGGCGGTCGCTTGTTATGTCACTTTTTCAGTGGTCGCGACAGAGTGGCGAACGCGTTATGTGCGCGAGGCCAATCGCGCTGAATCGAATTCGAGTACACGATCGATTGATAGTTTAATGAACTATGAAACGGTCAAGTACTTCACCAACGAAGCTCACGAAGCACATCATTACGATGTAGAGCTGTCGAACTGGGAGCAAGCGCGACGAAAGAACCGTTTGTCACTGTTTGTTCTCAATGGCGGACAGTCCTTTATTATCGCCGCTGCCATGACCGCGGCAATGGTTCTCGCGGCGTTTCAAGTGACGGCGAAAACTATGACCCTTGGTGACTTCGTACTGATTAACGCGTTTATGATGCAGATATTCATGCCGCTGAATTTTCTCGGCTTCGTCTATCGAGAAATGAAAGGGTCGATGGCTAATATTGAGGCGATGTTTGGCTTGTTGGAGGTGGTACCAAAGGTGGTCGATGCCGATGATGCAAATCAGCTAGAGATTCGTGATGGCACCATTGAATTATCTGATGTTCAGTTCCAGTACCAAGATGATCGGCGTATTTTGCAAGGGGTGAATATTTCGATTGCGGCAAAAACTAAAGTCGCTATCGTTGGTAGCAGCGGTGCGGGTAAGTCGACCCTGGCCAAACTGTTGTTTCGGTTTTATGACGTTAGCGAAGGCACGGTGCTAATCGATGGCCAAGATGTTCGCTCGGTGACTCAGAAGTCTCTGCGTGAGGCTATCGGTGTTGTGCCGCAAGATACGGTACTTTTTAATACCTCTCTGTTCGAAAATATTCGCTATGGCGCCATAGAGGCGACCGACCAAGAGGTTTGGCAGGCCATCAAGATGGCGCACCTTGACGACTTCATTGAACAGCTACCCAAGGGGGCAGACACGGTGGTTGGTGAGCGTGGTCTCAAGCTTTCGGGCGGTGAAAAGCAGCGAGTGGCCATTGCTAGGGCGATCTTAAAACGTCCGCCGATTATGGTTTTTGATGAGGCGACCTCATCTCTCGATAGTCACAGTGAACAGAGTATTCTGACCGCCATCTCAGAGGTTTCTCAGCAGCAAACCAGTGTGGTTATTGCCCATCGTTTATCGACGATAGTGGATGCCGATAATATCGTGGTATTGGATCAAGGCAGGGTAGTCGAGCAGGGAAGTCATCAGCAGTTGCTGGCAATGCATGGTCACTACGCTCGCCTGTGGGATGTTCAAAAGCAGCAGCGAGAACCTGAATCGGGGCCTAAACCATAAAGTGGATGCGATGCATCCGCGTCATGATGGTCGATCAACACTGAAAAGACGCGCTCGGCTAAGCGGTCGAATCTTCGTTTTCCATATCAAAAATGATGTCGAGATCGTGATCCTCGACCCATTCCCGCAGGCGTTGGATGGCTTTCAATACGGCGTTGAGAGAGTTAGGTAAATTTGTGTGATCACCTTTTACCAGCAGAGCGTCAAGTTCGCCGCTGGCTTGGCGCAGTTCGGGGACGCCGCAATAGCAACAGCCGCCATACAATCTATGCACTTTTTCTTGCAGTTCAGTCCAAGCTTGTTGTTGGAAAAAATGTGAAATTTCATCCGCTTCAACACCTAGATTCGCCGTCAGCTTTGCCAGCATGTCTCGTGCGAGATCCTTCTTTCCGTTGCTTAAACGCAGGGCTTCTTGCAAATCCATAATGCCGTGGGCGGGGAAGGGGGAGTCGGGTAGAATGTCGGCGAGGCGCTGAATCTCGGGTGTTGTTTGTACTGGAGTTATGTTTAGCCATTGCTGCAGCAAGTGCGCCAGTTGATCCTCGCTGACGGGTTTGCTGGTGTAGTCATCCATGCCTGCGCGCAGCAAGGTTGCTTTCTGGTCACTCATGTCGTGCGCGGTGAGCGCAATAATAGGCGTTCTGTTGCCGTCGACTTGTCGCTCTCTAATGTGCTGGGTCGTTTCTATGCCATCCATTTGCGGCATTTGAACATCCATAAAGATAAGGTCTATGGGTGTTTTTGCCATCACCGATAAAGCCTCCATACCACTGTTAGCTTCGTGTACGGTGACGCCCAAATTTGTCAAAAAGGTACTGACCAGTTGCAGATTCGCTGGATTGTCATCCACCACCATCACCGCCTTATTGGAAACGTTTGATGGCTTATCTTGAGCAAGCGATTGCTCTCCGCTGAGCGAGTCGCACAGAACCTGATAAAGGTGGTTGTGTGAGAGTGGCAGAAATACAGTGTGCGCGCCTGAGCGTTGCAAGGTCTCGTTGTAAGCCAGCGGGCTATCGGGTAAAACCGCGACAAAGGTCTTACCGCACTGGCTGGCGTCAATGAAATCTACCAGGCTGGCGCTGTCATCATCTTGATCGGGGATGATCAAGGCTAAGTCGTATTCGTGGCTTCGGCTCGTGGTACAGCGGTTGTTGAGTGTCGCGAGGGAGTCAATGTGATCGCAGCTTACACCCCAAAGATCAAAGTACTCAGTCAGTTGGTTTCGAATCAGTGGATTAGAGATAAGCGATAGTGCTCGCTTGCCTTTTAGGGCGAGGCCGGGTTCTTCTAAGACTGTATATTGAATGGGAAGTGGCAGAGTAAACCATGCAGTACTGCCTTCACTTTCGGTGCTATCGATACCGATACTGCCGCCCATTTTTTCCACCAGCCCTTTGGCGATTGCCAACCCGAGCCCTGTGCCGCCGCGCTGGCGACTGTCTGAGGCATCAGCTTGCCTAAAAGCTTCGAACAGGGTTTCTCTGTCATTGGCATTAACGCCTATGCCGCAATCCTGTACGCTGATTTTGATATGAGCGATGTTGTTGTGTTTTGAGATGAGTTCGGTCTGGACGACGACATCGCCGTTATCTGAGAACTTAATGGCATTGCTGACGAGATTGGTGAGCACCTGTTTAATTCGCAGCGCGTCGCCCTGTAAATGCAGGGGAACATCGGGGCTGTTGTTGGCAATTAAATACAATTGGCTTTCGCTGGCGCTAGGGGCGAGTATTTGAAGCGTTTCTTCGATGACTTGTCGCAGGTTGAGTGGTGCCTTGTCTAAAGTAAGGCGATCTTCTTCGAGTCGAGAAAAGTCGAGAATGTCATTAATAATCGTCAGCAGGCCCTGAGAGGAATGGGCGATGGTGCGCAGGTATTCGCGCTGTTGTGTGGTTAACGGGCTTTTTAATAAAAGGCTGGTAAATCCCAATATCCCATTAATGGGGGTGCGTATTTCATGGGTGGTATTGGCAAGAAACTGCGATTTGCTGCGGTTGGCTTCCACCGCGCGCTTGCGGGCAAGGTCTAGCTCGATACTCTGGATTTCTACGGTGTCTAAAGTCTCTTGCAGCTCGGAGGTGGCTTGGTCAATTTGCTGACGAACGCTATTGCTTTCTCTGAGCAGCTTTTCTCCCAGTTCATTAACGCTGTTGGCGATACCCTGAAGCTCTGTCGATCCGCGCAGGGGTACGCGAGTTTCGAGTTTTTGCCGGCTGAAGTCTTGCAGTGCTCTTTGTGTGTCGTGAAGCGGCGTCTCGATCGATCGAGTCAGGCGCCAAGCCAGCGCCGAAAGAAGAGTGAAGGCAATGAGCAGCGCTGCTAAAATAACCGATAGGCCTTTGTATTGTTTGATCGTCAGCCCCGCATGGTTGACGGCAATCACTAGCCATCCTCTGTGAACCGCAGCTCCGGACTGTTGGTTGTCGACGATCGGAGCTGAATAGTAATAATTCTCTGCTGAGCCCCAGTGACGAAAACTGTCGTCGAGGTAGGGGGCGAGATCGATAGAAAGGCGCTGACCTCTCGATAGGGTGGCCTTACCCTCTTGGTCTAAGAGGTAAACCCCTCGCAAGTTCGGCATTTCTAACATGTCATCAAAACTAGCTTTGATATGTACGTTCGCGGCCGGTGAAGTCTCAAGGGTAGTAACAGAGTGTTGAATTAGGCTTACGAGCCAACGGTTGGCCATAGCGTTGCGTTTGTGCTCTAAGTCTCGGGTGTCGATCAATTGCACTGCCGCGATGCCCACAGCGATTAACGTGATGCAGATAAGCACCGGCAGCACGCTGAGTTGCTGAATTTTAAATCCGAGACTCTTTGATGTGATGGGCAAACGCACCAGTTAACTCCTGTAAGGTTAAGCTTTTGTGTTGTATGACGCAGCGAAACTGGGTTTCAGTAAACGAAAAGAAGGTTAATTGGGGCTGCATCGACAAGATTCTTTTTCGTTAGGCCCAGTCCTCTAGAAAAGCTGGTTAAATATAGTCATATTTGAGTAATAACTGTGCGCGGGGTGCCTAAGAATCATTGTTGTAACTGGCCAATCCGTGACCAGTGATTTCGGGTTTCACCATACCACAAACAAAGCTAAAATAGACGCTTCTCGCGATAAGCCTCACGAAACCGCCAACTGGTTTGAAATATTATGGATTACCCCACCATTGAGTCTTGCATTGGCAATACTCCTCTAGTCCGCTTGCAGCGTCTGCCGGGCAATAGCAGCAACACAATCTTGGTAAAGCTTGAAGGTAACAATCCTGCAGGGTCTGTTAAAGATCGCCCGGCACTATCGATGATCAACCGTGCGGAATCTCGCGGTGACATCAAGCCCGGAGACACTCTGATTGAAGCTACTAGCGGCAATACCGGTATAGCACTGGCGATGGCTGCGGCTATCAAAGGGTATCGAATGGTTCTTATTATGCCGGATAACAGCACCCAAGAGCGCAAAGACGCGATGGCGGCCTACGGCGCTGAACTGATCCTAGTGACCAAGGATCAGGGCATGGAGGGCGCACGTGATTTGGCGCAAACTATGCAAGCTCGGGGCGATGGCATCGTGCTTGATCAATTTGCCAATGGCGATAACCCGCTCGCGCACTATCATTCGACGGGGCCGGAAATTTGGCAGCAAAGCCAAGGTAAGATTACCCATTTTGTCAGCTCCATGGGAACTACAGGCACCATCATGGGGACGTCTCAATACCTGAAGGAACAAAATCCCGATATTGAAATTGTTGGGCTGCAGCCCGAAGAAGGGGCAGCGATACCGGGTATTCGCCGGTGGCCCAAGGCTTATTTGCCCAGTATTTTTGATGAGACTCGCGTTGATCGAGTGATTAACATGGGACAAACGGAAGCCGAAGAAACCATGCGTGCGCTGGCCAGAAATGAAGGTATCTTTTGCGGGGTCTCTAGCGGTGGCGCTGTCGCGGGAGCTTTGCGACTCAGCGAAACTGTTGAAAACGCGGTTATTGTTGCCATTATTTGTGATCGCGGTGATCGCTATCTTTCCTCAGGGCTCTACGGTTAATCCTTATGGCTCGTATTTTTAAGCCCCAATCGGCTCGCCGAACCTCCGCCGAGTCGACACCCACTCAATTGCTGATTGAGGGGTTTTCTCACGATGGACGCGGTATCGCGCGGCATCAAGGAAAAACTGTGTTTGTTGAAGGCGCCTTGCCCAGCGAAACGGTTGAAGTGGCTCACTATCGTCGACAAAAGCGTTTTAGTGAATGTCGGAGCAAAAACGTCGTGACTGCCAGTCCTGAGCGGGTTCAGCCCTCCTGTGGCGTGTTTCATCGCTGCGGTGGTTGTCAGCTACAGCATTTGCAAGCGGATAAGCAAATCGAATATAAGCAACAAGCTTTGCTGCAGATGCTGCTGCGCCAATATCAATTGCAGCCTAAGCAATTGCTAGAGCCGATCCGCTCAAATTCTGAAGGCTATAGAACTCGCGTGCGCTTTGGGATTGACGCAAAAGGGCAGTTATCCTTTCGCCAAAAGGCATCAGATGATCTCGTGGCGATTACCGCATGTCCTGTTATTGCACCAAACCTTCAGCGGCTCCTGCCCCAGGTGCAGGCCTGGTTAAACCAACTGCCTGAGCGCTCTGGTATCACACACATAGAGATGATTGATGCGGCCGATGATCACGGAGAGCCTTTGTCTGCGCTGGTGATTCGCCATATTAAGCCGTTGTCGGTGGCGCAAAGGGAAGTGCTTCAGTTGCAATTAACGGGAACTATTTGTTGGTTTCAGGCACAAAAGGGTGGCCCTCTGTCAAACGCCACCGATGAACCTGTTGCACCGTATTTATATCTGTCATTGCCGAATGAAGGCATTCAACTGAAGTTCTCACCCGGTGATTTCACTCAGGTGAATGCTGCGGTGAATGAAAAGATGGTGGCTCAGGCGATTGAGTGGCTGCAGCTTGAGTCGGGTGATTGTGTGGCTGATCTGTTTTGCGGTATGGGGAATTTTACTTTGCCTATCGCTAAGCGTGTGGCAAAAACTCTGGGTATTGAAGGCTCTGACCTCATGGTCGAGAGAGCGTCACAAAACGCCGCTGCCAATGAACTCACCGAGGTTGAATTCAAAGCGCTCGATCTGACCTCGACAGAACTGGGGATGCTGTTGGTTCGTGAGAAGATCAACAAGATTTTGATTGATCCGCCCCGATCTGGTGCAAAATTTGTCTGCGAACAAATCGCCGACAGTGATATTAAAAAATTGGTGTATGTATCGTGTAATCCAGCGAGTCTTGCCCGCGACGCTAGTATTTTAGCCGGAGCAGGGTTTGAGTTGAGTGCGCTGAGATCTATGGATATGTTCCCACACACCTCTCACATGGAAGCTATGGCACTATTTGTGCGTGGCTAGTTTGACGGGCAAATACAGATGCTCACGAGCTAAGTAGACGGAAAAGTTATGGTTAAAGTGCGCGAAGACCATCCTATTAAGGATGACGGCCGAGTCGATATCGAGGCATGGCTACAAAGAATCAGTGATAGTTACGAGCTTGATGCCTCTGATTTACCGGTACTCCAGCGTGCCTGCGAAGTGAGTCTCATGGCCGAGGAAATGGCCATTGCTGAAGACAATATTTGGGCAAAGGGCACCAGCAGCTTTCGCACCGGATTAGAAATGGCCGAAATACTTGCCGACTTACAGCTCGATACCGAAACTCTTCAGGCTGCGATTTTGTATCGGGCGGTGCGTGAAAACAAACTCCCGTTAAAAGAGATTGAAGCCCAATTCGGAGAGACCGTTGCCAAATTGATTAAAGGCGTGATTCGAATGGCGGCGATCAGCACTCAACGCAACGATTCCGAAGAAAGTGTTTTAGGTTCTCCCTCGGAAGAGCAATCGGACAAAGTTCGCAAGATGTTGGTGGCTATGGTCGACGATGTTCGCGTAGCTTTGGTAAAACTGGCAGAGCGAACTTGCGCGATTCGAGCAGTGAAAGATATTGACGATGCCAAGCGCCGAAAAGTTGCCCGCGAAGTTGCTGACATCTACGCGCCCTTGGCGCATCGCTTGGGGATCGGTCATATTAAGTGGGAGTTAGAAGATCTATCTTTCCGCTACCTTGAACCCAACGATTACATGAGTATTGCTCGCCTGCTTGATGAGCGTCGTATGGATCGTCAGCAGTTTATTGAAAACGTTATCGATAAGCTCAACTCTGAGCTCGCGGACTCAAAAATTGACGCCAACATTAGTGGTAGAGCGAAGCATATCTACAGCATTTGGCGAAAGATGCGTCGTAAAGATATTGGTTTTTCGCAAGTCTATGACATTCGAGCGGTGCGAATTTTAGTGTCTACAGTGAGGGACTGTTACGCGGTTCTTGGAATTGTTCACAGTCTTTGGCGCAATATCCCTAACGAGTTTGACGACTACATTGCGTCTCCCAAAGAAAACGGGTATCGCTCTCTACACACCGCAGTTATCGGCCCCGATCGCAAAGTGCTCGAGGTACAGATTCGTACCAATGCTATGCATGAAGAGGCAGAATTTGGGGTCTGCGCGCATTGGCGTTACAAAGGCGCTGATGATGATGCCAGCGAGGATAGCTACGAGCAAAAGATCGCTTGGTTAAGACAAGTATTGGAATGGCATGAAGAGCTTGGCGGCCACCCGCTGGAAGACGATCTTTCAGGCGGTGTCGAGCAAGATCGAATTTATGTGTTCACACCGGAAGGACACATTATCGATTTTCCACACGGTTCAACGCCTTTGGATTTTGCCTATCGTGTGCATACTGAAGTCGGTCATCGCTGTCGGGGGGCGAAAGTCAACGGTCGAATTGTACCTCTGAACTATATGCTCAAAACCGCCGATCAAGTCGAAGTGCTGACCGGCAAGCACGAATCGCCCAGTCGCGACTGGATGGCGCCAGCGCTGGGGTATCTTCGAACCGGACGTGCTCGCGCAAAAGTGCAGCAATGGTTCAAGCTTCAGGCGCGAGATCAAAATATCGCTGAAGGTCGCGCGGTGCTCGATAAAGAGTTCAAACGTTTGGCGATGGATGAGCTCGATTACGACGCTCTAGCACGCAAGCTCAATCTTGTTGGCCTAGATGATCTCTACGCCGCCGTCGGCGCCAGCGACATCGGTGTAGGTCAAGTCGTCAATATTGCGCAGAGAATGCTCACTCCTGACAAGCCGATTGAGCCGGTGATTAGTCTGGTGGGTAAAGCCTCGAGAGAGCATAGCGATTCGGATCTATTCATTGATGGTGTTGGTAATTTACTGACGCACATTGCCGGCTGCTGTAATCCTGTGCCTGGCGATGCAATCATGGGGTACATCACTCTGGGGCGTGGTGTGTCTATTCACCGGCAAGACTGTCACAACGTTTTGCAGCTACAAAGTGACGAGCCAGAGCGGATTATTAAAGTCGATTGGGGCGAAGCGCCGCAAAGTCTGTACTCGGTTGATGTCATTATTGAAGCCTTCGACCGACACGGTTTGCTGCGTGATATTACCGAACTGCTGGATACCGAGCGGATCAATATCAGTGCCATGCGAACCTTATCTGATAAAGGCAAGAACACCGTGGATATGATTTTGACGATAGAGATCGCCAGCTTTACCGAGTTAAGTCGAGTGCTCAGTCGATTAAATCAATTGCCTAACGTTGCAACCGCGAGAAGAAAGCACAGTTAATGGTTCACCTAGTGGTGATTTTCGGTTTTCTTTGGAGCTGGCCGAGTGGTGCAGCGGCAGCGCCCTTTTCTGAGACTATGCAATATGAATGAGCCTCGGCACTACAATTTGGATGATCTAAAGCAGCTCATGGCGCGTTTGCGCGATCCGCAAACGGGATGCCCTTGGGATGTTGAGCAAAGCTATCGCACTATCGCTCCGTCGACTATCGAAGAAGCTTACGAAGTCGTCGACGCTATTGAGCAGGGTAATCTTGATCATTTGAAAGAAGAGTTAGGCGATTTACTCTTTCAAGTTATCTTTTACAGTCAGATTGCAACGGAAGAAAAGCGTTTTGATCTAGACCAAGTAATATCGGGTCTAGTGACAAAGCTCATTCGCCGCCACCCTCATGTCTTTCCTGATAACACACTGGAAAGCCGCGCCGACGCTAATCGAAGCTCCGAGCAAGAATCGATGATTAAACAGCGCTGGGAAGCGTTGAAGCGTGAAGAGCGACAAGCGAAAGGTCAGAGCGGCTTGCTCGATGACATACCGCTGGCCTTACCTGCGTTGACGCGAGCAGTAAAGTTGCAAAAACGAGCATCCTCTTCAGGATTTGATTGGCCCTCAATCGAGGGGGTAATCGATAAAATCGAAGAGGAGTTGGCCGAAGTAAAGCAGGCGATAGGCGACCAAGATCAAGCGGCTACTCGAGAAGAATTTGGTGATCTCTTGTTTGCCGTGGTTAACGGCTGCCGCCATCAAAAGGTAGAGCCTGAGGGGGCGCTGCGGGGCACAAATCAGAAATTTGAACAGCGATTTGGTTACATCGAAGCAGAGCTGTCAAAACAGGGCATTAGTGTTGAGGATGCCTCATTGGACATGATGGATGCCCTTTGGGATGAGGCCAAACTCAAATTAAAGCAACTTAACGATTAGTGCATGGGTTTTGGTGGCGGGTTTTGGCGACTCGTTTTTAGCGTCGCGCCTGGGTTGTCGGCAGGATCGATCGATTCGGCTTTCGCTGTCGGAGTTGGCTCGGTGGCTTGTGTGTCTGTTTTAGCTTCTTTCGTGGGTTGAGTTAAAAGCAGTTGTTGTTTGACATGAGAAGTGACTTTTAGATCTTCGAGCAAACTCTTAATTTTCTGATTTTTATCTGCGATTTGAGCTTCCAGCTGTCGGATATCCTCGCGCAGCTCTTTGTGCTGTTGGTTAAGTTGTTTTTCTTTCTTATCCGCATCTCGAATAATCTCACTAACATCAACACCAGTAGATTCTAAGGTTTGCTGCACTACCGTGACGATTAGCTGGGCTTCTCCCGGAGGCAGTGAATTCATCAATTGAATGGCTTTTTCGATGTCGTAATTTGGCTTTCTAGGCGCAGCTCGGGGCACCGGCGGAGAGTCAAAGTTAGCGTCATCCAAAAAACTGGTATTCAAGTCTTTTTTGCTGGGTAACTCAACCTGAGAGAAATCGTCGTCAGTGTTGTCGTCGTCGCTTTGTCGGCTAAAAATTCCCATGTCTGGCTCCTTGGTTTGAAAAGTCTGTGATCGTCACGCCCTGCAACCGTTTCACCGAGAAATGGGACTGCGAAGGCTAGGATTGCCGCACTTGGCGAAGCTGAGTCTGATAGTGCTTGGTGCGTTCAAGCAATCGCGGAGTTAATCCGCAATCTTCATAGATTTCATCGCCACAGTCGTCCCATGCGATGATTTTGTTGCCCGGCTGGTAGGGAAGTCCCGCTTCTACGTCTTTCAGCGCAGCCGAGAGTAAATCGCGTATGATTTCGTCTTTACTGATTCTCGGGTAGCGCTCGCAGAGAGCCTCTAACTTTTCTTTTGCCACACTGTTGAGGCGAATATGAAAAGGGGTGTCGGTAAGTTCGCCGATGCCGATTTGTTGCCATTTACGGGTCAATTTTTCAAGAGAATGCATTGTTACCTCAGTGACTGTTGTAGAGTTGGACGTGGGAACCGTCTATTGTTCGTGTTGTCCAATGGCGGGAGGCAGTTGGTCGAGTTCCTCCAGGGCTTGATCGAGTAGCGTTGAGATGATCTCTTCTTGTCCTTGTTGGGGAAAGAGCTCAGCTAACGCTGATAGTTTTGCGGCATCTTCTATGGGGATTCTGGTGATACAGCAAACCTCCGACGTGGCTAGTGGGGGTTGGCTGAGGTGTTGAACCCATGGCTTTGCACTCATAAATACCTCTAAAGACGTGTCTGATGGGGGCTATAAATTGAAGCTTCTTCTATTTATAGCCTAAACCAGCGCGTTGTTGGGGTTCCGAGCACAAAATTGTGGAGTTAGTCCCGCGTCTCAGTCATGGTATATAACCAAAGCTGGATTAGACCTTGGTCTAGCCTCTTTGAAGGAANNGTACTTTTAAAACAAGTGGTTAGTTGTATTAAGATGTGCCGCTAAGCCCCGTACCCTTGAGATTAGGGGGCTCTAAGTGTATGGTAGCTGCTTTTTTTAGACCCCTTCTCTCCGACAGCTCCCTAGATGCCCCATCTGGTTAACCAGCGGGTAAATAATGGGTAGTCCCGTGAGGGCAGACTAATTTGGAGTTTATTCCCTTATGCGTATCATCTTGTTGGGTGCACCTGGTGCAGGTAAAGGCACACAGGCCCAGTTCATTATGGAAAAATACGGTATTCCTCAAATCTCTACTGGTGACATGTTGCGAGCGGCGGTTAAAGCCGGCACGCCACTGGGCCTAAAGGCAAAAGACATTATGTCTTCTGGTGGCTTGGTATCTGACGATTTGATTATCGCTCTGGTGAAAGATCGTATTGCGCAAGATGACTGTGCAAAAGGCTTCTTGTTTGATGGCTTTCCTCGCACAATTCCACAAGCCGAAGCCTTGCAAGATGCTGGCGTTGCAATCGATCATGTCCTCGAGATTAATGTCGAGGATGAAGAAATTGTTAGTCGTATGAGCGGTCGTCGAGTGCATCCGGAATCAGGCCGTACTTATCACATCGTTTTCAATCAGCCGAAGGTTGAAGGTAAAGATGACGTGACTGGCGAAGATCTGATTCAGCGCGAAGACGACCTAGAAGAAACCGTGCGTAAACGCTTGGCGGTTTATCATGAGCAAACCAAGCCTCTGGTTGGTTTCTACCAAGGTTTAGCTGCCGCTGACGAGAAGGCGGCAAAGTACACTTGCATTGAAGGTGTGGGTGAACTGGCTGAAATTAAAGACAAGGTTTTTTCTGTTCTCGGTTAATTCGAGTGCATAGTTGTCCCGCCGAGAGTTGGCGGATGAGAATGGGTCCTATAAGGGCCCATTTTTTTTGTCGGTCTGAAAGTGATGTCGGTCCTGTGGATCGGTCTCGATATTGAACGCGAATCTTCGACCGGCTCGCTTTCGTCAGGTTTGTGAGTAGGGCGGAGCGCCTAATTGTTCAGGATAAAAACAGTTGTGAGCAAGGTCGTGGAAAGCGGAGGCTTGTGATTCAGGTAATAAACGTTGAATTTACAACGGTGGTTGGACTTGATCGTCAGATGGTGGGGCCTAGATGATCGAAGTCTCGGGTTTGGTCGAATCGCAATTTTTGTCGATCACCTTTCTGTAAATTGTCGATATTCATCGATTTCTTAAGGTTTAGCCTTCGCTGTTGACTTGTCTGCGTTCGGGGGGCGGGTTTCAAAGGTAGCGTTTGATCTCCATGTACAGTCATCGAAGATGAGTCGCTGACTTTTAGTTAAGGATGTTTAGTCCTCTGTATCTAGCTTCCTATATAAAGAGAAGCAGGTTTCATCTTTGGTGCTGAGTATCCATCTTAAACGGCTATCTTAAACTTCTATCTCAGGTTTTTATCCCAAACTTCTATCTCAGGTTTTTATCCCAAACTTCTATCTCAGGCTTTTGTTCCAAATTGCTACCTCAAGTAGCTCAAGCGTTCATCGCAATCGAAGTTAAAGAGCTTACATCCGTCGATTTTATCCATTCTGTATTTTCAGTGTCGATTCGTTATCGTTTGTCTTGTGTAATTCTGACTCCATTTACTATTTCAATCGAAAATAGGTTTGAAAATTAGAAACTGTCTTTTCGTGGAAAATTACAACGTTGATGGGATGCTTTGGCTTGAGGTTTTTCCAAAACCAAGCGTCTCATTGAATGAAATAGACGTTTTAAATTGTAAAAAAGCATTCAAAATCAAAAAAAACATCAAATAGTTGTATTTATTTTAAAAAAAACGTGGCGAAAGGGTGCAAAAGCTTGTTTTTTTAAATAATATTCTGGTCGACGTCTTTGGCGTTTAATATTTGTGCTATGGTTCATTGTGTTAGTGGGTTCGCATCTTTTAATATTGAGGAGAATTAAAGATGGCTAGAGTAGCGAAAGCAAAAGCTAAAAAGGCGCCGGCAAAACGTCGTGCTCCTGCAAAAAAAGCACCGGCAGCTGTAGTAGCTCCTGCTGTTGCAAAAGCTCAGGATGCTCTGAGTAAACTTCAAAAAGAAATCCAAGCTCAGGCAAAAGCCCAAGCAGCTGCTCGTAAGAAAGCTGCTTCTGCAAAAGCCAAGGCCGCGAAATCTAAAAAGGCTGCTGATAAGCGTGCCGCACAAGCAGCCACTAAAGCTGCTGCCAAGTTAGGTGACAAGGTTAAGACTCTGCGTGGTAAAGCAGCGAAAACCAAGTTAACCCTTGGTACTGCGAAAAGCGCTGCTGCTGCAAAAGCTGCTGAAGCCGCTGTTTTGGCTAAAGTTGAAGGTTTGGCTGCTTCTTTGGCCACTAAAGCTGATGCTGATCTGGCTAAAGCCGTTGAAGCTTTCGAAGCTAAGTGGAAGAAGCAACGTGCTGCTGCCAATGCTAAGAAAGTTGCCGCTGCTAAGAAGAAACTAGCGGCAAAAGCTAAAGCTGTGTCTAAGAAGGCGATGGATAAGGCCAAAGCTGCAGAGAAGAAAGCTGCAACCAAAGCCAAGGCTGCTGCCAAGAAAGCCGCTGCTAAAGCCAAAGTTGCAGAGAAGAAAGCTGCTGCTAAAGCTAAAGCTGCCGAGAAGAAGGCCGCTGCTAAAGCCAAGGCTGCAGAGAAGAAAGCCGCCGCTAAAGCCAAAGCTGCAGAGAAAAAAGCTGCCGCTAAAGCCAAAAAGAAAGCTGCACCGAAGAAGCGCAAGCCAGCTGCTAAGAAAGCTGCTCCAAAGAAGGCTGCTAAAAAGCCTGCTGCGAAGAAAGCTAAAGCTGCACCGAAGAAGAAACGCGTCGCTAAGAAAAAGAAGTAATTGTCGACCTAGCTCGGAGCTAAAACTCCGGGTTTTGTTTCTGAAGAATCCCTACAGCGGCGACGTTGTAGGGATTTTTGCGTTCTGGACTGTCTCCACCGAAGAAAATCTGAGAAAATGCACGCCAATTCCCCTCTGCTAACCAGGTAATATCAAAAATGAGCACGATTTTAGCGGTTGATGCCTCTAGCGAAGCATGTTCAGTTGCGCTATTGAGCGATGGGCAAGTACATGGGGCGTTTATTTTGGCTCCGCGGCAACATACCCAGCGTCTTTTACCGATGATCGATGAATTGCTTGCGGCTCATCAGGTTGCGCTATCTGATCTCGATGCCATCGCTTATGGGCGCGGGCCGGGTTCGTTTACAGGCCTGAGGATTTGTCTGGGATTGGTTCAAGGGTTGGCGTTTTCTTGTGATATTCCGGTAATTCCTGTTTCAACACTTCAAACACTTGCCGTTGGGGCTATTCGCCAGTTTAATTTGCCGCTTCACTCTAAGATCTTGGTGGCCCTAGACGCCAGAATGAACGAAATCTACGGGGCGGTTTTTGAGTCTAGCTCGGGATTACCCGTGGCAACTGTCGATGAGTTTGTTGGGCCTGCGACTGATCTTAAGGATTGCCCTGCCTTGATCGAGGTAACTTCCGACCAGCTGACCAAGGTCGGTGGTGGTTGTCATTACGAATTCTTACAGTCACTCATGGCTAAAAATGAAGATCAGCAATTATTGCCGAGAGCGGAAGATATGCTAGTGATAGCGCAACAGGCATACCAAAATAAGCAGTATATTAAGGCCGAAGAGGCTCAGCCAGTTTATCTTCGAGACAGCGTTGCATGGAAGAAGCGTCAACGCATACGTCAGTAAAACTATTTCAAGGAAGTTATGGATACACTACAGCTCATCTTATTGGCTCTCATTCAAGGCATTACCGAATTCCTTCCCATTTCCAGCTCTGGTCATTTGATCCTTCCCAGTGAAATTCTGGGATGGCAAGACCAGGGTTTGGCGTTTGATGTCGCGGTGCACGTTGGTTCTTTGCTGGCGGTATTGGGGTATTTTCGCAAGGACATTGTGACCTTAATCGGCGCTTGGCTCACCAGCCTCAACGGCCCTTCAAGCGCAGACAGTCGTTTGGCGTGGTACGTCATTTGGGCCACGGTTCCCGCTGGTCTGGCAGGTTTGTTGCTTAATGATTTCATAGAACAGCATCTACGCACTGTTGCGGTAATTGCCGCGACGACGATTTTTTTTGGCGTGCTACTGGGCTTGGCCGACTGGAAAGGCCAAGGGCAAACCTCACTAAAAACAATGGGGTGGCGTCAAGCTTTGATGATTGGTTGTGCCCAAGCGCTGGCATTGATACCTGGGACGTCTCGATCGGGTATAACGATAACTGCGGCACTGGCTTTGGGGCTTGAGCGTCAAGCCGCTGCACGTTTTTCTTTTTTGCTGTCTATCCCTCTCATTACACTTAGCGGCGGCTACAAAGCGGTGGAGTTGTTGGGGCAAAATAGTATCGCCTGGGGTGATATATTTCTTGGGGTTTTTGTCGCTGCTCTGAGCGCTGGTGTGTGTATTCATCTGTTTTTAAAGTGGATTGATCGCATCGGCATGTGGCCTTTTGTGGTCTACAGAATCCTATTAGGCGCTTGGCTATTTTCATTGGCGTTTTGATCCATTAGCGTAAATTACTCAATTGTGTCGCAAGAAGTTTCTGATGCTAACAAGCGGAGATCTACAATGAAGCGTGTTGCTTTTATTGGTTTGGGGGTCATGGGCTATCCCATGGCCGGACACCTGAAAAAAGCGGGTTACGACGTCGCGGTGTATAACCGTACCGCGGAAAAATCGCAGCGCTGGGTTGACGAGTTTGGTGGCAGCGCCCATCCGACTCCGAGGGCTGCGAGTGAGGGGGCAGAAATCGTTTTTTGCTGTGTCGGTAATGACGACGATTTACGGCAAGTCGTGCTTGGACCTGAAGGTGTATCGGCGTCACTTGCGGCGGGGGGGATCTTGGTTGATCATACAACCGCTTCGGCGCAAGTTGCCCGGGAGGTTGCCGAGTCACTAGAGCAGCAAGGTGCATACTTTTTGGATGCTCCTGTCTCTGGAGGCCAGCAGGGTGCAGAAAATGGTGCGCTTACTGTGATGATTGGTGGCGACAAACTTGTCTATGAAAAAGCTAAGCCTATTATTGAGGTGTTTGCACGATCAGCACAATTAATGGGGCCGGTGGGAAGTGGCCAATTGTGCAAAATGGTGAATCAAATTTGTATTGCAGGTTTGGTTCAAGGGTTGGCCGAAGGGCTACACTTTGCAGAACAAGCGGGTTTAGATGGTCATAAAGTCGTTGACGTTATCGGCAAAGGCGCTGCCCAATCGTGGCAAATGGACAATCGACATAAAACTATGCTCGCTGGTGAATACGAGCATGGCTTTGCTGTCGACTGGATGCGTAAAGATCTCTCCATTGTTCTGCAGGAGGCGCGCAACAATGGCGCTAACTTGCCAGTGACTGCGTTGGTCGATCAATTTTATGGCGATGTTCAGTCGATGGACGGCGGACGCTGGGATACATCCAGTTTGTTGGCGCGGTTAAAGCCTAAGACTTAAACCCCTAGACCTAAAGCAAAAACCTAACCCCTAAACCTTTTTTGAATTATATCGAGTACCGCCATGGCTGATTCCACCGCACAAAACGACTTTAATCAACGCTTACTGACGTTTTTACGTGAGTCGCCCACGCCATTTCACGCCGTCGATTCTATCAAGATGCGTTTGGACGCAGCTGGCTTTGAATGCCTAGAAGAGTCAGAACAGTGGGAGCTTCAGCCCAGTCAACGCTACTACGTTTGCCGCAATGACTCATCCATCATTGCCTTTACCTACGGCAATAAACCGTTAGAGGAAAGCGGTATTCGTATGGTCGGTGCCCATACCGATAGTCCGTGCTTAAAAGTGAAGCCGCAACCGGAATTGTCGCGTCAGGGGTACTTTCAGCTGGGCGTTGAAACCTACGGAGGTGTGCTACTTAACCCTTGGTTTGACCGCGACTTGTCATTGGCGGGTCGAGTGACTTATCGCACGGATAAGGGGTTGGTCACCAGCGAGCTGGTCGATTTTAAACGCGCCCTTGCGACTATCCCTAGTTTGGCTATTCACTTGGATCGTGAAGCTAACAAGAATCGCAGTATCAACGCGCAGACGGACATCCCGCCGGTCTTGATGCAGATCGATGACAAAGAAAAAATCGATTTTCGAGAGTTGTTGGCGGAGACGCTTCGCGCAAATGGGGTTGAGGATGTTAATAAGGTTCTCGACTTTGAATTGAGCTTTTACGACACACAAGCTCCGGCAGTGACTGGCTGGAAAAACGAGTTTATTGCCAGCGCCCGGCTTGATAACCTGCTGAGTTGCTTTATTGGGTTAGAGGCATTGTTAGAGGCTAAGAGCGATCAATCGCTGCTATTGGTGTGCAATGATCATGAAGAGGTTGGCAGTCGTTCGGCCTGCGGCGCCCAGGGGCCAATGCTGGCGGATTTTCTCAATCGATTATTACCCGAACCCCAGAGCCGTCTGCGCACTATCGCTCAATCGTTGATGATTTCGGCGGACAATGCCCATGGTATCCACCCAAATTTTAGTGGCAAGCATGACGCCAGCCATGGACCTCTCCTGAACAAGGGGCCTGTTATTAAAGTGAATGCCAATCAGAGTTACGCGACCAATAGTGAGAGCTCCGCATTGTTTCGTCACTGGGCAGAAATGGCTGGAGTTGATGTGCAGGCGTTTGTCACTCGTACCGATTTGGGGTGCGGCAGCACCATTGGACCGATCACTTCGGCGGAGGTGGGCGTGCGGACGCTAGACGTGGGCGTGCCGACCTTTGCCATGCACTCTATCCGAGAGTTGGCCGGTGTCGCCGACGCTCATAACCTGATGCGCATATTGAGAGAGTTTTTTCACCATTCTGAGTCCCTAGCAGCTGTCTCTCGGTGATGGCGTTCACAGTGTGAGCATCAACTAAACGATATACTCGACGATTAACTGCAAGCGGCTTCTCCAAATGTAGAAGCCCAAGCCAAGAATTCGACCGAGTTGTATCATGTCTGAACTTCAAACTTTACTGACCCAGTATTCTCCCTTTGACCGCCTCGACGCAGATTATGTCGAGCAGCTAGCAGAACACTCCCAAATCATTGAAGCGGAAAAGGGTAAGTTGCTGTTTCGTCGGGGGAAAAACGCTCAATATCGTCATTTCCTGATTGAGGGGTGTGTCGATTTAGTGGATGCATCATTCGCTACGGTGCGCGTGAACGCCGACGAAGAGCGAGCCAAATCGGCGCTCACCGATACATCGCCAACTCAGGTTTCTGCGGTGGCCAAGTCACAGGTGAGGTTGCTTCAAGTCGAGGCTGACTTTCTCGACTTGGTGATGGCCTGGAGCCAAGCCCCAGCCCTAGATGAGTCACCAGCTCAAGAGCCAATTAATAACAACAGTTCCGTAGACGCCGATCTGCTCAATACTATGGATTTGGCATCTGCACATGTCGAGGTCGAAGAAGAGCAAGACGGCGACTGGATGTCGGGTTTATTGGCGTCTCCGCTGTTTGCGCGGGTTCCTCCCGCTCATATTCAAACGCTGTTCACTCGATTTGAGGCGCAGGAAGTCGAGCGCGGCGACGTGGTGGTGAAAGAGGGGGCGACCGGCGACTATTTTTACGTCATTGTTCATGGTTCGGCGCAGGTGACCAATCTGACTGGCACCATTGATGTGATGCTAGAAGAAGGGCAGTTCTTTGGCGAGGAGGCGTTGGTGGCAGAGACACCCCGCAACGCGAAGGTCACCATGCTGAGCAAAGGTTTGTTGATGCGTTTAGCGAAAGAGGATTTTATCACCCTATTACACGAGCCGGTGGAATCTGTGCTGAGCTTCGAGCAGTATCAATCGCAGAGCTCACGCTATACCTTGGTTGACGTTCGTATGCCGTTGGAGCACCGTTGTCACCACGTGCCGGGTTGTCAAAACTTGCCACTAGCCTCGTTGCGTGAACGAATCACGTCCCTGTCGCCCAGTGAGCATTACCTGATTACAGATGACGCAGGACGACGCAGTCACTTAGCGGCCTATTTGTTGTGTCAGGCCGGTTTTAACGCCGGAATTTTGGAGGGCGCGGGTCAGCGCTACGAACAAAACGCTTAGATGAAAGTACTATTGTTGTCGGCCTACGACGCTGACAGTCACCGCAGTTGGTGGAAGGGGTTACGCGAAGCATTCAGTCAGTGGCAATGGACGGTGTTAGCTTTGCCTCCGCGCTATTTCAGTTGGCGCGTTCGAGGCAATAGCTTAACTTGGGCCTTTGACCACGAAGATACCTTAGCGCAGGACTATGATTTGCTCATTGCCACCTCGATGACCGACTTGTCGTCGCTTAGAGGCTTTGTGCCTTCTTTGGCAGCAATACCCACCATCGTCTATTTCCATGAAAACCAATTCGACTACCCCCATAGTGATGACGCTCGAGTCTCGGTCGAACCGCAAATCTTAAACCTCTATACCGCCCTCTGTGCGGATCATGTTCTGTTTAATTCCAATCATAATCGCGATTCGTTTTTGGCGGGTGTCGAGGACTTACTGAAGCGTCTACCGGATCAAATTCCCAAGGGGATTGTTAAGCGGCTAGAGGAGTGCTCAAGCGTATTGCCCGTGCCTCTTGCAGATAGCTGTTATCAGCTACCGTCGGTCACTACAGAGGCTCAGGCAGCGCTGTGGGGTGATACAGAAACCGTCGTCGACCACGAGCCTTCCGCTCTGAAGACTGATTCAACTGCCGCTGCGCCCATTCGTTTGTTATGGGCGGCACGCTGGGAATACGATAAAGGCCCAGATCTACTGTTAGCGATATTGAATGAGCTTCGAGCTAGAAACGTCAATTTTAAATTGTGCTTGCTGGGGCAGAAGTTTCGTCAATCCCCGAAAGTGTTTTCGACCATCGAGCAACAATTTGAATCACATCTGGTGCAGTTCGGCTATGAGCCCAGTGCCGAGCGTTATCAGCGGTGGTTAGGTTCGGCGCAGCTGGTGCTTTCAACCGCATTACACGAATTTCAAGGGCTGGCAGTGCTCGAGGCAATGGCGGCGGGTTGCACTCCCGTGCTACCCAATCGTTTGGCCTATCCAGAATTGGTTGAACCACACTTTTTGTTTGATGGGGGCGACGAATCGCTTTCAGTTCAGGCGGGTTCAGCGGTGGATTTGATCGTGGCGCACTCCCAGACATCGCCCTTAGTTGCGGTGCCAGATCTGCGTTGGTCAAGGCTTATGCACCTCTACTTAGCGCGATTCGAAGCGGTTATCGCTGAGGCGGCGGCGAGGCGCTAGCCTAGCTTTGTTTCGCCTTGTATCATAGCGCCTCCCAGCTCGGTGAGGTCTCGACCTTTGCCGATGATCCAGATTTCAGCAGAGCAGTAAAGCACTATGGCAAAATCACGCATTCTTACGGGTATTACCACCACAGGAACTCCACATTTAGGCAATTACGTTGGCGCTATTCGTCCCGCCATTGCCGCCAGTCAAAACGAAGACAATCTCTCCTTCTATTTCTTGGCTGACTTTCATGCGTTGATTAAGTGCCAAGATCCAGAGCAAGTCCATCGTTCGACCACAGAAATTGCCGCCACTTGGATGGCGCTGGGTCTCAATACCGACAATGCCGTATTTTATCGTCAATCCGATATCCCCGAGATCCCCGAGCTTTGTTGGATGCTCAATTGCATGGCCGCTAAGGGGTTAATGAATCGCGCACACGCCTACAAAGCTGCGGTCGCGGCAAATCAAGAGGCCGGTGAAGATACCGATTTCGGTGTGACCATGGGTTTGTACAGCTACCCGGTCTTGATGGCTGCCGATATCTTAATGTTCAATGCGAACAAAGTGCCAGTGGGTAAGGATCAAATACAACACGTTGAAATGGCTCGGGACATAGCGGCGCGTTTCAATCATCACTATGGTCAGCACTTTGTGCAGCCAGAGGCTTTGATTGACGATAAAGTCGCCGTTCTTCAAGGGTTAGACGGTCGAAAAATGAGCAAGAGCTACGGCAATACCATTCCGCTTTTCTTGACCGAAAAACAACTCAAAAAGCACATCAACAAGATCAAGACGAACCTGTTGGAGCCCGGTGAACCAAAGGACCCAGACAGTTCAACTGTCTTTCAAATTTGGGAGGCATTTGCCTCGGAACAACAAACACAAGACATGCGCCAGGCGTTTGCCGAGGGTATTGCTTGGGGCGAGGCAAAAAAGCAGCTCTTCGAGCTGGTGAATGCAGAAATTGCTGAACCGCGAGAGCGTTACAATGAGCTGATGGCAAACCCGAAAGTGATCGAAGAAAAACTGCTTGAAGGCGCCGAAAAGGCGCGTTCTTATAGTTCACGATTGTTGGCCAAATGCCGCAAATCCGTGGGTATTCGTCCCATCGCCAAGGTTTAGTTTTTTATTTGCCGATTCTCAGAGCCTACGGAGAATCGGCTTTCCTTCCCCGGACTTTCTGTCACTGACATTTCTTCCTGCCTTGCAATTATGACTGTCCCGAATTTGGGCTGTAGAGCGCGCTATTGCCTCGGAGCTTTGCTGGAAAAGCGGCAGCTCACCGACTAGTCTTTCTATGGCTGCGGATTTTTTAGGTTAAACCCTCAGTATTTTGTCTTTCAGCCGATACCGTTTCTAGGTCCGTTGCTATTGGTGAGTTACCTATGGGGTTTAAGTCCAAATTACTGATTACTTCGTCATTGACTTGGTCGATGGCGGTTATCGCTGTTTTCCTATTCAGTTCGAGCGTTGCGGTGGCCACGATAGTCGTCGCAGGTATCATTAATCTATTGGTTGTGGCCATGAACTCCCCTGAGGTTGAGGCAGAATCTTTGTCTGAGGGTAGTGGCTATCAATCTTTGGCTGCAATTGGGCAGGCGTTAAAGATCGAGGGTGGAGCTTCCTGTGATGCCATGGTCGAGGGGAGCCTGAATGTCCATCGAGTGGTTGAGCAGAGTGTCGGCACTCTTGCGACTAGCTTTCAAGGTCTATCAGCGCGAGCCCAAGAGCAGCAAGAGATAATGCACGGATTGATCGCCGCAGTTTCTGGGGCGGCGGTTGACAGCGAAGACGACAAAGTCACCATCGCTCAATTTGCCGATGAAGTTGGGCGTATCTTGGACGATTATGTCGATCTCTTTGTGGATGTGAGCGATAAAAGTGTCAGCGCCGTCCACAATATGCAAGACATGGTGAAGCATTTTGACAGCATGTTTTTGTTGATCAACGATATCCGAGGTATTGCTGAACAAACCAACTTATTGGCACTCAATGCCGCTATTGAAGCCGCTAGGGCTGGAGAGGCGGGGCGCGGCTTCGCGGTAGTCGCAGACGAAGTCCGCAAGCTCTCGCAGGATTCCAGCAAGCTAAATGACCAAATACGCGAGAAAGCAGAGGGTGCAAAATCCACCATTACCCGAGTTGAAAAGGTGGTGGGAGAGATCGCCTCTCTGGATATGAATATTGCCATAGACGCCAAAGGCCACCTCGACGGTATGTCCAAGCAGTTGGAAAGTGTGAACCAAGAGGTTTCCCGCAGCGTTGAACAAATGGCGAACTCTAGCGTTAAGGTTCAGGAAGACGTGAATACGGCGATTACCGCCTTGCAGTTTGCAGATATAGTGGGGCAAGAGGTCGGTCAGCTAAAAGATCGATTGATAGTGCTGAAGCAAGCATTGACCGATTTACCCACCAACGAGAAAGCGGCGAAGGAGCTGGACTCGGCGGCTTGGGTCTCTCAAGTTCGAAATAATACGATTGAAGTGGCTGAGTCGGCGACAGCCGCCGCCGGTGAAGCTGACCTTTTTTGAGGTAGAGCACTCAACCACTATAACCAGCAGCTCAAAACTGCGCCAAACTGATCATTCGTACACTAGGAGTGTTTATGTCGATAACGATCAAGTCTCTGACAGACGGTCAATACGAAATTTCGTTGGATGAAACTTTCGATTTCAATTGTGTCGAAGAATTTCGGAAGGCCTATGAGTCGGTGGCCACGAACAAAGCGAAGAGATTCATAATCGACTTTAGAAATACGCACTATATGGACAGCTCGGCATTGGGCATGTTGATTAACATGCAGAAATTTTGGCAAGAACACTGTTCAGATATCCGTATTATCAATACCAATCCTCAAGTCAAAAAGATTTTTGCCATCTCTCGTTTTGACAAAAAGTTCACGATCGAATAGAGGTTATCGGTTTGAATGACCTGAAAATATTGATCGTTGATGATCATCAATATAACCGAGATCTATTGGCTTTTATTCTCGAGGATCACGATTATCAGTCAGTCTTTTCATGCAATGGTCAAGAGGCGGTCGAGGCTGTAACCTCAGACTCTTCCATCGGCGTCGTGTTGATGGACGTCAATATGCCGGTGATGGATGGTCGAGAGGCCACTCGAATTATCAAAGACACCATTAAAGATCGTTTTATTCCTATCGTATTTGTCACAGCGCTAGACGAAGATCAGGCTCTATCGGAGTGCTTGAGTGCTGGCGGCGACGACTTTATTTCCAAACCGGTTAATGAAAATGTGTTGCTGGCTAAAATTGCCGCGCATTTACGTACGGCTGCGCTTTATCAAGAACTTCAAAAAACCAATAAATCTCTCTCCTATCATCAGCGGTTAATGGATCGCGAGCACGCGATCGTTGAACATGTTTTTCAAAACGGAATGCAGCGAGTCGATTTACAGTGTGAAAATTTGAAGTTCCGCATTTCCCCGATGTCGATGTTCAACGGAGATGTGGTGTTGGCCGCTCCGAGTCCTTCAGGTGGTTTGTATGTTTTGCTGGGGGATTTTACCGGTCATGGCTTGTCGGCCGCGATTGGTTGTTTGCCGGTGGCAGACGCCTTCTACGCTATGACATCAAAGCAGGCCAGCGTTGCCGACTTAGCGGCGGAAATTAACTACAAATTACAGGGATTACTGCCCAGTAATATGTTCTTCTGCGCGGCTGTTTTAGAGCTTTCGGCTAAAGGCGATCGTTTAAGCTACTGGGTTGGTGGCATTAACGATTTGCTGCTGATTGCGCCGGACGGCGGTGTCGTTGAGCGCCTTCAAGCTCAGCACATGCCCTTGGGAGTGCTGGATGCTCACGAGTTTGATGCTACCGTGGATGTGGTCAATCCTGCCCCTGGAACCCGCATGATCATCTATACCGATGGCATTATCGAGAGCCAGGACGAAAGTGGTGAAATGTTTGGCGAAGAGCGGCTCGAGGCGTTGCTGGCGAAGCCGGTTGATTCCTACATCGATCTAATATCCGAGACCGTCAACGATTATCGCCAAGGAGGCGAACAAACAGACGATATGTCGTTGGTTGAACTCAGCTTTGGTGAGGTGATTCACAGTGATGGTTTGCCGCCTACCAATGAATCTGAAGCGAATCACGCACTACCTTGGGTCTTGAGTTTCATATTGACCTCGAGGGAGCTCAAAAAGACGAACTTGGTCGCTCAAATTGTGCGTCTATTGGGCGCCAATAGCACCTTCAATTCTCACGTCGATATTTTGTTTACCCTAATCAGTGAGCTCTTTAGTAATGCGTTGGAGCACGGATTGTTAAAACTCGACTCGACATTGAAGGACACGCCGGAGGGGTTTGAAGAGTACTACCGTCAACGCACACAGCGATTGCAAAACCTGACGGACGAAACTATCTCGCTGAGTTTAGAGCTGCTGGAGCTCGGTACCAGCAAATTGAAAATTTCCCTGACAGATTCAGGCGAAGGCTTTGATCACGTTGCCGCTCAAAGCGAGATCGATAGAGGTGCCGATGACTTTTCCTTTGGTCGAGGAATTGAATTGATTCGGTCTCTGTGTGAAAAGCTCGAATACAGCAATGGCGGTAGAACCGTGACCGCCATTTACCGTTTAGATTGATGCCCTGATAGATTGATACTCTGATTTCATTCTCCACGCTCTGATTTCACATCTGTCGCTAGTCGCCATCAAACAATGAGTTGTCTTTTAGCACTTCGACCATTGCCGTGGTCAGGATCGCCAGTTCCTCGTTGCTCATGATGTATGGAGGCATGACATACACCAGTTTTCCAAAAGGACGAATCCAAACCCCGCGCGCCATAAACGCTTTTTGAATTTTGGCCATATTGACCGGTCGCTTCATTTCGACAACGCCGATTGCGCCCAGAGTTCTAACATCTGAAACATGTTCATAGTCGGCGCAAGGGGCTAGGCCTAGCTGCAATTGATGGTTGATGTTGGCAACTTTTTGTTGCCAGTCACTGCTGAGCAATAATCGTGTGCTGGCAAGGGCCGTCGCGGCTGCCAGCGGGTTGCCCATGAAGGTGGGGCCGTGCATAAATACACCTGCTTCACCGCGACAAATTCCGTCGCTGATTCGATCAGAGCACAGAGTCGCTGCCATAGACAGGTAGCCGCCGGTGAGGGCTTTCCCCAAGCAGAGAATGTCGGGCTCTATGTCGGCGTGTTCACAGGCAAATAACTTTCCTGTGCGGCCAAAGCCGGTGGCGATTTCATCGGCAATCAGCAATACATCGTATTGATCACAAAGTCGGCGCACTTGACGCAGGTACTCTGGTGAATAAAAGCGCATGCCACCGGCACCTTGGACGATGGGTTCCAAGATGACTGCTGCCAGTTGCTTGTGGTGTTTCGATATTTCCGTCTCAAAACTCTTGATGTCGTCGGCGTTCCAGGGGCGCTCGTAACCCGCAGGGGGAGCGTCGACAAAATGATTTTTGATCAACGACTCACTGAATAAATGATGCATGCCGGTGACCGGATCGCACACTGACATGGCCCCAATGGTATCGCCGTGATAGCCATTGCGCAGGCTGAGAAACTTGTTCTTTCTGGCGGAGCCTTGACTGTGCCAATATTGAATGGCCATCTTCATGCTCACTTCTACCGCCACTGAGCCCGAGTCCGAGAAAAATACTTTGCTCAGGTTGGCTGGAGTGAGTTGCACTAAGAGCTCTGCCAGTTCCACCGCTGGCTGATGAGTGAGTCCGCCAAACATCACGTGAGACATTTTGTCGAGCTGTGCCTTGGCCGCTTCGGTAACCGCGGGATTACTGTAACCGTGAATCGTGCACCACCAGGAAGACATTCCATCGAGTAGCTGACGTCCGTCAGTTAATGTCAGGGTAGACCCCTGAGCCGATTCAACCGGATAGATGGGCGGGGCGTCGATAAACGACGCATAGGGATGCCAGACGAACTGCCGATCGCCTTCGATGAGAGCTTGGGATCGTCCATCGGGCGTGTGGTTTTGATTTGCGTCGTTAGTCTCGCTCATGATCGTCTCTTAGGTTGGGATGGCGACATTGTAGGAAGCTATCGCGTAAACGCAAGCATAGAAAAACTGGCTTCGGCAGGGCGGCGACTGGGGCTGAAGTTCATGACGGCGAAGCGCCGGTACTAGAGTTTACTACGGCGATGCGCCGTACGATGAAAGATGAGGTGCGGAAAATCTCTGTGGGTGCCGTAGGGCACGATCATTCGTGCCCGGGATACCGCTTTTAGATGTTCAGCCTAATTCTATAGCTTTTCGATTCATGGCTTTTTTGAATAGTAATTCCCTAGTGAAATTGCTCAACCATATGGAACTGCTTTTCGGTTAACTCGGCCATTTCTTGGCTAAGTCTCGATGCTGACTCTGCCTCTTGTTGTGTTTGGGAGGCTATGTCGGAAATTGATTGGGTATTTCTTTCAACCTCGATGGCGGTAGCGGACTGCTCTTCAGCAGCTGAGGCAATACGTTGGGACATTTGATCAATGCTGCCGACGGATTCGGATATTTCCCCGAGCGCATCGCTGACATTGCCCATTTCGGTGACGCTCTTGTCTGCTAAATTCAGGCAATCTCCCATGTTACTGGCGGCATCGTTGGTAGCTTTGCCGAGTTTTTCAATGATGTCTTGAATGTGTTGGGTCGACTCTTGGGTTCGCTGCGCAAGGGTGCGGACCTCGTCGGCAACCACTGCGAATCCTCGACCCTGTTCGCCGGCGCGGGCAGCCTCAATAGCGGCGTTAAGTGCCAATAGGTTGGTTTGCTCAGCAATGCCTCTAATCACATCAACGACGCTGGCAATTTGAGCGCTGTCGTCCGACAGTCGATCAACCACATTGCCTAAATCAGACATATTGGACGATAGCCCCTGAATTGCCGTGCTAGCCCCAGTGAGGACCTGATTACCACGGCTCACTTGCTCAATAGCTTCGCTGGTGGCCCCGGATGTTTGGGTTGCTCCGGCGGCCACTTCCTGCACCGCCAGCGACATCTGTTGCATGGATTGCGCGACTTTTTCGGTTTCCATGAGTTGTGCGGTCATGCCATTGTGGCTACAGCGAGCCTGCTCTAAGGCGAGCTCAGAGCGTTGCATAACCTCCTTTGAAGATTCTACGAAACGCCCCAAAGCGGTTCTCAATCGAGCGTTTTGTGCCAATTGCGCGAACTCAATTTGACCCACGGTGTCGCCGCGGCCGGTATAGATATAAGCGGCTAGAGAGTCATCGATCTCCCGCCGTGCGAGTTCTGCAGCTTCATTCTGACCGCGCTGCGCCACCCAGGTACTAATTACGCCGGCAATACCGCTGGTTAGACAAGCCATGGCGATAGCAGTGGTGGAAAGTTCGGCGAACAGAAAGAGGTCGAGAAGAAATATGGTCAATACAACCGCAGTGGTGAGGCCAAAAGCGGTCAATTGATGTCGCCACTTTTCGTAGCTGGGTATGGCCGGTTTCCCTGCGTTGATACGTTGATAGGTTTGTTCTGCGCGTTCAATTACGGTTTGATCGGCTTTGACTCGAACTGATTCATAGCCGGTTACTTGGCCGTTTTCCTTGAGAGGCGTGACATAGGCATCGACCCAATAGTGATCGCCATTCTTGCAGCGGTTTTTGACAATGCCCATCCACGGTTTGCCGTCCTGAATACTATCCCATAGCATTTTGAAGGCCGCAGATGGCATGTCCGGGTGACGTAGGATGTTGTGAGCTTGGCCAATAAGCTCTTCTCGTTCAAATCCTGCAATGTCACAAAAGGTGTCGTTACAGAAGGTAATGACGCCTTTTGTGGTCGTGGCCGACACGATTTCATCGCTGGATTTAATGACAACTTCTTTCCCCGTTACCGCACCATTCTTTCTCATTGTTTACTATCCAATCGTTATGAACGCCTCTTAAAGAGCATAGTCCGAAAAACTAAAATAGGGAGTCATCTGAGCTGAGTGCTAGATATGGCTACCCCACCGTTGTGGCTATCTTATCGGCAGGATTTTCAATAACTGTAAGTGCCGAAAGGACGCTTAGGCTGCTTCGGCCGAGCGACTAAACGACTCTATGAGTTGTTCGAGCTGGCCCCGTTGTTGCGGTCCAATGTCCTTGAATTCAATGCTCAGTTCGGTGTGTCGATAGGGGCGGCGCAAAAAGCGAAATCCTTTAACACGAGCCTGACAGCGAATTTGAAACTCATGGTCAAATCGAAACTCACACTCCGGTAGATAGGCGTTGTGTTGCAATTGATCCAGCACATTGCCGCCTATGACTAGCCGCATACCTCCAGCGGAAATGTTGTTTGCCGTGGCATACCACGGGGTCCTTCGAGGTGATTGAAGGCGCACCGAGAGAGGTTGCTGCTTACTCAGGGTGAGACGGGTAAATTGACGGCGTTGCTCATAGTTGACCTGCGCGGGAAGTTGCAGAGTGTAAACGGGGGAGGAGAGGCTCATAACAAGGCTGTTGAGCGTGCAGGTAAAACTCAACACCAAGCCCTGGCGATGATGCTTGACCGTGAACTTGTCGCCAGGCTGATAGATAAAATCCGCGGGTTGTGGGAAGAGTTCGTCCAGCTCAAGCTGTTCGCGGTTTAGATCCACCGCCAAGATCATACTTTGATAGCGCTCTCCGGTGCGCTCACTGATCACTTCAATCAATTGTCGTTGCTCTTGAAGTTCGAACAGCGGGGCGTAATTGGCGATTCTTCGTGATAGGGACTTTGCGCCTTGGCTGACTTCGACGCTGCTGGCTTTGCGGCTGAATTTTTGCAGAACAGATTGCAAAATGGCCATAAAGGTAACTCCTGACGGTTTGGTGGATCCGGTCGCTTCTTGCGGCAACCGAGGTCGTGGTTGTGCTTGGATTATCATAGAAATAGCAATGGCTATGCCAAATCTGGATTACATACCTCAAAAACTAACGACTTGTCTCTCCACAACCCAGCCCTATTGGTCTGCACTTATTTACGCCTGTGAGAGATGGTCAGTAAGTGGGTGTTATCAAGGGCCAAAGCGCTTTAAATGGGCAGAAGCATGCCGCTGTAGCGGCAAATCACAAAGGGGAGATCTTGCCGGTTTCCTGTGTCGAGCAAAATCCGTACAATAGCCGCCCCTAAATCCCTCTGCCGCCAGGCTTAGGTCGTAATATGTAGGTAGCAACATGCCAGGTAGTAAGGTGTCAGATAGCAATATGGTCGATCTCGAAGCTAACAGCGCAGACCGTGATGAGCGCAAAGACAAGCTGGAATTTAATAAACTACACAAGCGATTACGTCGCAACGTAGGTAATGCCATTGTTGATTACGCCATGATCGAAGAGGGGGATGTGGTCATGGCCTGTATCAGTGGCGGAAAAGACAGCTTCGCCATGCTCGACGTCCTTTTGCACCTTCAGAAAACGGCGCCCATTCGCTTTGAGGTGATCGCCGTCAATATGGATCAAAAGCAGCCAGGATTTCCCGAACACGTCTTACCCGAGTATTTTGAGTCGATTGGAGTGCCTTACTACATCGTCGACAAGGATACCTACAGTGTGGTGCGTCAAAAGATCCCTGAGGGGCAGAAAACCTGCGGTCTTTGTTCGCGCCTAAGACGAGGCACACTCTATGCCTTTGCTGAGAAGATTGGCGCGACTAAGCTGGCCTTAGGCCACCATATGGACGACATCGTTGAGACGCTGTTTTTAAATATGTTCCATGGCAGCCGATTAAAGGCAATGCCGCCCAAGCTGAGGTCTGATGATCAGCGCAATGTTGTCATTCGTCCGCTTGCCTATTGCCGTGAATCCGATCTGATTGCCTATGCCGATTACAAGCAGTTTCCGATCATTCCTTGCAATCTCTGCGGCTCTCAAGAAAATCTGCAGCGCCAGTCGGTCAAAAGCATGCTTAAGGAGTGGGAGCGCACCGACGTTAGCCGAGTGGAGAGAATCTTTAAGTCTATACAGAACGTATCGCCGAGCCAGCTCGCTGATCGTGAATTGTTCGATTTTATTAACCTGCCCCTCGATCGCGATGGAGAACGCTCCAATTATGACTACGATGAGGCCACTATAGGGGCGTCCAGCACGGGTGCATCTACGATAGATCGGTCGACAGCGGCTTCTCCTTGGGGCTCAGATGATCTAGAGCCCAATAGAACAGCGGCAGGGGTTCAGATCGTAGACGCGGTTCAGTTGCCCTAGTGAATGCAGGCGCAATACCTATGCGCTTTCTCGGCACTGGTTTCTAATAAGGGTTTCTAATAAGGGTTTCTAATACCGGCTCCTGATGTCGGTTATAGATGTTGGAAATCGTCAAACAATTGATTCTTTGTCAAACAGGGCAAGCGCTGCTATTTACTTTAGGAAGGTGTGATTCAACGCCACTATCACGGATGATAACGAGTAATGGAGAAAGTAATGGCCGCCAGTAATAAAGCCTACGAAGTCGTCTATATCGATAAGTTTCCAGATCTAGCCACCGCAGAGGTGGCTCGCGAAAACCTGCGCAAAACCTTCGGTCTTAATGATCATATGCTCAGCACCCTTGCCAGTGGCATTCCCATTGTGGTGAAAAAGGATGTGTCACTGGATGAAGCTCAACGCTTCGAAGGTGCCATTAAAGGGTCTGGCGGAATGTGTTGGATTCAGGAGATGTCTCCAGATGGAGGTTTCCACGAGCGCCGTCATGAATACAGGCGTCATCAACTGGATCGTCGTGAAGTGATACGTGGATCATCAATTGTGCCAGATCGCAGAATGGGCGTTGGTCGCCGCACGGATGACGATACCTGTCACTGAGTACTGATTAGGATTAGGTCGTTTCCCGAATCAGATAGTTTCCGAGATAGCCCTCGCGACCGCGTTGAGGTTTCCGCGCTAGAAGTAACGGGCGGCTAGAACCTATGAACGCGACGCCGTGAGTTAAGCTGCGCTCACCTGAGGCTGATGGGATTGATAGCTCGCCATGAAGCTTTGGTGAGCGCCTTGAAGGTGTTTACGCTGTCCGTAGGGACGCTGATAATAACGTTGCCAATAGGTGGCGAGGGATTCTAAATCTGTCGCTTCCGGCAAGTTTTTCCCATGACGATAATAAACCATCCAGGCAATGGCCGTGGCATAACTCAGATTGGTGGCCAATTCGGCGTGGGGGTGACAGAGAAATTCATGCTGACTGGCCAGACCTCTTATTTTTGATGCCAGCGTTGGGTGATTAACCAGAAAGTTGTCCCAGATGCTGCGGTGAATACGGGGACGTATTTGATAGATGCCTAAACCGCGACTTTGCTTTCCGGTGAGGTGAAACCCTAGGCCAGATTCCTTTGCGGCTGTTCCAATCAATAAGTTTTCGGCCGCGAGCGACCAATGCCCTAGCTGTTCTAGCGTGGGACGAACCACAAATTGACGAAACTCTTCGGTACAGATCCCCATGACTTTGCCTCTCGAGGGAGTATCACACGTGTGATAGTCAGGCTATCGGCCACGTTGGAAGTAGTTGTAGTACGCAATTGTTCTTAGCGCCAGTTTTGTCAGCAGATTGAACCTCTAACAATAGGCGGTGGTAGAACAAGCTTAAGAAAACGTCGGTATCTCATTGATGAGGTTGACAGAATTTCGCCGCTTTATTGCTTTAACTTCTGTTTCTCTGCAAAGGGTATTCCAGTAATGATCATCCCAGCAAAGGGCAGAGCATCCGGCAAAGGACAGTGGTAATCGGGTGGGGGGGCGTTCTTGGGCTGTTGCGATGGAGTTAACTTTAGTCGTCAAAACTCAGAAGGCTAAAGCAGGGGATGTCCATTTCTGACAAGCGCTGACTGCCCTGAAGGCGAATTAGGTTGATAATTGCACCTACCTCGACGACGCTGGCGCCCTGTCCGCGAATCAGTTTTGCGGCAGTGAGCAGCGTACCGCCCGTCGCGATGAGGTCATCGATCATGATAACGCGATTACCTTCGTTAAAACTGTTCTTTTGTAATTCCAGTTTACCGCTGGCGTACTCACTGTCGTAGCTGTGATGATCGACGTCGCCAGGTAGCTTTCCAGGTTTGCGGATCAATACCAAAGGTTTGTTAAGCGCATAGGCGAGGTTGGAACCCAACAAAAAACCGCGAGCATCGAGCGCAGCGATATGAGTGAAGTCCACATCCATATAGCGTAATACAAGTGCATCAGTGATCATTCGAGCGGTCTTGGGGTTTTTAAACAAAGGCGTAATATCACGAAAATTAACGCCAGTGACGGGCCAGTTCTTGACCGTGGAAATGTGAGATCGAACTAAAAATTCATCAAATGCGGTGGTCAAGGTATCTGCTCCTCAAGCTTGTCTGTGGTGGTCGCAGGGAATAGTCGCCGGGAATGGTCATCGGGGATGCTCTAGTGAGTCGGACTTTGTCTTAAGTATAGACCGATGCTGCCCAGCTTCCCGCTCGTAAGCGATCTTAAGTCTGCGATTGCGGCTCATCGATTGTAGTGGACAGGAATTTCGGTGGTGTCTTTCACCTCTTCCATTACCACATAGCTGGTGCATTCATGCACGCCGGGTAAAGTCAGTAAGGTCTCGCCGTAGAACTGACGGTAAGAGCTCATATCGGCTACCCGCGCCTTGAGCAGATAGTCAAAGCTACCGGAGACGAGATAGCACTCTTGTATCTCCGGCAATTGCATGGCGGCATCACGAAAGTCCTCGAACGTATCTTTAGCCGAACGAGACAGCCTAATCTGCACAAAGACCACTAGGCCGGCATCCAAGTAATCGGGATTGATCAACGCCGTATACCCTTTAATGACGCCTTCTCGCTCTAGGCGTTTAACACGCTCCTTGCAAGGCGTCGCACTTAATCCTACTTGGCGAGAGAGCTCTGCAAAGCTGGTTCTGCCGTTTTTTTGCAAGACTCGAATAATATTTTTATCAAGCGTATTTAATTTTTCCATGAGGCAGTCATTCTCTTCTGTTTCGGATTTCAAATTAGCTAAATCGACTGGTGTGGCGGCAATTTACCTCAAAATCTGTCGTTTGAGAACTCTAATATTAGCTCAATCAGTTACTGGTCGCCCTGCGGTGATCGGCTTAATTTTTCAGTTAAACCCTGTTTGAATGATGAGAAGGAGAGGCAAGATGTTGATTGGTGTACCGAAAGAGATAAAAAACCACGAGTACCGAATTGGTCTAACCCCGGCCAGCGTGAGAGAGTTAGTAGGTCGCGGTCATCAGGTTGCTGTCGAGACCAGCGGTGGCGTTGAAATAGGTTTTGATGACGAGAGTTATAGAACTGCTGGAGCCACCATAGTAGAGACGCCAGAAGAGATTTTCGCTTCTGCCGACATGATTGTTAAGGTTAAAGAGCCGCAACCGCACGAGTGTCGTCAACTTCGCAAGGGGCAATTACTGTTTACTTATCTGCATCTCGCCGCTGATTCTGTTCAGGCGAAGCTGTTGGCTCAATCAGGCGCAACCTGTATTGCCTACGAAACCGTCACCGATTTTTCTGGAGCTTTACCACTACTGGCACCGATGTCGGAAGTCGCCGGGCGTCTATCGGTACAGGCAGGGGCTTATCATCTTCAAAAGGCTCAAGGCGGAATGGGGGCGCTCTTGGGTGGCGTTCCGGGGGTTGCACCTGCAAAGGTCCTTGTTATCGGTGGGGGTGTTGTCGGAACACAAGCGGCTGTGATGGCGTCAGGCTTGGGTGCAGACGTTACTATTCTGGATCGCTCACTGCCTCGCCTAAGACAGCTAGACACTGAATTCAGCGGGCGTATTAAATGCGTTTATTCCAGCACTGAAGCCATCGAGCAATATTCTCTTGAGGCCGATTTGGTCGTGGGCGCAGTGTTAATTCCCGGCGCAGCGGCACCGAAATTACTGACTCGCGAGTTAATATCGCGCATGAAGAAGGGGGCTGTGGTGGTCGACGTTGCGATCGATCAGGGGGGGTGCTTTGAAACCTCGAAAGCAACCACTCATCAGGCACCCACCTATGTGGTCGACGATGTGATTCATTATTGTGTCGCGAACATGCCCGGTGCAGTGGCTCGTACGTCGACCATGGCACTCAATAATGCAACCTTACCTTTTGTGTTGGCTTTGGCCGATAGAGGGGCTGAAGCCGCGATGCAAGATAATCCGCATTTATTGGCGGGTTTGAACGTCTATCGCGGTCAAGTCACCTGTGAAGCAGTAGCTTTGGCGTTAGAAACTGACTTCATCCCTGCAAAATCAGCTCTGCATGCAGCCGTAGCCGCGTAGCTGCAGCTATCTAAGGGGTTCAATTATGAATCCTTTTGTAATCCACACACCTTACTTTTGCCGGCTTACATCGCCGGCTTTTTTTTGAGCGGGGAATATGGCTCGGGATTTCTATAAGTTGGCGGTTCTATTGTCTTCATTCGGGTAGACTGTATGTTGCGTCTAAATTCGCATTTAGGCTTAATGGTTGCTATAAACTAATGATTTATATCCAAAATTGTTTTGCAGCGACCTCTAATAAACAAGTCCTGTCTGCCAACCTACTGAGGGCCGCGAGTGCGATCATTTTTCCAAGGAATTTCCTACCGTCTGGCTAAGGTTGGCGTCGTGCTAGCGTTTGCGCTGGGTTTGGCCATGAGTTCCTTTCAGCTCTACTTGGATTACCTCTCTCAAGAGCAAGAACTCGACTCACTGATCGAGCGTGTGGTCGAGGTCGCCGCGCCTCCAGCGACGCGAGCGGTGCATACCCTTGATGACGATCTCTCTAGTGAAGTGGTCAACGGAATGTTGGCTTACGATTTTATTTTTGATGTGGCGATTCTTGATGAACTTGGAAATGTTTTGGCGCGTGGAGACAAACCGCGTTCGACATCAGCGACCACATGGTTGACCAACTACTTCACCGAAGACAGTAAAGAGTACAGCGCGAGTCTTAGTATCCCAGGTTACGGGGAAAATACCGCGGGCTCGATTGTTTTTCATGTCGACTTGAATAAGGCCCTCGAAACCTTTTACCGACGTTCAACATTTGTCATTTTAAGCGGTATGATTCGCAACGCCATTCTGGTGTTCCTGCTGTTTATTGCCTTCTACTACATGTTGACCAGCCCGCTGATCCGCATGGTTGAAGAAATCAAAGCCATTCGACCCGAGCGACCGGGTGCCAAGCGGATAACGGTGGTACACCCAGAGCGCAACGATGAGCTGACTCAGTTGGCCTTGTCGAGTAACCACATGCTCGACGCGGTTGAAGAGGCATTTACCAAACGCTTAGAAGTTGAGTTGGCTCTGCGAGAAAGTGAGCAAGCCATTAAGCTCATTATTAATGAACTGCCAGCGATGGTAGGGCTGCGCTATATCGATGGTACCATCGAGTTCGCCAACCAGAATATGGCGGAATTTTTTGGTAAAACCGTCGACACTATCCAGGGATTGAATATCCTAGAATTTGGATACGCGTTCGGCGATTCGACGAAATTACTCGACGGCATGAGTGAAAAGGCGAAAGCAGACGAAGTTGCCGCAGGTGAATTCGAAGGGTACTTTAAATCGGCCAATGGCGAAAAAAGGTATCTTCAAGGCCATGCAAAACCCATTGTTATGCAGGGTGAAACCCTGATTTTGATGGTCGCTAATGACATTACCGCCCGTAAAGAAGCCGAAGAAAAAATGGAGTACATGGCGTATCACGATGCGCTGACCAATCTGCCAAACCGCGTACATCTGGTCGAACGTCTCGAGCATGAAATTGTGCGGGCACGTCGTCATCAGTATTACGGCGCTATCTTATTCATCGATCTAGATCACTTCAAGAACATCAATGATTCGCTTGGGCATCCCGTCGGTGATCAGCTACTCAAACAAGTCGCTCAACGTTTGTTGGGGGCTGTGCGTGAAGAGGACTTGGTGGCCCGATTGAGTGGCGACGAATTTGTGGTGGTACTTACCGTATTGGATCACGATTTAGATTCGGCGGGCTTAAAGGCCGGAGAGGTTGCCGAGAAAATTCGCAAGAGCTTATCAGAACCCTACCCTTATAAAGACATCAAATTACACGTGTCTTGCAGTATCGGAATCGTCGTCTACTCCGATAGCGAGAGCTCTGTGCATGAGTTGTTGCGCTTTGCCGATACGGCGATGTATCAGGTGAAAGATAAGGGCCGCGATGCCATCGAGTTCTTTAATCTGGGGATGGCCGATAAAGTAACCCATCAATTACAGCTCGAAGGTGAGCTGCACAAAGCCTTGGCTCACGGCCAGTTTGAATTGTACTTTCAGCCCAAAGTCGACGTGGAGAGCGGTCGAGTGCTGGGTGCAGAAGCTCTGTTGCGCTGGCAGCACCCAGAGCGAGGCATGATCTCCCCTGGGGAGTTTATTCCGATATTGGAGGCCTCGGGGTTGATGGTTGACGTCGGCCGTTGGATTATCGAGGAAGGCTGTCGAACGCTTCGCGAATTGAACCAAAAGGGTGTCTGGGAAGAGGGTATGCGGTTGAGTCTTAACGTTAGCCCGCGTCAGTTCCGCGGTCAGACTTTTGTCGACGATATGGCTCGTACGCTTCACGAAATCACTATTCCAGATAACAGTCTGGATCTGGAAATAACGGAAGGTGTGGTCATTCAGAGTGTGGAAGAGACCATTTCGACCATGACAACTTTGTCGTCCATGGGCATTAGTTTCTCGCTCGACGATTTTGGTACTGGCTATTCTTCGATCAGCTATCTCAAGCGTTTACCGGTTTCGACCTTGAAGATTGACTACAGTTTTGTCCGTGACATCGTCGATGATCGCAGTGATCGAGTGCTGGTTGAAACCATTGTTACCATGGGACAGTTACTAGATCTCAATGTGGTGGCAGAAGGTGTCGAAGAGAAAAACCAGTTAGATATCCTGGCGGCGTTTGGCTGTGATTGTTATCAAGGCTTCTATTTTAGCCGGCCGGTGCCGCTCGATGAGTTTGAAGTTGTTTTGAAAAAGAACAAGGTCGATATGGCGGTGAGTTAATCACCCTTAGTGAATAAATCGG
Organism: Cellvibrionaceae bacterium; assembly: GCA_050633365.1. Classification (GTDB taxonomy): domain Bacteria; phylum Pseudomonadota; class Gammaproteobacteria; order Pseudomonadales; family Cellvibrionaceae; genus Pseudomaricurvus. The sequence continues at coordinate 176,465 of JBOEGJ010000011.1, read as the reverse complement.
CGCAGTTCGAGCAACGGCCGATTAATGAGTGATCTAGCACTTATAAAACCAGTATCTATAACACGAATATACTTAAAACTTGGATCTATAATACTGGAAATAACTTGGCCAGTAACACCGGCACAGCGGTTTCAACTCTCAGAATTCTTGATCCTAAATGAATGGTTTTACAGCCCGCCTGATTGAGCTTCTCTATTTCATAATCAATAAACCCACCTTCTGGACCGATAACCAAGAGTGTTTCTTCTTGGCTGGCATTAGGGCAGGCGTGAGCGTGTTTCGGATGAGCAACCAAGGCTCTTTTATTTTGGCATAACTGAGGCAGGCGATCTTCAACGAAAGGTTTGAATCGTTTTTCCATCGAGACTGTCGGTAATCGAGTGTCGACACCTTGTTCTGCTCCCAGTATTAGGTGCTCATTAATTTTCTCCTTGCTCAGAAATGGCGTCTGCCAATAGCTTTTCTCGACCCGATAGCTATTCAACAAAATGAGCTCTTTGACGCCCATGGTGGCAATGGTCTCAAAGGTTCGTTTCAACATTTTGGGCCGAGGTAGGGCCAGTACCAATGTGAGCGGCAGCGGTGGTGGCGGACTTTGTTGGAAGCTGGTGGTTAATATGGCTTGGTTGTCATCGATATCTTCAACAATGGCGCTGCCAATCAGGCCGTCAATCAACCCGGCTTTTAGCTCCGAACCTGTGGTTGCTCTGTGCACGGACTTGAGGTGTTGGTGGCGCCGTCCTTGAATGATTACACGGTTGTCGCCGGTAAAGTCTTGCGGGTGCAAAAGTAGCAGGTTCATAAAAGGTACTGTGTGGGTCTGGGGCGTGGATTTTATCGCGCCCCTCTAAAGGAATCCACCAGCAGTTGATGAAACTTTGATCAGCTTCTGGCGCAGGCGAGAGTTAGTTGCTGCTGAGGGTGATTGAGGTTTTAGTCATAACTGGTTAGCATGCACGAATCGATCGACGCATGTTAAACATGCTTTCGATTGCGCGATATTTTTCGCTCATTTGTTATCCCAACCGCCCTTAGCTCAGCTGGATAGAGCGTCCCCCTCCTAAGGGGAAGGCCAGTGGTTCGAATCCACTAGGGCGGGCCACTTGCTTTGAAATCTCTGATTTGATCCTGATCGAATCGCCGTGATTATCGCCAGTTTCTGAATATCACTTTCCTCCGGTTGAATTATTTCTTAAAGTGCGAGTCTGATACTCACCTTGTTGTCGGCAGTAGATTATGAAAGACACCACAGAGCTCTTGGTAAAAACAGACTTTCCGCCGTTATTTCGATCAACGCTGCAAACCCTACAGGTCAATTTAGGCTATTTGTGTAACTTAAGTTGCACCCATTGTCATGTGAATGCAGGGCCTAAACGTACCGAATTAATGAATCGTGAAGTCATCGATCTGTTGTTGGAATTCATCGATCGGCGGAAGATAAAGCAGCTAGATCTTACCGGTGGGGCACCGGAGATGAACCCTCATTTTCGCTATTTGGTTACCGAGGCGAGGCGAAGAGATGTCGAAGTGATTGATCGTTGTAATTTAACGATTTTGGAAGAACCCGGTTTTGAGGACCTGGCGCAGTTTCTTGCCGATCAAAAAGTCACAATTTCTGCATCCTTGCCTTGTTACGAAGAGGCAAATGTGAATGAACAGCGAGGCAAGGGCGTCTATCAATCGTCAATCTCGGCGCTGCAGACACTGAATCGATTGGGTTATGGTCGCAAGCAGGGGCTGAAGCTCGATCTCGTTTATAATCCCAACGGGGCTTTTTTGCCGCCGTCACAAGCTCAGTTAGAAGCGGACTACAAACAACAATTACGTGAAAACTATCAAATTGAATTTGATGAGCTGCTGACGATCACCAATATGCCTATCAGTCGTTTCGGAAGCATGTTGCTGAGTAAAAAACTGTTTGATGATTACTTATCTCTATTGAAAGATAATTTTTCGGAAAATAATCTGCATGGTGTGATGTGTAAAACACTCATCAGCGTAGATTGGCAGGGCTTTGTCTACGATTGTGATTTTAACCAAATGCTCAATTGGCCTTCGCATTTCGAAACTTCGGACAGTTCACTGATCGGCTCGGATCAAAATCGAACTCATTTAAAAGACCTTATTGATCGTGATTTGGTCGGCGAACCGATTGTTATCGGAGAGCACTGCTACGGTTGTACCGCCGGTCAAGGCAGCAGTTGCGGTGGGGCCTTGGGGTGAATGTTGCGAAAGCCGCAAAATCAATACAGCCAAAGGTGAGTGTGGTCATACCGACATACAATGAAGCCGCTTCTATTGAGCAGACATTATCGCCTTTGCAGCACCTCCGTCGAAGTGGCGATATCGAAATAGTCGTCAGTGATGGTGGGAGTGCTGACGGAACTCGTGAGCTGGTTGCCCCTATGGTTGATCGCTGCGTTAACGACAGCCAAGGCCGAGCTGCGCAAATGAACAGTGGGGCAAGGGTGTCGAGCGCTGAGTTGATTTTGTTCTTGCACGCCGATACTCAATTACCAGACAACTTTTTGTCACCCTTGATTAAGTCATCGGGTGAAGATGAGAATGCTCAGGCGTGGGGTTTCTTTCCCGTCAGATTGAGCGGTAAACATCATTTGTTTCGACTGATTGAGGGTTGCATCAATCTTCGTTCGCGCTTGACCTCGATGGCAACGGGGGATCAAGCCCTGTTCGTTAGTAGGGCGCTGTGGCGAGAGCTCGAGGGGTTTGCTGATATCGCCTTGATGGAAGATGTCGATTTTAGTCGTCGTGCTCGCAAGCTGGCGAAGGCCAAAGTGCAGCCGAGTTTTGTCACGACATCCAGTCGGCGCTGGGAGGAAAACGGTATTGTTTCTACGGTTGTCTTGATGTGGCGACTACGCTGGCTGTACTTTTGCGGGGTCAGCCCTCGAGCTCTAGCGAAGCTCTATCGTTAGCAGTGTACTATCGCTAACAGAGCCTTGTGCTAAATAGCGCTGACACCTACAAGAGTGTTGATGTGTCCGCTTATCAAGGTTGTCTTTGTCTAATTTTGTGTCGTTTCTGTTGTTAATTCGGTTGTTACTTCTGTAGGTATTTTCAATGTCGAGTCTGTCAAGTTCCTGCTGTGTGTTGCAGTTTGCTAAATTGCCCGAGTTGTTAAAAGTGAAAACTCGTATGCAGCCAGTGCTTTCGGCAGAGGAGTCTGTTCAATTGCATAGCGCTCTTACTCGCCATACTTATTCAACTTTGGCCACCGGTGACGAATGGGGCTATGAACTCTGGGTTGGAGCGCGTGGCGCTGCGCCTGATTTCTTTGACCTGTTGCAAGCCGACAGTGAATCGCCAATCCGAATTCAGCAGGGGCGGGATCTTGGTGAGCGAATGGGACATGCGCTGGCCGATGTTCTGAGTCGTTATCAATACGCGGTAATCGTGGGTAGCGATTGCCCAGGGTTGAATGCTGCCAGTATTTCAAAGTTGTTCGAGCAGCTACGACAGGGGCAAGACGGCGCTTTGATTCCAGCGACCGATGGTGGTTATGTGGCCTTGGGGCTCGCGCGAATATCTCCGTTTATCTTTGAGGGGGTCGATTGGGGAAGCGCGTCGGTGCTTGAACAGACTCTGGCGCGTTTTCGGACTCTGCAGTGGAACGTTCATCGAGCCCCTGCCATGTCGGACATCGATCGGCCAGAGGATCTGCCGCTACTTAGCGGGTACGACTGGGGCGAGGCGTGGTCGACGGGCGGTGGGTGATTGGACCTTAGTCGTTCGCCCGATTAAGAAAAAGGAGGCGGTACTCGTCGAAAGCTTCTGTGACTCAGAGTCTCCAATCTCTTGATGGCTTTTACGCTTTGATCACTGTATGGCTGGCACCGTGAGTGTGGGCACTGCCGCTAGCATTGTACAGTTTGGCGGGCTCCACCGATTGGCCGCGCAGAATCCCGAGCAGTTGCTTTAGTGTCTTTTGTCCGCGCGCAATGACTTTCCCATTGATGTTGTTGTGTTGTTTACAATCTTCCAGTGCTTCCTGGAACTGTTTCCACAGCACAATCAATTCTGGGTCTTTTAGTTCTTGCAGCAATCGCTGCCAGCAATCGCTGGCGGGCATACCGGTACGTTCACTAAGAAAGCTTATCCAGCCGCCACGTTGTTGAGCGCTGCGCTCGAGCTTGCTCATGCAATGCTGTTTGTCGACAACGATAGTATTGAGTTCACGAGAATCCCTTTGTTGGAGGCAATCGTGTTCCTTTTGCAGCAGTGAGGAGAGTTGCTTGGCGGTTTGGATATCTTGCTCGATGAGCTGACGTACCGCTTGAGCTGAGACGTTTATGGTGGACATGGGAGCCTCCAGGTGGCATTGCACAGCTCGAACGCCGCAAAGCGTCGAAGCTGTGATCTTTGGTCATTGTCTCGATGGTTGTGATTCGCAGAACTGGGAATTGCAACGAAATCAGGCTATCAACAATGGCAATCTAGAGTTGTGTTACTGAACCTTTACGGGGTTCCAGTTGGTTTAGCGAAAGAGCTCGTCTTGGGCCAACATACGATCGGCAATCTTCTCGGCGTTGATTTCAAAGCTGCCATCGGCTATGGCCTTTTTGATATCAGCGACGCGGTCACTGTCAAATTCACTAGAAGACTGAATGTTACTTTCTAGACGATTTAAGGTCTGGGCCTGAGAGCTTAGTGAAACCTCGGGTTTTGCACTGCCTTCTGGTTTGGTGTCTACAGGACTTGAACCGGACTTTTGAGTTCCGCCGGCACTTGAGTCAACACGGTTGCGTGGTGCTCCGCTTGAGCTGTTAATGTTGTTCGAGTCGATAACCATTGTTGCAATTCCCATTTTTGATACTGCTTTACTGCGAATGATGGTGCTTACCATCGTCTAAATGTGTGGACCAAAGTACCCACGATAAGGGTTTCGGCAGCAGCCTTGATAACTTTAGTCAAAATCTCATCTTTTTGCGCGTTTTAATCGCCTTTGCGACTATCGCCGTCAATTTTACCTAAATGACGTTATAAAAACCCGAGCGTTTAGAGCCTCTAGACCCTACTTAATGCGCTAGAGCACTACCTGTACTTGACCGGCGCCGGTAACGCGGGCCTTTATAATTCGATCGGTGTTGTTGTTTTGTACACGGATCTGTTCGCCCACTTTGCCGTTGCTCATGGCGGTACCCGCTGTGGCCACCGAAATTCCCTGACTGAAGGCGGTGACGGTGACCTGATCGCCTTTGATAACCACCTGCGGGGGCGTCAGGTGTGAGCTGCTAATCAGGTCGCCCGCACGGATCGCCTTTTTGGTTTGCAAGCCTACCACCGAGCGCGTGGAGCTTAGGGTATTGCCATTGGCAGAGCTGATTGCACGGTAATCAACACGCACGTCTGATTCGTTTAGGGTCTCAAATCGGGCTAAGTCTCGATTGGCGACTACCACCTTTCCTTTGCGAGTGACTTTCGCGGTTAGGTAAAACGACCAGGGTTTTTCACCTCGGCACTGGCTTTTCAGTGTCACATTACTGGCACGTAGCGACTTCTCATGCAAATGGTATGTCAAAGCTTTGTCACACAAGGTCAGCTTTAATCTCGGGTCAATGGCATTGATCGAAACGCTTATCTTCTGACTGGGGTATCGGTTAGAGAGCTGTTGCTCTAAATAGTTCTTCGCGTCTAACTCAATACTCGAAAGAGGCTGCCACGACTGGCCATAGCTAAGGCCTGTGAGACAAATCCAAAGACTGATTATGCGAGAAAAACTACGAAGTCCCATATTCTTAGCCTATGCTCTATAAAGGCGTATTTTTGTTATAAGGCAAAGGGCTAAAGGCCCAGCAATGTTTGCCGCTATAACTGCTAGTGATGAAGAAAACGTCATAATAACTCGGGTTATTGGGTCCAGTTATTTAATCAAAGCAAAGACTGTGCCGACTGTAAGCCTACAGATCTGATCGTACAGTGAGTTTAAGGAGCATTCATGGCTGGTGTATTGGACAGTGTTAACCAACGAACACAGTTGGTGGGGCAGAATCGCCTCGAGCTGCTGTTGTTTCGGTTGGGGAGCGATCAGCTGTACGGTATCAATGTCTTTAAGGTGAAAGAAGTTCTTCAATGTCCGTCGCTTAACGAGATTCCTCAGCGAAATCCGGTGGTGAGAGGCGTTGCGCATATTCGTGGAAATACTGTCTCCATTATGGATATGAATTTAGCAACGGGTCATGAGCCGCTGGAGAATATTCAGAACTGCTTTGTCATTATTACGGAATACAATCGATCAACTCAGGGTTTTTTGGTGAGAGGCGTCGAGCGAATCGTCAACATGAACTGGGAGGATATTCATCCGCCACCCACAGGTGCGGGTCACGAGAATTATTTGACCGCGGTAACGGAAGTCGACGGCAAGTTGGTGGAAATTATCGATGTTGAAAAGATTCTTGCGGAAGTCTCGCCAATGAGCGAGCAGGTCAGTGAAGGGGTCATCGAAGATGGTATCGCTGAGCGTGTGGTGCAAAAGCATATTCTCATTGCTGATGACTCATCAATTGCACGCAAGCAAATTCAGCGTGTGGTTGAATCCATGGGAATCAAAACGACGTTAAAGAAAGATGGTCGCGAGGCTATCGATTATCTAGAGTCGATGGTAGCGGATGGGTTAGACCCGCTTACCGAGCTGATTATGGTGATTTCTGATATTGAAATGCCCGAAATGGATGGTTATACCTTTACCGCCGAGGTGCGTGGGAACCCTGCGTTAAAAGGATTGTACGTCGTACTGCATACCTCTTTGAGTGGTGTCTTTAACGAGGCCATGGTGAAAAAGGTCGGGGCCGACGATTTTCTCGCGAAATTCAATCCCGACGAGCTGGCTCGCCGAGTCAACGATCGTGTGCTTGATATGACAGGAGAGCGAATACTTGAGGAAGAAGACGACGATTGACTGCAGTTGTCATTGTGATGTGAGCTTGTATTGATTGCACATAGGTCTATGTTAGCGGCGGCTCTCTGGTGTTATCACTTTTCGTTCTGTGGTTTTGTGGCAACAACTAGAGAGTTGCGAATCTCTCCGGTTTGCACGTGAGTAAATGAGATAATTCATGGTGACAGGTCAATCAAAGCCTACCGCGATAGGGTCGAGTGCCAATAACTTGGATCCTAAAGAGTTTGAGCTCTTTCGTAAGTTTCTGCAGGAGGCTTGCGGAATTTCTCTAGCGGAAAACAAACAATACTTGGTGACGACACGCATTCGAAAAATTCTTGTCGATAATCAATTGGCGAGTCTCGCGGCTTTGGTCGATCAGATGCGTTTAGGGCGGCATTCAAAACTGCGTGATCAAGTGATTGATGCCATGACCACCAATGAAACTTTTTGGTTTCGTGACACCTACCCCTACGATTACCTCAATCGCGAACTCTTCGCTGAGCTCCAGTCTAAGCGCGATTTCGGGCCCATTAGGATTTGGTCGGCGGCCTGTTCATCGGGGCAAGAGCCTTATTCTATTAGTATGATTGCCGATGAATGCCGACGAAAGCAGGGGGCGAGCTTTAAGCGCCAGGTTGATCTGATGGCCACGGACTTGTCTAGCAGTATGCTCGATCAGGCAAGGTCGGGTGAGTACGATCGCATGTCGGTGGTTAGGGGGCTGTCTCGAGAGCGCCTTGATGCCTACTTCGATAAATTGCCCAATGATATCTGGAGGGTAAAGCGTGTCATCAGTGATCGGGTGCAATTTCGCGCATTGAACCTCATGGACCCTTATACTGCTCTAGGTCAGTTCGATATTATCTTTTGCCGCAATGTATTGATCTATTTTTCGGGCGATCTAAAGACCGATATTCTTCGCCGTCTTCATGGGGCGCTCAAGCCTAACGGCATTTTATTCTTGGGATCATCTGAAGGCTTGGCCGATGCTGCCAACCTGTTTGAAATGGTTCACTGCAATCCTGGTATTATGTATCGGGCGTTATAAGTCTCACTTCTTCTTTGTCCTTGTTGCCTAGGATTCTTGCGATATTCTTTCAGTCGCCTAATCATCACTTCAGTGCTTTTCGCGCTCTTGCCGGTTACCGGAAAGCCATTGCCGCTTGTTCTTTTCAAAAATCTAAAGCGCTTATATAAATCTATTTATCTCCTTTTAAATCAACGGGTTATGTTTTTCGTGCGACCTTGGCACAAGCCTTGCTCTATCTCTTTGTAACATCAGTCGAGCGGCAAATTTCGACTTAGTAACGAGTAGAGGGTGAAGTGATGGGTATTGGATTTGATCAAGCGTTAGGCATACATGATGACGCGTTGCGCTTTCGCAGTCAGCGCGCGGCGGTATTGGCTAACAACCTTGCCAATCAAGACACACCCAACTTCAAAGCTCGGGACATGGACTTTCAAGCGGCAATGGCCAAGGCCAATGATGCGAGTCAAACCATTCGTCTGGCGACTACTCACGGTAATCACAATCAAGCCTCGGGGTTGATAGAGGGTGATAGTGATGAACTCTATCGCGTTCCAACCCAGCCCAGTATCAATGGCAATACCGTTGAAGAGCATGTGGAGCATGGCAAGCACATGGAAAACGCTTTGCAGTTTCAGGCTACTTTCACCTTTCTAAACGGAAAGTTCAAAGGCTTAACCAGCGCGATTCGCGGTGAGTAATAGCGTTAATCGCTGAGGAATATGATCATGGCTTTAGGAAACGTTTTTGACATCGCAGGCTCCGCAATGACCGCACAGAGTGTGCGACTTAATACCACTGCCAGTAATTTGGCCAATGCGCAAACTGCCAGTTCCAGTGCCAATGAAGTCTATCGCGGCCGCCATCCTGTTTTTGGTGCTGTCTTCAAAGACGCCGCCGATTTTGGGCTCAAGCAAAACGATGTTGAATCTCAAGCTGGGGTTCAGGTATTGGGTATCGTGGAAAGTGATGCGCCTTTACAGCAGCGTTACGAGCCGCATCACCCAAAAGCCAACGAAGAGGGTTATGTTTTCTATCCCAACGTGAATGTGGTTGAAGAGATGACCAACATGATTTCGGCGTCGCGCTCATTTCAAACCAATGTCGAGGTAATGAACTCGGCCAAACAAATGGTGCAGCGTGTGTTAACGCTTGGCCAGTAAGTTGAGAGTTAGGAATAGAGAGTTAGGAATAGAGAGCCGAGAGCGATGTTAGTTTCAGCAACAGTTAGCAGTGTAATGGGGCGTGAGTTATGACGGTAAATGCAACCTCAGAGACAAGTAATTATCTAAGCCAGTTTCAAACCCAGCCTGAAGAGGCGCCGAAGGGTAATGAATTGGGAAAGGATGAATTCTTAAAGTTGTTGGTGACTCAGATGGAGAACCAAAACCCATTGGAGCCTCAAGACAATGGTGAGTTTATTGCGCAGTTGGCTCAGTTTAGCTCGCTTGAAGGTATTGATAACCTCAACGACACCATGGGTGACTTTGTCTCCAACTATCAGTCGGGTATGGCTCTAGAGGCAACCGCTTTGGTTGGCCGTCGTGTACAGGTCGATACTGACGAAGCTTGGATGCAGCAAGGTGAGTTGTTTACTGGAGTCGTTCAGTTACCGGTTTCAAGCCCAGATGTCAGAGTCAGTATTTACGATGAGTCCGGTCAGTTGGTTCGCAACGTGCAAATGGGTAGTCAGCCCGCAAAAGATCACGACCTGATGTGGGACGGATTGGACAATTCCGGTGAGCCACTGCCGAGCGGCATGTACACGGTTAAGGCCGAAGCGCAGATTGACGGAAAAATGCAGCAACTTAATACGCTGCTCGGTGCAAATGTAAATAGCGTCACGCTGGGTACCAACGGCGGAGGAACCACGTTGAACCTAGCCGGCATTGGAAAAGTGCCAATTGAAGATGTGAAAACAATTCAGTAATCGCTGATTTAAAACAATCGAATTACAGCAGTAACCACAAGTAGTTGAGGGTAAAGCCATGTCTTTTAACATTGGATTGACGGGAATTCGCGCAGCAGATAGCGACCTGCGCGTTACAGGCAACAACATTGCCAACGCGAGTACTACCGGTTTTAAGCGCTCCCGAGCAGAGTTTGGCGATGTCTATGCCAGCTCGATTGTCGGTACTGCCGCCAATGCGACCGGTAGTGGCGTATCACTTACCGATGTCGCTCAGCAGTTTACCCAGGGTAATATTTCCTTCTCGGATAATTCGCTCGATTTGGCTATCAATGGTAGTGGCTTTTTTATCATGAGCGATGGCGGTGATCCCAGTTATTCGCGCAACGGGATGTTCTCTACCGATAATCAGGGCTTTCTTGTCAATAACTCCGGTTTTAACTTGCAGGGTTTTGCGGCGGATGCCGACGGCAACATCATTAACGGCGTGTTGACCGATTTACAAATTCAAGCGGGTAATCAGGCACCTCAGCAAACCACCGAGGTGAACTCTCAATTGAACCTTGATGCCACCGAAACTGCACCAGTTGAATTGGTTTCAACCACCAACGGGTCACAGATACTATTGGCTTCAACGCCATCCTCTGCGGTGACTCGTATGACCACCGGCTTTGGGGTTCCTTCGAGCTTTGCCGCTGACGAGGTGGCGCTGACCTTCTCAATTCCTGGTTCCGCAGCGCCAGCGCCTCTCAATGTGAACGCAGCAACGGTGGGTGCTGTGGGTAACGCCGATGCGACGATTGATAATGCGGCAGAGTTAGGCGCATTACTGAATAACTATTTTGGTGGCCTAGGGGCACCCTATGATGGATTGACCGCCACGGTTACCGGTACCACAGTCGATATTGATTTGACGGGCGCTGCCGCTGGTGGCAATACAAATTTCTCGGTGACTATGTCGAACATAGCAGGCAATGGTATTGCTGCGTTTGCGTCTGTCGCGCCAAATATTACTTCTGGTTTATCGTCAGCCTATCAGGCTCCGGATAACGGATACAGTCCGGGTCAGCTCAATGTCATCACTGCGACGTCTACCCAAACGCTTGATTTGACCGCAACACCCGGCACCAACGCCACCGCTAGACAGATTGCTGAAGCAATTAATATTCAAGACCAAACATCGAACTTAGGCATCGCTGCAACGGCGAGAACCTCCATGCGGCTTTCGAGTGTTGGTGCGTTTAATCCCGGTGAGTTGGTTCTGGCCTTGAAGAGCGCCGACGGTGCAGGTGCTGCCAACTTCCTCGTACTTAATCCCGCGGGAGGTACCGGCACCATCGAGCAGCAGATTGTGAATTCGATTAGTGGCGCAAATATTCCGGGACTTTCCGCGACTTTATCCGGTGGTGAGATCGATATTATTGCTCTCAATGGTGAAGACATTGTGATCCAAAACAACGCCGCCGGTGGTGGCGCAACAGTGGATTACGTGGGGCTGACGGACTTTGGTGGTACTTTGGGGATTCCCGCGACTAGTCCGGGGGCATTAACGTTGGCCGCCGGCAATGAAATGGTGATTGGTGGTGAGGTAGACATTACCGTAAATGACGGCGTAAATATTGCGGCGAATAACGGCGGTACCCCCGGAAACCTTTGGGGTACATTGCCGGGTAACTCCAGCAATACCTTCGATCCTGTCGATCCAGAGACTTATAACTCCGCGACGTCGGTAACGATCTTCGACAGTCTCGGTAATTCTCACATCATGACTCAGTATTTTGTCAAAGAGCGAACGGACCCGACCAATACCGCAGGTACGTCTAATACTTGGTCGATGTATGTGTTGATCGATGGTCAGAATGTGGGTAATCCACCGGCGGGCAGCACAGTACCGGGCTTGGCTCAGTTTAATATGCAGTTTACTTCCGACGGTAGCTTGGATCCCGCATCCGATGGCCCGTTCTTGGTGAGCAACTGGACGCCGCTAGACAGTGCCGGTAACTTTAACGGCGCTTTAGGCCCAAACACCGGTGGAGCCTTGCCGATCTTGACTCCGCCGACGTCCTCGAATTTCGAAATTGATATTTTTGGCACCACTCAGTTTGGTAGTGATTTTGCGGTTAACGATGTTGAGCAAGATGGTTTTACCACAGGGCGTTTAACCGGCCTGAACATTGACGATAGCGGTATTATCTTCGCGCGATTTACCAATGGGCAGGCGCAAACCTTAGGGCAAATTGCGTTGGCTGGGTTTACCAACGAGCAGGGTTTGCAGCCGCAGGGTAATACCGCTTGGGCCGAGACCTTTGAGTCGGGTCCACCACTCATCGGTTTGCCGCAAACGGCCGCACTGGGATTGATCCAGTCTGGCGCTCGGGAAGAGTCGAACGTTGATATTTCAGAAGAGTTGGTGAATTTGATCATTGCGCAGCGAAATTATCAGTCGAATGCAAAGACTATCGAAACGGCGGATCAGGTGACGCAAACGATTTTGAATATCTAATGATTTGATCGAGTATTGTTGTCAATGCGCTAGAGCAGTTGCGCTGCTCTAGTTTCTAGTTTCTGGCCCACTCCTTGCAATACCCTTAGAAAGGTTCACTAAGCGGCAAACGCTTTCCGCTGCGAACGATTTCTGAGGAGATAGGTAATGGATAAGGCTCTTTACATTTCCATGACCGGCGCTAAGCACAATATGCTTGCGCAATCGGTACATTCGAACAATTTGGCCAACGCCAACACCACTGGGTTTCGCGCCGATTTTGCTCAGGCGCGCAGCATGGCTGTGTACTATGGCGATGGTCACCCTTCGCGAGCTTACGCGCTAACTGAAAACCCCGCTTCGGACTTTTCTCAGGGTGCGCTTGTTCAAACCGGCCGAGATCTCGATTTTGCCATTGAGGGCGAGGGTTTTGTCGCGGTTCAAGCCGCCGATGGAACCGAAGCCTACACTCGCTCAGCATCACTTCAATTAACCGCCCAAGGGCAGCTTCTCACCGGCAATGGTTCGCCGGTATTGGGGCAGGGTGGTCCGGTATTTATTCCTCCCAGTAGCAAAGTTGATATCGGTGTCGACGGTAGTATTACCACCAAGGGCGCCGGTCCATTGGATCTTGCTCAGCCCGATCGTATCCGTTTGGTGAATCCTGATCTTTCTCAGCTGGAAAAGGGCGAAGATGGTCTGTTTCGATTGCGAGACGGCACCGCAGCCCCAGTCGATGGGGCCATTCGGTTGCAATCAGGATTCGTCGAAAGTAGCAATGTAAACGCAATCAGTGAGTTCACCGATGTCTTGTCCCTGTCCCGCCAATACGAACTTAGCGTCAAAATGATGAAGACAGTGGAAGGCAACTCCGAATCTTCGGCTCGGTTATTGCAGAGCTCATAATTGAGTCGCTAAGTGTCAGAGATTTGGCTTTCAGAATTTAAGAATTGAAACAATAGGTAATCCCATGATTCCAGCACTATATGTCAGTAAGACGGGTCTTAGCGCTCAAGATACTCAACTGAGCACCATATCCAACAACTTGGCGAATGCTTCGACGGTTGGCTTTAAACGAGATCGGGCGGTATTCGAAGATCTGTTTTATCAAATCCAGCGTCAGCCTGGTGCTCAATCGACACAGGATACACAGTTGCCCTCGGGGTTGCAGATCGGTACCGGTGTTCGAGTGGTTGGAACGCAAAAAGAATTTACCTCTGGCAGCATTCAAATTACTGGAAACAATTTGGACGTGGCGATTGATGGGCGAGGCTTCTTTCAAATGCTCTCGCCCGATGGCGAAATCACCTACACCCGTAATGGCCAATTTCACTTGAGTGCTGACGGTGAGATTGTTAATGCCGCGGGTCTGTTGTTGCAACCGGCAATTACGGTACCCCAGAACACCATTCAATTGACGATTGGCGACGACGGTGTCGTCAGCGCTACGGTAGCTGGGCAAGTTAATCCTCAGCAAATCGGCCAGCTTGAAACTGTGGACTTCATTAATCCCGCAGGCTTGCAGGCGGTAGGTGGAAACATTTTTCGACAAACCGCTTCCAGCGGTGATCCCATTGCCGGAACTCCCGGTTTGGATGGTCTCGGTGCGGTGAAACAGGGATCACTGGAAAACTCCAATGTTGATATCGTGGAAGAGATGGTGAATATGATCACCACTCAGCGTGTCTATGAGTTGAATTCAAAAGTCATTTCAACATCCGATCAGATGTTGCAATACATCAGTCAGAACTTATAAGTCGATTAATCGCTGGCTTGGAATAACGATCATGAAAACGTTTTTTGAATTGTCATTTCGCACCGTTGCTTGGGCTCTTGTCCCTCTAGCGCTCGTGGCATGTAATGCTCACAACCCGATAAAACCGGGTGATCCGGCCTATGCGCCGGTGATGTCATTACCGAGTGCGACGCCGAAACCTCAATCTGGGTCTCTGTTTCTCGCCGGCAATGGCATGGAGCTGTTTACCGATCGTAAGGCCAACCGGGTAGGGGACGTTATTACTATCGTTCTTGACGAGCGAACCGTTTCTCAAAAAACCAATAATGTCTCGGTGAAAAAAGAAAGTGATGCGTCCTTCAACGCAGGGCCAATACTGGGCACCACACCAAGCTATAGCAACATGAGTTTGGATACCGATATTCAACAGGATCGAGATTTTACCGGTGAGGCTGACGCCGACCAGAGCAACAGTCTTCAGGGCAATATCACCGTCACAGTGTCGGATATTATGCCCAACGGCAATCTAGTGGTACGCGGCGAGAAGTGGATGACGCTTAATCGCGGCGATGAATTCATTCGAATCAGCGGAATTTTGCGACCAGAAGATGTAACGCCGCAAAATACGGTGCCTTCCAATCGTTTAGCCAATGCGAGAATTTCATACAGCGGTACCGGCGAATTGGCAGATAGTAATCAAATGGGTTGGTTGTCGAAGTTCTTTAACAGCCCTGTATGGCCGTTCTAAGAGCAGTTATTCGATCGAATAAATAGTGAGTAAAGAAATGAAGCAACTAGCGCTAATTATAGTGATGATGTTATCGAGTCAAATTTGTTCGGCGGAGCGGATTAAAGACTTGGCCGATGTTGCGGGCATTCGATCCAATAAGTTATTGGGTTATGGGCTAGTGGTTGGTCTCGACGGTACGGGAGACAAAACCAATCAGGCCCCATTTACCACTCAATCGTTCAATAGCATGTTGAAGCAGTTCGGCATTACCTTACCGCCTGGCGCCAATTTCAATTTGAAAAATGTCGCCGCGGTGATGGTGCACGGAGAGCTGCCAGCATTTTCAAAACCCGGCAAGAAAATTGATGTCACTGTTTCATCGGTGGCCGATGCCAAGAGCTTGCGCGGTGGCACCCTATTAATGACGCCGTTAAAAGCGCTCGATGGCAACGTTTACGCAGTTGCTCAAGGCAATTTGGTCGTTGGTGGATTTGGCGCGGAAGGCGCTGACGGATCGAAATTAACGGTTAACGTTCCCAGTGTTGGGCGAGTCCCCAATGGCGCGATGGTTGAGCGTGCGGTACCGAACAATTTTTCTAATGGCCAGCCAATTGTCTTCAACTTACACCGTGCTGATTTCACTACCGCGAAACATATGGCCGAGGCAATTAACAAAATTCTGGGGCCTGATGTGGCTCGTCCAATGGACGCGAGTTCGGTGATGGTTGATTCACCGGTCAATCCCGCTCAGAAAGTGAATTACTTAGCGATGCTCGAAAATGTGGAAGTGATGCCTGGCCGTGAAGCAGCTCGCGTAGTGATCAACTCTCGAACCGGCACCATTGTGGTAGGGCAAGACGTCAGAGTCGATCCCGTTGCGGTGACTCATGGCAGCTTAACCGTGACCGTGGCAGAAAGTGTTGAAGTGAGTCAGCCTGGAGCCTTCGGTGAAGGCCAGACAGTGGTTTTGCCCGACACCAAAGAAGTGACCGCCGACGAGGAAATCAACCCGATGTTCAAGTTCGACGGAGGCTCTAGTTTGGAGAGTATCGTTCGAGCGGTAAATTTGGTGGGTGCGGCGCCGGGAGACCTTATGGCGATCTTGGAAGCCATGAAACAAGCGGGTGCCTTAAAGGCTGACCTTATCGTTATTTGATTATTTTTGATCATTGATTGACTAAATACTAGCAAGAGAGATCGACATGTCTATTGGGTCTTATTCATCAAACGGATCAGCATTGCCAAGTGCCAGTGCTGATATGTACACCGACTTGAATTCGTTGCAAAAGATCAAGCAGCTGGGTCGCGGTGGTGATGCGGAGAAGCAGCAAGCTCTGGAGGCGGTTGCCAAGCAGTTTGAGTCTGTATTTCTCAACATGATGATGAAAAGTATGCGCGATGCCAATGAAGCGTTTAAGGACGATTCTATGTCATCTTCGAACGAAATGGACTTTTACCAAAACATGTTTGATCAACAGTTGACACTAACGTTATCGAAAGACGGTGTGGGCATTGCCGATGCTTTGGTGCGTCAACTGCAGCGTCAGTTACCGACCTCTTCGACTTCTGTTGATCAAAAATCCGCTCTTAGTCCTTTCGATTTCTCTAGCGAGCTGAAGACGCTGATACCGTCAATTAGTCCTAACTTGAAACCGGGGCAGGTCGGAGACACTAGCGAAGGCAAAAATAGTGACGACACTGTTAGCGTCGATGCCAGCGCGAAAGAGAGTATGGCAATCAGTTCGGTGGCGGAGTTTAAGGATCGTCTACTGCCGCTAGCAGAGAAGGCCGCACGGGAATTGGGAATTGATCCAAAGTTGATTCTTTCACAAGCTGCGCTGGAGACTGGTTGGGGGCAGCACATGATTCGAAAACCCAACGGGGAAAGCAGTTTTAACCTCTTTGGTATAAAGGCTAATCACGGTTGGAAAGGGGATGTGGCAACGGTAAAAACCCTGGAATACAACGACGGTGTTGCGCAACCGCAGCGGGCCAACTTCCGCTCTTACGCTTCCTTCGAAGAGAGTTTTAACGACTATGTGAGCTTCATCAAAGACCAGTCGCGTTATCAAAATGCCTTAGACGGTGCGCAAACGCCTGATCACTACGTGCGCGAGCTTCAGCGTGCGGGCTATGCCACCGACCCGCAGTACGCGAATAAGATACTCAATATTGCCGAGCGTCACTTTTCTGAACGTCATGTTGATGGCGACGATGCTAGCGCCAGAGGAGATCAAGGCTAATGCCTGGTTTATTGGATACCGCAGTTACGGGTTTGAGGGTAAGCCAAACTGCTCTTAGAACAACCGGCCATAATATTGCGAATGCCAATACGCCCGGTTACAGCCGTCAAAGTATCGATATTGAGACCAATCCGGCACAGAGCAACGGTGCGGGGTTTATCGGCAACGGTGCACGGGTCACCGCGATCGAACGCACGGTGGATGAGTTTCTTATAGCGCAGCTTAGAACGGATACGTCGCTGTCTTCGGAGCTAGAGGCGTTCAACGAAAATATTCGCCAGCTCGATACACTTTTGTCTGATCCGTCGACGGGGTTGTCGCAGGGATTGGATAAGTTCTTTGCCACTATGGAAAACGGCGCCGATGATCCTACATCGATACCATCGCGCCAACTCATCATCAGCGAAGCAGACAATCTCTCACAACGCTTCAATACACTTTATGACAGTGTTGAGACGGTGAGTAAGAACATTAACCAAAAACTGGGCGTGGCGGTTTCCCAGATCAACGCCTTGGCCGAGAATATTGCCGAGATAAACAGCAATATCGCGCAGTCGATTGGTGTCAGTGATCAGCCTCCCAATGACCTGCTTGACCAGCGTGAAGAAGCGCTACGTCGACTGTCGGAGTTAGTATCCATTGATGTGGTAGACCAAGGTGATGGTCTGCTTAACGTAAGTATTGGTTCGGGGCAGTCATTGGTTGTCGGCGGTGATGCTCGCCAGTTGGCATTGGTCGATGGTGTGCTCGATCCTCAACAAAAAGAAATTGCTTATCAAGACAGTGTCGGTAGTCAGGTTATCTCTAGCTTTTTGAACGGTGGAGAGGTGGGCGGACTGCTGGATTTTCGTGAGAGTACATTGACCTCGGCGTTCAATGAACTGGGACGAATAGCGATTGTCCTTAGTGACACTTTCAACGACGCTCATAGCAAGGGCATCGATCTCAATAATCAATTTGGCGGCTTGTTTTTTAACGATGTCAACGATCCGACTGTCGCCGCAACAAGAGTCTTTGGTGACAGTAATAATGCGCCACCATCGGACCGTGTTATGAGTGTTGAGATCAATGACACCTCGCAACTCACGGCGAGTAATTATGTTCTCGAAGTGGCGAGTGGTGATACCAGCTATCGGGTTACCCGTGAGTCTGACGGGGCCGTCGTGTTTTCTGGGGCCTTGCCGTCGAACCTGCCCGCGTCCATTGAGTTTGATGGCATTGAGTTAAACTTTTCCAGCGGCTCGTTCCAGGCCGGCGATCGTTTTTTGATCCAGCCGACTCGCACCGGCGCCAGAGATATCGGTGCAGCATTAGAGCGTCCGGATCAATTGGCCTTTGCCAGTCCTTTGGTGACCACCAATGACAGTGGTAATACGGGCAACGCGCAAATTACCGCTGGCTCGTTGGTGAGCCTAGAAGATGTCAGCGGCAATGCATTGCCTCTGTTTGATAATCCTGGACAGATGTCGCCGCCGCTGTTGGTGCAGTTTACGACGCCCACTACCTACGATGTGCTCGACAATTCCGATCCAGCCAATCCCGTTCAACTCGATCCACCGATTCGCAATAGAACTTATGTGCCCGGCCAGAATAATGCATTATTCACGCAAGACTCTGGCGCCAGCGTTGTGGTTGCGAACGGTGCCTCATTAGGTATTGGCGCTGTGGTTGCCGGTGCGGGCCCATTGGCACCGAATGCAAACGGTTATCCGTCGGAAATATTCTCGGTAACTTATACCGATCCTGCGACGGGTAGTACACAAGTACAATCCATCAGCACTTCTGCGGACGATAGCGCCAAGAGTATTGCCAGTCAGTTGTCGAATCTTTCGGGGGTTACTGCCAATGCGCGTAACTCCATGAATATCTCTGGATTTGCTGGATTGACCAATAACACGCCGTTACAGCTGGATGTTAACGGTGTCGATTTGATTGAATACACCGGTGGTATTGTCGATGGAGATGTACCTGATCCCGCAACGGATCCCATGGAGTTTAACAACTACTTGGCTGATCGCGTAAATGCCGACGCAAGTTTAAGTGCGGCGGGGATCTATGCGGTCGCCGGCACCAATCCTGTCAGTGGAAATCCTGAGCTACGAGTTTTTTCTGCTCAAGGGGATGATTTTAATGTAACCCTAGAAGCACAAGGTGGAGAAACTTTAAGCGTAACCGATTACAACCTCTCCAGCGTCAACTTAACTGGCGCCGGCGCCGGCAATGAATCGACAGTTACCGTCGGCGGCACCTTAGATCTAGAGCTGTCTTCGGATTTCACCTTGGCAACTAACCCCATTTTGAGTGGCCTGTTTGGTGATAGCTCGGCTCCCGGGTTTGCCAAGGCCAGTTATCTTGGTATCGAAGCCAGCGTTAATGGTGTTGCCGACGCAGGCGATCGTTTCACGTTGGATTTCAATACCGATGGTATTTCTGATAACCGCAATGCCATTGATTTGGTGAACTTAAGCTCGAAAGCGGTGGTCGACAATGGTTTGAAAACTATGAGTGACAGCTACGGAACCCTAGTTGAAATGGTCGGCATTCAGACGAACGCCTCCGGCATAAATTTGGAAGCAGGCCAGCAGGTGCTCAATCAAACTGAAGATCTTCGCAACTCGATCTCGGGGGTCAATTTGGATGAAGAGGCGGCAAGACTCATTCAATTTGAACAAATTTATAATGCAAATGCTCAGGTAATCTCGGTAGCGCGAGATCTATTTGACCGCTTGATCTCTATTTTCTGAGGTTTGATGTTATGAGAATATCATCGATTCAAATATTTGATATCGCAAACGACAGTATCAGTCAAAGCAATCAGGCGATTGCGAAAACTCAAGCTCAATTGTCAACTGGGCAGCGCGTGTTAACACCGTCTGATGATCCGGTTGCGTCAACTAAAATCCTTGAGATTGAGCAAAACCTCTCGCGTCTCGAACAATACGGAAAGAACATCGATATCGCTGAGAATAATCTCTCGCAAGAAGAATCGACGTTAGACAGTATCGCCAATCTTTTACAACGAGTGAGAGAGATTGCGGTACAGGCGGGTAACACTGCAACTTATACCTCGAGCGAATACAACGCACTGGCGTCTGAAGTCGACTCTCGTCTCGATGAACTTATGAATCTATTGAATACCAAAAACGCTGGTGGGGATTATATTTTTGCCGGTTACACCGGAGGGGATCAGCCCTTTATCGGTGACGCGCAATCGGGTTTTCAATACACGGGCACCGATGGCAATGTAAACATCAAAATTTCAGACTCAACAAAAGTCGCTACCAGCGATTCCGGTAAAGCGGTTTTTGTCGATATACCGGCCGCGCAAAATAGCTTCAACACCTCGGCAAGCTCAGCGAACACATCCAATCCGGCCGCGACCATTAGCGTTGGCCAGATCGTCGACCAGGCGGTTTATGATGAGTTTTACCCGAAAGACATGATCATCAGCTTCAAGGAAGACAGTGCGATTGTGCCCGCCGGCAAGAACTTTACTATTACCGAGCGATCAACGGGCAATGTTGTGACGGGGTTTCAGAATATCCCATTTGTGTCTGGGCAAACCATTGAGGTGAATGGTTTGAGCTTTAACATGACGGGAACGCCAACCTCGGGAACAGCCACTCAAGACGGTGATCAGTTTTTTGTCGACTCCAGTCCCAATCAGGACGTGCTTACCACGCTGGCTCGATTCAGTGCGGCAATGAAACAAGTCGACGGATCACAAGAAAGCAAAGATTTTGTATCGCAGATGGTGGCGGATACCCTCAATAATACCAATAACATTCAGACCAGTATTCTAGAGACCACTGCAGAGCTGGGGGCTCGATTGAATACGTTAGAGAGCACAAAAGAGCTGCATCTGGATACAGATTTGGTTTCTCGAGAAATAATGTCGGACTTGCGGGGTTTGGATTATGCCGAGGCGGCAAGTCGATTAGCGTCGCAAACACTGGTTTTGGAAGCGGCTCAGGCAACTTTTGTTCGTGTGAGTCAATTAACCTTGTTTAGTCGCCTCTGATCGTTCCGTGTTCGCCTTACAGTTTGGGCTTGGAATCGTTTATTGACTGCTGCTAACTGATAACGGCTTAGCGGCGAAGTTTAGGTCGCCAGCGTTCTCTGCCTTAGCTTAAGTAGGACTGAATCGATTTTTGCCCACGCTTTTCATTGACCGTTTCTGTCTTCTGAGATCTTTTCATTTTTTCAGATATTTCTGTGGCTTCCTGCTGGTGACGCTGAATGATCGCGTAGGCTCGTCGTGCTTCCTGATAATACTCTGCTGGCAAGTTGTCGGGAAAGGCGATATTGGCAGCTTGGTCTCTTTGTTGAATCAAACTTTCAATTTTATCCCATTGATGTTCGCTGATCGCCTGCAACAACGCTTGTGAGATTCTGAGTACTTGATCGATGTTGTTTTGATAGTGAGTCATCTTTCTGAATTCCAAAAGTTTCAAAAATTATAGAGTCAACAGCGTCGCTTGGGTAGTGGTTATTTTTGGTCTTTAGAGTGTTTTGGTCATTTCATTTTTTTGAGGGCTGATAAAGCGGCAAAGCGACGCCATGGCAGAGGTAATAGTTTGCCGCTTTTGGTTTTACGGAAATAGTTATTTGGTGGAGGAATAATTAATTTCCATAAAAAACATTAACTTACGAAAAAAATTAATCATTGGCACGGGGGTTGCAAATTACTTTGTGTCATTTGTGACAATGCAGAAAAGGTAATGGCTTTCCGCTTTGTCACTGAACTTTGTTAAACGGCCAACTTGGGTTGGCAAGCCTCTTAGAGTAACAGGAGAAGCATTATGCCATTAGTGATTAATACCAATGTGGCAGCGTTAAACTCACAGCGACAACTGGTCAAGTCAGGCAATGACATGTCCGAAGCTATGGAGCGCCTGTCTTCCGGTCGGAGAATTAATACCGCTGCAGATGATGCCGCGGGTCTCGCGATTGCCAACCGCCAAACATCGCAGATTCGAGGTTTGAATCAAGCCATTCGAAATGCGAACGATGGCGTATCCCTAATTCAAACCGCAGAGGGGGCGTTGGATGAAACCACCAACATCCTGCAGCGAATGCGAGAGTTGGCGATTCAGTCGGCTAACGGAATCTATTCGGACGCCGATCGCTCAACGCTAGACGCTGAAGTTCAGCAACTTAAGGCGGAGCTCGATCGAATTTCTGAAACCACCAGTTTTAATGGTCAGAAAGTCCTCGACGGCACCTTAGGCGAAGTCGAGCTGCAAATTGGCTCCGAAGCCAACGAAACCGTGTCCTTTTCGGTGCAAGCCTCCGATATCGAATCGCTCGGTGGCGATACCTCTGCTGATGTGGTCGGCTCCTCGGTTACCAATGGTTTAACGGTACTTGCCGATATTACCGGTGTGGCGACCACTGGAACCAACTCGCTAATCATTAACGATGTTAATGTGGGTTCGTTAACATCGGCGACACTTACCGACTTGAGCGATTATATTGGCGCCATTAATAGTGCCTTAGAAGTTGGCCGCGCCGGCGCAGAAGTGAGTGCATCGGTTGAACTTAATGGCTCATCGGTTGGTGCGGGTGAGTTGAGTGATGCTGCCGGCACCTTTATTACCATCGCGCTTGTGGATGGAGAAGGGCTGACGACCACTTATAACATTTCCGATACCGCGAACCTTGAAGAGTTGGCCGATAAAATTGACTCTGCCAGTGGCGGCAATGTGAAAGCCAGTATTGGCGATGACGGCAAGTTATCACTGCTGTCTGAAGGCTCTGAAAGCATCACGATTACCGATGCTACGGGAGCGTCTGGCCTAAAAACCACCGCAGAGAACTTCCGTCTAAATATTACCGATACCAATGCCTCCGATGGCAATGACGAGATTTCTGTGCAATTTGGTACTGGCTCTCTCGGTGCGATTATCACCACCAACGATTCAATGGCGTCGGAGCTTGGGCTTGATGCCAGGGCCAAGAGCGATATTACCTCTGGAATCGTGACCGGTACCGCAGCGGTACTCGAAGGTGATCTTGTTGTTAATGGTGTAGAAATAGGCTCGATAACGCCGACAGCAGCGAGTGCAGCTGCCTTGACCTCGGCAGTAGTTGCGGCCATTAATGAGACATCGGCGGAAACTGGCGTTGTGGCAATGACTGTCAACTCCGATGGAACCGTGGGTACAGTGGTGACGTCCTTCGCTTTGAATACCTTAGACGGCAGTGAGATTTCCATCGAGTTTGCCGGCACCACGGCAACTGCAGCGTTGTTGGGTATTCAGGAGACCAACATCAGTTCTGCGACGGGGGATTCGGTCGCGGGGATCGATATCTCCACCGCCGATGGCGCTCAGGACTCTATCGAAGTGATTGATATCGCGTTGGAGCAGATCAACGCTTCACGATCTGAGCTGGGTGCGGTGACGAATCGACTTGAATTTACCATGAGTAACTTGATGAACGTGTCTGAAAACACCGCTGCAGCGCGATCGCGGATTGTGGATGCCGACTTTGCTGCGGAGACCGCAAACCTGTCGAGGGCGCAAGTCTTGCAGCAGGCGTCTCAGGCGATGCTTGCTCAAGCCAATGCTCAGCCGCAGCAAGTCTTGCAATTGCTCAACGGATAAGTCGTGGTAAATATAAGAAGTAAGAGTTGAGCACAGATTGCCGCTTGCGGTGGTACGTGTGACGCTAAAAGCCGAGGGTCTTTACTCTCGGCTTTTTTGTTCTATAAACATGATTCTTATTCCGAATTATGTAATCTGTTGATTTGTAAGTGACTTTTTCGTTGTTGTCGCGCAATACGCTCTAAGTTTTGACGACAAATTATGGTTAAAGATTACTCAGGCGATGCCGATACCCTTACACAGAGGGGCTACTGGTGCATCACCGTAGTACTTTCCTTGACCCTGGTTTGCTGGTCGAACTGACTGGCGTTAGTAAACAACGTAGGAGGCTTACGATGCCTTTAGTAATTAACAGTAACATTCAGTCGCTCAACTCACAGCGCCAGTTAGTGAAGTCCGGGATGGAGCAGAGCCAAGCGATGGAGCGTTTATCGTCTGGTAAACGAATCAATACCGCAGCGGATGATGCTGCCGGTCTTGCCATTTCTAACCGTCAAACTTCACAGATTCGTGGTCTCGACCGCGCGGTGGCTAACGCCAACGATGGTGTGTCTCTAATTCAAACTGCTGAAGGTGCTTTGGACGAAAGTACCAACATCCTTCAACGTATGCGTGAACTGTCTATTCAGTCTGCGAACGGAATCTATTCCGATGCTGACCGTTCTACTTTGGATGCTGAGGTTCAGCAGCTCAAATCAGAATTGGATCGTATTTCGGAAACCACCGCTTTTAACGGCCAGAACATCCTAGACGGTACCCAAGGCGAGATTGCTTTGCAGGTTGGCGCCGAAGCCAATCAAACCATTAGCTTCAGTGTTGCGGCCGTGGATACCGATTCTCTAGGCGGTACAAGTTCTGCGGACATTATCGGTGCCGAAGTTACTGCTGGTATAGCAACATTGACTGCCATTACCGGTGTAGATACAACCGGTACAAACTCGTTAATCATCAATGACGTAAACGTTGGCTCGCTAACATCTGCGACACTTACTGATTTAAACGACTATTTAGGTGCTATAAACGGAGCACTTGAAACTGGCCGAGCAGGCGTTGAAGTTGGCGCGCTGGTTGAGTTGAATGGCACTTCGGTTGGCTCCGGTGAATTGAGCGATGCTGCGGGTCAATTCGTTACTATCGCTGTTGTTGATGGTGAAGGTCTGACCACTACTTACAACATCACCGATACCGCGAATCTAGAAGATCTTGCGAGCAAAGTTAACGATGCCAGCGGTGGTGAAATTACCGCCAAAGTCGGTGATGACGGCAAGCTTTCTCTTTTAGCTGACGGCGCTACAAGTATCACCGTCACGGATGCAACGGGAGCTTCCGGTTTAAGTACGACAACTAAGGACTTTAGTTTAACGCTTACCGATACAAACAAGGCTGACGGAAACGACGAGATCTCCGTTTCCTTCGGTACTGCTTCGCTTGCGACTATTGCCAACAATGATTCGATGGCTGCAGCGCTAGGCCTTGATGCCCGTACTGATGCTGATATCACGTCCGGTGTTGTAACTGGTACAGCAGCAGTATTGGAAGGCGATTTGGTTATTAACGGCGTTGAAATCGGTGCCGTAACCCCAACCGCTGCAACAATTGCGGGTCTTACTTCTGAGCTTGTTGAACAAATTAACGCGAAAACCGCTGAAACTGGAGTTGTTGCTACGGCAGTTAGTTCCGACGGTACTGTGGGTACGCTTACCTCCTATACGTTGAACTCAGTAAGCGGCGATGAGATTAGTATCGATTTCGCTGGTACCACAGCAACCCAGGCATTATTGGCACTCAATGAAACCAATGATTCAACCTTAACGGGTGATTCTGTAGCTAATATCGACATTTCCACGGCCGCCGGTGCACAGGATGCCATCGATGTTATCGATACGGCGCTTGAACAAATCAACGCCACGCGAGCAGATTTGGGTGCGGTAAATAACCGTCTCGACTTTACCGTGAGTAACTTGATGAACGTATCCGAGAACACCTCGGCGGCACGTTCGCAAATTCAGGATGCTGACTTTGCGCAAGAGACGGCAAACTTGTCTCGAGCTCAGGTACTCCAGCAAGCGTCGCAGGCGATGTTGGCTCAAGCCAATGCTGCGCCACAGCAAGTACTGTCGCTACTGCGTTAAGTTAGCAGAGACAGATAACTTTGGTTGGGGCTAGAAGCTTAGCCCCTCACATCAAGTTAAGAGGTTAACCCATGAATGAAGTGAAAATTTCACAATCTATGCCCCCGAAACTTTCGGGTGTAGCTTCATCGGCGGGTTCTGGCGACACGAAAAAAGACGTTGGCGAAGCCGGCAAAAACTTGCCACCTGAGTCGGTAACGGCAGTAGTTCAGGAGACAGGCCAAGCTGTTTCGGAGACAGTCAGTCAGGCGGTTGCAGAATTAAACCGCTACGTTCAGAACGAACAGAGAGATTTGTTGTTTAGTATGGATAACGGATCTGGGGACATGGTCGTCCGCGTTCTAGACCGCGACAGCGGGGAGTTGATTCGACAAATACCCAATCAAATTGTATTGGATTTAGCGGCAAGGGCTCGTGATAATGAACCTCTGCAGTTAATAGATATGCAAGGGTAGCGTAAAATCGCTTCTGTGTAAGATCAAAAGGCGTGCCAGTGGTACGCCTTTTGCATTTCCTATCTTAAAGACTCGACCGTGTTTTTCTCTCCTGAGAAAATCAACAGCTTTGTGGCTATTGAAAGCGCGGTTCTGAGATCAAACCAATATTGAAGCTCATCAACAGTGCGCCGATAACAGGGTAGAGCGGGAATTTCCCTCCTATTTTGGCGTTAATCGTAGGTTTGAGATTATGGATTCCATCGGCGGTAATATCATCAGCACACTGGGGGCAGGCTCGGGGATTCGTTCCAACGAGATAGCCGGTCAGTTACGTGATATTGAAAAGGCTCCAAAGCAGGCTCAAATTGATGCTGATAAAACCAAGTTCGAAGCTCAAATTTCGGATTTTGGCTTGATTCGCAATGCGCTATCGACCCTGCAAGATTCCGCCAAACTATTGGCTGATACCGAAACCTTCAACAGTAAATCGGCGTCGTTTACCAACAGTGACGCGTTTATTCCGGTTTCGCTTTCCGAAGAAACTCCCGTCGGCGAATATTCCTTTGAAGTGATCGACGTGGCTAAGTCTCATTCACTGTCGAGTGGCGCAAGTTTTGCCGAAACCACTGATGAGATCGGCAAAGGCACTTTAACGCTAAATTTTGGTAGCTGGGACAAGCTTGAGCCTCCTACCACCTTTACCAATAATGCGGATAAAGACGCCATCACCATTACCATCGATGACAGCAATAATTCGCTAAACGGTTTACGTGACGCGATTAACGCCGCCGACGCCGGTGTGAGTGCCAGTATTGTTAACGACGGGGCGGGTTATAAGCTATTGGTCACGGCTGAAAGCGGTGAAACTAATCAGGTATCGATTACCGCAGCTGAAGAGGCGGGGTCGCCTGGTTTGGCCGCCTTCGACTTTAATGCTAGCAATCAATCGATGGTGCAGAATCAGCAGGGCCAAGATGCTCAACTGGAAATCAATGGGCTGGAGTTGACGCGAAGCAGTAACAATATCGACGATGTATTGCCGGGGTTTGAGTTCAATCTGTCAAAGCCAGATCCTGGTAATATCGTTACCGTTACCATTACCGAAGATAAAGCCGGCGGTGAACAAGCGGTTCGCGACTTTGTTGAAGCCTATAACACCTTTTTGGAAGTGATCGAGCCTGCAGTAGGTATCGATCCGGAGACCGATGAGAAAGGCAGTTTGGATCGTGACCCCACCGCGCGCGCATTAGAGACCTCTTTGAAAGCCGTAATCAGCAATACCATTGCGGGTCTCGACGGTGGGTTTACCGCCCTGAGTAATATCGGTATTCGCACAGAGCTCGATGGCACACTTGATATAGACGACGAATTCTTCAATAAAGCCTTCTCTGAGAATTACGATCTGGTAAAGGATTTGTTTGTCCCGCAATCGTCCTCTTCTTCGGATAAAATTGTGGTTAATAGCGTTCGTCCGGAGGCAACACCTGGAAGCTATGACATCGTCGTAACTCAAGATCCTGAAAAGGGTCAGTTGGTGGGCGGAGCCGCCGCAGGCACTCTATTGGCCGATATCTCAGCACCGAGAACGGCGGGCAGTTTTTCCGGTGTGCCATCCTCTTTCGCCAGCACTGATTTGAGTGCGGCTACCTCCGGCGATTACGGCTTTGACATTGCCGTTGATGGCGGCGCTGCGGTATCGATTGTTTTACCGCCGGCGGCCTATGCCGACGAAAACGCCATAGCGACGGCGCTGCAAGCTGAATTTGATGCTCAATCTATCGCCGCTGATATTATTCATAACGGCACTGAATTTGTCGTGACGTCTCGCAGCCAAGGCAGCGATTCGTCCATCGCCATCAGTTCTGTACTGGAGTTGACGCCGGGTGAATTTGGTTTGGCCGCTGGCAGCGCCACTGCAGGCAGTGGTCCAAACAGCAATGACTATGACTTCGCGATCTCTGTTGATGGGGTCACATCGAACATCATCAGCCTAAATCCTGGTAGTTATGCCAGTAATGAAGCCTTGGCCGCCCACATTCAATCGCAGATTAACAACGACGCTGCGCTAAAAGACAAAGGCGCTGATGTTGAGGTAGTGTGGAATGTTGATCACTTTGAAATCACTTCAAATGCCTATGGTTCAAAGTCGTCAATATCGGTGCTAGGCGCAGGTGCTAATGCGGCGGATCTAGGTTTAGCGGCGGGTACCAGTACTGCCGGTAAGGATGTTGCTGGCACCGTGAACGGTGTGGCTGGGTTTGGCGTGGGTCAAGTACTGCTGCCAGAGTTAAATTCACCGGCTGCAGGTTTGAGTATGATTATTGAGCCGGGTGCTACTACCTCGACCGTCGAATTCTCTCGTGGATTTGGCGAAGAGCTCAATCAATTGATTGATAACTACCTTGAAACTAATGGCATCTTTGCAACTCGGGAAGCCAGTATTACTCAAGAATTGTCGGATCTAGAAGAAGATCAGACTCGTCTCGATGCTCGCTCGGAGGCCTATTACGATCGTTTATTGGCGCAATTCTTGGCCATGGAGCGAATCGTCAATAGCCTCAACAGCTCCGGCAGTGCTCTTGATGATATCGGTAACCGTTTACCATTCAGCGCGCAATCGAACTAGTCAGCTAAAAAACGAATTAGCTCGACTGAGAACCCGACTATTCACCCGATTTTGGTCTGTTTTTTGCAGTTTTTCCAAGAGCGTCTATTTTTTGACGTAATGACTGTAAGGAAAACAACAGACCATGACGGCATTGGTAACTGGTGCAGATGGCTTTATTGGCTCTCACTTGGTCGAAAGCCTAGTACAAGCTGGCCACCGCGTACGCGCGTTGGTGCAATACAATTCGTTCAATAATTGGGGTTGGCTCGAGGGCTCTGACTGTCTCGATAAGATCGAGGTGGTTAGCGGAGACGTGCGCGACGCCAATTTATGTCGCGAGCTTTGCAAGGGTATCGATACGGTGTACCACTTAGCCGCGCTTATTGCGATTCCCTATTCGTATCAGGCTCCATCAAGCTATGTCGACACCAACGTGCAAGGCACGTTGAATATGTGTCAGGCGGCCAAGGACTGTGGGGTTTCAAGATTCATTCAAACCTCGACCAGCGAGGTTTATGGCACCGCCCAATACGTGCCCATCGACGAACAACACCCACTACAGCCCCAATCGCCTTACAGCGCCTCAAAGATTGCCGCCGACGCCATGGCCATGAGCTTTTACAACGCTTTTGAGTTGCCCGTTACCGTGGCGCGGCCCTTTAATACCTACGGTCCAAGGCAATCTGCAAGGGCAGTCATTCCGTCTATCATCGGGCAAATTGCAGCGGGTCAATCGCGTATTGAATTGGGGGATTTATCACCCACCCGTGATTTCAATTTCGTCACTGATACCTGCCAGGGGTTTATCAAACTGGCGCAATCTGAAAAAGCGGTGGGAGAGACCGTCAATATCTGTACCGGTAAAGAAATCAGTATCGAAGACACCTTGATGATGATCAAAAACATTATGGAGAGTGATGTCGAATTAGTGTGCGATCAAGCGCGTTTGCGTCCAAAAGGATCTGAGGTTTTCCGGCTCCTGGGATGCCCGAAAAAACTGTCGACTATGACTGACTTTTCCAGCGCCGTTAGCCTTCGCGAAGGCCTTAGCGAAACTATCCGTTGGTTCACGGAACCTGAAAACCTACGTCACTACAAAACGAATATCTACAATGTTTAACCCGATATTTGAGTGTATCGAAAAACACTTTGGCGCGGGGCGGGTTGGCTTGCACGAGCCGCTTTTGGGTGAGATCGAAAAACAATACCTCAACCAGGTGATCGACAGTGGTTTTGTTTCCACCGCAGGCGTTATGGTTGAGCAGTTCGAGCAGACTCTTATAGAGCGAACGGGAGCAAAGTACTGTGTAGCCCTAGTTAACGGCACCGCTGCTTTGCAATTGGGCTTGATTGCGTTAGGAGTCAAACCCAATGATGAGGTCATTACCCAATCACTAACGTTTATCGCCACCGCTAACGCGATTCATCATTGCGGCGCTGATCCCGTGTTTGTCGATGTGGACGAAGCGAGTTTGGGGATGAGCGTTAGCGCTTTAGCTCAGTGGCTCGACGCGAATGTAGAGCTAAAAAATGGCGTGGCGGTTAATCGATCCACGGGGAAAACCGTTCGAGCTTGTGTGCCCATGCATACTTTCGGATTGGCGGTCGACATCGAGGCGATTGTGGAACTGTGTGAATCTTTTGGGATAGCGGTTATGGAAGATGCCGCAGAAGCCTTGGGATCGAGCTGGCGCGGAAAAGCACTGGGGACATTTTCTCGATGTGGGGTTTTCAGCTTTAACGGCAACAAGGTCATTACCACCGGCGGTGGTGGAGCTTTGGTGACCGATGATCAGCATCTCGCGGATCAAGTGCGGCACCTTTCCACAACGGCTAAGTTAGATGTCTATCGTCATGATCGCGCGGCATTCAACTTCCGCATGCCTAATTTGAATGCCGCCTTGGGCTGTGCACAGTTAACTCGTTTGGACGCAATTCTGTCGGCCAAAAAGTCTTTAGCGCAGGATTATCAGCGAGCTGTTGGCCAGGTGTCAGGGGTGTCTTTTTTTCAGGGGCGTGAGAGCGAGAGTTGCAATTATTGGTTGTCAGCGGTGATTTTTGAATCCCTAGAGTTAAAGAACGTCTTTCTAGCGCGAGCAGAGCGTTTGAATGTGCAGTGCCGCTCAGTCTGGCAGCTTTTACATAAAAGCCTACCTTATAGACACTGCCAAACGGGAAGCTTGTCATGCTCTGAATCCCTAGCGGAAAGAGTTCTTTGCCTACCGAGTATGCCCGCCGGTGAGGTGGTTCAATGAGCACGGTATCTGACAATACGAAAATCGCGGTAGCCACCGGAACCCGAGCTGATTACGGACTGCTTTATTGGCTTCTCAAGGCTCTAGAGAAGTCCCAGCACTTTGACTTACGTCTAATGGTTACCGGCATGCATTTGGATGCCCGTTTTGGCAGTACCATTAGTGAAATCGAAAAAGATGGATTTCACGTTAACGAATCGATTCCCTGCCTTGTAGATTCCAACGACGACGCCTCGATGGCCAAAGCGACCGCTACTGCATTGGTGGGTTTTACCGATGCACTTACAAGATTGAGACCTGACTATCTGGTGATTCTGGGCGATCGTTTTGAAATGTTGGGAGCGGCCCAAGCCGCTATGTTTTTGGGCATTCCTATTGTGCATATTCATGGCGGTGAAATTACCGAGGGTGCAGTTGATGATTCGATCCGACACGCGATTACCAAAATGGCGCACTTCCACTTGGTTACCACTCGCCAGCACTTTCAACGAGTTGTGCAATTAGGCGAACAGCCAGATAGAGTTTTTCTCACTGGGGCCCCAGGTCTTGAAAGTCTGCAGCACGAACAGCTGCAGGACTCCGAAGACTTGCTCCGTTCATTGGGTCTTTCATCGGATCTCGATTATTGTTTGGTTACCTTTCACGCGGAAACCAACATCGAAGACTCCAAGGGCGTCTTGCCAATCCTTTCCGCACTGAAAAAATTCCCTCAAATTCAGTGTGTTTTTACTGCGGCTAATGCTGATAGTGGTGGTAGTGAGATTAATCGTCTCCTAGCTCAGGCGTGTGAGTCCTGTTCTTCCTGGATATTTGTCGAGTCCTTGGGGCGGTTACGTTATCTCAGCCTCATGGCTGACTGTGTCGCGGTGATCGGAAATTCTTCCAGTGGCATTATCGAAGTACCAAGCTTTGGTGTGCCCACTATTAATGTTGGAGATCGTCAACAGGGGAGAGAGGCCTGCGATTCGGTAATTCATTGTGCCAACGACGAAACTCGATTGTCCGAAGCGATAGGCAGGGTCACGGGCCAAAGTTCAGTTCGGCAGACGATATCTAACCCCTATGGTGATGGAAATTTCTCGGCAAAAGCAATGGCGGCTCTCGAATCTATTGCAAATCAGCGTGCGCGCCCATGTCGTCGCGGAAAAACATTTTATGATATCACTCTCGATCACAGTGTGATTGCCTTGGGAGATAACCAATGAAACCGGTCATTATCATCGCCGAGGCCGGTGTGAACCACAACGGCTCCATAACGATGGCAAAAAAATTGGTTGATGCCGCAGAAGAAGCCGGTGCAGATTTTGTTAAGTTTCAAACCTTTAAGGCCGAAAAATTAGCCTCTAGCGTGGCGCAAAAGGCGACCTATCAAAAAACTGATGACGATAGCCTTAGTCAGTTGCAAATGCTGAAAGCTCTCGAGTTGAGTGATGAGATGCATCATCAGTTAAGGGATTACTGCGCGTCGAAAAAAGTGAGCTTTTTGTCCACGGCTTTTGAGCAAGAGAGTCTGGAGTACCTTGATAAACGTCTGAACCTCACTTTACATAAAATTCCTTCGGGAGAGATTACCAACGGGCCGCTATTGGTTGAGTTTGGAAGAACCAAAAAGCCATTGGTGTTATCTACCGGAATGGCGAGCCTTGAGGAAGTTGAGCTTGCGCTAATGGCGATTGGTTGGGGGATGACCCAACCACAGCCCCCCAATAACATCGATGACATTCGTGAAAACTGGTCTTTGCCCTCGGTAAAAGACCAGGTGAAAAGACAAGTTACCTTGTTACATTGTACCTCTCAATACCCCGCACCAATGGAGGATGTAAACCTCAAAGCAATGACTACCCTAGGCCAAGTTTACGGAACGCGAGTGGGCTATTCCGATCACACACAGGGTATCGAGGTGGCGATAGCCGCAACCGCCTTAGGCGCTAAAGTTATCGAGAAACACTTCACTCTGGATCGAACTCTCGAAGGGCCTGACCACAAGGCCTCACTAGAACCGGATGAATTGACGGCGATGGTGTCATCAATAAGGCACATTGAGTCGGCGTTGGGGGATGGAATAAAGCAGCCGCGAGAGTCAGAGACGAATACTATCGCCGTAGCTCGAAAGAGTTTGGTGGCGGCAACGCCTATAAGTGCAGGTGAAGTCTTTTGCGTTGAGAACGTGACGGTAAAACGGCCTTCCACTGGTCGATCACCAATGGAGTACTGGTCAACACTAGGCTCAATCGCGCAGCGAGACTATCAGCCCGACGAGGTGATCCAATGAATATTGGTTTCTTTGGCGACGGCGAGTGGGGCGTTGGCGCATTGCGGTTACTGGTTGACGCCGGTCATAAAATCGATTTTGTAGTAGGGCGAACAAACGGCGATGACACAGATCTTAAAGCGTTAGCGCATTCACTCGATACCCCCTTTTTGAACTTCGACAATGTTAACCACGATGACAGTGTATTGGCCTTGGCGCAATACGGCTCCTGTTTGTTTGTGTCCATGTCGTTTGACCAAATTATTAGGCCCGAGCTACTTGGTGTTCCTCCGCAAGGGTTTGTCAATTGTCACGCGGGCGCCCTGCCTTTTTATCGGGGTCGTAATCCACTCAATTGGGCGCTTATCAATGACGAAAAGCGTTTTGGAATCACGGCGCATTATATTGATGAAGGCATTGATACCGGTGCAATCTTAGTTCAAGAATTTTTCTCGATTTCGGACTCCGATGACTATCAGAGCTTGTTGGCGGTTGCCATCGAGCACTGTCCCAAGGTGTTGTTAAAGGCGGTAGACGCTATAGCCTCCGGTACTCAGAAGCCAATTGTTCAGGCCGAGATACACCCTTTAGGTTTCTACTGTGGTCGACGTGGTCAAGGCGATGAAATCATCAATTGGCAATGGAACAGTCGAGCTTTGTTTAATTTTATTCGGGCCATAACAACCCCAGGTCCTGGTGCCATCACTCATCTTGCGCAAGGCGGCAGTTTGGCCCTGTTGAGTGCAGAGGAAATCCCCCAAGCGCCCAACTATCGTGCGACAGTAGGTGAAGTGGTCGGAAGAAGCAAGGGAGGTGTGGTGGTTAAGACTCAAGACTCGACACTGATGATTACTCGTGCAGCTTGGGTCGAGAAGGGGCCTATGGGTGAGCCTTTCATACCACAGTTTCCAATAGGCACGAGATTGACGGCATCAGCCAATCCATACGCAGTGCAATCAACACTAGAGGTATCGCGATGAACCGATGGAAAGAGGGCATTGTCAGGCCCGATAGCAGTATTCTTGAAGCGATCCAGGCGGTGGAGCGTCAATCTGTTCGAGCGGCATTTGTTGTCGACGACGATGGAAAGCTGCTGGGAATCGTGACTGACGGTGATATTCGACGAGGCTTGATCGCCGGCGTAGAGCTGAGCCGAGAGGTTGGTGAGGTCATGAATAAAAACCCTTTAACTTGTGCTCCCAACGACAGCAATGAATCTGTGAGGCGAATTATGGAGGCGAAAGACCTTCTGCAAATGCCAGTGGTGGAAGACGGCCGCTTAACCAACGTATTAACGCTTGAAGAGTTGACCAAAAAACCACGAATCGACAACCCTGTATTCTTGATGGCGGGAGGCTATGGCACACGCCTTCAGCCGTTGACCGATCAATGCCCTAAGCCTTTGTTAAAGGTTGGATCGCAGCCGATATTGGAAACGATTATCGAAAACTTTGCGGAAGCGGGTTTTCACAATTTCTATATCTCAACGCACTATCTACCTGAGATGATTAAAGAGTACTTTGGTGATGGCAGCCGCTGGGGTATCAATATCGAATACACCTATGAGGAACAGCCTCTAGGTACAGCTGGTGCACTAGGGCTGCTTCCAGACTCAATGCCGAAACTGCCTTTGATCATGATGAACGGGGATATCCTCACAAAAGTGAATTTCGGAAGTTTGCTCGACTATCATCTGAAGTCCGAATCGGCGGCAACCATGTGTGTGCGAGAACATGAGTACCAAGTGCCTTACGGTGTCGTTCAGGCAGAAGACTTTCAAGTGCAATCGATGACCGAAAAACCAGTCTATCGCTATTACATCAATGCCGGGATCTACGTCATTAACCCAGAGGTCATTGAATGTGTTGAAGCGAATACGAACTTGGATATGCCGGCATTGTTGAGTCAGCATGTGGAGAAGGGCGGAGTGTCTATGTTTCCCTTAGACGAGTACTGGCTCGATATTGGTCGCATGAATGATTTCGAGCGCGCGCAACAAGACATACAAAGTATCGTTCTATGATTGACGGTAAACGAGTGCTGGCCATTGTGCCGGCAAGAAGTGGCAGCAAGGGGTTAGCGGACAAAAATGTAAGGCCTCTAGACGGACAGCCGCTGTTGGCGTGGCCAATTGTTACCGCTCTCGAGTCACAGTATATTGACCGAGTGATTCTCAGTACCGACAGTCAAGAATATGCCGATATTGGTCAGAGTCATGGCGCCGAGGTACTTTCACTTCGCCCCGATCACTTGGCAGGAGATCAGGTGCCGACCAGTGATGTTGTCATACATATCGTGGATGAGCTTAAAGCGCAGGGCGATGCATTTGAGTATTTGGTACTTCTCGAGCCGACGTCTCCATTAACTCAATCTTCCGATGTTGATAGTGGGCTAGAAGCACTGATGCAGAGATCTCAGTCAGGTGCAATGGTTGCCATTCGTGAGGTCCTGACCGAGCACCCACTGTATTGTTCGACAATGGATCCACAAAGCAAGCTGTCTCCGTATCAGAGATCATCGTTTTCTGAACCCATAAGGCGTCAGGACTTATCGAAGATTTTCTGCTTTTCAGGATCTTTTTATATCTCAAATGTTGATCGCTATCGCCGCGAACAGAGTTTCTATCATGACGCGACCTATGGTTTCGAAATGCCAGCGTGGAAATCCCGAGAAATCGACGATCTTTCGGATTTTGTCTGTGTTGAGGCCTTAAAGAAAAACCAACATTTATTCTCTTCGTGACGGAGTTATTCGTGATCGATCATTCTGATTACAAACGTCGACTGCTTAAAGCCATTCCTGGCGGGGCACATACCTATTCTCGTGGATATGATCAATATCCGGAAAACGCGCCACAAATATTTGAGCGTGGAGAGGGGGCTTACGCTTACACCCCGGAGGGGGACAAATTTCTCGATTTTGGAATGGCATTGAGATCGGTCAATATTGGCTATGCACAGAGAGAAATTGTTGAGGCCGCCTATAAGTACATGGGCTTTGGCAACAACCTTACTCGCCCGTCGACGATTGAATTGGAAGCCGCTGAGAGATTGATTGCAACCATACCCAGTGTCGACATGGTGAAATTCACCAAAAACGGATCGACGGCGGTGACAGCGGCGGTAAAGCTGGCCCGCGGATATACCGGTAAGGATCGCGTGTTAGTTTGCGCGGATCACCCATTCTTTTCTTACGATGACTGGTTTATCGGTTCAACAAGTATTCAGAAGGGAATCCCCCAAGATACCGTTTCCCATACACTTAAGTTTCAATACAACAACATAGACTCTGTAAAGACGGCTATAGCGCAAGGCGACGGTAATGTTGCCTGCTTGGTGATGGAGCCCGCTACGGTGACTCATCCCGTGCCAAGTGAGTCTGTCGAGGGTGAGAACTTTTTACATGACGTTCAGAGGCTTTGTCGACAGTATGGCATTGTGTTGATCCTCGATGAAATGATCACAGGGTTTCGATGGGGGCTTTCGGGCGCGCAAGGTTATTACGGTATTGAGCCTGATTTGTGCACCTTTGGAAAAGCAATGGCCAATGGTTTTTCGGTGGCGGCTGTAGCGGGGCGGCGTGAATTGATGGCACTTGGATCAATAGAGAAGGCCGGCGACGAGCGACTATTTTTGTTATCCAGTACCCACGGGGCTGAAATGAATGGCTTAGGGGCTTTTGTGGCGACCATGAACTACCTCGAAGAAAACCAGGTAATTCAAGGAAATTGGGAGAAAGGCCAGCGCTTTATCGATCTATTTAATCAGCTTTCACAGGCGCAAGGGGTGTCGGATTACTACGGCGCCTCTGGAATAGCCTGTTCGCCGTTGCTGACGGTTGTCGATAGCGACGGTCGCGCTTGCCCGGCGTTAAGAACTTTGTTGATGCAAGAGCTCATTAAAGAGAAAGTGCTTATGCCATGGGTTTCAATCGCTCACGCCCACGGTGACGCCGAGTTTGAAAAACTTCGATTGGCCCTAGTGACAGCCTTTGCACACTGCGATCAGGTGATCAGACGAGGGGGCGTTCAAGCGGCTATTGAAGGCGATACGGTAAAACCTGTATTTAGGAAGTACAATTGATGACGAGTAAAAATCAGAAAATGGTCTTGGTTGCAGGAGCGTGCGGCTTGATTGGTGCGTCTATATGCCGACACCTAAGCGCCGCCGGCTATGGTGTTATTGTTGCAGATATTAATCGAAAGTCATCGATAGAGTTGTCAAAAGCTCTCGCGGGGGCGATCGCTGTGGAGTTGGATATAAACTGTGCAGACAGTATTGATCAGTGCCTTAAGGAGGCTACCGATCAAGGGGTATTGATTGACGCAATAATCAATTGCGCTTACCCCAGAAATAAAAATTACGGTCGACACTTTGAGTCAGTATCGTATCAAGACTTTTGTGAAAATGTTAATTTGAATCTCGGTGGCTATTTTTTAATGTCGCAGAAGATGGCTATCTATTTCAAGCGCCACGGCGGAGGAAATATAGTCAATCTGTCGTCAATCTACGGTGTGGTCGCGCCCAAATTTGAAATTTACGAAGGTACTGGTATGACCACTCCGGTGGAGTATTCAGTTATTAAGTCGGGCTTGATCCACCTGACCCAGTATATGGCCAGCTATTTTAGAGGCAATAATATTCGCGTTAACGCGATTAGTCCTGGAGGAATCTTGGACGCGCAACCCGAGAGTTTTTTACAGGGTTACCGAGACCAGTGTTTTGATAAGGGCATGCTGGAGGCCCAAGACTTGATGGGAACCGTCGAGTTCTTGGTGTCTGATGTTTCTCGTTATATCAACGGACAAAACATCATAGTGGACGACGGTTTTACGGTGTAGTGAGTTCCGGATCAGTCTATAATCTAAAAAAACCGCCGTAACTACAGCGGTTTTTTTGAGGCTATAATAAATTGCCAGTTCATTAGTAGTGGTCCCGATATTTGTAGGTTTCTACCGCTCGAGAGCTTTTCAGTGTAGGTACCCATGCCTCCCCAGTTTTCCTTTTTTGGTAAGTCGATGTCGATATCGAAGGGCGTCGAGTTGAAATTTTCATATCCTCTGGATTTGCAGAGCTCTCGAATCTTGTTGGTCGAGAAGGTGCTGTAGTAATACTCACGAGTAGTCTCGTAAGTGTCGTCTTTGATCAGTGTTGATGTTTCTATGTCGCCGTCAAAGAAAAGTGAATTGATCGCAAACCAGTCTGGATCGAGATCTATGATTCGATTAATGGGCGATTCATGCTCTTTAAACATCATCAAAGTTTGTAGACTGACAATTCCTGCGTAGCGGTTCCGATGCTCTTGACGAAGATTAAACCAGTCATCTTGCGTCAAGCTTGCGTTGTCCGCTGATCGCGCGTCTAACATCGAATTCCCTGTGGAAATCAACTCATCGTCAATGTCTATGCCCGAGAATTTAGAGCTCGGGTGTCTTTGGGCGGCATAATAAACGTTGCTGCCCATTCCACAACCTAGATCGGCGTAGCACTTTCCTTTTTCGAATTTCGCTTGTGTTTCTAACCAATCAAAAAATTGGATTGTACTTTGATAGGGCGTCTCCCACTGCGCCTCAAAATACTCGTTAAGGCGTTTTTCATCCGCTTTAAAGTGTGTGTAGGGGGTGCTCATGCTCACTTTCCTTGTCGGGCTTGATAATATTGCTGTTGCTGAGTTTTGTTCTCCGCCGAGAGTGAATGTAATCGAAGAAGATTCTCTTTTAGTAGTTTTCGACATTCATGCAGCAGTTGACTGAACATAGTCAGGCAGTAGCGGTAGTTTTCTTGCATTGTTCTGGTATCTTCTGAAGAAAGGCAAATTCGGTTGATGAGGGTGAAGTAATTTTGCACTGTTCCCATTAGCAGCCAATAGGATACAGGATAGGTCTCTTTCATACCGTTCACTTCTAGAAGTACACGATCGAGCTCTTCTTGGACCTCTTTCAGGTTTTTTGGGTTCTTTATCATTGAGAGGTTTTTGATGTAGTCAAGGGTGTGCTGAACGTAGGCAGCAGTCGCCTTTTTCGTGTCGATCCACTCGCTCAAATTCGGTAGCTCGAAATAGTGATCGAACAGTTGATCAACGATTTCGCATGGTTTTACAGACGCAAGTTCGAGCTCTTCTTTTCTTAGCGGGTGAGTACCGTCGATATAGGCTCCATCGCTGAGGTTGAAGATCTTAATGTCTCGGTTGTTTTTAGCCGCCACTTCCATGTTGGCGCGGGAAGTGTCGAGTATTTGTGTGGTCTTAACCGTGTCGACAAAGTTCCCCTTTACTTCGAGGCCCGCCTCTTGATGTTGTACCGCGTTGAGCGTTTTACTGGATTTATCATTGTATTGACTCAATGACGCATGACGCTGACTGTCGCTTTTCATGCCCAAGTCGACACCGGCGAGATAAATCTCCTTAAATCCCAGTTCGATGGCAAAGGATAAGCCCGTATTGGTACAGGTTGGGTTGGAGAGAACCAAGCTGGGCATGGACTTGCCGAAAATGGATTTCATTATGTGCTCGCCCGGATCGTTCGACTTGGTTGCCACCGCGGCACGTTTAAAAAAGGCAAGAGACTCTGGCGCTACCGTGTTAAGCCCCAATATTGGTATCTTTTTGCGATAGTCTTCATCGGTAATTTCCAACAGCATTTGTGTGGTGCCGTCGGTCCGTTCCATCTCCACGTGAATGTCGGGAACAATACCGGCCTTGTAGAGTGTTCCTAATGTTGACCCGCAGGAAATAATTACAGCGTTACTTTGCTGGGCTTTCAGTGTTTCTAGCAGTTCATCGAGCGATGGGCCATTACCCACAACGAAAGCTGGAGGAAGAGAGGGCAGTGGATCCGCTTCTTTCATCACCGGCACATTGCGGTTCATGTTTTCAATGGTATGGGCAATACAGATTTGTTCGTCTTCCAAAAAACCGGTGCCGGTTAAGGCCAAGTGAAACTGCTCTCGAAGTTGGTTGGTGAATGCCAAGGCTTTATCGCTTTGCAAGTGCTGATAGATGTAGGTGTTGGTGAGATTGTAGAGCCCCGCTTCTAGACTGAAGGTTCTTAAGCGGTTGATGGTGATTTCATTACTGGCACCAAGAAACATACGAATTCGTCGCCCTGGGCGTTGAAAATAGCGAATGATCGGTTCCCAATCTAAGGTGTGTAGGCAAGCGTGGAACGAATCTCGGTGAGCTTCAAAGATGACTAGATTATAGATTTCGGCCTTTTCGATCAGTTCGGTGATTTGGTAGCCTAGCCCACAACCGTTCATGATCAGCACGCCGATAGGTTTCGTGAAATCGCTACTTTGTGCGTTGATTTGATCCTGATACTTGTCCAGCAGTTCTTGCAAAAATAGCGTTTGAAAGAAGTAATCATCCGAAGGGGTCGCGTGCCTGACTTTAAACCAGCGTGGATTCTGAGCGTAGCCAGCTACTTGTTTTTTGCAGAAGGCTTTGGGGTCTTCGCGGTACACGGCTCTGCCGTCGTTGGTATTGATCAGGTTGAGATGGCCGCCGGAGTCGATGCCCACCTTGAGCTCAGTTGGCGTGTAGTTGAAAAACTGATCATAGATGGGCTTAGCAAATTCTTTGAATAGCGCCATGTTGCGTTGAAACTGTAGCTCCATTTCCATTTGCAGCTTTTGCTGTTCAGCTTGTTTTATCAAGGCGTCAAGATCGGTCATGGCGTTGGATGGCTCCCTAGCAGTACTTTCAAGCATGGTTGAGTGTCCAGAATTTGTCGTTTTCTAGTGTTAGGGGTTTACGAGCAAAAAATGTTCCGATTTGGAGGGGAAAAGGCGAATATTTTGTCCAGAGATGGGCTCAAGGTTCCTTGTCTGTCGCCGATAGCCTTTTCACGGTAAGTTTGTTTTTGATCTTTTGGAGGTTTCACGTGGTTGCTTCTCACGCATTAAATAGCTACGCCGCAGTACAAGTGGGCGCCGGAGTCGAAGGTGCTAGTTCTCATCAGCTTATCGCCATGCTGTTTGATGGCGTCTATGAGCGACTGGCGCAGGCCAAGGGCGCTATTCAACAAAATGATCTGTCGTTAAAGGCCAAGAAGGTCTCTGAGTCGATGAAGATTATTATGGGGTTGAGGGATTTCTTGGATTTCGAGCAAGGTGGTGAGTTAGCGACAAATCTGGATGCTTTGTATGAGTATGTGCAGCGAACCTTAATGCAGGGGCATATTCACAATGATCCCACTAAATTTGACGAATGTAGGACGCTGTTGGGGCAGGTAAGTGGTGCTTGGGAAGAGATTTCACAATAGCGAGGCTAGGGGTAGGATCATGAGGCCGCAATGTTTCATTGGCGGCCTTTTTTGTGAGTGACACATAGAGGATCAGCTTAATTTGTTCACTTGTTTGAGCAGGTGCTGATAGCGAGCGAACTGAGGGCTGGAGTCATCGAGATTCGAGATGCTTTCTAAATGCTCGGCGCAGATATCTTTGGTTTCTGCGTCAGCCCCTAGATCTTTTACCTTGGCGAGTGCGACTTGAACAATATTGAGCCTCAGACCAATGTGGTTTGGAAAGAGTGCAATTGCTCGGTTAAAGACAGTGATTGATTCATCGTAAGATTTTGATTCATAGAGTTTAATGCCTTTTTTCGTCAGGTCGGCGGCGATTTTTCGCCCTTTGGCGCTGACGGGCTCTTCCGACAGTACATCGGCACGATCAGATATATCCTCGTTGTTCTTGTTTTGACTAGCAACCTTCTGCACAAGATTTGCAGAGCCTTCTATGTCACCATTGGCCCCCATCGCTTGTGCCACTTCGAGCTGCGCATAGGCGCCATTTACCCCGCTTTCAACGAGCGCCTTCGCTTTTGATAGGTATTCCTTTGCTTCATCATCTTTGCGTCTATAGACCGCAAGTCTCGAATTGGCCGCCGTGGCTTGAAGCTTGATGTTCTTATCATCCGGGTGCTTTTTCTCGGCACGCCTGATGTACATATCCGCTTCTTTGGCTTTTTTGTCTCGCTGCGTTGAGGAGTCATTCTCGTCCTCTTGAACCAACTCTGAGACTATGTCGAAATAGTCTTGGGGGGAGTAATAGCACGAGTGTTCACCGACTTTTAGTGCGCTTCGGCGCGCCTTCAGGGATGCTTCTTGATCACTGTTCTGACCGGCCATGTTGGCCAGTCGACGTTGACGCAAGACCGATTTTGGCGATACCTCTGCGGCGTTTTGCATGCTTTGTTGCGAGCGTTTGTAATCGGCTTGTTGGGAAAAAACTTCCGCCAACAGATCATGGGCTTCTACATAGCGTTGATCGTGATCGACCACCGCTTGTAATTGCTCTTCCGCTTCTTCAAACATTTGTCGGGCAAGGTAGCTTTTACCGAGCCCTAGCTGCGCCCATACCGGATTATTCCGTTTGAGTGATTGCTCATAAATGGTTTGCGCTTGATCGTATTTTTCTTGGCGAAAGAGCAGTTCTGCTTGAATGCGTAGATAGTTGCCTAGATATTTTCCGTTGTTGTCGATCTTTGCCTGACATTCACTGATTGCTCTATCGTAATCGTTGTCATCGATCGCCTCCTTGATCGATAGAAGGTCTTCGTGGCGAATGACGATTCGATTTAAGCGCGTTTGCAGCATGGCGGGAGTGATGGGTTTGGTGAGATAGTCATCGGGCAGGTATTCAAGTGCGCCTAGCACC
The DNA here is from genome assembly GCA_050633365.1 of Cellvibrionaceae bacterium. GTDB lineage: Bacteria > Pseudomonadota > Gammaproteobacteria > Pseudomonadales > Cellvibrionaceae > Pseudomaricurvus. The sequence goes on along the minus strand of JBOEGJ010000011.1, from coordinate 133,497 downwards.
ATGTCTCGTGAGGTCTCCGCGGTGATCATCAAAAAGATACTGCTGTTTTTAAGCAGCTTGCGAAAACGCAGCTCTTCGAGAACCTGCTGGCCATCCTGACCGGACCCTAAGTTGTAGTCACACATTACCAGGTCATAAGACGCTTTTTCGCAAGCTTCTATAGCCTGAATACTGTTGGCCGCGGTATCGCAGGTTTGTACTCCTAGTGCGGCGAGCATTCTTTTCAGGCTGCCTCTGACTTCGTTCATGTCATCAACGATCAAGCATCGCTTACGCTGGTATATTTTGATGGCATCAATTTGACGCATAGTGCTGTTAGCCTAAAAAAATTCAAAGAATAGGAGGGGTAGTATCTTAAATGTTATATCCGATTATTGTAGTAGATGCGAAAGCATATTCCAGTTGATACGCCATAAACCTGTTTCAAGTTTGGCACAGATCGTGCTGGTAGCTTCAGGGTGGCAGATTATTGCCACTTTTGAAGTGATTCATAATGTTGGAGGTGGATATGTCAATTGCAGTAACTCAAGCCGCTGTGGCGATGGAAAGTCGCGCAGAGGAATTAACGCCCCATGAAGTCATTCAGCTGCTATTGGCCGGTGCTTTGGAGCGATTAGATCAGGCTTCGTTGCAGTTGCGCTGCGGTCGTGAAAAAGAGGCGGGTGCCTTGATGGGAAAAGCCATCGGAATTATTAATGGCCTTCGCGAGAGTCTTGATTTTGAGCGCGGTGGTGATATGGCGATAAAACTCGAAACGCTTTATGCCTACTTAATTAGGCGATTATCCGAAGCCGAGGCTGATACGGGTGAATTTGTATTGGCGGAATCGTGTAAAATGTTGCGAGAACTAAAGTCCGGCTGGGACGATCTGGCGGCCTAGTTTCGCGCCTAAAAGGTCAGCCTTGTTGATGTTTTTCCGCGATGAGTTAAAGCTCTTGGTTTGATGGCCGTTAGCCTTCGTAATTCACAAACGAAGGGTGATGCCATGTCAGTAATACCATCTACTCAATTGCGATTGGCTAGAGAGAGCAGACAGTTTAAACGTTTGGTCGATGAGCAGCAGTGGGAAAGACTCCTAAAGCAGGACGGCGAGTTAATGGCGGCTGTAAGTGATGCTGCAGATGATCCAGAGCGAGAGCTTGGCGCTTTGCTTCTAGAAATGAAGGCCGTGGTTGCAAATTACAGAAGCTTACTCGATTCGTGTTCACAGCAGGTGGAGCGCTATGTCGTGGGAGACGCGCGAGCCTAGAGTTGAGTGTGTATTTTTCCCTAGCGGCGATTGTTTGATATCCTAGTTTCGGTGTCATGATAAATTTTGCGCATAAGGTGATGGCGGAAAAGCTATGTCGAATAGTGGTGTAGATGCATATCGAAAAATTGACGTAAAAGCTCGGGTTGAGTCAGCATCGCCTGGGCAGTTAATCGTGCTCTTGTTCGAGGGATTGTTGAGATCCTTGGTCGAAACCAGGACGGCAATCATCGAAGGGGATCTGAAGGCGAAAGGCGAAAAGCTCAGCTCAGCAATGAGTATTGTTTTAACCTTACGTGAAAGTCTGGATGACTCTGTCGACAGTGATCTCCCTCATAACATTGATCGTTTGTACGATTACATTCAAAGAAAGATGATCGAAATCAACCAAACGATGGATATAGACTCTGTCGATGAAGTGATGGAGTTGGTGATCACATTAAAGTCTGGCTGGGATAAAATTGTTGAGTCAGCCTGATCTTTAGTTTTTATAGCCTGCCTTTTGTTCCATTCTGTTTTTTTACATCTTCGTCTAACCCTCTCTTTTGGCGCGCAGTATTGCGCTATGTCTTTTTAATCTTACAAATTGCTTTTAATATTACTTTGGCTTCTATATTATCTGCGTCGTAAATTTGACCTGTGTAATTTTTTTGACTATTACTTTGTGAGTGCAGTCAGGGATTTGACTAGTATTGAAGGTCAGAAAGACATAAAACAAAAAAATAAAATGACCGGGTTTTGGGTAGTACAAGTGTTGTTTTTGGTAGGTGGCCGATGGCTGTTTATTGAGAATCTGACGTTAGCTTTGCTCGTAGTATAAAGGTCATCACAAATATGTGGCGTGAATTAAAAGTTTTAGTAGTGGATGACGACGAACAGCGTCGCCACGATTTGAAAGTGATTTTGGATTTTCTCGGTGAGCCCGCCGTGATCTCCGATTGCGACAGTTGGCAGCCCCTCGCGGAAAGCGCCGAGACTTCGGACTCCCCCTTTGTTGCGGTGGTGCTTGGTGATTGTTGTCAGCCTGTCCCTTTACTTGATCGCGTTAAATCGGTCCGAGAGTGGAACGATATGGTTCCTGTGATTTTACTGGGGGAGAAACAGTCTCTTCCAGAGGATGCAGACCCACATCTCAAGCATACCGTGATTGCCTCTCTAGAATTGCCGCCAACTTATAATAAGATGCTCGATACCCTTCATCGGGCGCAACGCTATCGCGAGGCACAAGAAAGTGCCAAACGAGCGAATCACCGCCGTCCCGTACACTTATTTCGAAGCCTAGTTGGCACCAGTCGAGAGATTGAAAACGTTCGAGAGATGATGTCTCAGGTTGCCGACAAGGATGTGACGGTTCTGATCACCGGTGAGTCTGGAACCGGAAAAGAGGTTGTCGCTCGTAATCTTCATTACAACTCTGACCGCCGTGATAAGCCCTTTGTGCCCGTCAACTGCGGTGCCATTCCTGCGGAGCTGCTAGAAAGTGAGTTGTTTGGCCACGAAAAGGGTGCCTTTACCGGTGCGATTAATGCACGTGCTGGGCGTTTTGAGATGGCAGAGGGGGGCACGCTGTTTCTCGATGAAATTGGTGATATGCCGCTCAATATGCAGGTCAAAATTCTTCGAGTATTGCAAGAACGCTGTTTTGAGCGCGTGGGCGCCAACAAAACTCAGGCGGTTAACGTACGAGTTATTGCCGCAACGCATCGAAATCTCGAGACAATGATTGAAGATGGCGGTTTTCGCGAGGATCTTTATTACCGGCTTAACGTCTTTCCCATCGAAATGCCGTCGCTCAAAGAGCGAACGGAAGATATTCCCATTTTGATCAGTGAGCTGGTGTCGCGAATGGAGAGCGAAAAACGCGGCTCGATTCGATTCAATTCGGCAGCGATTATGTCGTTATGCCAGCATGAGTGGTCGGGTAATGTGCGTGAACTGGCTAACTTAGTCGAGCGTATGGCGATCATGCATCCTTATGGGGTGATTGGAGTTCAGGACTTACCTAAGAAGTACCGCCATGTGGATGTGACTGACGAAGGTTTTGATATCCCAGTAGAAGACGTGCCAGGGCAGCCCACCGTTGTCAGTATGTCAGATACGACCCTATTGCCAGATCAAGGTATTGACTTGAAGGAATATCTGACGGGGTTGGAGCGCAATCTTATCCAGCAGGCGTTAGATGATTGTGGCGGCGTTGTGGCAAGGGCCGCCGATCGACTGACGATTAGGCGTACCACCTTGGTCGAGAAGATGCGTAAATACGAGCTGCAACGAGGTTAGTGGTATTTATTAGAAAAATTATTTATCTCTCGGTACTGGCGCCTGTGGTCCAGTTGCTTTAGACTCCTCATCAATGCCACCGTGATTTCGGTGGCATTTTTGTTGAAAGTGAAAAAATTATTCTCGATTATTTGGATTTTATATTTCGATGAACACCCGTTATCTAGTCTGTGTTGCGATGATTGCCGTCAAACGCTGTGTGCCTTGTGCACTGCGTTGGGCGGCATCTGTGCGCGCGGCTAGAAAAAGGATTGATTGATCGATACGCTATCCAAATTTTCTAAAGCCGCAGCCTAAACCCTGCGGCTTTTTTGTTTTTGTGCTTCAGGATTTGGCCTTAGTTTCACCGTTTGGAGTTTATTATGGGAGCCTTATGGGCGTACGTGTGTGTGATCGTCATTTGGTCTACCACGCCGCTTGCCATCAAATTCAGCAACGACAGTTTGACGCCCATGGCGTCAATTACTTTGCGGGTCTGCTTAGCGCTGGTGTTTATTTGTCTATTGTATGGGCTACTAAGGCGTGCATTGCCGCTGCAGCTCAAGCATTGGCGTGTTCACTGCGCCGCAGCGATCGGTTTATTCCCCAATATGCCCTTGGTGTATACCGCCGTGGAGTATATACCCTCTGGTCTGATCGCCATTATGTTTGGCCTGACACCGTTCGTGAATGGTCTACTGGCAATTCCCATGCTGGGGGAAGAGCGTCCGACATTCTCGCGATGGTTGGCGCTGGCGGTGGCGCTGTTGGGGCTTTGGATTGTATTTTCCGACCAGCTTAAGTTGGGGGAAGATGGGTATATTGGTATCTTGTTGATGCTGGCCTCTGTTGCGATTTTTTGTTTTAGCTCTTTGTTGGTGAAGCGCTTGACCGTGAACTGCACCATTGAGCCTATGGAGCAGGCGTTCGGAAGTATGGTTTATGCTGCGCCGGGCTTGATCCTGTGCTGGTTTTTGTTTGATGGAAATTATCATCTGGAGTTCAGTCGTGAGAGCCTATGGGCGCTGCTGTATCTAGCAGTTATTGGTTCCATGTTTGGGTTTGTTGCCTACTTTCATATTTTGAAAAATATGAGTATTTCAACGGTTTCACTAATTCCGCTGATGACACCGGTGATTGCGGTGGCGCTCGGCAGTTGGCTTGCCGGCGAGCATGTGGGCGAGAACACCCTGTTAGGAGGCGGGTGTATTCTACTGGCGTTGGCGTTTTACCAGGGCAGCTTTACCTATCTGTGGAAGTTAATTGGTCGGCGCAGTTTGACTCCGAAAAACTGATTTAATCCAAAGCTAATAACTTGGCACCTTGCTTGCAATATTCCTGTCATGACAGCAAAAGCGTTGTTCCTTTGACGCTCATGTTCAAATCACAGGAGTTTATTATGGCGGGTGCCGCCTCTCTTAGAGACAGTTCAGAAGCCTCACCGGTTGATCTTTTGCCATTTCCAAGTGGTGAATCAAATCCTTTGACGGGGACGAGTGCGCCTGCGGGTAAAGAGGATTTGCACCAAGCGTTCGAGCTGTTTAACCGAATGTCGCAGCAGTTATCGAGCTCTTACGAGTTGCTCGAAAATCGCGTCGCAGATCTGACTCAAGAACTCAACACGGTCTCGGCTCAGCGTATGCAAGAACTCGCCGAAAAGGAGGCGATTGCAGAGCGACTAGAGAGCTTACTCAACGTTCTGCCTGGTGGCGTTATCGTTTTGGATTCTCGTGGCTATATTCGCGAGGCAAATCCGGCGGCAAGAGAAATGCTGGGGGAACCGATAGAAGGTATTCGTTGGCTTGATATTATTCGACGAAGCTTTTGTCCGCAAAAAGATGACGGCCATGAAATATCCACAAAGGATGGTCGACGTATCAGTATCGCCACCCGCTCTTTGGCCGAAGATGGGCAGATTATTCTGCTTACCGATCAAACCGAAACACGTCGACTGCAGAGTGAGTTGAGTCGTCATGAGCGATTGTCGGCGTTAGGGCAAATGGTCTCCGCCCTAGCTCATCAAATCAGAACGCCTTTATCGGCCGCTATGTTGTACGCCGGTCATCTATCCGGCGGTGCACTCTCCGAGCAGCAGCAAGCGACTTTTTCATCCAAATTGGTAAAGCGTCTCAATCACATGGAGCGTCAAGTTCAAGACATGTTGGTGTTCGTCAAAGGTGACATAGCGCTCAATGATTTAATTACCTGTGCAGACTTTCAGCAAGGGGTTGAAGAAGAAATCGAAGTGCTGGTAGCTGCCAATGGCGTGACTTGTCGCTGGCACAATCAATGTCCGACACATTTACTTCGCTGTCACAAAGATGCGTTGATAGGGGCTGTGTTGAATCTCGTTAATAATGCCGCTCAGGCTGGCAGTGGTGCCATTGATATCACGCTGTCGTTGACTGGTGACTCCCATATACATCTGTGTGTTGCCGATGATGGTCCAGGTATTGATGATGAACTACTGCAATCAGTTCGCGACGTTTTTGTAACCACAAAAGCGCAGGGTACTGGATTGGGATTGTCGGTGGTCGAGAGTGTGGCCCAGCGTCACGGAGGCTCGTTGGTATTGAAGTCTGTAGTGGGCAAGGGAACTCAGGCTTGCTTGGAGTTGCCGTTAGCGCAACTGACTGAGTCAAAAATTTGTGAAGTGGGAGTTTAAGATGGCGGCTTTAGCCTCGGTAAATAGCAGTTTTATTGCAAAAATAATGATCGTTGAAGACGATGTTGATCTTCGTGAAGCGGTTGAAGATACATTGCAGTTGGCAAATTACGAGGTGCTCTGTGCAGACAGTGGTGAGGCCGCGTTGTTGTTGCTCGAGCAGCATCAAGATGTACAGTGTGTTGTCTCCGATGTGAATATGGGCGGTATGGATGGCCATCAGTTGTTGCGAGAAATTAAGTCTCGCTACCCGCACTTACCGGTAATTCTCAATACCGCCTACGGCAGTATTGATCGATCTGTAGATGCTATGCGTGAAGGTGCGGTGGACTACTTGGTCAAACCCTTTGCGCCAGAGGTTTTGATCGATACGGTTGCCCGCTATACCAGTGAATTTATAACGCCTGGCGATGACGCGCCTATCGCGGAAGACCCCTCGAGTCTGCAGGTTTTGCAGTTGGCTCAGCGGGTGGCGGAGTCGGATTCGACGGCATTGATTATTGGCGAGTCGGGCACCGGTAAAGAGGTGTTGGCGCGTTATATTCATGCGAAATCTCCCCGCTCACACAAGCCTTTCATTGCGATCAATTGCGCCGCTATTCCCGAAAATATGCTCGAGGCTATGTTGTTTGGTCATGAAAAAGGCGCCTTTACCGGTGCCTATAACAGTGCGCCGGGTAAATTTGAACAGGCTGATGGTGGTACTTTACTGCTCGACGAAATTTCTGAAATGGACATGGGACTGCAGGCTAAGCTGCTGCGTGTACTTCAGGAAAAAGAAGTTGAAAGGCTCGGTGGCCGCAAAACCATTAAGCTCGACGTGCGAGTTGTTGCTACCTCTAACCGAGATATGCGCCAGCACGTAACGGAAGGCAAGTTTCGCGAAGATTTGTATTTTCGCCTCAGTGTGTTGCCACTTCAGTGGGCGCCTTTAAGAGATCGGCCTGCGGATATTTTGCCGTTGGCGGAAAGTCTTCTCAGCCGACATGCAACCAAGCAGTATCGAAAAGGTGTGCGTCTCGATGACGCGGCAAAGCGGGTGCTGCAGCAGTATCCTTGGCCTGGGAATGTACGCGAGTTGGACAATGTTATGCAGCGAGCGCTGATTCTTCAGCCGGGTGCGACGATTTATGCGCAAGACCTTGGGTTGATGGTTGCGCAAACCTTCAGTGAAAAACCTAGCTTGTTGGCGGCTACCGAGGGGGTCGATAATTCGATGAGAGTGGCTCAGCAGTCGACACCTGCGGAGCTCACTTCTCAGATAGAGGCTCAATCATCGGCTGCGGATTTTGGTCATGCGGTATCGTCCCTGACGGCTTTCAATATCGCCAATCAGTCGAATCCGCCAGTGTCGGCACAAATGACGGGCGGGCAGGCTGCTCCTAGCAGTGATGGTTCGGCAGTTTTGGGTGATGATATGAAGCGCAAAGAATTTGAGATTATTGTGTCGGCTTTACGGGAAGAGCGCGGCAGCAAGAAAAACACGGCAGATCGCTTGGGAATTAGTCCGAGAACCTTGCGCTACAAGATAGCGCGACTGAAAGAGTGTGGCCTAGACATTAATCTGGCTTACTAGTCTGAATATTGTCTATGGCTAGTGAGGTCTGAATAAGGTCTCTATTCGGCTGACAAGCTGCGGTTGCTGTTGGCTCTGCATTTAACTTCAATTTCAGTCTTCGAGTTCTTGTATCTTTTGACGAAATCCAGGGGGCAGTATTTCTTCCGCGCAACGACGTTAAGATGCAGACACGAGGCGTGTTGCATCTTAACGTTCAGTCTCGTGATCTATATCGACAAACCATCAAGTCTTCAGTGCTAACCGCTGATGGTCGCGAGGCGTCAATACTCGAAATCGAACTCTTTTAGCTCCTGTTGAAGACGCATGTCTTCGAGCCTTTCTTCTAATTTTCGCCGAGAATCCAACTCTGCCGCTTTTGCCTCTGCGGTTCGCTTGGCGCGTTTAGGTTGGGTGGCTTTTCTACTTTTGGGTTTTGCGACCTCACTGCTCATATCGAAATTCCTCCGTGTCGATACTAACTGGGTACTGTTTTTATTGGATTTATGACTCAGGTCTGGTCGAAAACTATACCGGCTGTAGCCAAAGGGTCAAGCCCTTGACGTGATGATTTCATGAATACTGTATGACGCTGTGGTTACATCGTCGTTAAAGCGCTCGAAACTGCCCGTAATTTGAGTGTTTACCTGGTGCATCCGGCAACTCGTTGCCGACGGCAATTTCTGGCCCGCTTTGTGCTTTAACCCTATAAGAATCGCTGTTTGCTCCAGATTGACAATTTTCTGTCAGTGGAGAAACCGAAATTTCTGTTAAGACAAAAGAGCTGGATGACGCCATGACAGATCGAGTAGATATCAACCGCTTGTTATTAGAGATGCGCTCGCTGAAGACGCAATCACAGGGCATCCAAAAGCCTGGAGAGTTGGCTGCCCGCGATATTGCAGAAAATCCGCTAAGTCGCGTGAACGACGTTAAAGGTGCCAGCGAGGTACCTTCTTTCGGCACCATGCTTGAGCAGGCGGTGAACAAGGTTAATGACGTCCAGCAAGCGTCTAGCTCCATGGCGAAGGCCTACGAAATGGGAGATCCAAACGTCGATATCAGTGACGTGATGGTGGCATCCCAGAAAGCCAGTGTGTCTTTCCAGTCGATGGTTCAAGTGCGAAACAAGCTGATCGATGCCTATCGTGATGTGATGAATATGCCTGTGTAAACAGCGTTAGAAAACTTTGTAAGGCGTGTTCACCCAGTTTGTTCAACGCCAGCTCTACAAACACTTATGTCGAGATGATAGATGGCTACCGCAGATACTGAATTACTCTCAGACTCGAACACCACTCCCGCCAATGACTTGATTGAAGGCTTTAATAGTCTCAATTTGATCCGGCAAGCAGGCCTGATGGTGGGGCTGGCGGCCAGTGTCGCCATTGGCTTTGCGGTTGTTCTCTGGACTCAGGGGGAAGATTATCGCCCCCTATACGGAAGTCTTGATCGTCTCGATTCGTCAGAGGTGGTGGATATTCTTGAGGCCAACGACATTACTTTTAAAATCGACGGCGCCTCTGGGGCTTTGCTGGTCGCAGAGCAGGATGTTCATAACGCTCGCTTGAAGTTGGCAGAAGCGGGCTTGCCCGGTGACAAGTCGGTTGGTTTTGAGCTTTTGGATCAAGAGCAGCCTTTGGGTACCAGTCAATTTATGGAAAGTGCCCGTTATCGCCGCAGCCTTGAAGGCGAGCTGGCTCGCACGGTGACCAGCATTCATGCGGTTCGCAGCGCGCGAGTCCATTTGGCTATACCTAAGCGTTCAGTGTTTGTTCGCGCGCCTCGCCGACCGAGTGCATCGGTTTTTGTGGAATTGTTTCCCGGCCGTGGAATCAAGCTTAAACAAGTGAAAGCCATCGCCAATTTGGTCGCTTCAAGTATTCCCGAGCTGACGCTCGAGAACATCACTGTTGTGGATCAAAAGGGCAATCTTCTGACCACCGGTGACGAAGATGAAGAAATGATGATGGCCGGAAAGCAGCGCGACTACACTCGAAAGATCGAGAGCGATATCTCCTCCAGAATCAACAGTATTTTAAATCCCGTGGTGGGGGCTGGCCGTTATAAGGCCGAAGTCAGCGCCGATGTGGACTTTACTGAAGTCGAACAGGCCGAAGAGATCTTTAATCCCGATCTACCCGCCATTCGCAGTGAGCAGACGCTGGAAGAGGCGAGAGTGGGGCAGGGCGGCGCCGCAGGAATTCCCGGCGCGCTCACCAATCAACCGCCAGCGAACGGTGAGGCTCCTGAGGTAATCGACCCCAACAATCCTGGGGCAAATGGCGCCGGCTCTCAGAACAGTCGAAAGCAAGCGACTCGGAACTTCGAGCTCGATCGAACCGTGAGCTATACAAAGCATCAGCTCGGTAAGGTGCGCCGTCTATCAGTGGCGGTGGTGGTCGACGATCGTGTCAGTATTGACCCAGAGTCTGGGGATGAGGTGCGATCGCCGTGGAGCGACAACGATCTTGAACGCTTGGCAATTTTGGTTCGTGACGCGGTTGGTTTTTCGGCCGCTCGCGGCGACAGTGTCAATGTCTTGAATTCGCCCTTTGTTGATCGCGAGGAATTTGTTGTTACCGAGCAGCCGATGTGGGAAAAGCCCTGGTTTTTGTCTCTCGCCAAACAACTGGTCGGGTTGCTAATCATTGTGGCGTTGGTATTGGGGCTGTTACGACCCGTACTCAAAAGTTTGACCAGTACTGGGGTTAAGACAAAAGAAGACGAAAAGGCAAAAGAAGTGGCGGCGTTGCAATCATCGGGTTTAGACAGTTTTGAAGGCCTCTCCGATGAAACCGTGACACTAACCGGTGGCGATGCGCTGGCGTTGCCCAGTCCCGAAGAGAGTTACGATCAACAGTTGAATGCAATTAAGGGCCTAGTGGCAGAAGATCCGGGCCGAGTGGCTCAAGTTATCAAACGTTGGGTTAACGAAGATGAGTGATGCTGAAGGTGCACCAGGGCAGGAGGGCGGGGCGCCTGCCAAATTGTCGATTTCGAAAGTAGAGCAAGCCGCCATTTTGTTGATGAGTATGGGTGAAGCGGATGCCGCCGAAATCTTGAAGCACATGGGCCCCAAAGAGGTTCAGCGCTTAGGCACGGCCATGTCCCAATTGGCGAATATTGAACAAAGTACGGTTGAGGTGGTGATCGGGAGCTTTCTCGATGAGGTGGGAACGCTCACCGGTCTCGGTATGGGCGCTGATAGCTACATTCGCAATATGCTGGTAACCGCTTTAGGCGAAGACAAAGCTCATGGTCTGATAGATAGAATCTTGTTGGGTGGCAATACCACCGGTCTCGACACCTTAAAATGGATGGAGGCGCGTTCAGTGGCCGACATTATTCGAAACGAGCACCCTCAGATTCAAGCGATTGTGATTGCCTATCTCGACTCCGATCAATCCGCGGAAATTATGCAGTATTTCGCGGAAAAAGTGCGTCTCGATATCATGATGCGGGTGGCGTCATTGGATACCGTTCAGCCGGGTGCTTTACAAGAGCTAAATGATATTCTCGAAAAACAGTTTGCCGGCAATGCCGCATCGCAAACGAAAGCAATGGGCGGCTATAAGGTCGCCGCCGAGATTATGAATAACCTTGACAGCTCCATCGAAGCCGATCTTATGGAGTCCATTAAAGAAATGGATGAAGACCTTGGCACACAGATACAAGATCTGATGTTTGTCTTCGATAACCTCAAGGAAGTGGATGATCGAGGTATTCAAGCCTTGTTGCGTGAAGTCTCTTCCGAGATTCTCATTGTTGCCCTCAAAGGCGCTGACGAAACCTTACAAGAAAAGATATTCAAGAACATGTCGAAACGCGCTGCAGAGTTGCTGCGTGACGATCTCGAGGCGAAAGGACCGGTCAAAATCTCCGAGGTTGAAGGGGCGCAGAAAGAAATACTCACTATTGCTCGACGGATGGCGGATGCCGGAGAAATTATGCTGGGCGGTGGCGGCGAGCAAATGATGTAGAGCTTGTGAATTTCCGCTTAGCTTTGGGATTATTGTACAAATGATGTCGATACTTACATGAGTAAAAAATTGCCAAATGTGATTGCCGCCGAACATCTTCAGGATGTTTTGCCTTGGCAGTTACCGAGTATGGATGGCTCTGATAATGTTGTGCCGTCTGCTGAAAAAGAGCTTCGAGATCGCGCTCATCGCGCCGATGAAGTGATTGAAGATGTTGCCGATGAAGAGTCTCTTGAATTCTCTCCCATTACTGCCGAAGAGCTGCAGGAAATTACCAACGCCGCCGAACGTGAAGGTTTTGAGCTTGGGCAGCAGCGCGGCCTTGAGGCGGGTCATAAAGAAGGCCATGAGGCCGGTTATAACGCGGGAATGGAGCAGGCCCAAAGCGAAGCGAAAGAAATATTGGAGCGACAGGTATCGCAACTTCTTCAGATCGCCGAGAGTCTAGTCTTGCCAATTGAGCAACAGCAAAGTCAGTTACAGCAGACGTTACTTCAGTTTGTGACCTCGTTGACCGAGCAGGTGATCGAACGCGAATTAATTCAAGACTCGGCTCATATTCTTTCCTGTGTTAAGCAAGCGATGACGGCCTTGCCTGTTGGTGCTCAAGACATTCGCGTATTTCTCAACCCCGATGATCTGGCCTTAGTCGAATCCTATAGCGAAGAGTTTGATAAGGGTTGGAAGTTTCAAGGCGATTCACAGCTATTGCCCGGCGGTTGCCGTATCCAAACTCGAGACAGTTTGGTAGATTTTTCCGCCGAGTCAAAAATGAAGGCAATGTTCGCTCAGTTCTTGGATCACCAGCTAACGGATGCGTCTTTGCTCGAGCAGCAAAAAAAGGATCTAGAGGACATAAGCTCTTCCGATTCAGCACTCCTAGCGAAAGAAAATGTCGAAAAGCGCGCTGACGAGAGTTCAGAGGAAGCCGCCCAGGGCGATGGTTCGTCCGAGGCCATGTCAATTAGCCCTAGCGAACCCTCTCAAGCCAGCACACCCGATGCAGCGTCTGAAACTTCTCCGCAGAGTTCAGCAGAAACCCTGCGAGATAATGACGTTGCCGCCGATGCAAGGCCTGATATTAATATTGACTCAGACCATCAAGGGCCTCCCCAATGAGCTTGATTGATCATCTCGAGAGTTTTCGGCCCAATCGCCAATTTCGTTACCAGCCTCAAGCGCAAGGTCGTTTAACGCGTTTGGTGGGAATGACATTAGAGGCGGTAGGATTGAATGTCTCCGTTGGGCATCAATGCGAGGTGATTACCGCGGACGACCGTCGAATCGAAGCTGAGGTGGTGGGGTTTTCAAATGACAAAATCTATTTGATGCCCATTCAGAATATCGACGGGGTACAACCCGGCGCCATTGTTAGGCCAATGGACAGTCACAATGGTATTGCCGTAGGGCCTGGTTTACTGGGGCGAGTGATTAATGGCCTCGGGCAACCGTTGGACGGCAAACCGCTCTGGCCCGCAGATGATTTTTTGGCGTTTAATCCCGAAAAAATCAATCCTTTGCATCGTCATCCCATCAGTGAACCGCTAGATGTAGGCATTCGAGCGATCAATTCACTGTTGACAGTGGGGCGTGGTCAACGCCTTGGTTTGTTCGCCGGCTCTGGTGTTGGTAAGAGTATGTTGCTCGGGATGATGACTCGTTTCACGACTGCCGATGTGGTTGTGGTTGGGCTGATCGGAGAGCGGGGGCGAGAGGTAAAAGAATTTATCGATCACATTCTAGGCGAAGAGGGACTGCGCCGCTCGGTGGTGGTTGCTTCCCCGGCTGATGATGCCCCTTTGATGCGTTTGCGTGCCTCACAATTGTGTACCCGGGTGGCGGAATATTACCGAGACCAAGGCAAAAGCGTTTTGTTGCTTATGGATTCGCTAACGCGCTACGCACAGGCACAGCGAGAAATTGCCTTAGCTATCGGAGAGCCTCCGGCGACCAAAGGTTATCCGCCCTCGGTATTTGCCAAAATTCCGCAACTGGTTGAAAGAGCCGGTAATGCCGCGGCTGGTGAAGGTTCGATTACGGCATTTTATACGGTCTTGACGGAAGGCGATGATCTACAAGATCCCATCGCCGACGCCTCTCGCGCTATTCTTGACGGCCACATTGTATTGTCCCGGCGTATGGCCGAAGAGGGGACTTACCCTGCCATCGATATTGAGGCGTCGATCAGCCGGGCGATGCCCAACATCGTGCCGCCAGAGCATTTGCAAGTGATGCAAAAGTTCAAGCAGATGCTGTCGCTCTATCAAGAAAATCGGGATCTAATTAACATTGGTGCTTACCGAACCGGAAGCGACCCGGATATCGATCGCGCTATTGAGCGCAATCCGCACATTAAGCAATTCGTTCGTCAGGGATTAAAGGAGCCGGTGGATTTTGCCAACAGCTGCCAAGAGCTATTAGCACTCATGGCGCCTATCATGGCGCCAGATATGCAAGATCAGGGGGCGGCTAATCAGCGTCCAGCCCCTGCTGAAGCTGGCAGGGCCTAAGCTGGATGGCAAAGCCGCGGTCAAAGCGTATGTTAGTGGTGCTGGATATGGCTGAACGGGCCGAGAAATCCGCAGCGCAAACCCTAGAGCAGGCACGTCATCAAGTGGCTCACGCTAAGCAGCAATTTGAGCAGGTCAGTGAATATCAAGCCGAGTACGAACGCGCACTCAATCAGCCCAAGCAAGCCGTTAGTGTTCAAGTCTTAATGAACGACCGCTTGTTTTTGGCGCAATTGGTTCAAGTTGTGACTGCTCAGCGTGGGCAATTAGATCAGCTGAGAGCGGGTGAAGACTCGGCACTCCACAATTGGCAACTGTGTTATCAGCGCAGAAAAAACATTGAGAAGCTAATCAACTCATTGAAAAATGAAGAAGACGCCGTTCTAGAAAAGAAACTTCAGAAAGAAATGGATGAGCTGTCGATGTTGTCTCGCCGACAAAATCAATAGTGCCAAATCGATTGTGTCGAATAGGTTGCACGGAATAGATTGCACGGAATAAATTGCAGGGAATAGATAGCCCCGGTTAGTGTGCTTACTCGAGTGCCGCTGGTCGTTTGTCTAGCAACCCAATTAAACTCTCCAATATGACGCATAAATCCTTTTTGATGGTGGTTTTTTGCGCTCATTCCTCGAATTTCTCGCAAGCGCGCAAACTCCTACTAAACTATTTATCGAAAACTATCGGTAAAGTTCTTTTCCTAGCGACCGATACCAACAATAACCGCAGAGGCTTAGACCTCAGAATTAAGTCGTTAATTGGCTCAATGGCAACGGAGGCAGTTGTGAGCAAAATGGTAACCGTGGATTTACCGGAAAACCTAACCATCGCCAACGCAGAAACGCTCTACAGTGAACTCGAGGCGTACACCAGCGGAACTCAAGATGTCATCTTAAATGCGAGTGAAGTCGCCCGCGCTGATACTGCTGGACTGCAGTTAATCTATGTCTTTCTGACGACTCTCAAACAACATCAGGCCACAGTTAGCTGGAGCGCTCCGACTAGCGCATTGATTGAAGCCAGTGAACATCTTGGTCTAAAGGATCATTTAGAGCTCGCCTCGTGATGGCGAGCCAGGCATTGGTCCATGATCATAAACTGAGAATGTAATTACTTTTAATTTCTAATTTTTTGTCACTTGGGAGAAACACTATGGCAAAGATTCTTGCCGTGGACGATTCCGCATCGATGCGCCAGATGGTGTCATTTACCTTAAAGGGAGCCGGTCACGATGTGACCGAAGCTTGTGATGGAGTCGAAGCGCTAGCAATCGCAAAAGGTAAGTCTGTCGATTTGGTTATTTCTGACGTCAACATGCCAAATATGGATGGGATCGCTTTGATTGCTGAATTGAGAAAACTTGCCAGCTATCGGTTTACCCCAATTCTCATGCTGACCACTGAGTCCAGTACCGACAAAAAAATGCAGGGTAAATCAGCCGGTGCGACAGGTTGGATCGTTAAGCCGTTTAATCCCGACCAGCTGTTAGCGACTATTAAAAAGGTGCTGTAGAACATGAGTGTTGATCTGTCGCAGTTTCATCAAGTTTTCTTCGAAGAGAGTTTTGAAGGCCTAGACGCCATGGAAAGTGCGTTGATGGAACTCGATCCGGCGGCTGTGGACTCCGAGACAATCAACACCATATTTCGAGCGGCCCACTCGATTAAAGGCGGCAGCGCCACCTTTGGTTTTGCGATAGTCGCAGACTTTACCCATGTGCTCGAGACTCTACTGGACGAAATTCGCTCTGATGTACGAGGCATTCGTCAAGAAGATATCGATCTATTTTTACAGTCAGTGGATTGTCTGCGGGACTTATTGTCAGCTCTGCAGCAAGAAGAAACTCCTGACAGTGAAGCCGCCGAAGGTCTAAAACAATCCTTTGAGGCGATTCTGGCGATAGATCCTAAGGCGGCCGCTTCGGAGACGTTGTCGGTTTCTAACCAAGTCTCACCCGAGGTGACGTCCGCAGAACCCATTGATTCATCTCAAGCATCCGCTGCAGACGATAATGTCGGCACCGATGGCCCTTGGAATATTCGCTTTTTACCTGGACGCGACATTTTGCGAACCGGCAATGAGCCTTTACGAATTATTCGCGAACTCGAAGAGTTGGGGCGCATCTCGGTAACTCCCTGTTTAGATCAGTTGCCCGACTATACGGCACTGGATCCAGAAGCCTGTTACCTCGGCTTCGAGATCATTTTTCGAGACCGTATCGGTAAGGAGTCGCTTGACGAAGTGTTTGAGTGGGTTATCGATGAATCCGACCTGGAAATAGTACTCGCCTGTCATAAAAACGACTCAGAGAAGCAGTCTGAGGCTTCTCAATCAGGCTCCAGTCAGACGAGTAGTTCTGAATTGACCGCAGGCTGGAATATCAATTTCAAGCCAGGTGAAGATATTCTAAGAACGGGTAACGAGCCTCTTAGAATTTTTCGTGAGCTTGAAGATCTCGGCGATCTTCAGGTTTCCTCTCACGTGGAAGGTTTGCCCAGCTGGTCTGCGCTCAACCCAGAATCTTGCTATCTGAGCTGGTCGATATCGCTAGTCGGTGACATTGAACAATCACAGGTGAGCGAAGCCTTTGAGTGGGTTGTTGACGAATCCGATCTTTCAATTTCCGCGGTAAACACGACAGCGAGCAATGAACCTATTTCGGCAATCACCGACCCTGATCAGGGGACAGATAAAGTCTTATCTTCTGATGAAGACGCTTGCGTTACAACCGAGACGGAAGCCGTTGAACCGACACAAATGGCCGAGAATATCGGCGCACCTAGCGTAGATCTAGAGTCATCGAAGGCAGCTAAAGTACCGAGTAAATCGACTACTTCGGCTCCAGCTAAGAAACAAAAATCCACAGAATCGACTTCAATTCGAGTGGGTATCGATAAGGTCGATACCTTGATCAATATGGTCGGAGAGTTGGTGATTACCCAGTCGATGCTCGGTCAGCTGGGTGATGATTTTGAGATGGATTATCTTCCTAAGCTGCGTGAGGGACTGAGTCAGCTTGAGCAGAATACTCGGGAGCTGCAAGAAAGCGTTATGCGCATTCGCATGTTGCCGATCAGTTTCGCTTTTAGTCGTTTTCCAAGAATGGTTAGAGATTTAAGCCGTCGGCTCGACAAAAAAATAGAGCTTGAACTCATCGGCGAGCAGACTGAACTCGATAAAACGGTGATGGAAAAAATTGGTGATCCGTTGGTGCACTTGGTTCGCAATGCCTTGGATCACGGGATTGAGCAACCACAAGATCGACTTGATGCGGGCAAGTCTGAGGTTGGTCTTATTACTCTTAACGCCTACCACCAAGGCGGCAACGTAGTCATCGAAATTACCGACGATGGCAAAGGTCTGGATCGACAGCGAATACTCGAAAAAGCTATTGAAAGTGGTTTGGTGCAGGAAAAAGACTCGCATGGCCTCTCCAATGAGCAAGTCTACGATATGATTTTCCAGCCTGGATTTTCTACGGCTCAAGAAGTGAGTGATGTGTCTGGCCGAGGCGTGGGAATGGATGTGGTTCGTCGAAACATTCAAGCACTTAACGGATCGGTCGAAATTACCTCGACTCAAGGTAAAGGATCACGTATTACCATTCGCCTGCCGCTGACCTTGGCGATCCTCGATGGCCAATTGGTTCGAGTGGGGCAGCAAACCTTCATCTTTCCTTTGGTTTCTATTGTTGAGTCACTGCAAAGCGATGAAGAAAAAGTCAGTCGAGTCGCCGGTGGTTGTGATGTGTTCCAGTTACGCGACGAATACGTACCGATCATACAGCTCCATCAAATCTTTAATGTTCAAGCAGAATCGACCAGTTTGGATGAAGCCCTCATGGTTGTCGTTGAATGCGATGGCGAAAAGGTGGGCGTGGTGGTGGACGATTTACAGGCTCAGCAACAAGTCGTGATAAAGAGCTTAGAACAAAACTATCAGCGTGTTGAGGGAATATCCGGTGCGACCATCTTGGGTGATGGCACTGTGGCATTGATTTTGGATATTCCCGGGTTGGTCAAGCTCGCTGGAATTACTCACCAGCAAAGATCTAACGTTGTTTCGATTGCCGGCTCTCATCAGCCGCTGCAAAGTATCGCGTAAAGGGGTTAAAGGAAATGCAAACAGTCGTTGAGACCTCGTCGGATTCGCCAGAATACGTCGCTGATGGTGGTGTCGCCACAATGAATGATGGTAATCAGTACCTGACCTTCATCATGGCAAATGAAGAGTACGGAGTCGATATTCTTTGCGTTCAAGAAATTCGAGGCTGGGAGTCGGCAACACCGATTCCCAATGCACCGCCGAATATCAAAGGCGTGATTAACCTGCGCGGAACCATTGTTCCGCTGGTCGATCTGCGTCAGTGCTTTGGTATGGAGGCAATCGAGTATACCGCTGTGACGGTTGTGATTGTGTTGAAGGTGAAAACAGATAAGGGCAGTCGCATTATGGGGATCGTGGTTGATGCGGTGTCAGATGTTTACAACTTGACAGCGAGTGACATGAAAGCCGCTCCGGATTTAGGTGACTCAGTGTCGACCGACTATATTCGCGGGCTTGTGAATGTCGACGACAAAATGGTGATTTTGCTTGAGATTGACAAATTGCTGAATATGGATGATCTGCCGGATTTGTCCGAGATGTCCACTAAGTTAATTGAAGCCGCTGGTGAATAAGAATCAAAACTCTCGCGTATAACGCTTGAAATGAGGAAGTTATGAACAAGATTGCAGAAATTCTCGGACTGTCAAACGGACAAGAGTTGGCCGAAGCCAAGGCGAAGTTAGCTGCCTTAGATAAGGTTCAGGCCGTGATTGAATTTAACATGGATGGCACAATCATTATCGCCAATCAGAATTTCTTGAGTGTTATGAATTATCAGTTAACTGATATTCAGGGCCGACATCACAGCATGTTTGTTGATAACGACACTCGCAACAGCAACGAATATCAGCAGTTCTGGGGGGATCTCAATCGAGGCCTTGCTAGCTCTGATGAATTCAAGCGTATAGGCAACGGCGGAAAAGAGGTGTGGATCCAGGCCTCGTACAATCCAATCTTCGATGCCAATGGCAAAGTCTACAAAGTCGTGAAGTTTGCCACTGATATCACCGAGCAAAAACTTCAATCATTCGAGCATGAGAAAAATGCCAATATGTCGAATGCTCTGAAGGTTTGCCAAGCCAATGTCATGTTGGCCGATAACGATCTCAATATCATCTACGTCAATGATGAAGTTGAAAAAATGTTGAAGGATCGTGAAACCCAACTGCGTGAGTACCTCCCCAATTTTAGCGCCGAGAGGTTGGTGGGAACTTGTGTTGATGACTTCCACAAAACCCCCTCAAAACAGCGTGGTATGATTGCCGATCTCCGCAGCCCTTATGAAACCGATATTACCTTGGGCGAGATGGTTTTTGGTTTAATCGCAACGCCCTGGTATGACCTCGCGGGAAAAAGGATTGGAACGGTCGTAGAGTGGCAGGATAAAACCGACGCTATAAAGGCGCGCAACGAAGAAATTGCGTTGGCGGCTGAGAATAAACGCATTAAACAAGCGCTCGATGTGTGTGATACCAGTGTGATGATGGCAGATGCCGATCTGAATATTATCTATACCAACCACGCGGTGGTGAAAATGCTGCGAGCGCGAGAGGTTGGTCTTAAAGAGGCATTGCCCCGATTCTCCGTTGATAACCTGATCGGAACCTGTGTAGATGACTTTCATAAACAACCCGAGCATCAGCGGGGAATGTTGCGAAATCTACGCGAACCTTACAGTACTTCCCTGAATGTATCTGGCTTTACCTTTAAGCTGATTGCGACGCCTTTATTTGACGACGACGGCGGGCGTTTGGGCACTGTGGTTGAATGGGATGACCTTACTAAGCGGTTGGCGCAAGAGCAGGAGGAGCAGCGTATATCTTCTGAAAACGCCAGAGTAAAACAAGCGCTCGACAATGTATCGGCCAATGTCATGATTGCGGATGAAGGCTACAACATCATTTACATGAACGACTCGATCGTCGGCATGATGCGAACCGCGGAGGCCGATATTCGCACCCAGCTCACGGGTTTTGATACCTCGCGTTTGGTGGGATCCAATATTGATATTTTTCATAAAAACCCAGCGCATCAGCGCGGTATGTTAGACAAGCTGTCGAGCACTCATAAAGGAGAGATTGTAGTTGGCGGACGCACGTTTAGATTGATTGCCAATCCAATCATTGTCGAAGGTGACCGCATTGGTACGGTGGTTGAATGGGCCGATCGTACCGCAGAGGTTGCTATTGAAGGGGAGATCGATGCGATGGTCGAGGCCGCGTCTTCTGGTGACTTTACCCAACAAATTCGTATGGATGACAAAGACGGGTTTTTCGAAAACCTTAGTCAAGGACTGAATAACTTGGTGAGTACGGTCGAGGTTGCACTGAATGATGTCCTGCGGATGCTTGGCGCCATGGCGAAAGGGGATCTAACCGAACGCATTACCCGAGATTATTCGGGGTCTTTTGGTCAGTTGAAAAATGACGCCAATGAAACTGCGAATAAATTGACGGAAGTCATTGGAAATATCCGCTCATCGTCAAGCGCAATTATGTCGGCGGCCAATGAAATCGCACAAGGCAACGCAGATTTAAGTCAACGTACTGAAGAGCAAGCTTCGTCGCTAGAAGAAACGGCGTCGAGTATGGAAGAGATGACTTCGACGGTGAAGCAAAGCGCGGAGAATGCAGTAGAGGCCAACCAGCTATCGGGCGATGCACAGGATAAAGCGGTGCAAGGCGGGGAAGTCGTGAATCGAGCGGTTTCCGCTATGGACGACATCAATACCTCGAGTAAAAAGATCTCCGACATTATCGGTGTTATTGATGAAATTGCCTTCCAGACAAATCTACTGGCGTTAAACGCGGCGGTAGAAGCGGCGCGAGCGGGTGAACAGGGTCGAGGCTTCGCAGTTGTAGCTGGTGAGGTTCGCAATTTGGCGCAGCGAAGCGCAGGTGCAGCGAAAGAGATTAAGGAGCTGATCCGCGACAGTCAGAATAAGGTGGGTGACGGCACCCAGTTGGTTAACGAATCTGGCGAAACCTTGCAAGATATTGTTAGCGCTGTCGAAAAAGTAAGCTCGATGATGAAAGAGATCAGTGAGGCGGCTCAGGAGCAAACCTCGGGGATTGATCAAGTGAATACTGCTATCTCGCAAATGGATGATATGACCCAGCAGAACGCTGCCTTAGTAGAGGAGGCGTCGGCCGCAGGCGAGGCCATGGCCGAGCAGGCGAGAAGCATGAATAGCATGATGGACTTTTTTGTGGTCGATGACATGGCCCATGGTGGCGGCGCTTCGTTGCATGTGGTTAAGACCGCAAGCGGACAATCTTCTGGCGGGGCTAGCAGTATCAGCAATTCGCCCGACCGTATGACGTCATCGAACTCTGATGATGAGTGGGAAGAGTTTTAGGCGGCTAACGACTAATTGATTAACCGTGTTTCAGTGTACTTGAATTAGGTGCGCCGGAATTAGGTGCACTGAGATAGTTTGCGGGGTGACAGTGAAAGAGTCTCATCTGGAACGTGAATTCCCAATGAGTCAGAAGAACTTCGATCAAGTTAAAGATATTGCCTATCAACTGACGGGAATTAAACTGACTGATCACAAGAAGAACATGATTTATAGTCGTCTTGCTCGCCGGATTCGCGAGCGTGGACTGGCCTCGTTCAATGAATATTGTGATCTATTGGAGCGCCAAGGCAACGACGAAACCACAGATTTTGTCAATGCCATAACCACAAATCTAACCTCGTTCTTTCGAGAGAATCACCATTTTGAATATTTGGTCGATACGGTATTTCCTGAGCTGATTAAGAAAAATAGCGTTTCACGACGGGTTAGATTGTGGTCGGCTGGCTGTTCCACCGGCGAAGAGCCATACTCGATCGCTATCTGCCTGAAAGAACACATGCCCGTTGGCAGTTGGGATATTAAATTGCTGGCTACGGATTTGGATACCAATGTCGTGGCTCACGGAAAACGAGGCGTCTATCATCACGATCGAATTGAATCGATGGATGCAGCCAGAATCAAAAAGTGGTTTCTGCGTGAGGGCGCTGGCTCCGAGGTTCGTGTCAAAGAAAATGTTCGAGAGCTGATCACGTTTAAGCCACTGAATCTTTTGAATTCATGGCCCATGAAAGGGCCGTTTGACGTTATCTTCTGTCGTAACGTTGTTATCTATTTCGATAAAGAAACTCAGAAAAAACTCTTCAACCGCTACGCTGATTTACTGGCACCGGGTGGCTATCTTTTTATTGGTCACTCAGAAAATTTGCACAAAGTCTGCGATCGATTTGAATCACTGGGTAAGACGATTTACAAAAAAATTGGTTAAGTTCTCATGAGGGATACATGTTAGCCGGTCAAACTTTACCAACCCCAATGCGAGGATTTGAGCATGTTAATCGCTATTGGGACAGGCGTCTCAATGTTCCCTCGGCCAAAATTCTTCCTGGAGAGTTTTACGTTAGCGGTCAGGGCGAAATGATTGCCACCGTGCTGGGTTCCTGCATTTCCGCTTGCATCCGCGATAAAGTGATTGGTGTGGGCGGAATGAATCACTTCATGTTGCCGGTCTCAGGTGATCACAGTAGCTGGAATATGGATTCTCAAGATGAGTCAACGCGCTACGGTAACTGGGCAATGGAGTACCTCATTAATGCCATTTTGAAGGTTGGCGGTAAACGCCAGAATTTGGAGGTTAAGCTTTTTGGTGGTGGGCAGGTGTTGGCGAATATGACCGATATCGGCAAACGAAATATCGAGTTTGCGACCCGCTATTTGGAAAGGGAGGGGCTGCAGGTGGTCGCCCAGGATGTTGGCGGCACCTACCCAAGAAAGGTTCTCTATTTTTCCGATACAGGTGCGGTAAAAATGAGGAAGATTAAAAAGCGTCACAACGATACTGTTGAAAAGCGCGAAGAAGTGTACCGAAAGACCATTGTTACTACTCCGAGTTCTGGGGATGTCGAGCTATTTTGATTAGCGGCCATTTCTTCTTGAGCCATATTATGCATTTGCAGCGCTTACGCTGAGGTACAGATGACACAAAAAATTAAAGTCCTAATTGTTGATGACTCGGCCTTGGTTAGATCTTTATTAACCGAAATTCTACAAAGTGATCCGCAGCTCGAGGTCGTCGGTGCCGCGCAAGACCCATTCCAAGCACGTGAAATGATCAAGCAGTTAAACCCCGATGTACTGACGTTGGACATCGAGATGCCGCGAATGAATGGCCTCACGTTTCTGTCGAATCTGATGCGTTTACGGCCCATGCCCGTGGTGATGATTTCCACTCTGACTCAAGCTGGCGCACCAGCAACGCTCGAGGCGCTGGAGCTGGGGGCAATTGATTTTCTGGGCAAGCCCAAGGATCAGGGCGCAGCCGGGTTGGCAGAGTACAAGCGCCGAATTATCTCTAAGGTTCGTGGGGCAGCGGGTGCGAATCTTACCGGCAGAGACGAAAACTGGCTTGATCAGACTCCGGTCAGCGTCACCCCAGATTCACGCTTAAGAGCTAACTTTATTTGTGCCATTGGCGCTTCTACCGGTGGTACCGAAGCCATCAAGGATGTTTTGCGGGTGCTGCCTAAGCAATCGCCACCCATTCTGATTGCCCAGCATATCCCAGCCAGTTTTAGCTCATCCTTCGCCGCTCGTCTCGATTCAAATTGTGAGATTAAGGTGTTTGAAGCAGAAGACAATCAGCCTGTACGGGCCGGCTGCGCTTATCTTGCGCCCGGTAGCCAGCATCTGGAACTGGCGCGCTCCTCCTACGGCTATGTTTGCAAGCTCAGCGATAGCGAGCCGGTTAATCGCCACAAACCCTCGGTTGAGGTGCTATTTCAGTCAGTTTTGGCTGTAGCGGGCAAAAATGCCATGGGCGCAATCCTCACCGGAATGGGCGCTGATGGGGCGCAAGCGTTGCTGGAGATGAGGCAGGGGGGTTGTGCGACCATTGCTCAGGACGAGAAAAGCAGTGTCGTTTGGGGAATGCCCGGAGCTGCGGTCAAATTGGATGCGGCAGATCAGGTGTTGTCTCTTAACAAGATTCCCGAGGCGATTATTCGGGCTGCCTACCACTGAGGGTTTCGTCCGCGGGAGCAGGCCGTTTGCCAGTGTTGTATATTTGACCGATTTGGGCGCTGAGTGACTTGGCTTCAAAGGATTTTACTTTCTAGCGCATTTGAGACTGGAATCCGCCAGCAGACTTTGATATTTATGGTCTATCATTAGATAACGTCAGGTTCCTTAAACGATATTCAAAATAACCACAGGCCTATTTAGGTGGTTTACCAGCCTCGTCTGGATTGAGGTAGAGGTTTTAAGGTGCCGGTGTAGTGATTATGGACTATCCCGGAGCAACAAGGGCTCCGAGTAAAATGGGCAAGGCTATGAGGCAAGTTATGGGAATTCAATCTCGTGTTTCTGAAGACGGTCAAGAACTGGTGATATCCATTCAGGGGCGTTTTGACTTCAGTGCACATCAGGACTTTAGAAACAGCTATGAGGCGTTGTCTGAGCAGCCTGGCAAATATCAGGTTGATATGAATGAAACAACTTATCTCGATAGTTCTGCGTTGGGCATGTTGTTGCTACTGCGTGATCACGCCGGTGGTAATTCGGCGGAAATCGAAATCGTCAACTGCAGCCCAGATGTCAAAAAGATTCTCACCATCTCGAATTTCGAACAACTGTTTACCATTCAATAGCCCGCGTCTCAACACGGGCTTATTTCAATGTCGGAATTTACTCCGCTCACAATCCTTATTGCAGACGATACTGATTCCGATCGATTGATCTTGGAGTCGATCGTCAAAAAAGAAGGGCATAGAGTCGTCAGTGTCTGCGATGGGCAAGAGGCCATTTCTGCCTTTATCGCCGATCGTCCAGATATGGTGCTTCTCGACGCGCTTATGCCTAAGCTCGATGGTTTTGATGCGGCGAAGAAAATCAAAGAGCTGGCTGGTGAGGATTTGGTTCCGATCATTTTTCTGACCTCGCTCACCGACACCCAATCTCTGGTTCGGTGCCTCGATGCCGGTGGGGATGATTTTCTATCGAAGCCCTATAATCGGGTTATCTTAAAAGCAAAAATTAAATCCTTTAGTCGTATGCGCGAAATGCACAGTGAAGTGCAAGTGCAGCGTGACCAAATCTCCCATCATAACGATCACTTGATGCAAGAGCAGACTATTGCCAAACAAGTGTTTGATAATATTGCTCATACCGGCTGCCTCAACGCCTCTAACGTCAATTACTTTTTGTCGCCCTTAGCCGTATTTAACGGCGATGTCATTGTTGCTGCCATGCGTCCTTCGGGCAGCATGATGGTATTACTGGGGGATTTTACCGGACACGGTTTACCCGCAGCGATTGGCGCCATGCCGCTGGCCTCATCTTTTTATGGGATGGTGCAAAAGGGTTTCTCGATGGTAGATATCCTTCGTGAAATCAATCAAAAACTTAAGCAAATATTACCGATCGGTGTTTTTTGTTGTGCGGCGATCGTGGACATGAATTTCAGCAAACGCAAGATTAAGATCTGGAATGGGGGCTTGCCCGACTGCTTTGTGCATCGGGCTGATACCAGCGAGGTCGAAACCATTCGCTCGACCCATTTACCGCTGGGCGTATTGGATGATGCCAGCTTCAAAGATGATTGCCAGCACATTGAAATGGCCGTCGATGATCGGCTTTATATGTGGTCTGACGGTATTATCGAGTCGCGAAATATTCAGGGCGATATGTTTGGGGAGGAGCGTTTGCTGTCGATATTTGAACCGACAGAATCTACTGAACCCGTATTTGATCGAATCCTCAACGCCGTTCACGATTACGCCGAAGGTGAGCGTGACGATGATCTCTCCTTGATCGAGCTGACCATGGTTGAGCCTCATCAGGTGGTTAACACCAACCTGGATTACGAGCCTCAGCGTCACGGCGGTATGTTGGAGTGGGCGTTAGACCTTGAGTTAAAACCGTCAACTTTCCGCATGTTCGATCCTTTGCCCCTGCTGTTGAATGTATTGGTTGAGGTGCCAGGTCTTCGAAGTCATAGCGGCAATTTGTACACCATTCTCGCCGAGCTCTATTCGAACGCACTTGAGCACGGTGTTTTGGGACTTGATTCCAGCTGGAAACAAACGCCAGAGGGTTTCACAAAATACTACGAGGAGCGAAAGAAGCGAGTTGAGGCGCTCGAGGGTGGTTTTGTGAAGTTCCGACTGGATCATCAAATTCAAGGTGATGGGGGAAGTCTCACCATTTGTGTGAATGATTCCGGGCCGGGATTTGAACATGAGTCTAACATCAATAATAATCATAAATCCGAGGGCTATTGCGGTCGCGGGATTCCTCTTATTAGAACTCTTTGCCATTCTCTGCGCTATATTGGAAATGGCAACATGGTAGAAGCTGTGTTCAAGTGGGACGCAGACGATTAATCTCTGGGCAATGGACTAAACACATGACTGGCTCTGTCGACACCGAAACATTAACCATGCTGAAAGAGGTGATGGAAGATGATTTCCCGCAATTGATCACAACCTACTTGGACGATGCCACCACACGTATTGCGCAGCTTTCGGACCTAGTTGCTGCGGCCGACTACGATGAGCTGCGCCACTGCGCTCATAGTCTCAAGGGCAGCAGCAGTAATCTTGGCGCTATGCCACTGTCGGAATTGTGTTTCGAAGTCGAAACCAAAGCCAAAGATCAACAACTCGACGGTATCGAGGCCTGCGTTGAAAGTATCAAACAAGAATTCGACCTGGTGAAGTCCGCGTTACAGGCGTTGTAGTCACATGGCTCTCTGTCCTCTCTGTCCTCGTCGCTAGCCCCTAGCCATTAATTGGCACTCTCCTTGCAAAATACTTATCAAGTTAATTAACAGCCGCAAATAACTCCAAGTTGCCGAAAAAGCGGATATCCGTTGCCGCTTTCGGGCTCAAAGCGCTCGTGAGGGCGGCAAACTGGTGCCAATGCCATTGTTGATACTGACGTCGATGGACATGTTGCTGATGAAAAGTTGAGGAGTAGCGTTTATGAATTCTAGTGCGGCCAATATGAATGTATCCGCCTTGTTAAACCTTGGGGCAAACGCAAAAGTCGATAGGCGAGATCTCGATGCCCGTGACTCGGATGAAACTTTCAAAAAGCACATGGCCAACAGCGCGTCCGAGGCGAATGAGTCATCCGTCGCTGCGTCAAATACGAATTCTGAGGCCTCGGATAAACGCCGTGACGACAAGCACGGTGGTGATCGAGGGCAAGAGGCTAAAGATCAAGTAAAGCCCAAAGCTGAGTCCTCTGATGCAGATACAAGTACCGAGGGCAGTGTCCAATCTCAGCACCAAGAGAAAACTAACTCGGTTGAGCCGAGCTCTGAAGCTAGTACCGCGAGCGAGGAGTCCGGCGCTTCAGTAAGCTCAAGAGATCAAGACACATCCTCCACAGACGAAAGCGCTGAATTTACGCCGCTGGTGTCATCATTGGCGGAAACTTCTGATTCCGGTACTGAAGCCTCTAGCGAAGTTATTATCGATGTGCCCGGAGATGCTTCGATTTCTCTCGAAAGCTTAGCGGATGCGGTTGCCAATACCCGAAGTTTGCAAGATCAAGAGAGCGAAACGCACAATACCGCATTAGATGAGCTGGTTGAGGATATTATCCCTGTTGCTTCGACTGCGGCGCCCACCGCAGCACCTGCGGCTTCTGAGCAGGCGGCAATGGCCTCTGTGGCGGTGAGCCCAGCTGTCGGCAATAGCGCCGTCGGCACGCGTCAGTCATTTACCTCATTTCAAGACACTACCGGAGCTGTGACTGCAGAAGAGGGCGATAGCCTGGCTACGGCGCTAGAGGGCAGATCGGCTGGCTCAGAGGCCAAGTCAGGGGCTAGTAAAACGGTTGAACTGATGCAACTGGCTGAAAATATGCCGAGGCCAAATCAGCAGACCTTGAATCAGCAGGCGGCCAGTGCGGTGAATCTTGCGACTCAAGAGATGGCCAAAGACGGATCACTCAAGAGCGACGCCAGTGGTTCCTTGCGTGAAGTCTCTCCCTTGATTGCCACAACGCAGCGTCCGGCTTCTAGGCCGATTAATGTCCAGCAGGGCAGCGCTCAATTTACCATGCCGAATCAAGCCAAAGCAGGTCAGCCTCAATGGCAAACGGCAGTTGCAGAAAGAGTCGCTATCATGGCTACTCAAAGAATTACCTCGGCAGAGATACAGCTCGATCCTCCTGAGCTGGGTCAACTGCAGGTTAGGGTCACCCTCAATCAAGAGCAGGCCAGTGTGAGTTTCGCCAGTCAGCACGCCGTGGTTCGCGAGGCTCTCGACCAGACGGCGCAGAAACTCAGAGATATGTTTGATGCGGAGGGTTTGAATTTGGTCGACGTTGACGTCTCGGATCAGTCATTTCAGCAGCAAGCAGAGAGCGGCAACGGTGGCTCCGGTCAGTCTGATGCGGCGGGTGAGCACGATGAGGACGCAGAAGAGATAGCCCCCATCAAGATCGCTCAAGGCTTGGTTGATCACTTTGTCTAAACACTCTTAATGTTGATTGCTCTGACCTAGCGGCGCAGCCAATAGCGATACAGAGTAAAGTTTCACATGGCATAACCTCCGGGTGTCGACGGCGGCTGAAAAGTGCACTCAGCATAACTGGGATGACCCGGTTTCGGATTAGCGGTACCGCTCAACAAATAGGTGTCCGAAATTTCGGGGCACCCCATACCCAACGCATCTCTCATCTCTCATTTCTCATTTCTCATCCCGCATCCGCATCTCCTTTCCATCCGTGCTTCACCTCGACTAGAGGATCAAAGATGGAGCAGTCCCTGTAGGATTTCCCAAATTGAACTACGCTAGCGGTGACAGTTGAGCTTATGGCAGGGTGCGATGCGGGTAGAAGTGGTGGCACGCCTCTTGCTGATATTTGATTTTATAAAAGGAACGACAGGTTTTTGACATGGCTGAAGACAATGAAGAAGTAGAAGAGTCCGGCGGCGGTAAAAAGAAGCTCATCATGATGATTGTGGTGGGTTTAGTGCTGGTGGGACTCTCGGTTGGCGGGACGCTTTTTGCACTCAAGATGATGGGAGGGGACGCACCTGCAGAGGGAGAGGCGGGCGAGGCCGCCGCAGCCGACGCCGAACCGGTGGTTGAAGAGAAGCTTCCTGCGATCTATTTTCCACTCAAGCCTACCATTATCGTTAATTTTAACGCCCGAGGTCGACAGCGTTTCTTGCAGGCCGAAGTCAGTTTAATGGTTCGTGAAGAAGATGTGGTCGCTGCTATCGAAGAGCACAGTACGATGTTGCAACACGGCTTGTTGATGCTGTTTAGCGGACAAGATTACGCCGAATTGCAGACGGCGGAAGGCAAAGAGTTATTGCGTCAGATGGCGCTGGATGAAGTTCAGAGAACGCTCGAGCAAGAGATCGGCAAACCCGGTGTTGAGCAGGTGCTCTTCACTAATTTTGTTATGCAGTAGTACTCAAGAAACCTAAGGCAGGAACGCTAAGTGCAAGACTTACTGTCACAAGACGAGATTGATGCGCTACTCCATGGGGTCGATGATGGTGATGTCGAAACCGAGAGTGATGCCGAGCCCGGTTCGGTTAAGTCATACGACTTAACCAGCCAGGATCGAATCGTACGTGGGCGAATGCCCACCTTAGAGATGATTAACGAGCGTTTCGCTCGTTACACTCGAATTAGCATGTTTAATCTGCTTCGTCGCTCCGCCGATGTTTCTTTGGGAGGCGTACAAATTCAAAAATTTGGTGAGTACGTTCATACACTTTATGTGCCCACCAGTTTGAATATGGTGAAGTTTCGCCCGTTGCGTGGCACCGCGTTAATTATTTTGGATGCGAAGCTAGTGTTCAAATTGGTTGATAACTTCTTTGGTGGTGACGGTCGTCACGCAAAAATTGAGGGTAGAGAATTTACGCCTACCGAGCTGCGTGTGGTACAGATGGTTCTCGATCAAGCGTTTGTGGATCTCGAAGAGGCGTGGAAGGCAGTGATGCCCATCGACTTCGAGTACATCAATTCAGAAGTTAATCCTTCCATGGCAAATATTGTCAGCCCTAGTGAGGTTGTTGTTGTCAGTACTTTTCATGTGGAGCTTGACGGCGGCGGCGGTGATTTACACATCACCATTCCCTATTCGATGATTGAGCCTATTCGGGAAATGCTCGACGCCGGTTTACAGACTGATACCGATGATCTTGATGATCGCTGGAGCGTCGCTTTGCGCAATGACGTTATGGAAGCCAAGGTCGAATTGGAGTGTGAGGTCGCCAGTCAGAAGATCACCTTGCGCGATATCTTAGAAATGAAAACTGGCGATGTAGTGCCGATCGAGATGCCCGAGTTTCAAATCGTCACCGCCAACAAGGTGCCCATGTTTCGCAGTGAGATGGGCCAATCGAATGGCAACTTGGCGCTGAAAGTGAACGAATTAATTGATCGAACGGTATTTCAAAACGTTTCGACCATGCCTGAGATAGCAAAGGAAGAAGACGATGAGTGATGATGATCTGCCAACTGGCGAAACTGAAGGCGAAGACGTCAATCAGGATTCCATGGCCGACGAGTGGGCCGCAGCTATGGCTGAGGCGGAATCTGGCGAGGCAGAAAGCGACGATGATGTCAGCCAGGTGGAACTCGACGAGCTACAAAACGATGCGCCTTTAGTATCGGCTGGCGACAATCCCGATCTTGACGTAATTCTCGATATTCCTGTCACTATTGCCATGGAGGTTGGCGCCACCTCAATCACCATTCGCAACCTACTGCAGTTAAATCAAGGCTCAGTGATTGAGCTCGATCGCTTGGCAGGTGAGCCGTTAGATGTGCTGGTTAACGGCACCTTGATTGCCCACGGAGAAGTGGTGGTGGTTAACGAAAAGTTTGGTATTCGTATGACGGATGTCATCAGTCCCGCGGAGCGTATCAAGCGATTGCGTTGAGGTTTCCCGAGAAAATAATTTCACCGAGTCGAGTGGCCATCATGAGAGTACACGCCGTCAATCCGTATAAAGCGAGCTTCAGTCTACGGTCAAAACACAGGCTGATGAAAAAGCTGACGCTGTTGCTTGTGTTGTTCTCTTGCGCACCTGTTTTTGCTCAAGTTCAAGACGCTGTGAAGTCATCAACGCCCATGCCCAATCAAGGCGCTTACATGATGCAGGTGCTGTTGGGATTGTTATTCGTGATCGGTTTGGTATTTGCCCTTGCCTGGATTTTAAAGCGAGTCGGACAAGGTAGTTTGGTGGGGGGGCAGCAAATGAAAGTGGTTGCCGCCATGCCAATGGGAACAAGAGAGCGAATTGTCTTGGTCGATGTTGGTGGTCAGCACATTTTGTTGGGTGTCACCGCAACACAAATTAACTCTTTGCACGTTTTCGATGAGCCAGTGGATTTAAGTCGAGCTAGCGAGAGCGCGCCCACGGACTTTTCAGCGAAGCTTAAAGAGATACTAACGAAAGGGACCGAAAAGTCGTGAGTCTACAAGAGGCAGTGCGTCAGCCAATTGGTGTTTTCCTCGTATTGCTGATTCTCTTGCTGGGAGCTTGGTCTGGGCAGTCTTACGCCCAATCAGATACCTTAGGCGCGACGGCTGAGGCTATATCTTCCTCGGCGGATTCTCCCCAGGGTATAAAGGGGATTCCTGGTTTACCGGCACTCACGGTAAAAACCAATGACGATGGCACCCAAGATTACACCGTAACGCTACAAATTCTGGCGATAATGACGAGCTTGTCACTGTTGCCTGCGATGTTGATGATGATGACGTCGTTTACTCGGATCATTATCGTATTCGCGATTCTCAGGCAGGCGTTGGGACTACAGCAGTCACCATCTAACCAGATTCTAATTGGTCTAACGCTTTTTCTGACTTTCTTTATTATGACTCCAGTATTTAAAGAGGTGAATGAGCAAACGCTTCAGCCTTATATTAACGAGAGTATTACCGCTGGCGAGGCGTTTGATCGGATTCAAAAGCCTTTCCACGCTTTTATGTTGGCCCAGACTAGAGAGTCCGACATTGCTTTGTTTATGGAAATTGCCGACCAACGCGATGTACAAAGTGCAGAAGAGCTTCCAATGAATATCTTGGTTCCAGCATTTGTGACGTCGGAGTTAAAAACGGCTTTTCAAATCGGATTTATCATCTTTATCCCTTTTTTGGTGATCGATATCGTTGTTGCGAGTGTGCTGATGGCCATGGGGATGATGATGTTGTCGCCGCTGATTATTTCATTACCGTTCAAGATTATGTTGTTCGTATTGGTCGATGGTTGGGCGCTAATTATTGGCACCTTGGCGGCAAGTTATGGTTGACGTCCTGATGAGTAATACAGTTTCTGCGAGGATTCGAAGATGACTCCCGAAGTGGTTATGGATCTATTAGGTAGCGCTTTCTTTTTGACCGTTACCATGGTGGCGTTGATCGTCGGGCCCAGCTTGGCGGTGGGGTTAATCGTCAGTATGTTTCAGGCGGCAACACAAATTAACGAACAAACGCTGAGTTTTCTCCCTCGATTGTTGATTACGCTCGGTACCATTATGGTGGCGGGAGGGTGGCTGATTACTCAGTTTATGGATCTCTTTATCGGTCTTATTACACAAATACCTCAGTTGATTGGCTAGCGTATGTGGTACCTAACCGATGCGCAGATCACTGAGTTCGTTGGTCGCTATCTGTGGCCGTTTTTTCGAATTACGGCACTGTTCATGTCGATGCCCGTAGTGGGAACTCGATTGGTGACGGCAAGGGTTCGTGTTGTTCTTGGTATTACGGTGACACTCTTGGTGGTGCCGTTACTGCCACCTATGCCATCCATTCCGCCGCTGTCTTTGGCGAGTCTGGTCATTATCATTCAGCAAATCGTTATTGGTATTACCATCGGATTCTTCTTGCAGGTGATGTTTCATCTGTTTGTTCTTGCCGGTCAATTTATGGCGATGAAGATGGGCTTGGGTTTTGCCTCCATGAATGACCCCGCCAATGGTGTGACGGTTACCGTCGTTTCCCAGTACTACCTAATTTTGACCACTCTGCTTTTCCTGAGTGTAAATGGTCATTTGGCCGTATTTCAAATGGTCATTGAAAGCTTCAGCACTTTTCCCGTCTCCGACCGAGGTTTTAGCGCCGATGTGTTTTTACAAATCGCCAGTAGTGGCACTTGGATGTTCAGCCGCGCGTTGTTGGTTGCTATGCCGGTACTCACCTCGTTGCTGGTTGTGAATTTGGCCTTTGGTGTGATGAGTCGCGCGGCACCGCAAATGAATGTTTTTGCCGTAGGCTTTCCCATTACTTTGCTGTTCGGATTGGTGTTGATTTGGTACAGCATGCCGAGCTTTTTACCGAATTATCACTTATTTATGGAAGAGGGCTTTAATGTTCTCTACAACATTCTGGATATTCGCTGATGGCAGAAGACGACAGCAGTCAGGAAAAAACAGAAGAACCCACGCAGAAGCGCTTGGACAAGGCCCGCGAGGACGGGCAGGTTCCGCGATCGCGGGAACTAACCACGTCGGCCATTTTAATTTCTGGCAGTATCTCCTTATTTGTCTTCGCGCCTTTTATGTCTCAGCGTCTGTTGGATATCATTCGTTTCAATTTCCAGCTTACTCGTGAAGATATTTTCGACACCTCTCTGATGATTTCTCATCTCACTCACTCCTTTGGTGATGCGCTAACATCGTTGTTTCCGCTGTTCACCGTATTGGCGATTGCTGCGATCTTGGGGCCAATTGCCTTGGGAGGGTGGTTGTGGAGTCCCAAGGCGTTGATGCCCAAAGCTAACCGCATGAGTTTACCGGCGGGTTTGAAGCGAATGTTTGGTGTTAAAGGCTTGGTTGAATTAACCAAAGCACTGGCAAAGGTACTTCTCATTCTGAGTTTGGCTATCGTGTTATTGGTCGTTCAGCAGCAGGACATGCTTGAATTGGCCAATCAGGCAGTTAAGCCATCGATTGTCGATTCTCTTCGATTGTCGGGTTGGGCCGCTATTGCTTTGTCGGCGGTCACTATTTTTATTGTTTTGGCCGATGTGCCTTTTCAGATTTGGGATAATTCGCGCAAACTGAAAATGTCTCGACAAGATATTAAAGATGAGATGAAAGACTCGGAAGGCAAGCCCGAAGTGAAGGGGCGGATACGCCAGCTGCAGCGAGAGATGGCCAATAATCGACAATTGGCGGCCGTGCCTGAAGCTGATGTGGTGATCACCAACCCGACCCACTTCTCAGTGGCGGTTAAGTACGATCCTGAATCCATGGGTACGCCCATTGTAGTGGCTAAAGGTGTTGATTTTATGGCTCTTAAAATCCGAGAGATCGCCAATGCCAATGATATTCAAATAATGGAATCTCCTGTGCTTGCTCGAGCGGTTTATCACACTACTGAGGTGGATCAAGAAATCCCGTCGGGGCTCTATATGGCGGTGGCTCAAGTATTGGCTTATGTATTTCAGTTGTCGAATTACCGCAAGGGTAAGGGAGAGAAGCCAGAGTATCCACGCAACATTCCAGTTCCCAAGGATATGGTTTTTGATCCCGATAAAATTTAGGTCTTCAGTATTTCTTTTGTTTCAATCGTCTCCGAGGCAGGTTCTATATTGAAGATGGCTGCATTTTTGTGGCAACTCAGTAGACTAGGGCGTTTCGTATTGACCATTTGGGGAAAAGGGAATGCTAATTAGGTTATCTGCCGCAATCATTGCGATGCTTGTCTTGTATTTTAGTTTGTGGCCCGTGGTCATCGAGCCCGTAGCGTGGAAGGCTCCAGAGGCACCGAGCTATCAGGGCAGCTTTAGTGTTAACGATTCCTTAAAGAGTTTCGACTCACTCACGATGGGCGATCAAACCGGACCGGAAGGGGTTGTCGTAGACTCCGACGGACGGGTTTACGCTACCACCGATCAGGGCTGGGTTGTTCGTTGGCAGCCCGATCAAATGGCGGGCGAAAAATGGGTAAAGCTACCGGGCCGAGGACTGGGCATTTGTCTCGGTGACGACAACGATTTTTGGGTCGCCGATGCGTTTGAGGGTGTCTTCCATATCAGTGCTGGCGGTGAACTGACCAAGAAACTCACAGAAGTGGAAGGGCAGGCGCTGTTGTACGCCAATGATTTGGTGATGGCACCTAGCGGAAAAATCTATCTAACCGATTCCACTACACGCTTTTCGGCGAAGGCTTACGGAAGTACCTATAAGGCCAGCCTTGTCGATATCATGGAACATCAAAAAACAGGACGCGTTATCGAATTTGATCCGGCGACCAATATTGCCACGGTGATCATGTCTGGGTTGAGTTTTGCCAATGGCATCACTGTCGATCCAGCGGGTCGTTTTTTGCTGATCAACGAAACCTCTGAATATCGGGTGTGGAAGTATTGGCTCGCGGGTGAGAAGCAAGGGCAATCTGAAGTCATTGTCGATAACCTGCCGGGTTTTCCCGACAATATTCTGGCTGGTAAAGACGGGCGCTTTTGGTTGGGCTTCACATCACCTCGCATTGCGTTGTTGGATTCGTTAGCCGCGAAACCTTTCTTGCGTAAAGTGGTTCAGCGCCTACCTACATTTGTTCGACCAGCGGCCCAATACTACGGCCATATTTTGGCGATTTCTGAAGACGGGGATATATTGGCTAACCTGCAAGACCCCGCTGCGACTTACCCCTTAACCACCGGCGCTAGCGAGACCTCTGATTATCTCTATGTCAGCAGCTTAGTAGCGCCGGTGTTGGCCAGAGTTCGACGCGACGATGTAGGTCTTTGATTGCCCCAAAAATTGAGAAAAAACAGAGCGGTATTTCAGCTGAGATTCGCAACGAGTTGATTTGAAATAACAATTTCAATGGATTCCCGGAATAGGTACGGTTTTTGCGATGTAAGAGAGAACTACTCTTATAGCGTCAAGAAACCGTATCTTTATGGCCTCACAGTTTTCAGAATTTCGTCAGTTCGCTGGATCCATTGATCGTAAAACCGCAGTAAATCATATTCGCGGGATAGGCCAGGGCAACCTCGGTGTTCCACTGCTGCTGTTAATGTTGCTGGGCATGATGACCTTGCCCTTGCCGCCGTTTCTTCTCGACATCTTTTTCTCATTCAATATCGCGCTTTCGATTGTGGTGTTATTGGTTGGCGTCTACAGCCTACGACCTTTGGATTTTGCCGTTTTCCCGACCATTTTGCTGGTGGCTACCTTGATGAGGCTGGCCCTCAACGTCGCTTCCACGCGTGTGGTGCTGCTTGAAGGGCACAATGGCGGCGATGCGGCGGGTAAGGTCATTCAGGCGTTTGGTGAGGTGGTGATCGGCGGTAACTACGCCGTAGGTATCATCATCTTTATCATCTTGATGATCATCAATTTCGTGGTGGTGACTAAGGGCGCAGGGCGAATCTCCGAGGTAAGTGCCCGATTCACTTTGGACGCCATGCCCGGCAAGCAAATGGCCATCGACGCCGACTTGAACGCCGGCTTGATTGATCAGGACGAAGCCAAGACTCGACGTGAAGATGTCGCCTCCGAGGCCGATTTTTACGGTGCCATGGACGGTGCCAGTAAGTTCGTGCGGGGCGATGCCATCGCCGGCATTTTGATTCTTGTACTGAACATTATCGGTGGCTTGATCGTTGGTATGGTTCAGCATCAATTGGAGTTTCAAGACGCCTTAGAGAAATACATCTTATTGACCATCGGTGACGGTCTTGTGGCTCAAATTCCGTCGCTGTTGTTGTCGACTTCGGCGGCAATTATGGTGACCAGGGTCAACAGCTCGGAAGACATGCGCAATCAAATTATGCGCCAGATGTTTGATTCACCTAAGGCCCTGGGTGTGGCCTCTGTCATATTGTTCATCATGGGGGCAATCCCCGGTATGCCCCATGTGTCGTTTTTGGGGTTGGCCTTTTTCGCCGCGGGCTTGGCGTTGTACTTGTACTATCAAAAAAACCGTAAAGAAATTGCCGATCACATGAGCGGGGGGAGTTCGACTGCGAATGCCATGGTACCGGCTTCAGGTGGCGCGGTTGCAGCGCCGCAGGCTCGAGCCGGAGCCGGAGCTACCCCGATTACCGTGGATGCCAAAGATGTGACACCTGCCGAAAGCCCAGATATTGGTTGGGACGATGTTTTACCGGTGGATGTTGTCGGCTTGGAAGTGGGTTATCGCTTGATCCCTATGGTCGATAAAAACCAAGGTGGAGAGCTGTTGGGTCGAATCAAGGGGGTTCGTAAAAAACTCTCACAAGAAGTGGGCTTTCTTATTCCTTCTGTCCACATTCGTGACAACCTTGATCTTATGCCAAACGCCTATCGCGTAAGCCTAATGGGTGTGACATTAGGCGAGGCGGAGGTTCACCCCGATAAAGAGTTGGCCATCAATCCCGGTCAGGTGTTTGGCAGTATTGACGGTATCGCCACCACCGACCCTGCCTTTGGTTTAGAGGCCGTTTGGATTGATCGCGATCGCAAGGACAAAGCTCAAACTCTGGGTTATACCGTGGTGGATGCTAGTACCGTAGTGGCGACTCACATCAATCAAATTCTACACAAACACAGCTATGAGCTGTTGGGACACGAAGAAGTACAGAAGCTGCTAGACAAACTAGAGGAAACATCGCCGAAGCTAGTTGAGCAGTTGGTTCCCGGGGCTGTGAATCTGAATGTGTTATTGAAAATACTACAGGGGCTATTGCACGAAAAAGTGTCTATTCGCGATATGCGAACCATTGCCGAAGCCCTGGCTGCATCGTCGGGGCAGAGTCAAGATCCCGACACTCTGATTTCCATTGCCCGAGTCGGGCTGTCCCGTCAAATCGTGCAAGCCATTGTGGGACAAGAGCCTGAGGTGCCTGTGGTCACCTTAGAGGCTGGGTTGGAACAGTTATTGCTGCAGTCTGTACAACAAGCACAAAATACTGGCGCTGGCGCATCAATTGAGCCAACTCTAGCGGAGAAGTTGCAGCGATCATTGATTGATGCGGCGCAAAAACAAGAGATACAGGGCCGACCGCTGGTATTACTGGTGGCGGCGCCGATACGCAACATGATGTCGAAATTTGTTCGGTTCAGTTTACCTGACATGCACGTATTGGCTTACACAGAAATACCCGATAACAAGCAAATCACCATCGAGGCCGCCGTAGGGGTCGAAGGTTAGAGGCTACAACAGATTGATTCGCTCTACCTCGGTTGCATGAGGTAGTTGCACGCAGAAACACGACGCTATTTTCGATTCAGTGTCGCAGGAGGAAGTACAATGTCCGTCAAACGTTTTGTCGCCGCAGACATGCGCAGAGCACTAGAGCTGGTGCGCCAAGAAATGGGGCCTGATGCCGTCATTTTGTCGAGCCGTCGGGTTAAGCAGGGCGTCGAAATTTTAACGAGCCTGCAACCAACACCTCAGTCAGCGACGGTTCAAGCTCCGGTGGATAATCCCGTCGAAGGCGTCGATGTGCCAATGAGCAGTGATGGCGCTTGGCGTGATCAGAATTTGGTTGATAGCGCTATTCGCCAAAATCGATCGCTTCAAAATGGGCATCTGAATGATCAGCCGGTATCCATGCCTGTGGCTGCAGCGCAACAAGGAACGCCTACACGCAGCTTCGCGGCTCAACTTGAGTCGGCAAAAACCGCCCCTGTTCGAGGTCGCGCCTCTGGTAAGACCCAAGAGGAGTTGGCCGAGGAAATGGAACAGGCGCGTTTGAAGATGATGGCTGCGCGTGAGCAGAAAACATTTGATGAAACGCCATTAGGACAATTGGCGTCGACCTCGGAGCGCGCTCCGGTTGATGACTATATTGAGCAGGCTCGTCGTCCGAGTGCTCATGCAAATACTCCAGCAAATAGCTATGCCCAGGGTGACGATAGTCGCGCCAAGCGAGTGGAGCCGGTCCAGAATCATCGCTCAGAATTTGCTGAGCAATTTCAAGACAATCAGCAGCGTCAAACGCAACAGGCGTTTGAGCAGCGCGAGCAACGTATGGAGCAGCGCTACAATCACGAGCGTCAGGAGCAACAGCAGCAGCTTCACGCGCTTCAGTCAGAGTTGGCGGATATGCGGCTATTGCTCGAAGAGCAGTTAACCCGCATGGCGAATACCCCGCAAATGTCGACGCCCTTGGATTCTGGTTTGATGCGACGTCTCAAGCATATGGGTATGAGCGATCTACCTGCTGAGAAAATTGTTAAGTCGGTTAAAAATCACAGCACCATGCAAGAGGCTTGGGCCGACAGTCTTGCAATCTTATCCCATGACATTCCTGTGGCTGCTGGCGATCGAATTATGGATGGCGGTGTCTACGCCTTTGTGGGTCCCACGGGTGTCGGTAAAACCACCACCATTGCCAAGCTAGCGGCTCGTTATGTGCTAGAGCATGGCTCCGAAAATGTCGCTTTGGTCACTACCGATACCTATCGTATTGCCGCTCATGATCAGCTCAGGTCACTGGGGCGAATCCTTAATGTGCAAGTCAAAGTCGTTGACGACAATCAGGATTTACCCGCCGTTTTGCGAAGCCTAAAAGGCTGTCCGCTGGTATTAATTGATAGCGCAGGCTTCCGCCACGGCGATCGACAGCTTAAAGAGCAGCTGCAGGCGCTAACCAGCGCACCTCAGGTGAAGCCGATATTGGTGATGGCCTGTAACTCACAATTGCAGATGATGAAAGCCACCATCCACGCTCATCAAAGCGTACAGCTGCAGGGTTGTATCCTCACTAAGCTCGATGAGGCTGCCACCTTGGGAGAGGCGATTAGCGTGGTAATGGAGCATCAGTTGCCCGTTTGTTACACCACCGATGGTCAGGAAATTCCTCAGGATATACAGGTTGCTAAAGGTCACAAGCTGGTTGCAAAAGCGGTGGGCCTGATGAAATCGGGATTAGGTAATCATTCGGACTTTAGCTCAGCGCCTATGCCAGTGGCGGGACAGGCGAATTCTGGGAAGCAACTATACTTGTAGGCAATTGCCTGCGTCGATTCTCGAAGCCATGGGTAAATTCGATGAATCAACTTAGTAGACGGTCAAATTAGGGAAGGGAATTACATGAGTTCCACACGTCCAGTTCAGGTCATTGCGGTCACAGGCGGCAAAGGCGGAGTAGGTAAAAGCAATATTTCGGTGAATTTGAGTATTGCGCTGGCAGAGATGCGACGACGGGTTGTGTTAATGGATGCCGATTTGGGATTGGCAAACATTGATGTGCTCTTGGGCTTAAAGACCGACAAGAACCTGGCTGATGTGCTCAGCGGAGAAGTTGGCCTCGAAGAGGTTATGGTCACCGGGCCTGCTGGCGTCAAAGTTGTGCCGGCATCGTCGGGCGTGCAACAGATGGCGGCTTTGGGACCGCAAGAGCACGCTGCGCTGATTCATGCTTTTAGTCAGCTCAGCAATCAATTGGATGTGCTAGTGGTCGATACCGCAGCGGGAATTTCCGACACGGTCGTGAGCTTTGTGAGAGCCTCTCAAGAAGTGATTGTGGTGGTGTGCGATGAGCCTTCATCCATCACCGATGCCTATGCCTTGATTAAACTACTGAACAAAGAACACGACATGTTCCGTTTTCGCGTGGTTGCCAATATGACCCGCAGCGCCCAAGAGGGACAGGGGCTATTCAATAAACTCAATATGGTTTGCGAGCGCTTTTTAGATGTGTCGCTGCAGTATGTAGGGCATGTCCCCTTTGATGAAAATGTACGCAAGGCGGTGCAAAAGCAAAAGCCGATCTTGGAGTTTGCACCCAATTGTAAAGCGGCAACGGCGATACGAAAGATCGCAGAACAAGTCGATCAGTGGCCACTGCCAAATTCAGCTCGAGGACATCTCGAGTTTTTTGTTGAACGATTATTGCAGACGGCACATGCCGGAGCTTGATTACGCTTACAGCGTCCTAAAAAGAAAAAACAACAGGACTGAAGAATGCCAGCAGTTGACGGCCTAGCCATGTATGACGAAACACAACGCGGATTGACCTCTATCCAGGTGGAAGAATACGCTCCTTTGGTGAAGCGAATTGCACACCACATGATGATGAGAATGCCCGCCTGCGTGCAGGTGGAAGATCTTATTCAGGCAGGAATGGTGGGGTTGATCGAAGCCGCTCAAAAATACGATGCCTCTAAAGGTGCCAGTTTCTCGACCTACGCCGGCATTCGCATTCGCGGCTCGATAGTCGATGAAATGCGCAGAGGTGACTGGGCACCGCGATCGGTTCATCGCAATGGCCGCCGTGTCAGTCAAGCCGTAGCCAACGTTGAGGCGCGACACGGGCGCGACGCCACTGATCAAGAAATCGCCAAAGAACTCGATGTGGGTATGAATGAGTATCACGCCATGCTCAATGACTCAGCCTCGAGCCGCTTGTTTAGCTTTGAAGAAAGCTATGGCGATGATGATACCGGTGGCTTTGGCCCAGATAACGTCAGCATGGCCTTTACGCCACCCCAGGAAAAATTCCAGAAGGAATCCCTAAAGCAATCGCTAGCGCAGGCGATAACCCAACTGCCAGAACGAGAAAGACTGGTTTTGGCGCTCTACTACGATGAAGAACTTAACCTTAAAGAGATTGGCCAGATAATCGGTGTGAGCGAGTCGAGGGTAAGTCAAATTCATTCTCAGGCGGCGTTACGGTTGCGTTCGCGGCTATCGGCGTGGCAAGAGAAGGACTGACCTCTCAGCGCCGAGAAAATACCTCTTTTGCACTTGATTTGAGGTGGCTAATAGCCTAAAAAGTGCCACATTTTCAAAAGCTTGACTTGGTGGTGCGGTTTTTGCCCCCTAACTGGAGCAAAAACTGGCTAGCCGCTAATCAGCTACTAGACTATTAGTAAATCCCAGGCCTGGGAATACGGAGGTTGCATTGGATAAAAACATGAAAATCCTGATTGTCGATGATTTCTCGACAATGCGTCGGATCATCAAAAATCTACTAAGAGATTTGGGATTCACCAATACACAAGAAGCTGACGATGGTTTAACCGCCTTGCCAATGCTGAAGAGTGGTGATTTTGATTTTCTGGTTACGGACTGGAATATGCCCGGAATGACGGGGATCGATTTGTTAAAGGCGGTTCGAGCAGACGAAAAACTCTCTTCCTTGCCCGTTTTAATGGTGACCGCTGAAGCTAAGCGAGACCAAATTATTGAAGCGGCACAGTCGGGTGTGAATGGTTACGTAGTCAAACCTTTTACGGCAGCAGCATTGAAAGAAAAAATCGAAAAAATCTTCGTGCGCGTCGACGGATAATAACGATAACCAGCAAGGTTGGACGATGGATACACAACCAGAGCTGCACAGTAGTGAAGAGTTCGTTCAAGAGCTTCGTGATTGTGCCAAATTACTCTCAGAAAAACTAAGTAGCGACGATCTAGTTGGCGCCTCTGAGCTGATCGAACAGCTTATCAGCGTTCGCGATCGCAATATGTTTACCGCAGTAGGGCAGTTAACTCGCGGCTTGCACAGTGCGATTGTGAACTTTCACGTCGATGGCGACATCAGCTCTAACCCGCCCGAAATAGATTCTTCCGAAATTCAGGATGCTTCCGATCGCCTTAATTATGTGATTGAAACCACTCAGGCGGCCGCCGAAAAAACTATGGACATGGTCGAGGCATCTGCCCCCATTGCTGTGAATCTTGGGCAAGAGGCCGCAGCGTTACATGAAGAATGGGGCAGGTTGAAACGTCGGGAAATGACCGCAGATGAATTCCGCGATGTCTACAAGCGTATGGATTGTTTCTTAAACGATATGCGCGATGGTACTGGCGAGCTCAGTAAAAACTTGCAGGACATTATCTTGGAGCAAGGCTTTCAAGATCTTACTGGGCAAGTGTTAAAACGAGTTATCGGATTGATCCGAGAGGTAGAAGAAAGTCTAGTGAACTTGGTTCGTATCGCTGGGCAAGTAGAAGAAATTACAGGTTTAGGCGATACGGCCGATACAGAAACCGAGGCTGCGGTTCCAAATGCGGATGGTGTTGAAGCGGAAGGACCACAAATACACGCAGACAAACGTGAAGATGTTGTATCAGGTCAGGACGACGTGGACGACTTACTCTCAAGTTTGGGTTTCTGATTTAAGTTCTGAGGAGCTGTGAATGGGTTTCGGAGATGACGAGGAGATTCTACAAGACTTTTTGGTAGAAGCTGGTGAAATTTTAGAGCTTCTTTCCGAGCAGTTGGTAGATCTTGAACAACGTCCGGATGATACCGACCTTTTGAATGCGATTTTTCGCGGCTTTCATACGGTCAAGGGTGGTGCTGGATTTCTACAACTCAACGAAATGGTTGAGTGTTGCCACGTAACTGAAAACTTATTTGATATTCTTCGCAACGGACAGCGTTCGGTCACATCCGAATTGATGGATGTCGTGTTGCAGGCGCTCGATACCGTTAATCATCAATTTGAACAAGTCTCACAGCGGGTAGAAGTCGACGCGGCATCTCCAGAATTATTGGCGGCCCTCGAGCGGCTTGTGTCTGGGGAGGATCTTGTCGACGATGGCGCAGCGCCTGTCGCAGAAGAAGTTGTCGAGGAACCCGCAGCAGCAGAAAGTGCCCTGGGCAGTGGTGGCGGTGATGGCGATATCACCGATTCAGAATTCGAAGAGTTGCTGGACGCCATTAGTGACGAAGATTCCCAGTCTGCAGCAGCACCAGCAGCAACAGCCGCACCCGCTGCGCAGCCAGCGACCTCCCAGAGCGGTGATGAAATCACCGAAGATGAGTTCGAAGCGCTTCTCGATCAATTACATGGCAAAGGTAATGCGCCCACTCCCGGTGGCGAAGCTCCAGCCCCAGCTGCAGTGGCTCCCGCAGCCGCAAGCACGAAAAGTGATAACAACGTAATAT
Source organism: Cellvibrionaceae bacterium (assembly GCA_050633365.1). GTDB lineage: Bacteria > Pseudomonadota > Gammaproteobacteria > Pseudomonadales > Cellvibrionaceae > Pseudomaricurvus. The sequence continues at coordinate 89,331 of JBOEGJ010000011.1, read as the reverse complement.
CTGAAGATGAATTTGATGCATTGCTCGATCAGCTTCACGGTGCCGGAAAGGGCCCTGGGGCCGGCGCTGCAAAGGCCGAGGCTTCGGCTCCTGTTGCCGCATCCAGCGGAGGCGGTGGTGATGATAAAATCACTGACGACGAATTTGAACAGCTACTGGACGACTTGCACGGTAAAGGAAAAGGGCCGGCCGTCACTGGCACTGGCAACACAGTTAAAGCTGAAAAAGGCGCTAAAGAAGTCACTGCTAAACCGGCTGCGGCCCCCGCACCGGCGAAAAAAGCTGCGGCTCCCGCTAAGGCTGCCGGAGGTGAAGACCGTAAGCCTGCCGCTCGAGGTGGTGCTGGTCGAGATGGCGCCGCGCAAACGGCAGCTGCCGGCGAAACAACGGTTCGCGTAGATACTCAGCGCCTAGACGATATTATGAATATGGTTGGCGAGTTGGTGCTCGTTCGCAACCGTCTTGTTCGCTTAGGTATTAAGGCCAACGACGAAGTGCTTTCAAAGGCGGTGGGCAATCTCGATGTAGTCACCGCCGATTTGCAAACTTCAGTTATGAAAACACGCATGCAACCGATCAAGAAAGTGTTTGGTCGTTTCCCTCGTGTTGTTCGCGATTTGGCGAGAAACCTGAAAAAAGAAATTAATCTTGAACTCCAAGGCGAAGAGACTGATCTCGATAAAAACCTTGTGGAAGCACTGGCCGACCCATTGGTTCACTTGGTTCGAAACTCGGTTGACCATGGTATTGAATTGCCGGCGGATCGTGAAGCCAATGGCAAGTCTCGCGTAGGTAAAGTAATACTCGCGGCGGAGCAAGAGGGTGATCACATCCTGTTGTCCATTACCGATGATGGCGGTGGTATGGATCCCGACAAACTTCGGGGGATTGCCGTCGAGAAAGGCTTGATGGATGAAGATGCCGCGGGTCGCCTGTCTGATTCAGAAGCGTTTGCACTCATCTTTGCACCGGGCTTTTCTACTAAGAAAGAAATTTCAGACGTCTCCGGGCGTGGCGTTGGTATGGACGTCGTTAAGACGAAAATTACTCAGCTGAATGGTTCGATCGAAATCGATTCCAGTATGGGTGAAGGCACACGTATTACCATTAAGGTGCCTCTGACTTTGGCGATTATGCCTACCCTAATGATCATGCTCGGTAACCAAACCTTTGCTTTACCGCTGGTAAGTGTCAACGAAATTTTCCACATGGATTTGACAAAGTCCAATGTTGTAGATGGTCAAGAATGTGTCACGGTTCGTGAAAAAGCCGTGCCTATATTCCATCTCAAACGCTGGCTGGTCACGGGCGCAATGAACGATCCCAATCCAGAGGAGGCTCATGTAGTTATCGTTTCTGTGGGCACGCAGAGGGTTGGCTTTGTGGTTGATCAGTTAATCGGCCAAGAAGAAGTTGTTATTAAGCCGCTCGGAAAAATGCTCCACGGCACTCCGGGTATGGCCGGAGCGACGATTACCGGCGATGGTACCATCGCGTTGATTCTCGATGTGCCTAGTATGTTGAAACGCTATGCAGGACACACCTAGGGCACCTCTGAATAATGGCAGTGGTGCGCAGGCTTACAGGCGGATTCACAGTCTAGGCGCAACTTAGAGGCATGCTGGTTGCCTGTCGATAAGTTGCAACGACGATTGTGGATTCGCCTGTAAGCCCCAAAGGGCGGGCCTTAAAACGCCCAGCTGCGGTGTTGCACTTCTTGCTAAGGGCTACTGCCATTAACGGCGAAGTGCGCCTTGCATCTGGACGCTTTAAGACCCGCTGAGCACGACTGCCATTATTCAGAGCTGCCCTAGCAGTGCGGTGTGTCCGGTTAGATAATAAGAGGGAACACGTTGTAACGTGTTCAGAGCCAAGATGGATGTTCCATGGGTTTGGTTTTTTGCCATAAGTTCTTTCGTATAGCTCAACAGCGTCTGTTGAGCGTTTCTTTTGTTTCTCTTGTTTTTGCAATTCCCCTAAGTTTTTTCAGGAGCGTCACATGCCTCTGAAGGTGCTTATTGTGGACGACTCCAATTTCTTTCAGCAGCGTTTAAGGGAGATGCTCAACGAGCATCCTGATCTGAATGTGGTGGGCCTTGCGTCTAACGGCCGCGACGCGGTGGATAAGGCCAAGAATCTCAAACCCGATTTGATTACCATGGACTACGAAATGCCGGTGATGGATGGCGTTACCGCGGTTCGACAAATCATGGCCGAACGACCCATCCCTATCTTGATGTTCTCGTCACTAACCTACGAGGGCGCACGCACGACCTTGGACGCTCTCGATGCGGGTGCGGTAGATTTTCTTCCCAAAAATTTTTCCGAAATCTCCAGTAATTCAGTGAGTTTAAAGAAAAAACTACACAGCCGTCTTTTGGCGATCGCAAAGCCGAAACTTTCAGCGGCTCCGGCGTCGCCAGAACCTTCGATAAAAGCCACTGGTGCAGCTAGGTTTAGCAGGCAAGCGAAAACGTCAGAGATCAAAGCGCGTGAAAATCGCGAGCCGGTGGCGAGTGAGGCTCGAGGAAAGTCTCACTCGATAAAAGGGCGCGTCAAACTGCTTGTGGTGGGAGCCTCGACCGGCGGACCTGTGGCTTTGGCCGAAGTGCTTACCAAGCTACCGGCGAACTTTCCTGTCCCCGTGGTATTGGTGCAACACATGCCCGAGAATTTCACCAAGCCATTTGCCGAGCGTTTAGATCGTCAATGCAATATCGCCGTTCGCGAAGCAATCGATGGCGACAAGCTAAAACCTGGCTTGGCACTGTTGGCCCCCGGCGGCAAGCAACTCATTTTCGACAAACGTGGCGGTGTGAAAGTGATTGAAGGTGATGATCGTGTGAACTACAAGCCGTCTGTGGATATTGCTTTCGGCTCAGCTGCAAATGTGTACGGCGATAAAACGCTGGGTGTCGTGCTTACGGGGATGGGCTCAGACGGATGCGATGGTGCGCGACTGATAAAACAGAGTGATGGATTGATTTGGTCTCAGGATCAAGAAAGTAGTGTTATCTACGGAATGCCAATGGCGGTGGCAAAGGCCAAACTCACCGATCGGGTTTTATCTCTAGGGAGTATAGGTCCGGCATTGGTAAAGGAAATTTGAGGCGACTGTTATGGATATATTGAGTCTGCTCGGCGTATTGATCGGTTTGACTGCGCTTATCGGCGGCAACTTTATGGAAGGCGGCAGTTGGCAGGCGTTGGTCAATGGTCCGGCTGCTATTATCGTCATCGGTGGGACCTTAGGTGCGGCAATGCTGCAAACTCCTTGGTTGCAAATGCGTCGGGCTTTTTCGATTGCACCTTGGGTTTTTAATCCGCCGCCGCAGTTGTTCGATGATGCGCTGCAGCGTATTGTGCGCTGGGCGGTGGCAGCGCGAAAAGAAGGGCTGCTGGGGTTGGAAACTATGGCCGAAAATGAAAAAGATCTCTTTGCACAAAAGGGGTTACAGCTTCTGGTCGACGGCAGCGAAACCGAATCCATCCGACGTGTACTTGAAACAGAACTGGTAGTTAAAGAACAGCGCGATCTCGATGCCGTTAAGTTTTTTGAGTGCATGGGAGGCTACTCACCGACAATTGGCATCATTGGTGCGGTCATGGGCTTGATTCATGTTATGCGTAATTTGGCCGATCCGAATGAATTGGGGCCGGGTATCGCCATCGCTTTTGTGGCAACGATTTACGGCGTGGGATTTGCCAATTTGTTTTTGATTCCCATTGCCAACAAAATTAAGGCCTGTATCTATCAGCAGTCTCAGTATCGCGAGCTCATTGTTGAAGGGATCATATCCATCGCTGAGGGCGAAAACCCTCGCTCCATTGAAGTAAAGCTTGAGGGCTATCTTCCTTAGTTGGAAAGTGCACAGTCATGATTAGGCGAAGGCGCGTTGAAGAAGAAATTCACCATGATCGATGGCTGATCTCCTACGCCGATTTCATCACCTTACTGTTCGCATTTTTTGTGGTGATGTATTCGATTTCGCAAGTCAACGAAAGTAAATACCGGGTCCTCTCGGAAACACTAAATCAAGCCTTTAATGATTCTGTGCCGCTCACTCTCGATCCTATTCAAGTTGGGGACCCGCAACTGAGGGCCGACCCGAGTGTCATTCCCGACGGCGGAAAAGAAACCGCTGATCATAGCATGACGGGCGACGGAGCATTTGATCGAACTGCGGATTTACCCCAGTTGTCTGATCTTTTTGAAGATGAGTTCTCCGACTTGATCGATGATGAGGTTATTCAGGTAAACAGTAACGAGTTCTGGCTTGAGATCGAGTTGAAGGCAAATATATTGTTCGATTCCGCAGACGCCGAACCCAGCTTGCAGGCGGAATCGATCTTTGCAGACGTCGCGAATATTCTCAAAGGCTTCGATAACCCGGTTCAAGTCGAAGGCTTTACCGATAACGTACCTATCCGAAATGCTCAGTTTCCCAGTAACTGGGAGCTGTCTAGCGCGCGAGCGGCCGCGGTTGTTAAGCTTCTTGAGCGTGGTGATGTAGCGTCCACACGTCTTTCGGCGGTGGGCTACGGTGAGCATCAGCCGGTTGCTAACAATGAATCGAGCGAGGGCAGGGCGGCCAATCGCCGTGTGGTATTAATGATTGCCAGAGAAAAGGTCGAGCGCCCGAATGTTCAGTCGGAGCAGCAAATTGCCTTGGCGGTGGATCCCGCCTCCACGCAAGCTTCGTCCCCATTTCCTCAGCCTGTTGACGGTGATGAAAGCGAAGGCCCGCTCGACGACGATGATTCGCCGAATGCAAATTTGCAAGAAGAGGCGCCTGCCCCTCAAGTTGATGAGCAGCCCAGTAGCGATAATTTGTCGCTGTTGCTCGAGGGGCCGGAAAACAACAATAGCGAAGCTGCGAATGACGAAGCGACTGCCGAAGTGCCCGACCGCTTAGCTCCCGTGGGCGGCATTACTCCGGTAGAGCTTGAAGGCGGTGGGCTCTTGTTTTCAAGCGATCCCGATATCGAAAGAAACTAGAGCGGCATAAGCTTTGCTTTGTTTAAGGATAATTGACATGTCGCCACTACTTTGACGCTAGCGGCTTGTTGGGCGTAATGTCAGATGCCGTAGCAGCGGGTCGTGATTGGAGTGTTGGTTCACGCAAAGCCGTGAATCACTCGAGATATTTGAAAGTAGAAAGAAGGTAAATGTATTGCTCGTTTGGACGGTAGCGAATCAAAAGGGAGGGGTCGGAAAGACCACTACCACAGTTGCCCTTGGTGGACTATGTGCCGAACAAGGTAAACGAGTATTGCTGGTGGATTTAGATCCTCACGGTTCTCTCAGTAGTTATTTCAAACAAGAGCCCGATCAGGTTGAATTGAGCACATTTACGCTGTTCCAGCAGCGAGCGGAGCTATCCCCAGCGATCGTTCAGCAGTGCATTGTTGAGACGGAATTTGATGGGCTGTTTGTGATGCCTGCGGCTATGGCGCTTGCAACCCTAGAGCGTCAGGCGATTGGTGGCGATGGTATGGGTCTAGTCATCGGCCGAGCATTGTCGATGATAAGAGATGACTATGACATCGTGCTTATCGATTGCCCGCCATTGCTTGGGGTTTTGATGATTAATGCATTGGCCGCGTGTCAGCAGTTACTGATTCCGGTTCAAACAGAATTTTTGGCGCTTAAGGGGCTTGAGCGCATGATCCAAACATTGGATATGATGGGTAAATCTCGCAAGACCCCTTTGCCCTATAGCATCGTTCCTACGATGTTCGATCGTCGTACACAGGCCTCCGTTGGGAGTCTGCGTAGCATTCGTAATACCTACGCCGATAGCGTATGGCCGGGTAAGGTGCCTGTCGATACTAAGTTGCGCGACGCCAGTAAAGCGGGGATTCCTCCGCACTTGTTTCAAGCCGATAGCCGCGCTGTGGAGTCCTATAGATCGCTCTTGAAGTGGCAGCTCGCGCGCTCGGCAAGACCGCCTGTTTCGGAAGGTGGTCTTCAGTCATGACCTCACCCCATGATACTTTGCAGGGCTACTTTGATGAGCTTTTGGTCATACCAGAGGCGACAGAGGAAGCCAAGGCAGCGTTCACAGCCGATGCGCCTCAAGCGAAGCCCGTCGAAGATCATCTCCCTAAAGCCGACGAACGGGTATTAAAACCCCAAAAAGAAATAGCCAAAAAACCTCGAGCTTTGGATCTTGAGCCGCAGGAGCAACATCAGGCGCGTGAGAAACTCGCGAAATTGCTTAGCTCTACGCCGCCTAAGCCCGCGCCGCCTAAGCCCGCACCGGTGAAGGCAGAGGCAAGCAAAGCGGCGCCGTCAGCTCAAGTCGCCTCAAAGGTACAAGATGCTCAGGCCAGGACGATAGCGGTTGAGGTTGCAAAGCCCGTCACCGAGTCGGAGATTGAAGAGGTCACGGCTCAAGAGGTGAGTGCCGAGCAGCAACTGGAGAGCGGTTTAAGTTGGGCTGAAAATGGACGCCCGCAGTGGGCTCAGGAGCGCTTTGAAGTCCTATTATTTGAAGTGGCTGGTCTCACATTGGCCGTTCCGTTGATTTCACTGGGGCAAATCCAGCCGCTCACCGACGAGCTGACGCCATTGTTTGGCCAGGCCGACTGGCTGATGGGGTTACTGCCGACGTCTGGAGGTAAGATACGAACTATTAATACCGCCAAGTTTGTCATGCCCGAACGTTATCAAGAGGCCTTCCTTGAGGCGGCACGCTATGTTGTCTCTATCAACGGCCTGCCTTGGGGGCTTGCCGTCGATGCAGTCAATCAGCCAATCACCTTAGAGCCAGACGATGTTAAGTGGCGTAGCGAGCGTGGTAAGCGCCCTTGGCTCGCAGGTACAGTGAAGGAGCATATGTGCGCTTTGCTCGACGTGGCGACCATGGGAGAGCTGCTCAATGAGGCGGATAAGTCAGCTTCAAAGGCAGATCCTCTTACGGACAATCTTTAAATTGCGCTGAGAAGGGCATTTCATTGCTCAACTTATTACTTTTACAGTCGATACACTGGCATAGAAGCTGCTATTAACTATATTGAAGTGGTGGTTTCGATTGATTTTTGACGCTGATCCTTGGTTCACCTTCAGCGTCTCAATTCGGAACGACATCGTATTACGCCCTTTGATCTTTCGCTCGAACAAGAGCATGGGCTGAAAGCAGCGTTCTTCAGATAACACTACTTGAACCTTTTGAGGACTGATTTATGGCAACCGGCTCTGCAAAAAGCAAAACCAGCGATGATCCCATCTTACAGTGGGTAACCTTCAAGCTGGCGGGCGAGACCTACGGCATCAACGTGATGCAAGTGCAAGAGGTGTTGCGTTATTCGGAAATCGCTCCGGTACCTGGAGCGCCACCGTATGTACTGGGCATCATTAATTTGCGTGGTAACGTTGTCACAGTAATTGACACTCGTCACCGCTTTGGTCTCAATTCTGGTGAAGTGAATGACAATACACGCATCGTGATTATCGAGGCCGACAATCACGTGGTCGGAATCTTAGTCGATAGCGTTGCCGAAGTGGTGTACCTGCGTCAGTCCGAAATGGAAACAGCGCCGAATGTTGGCAATGATGAAAGTGCCAAATTCATTCAGGGCGTTTGTCATAAAAATGACGAGTTACTTATCTTGGTTGAACTTGATAAGTTGCTTACAGATGAAGAGTGGGCTGAGTTAGAGAGTGTATAGCTAAGCCCTCCATTGGAGGTTTGTGGTGTTGGTATCTGAAAGTATTGTGTTGGACGCGCTTGTACTCGGCAGCTTGACTCTTAGTGCGCTGGCGATGGTAATCGCTTTTGCCTGCGTATCTCGGATGCGTAAACAGGCCGCGCTAACCCAAAAGCTGTATCAGAGGCTCGAGCACAATTTACAAATCTCTAATTCAAGTGCCGTAGGTGTAGGTAAGCGCTTGATTGCTATAGAGAAGGCTTTTAAGCGCCGCCAAGCTGATGACTCACCGGTTGTGCAGGCTCCGGTGTCGAACACCGGGCTTTCTACTTTGGTCGTTGATGATGAGCTTAAAGATGCCGCATCGCTGCTGCACGCTGGTATCGATCCCGAAGAGGTTTCACGCCGCTGTGGTATTTCTCGAGCGGAAGCCTCGCTTCTAAAAATGATGCATTCCCAAGTGCATGAAGCCGCTTAATCGGTTTTACGATGATAAAACTAGGGCTCTTTCCTCTTTTGTTGGCGTTATTGTTCACGAGCTTAAGTGGTTGTGAGCTGATCAGTATTTCTGAAGACGTTTCCTACGATAGCGGTGACAGAGCTTTGCCTCTATCCACCTTGGATAAGATTGAGCTGGGTGCTACAAATCGACTCTGGCTCGAGAAAAACTTGGGCAAGCCTGACGCGATCGAAAGCGAGGAGGGCGTTTCCACCTTGAAATATCAATTCTCAGAACAAGTTGCGCAGCGTGTGCGCGTGTTTCTATTGTTTCAATACAAGGGCAGTAACAGTCGCCAGCGGACGTTGTTCATTACGTTAAAAGACGATGTAGTTCAAAAGGCGTGGCTCGAAGGAGCGGGTCAGCTTGAAGCTGTTGAACTCGGCCGCCCCTGAGGCAACAAGCTCTCTTGAGCCGATAGACCCCATAGAACCAAAACCCCCATGTAAGACCCAATCAGTTAGATGAAAACACACTAAGCGGTCGTCCGTTTGTCTCCTACACTTTTATATAGCCGCAATGGTTTGGAGGCCGTATGCACAAAGTGAACATCGTACCTACACTGAATTTTTTTGGATTGTTTTTTATTTTCTTCTCTTCATTGGCATTTTCTGATCAAGCACCCGTCGCGATCAGCGGTGCAAAAACCATCGACGTTTTTCAGGCAAAACGGCTCTACGATCAAGGTGCGATATTTATCGATGTTCGCAATGATACCGAGTGGGGTATAGGGCATATTGATGGGGCCATTCATCTCGATTTTCAGCGCGATTTCTCCAAGCTCTATGGTGCTAATGGCATCACTCGAGGCACTCCGCTGGTGATCTATTGCAACAGTTCCAATTGTCTTCGAAGTGCATACGCATCGGCTGTGTCAGTGTATTGGGGGTTTAGTGAAGTCTATTACTTTCGATCGGGGTATTTTTCCTGGATGCTAGAGGACTTCCCGGTATCCATGCAGCAGGTCGCCTATCAAGCCGACTGATCTAGCTCTCGCTTGACGATTGCTACTAAATTGATCAAACTGTGACGCAGATAGACAATTCGACTAGACTGGTGTCGCAGTTTTTTGAAATAGTTAGAGGTAAGTAGAGGTTTAATCTTTCTGGTGACGAGAAAATGTCACTTGTAGGCTCTGCACTTTCAGTTTCAATTAATACGACAAATTCCAGCCGCTAGAAAAAGGCAAACCGAAAGTAATTTCGGGACGCAAAGCCAGTGCCCACTACCATGGGTCGAACGGTTACTGAAAGGCAATTGATTATGTTATTACCCCTTAAGCAGTTTCTGCTGTGGTGTCTCGGCGGTTCCGCCATTGTTATTCCCACGTCATTAATGACAGCCTATTACGCTGGAAATCAATCTTTTGATGTTGGCTCATCGTCTTCGAACCCTACTGTTATTGAGCAAGTACCGTTCGATAGTCTTGACGCCTCGAGGGTGTGCGAAGTGGAGGCGAAAGAAAAGTTTGAGGGGCGCCTGTTGCACTCAAGTGTTAACTGGCATTCGACTCGCTATCAAGAAAGTCGAGATGTCTTTGTGGTTATGCTCGATGCGACTGTGGGCAGTTATACGCGACAAGAGAGCGCAAACGTCTACTGCTACGTCAATCCACGCACAGAAGATGTCAGTTATTTTAAGGCCTACGACTCTAATAATCAGCCAATGCTGTCCAATGCGATTAACATGGAGGCCATGCTGAAATCCTTTAGTCAGGACGACTAAGGTGCTCACCTAGTGCTCTATAGCGCCAGGTGAGCTTAGCGATATTTACAGGTTGATAATATCTAAGCCGAGCGTTTTTACCGCTTCGAGCTGATTGCTGCCAGTAACCAAGGCTACGCTCGCGTTGTCCGATATTAGATAGGTTTTTGCCACACGTTTTAAATCGTCCAGAGTGACTTCCAATATCTGCTGACGGAAGGTCTCTCGTTTTGATCTGTCGCGCCCAAACAATTCTGCATGGAAGGTTTGTTTAGCTTCACCTGCCGGTGAGCTAGGTTTATCCAGTGAACTGATGACGCCCAAGATGGCTTCTTCCAGGGGCTGAGGTGAATGATCTTCGGTCAATAACCACTCAATAGACGCGTCGAAGTCTTTTAGTGTTTCGACTAAGCGTGGATCTCGGTATGAAAACAACTTAAACGAGGCGGTGTTGCTGTCTTGACTGGCTCCGCCGCCGTATGCACCGCCTTGTTCACGAATCACTCGATGCAAAAAGCCGTTGCGTAAAAAGCCTCCAAGAACCGTAAGTGGTGCAGAATCTGGGTGCTCCATGGCAACGGTGGGGTAGGCTTTTGCGCAAAAATTCACTTGCGTATTCGTCATCCAAGCTTGCTGTATTTTTTCGCTAACGGGATCTAATGCGAAGTCACTTTCGACTTCCGCCGTGGCGTCTCCCCAGTGTTGTTTGATGCTCTCTTGATAAGATTCAAGGGCTTCTTTTTCGGAAACCAGTAGATATTGGCTAGGGGCTTTCAAGATTAGCTGATGAAGCTGAGTCAGCTCATCAACAAAGGCTTGCGCCTTGCCTGCGTCTTTAAGTGCTTCATCAAATTCTTTGATGGATTTAATGCCTTCAAGACCATTTAATTGGTGAGACACTTTGGCCGATGGGCTCATTCCTGCGCTAGCTGCCGCCATTGCCAGACTGTGGCCATTGCCGGTAACACTTTGCTCGCGTCGCGCTCGAACTTGAGCGACCAATTCCTTGAGGCGATCTATTTCGTCGAATCGAACATGCGTCAAGGTGTCCCACATTAGCGAGCACAATTGAGGTTGTTGATTCTTGAGCGCCTTGGCCGAAATAGTGAGATTTGCTTTCACATTTTGCACATCGTCACTGGCGCCGCGAATGGTGGTGTAGGCCGAGATTGAGCCGGCAACCTGGGCCTGTAAACGCTGAACGTCGAGGTAGCTTTGTTCACCTATGCCCAATTCCGTCAGAAACATGCCGTAGTAAGATAGGGTTTGGAGTTGCGTGTGGGTGAGCTTGGGCAGTTCAATCACAATCTGCTGGTACACTAATCCGTTGGTGCCGGCGGCGTAGCTGGTCAGCGGTGTCGGCAGTTTCAGTACAGAATCGCAGGCGGTGTAGTGCATATCTTTGGGGATGTCTTCCAGTCCAACTTTTGGAAGGATAGATTCGTCATCAACTTGCAGTTGGCGAGCTTGCAAGGCTTCAGCGACGTCAATGATGGATTGCTTCTCGTCGGCGCTCAGTTGCGCCTTGATTTGCGCAAGTTTGTTTTTTTCCGCTTGAACTTTGCGTTCGGCCAATTGAGCATCGGGACGGAACGTTAGGCGCACGCGATGTTGGTTGTCGAGCAGTAATTTCTGCGCTAAGCCTTTAATGTATTCCGGGTCTTTAATATCGAGATGCAATTGCTCCAGTGCTGGGTCCAGATTCAGTAACGCAATGGGATCGCCGCGATGTGTTGAGGAGGTTAGAGCGGTGAAGATAATCTGCATACCGTAAGGGTAAGAGTCACCTCCCACTTCGCGCTGATGCAGTTCAAGCTGCTGCAGCGCTGCCGCCAGTTCTTCATAGGGCACACCGTTCTGTGCAACTTGCGTGATCACGTCAAGAATGAGCGCTTCTATGTCATCGGCTTTGTTAACGTCGGTGCCTTCAAGTCCGCAAACAAACGTAAGCTCTTTCTGAGAGTCATCGAGGCCGCAGAGCGGTGAAGGCGCCGTTCCGAGATTGGTGGTTTCCAGAGCGTGCTGTAACGGTGATGCGCTGTTGTCGAGCAGAATGCTGGCCAGAAGTTGCGCTTCTAAGGTGGGTTTTAATTCGGTGCTTTTGCCGAGTAACCAACCCAAGACAACGTGTGTCTTTCCGCTCAGGTCGTCTTCGTCGCTAAGTGCGTAGGCTTCTTCTACGCGCACGGGGGCGTGATAGCGTTGTTCATCGGGCACCGAGATAACTTTATCCAAGGGCTCGAATTTGTGCAAAGCCTGGGATTCAAATTTTTCTTGATGCTCTTGTGCGCTGATGTCGCCATAGGTCATGAAAATGGCGTTGCTAGGATGGTAATGGGTCTTGTAAAAGCTCTTTAGTTGATCGTAACTGAGCTCGGGGATGGCCTCTGGCTCACCACCACTGTTGAAGTGGTAGGTGTTGGTCGGGAATACATACTTGCACAAGGTTTGCCAGAGTTGAGAGGGCACTGAGCTCATGGCTCCCTTCATCTCATTAAATACCACTCCTTTATAGATCAGATCCGAGTCTGAGTTTCCAGTCTCGGCGAAATCGAGGCGATGACCTTCTTGAGCAAAATCCAGTGGATCTAACCGGGAGAAAAACACAGCATCCAAATAAACGTCGAGTAGATTGTTGAAATCTTTTCGGTTCTGCGAGGCAAAAGGATAGGCGGTCCAGTCCGAACTGGTAAACGCGTTCATGAAGGTGTTGAGTGAGCGGCGAATCATCATGAAGAATGGGTCGCGCACGGGGTACTTATCGCTGCCACAGAGCGCTGTGTGTTCTAGGATATGCGCAACGCCCGTTGAGTCTTCTGGCACGGTGCGAAGCGCTACCAGAAACACATTCTCATTATTGTCGGCATTAATATGGATATGCTGAGCCCCGGTTTTACGGTGGCGGTACTCTTCGACGACGACTTGCAAAGAGTCGATGGATTCACTGCGTAGTTTTTCGAACGCTGGATGAGCGGTGGTCATTCATTAGCCTCAAGGTCTGAAGACGGACATCGTTTGGATGCCTCGTGGATACAATGGTGTTAAGTGTAACCCACTGCAAGCCGCGGCGACACTGCTGTTCAGTTCCCTTCGGGATGGGCTCGAGAAGCCGTCAATCGAAAGGTCTTTAAGGGCGAAAAACGTCTAATTTGTGCATATATTGCTCGAAGGCTGACAATATGGGGCCGCTGGTGTGAGAGTTGCCATCAAGTTGGTGTATGGCTGCGCAAACCGCTTCTAGGGTCGAAAGCTGTCCTTGTTTCTCGGCTTTGCGAATGCGGTAATGGCTTGAGGGTGGATCTATCAGTGAAATAGTCGGCAATGTATGAAGCCAAGGGTTGAGATGGACGATCTTACGGGCTTTGCGCCAAGTGCCATCCAGCGCCAAAATACACATGTTAGAGCCTCGGTGTGATGATCGCTCAGTCGGCTCGAGGGAAGGCGCGGTTGATGGAAACAAAAGGTGTAATCCTTCACTGTCTGTTGCTGTGGTCTTGAGAAAGTCTGTCTTGAGAATACGCTCGCCACGGATGATTGTTAGTTGGGGCAGGCATGCCTTGAGCAGTGGGAGTGTATTCTTAGGGTGGTCGACTTCACTGGGGTGCTGCCACACGACCAGTTTTGTTGATGACTGACTGTCGACCACATAATCACAAAAACATCTTGCTGCCGGCAATTGGCATTGGGGGCAAAGCTGGCGAGGCATAGTGGTTCCTATCGGTCGTTAGCAACATGATACACTAACGCGCAAAAGAAGCTGAACACTAGGTTGTGGCGTTAATATGTACAGAGAACTAGCAGGTGGTGGTGGTGACGATAGCTAAGGAATTGACCACGTTTTTGATTGAAGATGCGGGCTGGATTAATCTTGGTTGTCTAATCTGGTTTTTGGTTTGCTGGGTTGGTTACAGCCGGTTTGCGCGCCATATGGCCAAGCAAACTGAGTGTATTGCTTCGGTCATGCATCGATTGCGACTCGATTGGATGCAGCAACTTCTATTTCGAGATCAACGTGTCAGTGACGCATCGATCATAGCCAATTTGGAGCGCAATGTTTCATTCATGGCTTCTACCAGTATTCTGGTGTTGGCGGGCTTGTTAACGGTACTAGCGTCGGTGAGCGAAATTAGTCAAATGCTGATCCAAATGCCATTTGTCGCCGACGCCACCAGCGGTCAATTACAATTCAAATTATTAGTGCTCATTTGTATTTTTGTCTACGCGTTTTTCACCTTTACCTGGTCGCTGCGCCAGTTTGGGTTTTGTAGCGTCATAGTTGGCGCGACGCCCTATCATCAGGTCCGTGAACTCAGTGCCGAGCAGCAGCAAGCTTATGCGCGTCACAGCGGTAAGGTGTTGGATCAGGCCGCTCACAGTTACAACTTTGGTCTGCGAGCTTATTATTTTGCAATGGCAATTTTAGCCTGGTTCGTGCACCCACTGTTGTTTGTCTTGAGTGTCGCCCTAGTGGTCAGTATCTTGTATCGACGAGAATTTCACTCGAGTACTTTGCAAGCTTTATTGATGGTGGATCAGGGCTGGGAGAGCTCAAATTCCAAGTGCCAATCTGTCGATGATTGAGTCGCTGCCAGTGTTAACTTTTGCGCTCGAGGGAGTTTTTTAATCTCGGCTTCACGTTTACTGGCGCTTGATCGATTAAATCCAGTGTCGACATAGAGAAGAGTTTTTGGTCTGCGTCCGCGAAAGAACTTGGCGCCTTGTTTGGTGTGGCAGTGTGCGTGCCAGCGGCGAGTAACGTCATTGGTGATTCCTGTGTAAAGCCGATCATCGCTGGAGAGAATCATGTACACGACCCATGTCTTGAGTGATTCTTCTTCCGTAGAGGTTGACGCAATAGTGACTTGGTTCATGGGTATAGCTACTGAGTTGGCCAAAAATGCCAGAAAGTGATGAATTTACAGCTCACTTGGGAGTGACGATGGATACTGAGGCAATAGTACGCGAGTTCGGCCGAGTTGCAAAAACCAAACGCTGGGATCGCTTGCACACACCACGTAATTTATCTCAGGCACTGACCGTTGAGGCGAACGAATTGATGGAGGCGGTGTCCGCGGAAAAGCACAATACCAAGCAGATCGCGGCAGAGATTGCAGACGTACAAATGTACCTATTGGCGCTGGCAGCTTCGCTGAATATCGATGTGGCCGAAGCGGTGAATGAAAAACAATCGTATAATCAACGTCGATTTAACGCAGAGTAATTGTCGCCATCATGAGTAAACGTCGTCCTCCCATGTTACCTAAACGCAAAACGATACCGGTCGGCACCGACGAGGATCGCAACTTTGATGATCTTGCTCACCGATTTAAGCGCAATGTCTACGATCATCTAAAAGGGGATATTCGGCTGGCTGTGTTACAGCGAGATCTGCGGCGGCATCTTTCGTCCAATATAGGCTTTGGTGAAAAACCGCAGGGGCGAAATACAGAATCATTCACACTCCACGACGGCGATCCAGCCACCGACACTCGTCGCGAGTTAAACATACTCGATGCCGGGGGAGGACAGGGCCAGTTCAGTTTATCTTTGGCGGCGCAGGGCCATCGACTAACGATTTGCGATATCTCTGGTGAAATGCTCAGCTTGGCAAAAAAGAACGCTGAACAGCTCGGGGTGACTGAGCGAGTTACTTTTATTCACGGCCCGATTCAAAGTTACTGTGAGGCCCATCAACAGCAATTTGATTTGGTACTGTGCCACGCGGTTTTAGAGTGGGTTGTTGAGCCGCAAGCACTGCTGCAGGTGTTGGTTGGCAGTTTAAAAGAGCAGGGTTATTTATCCCTGACTTATTACAACGTCAACAGTATCAAAATGAAAAATTTGTTACGCACAAACTTTAAAAAAGTGCTCGATGATGATTATCAAGGTTATCGGGGAAGTCTGACGCCTACTTTTCCTCGCGCGCCTGAAGAGGTTGGCGAATGGTTTTCATCGTTGCCGCTGGAAAGGTTATGCGAGAGCGGTATTCGTTGTTTTCACGATTATATTCTAGAGCCCGATCATCGATTGGTAGAGCCCGATCAGCAGCTGGCATTGGAGTTGCGGTTATCGAGCCAAGAGCCTTGGCGCTCTTTGGCTCGTTATATTCATGTTTTGAGTAAGCGGTCTTTAGCCTGATTGATTTTGGCTGCGAGATAGTCGCTGCCGCCGCGATCGGGATGCAGTTTTTGCATTAACTTGCGATGGGCAGTGACAATGTCTTTCTTGTTCGCGCCATCAGTTAATCCTAAAACCTGTAGGGCTTCAGCCTTGTCCATCGCGGTTGGTGCAGCTGATGTCTGTTGTTGGGATTTGTGTTGGGACTGTTGTTGGGATTGGTGCTGAAAGCGCTGCTGCATATAGGCAGTGAGCAAACGCGCCGACTCCTGGTCTTGTTGCTGATACAGTTGTTGCAGCTGCGCAAGCTGGTCTTGGCTTAGATCGTCTAATGAACTGCCATGAAAGTCTCCAGCCAATACCGCTCCGCTCAGCTTTCCACTCAGAGGGTTGATCTCGACTTTCAGGTAACGGGTAGTAAAGACTGAAGCTGAAAATTTGGCTTGTTTGAGTTTGATCAAGCTTGGCATAAATCGAAGCGCAAGGGCGCCAAGGCCTTTTAGAAAAGGAATCGCGGCAGCGATGACCGCGCCAATTGGATGAAGCTTGCCGGTGAGGGCGAGTGCGATGATCACCAGCACGAGTCCGTAGACGGCGAATTTCCAGGTGAGGGCTTTGCGTTTTTCAGCGGGTTGTTGCTTCAGGTATTTGACCACCGCCAAAACACCCCAAATGATCGCTAATAGCAGTAGAACTCTGTGCAAAATGCTTTCAACCTTATTCAGATCTCTCGAAGGGGATCATTATAAAGTTAGCGTCATCTTCGTACCAGAGCCATATTTAGCGTATTGGCGAGCTTAGCTCTCAGACAGGCTGTGATCTGTGATCGCCTTAGTTGTGCTTTCATGGGACGCTAGGTGGCAGCCGTTACGACCATTGCGCTTGACGTAGTACAGGGCTTGATCAGTGGCGTGAAGTAGGCTAAGGGGCTCATCTTGCGGTTGTGGAACCATGCCGCCTATACCGAAGCTGGCAGTAATCGAAATCTCTAGGCCGTCATGAATAAAGGGGTTGGCCGCAATGCGTTTGCGCACTTCCTGGGCTCGAATCAGTGCCTGAGTGGGCGGCGTATTGGGGAGTAGAATAACAAATTCTTCTCCTCCGTAGCGGCAGGCGATATCACTTCCCCGTTGAAAGCCGTCTTTTAGTAAGTTTGTAATGTGTTTGAGCGCGTGATCACCTACCAAGTGGCCGTGTTGATCGTTGAGTTCTTTAAAGTGGTCTATATCGACCAAAATCATCGACAAAGGCTCTTGCTCGCGCCTGGCTCGCTGCCACTCGGTGAGAAATTGCCTATCAAAATAGAGTCGGTTGTAGGCGCCAGTTAAAGCGTCCGTAAATGAGAGTGCTTTTAACTCGATATTGGCAATACGAAGCTGACGCTGTGTGCTCTTGAGTTCGAGGTTCTTTTCTTCCAGGTTCATAGTCTTTTGTGCGACTTCTTGCAGCAGTAAGCTGCGTAAACCTTCAAAGCTGGCAATACGGGTGACGTGACTGATTGCACACAGCGTGACTGCAATCACAAGGGCCAGTGAAAGCTGGGTGCCTTGGCTGGTGAGTTCGAGGTGTGTGGTAATTAGCCAAGCGGTGCCCACGCCGATGGCAAGACTGGTAATAAGTCTTTGTATATACGGCCGTTTGTGAGCGTCGCGGTGCAGCCAAAGCTGAAAGCAGGCGAACAAAAAGAGGACAATCAACGACAGCGCGAACAGTGATTGGCTGCTGGGTTCTTGCGCCGGTGCCGCCTCGACCATTGCAGCCAATAGCAGCGAACTAACGCTAATCCACCTAAAATTACACACCCGACCACCTCTTGATACCACGACCAGTGCCAATCGTTGAGTCGGCTGTTGGCTCTATTTATAAGTTTCACTGCTTATTAGATCTGAGGCTGGTGGCTCTCCAGCGCTCGAGAATTTCAGCGGTCGCTAATATGGCACTCAATTCCTCCTTAATCAAGATCGGTTGGTTACAGATTGTTCGTTTCTTATACCTATAACCGTATATAAGTAGTGGTTTTATATAAGTTTTACATTTGAGAGTGGTTTAGCGACGAAATTCTCGTCACCCAGTTCTGGGGGAGGTTGGAGAGAATGTCTTGTTTGAAGTCGCCCTTCATCATACCCATGTCACTAAAGGTATTCTGCTCGTCAACTTCAAATAAGATAGTGCTGTTTTCGGGAGGGTAAATTTTGACGAAGGGGCTTTCGCTGATGGGACTTTGCTGATGGCACAGGTCTTTGAATTTTAGGTAGGCTTCCTCGTAGGATTGTCCCTCGAAGGTGAGCTCGCATTCAGTGGTAAAACGAAACGTCATGGTAGGCATAGCTACATCTCCTCAATCACCTTAAGTATAGAGCGCCTGCTCAAAGCTGCAGAGGAAAAGGGAGTTATTCCAGCTGTTGTTGGCGATCTTCTTCTCGCAGTTTCTGCCGCACGTTCATTAGTGCTTTTCCGTAGTGGTTCTCACCGCGCCTGTCTCTGCCGCAGCCCCAGAAATAGTCATAACTGCTGTTTTCGACCAAAGTTAGATCGTCGGTTTCGTATAGCGCCTTCCATGCGCAAGGATGAGATTTACAGCGGATGTAGAGTGCCCGTGTCATGATGGTTGTTTTGATTTTCGCCCAGTCAGCGCGACGTTTCTTAAGGCGGGTTCGGCCGAGCTTTCGAGCCTTTTTGGGGCTGGAGGCCTGACGAATCTTCGTTTGTAGATTGGTGTCATCAAACTTCATGGCTTGATAGTAGTGTTCGATCGTCGGCCAGTTGTGATCGTCGAGAAAGAAGGCTAATGGCGTGTAAGTGCCCAGTGGCTCGTCGCCGTTCGAACGGGAAAAGTAATGGCTCTCGAGATCTTCTTCTGAAAATAAACCGCTCATGGATAACCCTGTATGAATCGCCGTCTTAGTTGTTGTGTCTGGCCCGTTGATTGAGCCAATTGAGCATCATACCTTCTTTGATGCTGTGCTTAGAAACTTCAATGCTGTCGAGCTCGAACACCTGTAAAAAAGCCGCGAGTATGGCAATGCCAGCAGGCAGAACGTCCCAGCGCAGGTTCTCCGGTACTGCATTGTCCATGCGTCCCGTTTTTGTCATGGCGTCGATCATCGCCTGCAACTGATGCCGATGGATGACATTGGAATCTTGCGACTCGGATTCATCGCGCAGTAAGTCGATCAGGACCCGAAGTGTGCCCGAGGCTCCCACCGCAAGTTCGATCGGTTTGTCGCCAGTACGATTCTTTATGCTCAAAAATATCTGCGCTGCGTATTCATGACTTTCTTTTAGGCTTGAATCAAGGATGTAGGTTTGAGAGGTAAAGTATCGATTGGCTAGAGTGACGCAGCCGAGCTCTAAACTCACTTTTTGGTCTATATCGCTGTTGCTGGCAACAATAAGTTCGGTGCTTGCCCCGCCCACATCTAGAACCAGTAAGCGTTTGGCCCGCTGTTGTGGGGGGAGGTTTGCTGATACGCCTAGGTAAACCAAGGAGGCCTCTTCGTCGCCGCTGATGATTTCAATAGGGGCCTGAATGAGTGATTCGGCGGATGTTAAAAAATGGTCTGAGTCTCGGCATTGGCGAAGGATTTGAGTACCTACGACTCGCAGATAAGTGATGGGGTATTGATTTAGTCGTTTCCGACAGCGTTGGAGCGATGTGAGAGCTCGCTCCATAGCCTCTGCGTCGAGTTGGCCCTTGTCGTCGACGGCTCTCGCTAGCTGTACTAAATCTTTGAGGCGATCGAGTTCGTGCAGTTTCCCGTCCCGCCATTCGCTGATCAGCAGATGGAAGCTGTTGGATCCAAGATCTAAAGAGGCGAGAATAATAGGGTGATCTACACTCATAGGATAGATGTTACGGCTCAAGTGGGTTTGTCGAGAGCGTCAATCAACGCTTGGCGTTAGTGGCGAGACAGATCGTGCAGGCCTTCTAAATTGTGTAACGCCATCGCCAAAGGGGTTCGACTATGGATGCGGATATTAATCGTTTGTTATTACGATTTGAACAGCTAATGCGTGAAACTAACCGAGAGATCATTAATCCTCATATTAAAGCCCTGAGCGTTTCGGACTTACAGCCAGTGCTACAAATGGTGGCCCACGCTCGTGCGGTGTATCTTTCGCGGCTCTACGACATCGCCCAGAGCCATAAAGAACAGCAGTCACTTCCCTCGGAGGATGAGATTGCAGAATTGGAGCAGCTGCAACGTCGCTTCAAGGCATTGGCCGAAGGTTCACAATCCATTGAAGTGGCTATACAGCGAGGTTATTTGGATATTAAAGAGTAGGGAGGCTTCATCTTGTATGATGTAAGAGTTGGGTGCTTCCTCATTTAACCAGTAAAGCATTCATTTTCGGTGGAATTAACGTCATAATTCTGCCTCTGTGTTAAATTCTCCGAGGTTCTTTCGCATGTCGTTGTTATCCGCGCTCGATCAAAAAAAACAAATGCCCTCTGCGCAAGACGCACTCCCTGGGCGCGAGCAATCTGTTGCCGTGGCCTCTACTCATGCGGTCTTGGGTAGCCCGCTACAAGGACCCTTTGATGATAGGTTCGAAGTGGCAGTGTTTGGGATGGGGTGTTTTTGGGGGGCAGAAAGACGCTTTTGGCAACAGCCTGGAGTTTATACCACGGCGGCAGGCTATAGCGGCGGATTCACTCCAAACCCTACCTATGAGGAG
Source organism: Cellvibrionaceae bacterium (assembly GCA_050633365.1). Taxonomy (GTDB): domain Bacteria; phylum Pseudomonadota; class Gammaproteobacteria; order Pseudomonadales; family Cellvibrionaceae; genus Pseudomaricurvus. The sequence continues at coordinate 68,678 of JBOEGJ010000011.1, read as the reverse complement.
GTCTGCAGTGGACGCACGGGACACAACGAGGTGGTGTTGGTGGTGTTTGATCCTCAACAGATTCGTTACGAACAATTATTAAAAGTCTTTTGGGAGGCGCACAACCCCACTCAAGGCATGCGCCAAGGCAATGATTTGGGTACGCAGTATCGTTCGGGGGTTTACACCACCAGTGATACGCAAAAGCAATTGGCGCTCGAATCCCAGCAGCAGTATGAGCTGGCGCTTAAAGCCAGCGGTCTCGGTGCAATCACGACAGAAGTTATCGCGGCTACGACATTTTACTACGCCGAAGATTATCATCAGCAATACCTGCACAAGAACCCAAATGGCTATTGTGGTTTAGGAGGAACAGGGGTCAGCTGTTCCATCGGCTGAGAAAAGCCAGTCGGTGATTGGGGCGTCGGCGTTGTTTGGTAAACACAAAAAAGGAGCCTCCGGGGCTCCTTTTTTGTTGAATCTCGATCTAGTCCCGCACTCTCATCAACCCCTCTTGGGAGGTGGAGGCGACTAACCTTCCTTCTTCGGTGTAAAAACGGCCGAAATTCAAGCCACATCCGCTTGAGGATACTGGGCCTTCCATTTGGTAATAAATCCATTCATTGACGCTAAATTCTCCGTGAACCCAAAGGCTGTGATCCAAGCTGGCGACTTGTAATTTGGGATTGTTGAATCGCAGGTTGTGAGGAATCATCGCAGTACTGAGCAGGCGAAAGTCCGACACATAGGCCAAAAAAGCCTGATGCATGGGGAAGGATTGCTCTAAGGGGTTTCTCGCTTTAAACCAAAAGCCCTGCACTGGTTGAGAGGGCTCGCGGCGTAATGACGGCAAATCTCCATTAGTGCGAAACTCAAAGGTTTGAAAGGCATCGGCGATGGGAGGTTTACGATAGTCGGGATTATCTGCCATAAACGCCCGAATACGTTCACTGTCATCAGAGAGAGTGTCTGGCGCCGGGATGTTGTCTAATTCGGTTTGATGTTCCAAGCCTTTTTCGGGGCGCTTGAATGATATTGACGTATTAAAAATCGCTTTGCCGTCTTGCTTCGCAACCACTCGACGGGTGGTAAAAGAGCCGCCGTCACGAATGGGGTCGACTTCAAAAATAATAGGACGCGATATATCACCAGGACGTAAAAAATACGCATGCAGTGAATGCATAAAGCGATCTTCTGGAACTGTGCGAATGGCGGAATTCAACGATTGCGCCAAAACCTGTCCACCAAATACACGAGGCAGTTCATTTTCGGAGGGGGTATTGCCCCGAAATAGCAGGCGGTCGAGTTGTTCGGTATTGAGCAAATTGGCTAATTGATCTGTAGCGTTGGTCACATTTACCTCAGCGATGTGTCTCGGGTGTGTTTCGGGCTTGTGGTATTACCATCGGCCGAAGATAGGCACACTATAGAGAAAGCGCTCGCACGATGCCATGTCGGGAAAGGCCTATCGATTGGCCAATTTGAACGCATTGGTCACTGATCCTTACTTTTTCAGTTACAAGGCCTTAGCGATGGGCGCTGTGTCATGACTGATCCAATCGCTCCAGCTGCCGGGGTAAATTGACACCCGATGGCCTGCGATGGCTGCGGAAAGAAGATTCACGCAGGCGGTAACCCCGGAGCCACAGTAAACCACGGTTTTGTTGTTCGAACTTGTGATCTGGCTCCAACGCTGTGTATGAAAGCTTTCAGTTTGAACAAATCCCTTGTCGTCGGTGACTTGATTCCAGGGCAAGTTTTTCGCCTTGGGAATATGTCCAGCGATGGGATCTATGGGTTCAGCTTCTCCTCGGTAGCGGACGGCTTCTCGGCTGTCGATCAGCGTCATGGTGTTCACCTCTAAGGACTTAGAGATGGTCTCGAAGGTTTCTGTGTTGGAAAAGTCGAAGTCCTGTGCGGGTTGGGTAGGATCCTTGCTGGTTTTCTCAGCGCTATTGCGACGATCTTTCGCGTATCCCGCTTCAGTCCACGATTGGTAACCGCCATCGAGCAGTTGCACCTTGCGGATTCCGGCAATGTTGAGAAGCCACCAGGCTCGAGACGCGAAGGCCATTTTTTGATCGTCATACACGACAACTTGTGAGTCTTTACAGATGCCCCAGCGATGCAACTGCTGTATGAATTGTTCGAAGGGGGGCAGTGGGTGCCGCCCGCCGTGTCTGGAGACTTCACCCGAAAGGTGTTTGTTGAGATCGCAGTAATGAGCGCCGGGGATATGCCCTCGGCGATAATCACTGTGACCTGCGGCCGCGTCGGTTAATGAGAAGCGGCAATCCAGAACGATCACATTGTTGAGGCTTCGGGCGAGCGTCGCAGCGTCGATGATGAGGGTAGAGAATGTTAAGCTGTTCATGTTTTTTGTCTTTATGGTGAGTGCTCGGATGGCGCGCTTTCTTTTCCTTTCTTTCTTTCTTTTCTTTCTCTTTTTCTTTTGGCTCTTGAATGAAACGACGAAAAATTCAGTCATCGCAAATACGAGAGCTATAGCCACTCAGTGGCCCAAAATATTTTCTTGGTACCAGTTTTTCCATTCTAGGCTATCGGCTGTGCTATCAGAAGGATGGTATTCGGCTCCGACCCATTGTTGATAGTTGAGACCTTGCAGTTGGCTCATGAGTTCCTCAAAAGGTAAATCTCCGGTTCCCGGTTGTTGTCGATTTGGCGTATCCGCAAACTGTAGATGTCCAATGTGTTGAATAATGTCTGGCAGCTGATCTTTAATAGGTTGCTGCATTTTTGTCATATGATAGAGGTCATATTGCATGGCGACGTGACTATGATTCAAGTCAGAAATCACTTGTAACATCTGATCTGTGCGGCTGATCAAAAAATCGGGCATGTCGACGGTGTTGATTGCTTCAAAAACAGTCTTTATGCCGAGTGTCTTAAGTTGGTTGGCGCAGTCGTTTAGGTTTTCTAAAAACACATCTCTGTGATGTTCCTCGGCAAAACTCGGATCAGTACGACCGGCAAGTACATTTACTCTACCGACATCTAGTGCCTCGGCGTACTGCGCCGCTTGCTCAATCGCTCTAAAAAATGCGTCTCGGCGTTTGGGGTGGCTGGCGAGCCCGAAACCACCTTCCATCAAATCGCCTGCCGGTAGATTAATGAGGGCAATCTCAAGTTCATTTTCACGTTTTTTTCGGACTAACTCGGACAGTGTCTGTTGGTAGGGAAATTGTATTTCCACGGCACTAAAGTCACAGTCTCGCGCCGCGTCGAATCGATCAAGTAGGGCATGCTCGGTGAAAAGCATCGAGAGGTTTGCGCAGAGTTTCATACTGTTGCCTATCGCTTTTGTTCGCTAGTTTGTGGTCGCGCCAGTCGCTCTAGCTGCTCGCTTGATGTGGCTTGCCACTGATATAAGTTGATGTCATGGAGTTGGCGAAGTTTACTCGGTATAGCGTTTGATCAAAGTCGCAGGGTCCAATTCGAGAAACCCTGCATCAGCATGAGCAGTCAATATGGATTTGGCGAGTTCGCTCATCGGCGTTTGTGCATTGCTGTTATTGCCAAGCTTCGCCGCCATCTGTAAATCTTTCAACAGTGTTTTTGTGGTCCACTTAATGTCTTCGAGTTCTCGATTGGCCATACGTGCCCCAGAAATTTGCAGGGGAATTGAATCGGCGAATCCGCCTTGGAGCGCAGTGGGGATAAGTGAGCTGTCGACGCCCGCTTTTTCGGCCATGGCTAAGACTTCAGCTATGACCGCGATATTGCAGCTGACCAGCATTTGATTGCACACCTTAGTGGCTTGACCGCTTCCCACCTCTCCCATGCGAGTGATCCGATGAGCGAGTGGCGCAAGCAGCGGTGTCACTGCCTCGATAATATGTTGGTCGCCTCCTGCCATGATGGCGAGATTGCCGTTTTCTGCTCCCGCGACGCCGCCTGAAACCGGCGCGTCAACCCAATGGGTACCTCGTGTATTGAGTAATTGCTGCGAAAATTCGCGAGTGCTATCGGGGGAAATACTCGAAAAATCTATGATCAATTGATCGGGTCTTAATAGCGGGGCGATACCGTTTGAGCCAAACAGCAGATCTTTCACCGCAAGAGTATCGCTGATGCAAAGCATAATCACATCGGCATGGTTACAGAGCGCCTGGAGTGATTCAGCCTTGGTCAGTTGATTGAGCAAGCTATTGCCCAATTTTTGTTGATCGCGATTCCAAATCTGAAGATCAAATCCGGCGCTGTGCAGTCGCCGGCTCATAGGAATGCCCATTAACCCCATGCCAATAAAACCAAGGGCGATTTCAGAGGTTTCGGTGTTGAGTCGGTTTAGCAGTGGAGTGAGATTAGGAGCTGAAAGGGTCATGGTGTCGGAGTAATTTGGTTAACGGTAACGGCCGTGATTGAGCGGTTCTAACTGAGCGAGTGCAATCGACATAGATGGCGAAGTATACCGCTGCTTACCGGTCGATGCTTCATGTTCCTGCCGCTAGATCGAATTAAACTGCCGTGTCGCTGGGGGTTTTTCCTTGGAGTTCATAAGCAAAGGCGATGATGTGGGCAATGGCGGTATAGAGCGCAGGTGGAATGTTGTCACCGAGTTCTAGGGTCACCAGTAGATCGACCAAAGGGGCGTTATCACACAGTGGGATATCGTGTTGGCGGGCAATGGACATGATTGCCTCTGCTTCTTCCCCGATCCCCTTGGCGCTGACCGTGGGTGCTTGAACTCCGTCGTAAAAGAGCGCCACAGCCTTTTGCAGTTGCTGATCGCTGAAGCCTTCATTGCTGGTGTTGGCAGAGGACTGATTTGAATCGGTGGCTGAAAAATCCTCGCTCATGTTTTGATGTCCACCAGTGCGTATCCCAATTGAATTGTCTCCTCGTTGGGTTTGCCGGCAAAGCACTCCATTTTCTTTACTGTACAGCCATCTTTTTCGAGACGCTGCTTGAGCTGCCCCACCGAGGTTTGCAACTGATCAAAAGTCTGGCTGTTGTCAGCCCATAAAGACGTGCTCACGCTGTCTTGAATCACTGTGATGTGCGCGTGCAAGCTACCGGCCTCGGGGAGGTCGAAAGCCAGTTTAACCAACCATTTTCTTACTTTCTCATTGGGCCCGTTGTGTTCTTCCTGCGGTTGTTGCTCCCAGTCCTCTTCTAGCTGTACTTGCAATGCATGGACTTCGTGCCCGTAACGAATCGGAATTTCCAGCTGTATCTGCTGATTGGCCTGGCCATCTGCGGCCGGTTGACTGCGTGTGATCGACTGCAGTTGAGAGTAGAGCATTTTGTTGATGGCCTGCAGTATTTGCTGCTGCAGCTGGGGCACCAGCTGTTCTGCAGTCAGGCTGATGTTCTGCTGACGAGTGCCCGATAGCGTCAACTGCTGGAGTAATAGCATTAAGGTGTTGGGCGGCTGAGTTGTGGCGCCGGGCGGGCCTCCATAGCTTGAGTTTGCGGCATTAACACTCGGTGAGTGAGTACTTGACGATAGCGGCGGTGGCGGCGACGACGTTGTTTTGGCCAGTGCGGCAAGCGTGTGCAGTAGCCCTGCCTTGAGATCTTGTTGTGGCAGCTTTTCGGGCGTTGCGGTAGTCAGCAGTTTGCTTTCCAGCTGCACTCCACTGTTTAGCAGCGCTTGTTTCAGCAGTGGTGGCCGCGACAATTGCTCTGGTGTTCTGAGCTGATTGGCCAGTTGTTGCAGGCTTTCTTGCAGTGTTCTGGGGAGCGTCTTTAATGCCGCAATTTGCTGTGCGGCGGGCGCGAGTGCTTGGCCAGTTAGTAACTCCTTGAGAGCAACAATGCTCGATAGCGCCTGGCTCAATGGGCTGTTCGAGTGTTTAGGGTCGAGGATCGGAATTAGGCTTCTGAGCTCTGTTTGTATCACCGACTTTTGTTGATCGGATAGTGGTCGCGTATTACCCGCAGTCTGAACCGGGTTAGGCGCTGATTTTACGTGGTTGGTGTAGGCTGTGCTGGGCTTGGACTCTGGCGCGACAATAAAGCTGCCCTGGTGCAGTTGAATGTTGAGTTGCTGTCCGTTTTTCGCCGGTTTGTCGCTGAATACGATGACTGATTTACCCGCGATGGCCAATTCCAGCAATTTGAGATTCTTGGCTTGAAGTAGTTGGGCTGTGAGTTGGGGGAGCGCTCGATTACCGCCAATATTGGGATTGTCAGGGCTGGTGGTGCTCTTGGCGACAGCTGCTTCGGAGGCGTCGGTGACGGGATTGGTCAGTTGAATTAGGCGAGCTCTAAGCTGGCTATCGACTGGCGTGATGGATTTGATGACTGCCTGCACCGTCTCGCCGGATTTGATGTTCAACGCCTTCAACGCCGCTTGAACGGCATCTTGGCGCTGGGCGCTAAGCTGCGTCACGGGGTTTTGATTGCCTCGCAGAGCGTTTTGGCTACTAGCTGGAAGGTCGATCACCATAGTCTATGTAAAATACCCATGAAATTTATCGGTTTTGTCAGTAAACTACCGCCCCAACTTAAGGTGTTGATTTCCCTTAACTTTACTTAACAGCAGCGTCACTAAAAAGGCCGTTTTAAAGCACTTTCGGCGCTGTTTATCGTCGCTATTTCTGTTTTTGGCACCGCTGCGGCATTGTCAGTGACGGTTATAGAAGTATAGCGGCAGAGTGAATCGAAACATTTGCCAATGTTGAACAGGCCAGATAATGACTGAATCGTTGATTGAACTCAAAAATCTGCGCTGCGAGCGGGACGAGCGCGTCCTGTTTGACGGGTTAGATTTGGGCATCAATGCAGGCGATTTGGTGCAGATCGAAGGTCCCAATGGCTGTGGTAAGACAACCTTGTTGCGATTGTTGACCACCACGTCGTCCGACTTTACGGGCGAAATTCATTGGCGTGGGCAGCTGCTCAACGGTGGTGATCGAGCTAATACCGTGGATTATCTCAATCAGCTGTTGTACATCGGTCATTTGCCCGGGGTTAAGAAGGCACTTACGCCGCGAGAGAACCTCAATTGGTTTTGTGGTCTGAACCAAGGTCACCAGCGCATGCCCATCGAGGCAGCTTTGGAAGAGGTCGGTCTATTCGGTTTCGAAGACATCCCTTGTTTTCATTTGTCTGCAGGGCAGTTGCGGCGTGTCGCTTTGGCGCGGCTTTTTTTGACGCCTGCGCGCGTTTGGATTCTCGATGAGCCTTTTACGGCGATTGATAAGCAGGGGGTCGAAAACCTTGAACGGCTAATGGCGGAGCATGCCGGCGGCGGTGGCTGCGTCATCTTGACGACCCATCAAGATTTGCAGCTAGGCTCTGTTCGCCGGCTCGATCTGCACGCCTATCGAGGGGAAGTCGCATGAGCGCGTTCGATGTCGAGTTAGACGAGAGCCAGTCGCTGCAATCGCAGCCATTACAAACTCCCGGCATTTGGAGTGGTTTTTGGGCGACGTTTAAACGCGATGCTTTGATCGCAATTCGTCATCGCGGTGAAATGGCAAATCCCATTATGTTTTTCTTAATGGTGATTACCATGGTTCCCTTGGGGATTAGCCCCGAAAAAGCCGTTTTGGCGATGCTGGCGCCGGGGATGATTTGGGTGGTGGCCTTGTTGGCGACGCTCCTGTCTCTGGACGGATTGTTTCGCAGTGACTTTGAAGATGGCGCGCTCGAGCAATTGTTGATGTCATCGCAACCGCTGTATTTTCAGGTGCTGGCGAAAGTCCTAGTGCATTGGTTGGTGACGGGCTTGCCATTAACGATTATGGCGCCGTTGTTGGGCGTCATGCTGTCGCTCCCGTCTCAAGGTTACTGGCCATTAATGGCTTCGCTATTACTCGGTACTGCTTGTCTTAGCTTGATCGGTGCCATTGGAGCGGCACTAACGGTGGCGTTGCGAAAGGGCGGTTTACTTTTATCACTGATCATCATGCCACTTTATGTGCCGGTACTGATTTTTGGGGCCAGCTCGGTCAATAGTGCCATCGAAGGTTTTCCCATCGGCGGGCAATTGGCGGTATTGGGCGCATTTTTGGCTATGGCGATTGTGCTCGCGCCCCTAGCCGCGGCCGGTGCATTACGCATTAGCGTGAATGGATGATTTGTTTGAGACAATAGAATTCAACAAGCTCGCTTGTCGTCTTGCGAGCTTGAGATAACGATAGGCCGCTACGGCGCTATCAAGCTTAATAAATACGAGAGTGGCGCAACGCTAATAAGCGCCAAACGATTAGAGGGTAACACGTGGGCTGGCAGTGGTTTCATCGATTGGGTTCGCCTCGTTGGTTTTACGAGAAAACTAACGCTTGGATTCCGTGGTTGGCGATTATCAGTATTTCTCTACTGGTGATTGGAGCCATTTGGGGGTTGGGTTTTGCACCTGAGGATATGAAGCAGGGCAATAGCTATCGGATTATTTATATTCATGTTCCCGCGTCATTTTTGGCATTGGCGGGCTATTACACCATGGCCATCAGTGGTGCTGTCGGCTTAATTTGGAAAATGAAATTGGCCGACATGGTGATGAAGTGCGCAGCGCCTATTGGTGCTGTGCTTACTTTTATCGCATTGATGACTGGCGCTATTTGGGGTAAACCCACCTGGGGCACATGGTGGGTTTGGGATGCGCGAATAACGTCGATGTTGGTGTTGTTGTTTTTGTACCTCGGCGTGATTGCCTTGCAAGAAGCCTATCAGCACCAGGATACAGCCAATAAAGCCAGCGCGATTTTGGCACTGGTGGGTACGGTGAATATCCCCATTATCTATAAATCAGTCGATTGGTGGTACACCTTGCATCAACCTGCCACCTTAAAGCTCACCTCAGAATCCACCATTCATAGCTCAATGCTCTATCCGTTATTCACTATGATCGTGGGTTTTTACGTGTTCTTTGCGTTGGTGCTGTTGATGCGTACTCGAACCGAGATATTGCATCGCGAGCGAAAAACTCGATGGGTAAAAGCCTTGGCAGAGGGGCAACAACAATGAATGTGATCGAGTTTCAGTTTGACAGTTTTGCTGAATTTTTAAACATGGCCGGACACGGTCCTTATGTGTGGGCTTGTTACATCATTACGGCCTTGGCTTTGGCGTATCTTGCAATTACACCGGTGTTAAAGCGCAGGGCGCTATTTGCTGAATTGGCGCGTCAGAGCCGGATTGAAAAACATCTCGCTCAAAAGGCAAAACAATAGAGTCAGTTGTGTCGTAACCAGTTTTTAAAAAAATGAAAGTTTGAGAGGGCGCGAAGAGAGTTAATCTCGGTCCTCTCGAAAGTAAAGTTAAGCAGGTTTTGAGGAGTTAAAAAGGTTATGCATCCTGTTCGTAAACAACGACTTGTTATGGTGCTGTTTATTGTTGTATTCGCGTCTGTCGCTATTGGCTTGATGGTCTATGCGCTGCGAGAGAATATTAATCTCTTTTATCCTCCATCAAAGATCGTCGCGGGTGAAGCACCGGTTGAAAAACGAATTCGTGCCGGCGGCTGCGTACTGCCCGGTGAAGTCCGTCGAGCCAGCGATAGTTTGGCTGTGTCTTTCCTTATCACAGATGGAGCCGCTTCTGTTGAAGTCCAGTACACGGGCATCTTGCCGGATCTTTTTGCCGAAGGCGAAGCGGTTGTAGTTAACGGTATGCTAAACGGTGACGGCGTGTTCATGGCCTCAGAAGTGTTGGCCAAACACGATGAAACCTATACGCCGCCAGAAGTTGCTGAGTCGATAGCGGCAGGCGCTGCAGAAAACTCTGGTAGTCATCAGAAAACATGTGAAGGTATGAGTTATGGTTCCTGAGCTCGGTCATTTTGCACTCATCATCGCCTTTTGTTTGTCGCTGATACTTGCAGTTGTTCCTATGTGGGGCGCACAAACTGGCAATCGGGTGTTGATGGCCTCGTCGCGCAGTCTTAGCGTGGGTTTGTTTACTTTTGTCGCCGTCGCCTTTGCTTGTTTGGTTTACGCTTTTTTGCAAGATGATTTCTCTGTGGTGTACGTCGCCAATCAGTCGAACAGTTTACTGCCCGTCCAATATAAGGTGAGCGCTGTTTGGGGTGGGCACGAAGGGTCGCTGCTGTTGTGGGTGCTTATTCTTGCCGGTTGGACTCTCGCCGTTGCTCTGTTTAGTAAAGACATGCCGCTAGACATGGTGTCTCGAGTTTTGTCTGTAATGGGCATGATCTCTATTGGTTTTGTTTCCTTTGTGTTGTTGACGTCGAATCCATTTGATCGACACTTACCCAATATTCCGGCCGATGGCGGAGATTTAAATCCTCTGCTACAGGATCCTGGTTTGATCATTCATCCGCCCATGTTGTACATGGGGTATGTTGGTTTTTCTGTGGTGTTTGCCTTCGCCATAGCGGCGTTGTTGTCGGGCAAGCTTGATACTGCTTGGGCGCGCTGGTCGCGTCCTTGGACCACGGTTGCCTGGGCATTTTTGACGTTAGGTATTGCACTGGGCAGCTGGTGGGCCTATTACGAGTTAGGTTGGGGCGGATGGTGGTTTTGGGATCCCGTCGAAAACGCGTCGTTTATGCCTTGGCTGGTAGGAACAGCGTTGATTCATTCGTTGGCGGTGACCGAAAAAAGAGGCGTGTTTAAAAGTTGGACCTTGTTGCTGGCCATCTTCGCATTTTCGCTGAGCCTGTTGGGAACCTTCTTGGTGCGCTCGGGCGTGTTGACCTCAGTTCATGCCTTCGCAGCGGACCCAGAGCGCGGAGTGTTCATCTTGATCTTCTTAGCCATCGTTGTTGGAGGTTCGCTTTTATTGTACGCACTGCGCGCTCCGTCGGTAAAAGCATCGGCTAGTTTTGAGTGGTTATCCCGCGAAGCATTTTTACTGGGTAACAACGTGTTATTGATTGTGGCGACGGCGACTATTCTCTTGGGCACACTTTATCCGCTCATTGCCGATGCTCTAGGTTGGGGGAAAATTTCCGTAGGCCCACCGTACTTCAACTTCTTTTTTGTACCTCTGATGTCAATGTTGGCGGTATTAATGGGCGTTGGCGCACTGGTGAATTGGAAGCGCAGTTCCGCCGCTGTTTTGTGGCAATGGTTGAGCAAGCCGATTGGACTCAGTGTGTTATTGGGGGGCTTATTGCCTCTGGCGATGCCGGGTGACTACTCGGTGATGGCGGCCATTGCTTTTGCATTGGGGGGCTGGATTGTGCTGGCCACAATCACCGATCTGCGCTACCGGATGCGCAATCGCTCCAGTTTGTTGCAGGGCGTTAAACAGCTGTCTCTAAGTTACAGGGGCATGGTGCTGGCCCATGTTGGGGTGGCATTTACGTTGCTTGGTGCTTCCTTAAATACCATTTATTCCGACCATGAAGATCTTCGCATGGAACCGGGCCAATCTTTGGAGCAGGGTGGCTACGTTTACATCTTTAAAGGTGCAGAAAAGATGCGCGGCCCCAACTATGTTTCCGATCGCGGAACCGTTGAGCTCTACCGAGATGGTCGCTTGATTGACGTCCTAGAGCCGGAAAAACGCCGCTACCTCTCCGGCGGAAACTTGATGACCGAAGTGGGAATTAATGCAGGTTTCTGGCGCGATATTTACGTCGCAATGGGTGAGCCCTTAGGTGAAGGGGCTTGGGCGGTTCGACTGCACTACAAGCCTTTTGTTCGCTGGATTTGGTTGGGCTCCATTCTTATGGCGCTTGGCGGTCTACTGGCGATTTTGGATAAACGTTATCGCGCTCTTGCGCGTCGTCGCTCCGCGGCAAAGGCGAGTCCAGCACAGCCAGCGTAATCTACTGCGTTACGCCTAAATACTGAGCCTTTAATGGCTCCACCGATTACCGGCTTGCCCACCGAGTCAATAGGCAGCCATAGAATTAGAGTGTCACTGATATGAGTGAATCAAAGTCGCGAGTCGCATTGTTTGTACCGCTGATTATTTTTGTCGTGTTGGCGGCGTTTTTTTTGCGCGGCCTGAGTCTCGACCCCACGGCGATGCCGTCGGCGCTGATTGATCAGCCAATGCCGGCATTCTCTCTTCCAACAGTGAAGAATGCAGAGCTCATAAAAACCGAGCAAGACTTGAAAGGGCAGGTGAGCCTACTTAACGTATGGGCAACTTGGTGTGTGTCTTGTCGTGTTGAGCATCCCTACTTGTTAAAGCTCAAAGATCAGGGGATTCCCATTGTTGGCGTTGATTACAAAGATGATGTGGATGCTGCGAAGAAGTGGCTCAAGGATCTAGCGGACCCCTATGAGTACAGCGTGGTTGATCTTGATGGGCGTTTAGGTATCGACCTGGGTGTGTTTGGTGCTCCGGAAACCTACGTGGTCGATAAGCAAGGTGTCATTCGTTTTAAGCATGTGGGTGTGGTTAATGAGGCAGTGTGGCAAGAAAAGCTCAAGCCCATTTTCGACTCACTCAGCCAAGGTTAAAGCTTCTGAGTCTTATCCTGCGTGAAGATGAGGTTTCTCTGTGACCCAATTCATTGATCAGTGGTTGTGCCCTTTGTGTCGCGGTGACAATCGCTGTGGCCAAAAAGATAACTCGGCGAAGAATAAGGCCTGCTGGTGTATGGGCGAAGACATTCCTAAGTCTGCAATTGCGGCTGTCGATCCATTATTCCAGGGCAAGGCCTGCATCTGCCAGTCCTGCGCCCGGCAATACCGCAGCGCTTCTGTTAATAAAACTACCCAAGGCGATGATTTACCTTCCTCAAGTAGCGTTCAAGTTGTCGTGCCCGCGTTAGCTCCTTCCAAGTAATTACTTCTATTCATATCGCTCTGCCACAGTGCAGGGGGACTTAATTCTAGAATGAGCTCATTCTATGGCTTGATTTCTGTGTAAAGCTTATTTAGAGTGATCACTCTAATATTGAACTGGTGGTAAGGAGATCCGCTTTGGCAAGACCTAAGGCGTTTAACGAAGAAGCTGTACTTACCGAGGCGATGCTGTGCTTTTGGCGACGCGGCTACACTGCCACCAGTATGAAAGACCTCGAGGCCGCGACGGGACTTACTCCTGGTAGTCTCTACAACAGCTTTGGTTCCAAAGACGGGTTGTTTTTGTCGTCTCTCGATCATTACATTGAAAAAGTGGTTCGCCGTCGGGTGCAAAAATATCTTTTGCAGGGCGATCCTATTGAGGGTATCGAAGCCTACTTTTATGACGGTTTTCGCAGTGGCGAGCGTCAAATCAAAGGCGGGTGCCTGTTAATCAATACCTCCACTGAGTTAGGCCCTCATGATCAGACCATCCGCAAGCGAGTGCTAAAAGGCATGAAAGTCGCACAGCAAGGACTCGAGAGTGCAATCGATAGGGCTAAAGCAGCGGGTCAAATTGAGCCGAGCGTTGACTCCAAGACAAGGGCTAGGCATCTGGGGTTGATGTTAAACGGCATGCTCGTACAAACCAAAATTTCCACCGGTCAAGAGTGGCTAGACAACGCAATGGATAATGTACGCAGTTTGCTTCACTGAGCTTAATTGCCAGATGAATGCCGCAGACGCTAGGGCCTAGGCCCTTTTATTTTTTCATGTTTTAGAGTGATCGCTTTAAAACTAATAGACTTACAACGAGGAGTATCAGCATGAAAGTACTGCGAACACCCGATGAGCAATTTGACAATCTACCCGGCTATAGCTTCGCGCCAAACTACCTAATGAGTGACGACTTCGAGGGTGGTAAGCTTCGAATTCACTATCTTGATGAAGGTCCAAGGGATGCCAATCCGATCTTGTTGATGCACGGTGAACCGTCTTGGTCATTCTTGTATCGAAAAATGATTCCGGTACTGGTGGCCGCGGGCCATCGAGTGATTGCCCCCGACTTGGTGGGCTTTGGTCGTTCCGACAAGCCAGATAACCGAGAAGACTACACTTACCGTCGTCATATTGGCTGGATGCAATCGGTCATTGATCAGCTAGAGCTAAACAATATTACTCTTGTCTGCCAAGACTGGGGCGGATTGATTGGTCTACGTTTGGTTACGGCGAATACCGAAAAGTTTGCACGGGTCGTCGCCGCCAATACCATGTTGCCGACGGGAGATCACAACCCTGGAGAAGCTTTTGAGAATTGGAAAAAATTCTCTCAAGAAGTTCCAGAATTTAACTCCGGTGGAATTATCAAAGGAGCGACAACCACTGAGCTGCCTCAAGTGGTTATTGATGCCTACAATGCGCCATACCCAGAGGAGCGTTACAAAGAGGGAGCTCGTCAGTTTCCAACCTTGGTTCCTGTTTCTACAGATAACCCTGAAACTGAAGCCAATCGCGACGCTTGGAAGATTCTAGCTGCTTGGGAAAAGCCATTTTTGACCGCCTTTAGTGATTCTGATCCCATCACCGCGGGTGGTGACAAACTTATGCAAAAACTGATTCCCGGCTGTAACGGGCAGGCGCACACTACCATCAAAAATGGCGGACATTTTTTGCAAGAAGATCAGGGGGTGGTGTTGGCCGATACCGTCAATCTCTTCATTAAAAGCAATGCCACTGCTCAATAAAATAACGAGGACGAAACGCTATGACAAACAATACAACCTTGCTGGTTAATCGCACTGACTACGCCAAAACTAATATCGTCACCCAATCGCTACCCGCTATGGAGGCGGGTGAGGTTTTATTGAAGGTGTCCGAGTTTTCATTGACAGCCAATAATATTACCTATGCCGCCATGGGTGATTTTCTTAAGTACTGGGAGTTTTTCCCCGCCGCCGACGGCGCCGGTATTATTCCCGTGTGGGGTTTTGCTGAGGTGGTGTCGTCCGAATGTGAGGGTGTTGATGTTGGCGAAAAGTTCTATGGCTACTATCCTATGTCGACCTATTTGGTGGTGAAGCCGACGCAGCTGAATCCTACCAGTTTCATTGATGGCGCCGAGCATCGTCAGTCTTTGTCGGTGATCTACAACCAGTACATTCGTTGCAGTAATGATCCAATATATAAGCCCGAAACCGAAGCTCTGCAAATGCTTCTTCGCCCGTTATTTACGACTTCGTTTTTACTGGATGATTTTTTTGCCGACGGTGATTTCTTTGGTTCTGAGCAAGTGATTTTGACCAGTGCGTCGAGTAAAACTGCGTTGGGAATGGCATTTCTTCTTCATCATAATCGTAAAGGCCGAGCTCAAAACTATGACATTATTGGGCTTACGTCTGAATCCAATAAGGCATTTGTGGAAGGGTTGGGTTGTTACGATACTGTGGTCAGTTACGAGGAGCTATCGGGTCTGGATTCGTCGAAGAAGACATCGGTCGTTGATTTCGCCGGCAACGGTCAAGTCTTAGGTCAAATTCATCAGCACTTTTCAAGCAACCTACAGTATAGCTGCATGGTCGGGGCTTCCCATTGGGATCAGCGCGCCGGCATGCCAGCAAAATTAGAAGGCCCTGAGCCGATTATGTTTTTTGCGCCGAGTCAGGCCGAAAAACGTATTAAAGAGTGGGGCGGTGTTGCATTTCAACAGAAAATTGCCGAGGTTTGGACGGTGTTTACAGGCTTTGTTGATGGCTGGATGGACGTGGAACGCCACTACGGAGCTGAGGCAACCGATGAGGTCTATCAGCAGGTGTTGTCGGGTAGCTTCAATCCCAAAGCGGGCTACATTGTTTCGCTTTGGCAGAAGTGATTCCTGGCGCTAGAGCGGCGCTGGCCCATTAGTATCGAGCACGAGGCCCAATGGAGATTCATTGATTTCCATTGGGCTTTTTTGTCTGTTGTGTTTTACCTTGTTGGACTGTAGTTGGACTTTAGCTGATCTGGTTTGCTGTTTGCCAAAAACCATAGAAAAGAACACTAAAGCCACCGATCTCCCCGAGCATTAATCCGCGCATAAACCAGAGCGTCAGCGCTGGTGCTTTGTCGTCTCGCAACTGATTGTTGGTTTCATTCTTTAAGCCCAGCACCACATAGAGCGCTATTGAGAGGCCGAAAAACAATAGGGGGGCAACAGTGGCGAGCAGGGTTACCGTGGCCGGGAGAGAAGATTGAGCGCTGTAGTAAGCAAATATCGCCACTAGCATGGCGGCGAAGGCATAAAGCAGTGATGCTCGATGGGCGACATCAACGTAAAACGGGGCGCGGTACTCTTTACTCTTAGTCATTTCCACGTACTTCCAGGCGCCGGTGAGTAAGCCTGTCATAAAAAACAGTGCAGAGGCGTAGAGCGCCGTCAGAGAGGCCAGTGTTGTCAGTAGGGCATCCATAGAAAAATCTCGTTTTTGTTATGATTTAATCGTGCTTATAGTCATGGTGCGTCATTACATTATCAAGGTCAAAAATGGACGCGCTGGCGCTTTTGGTCAATAGTAAATGACGTTTTTCACCTGTTCGAAAGTGACTGGCTGTGATTTACTTCCAATGTGACAACCCCTGTTAAGAGAGTGAGCGACTATGAGTCAAACAACGATAGACGATGCATCCCCCCATCAATTCGAAGCCAGTTTAGCGGCCAGCAAAACGATCGATTGGCATGATGCAGAGGTTGCCTCTTACAGCCAAAAAATCACCGCCGCGATTGAGGGGGACATTGATCGGGCCGTGGCACTCTACTATGCGGTCCGAGATGATATTCGCTATGACCCCTATAGCTTTGATGTGAATCCCGCATCCTTCGCCGCGAGCGTCACCTTGAAAGCCGGCATTGGCTGGTGCGTACCTAAAGCCATTTTATTGGCAGCATGTTGTCGCTCGATTGGTATTCCTGCGCGCTTGGGGTTTGCAGATGTAAAGAATCAC
Source organism: Cellvibrionaceae bacterium (assembly GCA_050633365.1). GTDB lineage: Bacteria > Pseudomonadota > Gammaproteobacteria > Pseudomonadales > Cellvibrionaceae > Pseudomaricurvus. Next base: position 52,041 of record JBOEGJ010000011.1, on the reverse strand, counting down.
TTGTCGACCGCGCGTATGAGAGAAACCATGAAAACCGATGTGTTTCATTGGCATGGTTACACGTCCCTATTTTTAAATGGGCGTTGGGTTAAGGCGACACCTGCATTCAATATTGAACTCTGTGAAAAGTTTGGATTAAAACCCTTAGAGTTCGATGGATTACAGGACTCGATTTACCATGAGTTTGACCAAGCCGGAAATCGGCACATGGAATATTTACTTGAACGTGGAGAATTCGACGAGGTACCGTTCGAAGACATGATGCGAGTGTTTGGCGAGGTATACGGCGATATGGTTGCTAGTGCTGAGTTAAGCGATCACAGTTTTGATGAAGATGTTGATCTGGAAGTAAGCCCTAATCACTCCTGACAAAAAGCCGCGACCCAATCAGGGTCGCGGCTTTTTGTGTTTAACGAAAAATTTTACTTTATCTTATTAGCTATCGGCGCTGGCCAATGTGCTGTTATTGCTTGGGGCCTGAGATGTTTCTTCCGGTTTTTTTACCAGGTCCTGTGAGAGTCTGGCGGCGGCAATGAAAAAGCAAGCGGCTGAAAGCAGGCCAAACAGCGAGGTGATTGCCAGCGAGTACTGCAAGGACTGAGTGCCGTAGGTTGGCGCCAGAGTATCACTGACAACGCCCACAAACAGAGGGCCAAGTCCTAGGCCGATTAGGTTTAGAATCAAAAACAAAACCGCAGAGCCCATCGCTCTCATTGAGGGCGATAATAGCGTGTGAGTCATGGCAATGGTGGGGCCGAGGTAGAAGGCGCCGCACATGGTTGAGACAAAAAGCAATGCCAAGGTTGTTTGGCTGTTACCACTAAAGAGTGCCAGTAACATAGCGGGCACACTGAATATTGCCGGTATTGCGGGAACCCACAAGTACCAGCGTTTATCGGTTGCCCCAAATTTGTCAGCACAGTAACCGCCCATAAAGGTTCCAATGGCGCCACCTATCCCGGTGATGAGTGCCAAACTGCTGCCCACTTCAAGATTGTTAAAGCCATAGGTACGAATCAAGAAGCTTGGCATGAAGTTGCCGATACCGTAACTGGTAAAGGCGGCTAAGCCTGCGCCAACCGCAAAATAGCGAAATGATTTTAAATTCAATAGGGTTGTGACGGTTTCTGAAAAGGTAGTTTTTTGAACGGTCCCGCCGCCCACCGAGGTGGCGTCGTCACTCTGACCTCTTTTCGGCTCTCGTATGGTCAAGCCAACCAATAGGGCCACCAAAAAGCCTGGAATACCAACCACGAAGAAAGCTGTTCGCCAGCCAAAGTTGTGGTTAATCCATCCGCCAATTAAAAAGCCCAATAGAATTCCGATGTACACGCCGGTGGAATAGAACGATAGCGCGGTACCTCGTTTTTCCGGGGGGTAGTAATCAGAGATGATTGAGTGTGCGGGAGGGCTGCCACCGGCTTCGCCAACTCCGACGCCAATACGCGCCAACAGCAATTGGAAAAAGTTCTGAGTTAGGCCCGAGAGAGCGGTCATACCACTCCATACCGCGATGGCTAATGCAATGATGTTTTTGCGATTGCCGACGTCGGCCCAGCGAGCAATGGGAATACCAACGGATACGTAAAAGATGGCGAAGGCAAATCCGGTCAACAGTCCAAGTTGAGTGTCAGACAGTCCCATGTCAGCTTTTATCGACTCTTGAAGAATCACCAAAATTTGGCGGTCGATAAAGTTGAGTGCATACACTAACGTCAGAACTACGAGCACGTACCGACGGTAGTTGGGTGAATAGGGTGATTCCGGCGACGCTGGAGGCGTCTTTGGGGCATTCTCGACCATGAAGTTCTCTCTGTTATGTTTTTTTGTCGATCCAACATAACAGAAGAAAACTTCAAGGGAAAACCCTTATTTAAACAATATGGGGCTTTATAGATTCAGTGAATTTTCGACTATAGCGGGGCCTTATTATCCGTGTGATTTTAGAGCGAAATCTGCTAGCCAACGATTTCTACAGAGCTTTTTTCGTGCTCGCTGACCGAGATGGATTTCGTGGTCACAGTGGAATGATTATTTTGCGTTTCGTTTATTCCGCTAAGTGACTGAAAGTGATCGAGCGGTCTCGGAAGTCCTTGCGCGTCGATAACCTGTGCGTGATTGCGGTTTAATAGTCGAGGGTGAGCGGCTCCGCAGGAGTGGGCGATAAGTTCTACTTCGTGCACCAAGTTTTTAGCGAAGTGATAAACACGTTCGGCTTTATTGGTTGGATCCAGGCCTTTTTGTAAGTCTGGATCGTGAGTTGTGATGCCCGTGGGGCAAGTGTTTTTATTGCATTGTAAGGCTTGAATACAACCCAGTGCGAACATAAAGCCGCGAGCACTGACGACCACGTCAGCGCCGACACAGAGCGCCCATGCGACATCGGAGGGGTTGATCAACTTACCCGACGAAATTACCTTAATGCGTTGTTTTAGTCCGGCTTGGTTAAGCTTGTCGACCACCAGTGGCAGGCTGCGTTTAATGGGCAGGCCTACGTAGTCAATGAGGCTCTGAGGTGCAGCTCCAGTGCCGCCGTCGGCACTGTCGATAGTGATGAAGTCTGGTGCGTACTCGTGGCCCATGCGATGGATAGTCTCGCAAAGTTCGTCGAGCCATTCAGTTCGACCAATCACCGACTTAAATCCAGTGGGTTTTCCGGTCAAATCTCGCACTTTCTTAATGAAGCGCAACAGCTCTTCAATCGAACGGATATCGGGATGTCCATTGGGACTGATGGACGCTTCTCCCACGGCAATGGAGCGCGTAGATGCAATCAAAGGCGTAACTTTTTCGGCGGGAAGAATTCCCCCTTTACCTGGTTTTGCACCCTGGCTGAGTTTTACCTCAAACATTTTGACTTGAGGGTGTCCGGCGACCGCTTTGAGTTTCTCTTCGTTGAGTGAGCCATCTTCATTTCGTATACCATATTTGGCGGTTCCGATTTGAAAGACAAGATCACAGCCGCTGGCGAGATGTTGCGGGGAGAGGGCGCCTTCACCGCTATTCATCCATATGCCTGCCCGCTTGGCTCCTCGGCTCAGCGCTTCAATGGCGGGCACTGACAGAGCGCCGAAACTCATTCCCGAGATATTAAAAATGGCGTTGGTGCTGTAGGGCGTTTTGGCAAAATACTCACCAAAAGTGATGCTTGAACTGGGTTGTGCTTGCTCTTTGAGAATTGGAAACAGGCCATTGAGAAAGATGATGTCGCCCGGCTGGTTAAGGGGGCGAGTGGAACCAAAAGCTACAGTAGCGTCGACGTTTTTTGCTGCGCGATAGACCCAGCTTCGTTGGGCTCGATTAAAAGGGAGCTCTTCACGATCTAAGGCGAAGAAATACTGTCGGAAGAATTCGCCCATGTGCTCGAAAAAATAACGAAAACGACCAATTACCGGATAGTTTCGTCGAATCGCGTGCTTAGTTTGATGGGTATCGCTCCAGTACATGCTCGCGACGATACCTAGCCCAGCGATGACCGCAAGCAGCAGTAACAACGCGCCAAATTGAAGAAACATACCAAGTAAATCTGTTAACCAAGCCATCTTGTCTCACCCTGTTTTGATCGGCAGATCATACCAGAGTGAAAATGGGTAAACACCTGCCGCATTTGCTAGCGGCAGGTGATGGGGCTCGATTCAAGATTGTGGCTCTAGCTTGCAGGTTATGGTGATACAAGAACCATCAATAGATCGCGCTCTACCCAGAGAGTTACATTTAATCCCTTGCGGCTCAAAGACAGTGGCGGCTGATCAATCGCTGTGGGCATGGGTCCGTACCGTTCTAAATGGTAAGGCACTTGGTATAGGGTTCGTAGTTGTCCGTCTCGCCGGTAGCGAAGTTGCGCGGCGCTAGTCCCTTGTATTGAGCAATAGCGACCGCCGATGAGTAAATAATCACCCAGACCAAGAGAAGTAGCTGCGGTGATCGATTGTATGGGAGAAAAATCCAGCTGATCGAGGAACTGTCGAGCCTTGTCGATGGCTTGAGTTTCGATGTCCAGAGGTTTTAGTTTTAGATGGTTGTCGACAACTTCCGTGGCTATCGACTGCAATAGGCTTTCGTGGCTGACTAGGTGGGGTTGGGTGTTTGTCGAGTCGATGTCTAACGCTAGCTGCTGTGCGGTAAGGATTCCCAAAAAAAACACCGCGAGACTGGCAGCTACGTAGGTTAGTGGTGCCTGTAAAAAACCAGCCTTGGGTTTTGATGGTTCTGTGTTGGACGACTCGCTTTGCAGCTGTAACAAGTCTTGCAATTGCGTTTCCGTTAGGCGTACTTGCACAGTCTTATCGTTAATGTGGTTTTTTAAGGTGTCGTGGGATGATGGATTATCGATCACGATAGTCTCCCTCTGCAAAAGCGGATGATTGAAACTGCTGACGCAGTCGGTGCACTCGCGACAGGAGTGTGCCTTTGGGAATATTGAGAAGTTCGCTGGTTTCTTGGGTGGTAAATCCGAGAATGGCCCAATGATACAAAATGTCTCGATCGATTGGGCTGATCTGTTGCCAGATTCTCTCCATGAGATCAGCTTGAATATGAAGCTCTTCAAGTGAGTTGAAAGATAAGTCGATTGCCGTGGGAAATTCCAGTTCATCGCAGGGGCTCAACTGCCAGCGTTTATCATAGCGATAACGATCAATAAACCGATGGCGAATAAGGGTTCGCACATAGGTTAAGGGCTTGTCTATGTCTTTGTTAGACGCTACTGCGTTTAGATAGCGTTCCAAACTTTCTTGTAAAAGATCGTAGGCATCGGCCGGTTGCTGGGCCAGCGTCATGGCGTATTGATACAGCTGGTTGAGTTGATCCTTGTCGAAGCTCATGGGGCGGCAGGCCTAGCGGATTCGTCGATTGATAGCTGCTCTGACTCACCAGCAAGGCAAAAGTTTCTAGATTCCACCGATCCTGTGGATTTTGAGTTTTCAGCTGGTGCTAAGTAGAGTCTTGGCTGTCTCCTATGGGAGGAAATACCGATTACTAATGTGTAACAGAGTGTTGATGGTGTGCGTTGAGACAGTAAAGCTGGATCGAAAGCCACGTAGGGGTGTTGTCGTTGGAGCCTGTGCATTAAAAGCGTGTAGGTCTCAATGTCTAAGCTTTGCAATTGCGACAGCTCCAGCTCAAGAGTTTGGCGTGGTGCGCCGTAGTAACGCTCGGTGAGTGCAAATTCTAAGCGAGCGACATCGGCCAGTAGCTCCCAGGGAAATAAATCTGCTTTTACACTGGTTTTTTGCGCCTCGATGAATGAAGGCAGCTCTTTGCCGTAGCGGTTGATGTCCCAACAGTCGGCCTTCGTGTGGGCGACAAATTGGACCAAGAGCTGGTCGAATAGATCGTCAACTTGCCATTGCTCGAACAGTAGCGCGCAGGTGCAATAGGTCTGCCGCAATGCCCGCCGGTGACTTTCACGATAATTATTTTCGTAGACTGACTGGGGCCAGTGATGGCGTAAAAACTTCCCCAGTTGTTGTTGATAGTTGTTTTTCATGTTGAGTAACTTGGGTGCTCGTAGGAGCTAACAGCGTGTGTATTTTTTCTGGTGAGATCCTGTGCGGAGTTGATAGTCGCCTTAGCTCTTTGCGCCTGTTGCATGAGCTTTTCTAGAGGCGGAAGCGCATTGTCCCATTCAATCAATATTGCTGGCAGCACTGATTCACTGTGATTACTGGTAAAAAAATCTTCGCAATATTGAGAGAAGAGCTGCCAAACAGATTCGCTAACTTCACTGCTGTGACTGTCAATGAGTTGCCCGCCTTCATTATGATGACCGCCGAGATGGATTTCTTTTATGTGTTGCTGGGGAAGGGCGCGGATAAACTGGCAGACCTGTTGTCTTGGCTCATCCATATGATTGCTTTGATTGATGTAAGCGTTGTTGATGTCCAAGAGTAATCCGCACTGGGTTTGGCTGGTAATTGCCGATAGAAATTGGGCTTCTGTCAGTTGTTGCTGTGACGGGGGGTAGCTGATATATCGTGAAATATTCTCGATTAAAATTTCCCGCTCCAGTGTCTCCTGGACTTCATTGATTCTTTGGCTGAAATGGTCGGCGGCTTCTTCCGTATAAGGAACGGGCAAGAGGTCGTGAAAATGTTGGTTGCCCATTGCGGTGAAGCAGGCGTGATCCGAGACTAGCTCTGGTTGATATCGCTTTATAAGGTGCTTGAGTTGCTTCAAATACTCGTGATCCAGATTATTTGGGCCACCTAAATTCAAACTGACCCCGTGAAAACTGAGCGGATAACACTCAGCAACTTGATCGAGTAGGGCGAGATTGATGGGGGCATTCAAAAAATTGCAGCTGTGGATTTCTAACCAATCGATCTCTGGTTTTTCTGCAATAATTTGGTGAATATGAGGAAGCCGTAAGCCTAGTCCAGTGCCGCTCAGCGTCTTGAGCTTAGCGGGGCTATTGATGTTATTGCTGCGTCGTTGATGGGTAGTTGGGGGCATGGTGGCGTCTCGCCGGTCATAGTTCGGTTGTAAGAGTGTCGGAGTCTGATCTCGGCAGCGATCATAGGGTTAGGATAGATCTGACCGTTGCCGAGGATTACTAGCACTGAATGGTTATTTTGCAGGTTTTAGTGCAGCAACGAATCCGCCGGTGATTTTGTCGCAGGTACCAGCGGGAACGTAAACCCACTCGCTGTCGAGGTTGTCGGCTTTGGCTTGACCGGCACAGCCGTGTGAGCCGTCGAGTGCGCCACAATCGTTCATACCTTGCTTGGCAATGCCCGCGCATTTCTCCCATTGTGAGGGCGCGTCAGGCACGGCGAGAGCGCTGGTTGGTAAGGTTGCGGCGCTAAGTAGCGCAGCTGACAGAAGTGCGGATTTATTCATGAGGCAGTTTCCTTGTGCAATAAAGGTAGGGTGGGTGGTAATCGCCAAGCTATTTGAAGCTCTTGCCGACTAAGACGCTTGGCGGCGGCGTTTGATTGCACGGTTTTCGATCTTTTTGAGGTGATCAAAGAACAAGTGCTTTGCGTACTCGAGCGAGCAAGTTACTCTAGGTCTAGTTTTTCTTCAGCCGAGCATGGATCTCACCCGTTGAAGGCTCTACATTTCGAATAACTAAAGGGCTGCACTGTTGAATTTAGATGCTTATTCACCTTCCTCTCATGATCCGAGGGTTTCTGCACCGATTGTATTGGATGTTGAGGCGTCAGGCTTTGACCCCCACAGCTATCCCGTTGAGATCGGATTTGTCACCGCAGAAGGAAAGCGTTTTTCTCGCTTAATTCGGCCTTATCCAGAGTGGAGCCATTGGTGTGACGATGCCGAGGCGACCCACAAGATCACTCGCGCCGAATTACTCGAACATGGTACCGACGGAAAGCAGGTGGCAGAGGAGCTCAATCAGTGGTTGTCTTCGCAAACGGTGTACACCGATGGTTGGGTATTTGATAAACCCTGGTTGATCAAGCTCTTCGATCGGGCCCGTGTTCCCATGAGTTTTTGGGTGTCGCCTTTAGAAATGGTGTTGTCTGAGTCGATGATGAGTCACTGGGATGAGGCCAAAGCGTCGGTGCAAGAGAGCTTTGATGAGGTGCGACATCGGGCCAGTACCGACGCCTGGTTTATTCAGCAGGTGTATCTGAAGGCCAGAGCCTTGGCGCAAGATTAAGGCGGCGTCTACCGTACTTTTCCGGCCAAAAAAAAGGGCAATTTGAATTGCCCTTTTTTACCTTTAACACAACGGATTGATTAACGTTAGTCGGTAACGATAGCCACTCGAATTGCGTCAAGCCTAAGCTGCGCGCTGGTGAGGTAGTGCAGCGAGGCTGCTTTCAAATCTTCGAGGTGCGTCAGTTCCTCTTGGCGAATGTTTGGGTTGAGTTTCGCCAGTGATCGAAGTCGAACCAGTTCGGTATCAAAGTGTTGCGCCATATCCTCGCTCGCGGTTTTGATCATTTCACTTTGCAGGGCTTCTGCTTCGGCTTCCAAATGGTTGGTTATTCGCTCGATGTCGGTACGCGCGTGTTGCACCAACTGTTTGGCCACTGGGCGTTTAACCGTTTGCCCAAGCTTGTCAAAGTGGTCGGAACTGATAATCGCGCCGAGGCTTTTGAGGTTGTTGTCCGCCACCAAGCGCACGCAGCTGGCGTTGACAAACCGCTGTAGCTGCAGTGATTTAGGCCCAGGACAATTAAACTGGAAGAGTCCCTCGATCAGTAGGCTACCAGGTTTTAATGGTGGGAGTTTGATGGTGCAGATTGAGGTATTTCCCCGTTCGCTACTGAGTACCATGTCCATCACGCCGGTCACCATCGGGTGCTCCCAAGTGAGGTAGCTCATGTCTTCGCGACTCAGGGCCTGTTGGCGATCATAGGTGGCGGTAATGCCTTCATCCGGCAAGCCGGGAAAGTGCTGGGTTTGCATGTGGTCCGACGGGTGAGCCACAAAGGCATCTTCGCTGTGGCGTTCGTGGTCGACGCCGAAGATGTCAAAGGCGTTATTCATGTAGTCTGCAAGATCAGTTTCGTCGTCGAGATTTTCGAGTTCTTCGACCAGCTCGGAAGAGACGTCTCGTTTGCAAGAGTTAAGTTCGAGCAGGCGATCGCGACCCAGCTTCAGTTCTTCTAAAATCGCATCTGTCTTAGTGCGAGTCTCTTCGATCAAGGCGTCGAGCTGAGCTGGTGTGTCGAGCGCCTCTTGAAGTGGCTCGGCAAATTCTTCGAATACTGCTTGGCCCACCGGGCAAACTCGTTCGAAGCAATTAAGGCCTTGGTGGTACCAGCGCAACAGATGCGCTTCGCGGCTGTCTCGCAAGTAGGGCACGTGAATGTTCACGGTTTGGGTCTGGCCGATACGATCCAAGCGGCCAATTCGCTGTTCGATCAAATCCGGGTTGAGTGGTAGGTCAAACATGATGAGGTGGTGTGCGAATTGAAAGTTTCGACCTTCACTGCCAATTTCGCTGCAGACCAATACTTGCGCACCGTCCTCGTCGTCGGCGAAGTAGGCGGCGGCGCGATCTCGTTCGATTAGACTCAGGCCCTCGTAAAACACCGCAGAGCGCACGCCACCGCGCAGGTTTAGGTGGGTCTCAAGATCCAGTGCGGTGTCGGCACTGGAGCAGATAATCAGCACTTTTTCGTTGCGATTTTGCTTTAGCCACTGAGTGAGCCAGGCAACACGTTCGGCGTCTGAGAAGCCCAGTGAAGGCTCGTCGGTGGCATCCAGTGGGTGCTCGTTAAGGCGCCTTTCTGGAAAGCCGGTAACTCCGGCGCGAGTGTTGCGAAATAGGACTCTACCCGTGCCGTGGCAATCGAGTAGCTGTTGAATCAGCGAGTCTCTGGCGTTGTCTTTGCCACCATTTAGGGTGTCGATGCCTTGTTGTCCCAGTCTCTGCTTGACGGCGTCAATAAAATGCTCGTCGCTCAGCAGGGTCGCCGTTTGTTCTCCTGATAATAATCGTTGTACCAGCTGGTTAACGGTTTGGAACTGTTGTTGTTCTTGTTTGAAGGTTTCTAGATCGTAGTAGCGGTCAGGGTCGAGTAGGCGCAGTCTGGCGAAATGGCTGTCCATCCCCAATTGTTCAGGTGTCGCGGTTAACAGCAGCAAGCCGCGTGAGACCATGGCCAATTCTTCAACGCTTTGATAGGCCGGGCAGGGCTCAGTGGGGTGCCAGTTTAAGTGATGCGCCTCATCGACCACCAGTAAGTCCCAGTCACATTCCAGAGCCTGATGCAGTCGTTCGGGGTTTTCCGTGAGTAGCGGCAAGCTGCAGAGTACGAGCTGCGCGGTTTCGAAGGGATTGCTCATTTCGAAGCTACTGGTGGGATCTAGGCCCTCTTCATCGAGGTTGTCTTGGTCGAGGTCGTCGCCCAAGAGGCTGTCTTCTTCGAGTGCTTGGCAGCGCTCTTCGTCGAGTAAGGTGAAGCTCAAGTTGAAGCGGCGCAGCATCTCAACCAGCCATTGGTGGGTAAGTGATTCCGGCACCGCAATCAAAACCCTTTGGCTCAAACCTTTTAGCAGTTGCTGGTGAATAATGAGTCCGGCTTCGATGGTTTTACCCAAGCCAACTTCATCGGCCAGCAGTACTCGGGGGGCGAATCGCTGGCCAACTTCGTGTGCGATATAGAGCTGGTGGTCGAGCAGTTGGACTCGCGGCCCGATCATCCCTGTGGTTTTAAGTCGTGCGAGCTTTTGTTGCTGCAACAGGGTGTTGTGGCGCAAGCGGTAATCACGGATTTTGTCGATCTGACCGGCAAACAATCGATCTTGCGGTTTACTAAATTGAACGAAACAGTCCAATTCGATTTCGCCCCAAGAGGTCGCTTCTTCGGCTGGGTTTTTACCGTGATAAGAAACGTACCCTTGATCTTCGGTGATGGATTCAATTCGCAAGCTGTTGCCGTCGAGATCTTGAATGGTCTCGCCAACGCGATATTGCACACGAGTCAGTGGAGCGTTGGTTTTTGCGTAAACTCGTTGTTCGCCTGCGGCGGGAAAGCTGATGGTGACAAAACGGTGATCGGTGTCGCTAACGATACCAAGTCCTAGCTCTGCTTCAGTGTTGCTGATCCAGCGCTGTCCTGTGATGAATTCTGACAAGGGGAGTCCTCAGAGTTTGTCCATAATGGATCGAGATGAAGGCTCGACCCTGATAAATATGTGTGTACTAGCGTACGACAATCGCACCTTTACCCATGCCTTCATAGGCCTTTACTTTAAATCTATGAGATGGGTGTTGTCGCTTCAATTGCTCGGCAATGTGGCTGGCAATTAACTCGACGGTGGTGTCAGTGTCCATGAGATAGCAGTCGTCGATGGGCATGCACAATTCGAATGCGCCTTGAGAAGTAGTGTAGGCAAATCTTAAGGCGTCGTCAGATTGTTGCACGATATCTTCTTGGGTGCCGATGTAGATATCAGTGAACAGTTTCGACCAGTGGGCTTCTAGGTCGTGAGCAATTTGATCGTCGCGCCAAATATTGATCTGTGAGCGATGGCCGTGAGCGATGCGCTGGCAATTGCCATTGTGCTTTTTCAATCCGTGGCTGTAGTGGTAGAAGTCGCCGGCAATGGCTTCTGGGTCAAAGCTTAGCGATAGCTGCTCTAGGGTGTTGGGTAGTTTTGATCGCAGTTGTTGTTTTGCCCACTCGCTAACGGTTTCTTCGGTAATCTCTTCTGCGTCTACCAAGGCAACGGCCTGTTCTGGGGCAGAGCATTGCAGGGTTTTACCGCTGTAGTTCCAGCTCAGGTTGATACGGCCGTTGCTTTTGCTGTATTGAAGCTGGGCAGATTGACAGGGAATCGCTAGGCGATGATCAATCTCCTCATCGAGCCAATTGCGCAAGGTTTTTTTGACCACGCCAAAATCACACACCATACCTTGTTGATCCAACGCGCCGGACATTTCGGTGCTGGCGAGCCAGGTTTCACCGAGTAATCCCCGCTGAGGGTGAAGGTAGCTGAAATCAACGTTGGTCAAATTGTCGACAAATAGAAGCATGAGGCGGTGTTGGTCGGCTGCGGAATAAGCCAGCTATTTTACCTGAGTGCGTTCGGATTTGATACGTATCTCAAGGTAAGAATTGCGCTATTGTCGGGGTTTAAGAAGTGGTGTCGGCGCTAGAACTCTTGGCGCCAAAACCGTAAGATGGCGGCGTCATGACTCAGGTGTTGTTTATGAACGCAAGCTTTCAAGAGTTGTCGCCATCTTGGTTGGCAAGATTGCAGTCTCAGTTCGATCTTGACTACATGGTTGAGTTGGAAACGTTTCTGTCGGCGGAGCGCCAGAGCGGTAAAGTCATCTTTCCCGAGGCGTCACTGATTTTTCATGCGCTCAACAGCGTTGATTTTGACTCGGTGCGGGTGGTGATCTTAGGGCAGGACCCCTATCACGGGCCGCGGCAGGCTCATGGCCTTAGCTTCTCGGTGCCTGAAGGTGAAAGAATTCCACCGTCGTTGCGCAATATCTACAAAGAAATCGAGCGGGATTTATCCCTGTCTCCACCAACAAACGGCTGTTTACAGTCTTGGGCCGATCAGGGGGTGCTGTTGCTTAATGCGATGCTGACCGTGGAGCAAGCCAAGGCTGGATCTCACCAGGGAAAGGGGTGGGAGATGTTTACTGACGAAATTATAAGGCAGCTCAGTGAGGATCGAGAGGGAGTGGTGTTTTTGCTCTGGGGCAGTTACGCGCAAAAGAAAGGCCAGGTGATTGATCGACAAAAGCACTGCGTACTGGAATCGGCACACCCATCGCCCTTGTCGGCACATCGAGGTTTTTTGGGGAATGGCCATTTTTCTAAGGCAAACCAGTATCTGGAAGCGAGGGGCGCTAAGGGTATTGACTGGTCGGTTGCCGATGTAAACCGCCAAAATAGCCTGTTTTAAAGCGCATTTGTTGGAGCTTGGAGTCTGAAGCGGTTTTGCGGCGAGGTGTGATTCGGCTTCTGGGGGGGGATTCGTTTTAGATCTTTTCTGCCGCCGTTCGATAGCTTTAAATTCGCCACTTCATAATTCGGTGCTCTTAGCTCCTAGACTCTAGACCAAAAAATTTCGCAGCCCCAAATCTTGCTCCCTCGCGTCGCATGCCATAAATTCGAACTTATAAAAAAGCCGACGTTAGTCGGCTCTTTTGTGCGGGCTAGAGTTAACCAATTGGTTCTCTAGTTAGCTTTTCAATTAGCTTAGCAATTTCATCGCCGCTTCCATTTCGTCATCGAGGTTTTCGTCTTCAGGCTCGTCGGCTTCAAGACCCAGGCGCGTGAAGGACGTGACCTGAGAATAGTCCACTTCCGCCAGGCGGTGATCGCTGCCCATGTGGCTTTGCAGTAGAGCAACGGTGACGATATCGCTGTAATCGGGGTTGTCTGCCTGTCGGCTAAAATCCATGTGCTGGCTCGGAACGCGGCGCAGTTCATCGGGAAATTCCCAGCTTTGTAAAATGCGATCTCCCACTTCACCTTCTAGAGCTTCAATCACTCTATCAAGGGTGATGCTGTCTTTCAGCAGGTGAGGGTGATCCTCTGCATAGGTCAGAATCGGCAATACCCCGATTTTATGAACCAGTCCCGCTAAGGTGGCTTGATCGGGCCTTAGATTTGTTCGGTGCTTGCACAATACGTGACAGATACCCGCGATTTCGCTGGAGCGGGCCCAAATCTCTCGCAGTCGTTTATCGACCATGTCGGATGTGGCTTGGAACATTTGCTCCATGGCGAGACCGGTGGCGATGTTGCAGGTGTATTCCATGCCCAATCGCATCAGTGCCATGTTGAGGCTTTCAATTTCCTTCGGCGCTCGCAGCAGCGGGCTGTTGGCAACTTTGATGATTCGGGCGGTCAGTGCGGCATCGTTGCCGATGACGTCATTGAGTTGAGCGATGCTGGCGTCGGGGTCTTCGGCGATTTCCCTGACTCGAAGTGCTACTTCGGGCAGGGTAGGCAATACCAATTGATCGGATTCAATGGCGCTCAGAAGTTCTTGTCGAACGGTATCGACGACCTGATTCATAGTCACGTCCTATGGTTTCATTGTAAGTCTATGTTTTTCATTATCATTACAGTCCAGCTCGAAAAGCTCGGCCTTAGAGTGCGCTGAGGCGTGTCCGTCGGCCCGCAAGTCTCGCAAACCCTAGGCTGGAGACTCATTAGTTATAGCATAGGGAAGCGCTACCAGTGCCAGCTTGTCGGTTGTCGCGCCAGTAATGCGCAGTTCTTCTTTTTCTGCAGTCGCTTCTGTGGTGACGGCCAGTAGCTCGCTACCCTCGTTGGAAGTCGTTACGTTAATGACAGTGCCTACACTTTTATCGCTATCCCCGATGACTAATTCGGCGCCAGCAGCAATATCTTGAGTCGAACTCGTACTAAAGCGGTATAGATGGCGTTTTAACTTTCCTTTGTAATGCATTCTTGCCACAATTTCTTGACCGGTATAGCAGCCTTTTTTAAAGTTGATGCCGTTAATGGCATCGGTTTGAAGATTGAGGTCTTGTGGTAAAAAAGCATCGCTTGTGGCGGAGGTGATCCAACCCTTGCCAGACTCAATATCGCCAAGCGGCCAGCAACTGTTGTCATCGGCGCGCGGCAGCGCTTCTAGACCGGCCAGTTCAGACGCGTCGCTATTGGACCAAACTTCGTAGCGCTGCTCATCAATCTTGATGGCAAGATGATCGCCTAGGTTAGCGACTTGCTGCTCATCGAAGTCGAAACCTGCGTTTAGCAACCAAGTTTTTGCCTCATGACCCACTAGGGCCAAAGATTGATGAGTTTGCGAAAAATCGGTCAATTTTGCCTTTGAAAATACAATGTATTTTGCCAGTGATGCCTGCAGATGGGCGAGGTTATCGCTTGGCAGTCTCAGCCAGAGGGTTTGCTCGTTGAGCTTTATGGCGTCGAAGTTGGCGATCATTCGGCCTTTGGCGGTGCAGTGAGCGCCGTGCTGAAGTCGCGATGGGCTTTGGGTGTTGAGATCACAGGTCACTTGGCCTTGGAGAAACTTTATGGCGTCTGGGCCTTCGATTTGAAGTAGGCTGAAGCCCGAGGGTGTGACGGTACTGAGGTTCATAGTGGCAGTTGGCTCTTTGGTGTAAATCAGTAGGCAGAGGCCGGCAGCTTATCACAACTATTGTTAACTATGGCTCGCCGCAGGGGCTGAGCAAGGCTATAATGCCCGCCGATTTTGAATAACTTTAGGCAGATAGTGAAGCATGGACAGAAACCGTTTATTTTGGGCCAGTCGTCGAGGCATGTTGGAATTGGATTTGGTGTTATTGCCGTTTCTGGAAAATGTTTACGATTCTCTCGAACAAGAAGATAAAGAGCGCTATTGGGCGATGCTTGATAGCGAAGATCAGGATATGTTCGCGTGGTTTATTCATCGTCAGGATCCGGAAGATTCTGAAATTAAAAAGATAGTGGATATCGTCCGTGCAAACACCGGAATGCAGCCCGAAAGTTAAGTCTAGCGATGCTTTTTTTGCAGACGTTGATCAACCTCCGTCTGCCGCATCTCAGCAGAATCTCACCTTGACCCCCTCGCTCATTGAGAAGCGCCTATTCGGTGTGCTCTGCCTTGTTACCTTGTGCATTATTGTTACTCACCCGCAACTTGTTTCCGCAGGTGACGACTGGGGCTTGGAGTTGCGTCTAGTGCTCTGGTTGGCGTTGACGCTTTACGGCGTGAGACAGCTACGAGAGCAATCGATTCTGACATTGATGTGTTCGCCGTTGGGACAGTATAGCGACCTAGGCGGTGGTAGATACGAGCTGGAATTGGGCTGGTCGCTGATGCCTTGGCTAATGCTCATAAAGTACCGCTCAGGGACGAAGCGCTGGCACTACCGCATGATATGGCCCGATAGCGGCGATGAGGAGTCCCTCAGATTGCTCAGAGTCTCGACCGCGTCGATGGGATGAGGTTGGGCTACTAGCTTCTTACGAATATCTCTTGGGCGGCAAAGTTCGTTGGTACCAAAATTGTGTCTCGAGGTACGTTCGACGGTGCAGGATAATCTAGAGAATAGTGAAGGCCGCGACTCTCTTTTCGCTGCATGGCGGAGCGAATGATCAGCTCAGCTACCATGGCGAGATTACGAAGCTCCACCAGATCATTGCCCACCTGATAATTGCTGTAATACTCTTGAATTTCTTTTTGCAGCAGCTTGATTCGGTGGGTTGCTCTCTCCAGGCGTTTTCGAGTTCTTACAATGCCCACGTAATCCCACATAAAGCGACGTAGTTCGTCCCAGTTGTGTGAGATAACCACGTCTTCATCGGAGTTGGTAACTCGCGAGTCATCCCAAGGCGCGACCGGCGACGGGACCTTGATCGTGTCGAGATCAGCTCGAATGCTATCGGCGGCGGCTTGAGCGTAAACCACACATTCCAATAGAGAATTGCTGGCCATCCGATTGGCGCCGTGTAAGCCGGTAAAGGAGGTTTCTCCAATGGCGTAAAGCTGATCTAAATCGGTCTGGCCTTTGTTGTTTACCACTACGCCGCCACAGGTATAGTGGGCCGCAGGTACTACAGGGATGGCCTGTTTGGTGATGTCGATACCAAAATCAAGGCAGCGTGCTTTCACCGTTGGAAAGTGCTCGCCGATAAAGTCTTGGGGCTTGTGGCTTATATCTAAGTAGAGGCAGTCACTTCCCAGTCGTTTCATTTCATGGTCGATGGCTCGAGCGACAATGTCTCGCGGTGCCAGTTCTTTGCGCTCGTCGAAGCGGTGCATAAATCGCTCGCCGTTGGGCAGTTTTAAGTGCGCACCTTCCCCCCTAAGTGCTTCGGTCACCAGGAATGACCCGGCTTTTGGGTGGTACAAGCAAGTGGGGTGAAATTGGTTGAATTCCATGTTGGCGATGCGGCACCCAGCTCGCCAAGCCATAGCGATGCCGTCACCGCTGGCGCTATCGGGGTTGCTCGAATAGAGATAGACCTTGCTGGCCCCGCCGGTAGCGAGGATAACGGCTTTGGCCTGAAACGCGTCGACACGATCTTCTGTGCGGTTATAGACGTAACTGCCTGCGCAGCGAACTTTGCCTGTATCAGTGTCGGGCTCATTGATGAGGTCAACGGCGATGTGGTGCTCAAAGATCTCGATATTGGTCTGGTTGCGAACTTTTTCGATTAGGGTGCTGTGAACCGCTTTGCCGGTAGCGTCGGCGCTGTGAATGATGCGTCGGTGACTGTGACCGCCTTCTTTCGTTAGATGGTAGTCTGCACCGTCTTGGTGTTTGGTGAAGCTGACGCCTTGGTCAATCAGCCACTGAATTGCCTTTTTGCCGCGCTCGACGGTGAATCGAACACTGTCTTCATGGCAGAGGCCTGCACCGGCATTGAGAGTATCTGCGACATGGGCTTCGGTAGAGTCGTTATCATCGAGAACGGCGGCTATCCCGCCTTGCGCAAACCAGGTAGAGCCTTCGTTCAACGCGCCTTTACTGAGTACGGCGACTTTGGCCTTGTCGGCGAGGCTCAGCGCCAGTGTCAGGCCTGCGGCCCCACTGCCTATAATCAATACGTCGTGTTGGTGGTGGCGACTGGTCATAGAATAATCCGTATGCTCTGTGGTGGCGCTGGGCGGTACAGGGCTCTAAGTGATATATAAGGGCTCTTTCAAAATGCTGCAGCTTGCTCAGAAAAGGCGGGTAGTATATACATGCAATGGTCTCGGTGGTATTGCCAATTATGCCGTTAAGATAGGCAATAAGGACGAGTCGCTCGGTGTGGTTGGGCTTGAATTGATCGAATTGATGGTTGTGTGTTCATGCCTGCGGCGTCGAGCGCGTAACCGGTAAAATTCAATGAACTTTTATTGCGGTTATAAGTCAGAAGAGCTTAACAAGAATACCGTGGTACCTGTGCCGGTATAAGCGGGCTTAATTTTAGTATTCATAATGGGGTGTTTCTCAAAGATGTAACCCTGTTGCACGGTTGTCGCGCAGCAAAAACGAGAAACTTTGGAGAATGGGATGACAGCGCAGCGTGCGCCTGAAACAGATCAGCAGTTGGTGGAGCGAGTACAGAAGGGCGATAAACGCGCTTTTGATCTGCTAGTACTTAAGTATCAGCACAAAATGGTGTCAGTGGTGGGACGCTATATCCACGATTCGCACGAAGTCTACGATGTGGTTCAAGAGGCATTCATCAAGGCTTATCGAGCGCTGGGTAACTTTCGCGGCGACAGCCAATTTTACACTTGGCTTTACCGTATCGCGATTAATACCGCCAAGAATTATTTGGTGTCTCGCGGGCGTCGTCCGCCGGCCACCGATGTCGATGTCGAAGACGCAGAGTACTACTCCGGTAGCGATTTATTGAAAGATGTCGATACGCCCGAGAGCAATCTATTTAGGGATGAGCTCAAAGCCGAAGTTGATTCGGCTATCAAAGAGCTGCCCGAGGATTTACGCACCGCCGTAACTTTGCGGGAAATGGAAGGGCTTAGCTATGAAGAAATTGCCGATGTGATGGGGTGCCCGGTGGGAACTGTGCGCTCGCGCATCTTTCGGGCCAGAGACGCCATTGATAAGCGTATTGCGCCCTTAGTAGATCGATAAGTTAACTGCTTGTATTCCGCGAGCAAGGATTATATGAGTGGCGTTTATAACAAAACTTAATATTTCTGAATATTGTGTGAACTTTCTCATATTGCGTGGGTCATAACTCTCGCAAGCTTACATACCGCCCAATTGGCGGCGTAGGTAAAACAAAGACAAGGTGAATGGATTAACGATGGCGAATCACTCTAATCAATCTCAGCGCGCATCTGGCATGAATGAATCACTGTCGGCACTGGTTGACGGCGAAGTTTCAGAAATGGAACTTCATAGAGTCCTGAAAGCGACGGAGTCTGATGAGCAGTTACGTGAGAACTGGAGTCGTTACAATCGTGTTGGACAAGCAATGCGAGGAGACTTGCCACAAGCTCCAATGATGGATTTGTCGGCTTCTATTCGCGAGGCGATTGACGCTGAAGACAGTCATCAAATTAAGGCGAGCTCGTCCTGGGCGCAGAAAATGAGCCGCGTCGCCGTAGCGGCCTCAGTAGCTGCGGTTATGGTTGTAACCTCCCAAATGATTGGGGTTGGTGGAGAGTTTGACGACGCACAAGTTGCCGACGCCGGCGTTGCCGTAAGCTCAGACGAATTGTTAGTGCCGAACCCTGCGGCATCGCTACCTGCAGGGTTTCAAGTGCCGTCGGTTTCCGCGCGAACTGTGAGTAGTCACGCTAAGATGCCGGTACAAGAATCCCAGCCGCGATACTATCCGGTTGTTACCAAGGCCAAACCTACACCGACCACTCAGGCTCCGGCCCCCGAGGTACAGGCCTATCTGCAGCGGGTGATGGAAGTTCATGCCGACAACGCAGCGCTCAACAGCAGTCGTGGCATGCTGCCTTACGCCCGCGTCCCCGTTGTAGAGCCTGCGCAAAAGTAGAAGTTGGACAAAAAGAACCTGCACAAAAGTAATGCCGTCTCAAACGCAGGGCGGGTTTCAGTAGGAATCCGCTCAAACATAGTTTCAGCATGATGTTGTTTCTCTAGGCGCCGGTAAATTCACTCGGCGCAAAGCCAAGAGAGCAGCTGCAAGTGTACGTAGGGCTTGACGCGAGGACATCTCTCTGGGAGTCTGCCCAGCGTTTAATCGTTGCCTCACGGAGAACTAGCCCACAGTGTTAATCCTCAGTTTTAATCATCTCAAATCGGCCGTCACTCCTGTCTTGCCGATTTCAAGAGCGTTTTTCTCCTTTTCTAAATACCTAGCTCTATCGCTGGCATTGACTCTTGGCTCACATGCGGCCGTTGCCAGTGAAAGCCCCGAGCAGGTGGCCAAGCTGTTGGCTGATATGTCTCAAGCCCTGCGCGAGAAGGATTATCGAGGGCTCTTTACCTACGAGTTTGGCGGTGCGCTGCAAACGCTTAGAATTACCCATCAAGTCATTGATGGGGTTGAATATGAGCATTTGGAGTATTTGAATGGGCCTTCTCGAAGAATCGAGCGCAACGGACGAGATGTTTCTTGCTTATCCCCGGCAGATAAAGTCCTTCAAGGTTTGTTGCCGTCATTGGAGGGGAACTTTCATGGCCTTAACCAACACTACCATTTTTATATTCGGGATCAGCAGCGAGTGGCCGGCCGACCCGCGACCATGCTGCAGATCGTGCCTCGGGATGAATACCGCTTTGGTTACACCTTGTCGATTGATCAAGAGACGTCTTTACCGCTTGGGACCATGACTCAGGGAGTTAATCGTCGTGTGTTAGAGCGATTGCAATTTGCCAGTCTCGAGCTCGAGGCAAATGATTCGTGGGTTGAGACCGTCGAGACCAGTGCTCGAGTCAAAAGTGTCGGTCAGCCCAGTTGCCTTCCGCCAAAAGACGCACTGGGATGGGATCTAGATTGGATCCCCAGTGGCTTTTTGCCCGCGGGTAGCTCTGTCGTCGATGGGGCCGGTGAGGTTCGTCTATTTACCGATGGTTTGTCGGCTTTTTCGGTATTTGTTCAGCCGATGGGCGAGAGCGTAGCGGCCCAAGGTAAGGCTCAGCGCGGCGCCACCGTGGCCTATATGCAGCAGCAATTATTTGGATCAATCCCCCATACCATTACCGTTGTCGGCGAGATTCCAGCACGCGCCGCCCAGCGAATTGCCGGCTCGGTTCGTCCAGCTGCAGCGCCGTCAGTGTCTGAGTCTCCCTCTACCTCTTCCTCGAGCTCCGAGGATTCATAGTGATTACTGAGTCCGGGCGTATTGTATCGATCGATAGCGATAGTCTTTGGGTTGAGACCATCCAGCGCTCAACCTGTGAGTCCTGTTCTGCTCAGAAGGGTTGCGGTCAAAGCATGGTGGCAAAATGGAGCGGTAATACCAACTTGATTCGGGTATTGCTCAACGGGCGAGCGGCGCACGAATTTAAGCCTCAAGAATGCGTCACTATTGGAATTCCCGAGCGCGTGGTAGCCAATGGATCTCTGTTTGTCTACATGACGCCGCTGATCGGAATGCTTGTTGCATTGCTGCTTGGTAATGGATTAGACATGGGCGAGCTCGGAAGTATGGTTTTAGCGGCGTTTGGCTTTGGTGTGGGAGCGCTTGTGGTGCGAATGCACAGTGCGCGTCATAAAGACAATGTCGAGGTGCAGCCGGTCCTACTCGACGACGCGGCTCCTGTCCAGTGGGTCGAAAAGTACTGATTCTGGCTAGCGCCAGCGATTAATGATTGCCGTTAAGCCGCGTTGGTTGAAGCCGACCAATAGTAGGGTAGGTTAAAGGTTCAGTGGGTTAAGGACTCAGTAGGTTGAGAGCTAAATAGGTTGAAAGCTAAATAGGTTGAGAGCTAAGTAGGTTCAGAACACTGTAGGTTAAAGGTAAAGCAAGTAAGGCGGAGCAGGTAAGTTGATGAAGAGGTTTTCAATGATAAATAGAGTTTTTGTGGGCGCTTTTTTATTGTTGCTTGGGTTGAGCAGTATGTCGGTTGCGGCTCGCAGTGGTTTGCCCGATTTTACCGAGTTGGTCGAGAACACTTCCCCCGCGGTGGTGAAAATCAACACTGTCGAAAAGCGTCGCCAGCGCAATCAAATACAGATGCCGCGCAGTCAGCAAGACATCCCTGAGTTATTTCGTCACCTATTTGAACCAAGGCAAAGGCCGGAGCGCAACGTTCAATCTATGGGGTCGGGATTTATTGTGTCCGACGACGGTTACATTCTGACCAACAATCACGTGATTGAGGGTGCAGACGAGATACAGGTGCGCTTAGTTGATCGCCGTGAATATACGGCGACTGTGGTGGGTACCGACGAGCGCTCAGATTTGGCGCTGTTAAAAATTGACGAAGAAGGTTTGCCGACCTTGACGCTTGCCGACGACGATGATCTGAAAGTAGGCCAGTGGGTGTTGGCCATCGGATCGCCATTTGGCCTCGATTTCTCTGCCAGTGTCGGTATTGTGAGCGCAATTGGTCGCAGTATTCCCAGTGAAAAAAACGAGAATTACGTCCCTTTTATTCAGACCGATGTGGCGATTAATCCTGGGAACTCTGGTGGCCCGCTATTTAATCTCGATGGCGAGGTGGTCGGTATTAATTCTCAGATCTACACCCGCTCCGGCGGCTCCATAGGCTTATCTTTTGCGATTCCGGTCAGTGTGGCCCGGGAGGTCATGGCGCAATTAAAAGACAAGGGCCGGGTAGATCGAGGTTGGCTTGGTGTTGTTATTCAGGAAGTGGATCGAGACCTGGCAGCGTCTTTCGGTCTGGATAAGCCCATGGGGGCGCTGGTAGCGCAGCTAGATCCCTCGGGGCCTGCGGCTAAGTCGGGGTTGAGGGTTGGTGACGTTATTATTCGCTTTGGCAAGGCACCCATTCAAAGCTCAGGCGATTTGCCCCACGCGGTGGGTATCTCTCAGCCTGGCAAATCGGTACCTGTGACGCTCATGCGAGAAGGCAAAAAGCGTATTGTAGACGTCACTGTGGGTACATTGGGTGGTGATGAGCCTGTCATTGCCCAGGCCGAGCCCGAGCAAGGCGGGCGTTTAGGTTTGGTCGTCGATGCGCTCGAGCCGGAACTGCTCAAACAGTGGCAGCTGCGCGGCGGCGTAGTCGTGAGGCAGGTGTTGGCTGACGGTGCCGGTGCTAAGGCGGGTTTGCGCCGGGGCGATGTTATTGTCCAGCTTGGTTTTGACGGCGTCGATTCCCTTTCAGATTACGATCGTGTGGTGGCGGCGCTTCCGAACGATAGTTTGCTGCCGATTCGCTTTTATCGCAGCGGCAGAGCGTTATTCCGAACGATTACCGTGTCGGACTAATTGATTTCAGGCTCTCGCTTGTGGCGTCGCGACTCGTCGTGGCGCCTACTCTTCAAATACGGTAGACTTCCCGCCTTTATTGACCGCTTAAATAGTGGCTTAGAAAGCCAGTTTGGGCCGGTCAGCGACACATAATTGACGGGTAGTTGTATACACTGTGACCGATCTTAGCCATATTCGAAATTTCTCCATTATCGCCCACATTGACCACGGAAAATCCACGATTGCTGACCGCTTCATTCAGGTCTGCGGTGGCTTGAGTGAGCGCGAAATGGAAGCTCAGGTTCTAGACTCAATGGATATTGAGCGAGAGCGTGGTATTACCATTAAAGCTCAGAGTGTCACCTTGGATTACACGTCCAAAGACGGCAATACCTACCAGCTCAATTTTATTGATACGCCGGGGCACGTAGATTTCTCCTATGAAGTCTCTCGCTCGTTATCGGCCTGTGAAGGCGCCTTGTTGGTTGTCGATGCCGCGCAAGGGGTCGAAGCGCAATCGGTTGCCAATTGCTATACCGCGATTGAACAGGGGCTTGAAGTTATCCCAGTGTTGAACAAAATCGATTTGCCTCAAGCTGAGCCCGATAGAGTCTCTCAAGAAATCGAAGATGTTATCGGTATCGATGCGACTGAGGCGGTTCAATGCAGCGCTAAGTCGGGCATTGGTGTCGAAGATGTTCTCGAAGAGCTGGTAAAAATGGTGCCCGCGCCTGAGGGAGATGTTGATGCACCTTTGCAGGCGTTGATCATCGATTCTTGGTTTGATAATTATCTCGGTGTTGTTTCATTAGTACGAGTGAAACAGGGCACCTTGAAGGCTAAAGACAAAATCATTACCAAATCCATCGGCCGTGCCCACGTTGTCGATAATGTTGGTGTCTTTACTCCGAAAAGAAAAGATACCGGCGTCTTGCGAGCTGGTGAAGTTGGTTTTGTTGTTGCTGGGATTAAAGATATCCACGGCGCGCCGGTGGGAGACACCATCATTCACTCTGGTGATGCTGATGTCGATGCGCTGCCAGGCTTCAAAAAGGTTAAACCACAGGTTTACGCCGGTTTATTTCCGGTGAGTTCAGATGACTATGAAGCTTTTCGTGAGGCATTGGCGAAGCTTACCTTGAATGATGCATCGTTGTTCTACGAGCCAGAAAGCTCAGATGCGCTGGGATTTGGCTTCCGCTGTGGCTTCTTGGGTATGCTGCATATGGAAATTATCCAGGAGCGACTCGAGCGTGAATACGACCTCGATTTGATCACTACGGCGCCCACGGTGGTGTTCGAAGTTGTGCGTAACAACGGCGAAGTTCTGTTAGTGGATAACCCCTCGAAATTGCCTGATGTTGGTTCGATCGAAGAAATGCGCGAACCCATCGTTGAGGCAAACATACTTGTCCCGCAGGAGCATTTAGGGGCCGTGATCACCTTGTGTGTTGAGAAACGCGGCATTCAAAAAGACATGCAGTACATGGGAACGCAAGTCGCAGTGACCTACGAGCTACCGATGAACGAAGTGGTCATGGACTTCTTTGATCGTCTTAAGTCCGTAAGCCGTGGTTTTGCCTCGTTAGACTATAACTTTGATCGTTTTGAGGCGGCTAAGTTGGTTCGCCTAGATGTTCTGATCAATGGTGATCGAGTTGACGCTCTTGCACTCATTGTTCATCGTGATAATGCGCCTTACAAGGGCCGTGCGTTGGTCGAAAAGATGAAGGAATTAATTCCCCGTCAAATGTTTGATGTGGCGATTCAGGCGGCGATTGGCGGTCAAATTATCGCTCGCTCGACGGTAAAAGCTCTGCGTAAAAACGTAACGGCAAAATGTTATGGCGGTGATATCAGTCGTAAGAAAAAGCTGTTGCAAAAGCAGAAGGCTGGTAAAAAGCGCATGAAGCAAGTGGGCAATGTCGAGATCCCGCAAGAGGCGTTCTTGGCGGTTTTGAAAGTTGATGAGTAATCTCTCAGCATTCTTTGATTTTATTTTAATTGTGATAGTCGAATAGATATGGATATTAATTTACCTCTAATCTTAGTGTTGCTGGTATTTGTTAGCGGTTTGATTTGGTTGTTTGACGTGATTTTTCTCGCGTCAAAGCGACAGGCCAAGGTCGCGGCTGTGGATGCTCAATTTGAGCAGGCCGAGATCGAAAATCAAGAAGAAGTCTATTTACAGGCCAAGGCCGTCGCCGCCCAAGAACCGGTGGCAATTGAGTACTCTAAGTCGTTTTTTCCGGTATTACTCATCGTTTTGGTGTTGCGTTCATTTATCGCTGAGCCCTTTCAGATCCCTTCTGGTTCGATGATTCCAACCTTAAAGATCGGCGATTTTATCTTGGTGAACAAATTTACCTACGGTATCCGATTGCCGGTGATCCGCAATAAGGTTCTCGATGTCAACGAACCAAAACGCGGAGATGTGATGGTGTTCTTTCCACCCCATCGTCCAGACACTTACTATATTAAACGAGTGGTGGGCATGCCTGGTGATGATATCCGCTATGTGAATAACGTGCTTTATGTCAACGGTGAGCAACAGCCTCAGACCTTGGTGGCGTCACTGCCGCCTGGAAACCCTCGGTTTCAACTAATGAAAGAAACCGTTGGAGGGGTAGAGCACGATATGCGCAAAAATGTGACCCCTGGTCGATTGAGTGTCGCTGGTCACTGGGTTGTCCCCGAAGGGCATTATTTCATGATGGGCGACAACCGCGATAACAGCTCGGACAGTCGCGATTGGGGGGCTGTCTCCGAAGATGCTATCGTAGGTAAGGCATTTGCGGTTTGGATGCATTGGGATTCTTTTCTGAGTCTGCCCAGCTTTTCCAGTGTGGGTAGTATTCAATAAACGGTGAAATAGAGATATAAGGACAAATGATGCGCACCTTACAATATCAAAAAGGGATGTCTAGTTTGGCTTGGATCGTAGTTCTGGCTGTTGCTGGTTTTGCGATGTTGTCGGTATTTCGTCTGACTCCGGCCTACATGGATGATCGTTATATTCAACAGGCTTTGTTGAGTTTGGCCGATGAAGGTGCGCAAATTCAGGATATGTCTAATTCGGAAATTCGGAAAAAGTTGAGTGGCTTTTTTATGGTCAATAATGTCCGAAATTATTCTGCAAAGGATTTCAAAATTGAGCGTAAACGCGATCAAATTTTGGTGAAAATGAACTACGAGGTTCGCGTGCCGATGATCTATAACATCTCGGCAGTGATGACTTTTAAAAATGAATGGGACAGCCGTCGTCCCTACGAGTGTTGTAAACCAGAAAGTGAATAATATAAATCGGCAGCGTCTGCTGCATCGGCTCGGCTACGAGTTCAGGGATGAGGCGCTGTTTGATCTTGCCCTTACGCACCGTAGTTGTGGAGCCGTCAATAATGAACGCCTAGAGTTTTTGGGTGATTCAATTCTAAACTTTGTGGTTGGCGAATGGTTGTTTTTTCGCTTTCCGGAAGCCAAAGAGGGACAGTTAAGTCGTCTGCGAGCACAAATGGTCAAAGGCGAAACATTGGCCGAAATTGCACGCGAGTTTGATATTGGCCCTTGCCTGAATCTCGGAGAGGGTGAGATGAAAAGTGGCGGCTTCCGTCGCGATTCCATTCTTGCTGACGTTGTAGAGGCTCTCATTGGTGCTATTCATCTCGATGCAGGGATGGCTGCGGCGAAAGAGCGTATTTTGGTATGGTACAAAACTCGCCTAGATGCCTTACAGTTAGATACCAATCGCAAAGATCCTAAAACTGAGCTGCAGGAACTTTTGCAATCAAAGAAAGAGGCCTTGCCTGAATACCAAGTGGTTGAAGTTGGTGGCGAGGCACACGCACAAACATTCACTGTGCGTTGTACTTGCGCAAAACTGAGTTCCCCAACAATTGCCACTGCCAGTAGCCGACGCGGTGCTGAAAAGCTCGCGGCAGAGGCTGCATTAAAGATCATTCTGGGAGATAAACAATGACCGAGGTTTCTTCCAGCAACGACGTGACTCGCTGCGGCTATGTCGCGATTGTGGGGCGTCCTAACGTGGGTAAGTCCACGTTGATGAACCACATTTTGAAGCAGAAACTGAGTATTACCTCACGTAAGCCGCAAACGACTCGGCATAACGTGCTCGGTATTAAAACCGAAGATAATGTTCAGGCCATCTATATCGATACCCCCGGTTTGCATTTACAGCATGGTAAGGCGATCAACCGATACATGAATAAAGCTGCTACAACGGCATTGCGCGATGTAGATGTGGTTGTCTTTTTGGTTGATCGTTTAGCCTGGACTGACGAAGATGACATGGTAGTTAAGCGCCTTCAAAATTTGGATTGTCCTATTTTACTGGCGGTCAACAAGGTCGATCAGCTCGAGGACAAAGAGGTGTTACTGCCGTACCTGTCGACGCTATCCGAGAAACTAACCTTCGCGGAAATCATCCCCATTTCGGCGCTGCGCGAAATTAATATTGATGCTCTCGAGAAAGAGGTGGAAAAGCGATTGCCCACAGCGATGCACTTTTTTCCCGAGGATCAAATTACCGATCGAAGCTCGCGCTTTCTCGCAGCAGAAATCGTGAGAGAAAAAATTACCCGTCAATTGGGGGATGAACTTCCCTATCAAATGACGGTAGAGATTGAAGAGTTTTCTCATCAGGGCGACATTATTCATATTGGTGCACTGATTTTGGTCGAGCGCGATGGTCAGAAACGTATATTGATTGGCGAAAAAGGCGCGAAAATTAAGCAGATCGGACAGCAAGCTCGGATTGACATGGAAAGCCTATTTGATTGTAAAGTCATGCTAAAAACCTGGGTGAAGATCAAGTCAGGTTGGTCGGATGATGAGCGCGCTTTACGCAGTCTGGGTTACGATGATTTGTAATAGCTCGTTGATACAAGGCTTGGCGAGTTAGCCCTATGCGCGTAGAGCTACAACAAGCTTATGTTTTGCACGCGCGGCCGTTTAAAGACACGAGTCTTATTCTCGATTGCCTCACCGAAGACTACGGTCGCATGGCGATATTGGCTAAGGGCGCTAGGTCCGCCAAGTCACGCCAACGCCAACTCTGTCAGCCTTTCACCCCGATATCGATATCTTGGCAAGGGAAAGGTGATTTAAAGACGTTGATTGGTATTGAAGCTAGGTCCTTGCCTTTCTCTTTGCAGGGCAACTACCTCTACAGCGGGTTGTATCTGAACGAATTGCTCACAAGGCTTTTACCAGAGCGCGATGCTCACCCAGAAACCTATCAGCGCTATCATCTTGCCTTAGAGCAACTTGCTACTGAGCGCATTCTAGAGCCCATTTTGAGAGAGTTTGAGCTGGGGTTACTGTTCGATATGGGTTACGCCGTTAACTTCGAAAGTGATGAGCAGGGGGCGCCACTGTCTGATACGGGGTACTACTTGTGGCGTGATCAACAGGGATGGGTCTTTACTGCAGAAAACGCGGGCAATGGGTTTAGTGGAGCGAGTTTGCTGGCCATAGGGGGCAATGATTGGTCTTCGTCGGTGACGTGTCAGCAGGCCAAGGCGCTGACGAGAATGTTACTAAAACCACTTCTGGGTAACAGGCCATTAAACAGTCGGAAGCTGTTTTCCTGATCCTTCCAATAAACTGTTTAATTATCGTGATACCAAAAGAGCTTCTCAGTGCAGAAGAACAAAAGAAGACAAGGAAAACTCATGATTGTAGGCATAGGGACTGACATCGTTGAAATAGTCCGCATCGAGGAAACCTACGAGCGTTTGGGGGATCGTTTTGCAGAGCGAATTCTCACCGAGCTTGAGATGCAGGCATTTACGCAAAGTGAGCGCAAAATTTCGTTTTTAGCCAAGCGATTTACCATAAAAGAGGCGGCGGCCAAGGCCTTGGGTACAGGTATTGGCCGTGGTGTTTCATGGCGGCACATGTGGCTTGACCACAATGAGCAAGGCGCCCCAGAACTGCATTTTGACAGCGGAGCCCTAGAGCGATTGAGATTTCTCGGCGGTGAGCGGGTGTATGTATCGGTGAGTGATGAGCGTCACTACGCAACCGCTACGGTGCTACTGGAGTCTTGAGTTGCTGGGTTAAAAGTGGCGCTTAGTTACTAGCGCCGTTGGTATTTTTATCGGAAACAACCTTGTTGCGGCCGCTTTTTTTCGCTTGGTACAAGGCGGCATCAGCTCGTTTGAAGAGGTCCTCGCCGGATTCATTTGTCTGCAGTGTGGCAACTCCAATGCTGATGGTCGATTTGATCAGTTCTCGATGAGTCTCAACGCGAACACGCTCTACGAACTGTCGAATTCTCTCTGCGATTACTGCAGCGCCTTGTGGGTCCGTTTTGTTCAGTAGCACGACAAACTCCTCTCCACCGTAGCGGAAGGTTAGGTCTGTGAGTCGAGTGACCGCTTGAATACTGCGGGCAACTTCTTTTAGCACATCATCGCCACTGGCATGGCCGAACTCATCGTTAATTCGCTTGAAGAAATCAATGTCCATTACCAGCATTGACAGCGGCTGCTTGTGGCGTTCAGCCAGTTGAATTTCACGTTCTAGGGCGTTGTCGAGAGCAACGCGATTACCGGCACCGGTTAACGAGTCGCGCAGCGAGGTCTGCACAGCATCCCGATACAAAAGAGCGTTGCGAAGCGGGCACACGAGCGCTGAGAGGATGCTTTCGAGGGCCATCATATCTTGCTCGCGAAAGCGTTTCGTTCGCGAAAATGTCAGTTCGCCGAGATCATCGTGGGCGGTGGTCAATCGGTAATTAACCCGTTGTTGATACTCTCGACCAATCAGGGTCTGACAATCTTTACCTGAGTGTTGGTAGTGCATCCCCTGTATTTGAACCAACTCTTGTATATGTTCAAAGAACAGCTCTAATACGATGTTCAAATCAAGGCTGGTTTGCAGCGCTTGAGTTAGGCGGACGCGGAGCTCAGTATAGTCGTCTTGTTTTATCGGAAAGCGCAGGCGAACGGGGTTGTCCTTATTCTTGACTGCGTTATTACCGGTGCTGACAGAAATGGCCATAATAAGATCCTGAATCATTTTCGCCGCAGTGGCGATCGGTCAATGGTTACAGTCTTGAGATAGCGAAATCTGTGCCAGTATTTTATATTTTGATAATTCCTTTAATATCAGTGAGTTAGCGCTCTTGTATTTTTTCTGAACAAAAAACAGACAAAAACTCGGCGCCAAGAGCGGCAAGCGGGAGGCAAGGATTAACCGCTGTCGAGACTTTGACAGGGGGAAGGAGTATGGATTACGGGTTTGTTGGGAGTTGGCACTTTTGGGGTGGCGCGGCGTTTGCCTCACTAGTGGCTACGGCGGTTATGCTTTGCCGCGCACCTTGGCGGCAGCTACTGTTGAATTCCGAGCGTCAACACGCGTTATTTTTGGCTGTTCTAGCGCTCAGTATATTTTGGCAGCTCGAGGTAAAGATCATCGGCGCTGTCAGTTTGCATCCTCTGCTTCTGATGTCTCTGGTGATGATTTTCGGAGTGGAGTTCGCACTGATTGCTGGCTCCTTGGCGTTGTTGCTGTGGGGCCTGTTGCAGGGGCGAGAACTGATTACTCTGGTCATTCCCTGGGCTTTTAACGTTGTACTAGCTGGTTTCGCCGCTCACTGGGTGCTGTTGCTGATTGAGCGATTGCCCAGTAGGAATCTATTTGTCTACATGTTGGGGGGCGGTTTTTTTGGCGCTATGTTCACGGTCCAAGTGGCGACGCTTGGGCAGTGGTTGTACATTGCTTTAGTGGGGCCCGCTCCCTTGTTGGTCATTGCCTCTGATTATTACTATTTGAGTTTATTGATGATGTTTCCTGAGGGGTTTATCAATGGCGCAATTATGACCATGATGACAGTTTTCAAACCCCACTTGGTTAGGAGTTTCGATGATCATCGCTATTTGGATGAATAAGTTGAAGTGCTCGGTCATCCTTGACCGATCTACGCGCAATCAATGTGGCTATTCTACGAATACCTAAAACTCGGTGGTTTCTGGCAGGGTGATGGTGATGGAAAGCCCCCGTACCAAGTTGTTACTCGCAACTATGGTTCCTTGGTGGTGAAGTACGGTTCGTTGAGCGATGGCCAGTCCTAATCCGTAACCGCCGCTTTTACGATCCCGCGCCTCATCGGTTCTAAAGAAGGGTTCGAAGATGTCTTCAAGGTGTTCTTCTTCGACGCCTGGGCC
Organism: Cellvibrionaceae bacterium; assembly: GCA_050633365.1. Lineage (GTDB taxonomy): Bacteria > Pseudomonadota > Gammaproteobacteria > Pseudomonadales > Cellvibrionaceae > Pseudomaricurvus. The sequence goes on along the minus strand of JBOEGJ010000011.1, from coordinate 21,607 downwards.
GCAATCGCTTACCGTTATTTGCGGCGAGCCATCAGTGTTGCGATCAAGAGTGATACTGACCAGCGAGTCTTCCACTGTGTAACGAATGGCATTGCGGATAATGTTGTCGAACACACCGACAAGGGTGTTGCCTCGCGTCATTACAAGGGCTTCTTTGAGGTTGTCGGTGAGGTTCAGCGTCACGTCTTTATGGGCGGCTTCGTCCTTACATTCCTCAGAAATGGTGGATATCAAACTGCAAACCTCGACCACGTCGGTAAGCTCCCAGCTGCCTTGTTCGGTCACCGGTAAAGAAAGTATGTCAGAAATTACATCATTCAAATAATCCGCAGCTTCCTTGATGCGCTCAAGCTCGCCGGTAATCTCAGAATTAGCGCGCTGTTGAGCGATAGCCAGTGCCACTTGTAATCTCGCTAAGGGGGAGCGCAACTCATGAGAAACGTCTTTAATTAGGCGTTTTTGTTCAAGCATGCTCTTTTGCAGCTTGATAGCCATGTTGTCGAAGGCTCGCCCAAGTTCGGCAAGTTCCCCCGGCCTATCACAGAATTCCTCTGCAATGCGCACGTCCCAATCGCCGGTGGCAATTTTTTGGGTGGCGGTTTTGAGGGTGTGAATATCGCGAGTTATGTAGCGGGCTAGGTAGTAGCAGGCGGCACCGCTGATGACCATGTCGAACAGTAGAATGTGCCAGAAATTATTGAAAAATAGCTGCCAGCCCAAGGTGTGGTCTTTTGGTGAGAATACAACCACTCTGAGTACGGTTCCGTCGCTGAGTCCAAATTGACGGCCGTAAAGGCTGTTGTCGCCAATTTTTTTTCGAAAGAAGGGGACGTCTTCATTAATGTTCGTGAGAAACTTGTCTATATGCTCTGGGATTTCTCGTTGCAGTAAGTCTTCGCCTTCAGCATTAATGATGTAAAAGTGGCGGGTGGCCCAAGGTGGCATGCTTCGCAGGCCCATTTCCACTTGCTCATAATTGTAGTTAATCGCGTCGCTCACAACTTCGCGCAGAAGTCGTCCGCCAGGGCCTTCGAAAGGGTCGTCTTCTTGTTGCGATAGATGTTTGTCTGGACCAAGATTAAAAAAATGAACGATGACATTCGACCCGAACAACATCATGATCGTGACTAGCCAAAAGCCAAGAAAGATCTTGATGTAGATTCGACTCATAGACCAAATATTCATATTTACTTCCGCGTTAACATGTAACCCGCACCGCGGATGTTGATAATGAGTTCTTTGTTCGCACCAAGCGCTGAGAGCTTTTTGCGTATGTTACTCACGTGCACATCGATGCTACGATCGTAAGGGGTAAGTTTTCGGTTGAGTGCTTTTTCTGTGAGAACTTCTTTGCTAATGACGTCGCCCGCGGCGCGCATCAGTAATTCAAGTACGGTAAATTCAGCGCCGGTCAGTGGTACTGGGTTTTCTTCAAAGAATGCGGCGTGACTTTTGACTTGGATAAAAAGATCGTCGACCCGTATTTCGTCCGACATCGGTGATGAACCGTTGGTGCTATCTTCAATCCTGCGCAAGATAGCCCTGACCCGTGCGACCAATTCCCGTGGGTTACAGGGTTTTGGTAGATAGTCATCGGCCCCCATTTCGAGCCCGACAATTCGATCCACGGTTTCGCCTTTGGCGGTAAGCATCAAAACCGGTGTGCGTTTGTTATCGCGAATCTTTCTCAGCGCATCGAGACCACTCATGATCGGCATCATGACGTCGAGCACGATAACGTCGAAGCTCTGGCTTAAGGCCTTTTCAACTCCAGCGGCGCCGTCATGGGCGAGGGTGACCTCGAACCCTTCGGTTTGCAGGTATTCCTTCAAGAGCAGGCAAAGCTCCTGATCATCGTCGACGAGTAGTAAATTGCTCATAGTTTCTGCGCTATCGTTGTTGGGTTGAGGCGATCCAGAATCGCTATAGGGCTTCTTGTCTGTAGGGGAGTGGTAACCCTCTCGCCCCAGAACAAGTATTAGAGACGAATTTTGCATCAGTGGAGCCCAAGTGTCACGAATTAGGGCTTTGCCTCTAACCATTCTTAACATCGCTTGGCCTGAGCCGCGAGTAAATTAACGATTTACAAGATGTTTACGTTTCGATCCCGTCGGTGGTTCCGCTTTCTAGTAAACTCTAATTCAATGGATCGACACTTTACTCCATTGGATGCCTAATCATCGGAATCTTCATTTTGAACGGGGACTTCCAAGTCGAACTTATACGGATAAAAGGTTAAAGAAACGACATTTTCGGTCGATAGCATTGCAAGCTTGAAAACTCTGTCTGTATAGAAGTGTAAAAACTAAAATACAGCAGGAACCATTACTCCTGACCTGCGTCAGAGTAAGTGCGCACAGAGCGCTACCAGATAACGTCATTGATGATCCTCTCCTCAAGTTAATGACCTTCTCGCCCGGCCAGAGTCCAATGTACACACATGTCATTGGAGCTTGCGATCCCCAAGTCGCACGGCCGGGCTCTTTTTTGCCCGAAATTCCATCTTCCCGTTTGTCTATTTGTGATAACTGCAGTTGATATTGCACCTGTGATCATTAACTGGGAAAATCGCTTCCTCTGAATTTGCGAAGAACGGGGCGGTACTGTGACAGTGATAGGGTGTTTTTTCGGCAGCGATGAAGGCAATACAGAAGCCGTTTCCCAGCGTATACAGGATCGAATCGGCGAAGAGCATCTTGTGGTACATGATATTGCCGATGTTACTCAGTTGGATTTTGCCAACTACGACAAAATTCTATTGGGAATTCCCACTTGGGATTTCGGCCAGATCCAATCGGATTGGGAAGAGTTTTGGGATGACGTCAGTGAAATAGACTTCACCGGTAAAACCGTGGCTCTATTCGGTTTGGGTGATCAATTTGGTTACGGCGACTATTTCCTTGATGCTATGGGCATGTTACATGATGTTCTGGTTGCTCAGGGCGCGGTGATGGTAGGTTATTGGCCGGTAGAGGGCTATGAGTTTGATGAGTCCAAAGCACTGACAGAAGATGGTAAGCACTTTGTTGGATTGGCGATCGACGAAGATCAGCAAGAAGATCTTACTGCCGCTCGCCTAAACGATTGGTGCGTACAAGTCATTGCTGAATTCGGGCTGGAGCTAGAGGTTTCGCCTCTGGAAGATTAATCGCTTTCGATAGGTGTTTCATCACTATGACTGAGCCACTAGCCACTAGCCACTAGCCACTAGCCGCTAGCCACTAGGCGCTTCAGCGACAAAAACTGCGCGTATCGGAGCAGGGTGGCCCTCGCAGGTGAGTTGGTCATTTTGCGGGTCTAAGAATTCAGGCAGCGAATGGAATTTCATCCACTCGGTCGAGCGCTGCTCTTCGGTGGTAGTTTGATTCACATCGACCACTCTAGGGTTTTTAAACCCGCATTTTCGCATCCATGACAGCAAGGTTTCGCAGCTGGGTAAAAACCAGACATTATTCATCTTGGCATAACGGCCCTCGGGAACCAGTACGTCACCGAGCTTTCCTTCAATGACAAGCGTCTCCAAAACTATTTGGCCGCCAGGCTTTAGGCTCGCTTTCAATTCTCTCAAATGATCGATTGGCGATTTACGGTGGTACAAGACGCCCATGGAGAAGGTGGTGTCAAAGGCTTGTAAATTGGCTGGAAGCTCTTCGATACCGACCGGCAGTAGATCTACCGGAGCCTCCTTCATATATTGCTTTACCATGTGGAACTGCACCACGAAGCGCGGCGAAGGATCAATCCCTACAACGCGGCTTGCCCCTTCACCTAGCATTCTCCAGCAGTGATAACCGTTGCCGCAGCCGACATCGAGTATGCTTCTACCCTTCAAGGGTGCCAAATGAGGTAATACGCGATCCCATTTCCAGTCCGAACGCCATTCAGTGTCAATGTGGGCGCCATGAATGTGGTAGGGGCCTTTACGCCAGGGGATTAATTGCGCCAGTGCTGATCTCACTTGCTGTTGAGATTCATCGCTGATGGGCGTATTTGAACCTAGGGATACCGACTGACAAAGGTCAATGTCGTCGGTGGGCAACTCTGGCAGTTGCTCCAGAGCCTTCATCCATCCAGCCAAATCCCCAAAGCGTTGGTGTGACAGGCCTCGTTCGATCTGTGCCGGTAGGAACTCCGCCCAAGGCGCTAGTTTGGTGCCCTTAATTGCTTCGAAGAATGGGGTGTAATCTATCTTGGGGTGTATTTTCATGGGTTGTAAAGGCTACTTTATGGCGATCATTGAGGCGAAATTAAAACACTGAAACCACACGTCACAGCTCTGAAACCCTACTCCCTTGAGGCGTTGGCGATGGCCGTCGAGAGTTTCCGGGATTAGAACGTTTTCCAGTGCTGTGCGCTTTTGAGCGATTTCTAGATCGCTATAGCCGTTGGCACGCTTAAATTCGTGGTAAAGCTCAATCATCAGTTCGTCGTGGGCCTCATCTCCAAAGGTCACTTTCTCCGACAGTATCAGTACACCGCCTGGGTTGAGTCCGGCGTAGATCTTGCGCAGGATACGCTCGCGGTGCTCCACAGCAATAAACTGCAGGGTGAAATTAAGAACCACTACCGAGGCGTTGTTCAGCTCCACGTTGAGAAGATCGTCACACACCAGTTCGACCGGTATCTCACCGCTGTCGGCATCCATCACCATCTGACAGCGTTCAATCATCGCCTCGGAATTGTCCACCCCAATAATACGAGTGTTGGCTGCTTGAATGCGGTGGCGCATTGCCAAGCTTGCAGCACCCAAGGAGCAGCCCAAGTCATAGCAGCGGCTATCGCTGGCGGCGTAACGCTCGGCCAGCGTGCCGATCATGCTAATGATGGTGGCGTATCCCGGAACGGATCTTTTAATCATATCCGGAAACACGCCGACAACCTTCTCATCGAAACGAAAATTGCCCACGTTGGCGAGGGGATTGGCGTATATGTTGTCTGGGGTGTTGGAATTGGCCATGAAGTGTCAGCTGCCGACGTTGGGGTCATTGAAAGGGCGCCGATTTTATACCGCTCTGGGGGCGGTAACAAGCGACCGCGAAGTTCGTCGGAATGGTCTATTCTATATTCACGTTAATCGACAAGTTTTTAATAACTTCGATGAAGGTTTGAGGACTGAAATGGCATGGGCGTATTGAGCTACGCAGACCTGAAGGTACTGGTGATCGATGACTTTGACAGCTTTCGTCTGACGGTATCGAAAATGTTGGACGAATTTGGCTGCGGCCAAGTTGTCACGGCTGTCAATGGCAGGAGGGCGCTTAAAGCCTGCGAAGAGGGTGAGTTTGATGTGGTTCTTTGTGACTACAATCTAGGCCCCGGCCCCAATGGCCAGCAGGTACTGGAATCCCTGAGAGTGAATAAGCTTCTGAGTCGGCAAAGCCTGTTTCTATTGGTATCGGCAGAGTCGAGTAAGAGCATTGTGCTTTCGGCGTATGATTACGAGCCAGATGCCTATCTCACAAAACCCATTACTGGGCGTGGGCTAAAGCAGCGCTTGGACCGGTTGATCCGACAGCGCAATGAAATGCATGAGGTTTATCAGTGTCTTGAGTTGGGAGACGTCTCTGGAGCTATTGCTTTGGCGGAAGTTTGTATTGGAAACGGCAGTCGCTACACCTCAGCTTTTCAAAAACTCGTCGGAGAGCTATTGCTTGAGGTGGGGCGTGTTGATGAGGCGGAAGCGGTTTACACAAAAGTGCTTGAAGTGCGTCCGCTCGATTGGGCGAGGGTAGGTTTGTCTCGAGTAAAAAAAGCTCAGGGAGACAGTGAAACCGCGAACGATTGGCTTAAACAAATCATCGATGGCAACCCATTTTGCATGCAAGCGTACGATGTACTCGCTGAGAGTTATCGCCAGCAGGGCGATATGGAACGGGTACAGGAGGTGCTGGAAGCAGCGGTTGAAGTGTCTCCCATGTCTATTGTTCGTCAGGCGTCTCTGGCCGAGGCGGCCAACGACAATCACGACTATAAGGTTGCCAGCAAGGCGTTTAGCCGAACGGTGCGTTTGGGTGAGCACTCGTGCCACGATAGGCTTGAGCACCATCTTGAATTTGGTCGCGTGACCGCGTCAATGATGCGCGATGACCCCAATGCAAATGCCGATCTGGCTCGAGAAGGTCTAAAGGTATTGGAGAAACTGGGCAAACGGTTTGAGCTTAGCAACGAAGTTCGGTACAAATCCCAATTGGTTGAAAGTCAGCTGCACGCTTGTCGTGGCGATGTGCGAAGAGCAAAAGAAAAGCTCAGCGAGGTTGAAGAGGCTATCGGTGAGCAATCCATGAGTCTAGAGCTGCAGTTAGATCGAGTGGCGAGCTACCAGGGGATTGACAACGAGGCTAAGGCCAGCGATGTGCTGAAAAATCTATTGGAACAATATAAAGATGATGAGGAGTCATTGCGTAAAATTGATCTCTGGCTTGAAGAGCCCGTCAGCGATTTTAACACGCAATTGGTGGCTCGGATTAATAATGAAGGTATTGGTTACTACCAAAGTGATCAATTTGATAAGGCTCTCGAGAGCTTTCGCCGTGCCGCTAGGTTATTCCCAAATCACTTGGGTGTGCACTTGAATTTGGTTCAGGCATTGGTGGCCGATATGAAAGAGTTCGGCGTTAACGACGACAGCATGGATACCTGTTTAACATCGCTCAACAAAGTGGAGCGGAAAATAAAACCTGGGCATGCGCAAATGGAACGTTATCGCCAGTTGCAGCATATGGTACGTGGATTAGGATAGTGTCAGCAACTGCACGAAACATTTGTGTGATTGGGGCAAGAGGAATGAAATTATGAATCAAGAACCCAAGGCGGATTTTTCGCTAATATTGGCGTCCAGTGTTCACGACATGAAGAACTCCTTGGGAATGCTATTAAATTCCCTAGAGTGCGTGATGCAAGAAACTCCAGCGGAAAACGACGATCAGGCGAAACGTTTCGCCACCTTGCAATACGAAGCGTCGAGAATTAATACCGAGCTTATTCAGCTGTTGTCAATCTATCGCATGGAGAATGAGCGCCTTCCAGTGCAGGTTGACGAACACTACTTAATCGATGTGTTGGAGGAGCAGGTTGCTCGTAACGACATGTTGTTCCAAACTCGAAGCCTATCGGTAGAGATCGACTGCGACGAAGATTTGTTGTGGTATTTTGATTCCGAACTGATCGGAGGGGTTATTCATAACGTTCTTGTCAATGGCGCGCGCTACAGTAAGTCGAAGATGAAGCTGAAGGCGGAAGTTGTCGATGAAGAATTGATTGTCACCGTTGCCGATGATGGCGGCGGTTATCCGTCGTTTATGCTCGGCTGTCCCAAGCAGAGTTTTGCAAAGTCCGTCAGTTTTAGTGAGGGGAATACTCATTTGGGGCTGTATTTCGCCCAAGAAACCGCAAGATTGCATTCGCGCAATGAAAAAAAAGGGCGTATTGATTTATCCAATGGCGGTGATTTGGGCGGCGGTGTTTTTAATATCTATTTGCCATAATTTATGGGTAATGGCCATCTTGAATGACGGGGAGAGGTTTGAGATCAGTCATCCTTGACTGATTGGGTCGCTGAACGATCTATGATGATTGTCGCGCGGTTCTAGGAATCTAGCTCGTCTGGAACTCCCTTGTGGGTCGCTTTGTCACGGTTGGATTTCTCTTCGATCGCTTCTTCTAAGTTGATCCCGAGCTTGTTCGTCAGTGCCAGCAAGTGAAAAAATAGCTCCGCGACTTCTCGTGAAATCTTCTCTTTGGGTTCTGGTATTCGCCCCAGTGTGAACGACTCTTCTTCAGTGACCCATTGAAAGTGCTCCAATATCTTCGCGCTGCTGACTGAAAGTGCGGAGGCCAAATTTTTGGGCGTATGAAATACCTGCCAGTCGTTGTCTTCGCAAAGCTCGTTGTAGCGATCGAGTACGTCTTGAATGTCCATAAAGCGCTCCTGAATGGGTGTATCGTTAGAATTCGTGACTGTCCATGGCAATAAAATCGATAAACTGGAACTCATAGAGTGAGATAAGTAATACCCCTGAGTCTAATGAACGTTTACTGAAAATAACAGGATCTTATGGTCGATCGGTTGATGCAGGGGTATGAGTGACGGCACTGTGCTAAAATTCCGCGCTGGTGTTTGGAGTTGGCTATGAAAATAAGTAACAGTGTTGAATTGCGTGAATCGGAGCTGCAGTGGACTGCTATTCGAGCGCAGGGCGCGGGCGGACAAAATGTGAACAAAGTGTCGTCTGCGGTGCACTTACGCTTCGATATTAAGGCTTCTTCTTTACCGGAGTTTTACAAGCAGCGATTGCTCGAACGATCCGATGCTCGTATCACCAACGATGGCATCATCGTCATTAAAGCGCAGCAGCATCGCACCCAGGAAAAGAATCGAATCGACGCATTGGATCGATTGGTGCAAGTGATCCGAGCTGCAGGTGTTGTTCAGAAGGCGAGAAGACCGACCAAGCCTTCACGCTCCTCTCAGCGAAAGCGTATGGATAAGAAAACGCAACGGGGAAATATCAAAAAGTCCCGCGGGCGTGTTGATTTCTAGTTCAACAGCTTTTTCTAGTTTGCGTTAGTGCTTGTTTCCCTGCCGAATTTAAGCCGAGTACCGCCCGTTAGAAGTGTAGACCGGCGCGATGAGTTGCTCTCCGTTGAGTATTTTCTCCCCGAGTGATGGCTACTCGGCGGGATAATTTGCGCAAGAATGCTCTCTGTTCTCTCCATTGTCTCTGTTCCCTCTGTTCTTTCCATTGTCTCTATTTTTTCGAATTCCCTCTGCCGCGACGATTTTTCGCGTGAATCCTATTTGGTCTCCTCGGGTTTAGTTCCCAAGCGAATAGTTGTTATTGCTAATCTAACTGCGAAGCATTATCATTATCGAATGAGTGTTTATATCCTATTACCCAGTTCGACCTTAGTTCGTCGATTCAATCCAGTCTTAGTGGCCGCTGCGGTGGTTTCTTTGGTCTTTCACGCTTTGTGGCTATTTCGCGCCAATACTACAGTCAACGCCGTGAGTTTGTCGGGGCAGGCAAAGAGCGCCGTGGCGGTTTCATTGACCCATTTAACCTTAGTCAGTAAGCCCAATTCGACGCCCTTGGTCGAGAGCAGCAAGTCTCAAGCCAAGAATGATGAATCATCCACTGATACCCCTAGTGCCATGCCAGCGCCTAGGGCTGTATTGATGGATGAAGCTATTGAGTCAATCGATAGTGCAGCGAATCAGAATGTTAGCCCTGCGTTGCCGGCAACTGAGCAAGCCGAAAACGGCGCCCAGTCACATAACAAACAGCTCCCATTAGGGCCGCTCAGTTCCGAAGAGGCCTCCAAGGCTATAGACAGGCCTCCTGAGGCGGAAATCTCGTCGAATGTACTGAGTGAAACGGCGTTGAAGGATGAGTTATCACGGATCAGAAAAAATCCCAGTTTTAGTCGACCTCCAACATCGCCGAGGTATCCCTCTATTGCGATCAAGCGGCATTGGCAGGGGGAAGTTGTCGTGCACGCACTTGTCGACGCGCGGGGAGATGTAAGCGATCTCCTAGTAAAGCACTCGTCCGGTTTTCCAGTTTTGGATCGTTCGGCTCTCGAAGCGGTGAAGGGTTGGAATTTTGAGCCGACGCTTGTGAGAGGCAAAAGTGTCCCTAGTTGGATCGAGGTGCCGGTGGAATTTAGCCTCAGGCGTTAGAGATTAATTGGCGTTCATCCTTTTTACGGTAAGTGATTAATTCTATGTTTCAACAAAATCTTATGGCGGCCGGACCGGTCGTATATCCATTGCTGTTGTGTTCGCTGCTGGCACTCATGTTGCTCCTAGAGCGGGTGATCTTCTTATGTCGTTACAATGCAAATATTTCTGCTGACGACATCGAGAACTTTAAACGCAACCAGGTCGCTGACAAATTGATCAACGCCTGCGGTGGTATTGAGGGTTTAAAACTCCTTCATGCCCATCGCCATTATTCCAAGGATTTACGTGATGAAGTGCTTAGTCAATGGCTAGCGGCACAGAGTCAGGTGTTGCACGCGCGAGTCCGGAGCTTGACGATTATCGGCGCAGTAGCACCGCTGTTGGGGTTGCTCGGTACGGTACTCGGTATTATCGATATGTTTCGCGACGTCTCGCATCAAACTGGCCCTATTACACCAGCAATTTTGGCCAGCGGTATGTGGGAGGCAATGGCCACCACCGCCTTGGGGTTGATTATTGCCATTCCTACCATCGTCATTTCTCAAGGGGTTGCCATTTGGAGTGACCGTAGAGTTGAACGCATGTCTGCACGCCTCAATCAATGCTCGCTCTGGCTCGAAACCGAATGGGAGAGCAGTGTGGATCGCACTTCGTCCAAGCCGACATTGGAAGAGGTGAGTGCCGCATGATAAAGGCACCGTCAAAGGCCGCTTCTCCTTCGGTATTTCCCGATATGACCGCGCTGCTAGATGTGATTTTTATTTTGTTGGTTTTTCTTCTGTTAACCGCAAATGCTGTTCCAAAAGTTCTGCCCGTTTCGCTGCCCAGTAAGGGCAAAGCGCAAGCGCAGCCCCTCAATTTGTCCGACCATGTGAGTATTAACATTTTTTCTGACGCCTCTCGTTGGGGACTCAACGGAGAGGAATATCTCGATTGGATTAGCTTCGAAGATGCTATGGCGGCAACCGTCGATGAGTTAAACAAAAATGAGATTGAACCTCAGGTCATCATTGCGGGAGACAAGCAGGCGTCACTTGAAAAAACGCTGCGATTGTTGTCTTGGCTACAGGGAAAGGATTTGAGCGCGGCTCAGATGATGATGAACCCCGACTAGGGATTAATTGACTTTCTATTTTCATATTCATCACTTTTATTTTCATATCTACTATTTTGTTTTGGAGTTTTCATGATTCGCACCGTCGAAGAACTAATGTATCAGCTATCCGACTTTTTTATGGCGCCGGTATTGATTCTGCTCGTTCTGATGTTTATCTACAGTTTATTTGCTTTTGGTATGTTCCTGTGTCAGACACTGCAGCGCCGTCGTCATCACCCAAGTTTTCGTCAATCCTTGCAATATCCGTTAGGACAGGCGCCGCAAAAATTCTTACCTGGTTACCCTTTGGCGACTATGGCACAACAGACGCCATCGGTGACCAAAGACCAATTAGATGTTGCAGCCCTTGAAGATATGGAAGGGGTCCGCACAGCCAGTCGTTTAGCACCCATGTTAGGGCTAATCGCTACCATGGTTCCGATGGGGCCAGCACTAAAAAGTTTAGCCGACGGCAATGTTCAGGGCATCAGTGAAAACTTGATTGTTGCTTTCTCAGCCGTCATTTTTGGTTTGGTGATAGCGTCCATCACCTTTTGGGTTGCCAGTGTAAAACGCCGCTGGCTTGCGGCGGAGTTGGTTGCCTTGACGCCGCTGCTCGAAAACGGGTTGACAGCGACGATAGCCAATAACGCTGAACCATTACACTCTCAGGAGCGCAAGGGCGCGGTTCAATCGCAGGAGATCGCTCATGCGACTGCTTGATGAAGATGAGGGAATCAACCCCGCTCTGTCAGTGGTGAATCTGGTTGACGTTTTTTTGGTGCTAGTTGCAGCGCTGTTGATCGCCATTGCACAGAATCCGATGAATCCATTTCTGGCGGAAAATGTCACGGTCATCAAAAACGCAGGTAAACCTGATATGGAGATGATCATCAAAAATGGCGAAACCATCGAGAGCTACAAATCCAACGGCGATATTGGCTCTGGTGATGGTGTAAAGGCGGGGGTTGCGTATCGGCTTGCGGACGGCTCAATGGTCTATATCCCCGAGTGATTTTTTGTTAACAGGCTTGTACTAGTACCGGTTGCGGCATCTAAGTTGCGATTGGTGTTTGCCATTAGAGTTTATAAGAGAAGTTCCTTTCATGAAAAACCGAATCAAAGCGTCACTGTCAGTGGCGTTCATTGTAATCTCAAGCTTGGTGGGGTTGGTTGGCCCGGTTCACGCCAGCGCCGAAGTCCGAATATTGTTTTTGAGTGCGGCACATAGCAATAAGGCCAAGATTTCTCTCATCAAAGAGCAGGTGGCACTATTTCCAGGGATAGAAGCTTCGCAATTACCAGGGATAGAAGCTTCGCAATTGATTGTGGAGCAAAAAACGGAGTCTTCTATTAAGTTGGAATCGGCCTACCCGCTATTTTCGAATTATAGCTTGGTGGTATTTGACGGGGTTTCTAAGCGAGAGTCAAAATCGACCTACGAGAAGTACATACCCGTCGTCGACAAACTCAAGCGTGAGACCGATGTGCGCTTTTTGGCTATCAATTGGCTGGAGCAAGACCGCTTGAGGGGCGGCATAGATCAGCAGTCGGCGCAGCAGTTGCATGACTACTACGGCAATGGCGGCATTGAAAATGTTCGTCGGATGGTTGATTTTCTTCGCTTTCGCGTCCTTAGCGACGATCCAGAAAAACCGGTAGAAGCGCCGATCATCTACCCGCAGATGGGGATCTATCACCCACAAGCTAAAGCGCTTACATTCACTTCGCTGGATGATTATCTTACTTGGAAAGGCTATGACGACAGTGCAGAATCAGCAACGGTGGTAGGCGTCTTGTTGCAACGCTCTTTGATTGAGTCTGCGCAGACTCAAGTGATTGACGAAGCGATCACTCTTATCGAATCAAGCGGTGCGCTTGCCGTTCCTTTCTTTTTTGAACTCAGTCCCATGAGTTCAGATTACACCCCGCTGATTCGTCAGCAAGATGAAACCTTTGTCGATGTTATCGTCAATTTTCGCAATATCCACTGGGCGAGCAAGCGTAAGGCGGAGTTCGAAAAAATCGGTGTGCCGGTACTTCAGGGGTTAACCTACTTTGACGGGGATCAAGCTACTTGGGAGGCGGATTCTCAAGGTGTCAGTGCAGGTATGACGCCATTTGTCTTGGTCTTGCCGGAAGGGGCGGGCGTTGTCGACCCAATGATTGTCGCGGCGATTGATGAGCGTAGCGGTCGCGCTACACCTATTGATTATCAGCTTCAGCATTTTATCAATAAGGCGCTCAACATCGCAAAACTCAAGCACAAACCAACCTCAGAGAAAAAAATGACGGTTATGGTTTGGGGGAGCATTGATGTGGGCGCGTCCTTCTTGAATATTCCAGAGAGCCTTCGATCAATAAGTGCTCGCTTGAATGCCGAAGGCTATCGAGTGAAGGCTGTGGATAGTGAATATTACACCAGCAAAATAAAACCGATACTCGAGCCGTTCTACCGAGAGTTCGAGCTGGACCAGTTGCTGGCGGATGATTTGGCCGAGCTTATGCCAGTGGCTGATTACCTGTCTTGGTTTAATACACTTCCCGATCATGTCACCGCGCCAATTAACGAATACTGGGGAACAGCAGACAAGGGCTTTATGGTTGTCGAGCGTGAGGGAGAGGCTTACTTTGTGATTCCGCGAATGCGCAACGGAAACCTATTGGTAATGAGGCAGCCTCCGAGATCCGATGACAAAGATGAGGATCAGCGTATTTACCACAAAGGCACAGTGCCAATGAATCACTTTTATTTGGCCGCTTACTATTACGCCAGAACCTATTGGCAAAGCGATGCATTGATACACTTGGGAACTCACGGTTCTCAGGAATATTTGTCGGGTAAGGAGCGAGGGCTTTCACGTTACGATCAGGGTAACTTGGCGGTGTGGGATACGCCGGTACTCTATCCATTTATTGTTGATGATGTGGGTGAAGCCATGCAAACCAAACGCCGTGGCAGTGCCACTGTGTTGGCGCACATGACGCCCCCGTTTGCCGCCGCCGGTTTGCAGGGTGATGTTGCCGATCTGCATGAGCTAATGCATCAATACAAGTCTTTGGACGAAGGTGGGGTTAAGCAAAAAACCGCTGATCAAATTATCAGCGACTGCATAGACAATAGTATTTGTGCTGATTTCGGTTGGAGTCAGACGCAAGCAGCTACCGACTTTGATGGATTTTTGGATGCATTGCATGATTACATGGAGGATTTGTCCAGCCAGAATCAACCTTTGGGTTTGCACTCATTTGGTGAACTTCCTGAAGTTGAGCTGCTGACCTCGACTTTATTACAAGTGTTGGATCGCTCTTTTCCTTCAAAAATTGCTGATTTCGAAGGTGATTTTTTTGATTCCGAAGGGCATTTGTCTAGCGATGGTCATGATCATAACAACAGTTCTGACGAATATTCTCATCATGCCAATGGCGGCGGGGATTTCCATGGTGCCATCAATCAGGTGGCCGGAGATGATCTGGCGCAATTGGTTGGTTTCAAGACGTTGCGACGTTTTGTTATGGACAAAACCGCAAGCGCAGAGGAAATGACGGAGGCGGGAGTCGACGAAGACAGCATCATAGAGCTGCAAAAAGCTCAAAAACTGCACCGTGATTTGGCCGAGATCAAAGAGTTAGATCATTTGATGATGGGGCTTTCCGGGCAGTATATACCGGTAAAAAATGGTGGTGATCCAGTGCGAAGTCCAGAGGCAGTGCCCACTGGGTTTAATCTCTACGGTTTTGACCCTTCCCGAGTCCCGACTAAAGCCGCGTTCAAGCAGGGTTCTGAATTGGTTGACGGGGTGATCGCGAACTACTATCAAGAGCACGGTCGCTATCCGGACAAGCTCGCGTTTTCTTTGTGGTCAATTGAGACTATGCGCCACTATGGTGTGCTAGAGTCTCAGGCGCTTTATGCCATGGGTGTCAGGCCAGTATGGAGTGAAGATGGTCGAGTAACCGGAACGGAAATTATTCCCGCTAGCGAACTTAAGCGCCCAAGAGTTGATGTGGTACTGTCGGCCACGGGGCTTTATAGGGATGCTTTTCCGAATGTGATGCAGCGATTGGCTAAGGCTATTGAGCAGGTGGCGCAGCTCAAGGAGGAGAATAATTCGGTCTGGAAAAATAGTCAGAAAGTTGCCGAAAGCTTGAAGCTTCAGGGAGTTGATGAGGCTGAGGCAGAGTATTTGTCCACCGTCAGAATTTTCTCTAACGCATCCGGTGAATATGGCAGTGGTGTGAATGACGCTGTGGTTGCCAGTGATACTTGGGAGCAGGATTCAAAAATTTCAGATTTGTATCTTTCCAAGATGGGCTTTTTTTATGGCTCCGATAATAGCCGATGGGGTAAAAAGGTGGAGTCGATCACCGACGCCGAGGGCAATGCCCGAGACATCGATTTGTATGCCCAGCAGCTGTCGGGAACCGATGTGGCGTTATTCTCTCGATCATCCAATGTCTACGGCATGATCACCTCGGACGATCCCTTCGAGTATTTTGGTTCTCTGGCTTTGGCTGTTCGCAATATTGATGGCGAAAGCCCAGAAATGATGATCAGTAACTTGCGCGATGCCAATCACGCAAAAACTGAATCAGCAGCGACCTTTATGGCGAAAGAACTGCGCTCGCGTAACTTTCATAAGCGCTGGGTCGAAGAGATGATGAAGGAGGGGTATAGCGGGGCCACCACTATGTCGTCCAACTTGACCAATTTTTGGGGTTGGAATGTTGTCGATCCAAATTTGGTGCGCGAGGATCAATGGCAAGAGTTTTTTGAAGTCTATGTCGACGACAAATTGGAGCTCGGTATTAACGAGTGGTTCGAAGAGGTTAATGCGCAATCTCAAGCTGATATGCTCGAGAGAATGCTAGAGGCCAATCGAAAGGGATACTGGCAGGCAACTGACGAAACCTTGAAGCAGATCGTTGAGCGTTTCGCCGAACTTACCAATCGTCATGATTTGTTTGTTGACAACGAAAAGCTGCGCGAATACTTCGAGGCTTCGGCGACAGGCTTCGGCTTGGACTTGAGTTTACCCGAGGTTGATCTGGCGGCGTCGATGAGCGCAAATGAGCAACAGCTCACAGCGAACCCCTTGTCCCAAGAGTCAAAAGCCGTTGAGCAAGTGGAAGGCCAAAAGCTAGAGAAGGTTGAGGTGGCGGATACTGAGCACCAATGGGACACCATGTTGCTGGGGAGTTTAATGTTCTGTTTACTTTCTGTGATTGGCGGGATGTTGTTGCAAATGCGTCCTCAACGTTTGGGTGTTGCTTGATTGGAAGGCGCTCGAGTCATTCACTGAGGTCAATGGAATGATCGGGCTATTTTAATCGCTAGGGTTGAGGCGTATCGCCAGGTCTAGAGATAGTGTAACTTAGGCGATTGTTTAAATGCCGACTACGAAGTCATTCGTCGTCGGCGTTTTTATGTCTGAGAGTATTATTGGAAAGGTGTTGTCGCATATTCAATAGCCTGATTTACCTGGACACAGGATGTCCACTTATGTCGTTAAGTCTCCGTTATCCAAACCCGCCCATCCAGTAGATGATACTCCAGGGGAAAATACTCTAGAGGAAATCGTGCCAGCCGAAAGAAGCACAGAGGAAAGAGCCCAGAGGAATATGCTGGACCGGATCAGCACCGATGCTGATCGGTGGGAGAGTAATATGTTCCCTTTCAAGGGGGGCTATCGGCTGTTGCTGCGGGGAGCGCTGGTCTTCTTGAGTTTTTCGTGGCCGAAATAGGGCAGTGCATGCTTAAGGGGTTAAGTGGTAAACGAGGAGCTGTGTAAAAAAGGGGAAAGTAATAGCGGAGCAATTTGTAACGAAAAAAGCCGCCATTAACATCACGGCTAATGGCGGCTGGGCTAGGGTGTGTTGAACGATTAGAACTGGTAAGTTGCGCTCACAGTAAAGTTTCGACCCGGTTGGGTGTAACGATCCAAATAACTTGTGCTCTCAGATCTGCCGCGAATATCTTCCCACAAAGCGTATTCTTTGTTGGTTAGATTGTAGATGCCGCCGCGAATGGTTAGCTGCTTATTTACATTGTAATAGCCGTTAATGTCTAAGATGCCGAAACCTGCGGTGGTAGCGTTAGTTTCGTCGGCGATGTCACTGCTGTCTTTTCCGGCGACTAAGGTCCAATTAACCGCGGAGCCCCAGCTTCCCTCTGGAGCGTCGTAGTTAGCACCAATAACTGCTTTTAGTGGTGCCACTGAGTCGATAGGTGTGTCGCTCGCGTCTCCTTTGTTTTTTCCTTCTCCGTCGGCATAGGCGATGGACAGCTGCAATGAGCTACCCAGAGGTGCGGAAGTGATTTGGTCTAGCCACAGTGACGCTCTCGCTTCGATACCTTTGATGGTGGCGCTGGCAATGTTTTGATATTGGGTGGCACTCACGGTTTGGCCGTTGAACATGATGTCGTCGGTTTTGGTATTGATGAAGTCGGTGTAATCGTTATAGAAACCCGCCACCTCAAAATTGCCCCAGGTGTCCTGCGCTCGGAAACCAATTTCGTAAGCATTGCTTTTTTCTGGTTTCAGATCTGGATTGGCGATGGTGACGTAACCGCGGTACCAGGAGGCAGAATCCTCTCGATAAAGCTGAACCAAATCTGGCGCTTTGAAGCCTTGGCTAATTTGTGCAAATAGTGAATAGTTGTCGTTAACGCTATATACGCCGCCTATGCGCGCCGTCCATTTGTCGCTTTCATGGTCTTTAAACTCGGTGGTGTAGACGGAGTCAGTTTCGGGTTTGGCGGTGAAGTTGTCGTAACGTATTCCAGGGGTGAGTAGTAATTTTCCGTCAGCTAAGCGAATTTGATCTTGCAGGAACAGGCCCCAAGTAACACCGTCGACGGTGGGGGTATAGCGCTGAATATCATCGGGGCGAGTGCCATCGAGATAGTACTTGTCTGTACTATTTTCTAGGGTATTTGCGTGATACTGAGCTCCGTAGGTGATGAGGTGGTGGGTGAATTCTTTATTCGCCTGTAGCGACAATTGCAGCGCTTGCTCGTCGTTTGAATAGTCGATTTTACGTCGACCGTATCCGGCAAAGTTGGTGTGGTTGTAACTGATTTGTTCGGTGGTGCTTTCTTGCCAATCCAAAGACCAGCGAAGTTGATCAAACAACGCCGTGCTTTTGTTGATGTCGTGGCTCAAACCAATACGTTTACGGGTATTGGTATCGTCACCGCGGTAATCTGAATAATTGAACATGGGGTTGTAGCTTGGACCTTCTAGAGAAAGCAGGTCAGTATCACTTTGTGTGCTCTGATATTCAGCGGTAACACTCAGGCGATGATGCTCATTAAGTTGGGACGCCAGCTTCAGTAGTAGATTGTCGCTTGAAAAGTCCACCGGATCGCGTTGGGTTCGATCATTGCCGAGACCACCTTCATAACCGTCGTCAAAGTTACTGTACTCTTCACCGTCACGTCGGGTGTATACCAACAGTGATTCTAATGTGTTGTGACGATTGGCCAGTGTCAGGGTTTCATTGAAGCTATGATCAACACTGTTGTAGCCTGCTTTGATGCTTGTGTAAAAATCACTGCCTGTACCCGATGGGGCTAGGTAGTCGCTCGCGTCTTTGGTGGTGAAGGCGACAAGGCCACCGAGAGCATCGCTACCATAAAGGCTAGAGGCGGGGCCTTTGACGACTTCCACTTGTTTTAGCGAATCTATGTCGACAAAGTTTCGAGTGCCGCGCAAGTAGGGGCCTCCTGAATTGAAGTCTTTGGCCTGTTCTACGCCGTCAACTAGAATTTTAACTCGGTTGCCGCTAAGGCCTCGAATATTGAAACCGGTCAAGCCAAATCGATCTGATGAGCCAACTTCTACGCCGGGCTCGTAGCGGAGCATTTCTCGAATATTGGTTGCTGAATTATTCTCGATATCGGTTTGATCGATGACGGTCACGGTATTGGCGACATCGGCCACTTTCTGCTCTGTTAGAGTTGCGGCGACGGTTACCTTGTCCAAGGTAAAGGTTGGGGTGGCGGTTTGTGCAGCACTGGTGGTGCTGGCGATTGCCAGGGTTAAGGCAAGTGGAGTGGTTTTCATGGTGGCTCTCAATGGTAGTGACTAGATTTAGATCGCAATCTTAATGCAAACCATTATCACTTGCAATAAGGTGGGTTTATAACACCGTCACCAAGGGGGGATTTAATTAGTTTTGCATGAAGTTGCAGAAACCTCGATTTGACGGAGAAGGGTGTACTAAACTGTTGGTCACAATAAATGGATTTATGCTCTATGGTCGCCCCTCAATACCTTCGCCTAGCTTTCGCGAGTCTCCGATGGCTTTGCTTGCGGAACTCTTCGCCGCTTGCGGTAGCTCTTTTTGGCATGTTGATCTTTAGTTTTTCGCTTGTGGTTCGCGCTGATGAAGGTCTGCAGCAGAGTTATCAGTTAACGGCTAACGTACATTCAATTAATCTTTCTTCGTTGGTGTCGCGCTATGAGCGAGATGACTCAGTGGCTTCACCGGAGGCCGCCTTTCGGCTGTGGCAAAAAGGCGAGTTCGAGCAAGGGATTTTCGACGATATTGTTGCGACCGAAACGGTCGGTGGAAGTCGATGGCTCGCGTTTCGATTAAGTGGCGCCGCTGATCAGCCGCAGCAGTGGATTCTTTCGACTCGAGATGTCATGCACCTGACTCGGTTGACGCTCTACATACCGGAGTATCGAGACGGAGTTGAGCGCTATAGGCGTCAATTGGATTCGCTCCACGCTGAGGGCGATTTACCGGCTGGCACACCTATCTCGGGGTTTCTGATTGGTTCTTCGTTCGATGCCGCGCGACCTTTTTTGTTGCGTGTTGAAGGGCAGCTACCGCTCGCGGCGCCTTTGCTACTTCAAACTCAGCAGCAAGCCCAGCGGGAGGCATCTATTCGGATTGCCATTACGTCGCTATTAATCGGCGCGGTGCTGGGGTTGGTGCTCTACAACCTTATTCTGTATTTCTTTGTTCGTGATATTACCTATCTACTCTATGTGGCTTATGCCTGCAGTATGTTGCTGTGGTTGAGTCAGATATCCGGCTATATGATTTTCTTAGATCGGACATGGGGGTTGACCTACTATCAGGTGATGACGCCCAACATGAGCGCTGGCGTTGCCAATCTGTTTGGTTCGCTGTTCACAGTTGTGTTTCTGCGTTTGTATCAGCAGAACCGTTGGCAGGGCGCGCTGGTGATGGCGGTTGCAGTGTCGAATATGATCGTCGGAGGTATTTCTTACTTTGTGATGGAGAGCCCTGTCTATCAGGCCATTCACAAGTTGCAGCACAGTTTGGCGGTGGCATCGGCGTTGGTCATTGTGGTTCCCACAATTGTCTTAACGTTAAAAGGCTATCGTTTTGCCTTTCCGTTCATTTTGGCGTGGGGTGCCCTAGGCACAGGAATTATTCTGTTGGGTCTAGGCGTTCAGCACACTTTCTGGGGCGTTCCTTTTCCCATCGGATTTAACGTGCTGGCGGCGATGGTGGTTGAGATGGTGATGATGTCCTATGCGCTGGGGCTACGAATCAAGGATGTGCAGCGGGAGGCCGAGCAGTTGGCGCAGTTGAGTATTACCGACGGGCTTACCGGATTGTTTAATCAGCGCTATTTCCACGACAAAACCAAGACGTTAATTGCGGAGGCGTCCGTCAGTGGAGAGGGGGCTTGGGCATGCGCCATGATTGATATTGATCATTTTAAGCAGTTTAATGATTGCTACGGTCACCTACTTGGCGACAAGGTACTCAAACGCCTGAGCCAAATTATTAGCAGTAATGTTCGCCAGCAAGATATGGCGTTTCGAGTTGGTGGTGAAGAGTTTGCGCTCTTGTTAAAAACCGATGCGTTGGCCGAGGCCTTGAAAATCGTTGATAGAATTCGCTGCTCCTTTGAGGATTCAAAGATTACCAGCGATAGTGGAGACGTGCTCAGTTGCAGTCTCAGTGCGGGTGTGACATTACTCAAGCACCACGACAGTTCTGAGTGTTTTATTGATCGAGCCGATCAGGCGCTCTACAGCGCTAAAGATGCGGGACGAAACTGCGTGTTGGTTGGAGCCTAAGGCGGCAAATTTATCTTCTGTGCGAGAAATCGCGGGTAGAAAAAAGCCCCGGCAGTTAAAAACTGTCGGGGCTTTTTAAGATCACTCAAGAGCTAATAATTATTTAGCGTCTTTGCGTTCTTTGGTCTCGGCAATAACTTTCTCAGAAACGTTTGCAGGGCAAGCGTTGTAGTGGCTGAACTCCATAGAGAATTGACCACGACCTGAAGTCATTGTACGCAGGCTTCCGATGTAACCAAACATCTCGGACAGCGGTACGTCAGCTTTAATGCGAACACCACTTACGCCAGCTTCCTGATCTTTGATCATGCCGCGACGACGGTTCAAGTCACCAATAACATCACCTACGTGATCTTCTGGAGTGAACACGTCTACTTTCATGATTGGCTCGATCAACTGAGGACCGGCTTTAGGCATGGACTGACGGAAAGCGCCTTTAGCAGCGATTTCAAACGCAACCGCAGAGGAGTCAACGGCGTGGAAACCACCGTCGTAAAGCTCGATCTCAACGTCTAAGACTGGGAAACCAGCCAATGGACCTTCGTCCATCATGCTCTTGAAGCCTTTCTCAATCGCAGGGAAGAATTCCTTAGGAACGTTACCGCCAACAACTGTTGAGGTGAACTGGAATCCAGTACCAGGCTCGCCCGGCTTGATGCGGTAGTCGATTTTACCAAATTGACCAGAACCACCAGACTGCTTCTTGTGCGTGTAGCTGTCTTCCATTGGGGTGGTGATGGTTTCGCGGTAAGCAACCTG
>JBOEGJ010000010.1:0-67849 GCA_050633365.1 Cellvibrionaceae bacterium | reverse complement strand
GGATACCAATAACTCACCCAGCGCCAATGATCAAATTCGGCGGGGCCATCGTTTTCTAAGGTTACCGAGCTGTCGTCGGACTGCATCTCGAGTAAAAACCATTTTTGCTTTTGACCGATGCAAAGCGGGGTCGAGCCATGGCGCAACAATCGACGCGGCAGGCGGTAACGCAACCAACCGCGAGTGCGGGCCAATATTTTCACGTCTTTGCGCTTCAGACCCACCTCTTCAAACAACTCGCGGTAGAGCGCCTGTTCGGGATCTTCACCGTCATTGATTCCCCCTTGGGGAAATTGCCAGGCGTCTTGACCGCCCACGCGACGCGCCCACAGGACCTGCCCCTGTTTATTGGTCAGGATAATGCCTACATTGGGTCGAAATCCATCGGCGTCTATCACCTACTATTCTCCTGATTCACATGGCTACATCATTCATGGTTGGCTGCTATTGTTCCACAATCGACACACTTTCATCAATGCAGCCAATAACTTAGCCCAACTTATTAAGAGTCTCCTCAAGACCTCAACCCAGACAAACCAATCAAGAACATAACATAAATCGGGCGCTTTTCTCCGCTTTTTAACTCCACTCGCGCCTCTTGCTGCGGTATCCTAGCGCCCGTAAATGCCCATCTCTCAAAACACTCAACGAGGTAACACTGTGCGACTGGCGATTTTTGATTTAGACAATACTCTTATTGCCGGTGACAGCGACCACGCTTGGGGAGAATTTATGGTGGCCGAGGGGATGGTAGACCCTCAAGTCTACAAAGAGGCCAACGACCAGTTCTACGCCGACTACGAGCGCGGTGAGCTGGATCTAGAGGCCTATCTGAATTTCTCTCTGGAACCCCTCACCCGCTATAGTCTCGAACAACTGAGCAAGCTGCACGATAAGTTTCTTCAGCAAGTGGTAGAACCGATGATGCTGCCAAAGGCGAAAGCACTGCTGCAACAGCACCGAGATCAGGGCGACTATTTGCTGATTATTACCTCAACCAACGGGTTTATCACCAAGCCCATCGGCGAAGCCTTGGGTGTCGACGACATTTTGGCCACCGACGCCGAAATCATCGATGATTGCTATACCGGCAAGATGACCGGAATCCCCTGCTTTCAAGCCGGTAAAATCACCCGTTTGCAGCAATGGCTCGACACGGCGGAGGCTCAAGGCTTTCACGGAAACATGGAAGACTGTTATTTTTACAGCGACTCACTCAATGATTTACCCTTGATGCTCGAGGTGACAAACCCCGTGGCGGTAGATCCAGACGAGGCCTTGCGTGCTCACGCCGACAAGGCGGGCTGGCCTATCATCAGCTTGCGTGACTGATCACTCGGTGCGGCGATTGCGCAGTAATCACGCCTCACCAATACCGGCATCTACGACAGGGAACGCTCTATGGCCACTGACACAGTATCGATGATCACTTCGACTCGGCGATGGTCGATAGCGCTCTTGTCGATCATAATTTTGCTCGCTGGCTGTGAAAAACAAAGTGATCAACCAGCGCAGGACGCGGAAGAAACAGCGCCCTCAGCCCCTCACATTGCCCCCCAAGCACTGGCGCAAATCACCACTCGCACCTGGCAGCAAGGCCGCGAAATAACCCAAACCATCGAGCCTGCACTGCTAGCACTTCAGCGAGCTACGCAAACCTTAACCGCAGATCCCAGCGAGTTGAATCTAACCAATGCTCGAAAACAATGGCACCAGGCCCACCAGCAACTTATGCGGTTACAGCCGTTTTTCACTCTCGGTCATATCAACCCAGGGCTGTTCAAACAGCTCGAACACGCCCAATGGCAGCTCGACGCCTGGCCAATCGAACCGGGTTATATAGACTATTTTGACGTCTACAAACACAGCGGTATCGTTAACGATATTGCTCTGCCCGTCACCGCTGACGCGATTCGCCAACAACATGGATTCAGTAGCGACAGCGACGTCGCAATTGGAATGCACGCCATTGCTTATTTACTTTGGGGCGAGAAGCAACAGCGCCCCGCTAGCGACTTTGCCGCTCAGGCGCCCAGCGCCAGCGAGCAGAAAAATGGCCTTGGAGGCGCAGACCTTCCACCCCGTCGCCGAGGCGCACTACTGAATTTACTGCTGTCACTAATACTCGATGATTTACGCGCACTAGATTACAAGCTCAATCAAACCGCCAGCGGCTTGAACGTCAACTACCACAAGCTTCCAGCTCAGAGCCAACTGCTGCTATGGCAACAATGTATCGAGCACCTATTGAGACGACAAATCATCGAGACGCAACTAGCGGTACTCAGAAATGCAGAGGCCAATGAGGCCTTTTATCAACACCAGCAATTTGCCGGCAATGGAATCCAATCCATTACCAGTATTATCGTAAGTGTCGAGAATTTGGTCAGCGCAGAAGATGCCGGCGGACAAACACTGGCGCAAGGCATGAATCCAAAGCTCGATAAAGCCCTATTGCATCAGACCTTTATCGAAACTCGAGAGCTGTTGCTGAGCCTCAATCCCGCTTCGACGCCACTCAGCGCGGAGCAGATCGATGCAATTGAGCAGCATGTCGAGAACTTGGCAGAGCAGCTGTCGCCTCAGGCGTGAGTATTTACAGCAACCTAAGTTTAGGCTTTGATGCTCAAGGCTCTTTACGCACCCAAGTTTCTTGGCCGCTGTAGGTGTAGATCAATCTCACCGTATCGTTCGCGCAGAGCAGTAATCCGTATTTGATAAAACGACCATTGGATGACCAATGCACGTTGAACGACAGCTCCGTGCCGTCGAATTGAATATCGTACACCTCGGCTCTTTCACCGTCGCAGGAGTCGTAAACGCACACTCGGTAGTCATCTACCTCTTTCTCCACGGCAATGACGATATCCGAATAGAGATCCGCGGGAACCCACTCCCCCACAAAAGGATCCTTGGGCGATAGCTTAACGATGGTCATAGCGAGGCCTCGGATACCCTTTACGGAAGATAAACTCGAGCGAATACCGCCTTGAGGTAATCGGTTTCAACAATAGCAGGGTGTATCGGGTGATCTGCACCCTGACCGCCTTGATGAATAATCTGAGCATGTCGATCTAAATGTCGCGCCGCGCCGCGGACAATCTCAACCAAGGTGCTCTTCTCGAGATGCATTGAGCAGGATGCCGAGACTAAGATCCCATCGCGAGCCAACAGACGTATGGCCAATTCATTCATATGACGATAGGCCGCTTCCCCGGATTTTTGATCCTTTTTGCGTTTAATAAACGCCGGAGGATCGAGCACCACAATATCGAATTGCTCACCTTGGGCGATCAACTCTTTTAACACGTGTACCGCCTTGCCATGCAGGCCCTGCATACGCTCTTCGACATTATTGAGCTGAGCATTTTCTCCTACCCAGTCGAGTGCCTGTTCCGAAACATCGACACACATGACCTCGCTAGCTCCCGCTGCCGCGGCTTGAACACCCCAGCCGCCCACATAAGAAAACACGTCCAGGACACGCTTGCCAGGCGACAGGCGCTGCAACATAGCGCGATTCTCACGATGATCATAAAACCAGCCAGTTTTTTGCCCATCGGCAATTGGTGCAATGAAACGCACGCCATTTTCGATCAGCTCCACCGCTTCGGGCACGTCGCCAATCGCTTCGACGTATTCATCAAGCCCCTCAAGACTTCTGGCGGAATGATCGTTGCGCAGTAAAATCGCGGTGGGCTTAATGACTTTTTGCAGGGCTTCCACAATAGCGTCTTTTTGTGCATCCATGCCTGCCGAGGCCATCTGCACCACTAGGTACTCACCAAAACGATCCACCACCAATCCGGGTAGCAAATCACTGTCGCCGTAGATCAGTCGATAATAGGGTTCATTGAAACAGGCCTCTCTCAGTGCCAGAGCCTGCTTAAAGCGGTGGACCAACAGCGACTTGTCGAGAGGGTGAGAAATGTCGCGATTGACGATACGCCCACAAATCAACGCCGAGGGATTGATGATGGCAATGGCCAACGGCTTTCCATTTTGGCTGCAGATCAGCGCTTGATCACCGGCGGAAAAGTTCTTGAGCGGGGTCTTTTTGACATCCACCTCGTTGGAATACACCCACAAATGGCCTTTTTTCAGACGACGATCAGCCTGACTGTTGAGTATCAGCTTGGGCAGCTGGGGCGTGTCATCACGGTTGTCAGGGCTGGTCGTCATAAAGCCTCCAAATAGGGTCTGTGCCAGTGTGGATCAGCGAGATCGATAAAGGGCGCGCATTATAGGTGAAATAACTGAGCGAAGCCCGCGCCTTTATCTAAACTGATAAGGATAGCCGTCAAAATCGTTTTGGCCTCCACTTGGACCATCAGCTGTAAGGGAATCATGACCGACCTCACTCAGGAACAAATCCAAAAAGTCCTCCAAGGCATATCCATCCCGCCGCAACCGCAAATCATGGTGGATTTGCAAATGGAGCAGCTTTCGCCAGACTGCTCTATCAATGTCATTGCCGATTTGATCGGACAAGACATTGGCCTGGCTGGCAGTATCCTCAAAACCGTGAATTCGCCCTTTTACGGCCTCAGCAACAAGATCACCTCCATTAATCAGGCAGTCAATCTACTGGGGGTTAAGTCGGTCATTAATCTGGTCAATGGCCTTTCAATCAAAGGCGAACTGGGAGATGACCAAATCATTGCCCTCGGAAAGTTTTGGGACAGCTCCATGGAGGTCGCCATGGCCGCCTCGGTCATTGCCAAACAGATCGGCTTTTCAGCCTCCGACGAGGCTTACACCCTTGGTCTCTTTCACAACTGTGGCGTGCCATTATTGATGATGCGATTCGACAATTATCCCGATGTTCTGGTCGAAGCCTACGCAAAAGAATGCGCACGAATGATCGATATTGAAAACGAAGAGCTGAAGACCAATCATGCGGTGGTTGGTTACTATGTGGCCAAGTCTTGGAATCTACCCGGCTATTTGTGCGAAGCCATTCACGAGCATCACACCATCGAAAAAGTGTTTACTCAAGAAGACGCCGATCCCACCAAAAAGACGTTGCTAGCGGTCCTTAAAATGGCCGAACACATTTGCGGGACCCATCGAATTTTGGGCAATTGCGACACCGACTTTGAATGGACGAGAATCGAGGACTTGGTATTGATCTACGTCGGTATGAGCCAATACGACTTCGCCTCGCTGAAGCAGCAGATTCATGAAATGGGTCTGGGTAGCGGTGACTATTATTGTTAGCCCTGCTCTTCCCCTACTGTACACTGGCGCATGACTATAAGCCCCGCGCAAAAGCGGCAGCACAAAAAACATCTGACGATTTTCTTTTACCACTGAAACAAAATTACGGCTCAATAAAGCGCCCTGAAAGGACGCCGAACACCCACCCACTCAATCAGCGGTAAAACACTCGGACTGAAACCCAATTGCTGCTAAGCTGTGCGCCAAACAAGGGCTCGGCCCACCATTCACCATTATTTATGGGATTGCTTACATTATGCGTTTACTCATTTCACTGGTATTGATGATCGGCCTCAGCGCCTGTAGCCAAACCTATTATCGCGAAATGCAAACCGCGGCTGACGACATGTCCGCCCTCAAAACATTCAGCTGGGAAACTACCGCCACCACTGGCAGTAAAATTCAAGACACTTTCGATACCGCCTTTCGCGACAGTATGAGTGCGCATCTGCAAAACAAAGGTTATACCGAAGTGGGCGACAATGCCGATATGACCGTGGATTATCGCATCAGTGTTATTCCCGCTGAAGCCATCCCCGCCAGTGACAATACCGCGGGTCTGGGCTGGCGCTTGGACGATGCAGGACAACCTATTTACGAAGCCTGGGATCACCCCGCCGGTATGACCGAGCTCTATCAGCGCGGCCTGCTGATCCTGACCGTCACTCGCAGCAGTGATAAATCCATTGTTTGGCAAGCTGGCATCGCCCGCGTGGTAGATGGTGAAGGCGAAATCGATAAACTCAAAATGCACGCCAGCCGCTCTGCACGTAAACTGGCGCGTAGCTTACCGAAGCAAAAGTAAATGCTGGGCAGCCGATCAACTCCGTGTGATCGGCTTCAAACACGCAGAAACTTGTCGCGTGTTTGATCACCCTTGTTCATTAGACGATAATCGCCTTTCTCCTCACGCCCAAGACCTCCAGCCTCACAGCCGAGATTGCCCCCTTAGATTTTTGGCCTGCTGCTGCGCCCTGACCATAAAAGGCAAAAGTATTGACTCGAGACTGTGATACTGATTTTTAATCTCCGCACCTACCTCGCTCACATTTGAGTCAAAGCGAATACGCCGATCAATACTCTCTAACACCTGTTCAAAGACTGACCAGCGACCATAGCCCGCAAACAAATGATGGTTTGCAGCACTGCGAATGAAACCTGCGGCAGCTCGCGGCAAACGATTGTGCTGTTGCTCACACACACCATAAAAATGATCACTAAAGTGATCGAGGGACTGATCGTGAAACTCGTCCCAGTGGCGAGACAAAAGGTGATCTAAGAAAACATCCAGTGCAATGGCACCGAAACGTCGACAGGATGGCCCAAGCAAGGCCAAACATTGCTGAGTGTCGGAGTCGGCATCGGTAAACACGTCAAGCCTTCGATGCAAACGAACCCCTTGTAGCACTGCTCTCGACCAAGGTTCATTTTGCGCATCCAACAGATGAGCGGGAGTCGTTGAGGAGGAGCACTCAAGAGAGTCGAGATTCGGCAGCGGCCCTTTGATGAAATCGCCCAACAATCCCCCTAACTGCCATTGAGGATCTTGGCCTGATAAGAGGACGTGGGCGAGATAATTCACCGGCTATTGGCAACAGGTGTATTGTGCGTAGTAGTTGCGCAAGTACTGCTCAAAATCAATTTGCGGCTCAGCGTCCAACTCGGCCAAGCGATCCAATGAGGCTTCGGCTTGGCGCTGCATTTCTTGCCACTGCACATCCGACAAGGGCCGTTTAGAGTAGTATTCGCTGTGGGCTAGCGCTTGTTTCATTCCCACCTGAAAAAACGTATCGCCGCTGGTTTTCATATCTGACAGTATTTTCGCCGAGGGGGTTAGCGCCGGGTTTTTAAGTTTCTTTTTCTGCGCTTTAATCGCCTTGCTGTACACCTTAGTGCCGTAACTCTTATCCAACACCTTGGCCACTAGCTTCATTTCGTCGAGTAGACTTGCGCCCCATTTCGACAGTGACTGCTCTCCCGCAGCACTTAATAAGCGCATGTCGGGATCACGCCCGCGATTGACAACTCGACGCTGATTTTCCAACACTCTCTGGTACTTTTCTTCGTCGGTTTCTGGGCTATCGCTTAGCAGGCAATACACCAAGAACACATCGAGAAAATAAATTTGCTCTTCGGTTAATCCTAAGGGTTCGTAAGGGTTTAAATCGATACAACGAACTTCGACATACTCAATACCGCGTTGATTCAGGGCTCCCAAAGCGGTCTCACCGGAGTGAGCAGTGCGCTTGGGTCGAATAGTGCTGTAAAATTCGTTTTCAATTTGCAACAGGCTATCGTTCAGCTGCTTGTATTGCCCGGCTTCGTCTTTCACACCTTTAGCGACATAATCCTCATGAGGTTGAGTAATGGCGCCGCACAGGGTTTGCAAATAGGTTTCGAGATTGTTGTAACAAACCACCAGTGAATCTTGCGCACTACTTTGATAACCGAGATCGCCCATCCGCAGTGAGGTTGCATAGGGTTGATGCAAACTGTGGTTGTCTTTACCGAACTCTTTTAAGTTATGCTCTCGGCCTTTGACAAAGCTGCGGCAAACAGCGGGAGACGCGCCAAATAGATACAAGAGTATCCAAAAGTTTCGTCTGAAATTGCGAATCAAATCGAAATAGCGACGGTTTTTGTAGAGCTGTAGAGATTCGTTATTGCCTTCGCGTTCATGCCAGTATTGCCAAAACTCATCACTCAATGAAAAGTTGTAATGAATACCGGCAATGGTTTGCATGGAGCGGCCGTAGCGCTCGCCCAAACCTTTGCGATAAATGGTTTTCATACGACCAGCGTTTGAGTTGCCGTACTGGCCGACGGGGATTTCATCGTCGCTGGTCAACATGCAGGGCATACTCGAACCCCACAAGTGCTCACCCTCTAACGATTGGTAGGTGTAGCGTTGAATACGATCTAAATCATCCAAGAGCTTTTTTGTGCTTTCGGTCGGCTGGGTAATAAACTCCAGCAAAGCTTCACTGTAATCTGTGGTGATCGAGGGATGAGTCATGGCAGAGCCAAGCGCACGCGGATGAGGCGTTTGCGATAACTTGCCTTCATCAGTTACTCGCAGACTCTCTTTTTCCAACCCCTTAAACACACGGGTTAGTTGATGGTTGGCGGACTCGTTCAGTACCGCTAAACGTTGGCTCAGTAAAGACAAAACAGTTCCCTCTAAGACTTTAATACCGCAGGATTAAAGTGCGATGGGTGTCAGATAAACTCAGAAAAGAGAGGCGGCCGATGCGGTCTCGCTAGTGGCGTTATCGCCCTCAGTTTCGAGTTCTGCTTGAGTATTCTCAGAAACAGCTTCCGATTCAGAGGCCTCAGCCAGAGAATCGTCCGATGCCGTTGCCGCTTCGGCATCGGCTTCTAAATCAGCTCCTGCGCTTCCTAATGGGGGCAAATCCTCATCCTTCAAGAGTGGAAGACCCCGATCGTTAGTTTCGCATTCAAGGACTTTTAATCTTAAGGTGTAATCGCGCGAGTTGGCCTCAACCATCTGATTAAGTGCTTCGTCGTGATGAACACTGCGATATAAGGTCGCGGCTTCGCGGCCGTCGCACCACTCACCCTGCTTGTTTAAAAGAAGTTTATGCTGGTTTTGTAACAGAAAGATGGTTGCCATCTACGACTCTCGGCCCCTGAAGCTAATACAGAAAAATCCGAGTGTACTCTCAAAGATGACGGGTTTCTAGCGGGTGATTCTTGTCATTAAATGTCAAAAATGCCCATAAAAAAGCCTTTTTCCCTACTGACAAAGCTCATCAATGAGTTGTCCGAGACGCCGCACGCCTGGCTCGATCGCAGCTTCAGGAATAACAGTAAAGCCCAGCCGAAAGTAGTTGCGAGGCGCATCACTGGCGTTAAAGGCGATATCGCCCACCTCAATCAAAATACCCTCTGCTCTGGCCCTCACCTGTAAGAGATTGCAATCTAGGTTATTGGGGCCCTTTACCCAACAGCAGGTACCGCCACTCATCAACGAAGGCTGACTGCTGGGAATAAACTTGCCGATAGCCTCTGTCATCAGTTCCCAATTTCGCTTATAGGTACGAAACAGACGCTTAAGCAAAGCATCGTAATGACCGCGTGCTAGAAACAATGCCGTCATGCGCTGATTGTTCATTGCCGGATGACGCATCATCAGGCGACGCAACACTCGCGCCTCTTGAATCAACGGCGCCGGCGCCACCATAAAACCAATACGCAGCCCCGGCGCAAGCACTTTAGAAAGACTGCTCATGTAGATAACCCGACCGCTTTTATCAAGACTCTTCAACGCCGGAGTCGGATCATCCACATAGTTGGTTTCAATATCATAATCGTCTTCAAGAATAACCTGATCACACTCGTCGGCCATAGCGAGCAAGTGCTGACGACGACTGAGCGGCAAAGTAACCGAGGTGGGCCATTGGTGACTGGGGGTAACGTAGAGATAATCACAAGACGCCAACTGCTCATCAACCACAATGCCGTCGCCATCGACCGCTTGCGCAACCACTCGATCAAAATGAGTTTGAAAGATATTCCGGGCATCGGGATATCCGGGGTCTTCCATGGCGATACTGGTGCCACTTTTCGACAATAAAGTAGATAACAGGTACAAAGAGTTCTGTGTACCCACAGTCACCAAAATCTCTTCAGCTTTGGCCCAAATACCACGTCGAGGCAAAATACGAGTGCGAATTTGTTCAATCAATTGAGGATCATCAGCATCCATGCTGTCGCCCGACCAATCGCGAACCGCCAACACACTGAGCGCTTGCTTAGAACATTCACGCCACTCTGCCAAAGGGAAACTTGCAGGGTCAATTTGACCGGTAATAAAAGGAAATTCATAGCCTTTCCAATCTGCCGGCTTAGTAATGTTTCTTTGTTTGGTCGGTTGACACGCTAAGCGCGCTAACCAATTCACTTGGGTTTCAACACTGTCGCCGATAGGCGAACTGACTCGCCCTTCAAGGATGGCTTGATTAACAAAATACCCTCGACGCTCTCGAGCAATCAAATACCCCTCTTCGACCAAATCCTCATAGGCGAAGGTCACGGTTTGTCGAGACACTTTTAACGCCTGTGACAGTTTTCTACTAGAGGGGATAGCTTGATCCAAGGCAATATGGCCATCGAGAATGGCGATGGCTATAGCCTTGCGAATTTGAACCTTGAGACTATCGGTGCTGTTGACATCCAGCTGAATCAATCGCTCTAACAAAGACAAGCCCCCTTCAATGAATGTGCGTAACCTTAAGGTTATGTGGCTACGGGGCACTTGTCGAGTGACTCGCCCCATTGCAACACGATTTAGATCACTAGAGTTTTGACAAAGCTCATCTCTCGAATCGCGTACTTAATTCCCTCGCGCCCGACACCGCTTTCTTTCACCCCACCAAACGGGAAGTGCTCAGTGCGAAAACCCGGGCCATCATTCGCCGCTAAGGTTCCCACATCCAAGGCCTCAAACAAGTAGCGAATAACACTTAAATCTTGAGTAAACACGCCGCCCTGTAGGCCGTAGGCCGTATTGTTAATCAACGGAACAATGTCTTCGACGCGGTCAAATGAAGACAAGGGCATAACTGGGCCAAAAGTCTCTTCGTGCATCAATTCACTGTCGGTAGATACGTTTTCTAAGATCGTTGGGTATACAAACGCATCCTGATATTGATTCCCCAACGCCACGGTAGCGCCTTTTTCGATAGCGTCTTCGATGCGCGCGCGAATTTCGTTGGCTGCTGCCTGATGAATCACTGGTCCAACAAAAGTATCCTCTTCCATAGGATCGCCGACTTTTAGTTGCGAACTTTTTTGCACCAGTAGATCGCGAAATTCGTCATACACGCTAGAGTGAATAAACAAACGCTTGGCCGCAGTACAACGCTGACCTGCTGTGGCAAATCGTTGATTGATGGCCGCATTGACTGCCGCCTCAAGATCGCCGTCTGGCATGACGATCAAGGGATCGTTACCGCCCAACTCTAACAACAATTTTTTGTAACCCGCCGATTGCGCAATGGCATTCGCAGCGGCAGTACCGCCAGTAAAATTAATCGCGCTGACATCGGCGTGAGCCACAAGTGCCGACATATCCGAAACGTCTGGAACCGACATTTGCAAGCACTCTTGAGGAATACCGGCTTCGTAGCATAAACGAACCAGCAGCTGTGAAGAGGCGGTATTTTGTGGCCCTGGTTTAAACAGCACCGAATTGCCTGCCGCAAATGCAGGGCCAATTTTATGCAATGCAATATTAATCGGGAAGTTAAACGGTGTAATGCACAGGATGGTTCCCAGTGGTCGCCAGCAAACCACACCAATTTTTCCACGAGCTGGGCCATAGGCATCCGAATCCAGAGCCTCTCCACTGATCTGGCGCGACTCTTCCGAACTGGCAATAGCCGCATTGATCGCGCGCGTCATTTCCACCCGGCTGTCAGAAATTGTTTTACCCGTCTCACGAGTAATTAATTGCGCTAATTGTTCTGCATGCTCTTCCATTAGCTCAGCTAAACGACGCAGGATATTCGCGCGTTCGAAGGCAGGTATTGCTTTAAGTGATTCGCGACCTTGTTTTAATAGAACCAGCTTTTCAACAACCTCCTCCCAAGTGTCATAGTCATACTCACCCAACAACACTTGGCTGTACGGATTGATTACTTGATAGTTATTACTCATGTTCACCTCAAACCATTTCAATTAGCTGATAGACAATACGAATCGCGGCAATAAATAATGCCGTTTTCATTAAAATAAAGAAGAATTTGGTATTGATTTTTTGCAGAAGCACAACCCCTAACTTAGCACCAATAACGCCGGCTAGGCCGAATATTAGAATCAACTCGGCGTGATCCCAAAAAGAAAACCCTAGAAACAAATAGGCCGGTATCTTGGTGCAATGGGTCACCATTTGCATCATTGATTTATTCGAGACAACTTCTTCTTTAGTGAGGTCGTCTCGAATAAAAAATACCGCCAAAAGAGGATCAACAACGCCCACCAAAATTCCCATCATGCCGGTGGCCACGCCGACAAAGAAAAAGTGCCGATCTGGTATTTTGAGTGCCGGCATTTTTTTAGGCTTGAACAAGGTGTAGAGAATCAAAAGTGCAATAATCAACAGCGGGAAAAACTCTCCCACCACTTTGGCCACAAAAAGTGTAGCCAACACCGCTCCTAAAATCGCTCCCGCGGAAAATGGTAGGCACATTCCCCAACGAACATCTTGACGTAGAAACCAAGTTCGGGCGGCATTATTCATAACCTGAACCGCACCGTGGATGGCCACCAATGGTCTCAGCGGAATAAAGACATTCATCGCGGCAAACATCAGTACACCGCCAGCCATTCCGGTCACAGAGGTAATCATCGACGCCAACGCGATGGCGATTGCCATCATGGCGATTGCGCTATTGGACAGCTCTGCAATTTCCATAGAGGGCTCCTGTAATTTGAGGCGGACTCTAAAAGAGTCACCAAACAAACCCCAGTACCAGCAACCGGCTTTCTATCAGGCCAGAGTTTCGGCAAAAATATGGAGCTGGCCCTTGGCCTGCGGCTCACATCAACGCTCGCCTATCTGGCCTTATCTATTTCAGTTTTCTGGCTCTGTCGCCTTCACCTCAGGCTCCACTAATATCGCGCCGAAATCAACATTCAGCCAATTCAGGAGCCAACATGAACGCCGCCGTAACCCCAAGAGCTATACGCCAAGATCGCGAGAATGTTTGGCATCACATCACCAATCACAATGCATTTAACAGTAGCGATCCGCTAATGATTGTCAAAGGTGAAGGCATGACCGTGTGGGACATCAACGGCAAAGAATATCTTGATGCGGTTTCTGGAGCTGTGTGGACAGTGAACGTGGGCTATGGCCGCACTGAAATTGCCGATGCAGTCCGCGATCAATTGGTGACCATGAACTACTTCGCCCAATCAGCAGGTAGCCTACCGGCTGCTGAGTTTGCGGAGCGCCTGCTCGAAAAAATGCCAGGTATGGGGCGAGTGTATTACTCGAACTCTGGATCAGAAGCCAACGAAAAAGCCTTTAAACTGGTACGCCAGTTGGCCGCAAAAAAGAATGGCGGTAAGAAACACAAAATCCTTTACCGCGAGCGCGATTACCACGGCACGACCATCGCTTGCCTCAGCGCGACTGGACAACACGAAAGGCGGCATCAATACGGCCCTTTTGTTTCGGGGTTTGTTGAAGTACCTCACTGCTGTGAATATCGCTCTCAATGGGGGGATGTGGATGATTATGGTGTGCGCGCTGCCAATGAAATAGAGCGTGTCATTTTGGAAGAAGGGCCAGACACCATTGGCGCCCTCTGCCTAGAACCCATCACCGCTGGCGGAGGCGTTATCGAACCACCAGCGGGCTACTGGCCTCGCGTTCAAGAAATTTGCAAAAAGTACGACATTCTTTTGCACATTGATGAAGTGGTCTGCGGATTAGGCCGCACAGGAAAATGGTTCGGCTATCAACATTACGGCATCAAGCCCGATATTGTTACCATGGCGAAAGGCTTAGCCTCAGGTTATGCCGCCATCTCCTGTACCGTGACCACCGAAGAGTTGTTTGAAAAAATACATCACGATGACGGCGATGGGCGCATGGATTATTTTCGCGATATCTCGACCTTCGGCGGTTGCACTGCAGGGCCTGCTGCGGCACTCGCGAATTTAAAAATCATCGAAAAAGAACAATTGCTAGAAAACACCCAAGCCATGGGGGACTATCTAAAACAACAGCTGTTCATACTGAAGAAAAAATATTCAATCATTGGCGACGTTCGTGGTAAAGGCCTTTTTGCAGGCTTTGAACTGGTCTCTGACCGCGCTACGAAAGAACCCGTCGATGAGAGTATAGCCATCCAAATTGCAGCGCACTGTATGAAAAACGGGGTTATTATCGGTCGCACCAATCGTTCATTTAAGACCTTCAATAACACCATTTGTCTCAGCCCCGCACTCATTGCCAACCGGGACGACATCGACACTATCGTCACCGCACTCGACAGCGCACTGGCAAGCCTATAATAACCAGGCTCGTATTTACGCGCTCATTTGGTGCAACCCACTGAAGATCGACAACACCCAACGATGAGCTAATCGTGATGCATTAGCTGGCCCGCAAGAAAACTGCGGGCTGGCCTAGTAGATTTTTGCACTAACCGTTAATCTCGGTATCAACAAAGACAACGGATAAAATCGATGATGTATTATTTACGCTTTGCGTTTGTTTGGGGATTACTGTTGGTCGCGAGCCGATCAACCGCTGGAATTGATGATACGGTTGACCGCTGGGTTGAACCCGTCAGCAGCTCGTTTTCAGATTTTATTTTTTTTAAAGCCAACCTCTTTGGTCACGACATTCCGTTAATCGTTTTGTGGCTCGCCGTCGCCGCCAGTTTTTTCACCTTGTACCTCGGCTTCATTAATCTGCGAGGCTTTACTCAAGCGATTCGCTTGGTACGCGGCGATTACCACAACCCCAATGACCCCGGTGAGATCTCTCACTTCCAAGCAATGGCTACGGCCGTCTCTGGTACCGTTGGTATCGGTAACATCGGTGGCGTCGCGGTAGCCATCAGCATTGGCGGCCCAGGTGCTGCCCTGTGGTTAATCGTGGCGGGTTTTTTATCTATGTCGACCAAATTGGTTGAGTGTACATTAGGGGTTAAATACCGCCGCCATAACGAAGACGGTTCCGTCTCTGGCGGCCCCATGTATTACCTCGAAGAGTTTCTGAAACAGCGCAACTGGCCCAAACTCGGCAAGCTGCTGGGCGGGTTTTACGCGCTGTGCTTGGTGATAGGCTGCTTTGGTATCGGCAATATGTTCCAGTCGAATCAAGCCTATGCTCAGATGGTAAATATTACCGGTCAGGAACAGAGCTTTTTTGCCGACAAGGGCTGGCTGTTCGGATTGTTACTCGCATTGGTGGTGGCCGTGGTAATTCTCGGCGGGATTAAATCCATCGCTCGGGTGGCCGGTAAGGTCGTGCCCTTTATGGGCGTTCTTTATGTCGTAAGTGCCTGTGTGATTATCGCCTTCAGCGCCGAACACCTGCCCGCGGCCTTCGCCATGATGTTTGAAGGCGCTTTCACCATGGAAGGCGCCACCGGCGGAGCTATTGGCGCCATGATTGTCGGCTTTCAGCGAGCG
Source organism: Cellvibrionaceae bacterium (assembly GCA_050633365.1). Classification (GTDB taxonomy): domain Bacteria; phylum Pseudomonadota; class Gammaproteobacteria; order Pseudomonadales; family Cellvibrionaceae; genus Pseudomaricurvus. The sequence continues at coordinate 52,453 of JBOEGJ010000010.1, read as the reverse complement.
CTCTTTTCCAATGAAGCCGGCATAGGCTCGGCCCCCATTGCTCACTCGGCGGTGCAGACCAATGAACCTGCTTCAGAGGGCCTGGTATCCTTACTGGAGCCCTTCATCGACACAGTGGTGATCTGCACCCTGACGTCTCTGGTAATCATCACCACCGCCTACCCTAATGGCTTGATGGATTCTGGCCTCGAAGGCATTGCGCTAACGTCAGCAGCGTTTGAACACCACGTCAGCTGGTCGCCCTACCCCTTGGCGGTGGCAGCACTGCTGTTTGCCTTCTCGACCACCATTGCCTGGTCGTATTACGGATTAAAAGGCTGGACTTACCTATTCGGGGAAGGCCAGCTGACGCAGAACCTGTTCAAGTCCATCTTCTGCCTATTCATTATGCTGGGCTGTATGACCAACCTCACCTCGGTACTGGCCTTCTCAGACGCCATCGTGTTTTTAATCGCGATCCCGAACATACTTGGGCTCTACCTGTTTGCCCCTGAAGTAAAACGAGAAGTGAATCGATATATGGCCAAAGTTGCCAGCGGGGAAATTGTGAATTATCGTAAAATCGGCCAAGGCTCTCAGGCAAAGGCTGCAGATATGGCTCAATAGGCAGGCTGTGAATGTGCGGCCCAAAAGGGCTGCGCTTGTGGCTAAAGCGTCTTGGGTCAGCAACTAGAGTCCCAGGGCACTTTTCGAGCGGGCACAAAAAAGGAGGCGTTAGCCTCCTTTTTTCATCGTCGACCGATTGTTCGGTCAATGCCTGTAATGATTACAGAGCAACGATATCCTCAGCTTGAGGACCTTTCTGACCTTGAGTTACAGTGAACTCAACTTTTTGGCCTTCAGCCAAAGTTTTGAAGCCAGAACCTTGGATGGCGCTGAAGTGAGCGAAAACGTCTGGACCAGACTCTTGCTCGATGAAGCCAAAACCTTTTGATTCGTTGAACCACTTAACGGTACCGGTAGTCTTAGACATGCTTAAATCCTATCTATTTCAAGAGTAATAATGTGCTTCTTAACGAAGCGATTGTGCTGAAGTGTGTTGCTATTTACTTATGAAATCAGGACGAGGTACTGAAAACGGACTTCGAAATGTTGGGCATAAATATTCAGGCGCACTTTCAAGCGGTCACTAGCTTATAAATAAGCCCTTTGTATAGTCAACCATTATTTTCACAAAAATAGAGTTAATTTTAGGATTGCAAAAAAATGGGTGAAATCATGCGCCACCAACGTCATAAATAAGACATAAAGCCCGCCTCACCCACAACTAACCGCTCAATGACTCCAGGCCGCATTACCAGACAACGCTTAAGCGACCTCCTGGCCAGAAACACATTCGAGTAATTCAAACCACTGCTGACGACTCAGCTCTATACCCTGGGCCTTAACCGCAGAGGTAATACGAGCCTTTTTACCACTGCCGATGATCGGCAAAGGCTGGGACGGCAACTTCATCACCCAGGCGTAAATCAACTGCTCGAGACTCTCTGCTCCCACCGCCTCCATCAAAGGCTTTAGTTGCTGCCGCACCTGCTCGAACTCCGGCGCCACCAGTAATCGCCCGCCACCAAGACAGGACCAGGCCATGGGCCGAATCTGGCGCCGCTGACACTGATCCAAACTACCGTCGCTCAGCCACTGGGTGGCCAGAGGTGAAATCTCTAGCTGATTGGTCACCAATGGTTGATGCCAGCTCGACTGCAACAGCTCAAACTGAGAGGGAGTGAAGTTTGAAACCCCAAAACTGCGAACCTTGCCGTCTCGTTGCAGAGTCTCAAATGCTTGCGCAATTTCATCGGCCTGCATCAACGGGTCCGGGCGATGAATCAATAAGACATCGAGATAGTCACAGGCCAAATTTTTGATCGATTGCTCAGCCGAGGCAATGATATGGGCCATTGACGTGTCGTAGTGTTTAACTCGGTGCTGGGGTCGAGCTTCGTCGATCAAAGCGATTCCGCATTTGCTGATAACTTGCAAGGAGTCGCGCTCGAGTGTCGATTCAGACAGGGCCTCGCCAAACAACGATTCGCACTGATAACCGCCGTAGATATCCGCATGATCCATGGTGGTTACACCCAGCGACACATAGTGTTCTAGCAACTCAATGGTCTGGGCGGTGGTCAACGACCAATCTTGCAAACGCCACCAACCGGCAACAAAACGGGAACATTCGGGGCCATCGCCGGCCAAGCGAATGCGAGAGGAAAAAGGAGAAGTCATCATCGAATCCAATCACAAGGGGAAGCGAGGACTTTAGAGATAGCAGCCCACCGCGGTCAATTACATACGTATGCAACCGCGACAGACTACTGTGCTTTCTTTGCGCGACAGCGCTACAAAAGAGTTACTTGTTGAGGCGAGACTCAATCAGTTGATCCACCACCGACGGATCGGCCAAGGTTGAAGTATCGCCAAGACTGTCGAGCTCATTGGCGGCGACCTTGCGCAAAATACGGCGCATGATTTTCCCCGAGCGAGTTTTTGGTAAACCCGGCGCCCACTGAATCCAGTCCGGCTTGGCAATAGGGCCAATTTCCTGAACACACAAACCTACCAAAGCCTTTTTCAGCTCATCAGTGCCCTCAACGCCAGCCATGGGTGTTACATAGCAATATATGCCCTGCCCCTTGATGTCGTGTGGTGCACCCACCACCGCCGCCTCGGCGATACCCTCGTGCAAGACCAAAGCACTTTCAATTTCTGCAGTTCCCATACGGTGGCCGGAAACGTTCAGCACATCATCGACGCGGCCGGTGATCCAGTAGTAGCCATCTTCATCGCGGCGCGCTCCGTCACCGGTAAAGTAGTAACCCGGGTAGGTGCTGTAGTAAGTATCGATACAGCGTTGATGATCACCATAAACACTGCGGATCTGACTGGGCCAAGAGGCCTTGATCGCCAAACTACCTTCACAGGCCCCCTCGATTTCATTGCCTTCGGCATCGAGAATAACCGGCTGTACGCCAAAAAACGGCAGGGTTGCAGAGCCAGGTTTTAGCGCAGTCGCACCCGGCAGCGGTGTCAACATGTGAGCACCAGTTTCGGTTTGCCACCAGGTATCGACAATTGGGCAACGTTTGTCGCCAACCACTTTGTAGTACCACTCCCACGCCTCGGGATTGATGGGCTCACCCACGGTTCCCAACAGGCGCAAAGACTCGCGCGAGGTTTTAGTAACGTGATCGTCCCCAGCTCCCATTAAGGCGCGAATCGCCGTAGGCGCGGTATAGAAAATATTCACCTGGTGCTTGTCGACGATGTCCCAACAGCGCGATGCCGATGGATAAGTGGGCACGCCCTCAAACATCAAGGTAATCGCGCCATTGGTCAAGGGGCCGTAGACGATGTAGCTGTGGCCTGTTACCCAGCCCACATCGGCAGTACACCAATAGATATCACCCTCTTTGTAGTCGAAGGTGTATTTGTGAGTCATCGCCGACTGCAGCAAATAACCCGCGGTGGTGTGCAGCACGCCCTTCGGCTTACCAGTCGAGCCGGAGGTGTAAAGGATAAACAGCGGGTCCTCAGAGGCCATGGCTTCCGGCTCACATTCGGCCGCCGCCGTGGCAGTTGCCTCTGCGTACCAAACATCACGACCTTGCGTCCACGCCACATCGCCACCGGTGCGCTTAACCACCAAACAGGTATGGACGTTGGGGCAGCCCTCTAGGGCCTTATCGGCATTCACCTTCAAAGGTACGCTCTTACCGCCGCGCACACCTTCATCGGCAGTTATGACCACCTGACAATCGGAATCGAGAATTCGTCCCTGTAAAGCATCGGGCGAGAAACCGCCAAATACGATGGAGTGCACGGCGCCAATGCGGGTACAGGCCAACATGGCGTAGGCGGCCTCAACCACCATCGGCATGTAAATACAGACGCGATCACCTTTTTTAACGCCGCGCTCTTTGAGTACGTTGGCCAGTTTGCACACTTCGTCTTGCAGCATTTGATAGGTGATTTTTTTGTCGTCATTAGGATCATCGCCCTCCCAAATGATTGCCGTTTGATTGGCTTTTTCGGGAAGATGACGATCGATACAGTTGACGCTCACATTCAGCTCACCGCCGTCGAACCAAGTGGCAGAGCCATCGTGAAAATCAAACGACTGGACGCTGGAAAATGGCTTGCTCCAGGTCAGAAACTCATTGGCCTGCTCAGCCCAGAACTGATCGGGATTTTCCACCGACTGCTGATACATGGCATCGTATTTTTCGCGATCAATCCAAGCGCTGCTGGCGATCGACTCCGGAACCGGATAAGTATGAACTTCTGACATGATGACTCCCTAAACCGTTTTAATTCTGCTTTGGGAATCATCATAGACGAGAGAGATGCTCAGCTGAACCCTACTTTAGTAGAGACTTTAGCGCCGAGTCATCCAAATCAAGGGGACGAGACTAGCTCAGGGAGATGGAAACGTTGTCAATCAAGCGAGCACCCACGGTATACATGGCCCCAAGCACGGTAATCTCGGTATCGTCGACGGCAGCGGCATCCAGCGTTCGACTCTCTGAGATAGTAAAGTAATCGATGCTAAAACCCACCGCCTCAATCTGCTGGCGAGCTTCGATTTCAAGCTGATCGAAGTCTTTGCGTCCCGTCTGAATCTCGCTGGCCACCCAGTTCAAGCTCTTATTGAGCTGGCTGACTTTAGGGCGCTCCTCATCAGTGATGAAGCCGTTGCGAGAGCTCATGGCCAGGCCATCAGCCTCACGGTGTATTTCACCGGCAGTGATTTGAACCGGCATGCACAAATCTTCAACCATTCGACGAATTACCGCTAGCTGCTGATAATCTTTCAAGCCAAAAACGGCTTCGTCGGGCTGAACAATATTGAACAGCTTAGTGACGACGGTGGTCACACCTTCAAAATGTCCAGGGCGGCTGGCTCCGCACAAGACGTCTGTCATGGTCGGACAGATGACTCGAGTCTGAGTGTCCATGCCATTGGGGTACATTTCACGGTCATCCGGGTGAAACAGAAAGTCGCAACTGGCTTCACGCAGGCGATTGCAGTCGCCCTCAAAGGTGCGCGGGTATTTATCCCAGTCTTCGTTCAAGCCAAATTGCAGCCCATTCACAAAAATGGAACAGACTACAATGTCGTTGGTCTCACGTGCTTTTTTGACCAGTTCAATATGCGCATCGTGCAGATTTCCCATAGTTGGGACAAATCCAATTCTTTTACCGGCCAAGCGCTCTTTTTTCAGCGCCTCGCGCAACGATGATATGTGATGAAAAATCTGCATAACGAGGGTCTCTCAGATAGAAACGATGAGCGAGCGCCAAAGCCTCACTCAAAAATCATGGTCATTACACCCAGACACTTTTCAATGCCCGAGTGAAATTAGAAGTCGTCGGCCTGATTAAAGTACTCAGGGGCCAAGTTTTCGAAACGGGTAAACTTGCCCACAAAGGCCGCCTTAGAAGTACCAATCTCACCGTTACGCTGCTTACCCACGATCAACTCTGCGATGCCCTTATCGGGACTGTCTTCGTTGTAGTAATCGTCGCGGTAGATAAACAAAATAACGTCGGCATCCTGCTCAATCGCTCCAGATTCACGAAGATCTGAGTTCATGGGGCGCTTGTTGGGTCGCTGCTCAACACCTCGGTTCAGCTGCGACAAGGCAATCACTGGGCAAGAGTACTCTTTTGCCAGCGCTTTTAACGATCGTGAAATTTCGGAAATTTCTTGAGTACGCCCCTCACTCTTTCCCGCCACCTGCATTAGCTGCAAATAGTCGAGCATGATCATACCCGGGCGGCTCTTTTCCTCGAGCTCCTCGAGCGGCAAATTGGGGAATTTTTTCTGCAAGTCGAGCTGGTAGGTACGGGTAATACGCTTGGTGCGAGCGCGCACCTCTTGCGGCGTCAGGCCCGGCGTATCGTCGATAAATAGCGGCTTGTCTTTCATTTTGGCCACGGCGGCCGAGAGCTTCGGCCAATCCTCTTCGGTGAGAGAGCCGTCTCGCAGCTTACCCGCATCAATTCGACCGATCGATGACAACATCCGCATCACCAGTGAGTCGGCGGGCATCTCCATGCTAAAAACCAATGAGGGCTTTTCTTGAGTCAGTAACGCCGCCTCGACAAAGTTAAGGGCCAGCGCGGTTTTACCCATGGAGGGACGCGCGGCAAGAATAATCATTTCGCCCGGCTGCCAACCCGAGGTGCGCTGATCCAAATCCGACAGGCCTGTGGATAAGCCGGTAATGTCGGCATCGGAGCGAAAGCGCTCATCGATTTTTTCAACGGAGATTTTGAGCAGGGTATTAACATCGAGAAAGCCGCCATCTTTGGGGCGATCTTCGGCAATTTCCGCAACGCGCTTTTCCGCCATTTGCAGCAGGTCATCAGAATCGAGGCCGGCTGGATTCTGACTCGAACGGCTGATTTCATTGGCCGCATGAATGAGCTGACGCAGCGTCGCTCGCTCACGAACGATTTGCGCGTAAGCGGCAATGTTGGCGGCGCTGGGCGTGTGAGTTGCCATTTCCGACAAGTAACCCAAACCGCCAACGGCATCGAGTAAGTCGTGACGATTAAGCTCTTCCGATAAGGTGATGACATCCAGCGGCTGACCAGCTTCATTGAGCTTGATCATCATCTGATAGATCTGACGATGACTCTCGCGATAAAAATCCTCTTCGCCCATCGCCTCGGCGACCGAATCAAAGCGCAAGTTATCGAGCATCAAACCACCCAGCACCGCCTGCTCGGCTTCAATCGAGTGCGGCATGGGGTCTTTAGGCGCTACGGAGGCCGCAGCATTGCCATCAAACAATCCCGGCTCGCCAAAATCGGGGCGATCATCGGGTTGGAAAGGAGGGAAATCAGTCATGGTATTCGACAAGTTTTCTGGGGCAGTTAGTTTGCATAGCCCAGCAATAATTGGCAAGGGCTATCAGCCCGCGAGCAGATTCAACCTTCGGTTCAGACAGATCCTTTGATCGCCGGTTCAGAGCTACTCAGCGACTCAAAGTGAGATTGTTATCAACTTCGATAGGCCAGATACAACTTGGGCGCGATATCGGCCCACTAAAGTGATCAATATCGCGCCCAAGAAATGAAGCCGGTTTAAGGCTGCCCGAAGGCACCTCTAACCACCAGCTCCAGGTCGCCTTGCGGCGACTTCAGTTAACGCTCTTACTCAGCAACAACGGCAATCTTAACGGCCTGAGTTACTTCAGAGTGCAACTGAACATTCACTTCGTACTCACCCAAGTCACGCAAAGTACCTTCTGGCAACTTCACTTCAGACTTAGCAACGGCTACGCCAGCAGCAGTGATGGCTTCAGCTAGGTCACGAGCACCTAAAGAACCAAACAACTTACCTTCATCGCCTGCGTTAGCGGTGATAACGACAGAAACTTCTTCCAACTGAGCAGCGCGAGCTTCAGCAGCCGCTTTCTTCTCTGCCGCAGCAGCTTCAAGCTCAGCACGACGAGCTTCGAAATCAGCAACGTTAGATGCCGTTGCTGGAATTGCTTTACCTTGTGGGATCAGGAAGTTACGACCGAAACCAGCTTTCACAGAAACCTGGTCGCCGATGTTGCCCAGCTTACCCAATTTTTCGAGCAGAATAACGTTCATTTCGTTAATCCTCTAAGTTAAATTCATTGTTCACACATCGCGCTTAATGGTCCAAATGATCATCATCCTTCGAGGATGAGTTCGATCCTTTGGCCGCAATGCGCGAACGAAAATCTGTCCAAGTATCCACTACTGCAAGTACCATCACGATGGGACTTGCGAACACCAGGACCACATAAAACAAGATCAGCCAATGCCCGCTCATTTGACGAGCTTTTACTACCCCGTGAACCAATGCCGCGCCGGCAACTATCAGTGGAAAGCCGAATAAACCGGCCCAGTGCTGATAATCGATCCCCTGTCTCCAGCCATACATCGACGCCAGAAAACAGACAATTCCCACAAGGGGACTCAAACGCATTTGGTGAAGCTCAGTCTGCAACCCGCCGGGGTTGTAGAGCATCGACTGCCACCATCTTGCCAACAGTAAACTCAGAAAAGAGCTCACCGCGATCACATAAGCGATCAACCCCACGACAAACGTTTCGCTTGGCACAGCCAAAGCAGTGTTGTCTGGGGCTTGAGCCTGCATTTGCTCAAACATTTCACCCAGTGCCGCAGTTACATCGTGCACAGGGTCGGGTATCACTTGCGCCATCGCCAATCCAGCTAAAGCGCTGAATCCCACCAAACCCATCAGAGCTTGTGGCCAGGAGTTGCTGCTTCTCAGCAAGAACGCCATTAACAATGTTGCAAATAAACCCACCAAGGTGACCACTGGCATCAGCGGTCCCATATCGCTAACCCACAAAGTGAGCAGCGCAGGTAGTAATGCCCACAACAGAATCATGATTCCGTCGAGGCTGCCGCGTCGCAATGTCACCAGTGCGACGGTGGCGGGGCTAATCAGTGGAAACCAGCTCCCAATGAGAGCGACCACTGAGGCCTGAACGCGACCCCGCATAATAAATTCTGCAAGTGCGCGCACAATCAATCTTATTCGTGGCTATCCGTGTACGGCAGCAGAGCTAGGTAGCGAGCGCGCTTAACAGCGGTAGCCAGCTGACGCTGATACTTTGCTTTAGTGCCAGTAATACGGCTTGGTACGATCTTGCCAGTTTCTGAAACATAAGCTTTCAGAGTATCAAGATCTTTATAATCGATCTGCTTTACACCTTCAGCGGTGAAACGGCAGAACTTACGACGACGGAAAAAACGTGCCATGGTGTTGACTCCTTACTCTTTGCCAGCTTCATCAGCGGATTGTTCTGCAGGAGCAGCTGCTTCAGCAGGCTTCTCGGCAGCAGGTTCTTCGCGACGCTCTTGACGATCCTGACGGCTCGCTTTGCGCTCACGACTTTCTTTTTCCGCTTTCATGATAGGAGACTCTTCAGTTACAGCCTCATCGGTGCGAATCACAAGATTACGCAGCACGGCATCGTTGTAACGGAAGTTAGTAGTCAACTCTTCCAACACTTCCTCAGTACACTCAACGTTCATCAAGATGTAGTGGGCTTTGTGGATTTTGTTGATGGAGTAAGCCAGTTGACGGCGACCCCAATCTTCCAAGCGGTGAACTGCACCACCTGCATCGTTGATAGACGCAGAGTAACGCTCGATCATGCCTGGTACTTGCTCGCTCTGGTCTGGGTGGACCAAGAACACAATTTCGTAATGACGCATTTTAGCTCCTTACGGGTTAAAGCCTCCCAAGGATAATCTCGGTAAGGCAAGGAGGACTAAAGACAAAAGCCTTCAGCCGTATTTCGGGCCGCGTATTCTATGAGGGCTATGGAGCAAATGCAAGGAATTGGTGAAAAAGTAATCTGCGAGATGCGAGATGTTAACGGGGGCCGCACCTCGTCAACTCATTTGTGCCCATTGCCTATCTTTCCGAGCCAGCAGTCTCGATAGTGGCTATGGCGAAAGAATCAAACCGAGATTCAAGACTCGGGAAATGCTACCCTGAGTCAGCCGATAAACACGACAACAAGTGACGCTGCACTATGAAAATTTGGGTCGATGCTGACGCCACCCCAAAACCGGTAAAAGAGATTCTCTTTCGCGCCGCTACTCGTGCGCAAGTACTGACCACACTGGTGGCCAATCAAAGCTTGAGCGCGCCCAAGTCGCCGCACATCAAAACCGTGCAGGTGCCCAGTGGCTTTGATGTTGCCGATAACTATATTGTGCAGCAGTGCGACAGTGGCGACATCGTCATCACCGCCGATATTCCGCTAGCGGCCGAAGTGGTGGAGAAGGGCGCCCTCGCCATCAACCCTCGCGGTGAAAAATACACCTGCGAAAACATCAAGCAACGCCTAGCCATGCGCGATTTTATGGAAGAAATGCGATCAACAGGGCAGGTCACCGACGGCCCCAAGGCCTATAATCAACAAGATCGGCAAGCATTCGCCAATTCGCTGGACCGATTACTGGCCCAAAGTAAGCGTTAACGGATACCTTAGCCCCCTAGAGAATGGACTCAATCTATGCCGCGCCTGTTACACACGCTGTGCCTGATACTGGCCTTGGGAATTGCCAACCTGAGCGTGTATGCGAGTGACAAAGATATTGCGCCCAGCAGCCTCACCGTCAAGATTCCTAAACAGACGGCCGGCAACATTGGACACAACAGCTACGTCATTGAAATACTGCGCATGGCTCTCGAGCGCAGCAAAAGCGCCGACGAAACCATCAAAATTACGCAGCTGACGGAAAGTCTCTCTCAAGCTCGACAGATAGCCGAGCTGCAACGAGGAAACGAACTCGATCTCATCTGGACCATGACATCGGTCGACCGGGAAGCGGTGATCAAACCCGTGCGAATTCCACTCTTGAAAGGCCTACTCGGAAAGAGAGTGTTCTTGGTGAGGAGCGATCGCGCCGCCGACTTCTCCGGCATAACCCAATTGCAGCAACTGCGGGGCTTGATGGCTGGGCAAGGCAGTCACTGGCCCGATACCTTGGTGCTGCGCCACAACGGCCTGAGCGTAGTAACAACAACCAACTACCCATTGCTATTCGACATGCTCGCCGGCCGACGCTTTGACTATTTCCCCCGCGGCGCCAACGAGGCCTGGCAAGAGCTGAGCGCCCACCCCAAAAAGCCGCTACAAGTCGAACCGACAATCTTATTATCCTACGTGGCACCGATGTATTTTTTTGTTTCACCGGGCAACCAAGCTCTGGCCGATAGATTGGAGAATGGCCTGAACAGCCTATATCAGGACGGCAGCTTCGACAGGCATTTTTATCAACACCCCAGCATTCGAGCCATGCTCAGTCATATCGACATCAACAATCGGCGCACCTTTAAACTCGACAATCCCTTGCTGCCCAAAGGTACCCCCACCGACGTGTCTCACTACTGGATAAAGCTCGACCAAGCAACAGAGCACTCTAACGAGCCTTAACCTCTGGTAATCGCAAAGAGCATAGCGCCGCCAAGGCCACCATCAACGACGACACCAGCAAGCACGCCTCCAACCCCCAAAACTGATACACAGCCCCAGATAAGACCGTGCCAATTAACCGCCCCGCGGCATTGGCCATGTAGTAAAACCCCACATCCAAGGACGCACCATCGGCTTTGGCATAGGCCACAATCAGATAAGAATGTACCGCCGAATTAATCGCAAACACCACCGCAAAAGCCATCAGCCCGGCGACGATAACCCACTGGGCGGGCCACTTCATCCAACACCCAAAAGCAATCAGCAGCGGCAAGGCAATCAACACCAACGCCCATTCCAACGCCGTCGCCCCAGTCGGGTTTTGGTTTTTGTGCGGTCTAGCGGATGCTTTAGACACCAAGCGCTTTAGCGATATCTTTGCGGTAAAAGCAGGCGCCTTCGCCTGCACTATGCCATAGACGATAATCCAGACCGCCAATAGCACACCGACCTGAGTGTGACTCCAGCCCAACTGGGCCTGCAAAAAAACCGGCAGTGCCACTACAAACCACACATCACGAGCACCAAATAAAAAGAAGCGCGCCGCCGACAAATGGTTGACCGACTCGCTGGGAGAGAACATTTGTGAGAACTTTGGCTTGTAGTCGACCCGACCAGCGCCGCCATCAAGACGGTAAAAACTCCACAACAGTACAACCAACAATACTGCCGCCATTAAAAGCGTCGCGGCGCTAAAACCCACACTCGACATCAGCAGCGCACCGACAAAGAAGCCCACACCTTTGAGCGTGTTTTTTGAACCCGTTAACAGAGCCACCCAGCGATACAGGCGCCCCTGTTGATTCTCTGGCACCAGCTGTTTGATGCTGCTTTTTGCGCTCATTTTGTTGAGATCTTTGGCAATCCCCGACAGCGCCTGAGCCAACATAACATAGGCCACACTGAGCAAATCAGTGCTCACTGACAACATCGCCAAAGCCACAATTTGCAGAGCCAAACCAATGTGCATGGTGACATTCAAGCCAACTCTTGCCGCCAGCCAGCCGCCGACCAAATTGGTTACCACACCAAAAAATTCGTACAGCAAAAACAAAGTCGCCACTTCCATCGGCGAATAACCTAAGCCGTGAAAATACAACACCACCAACATACGCAAAGCGCCATCGGTCAGCGTAAACGCCCAATAATTAATGGTAACCACCAAATACTGAGCGACGGACTTAGGCAGCGATGACAGCACCAACTAGGCCTCCAAACTTTGAGCAACTTTTTGAGCCAGCTCCATCATGCGATTGACGTAGCCAATTTCATTGTCGTACCAAGCCAGAATCTTGACTTGGGTAGCATTGATCACCATGGTCGAGGGCCCATCAATAATGCTCGAACGAGTATCGTTGGTGTAATCCACCGACACTAAAGGCCTTGTCTCAAACCCCAGAACACCCTTTAACTGATGCTCGGCCGCAGACTGTAAGGCCGCGTTAACCTCATCCACACTGACTTCGCGCTGCAATTCAAATACGCAATCGGTGAGCGATGCATTCGCCAGAGGCACTCGCACCGCAACACCATTAAGGCGCCCCTTAAGCTCGGGGAAAATTTCGGTAATCGCCGTCGCCGAACCAGTAGAGGTAGGGATTAATGACTGGCCGCAGGCTCGAGCGCGACGTAAATCTTTGTGATACTCATCGAGGATACTTTGAGTATTGGTAATATCGTGGATAGTGGTGATCGAACCATGCTTGATACCAAACTGCTTGTGCATCACCTCAACTACGGGCGCCAAGCAGTTGGTGGTGCAAGAGGCCGCGGTTACTATCGCCTGCGAGCCATCGTAAAGATGATCGTTCACCCCCATCACCACATTTAAAGTGCCGTCTTTAATGGGGGCCGACACCACCACTTTCTTAACGCCCGCGGAAAAATAGGGAGCCAGCGTTTGCTGAGACTTAAACGCGCCTGTGCACTCAACCACCAAATCAATATTGAGCGCCTGCCAATCGGTTTCTTCCAGCGCCCTGTTGGACGAATAGCTGATGCGCTTACCATCGACATACAGGGCGTCCTGCCGAGACTCGACCTGATGATCCCAGCGACCATGCACCGAATCAAACTCCAACAAATGGGCCGCGGTGGCGACATCACCCGCACACTCATTGATGTGAACAATTTGCAACTCATCCCATCCCCAAGCGGCTCTCAAGGCCAAACGGCCCATTCGGCCAAAACCATTAATTGCGACTCGAACCGTCATGTCGACACCTCTTGATTGCCATCTGTTACGCTAAACTCGCATATGCGCATAAGCAGATATATTTAGTTAAAAAAATGGCGGCCTTCTCGCCACCAATTCCAGTTAATGTCTTGCCATCAAAAATATTCGCTATCGGCAGGGGCGGGCTAGAACCCTATGAACACGGCCAATAGCAGCTGTCACTAACAACAGCCGCTGCCATTGTTGGCGACGACTCGCGCCAAATCCTGTTGAAGATCGTCGGCATTGGCTCCTGCCTCGCCAAATAAAGCCAGCAAACTAGAGACAAAGCTCGAGGACTGGATCAATTCATAATAAACCCACACCCCTTCTCGCCTAGTCGACACCAAGCCATTGTTGCGTAAATAGGCCAAGTGCCTAGAAACCACGCTCTGAGATAATGCCAAGGAGTCGACGATATCGCACACACAAAGCTCGCCCCGCTGCAGCATCATATACAGAATGCGCAGCCGCACTGGTTCAGACAGCGCTTTGAACAAAGCCGCGAACTCTGCGGCACTGGCAGGCGGCTGAACCACGTCCTGAGACATCAGAGCGGGTTCGAGGGCGCGCGGAGAAAACAATTTGGATTCAGTCATGGCCGCCACTATATTTGGCTAAGCATATATAATCAATCCCCCCTTCACTTTTAGTGAGTGGGCTAGGGCATTAGAGCAACTCTTGTTGATCCGGCCCGGCGAGACTAAACTTGCCCACTTCACCGCTAACAGCCAGCCTAGCACTATGCCGTTGCCACAGAATCAACAAGAATTCCATCTCACTATCGGCGACGCAGAACAATCGGCTTTGGAGTGCCTCGCCGAACAGACTCCCTTTTCGCGCCAGCAGCTAAAGCTCGCCATGACAAAAGGCGCCCTGTGGATAACTCCGGCAGGAAAAATCAATCAAGACGATAATCGTCGACACAGTAAACACACACGTCGGTTGCGACGCGGCAAAAAAACACTGGCTTGCGGCGATCAATTACACCTCTATTACAACGAGAGTCTGTTGCAGCAAGAGCCACCCACGGCCACCTTAATCGAAGACGCTGGCAGTTTTTCGGTCTGGCGAAAGCCCTACGGCATGCTCTCACAGGGATCGAAATGGAGCGATCATTGCACCCTCACCCGCTGGGCTGAGCAACACCTCAGCCCAGAGCGCCCAGCGTTTTTGGTGCATCGGCTGGATCGAGCCACCAGTGGACTAATGGTCATCGCTCACAGTAAAAGCTGCGCTCGCACCTTGGCCCGCGCCTTTGAAGAGCGACGCACAGACAAAGGCTACCAAGCCATTGTTGAGGGGGAATTCCCGCAACACCCGATCAAATGCGAGCAAGTCATCGACGAGAGAAACGCGATCAGCCATTTTCAACGAGCGGCCTTTGATGCTAACCGCAACCTATCGCTGATTGACGTGCGTATCGAAACCGGTCGCAAACATCAGATCCGTCGACACCTCAGCAGCTTGGGCTTTCCCATACTGGGAGATCGACTGCACGGCAATGCCCGCGAAGGCGACGTCGACTTACAGCTTTGCGCCTACCGTCTGAGCTTCCCCGATCCCATAAACGAAGAGGCGCCAACACGGGACTATCAACTCGATGACGCCTTCAAACTCGCTCTTCCACAGGCTTAAGTTACCGATAGCGTGTAAAAACTGTTATCTATAACAAAATAGTTGTGTCATTTATTTCACTAACTGCGTAGAATTCGCGCCCTCTTGTGATTCGGGATCACTGGCCAAAAGTCTTACTCTGGGCCGTTCATGACATCCTTGGCGGATGGACACGAACTTTATGACTGTACTGAGGTACGGTCTGCACCAAGCCCACGACGCTGGGATGAGGGGAGCGACACTGCAGTTTGAATGCAGCACCTCCCAAGGCTAACAGCCAATGCCCCCCTCCACGTAACTGAAACAGCGCGTGACCGAACGCTATTTGTGCGATAAACCCTCTCCATTCTGACTATTCAGAACGGACGGCGCTCTATTGCAAAAATTCGTTCCTCCCTCATTGCGCCCATTGTATAGGCGACTCTTAAATGTCCGACGAATCCGTTCGTTTTACCGACCTCGGTTTATCTGAACCAGTATTACAAGCCATCCAAGCGGTTGGCTACGAAACTCCTTCACCGATTCAGGCGCAATCGATTCCACACTTGCTGCAAGGCAAAGATATTTTGGGTATGGCACAAACCGGTACCGGTAAAACCGCCGCGTTTGCCTTGCCACTGCTGACCCGTATCGATTCACGCTTGAACAAACCCCAAGTGTTGGTGTTGGCACCGACTCGCGAATTGGCGATCCAGGTGGCCGAAGCGTTTCAAAGCTACGCCTCAAAAATGAAAGGCTTCCACGTTTTGCCGATCTACGGCGGCTCTGATTACCGCGGACAAATTCGCGGATTGCAGCGCGGCGCACAAGTGGTTGTGGGCACCCCTGGTCGCGTCATGGATCACCTTCGCCGCGGCACCTTAGACCTCAGCAACCTGCAAACGGTTGTCTTGGATGAAGCCGACGAAATGCTGCGTATGGGCTTTATTGATGACGTGACTTGGATTTTGGATCAAACCCCAAAAGAGCGCCAAGTTGCTTTATTCTCGGCCACCATGCCACGGGAAATTCGCAAAGTTGCCGACACCTATCTCGACAACCCAGAAGTTATTAAAATTGCCGCGCAAGCACAAACCGTTGATCGAATTGAGCAACACTACTGGATGGTTCGCGGCGTCAACAAACTCGACGCTTTAACCCGAATTCTTGAAGTTGAAGAGTTCGATGCAATCATCATGTTTGTACGCACTAAAAACGCCACCGCCGAATTGGCCGAGAAACTCGAAGCTCGCGGCTACAGCGCTGCCGCTTTGAACGGCGACATGAGCCAGCAGTTGCGCGAACGCGCCATTGAGCGACTCAAAAACGGTAAGCTCGATATTATTATCGCCACCGACGTTGCCGCTCGCGGTATCGACGTTGCTCGCGTAAGCCACGTTGTTAACTACGATATTCCTTACGATGCCGAAGCTTACGTTCACCGTGTTGGTCGTACTGGTCGCGCCGGTCGCAGTGGTAAAGCAATCTTGTTCGTTGCTCCGCGTGAGCAGCGCATGTTGCGCACCATTGAGCGTGTCACCAAATCTGAAATCAAAGAACTGAAACTGCCGAGCAAGGCGCAAGTTGCCGACAAGCGCATCACTCAGTTTAAGCAACAGATTACCTCGACCATCGAAGGCCAAGATCTGTCATTCTTCCGTGAAGTGATTGTGAACTTCAGCGAAGAAACCCAAGCAGAACCTTTAGATGTTGCCGCCGCTCTTGCGTATTTGGCACAGCTCGAGAAGCCGCTGCTGCAACCGAAAGACATCGTCGAAGATCGCCCACAACGCGAGCGTCGTGATCGCAATGACCGCAACGAACGTGGTGACCGTAATGACCGCGGTGATCGCAAGCGCCGTGATCGCGCTAACGACTCTGAGCTAGAAACCTACCGCTTAGAAGTTGGTCACAAAGACAACGTTAAGCCGGGTGATATTGTTGGCGCCATTGCCAACGAAGCCGACATCGAAAGCAACTACATTGGCCACATCAAGATCCGCGACGGACACACCTACGTTGATCTGCCAAAGGGTATGCCGAATGATCTACTGCAACACCTAAAGAAAGTACGTGTTCGTGGTCAGCAAATTAACCTGAGCCGTCACGAAGGGCAGGTTGAAGAGGATGATTCACGCGGCGGCAATAAGCGTCCATTCAAAAAGAATGGCCCGCGCGGACGCTCTGACGGCGGACGTGGAAGATCAGAAGGCGGTTACCGCGGCAAGTCTCGTCGTGACTGATTAGACCTTAGATTAGTCAAAACGCGATCCATCGTGTTTAACTAACACTCAAAAACGCCCCACACAGTTGGGGCGTTTTTGCGTCAGACCCATCAACTACACCCGCCCAACTCGGCCTATTTAAATTCAACCCTATAATTTTTTAGTCTAACGTAACAGCAGTCGGCACCTATACTGATCAATGGCGACCTTATCTACGCCTTCAAAATCAGCAAAAGGAACTGCTACCATGACCACTTGTCTTCGCTCTCTCTTTCGTCGATCACTGCATTTACTTTCGCCAGTGACTTTCGCTTTACTTCTCCTTAGCTCAACTGCCTCACAAGCAGAGTTTACCTTCGAAAGCTCTCACGCCGAGAAGCAATACGTCACTGCATTACTCACCGCCATGTCAGCAGCGAAAGTAAATCACCCGCAGATGGCCACCTTCGCCAATCAACACTTACATCAAGCCGCGTACTGCCTATACCTCACCAATCAAGATCCTCTCGCCACCATCGCGAAACTCACACGCAGTGTTATGACTGGCAGCGATAACGTGCAGCAACTCGCTCACTTCGAGAGAATTAAAACAACTTTTGATATAGAATACGTACGCGCAGATCACCCTTGCCTGCAAGGCAGCTACCCAGAAGACCGCGTCTAATATGACGCGATGGCTAGCGTCGCCGGAGAGAAATAGCGCCCGAAAGCTTCCTAATTTCAACCACACCAACCTCTTTCGAGCAGCCGCAGACAAACGACCGCTTAGAGACTAAAACCACCCGCCAACTGACAAAGAACTTTACTCATCATTAGCATCCACTGCTGATCCGCCCCTCTATGATCGCACGAATATGGTGTTACGAAAGTGGTTGCAACACTTCGACCATTAACCCTCGCAACCATAGATTAGCCGGATCATCAGCAGCACCTCGTCCCCAAAATAAATTCCAACGCAGAGGCTCTACATCAAAAGGTAGCGGATGCTGAATCAAGTTAGTGCGATCTGCCAGAATCTTTGGCACAGTCCACAACAGATCATTCGCGCGAACGATCTCTTCGGCGACGCGATAGTGCTGAACCTTCATGGCAATAGCTCGACTGACTCCTAGAGCGTGCAAACCGATATCCGCTTGACCTCGACCGGTACGACGACTGGATACATGCACGTGCTCATTGGCCAAATAGTCTTCTAACTTCATATCGGTGTTGGCCAAGGGATGTTGAGGGCGCATCGCCACAACATAGGGCAGCTGCGTTACCGCCTGCTGCCCCAAATCCCGAGCATTCACCTCGGGTGCATCCAGCAACAAGTCCAGACGGCCATTTTTCAATTCTTCCACGGCGCTCTGGCGATCTATATAAAAACTGCTCAGCGTTACTGATGGCGCCAACTCTCGGACTCTGGCCTGAAGTCGCGGCAGCACCAACGATTGCGCCAAATCATTCATCGCTAAACGAAATTTTTTATCCGATCGTAGCGGATCAAATCGAGCGTTAATACCGACACTGCGATTGAGCAATCCAAGTGCCTTGCGCACGTCAGCGATCACGCTATCGGCCACCGGCGTAGGCATCATCCCTTCTGGAGTGCGCACAAACAAAGGATCATCAAAGGTCTGACGCAGACGACTGAGGGCGTTGCTCACGGCTGGCTGGGTCAAATTTAGATGCTGGGCAACTTTGGTCACACTGCGCTCGCGATAGATCGCATCCATGACAACAAATAAATTCAAATCAATTCGATCAAGCCGCACAGCTCACCCCTTCTGCTACTCACAATACCATTAACGCTAGACCAGCTCGAAACCACATTAATTAAATCAATGACAACCCATTATATAGATAAATTAGGGTGATTATAGAGGGATTCACTATACTGCCGCCCAACGCCCTCGTTTGACTCGACAGCAACCTTCCTGCTCCCAGAGTCACAACGCCCGATCTAATGACTCAATGTTGAGGATATGCCATGTATCAATTTAGCGAAAAATCACAGGAACTACAGGATCGTTTGTCTGCCTTTATGGATGAGCATATCTATCCCAATGAACACGCCTACGCTCGCCAGCTAGCCGACGCCGACAATCGTTTTGCGCCATTGCCTCTCATGGATGAACTGAAAGAAAAAGCCAAAGCCGCCGGTTTATGGAATTTGTTTGTACCGGAAGACCACGCCGAGTACTGCGACCATGGTGGTCTGTCGTTTTTTGATTACGCTCCGCTCGCCGAAATGATGGGCCGAGTAGTGTGGTGCCCAGAAGTCTTCAACTGCAACGCTCCAGACACGGGCAATATGGAAGTGTTCATGAACTACGCCACAGACGCCCAACGCGAGCAATGGCTCAAGCCGCTATTGGCCGGAGAGATTAGATCTTCGTACGCCATGACCGAACCCCAAGTCGCCTCCAGTGACGCCACCAACATTGAACTGAGCATCGAAAAAGACGGTAACGAATGGGTGCTCAATGGACGCAAATGGTTCATCACCGGCGCCATGTACGAGCGCACTAAGATCTTTATCGTGATGGGGAAATCAGATCCAGACAACGCCAATCGTCACCTGCAACAAACCCAAGTACTGGTACCCAAAGACACCGCGGGCATTCAACTGATTCGCCCGCTGACGACTCTTGGTTACGATGACGCTCCCATCGGCCACGCGGAAATTGTTTTTGATAACGTGCGAGTGCCTTTAGAAAATGTGTTACTGGGCGAGGGTCGCGGTTTTGAAATTGCTCAAGGTCGTTTGGGGCCAGGCCGCATGCATCACTGTATGCGCTTAATCGGCGCGGCACAGCGTTCCTTAGAGCTGGCCTGCCAACGTGCCAATTCACGAACGACTTTCGGCCGTGTCATCAGCAAACACCAATCGATCCGCGAAGATATTTCCAAAAGTTTTTCTGAGATTGAAATGGCTCGACTGCTGGTATTAAGAACCAGCAGCAAAATCGACACCGAAGGCGTTCCCGCCTCTGTGGACATGATCGCGGCGACCAAAACCACGGTACCGGCATTGGTTCAAAATATTATTGACCGCTGCATGCAGATGCATGGGGCTGGCGGCCTAACCGAAGACTACTTCATGGCAGAGGCCTTTAACTACGCTCGCTGGTGTCGTCAAGCCGATGGCCCAGATCAAGTGCATCAAATGGCCTTGGGTAAAAAAATCATTGATCGTTTCAGCACCGACATCGTTGGTGGTTAATGATGAGTAGCAGCGATACTGCAACACAAGAAACAACATCGTTCGATTTTGATGTGGAAACACTTGCTCACTATTTAGAAAACAATGTCCAGGGATTCAAAGGCCCATTGACCGCCGAGAAATTCGCGGGGGGGCAGTCCAACCCGACATTTTTAATTAGGGCGACCAGTGGTCGCTACGTTTTGCGCCGCAAGCCTCCGGGTGAGCTGTTAAAGTCCGCCCACGCGGTAGATCGCGAGTTTCTAGTGATGTCGGCACTGCGGGAAACACCTGTGCCAGTGGCCCAAGCCTTTCATCTTTGTGATGACGACTCGATCATTGGCAGCATGTTCTATTTGATGGAATACATCGATGGCCGTGTCCTCTGGGATCCCACCCTTCCCGAATCCACACAGGCAGAGCGCCGCCAAATATACAACGAAATGAATCGCGTACTGGCAGAGCTTCACTCTGTGGATGTCGACGCAGTGGGGCTGAGCGACTATGGCCGTCCCGGCAATTATTTTGCCCGGCAAATTTCTCGCTGGAGCAAACAGTATCGCGCCACAGAAACTGAAACTCTAGAAAGCATGGAGCGCCTGTTGCAATGGCTGCCGGAAAATATGCCAGAAGATGACGGCAAGGTTGCTCTAGCTCACGGAGATTTTCGTCTCGACAACATGATGTTTCACCCCACCAAATCAACAGTGCTTGCACTGGTCGACTGGGAACTGTCGACATTGGGCCACCCTTTTGCCGACTTAGCCTACCAATGCATGCAATGGCGCATGCCCCACGGCGGAGTCATGTCGGGGCTGGGCGGAATAGATCGTCAATCCCTGGGCATTCCCACCGAGCAGGAATATGTACAAGCCTATTGTCAACGTATGGGAATTGACGAAATTACTAACTGGAATTTCTACCTTGCATTCAGCTTCTTTCGTCTTGCAGCAATTTTACAGGGCGTAAAAAAGCGTGCTCAGGAAGGAAACGCCTCTAGCGATAAGGCCCAACAGATGGGTGAACTGGTTGAACCCTTGGCGAACATGGCCTGCGACTTGATTGCCCAACAGTAACTGCCACTTAAGTTTTGAGAGAAGCATCATGAACGAACATCAACTGCAAAACAGCGTAATACTGGTCACAGGAGCTTCCAGCGGATTGGGAGCCCACTTTGCCCAAACCCTCAGCCAAGCCGGTGCGAAAGTCATCGTCGCAGCGCGGCGCGCCGAAAAGCTCAACCAACTAGTCGAGCAGATATGCGCACGCGGCGGCAAGGCGTTTGCCGTGTCGATGGATATCACCGATGCCGACAGCGTTGAACAAGCAATTAAATCCGGAGAAGCCGAGTTCGGCCCCATTTCGGTGCTGGTCAATAACGCTGGCGTTGCTGACTCTCGTCGCTTCATCAACGTCGATGAAGAGAGTTGGGATTTTGTCATGGCAGCAAACCTGAAGGGGGCTTGGCGCGTGGCTAATACTGTCAGCCGCCAAATGGTCGAGCGCAACATTCAAGGTAGTATCGTCAACATCGCTTCGATCTTGGGTTTGCGACAAGGTTTTGGCGAGAGCACCTACGCCATCTCAAAAGCTGGAGTGGTACAGATGACTAAATCCATGGCCTTGGAGTTAGCCAGCAAGGGAATTCGAACGAATGCCATTTGCCCGGGCTATTTCAAGACAGAAATGAATGCCGACTACTTTGACTCAGAAAAAGGAAAAGCCTTTATACAACAAACACCGTCAAGACGACTCGGAAAACTGGAAGAGCTCGACGGCCCCCTGTTGCTCCTGTGCGGTCGCAGCGGAGCATTCATTAATGGCGTTGCATTGGCCGTTGATGGTGGCCACCTAGTGAGTTCACTCTAACCCCTAAGCTCGACCATCAAAATGACCGCTCTTCAACCACAACAGGGAGTCTTGAAGTGCGGTTAGTTTTTCCATTGTTGGCACTCGCCACCAACAGCCCTTCTGTAATCGAAAATCAGATAAATCAGCCTGAAGCTGCCCGTCTAATAGATAACCTTCTGTTGCACTGGCTTGGTCAAACTCGAAGCTGGTACCCGCGGTCAAACGTATCATTCGCACCTGTTCGTTTTGATGCCGATGTAACATGAGCTGCTGCACGCCCATCGAATACTGATCCCAAACTTGAGCCTCGGTCTGTATCGACAAGCGCGCCTGATCATTTTCATCAAATTGATGCAGTTTTACCAAAATCAAACACCCTTCACGGCTAAAAGGCGCATGCACAAAACCTGCGGGGTTGCGAAAATAGGTACCCTTACCAAAGTCTCCCGTCTCGTCAGAAAAGGTGCCGTCTAATACCAAGATTTCTTCACCACCGGGATGGTTGTGGGAGTGAAAACTAGCACCCGCCTCATAGCGAACAATACTGGTGGCATGACCTCGCTCAGCGTCTTCACGGGCCAATGGTTTACGCCAAACTCCAGGCTTGGGACTGGCCACCCACTCACTGTCATTGGTATTAATAACAACAGATTGAGTGAAATCCATATTAATCATGTTCTTGCTCCTTAGTACCTATACAGATAGCCTCGCAGTTACGATCTAGATTTGAGGCGTATTTGTAAATCCTCTCCCTCGGCTGGCCGAGAACAACATAACAACACCTCACCACTGGCTGGCGGATGGCAGCCAGCATCATAGACTACATCACCGGCGACGAGATCCGCGGCACAAGATCCACAGCGCCCATTTCGACAACCAGATACTGGAGTGACACCATGGTGCTCCGAGAACTCAAGCAGATTGCCATCACCCTCTTGCCAGTTCAACTCAAAAAGCGATTCGCCCTCGTCACCAAACAACTGTACAACGGCACTCGAAGCCGCCGCGGTAGGCGACGGCCTCTGTTCTTTATCCTCGATAGGCAATACAGATGAAGGCCCAAAAGACTCGGAAAAGACTCGCTTCGCTTGAACCCCCAAACCCAACAAGCTTGAATGCATGTCTTGCATGAATTTTCCCGGTCCGCACAAATAAAAATCGTAGTCCGCTAGAGGTAAGAGCGATTGCAACACTCCATCGGTGGGCCTTCCCTCAACCTGATAATCTCGCCCTCTCACTGACTCACTATCTGGCTGGGTAAAGCACCAGCACACTCGGAGGTATCCATTGGCAACCTGCAACAAACTTGAAATTTCGTCTCGAAAAACCTGCTCTCGCGCATTGCGGACAGTAATCACCAAGGTGATATTCTTGAAACTTCGAGTGCGTGTCTGCTCGCGTACTGCATGACGCACCATCGACATCATCGGAGTAATGCCGATACCCGCGGCAAGCATGACCAGATCACGATGTGAGTTTTCTTGCCAGTGAAACATCCCTAGTGGTGCTTTCGCATCGATGACATCACCAACGCTGATAACATCGTGAAGATAGTTTGACACCACGCCTTCATCATCGGTATCCGTTGCAACGAGCCGCTTAATACTGATTCGATAATAACCTTCGCTGGGTGCGTTCGATACCGTATAGGTGCGAACCACATCATCACCACTGCTGCTCTTTAACAGCGGAATGCGAATGGTCAAAAACTGTCCGGCCTGAAAACTGGGTAAACTGCCTTGCTGAGGCTTCAAATACAACGAGACAACCTGCTCACTTTCTTCTATGCGATCAACCACTTCATAGGGTTGATACTGATGACGCCGTTGCTGCGCCTGACTTGCGCTTTGCGCCGACAACCAATCACCTGTCATTAGCGTATTTGGTGAAAACTCTCCTAAAGCCCCTTGCAGCGGCAATTGATTTCTCAAGCGCACACCTTTACGAAAGGTAAACTGCCAAAATCGCTCGGCGCCTTCGAAGAAAGGTAAGAGTGGATGTTCATCGAGAATTTTAACATCCCCCGTTAACATCAAAACATCTTGCCGCTGTAAATCCCAAAACAATAAACCGGCACGGGGATTGAGCAAGAAATTCCCTAGGGTATTGAAGTGATTATTGCCGGGATAATCTGGAATGGTCAACGTACATTCGTCTCCATGTTGCTCGACCCTCACAAAACCAGGCTTACCACCACGATGAGACACGTCGGCACCTGCAGAGAGTTGATCGTCATGCAACGTTTGACTAGATACAAAAAACGTATCGCTACTTTCAATTAGTGCTACCGCCTCGGCATCGAGCTCAGTCAACTCTTCTGTAACACCCCTGCCGTCCGGCATTGAAAAGTCGATCGAATGACTTTGAATATACTGCGGACAATTGCCAAAAGACTGCCGAACCGAAAGCGCCAACTCCTGTTCACTGGCGTGGGTTACGGTCATTGAAAAACGGTTTCTGCGGCGTGAGCTAGGCTCGAGCCCCAAACCACCTACGGGCAGGCCTTGACTGATAGCGCTTCTCAAAGGATCCCCCGCCATTAGCGAAGTAGATATCAGCAGTTTCTTGTCATTGGGCGATTGCATAAATCCCTGTTCACCTGCCATCACAGAAACCCAGGGCCAACCATTGCGATCAGCGTATCCCAGCAATACAAAAGGTAGCTGTTGATAAAACTGTCGATGCTGCTCGGGAAAGTGATCGCGAATGACTCGACGACCAAAATGTTCCATGCGCTCGCGCACACCCGCACGCTCCTGAAGTTCACGCTCACCTTTATGAAAGGGTGATTGCATTAGAGTATCCATATCGCCTGCCTCATTGCGATCGATGCTCGGCGACAACACCAAGCACCTAGCACTAATCAATGTAATTAAGCCACCAAACCTACAGGGGATTTCTGCATAGCCACAAAACCGTCTAATGATTCAATACGGGATAACCATTGACGAATATTCGGATAGCTCTCTAGGGAGACGTTGCCTTCAGGCGCATGGGCAATATAGGCATAATTAGCAATGTCTGCCAATGTCGCGTGATCACCGACGAGCCAGTTTTTAGTGGCCAATGCACTATCGAGCACAGAAAAGAAACCATGGGCAATCGCTGTTGTTTTCTCAACACTCAAGTCGGCACCAAACAACGTAATCAAACGAGCTGAAGCAGGGCCATTTGCCACAGGGCCGGCCGCAATCGATAGATACTTCTGAACTTGCGCCCCCAACTCCGGCTCAGTAGGTAACCAACGTCGGACCGCATCGTACTTAGTTGCGAGGTACACCAAAATAGCATTGGAGTCTGATAAGGTGACGTCCCCGTCTTCCAACACAGGGACTTGCCCCAGCGGATTTTTCTTCAGAAACTCAGGACTCTTTTGCTCAGCCTGCATCAGATCAACATCTACAAGTTCTGCGTCAAGGCCGAGTAACGAAATCAAAAGCTCGGCGCGGTGCGCGTGGCCAGAAAGTGGGTGACGATACAAAGTTATATTTGACATAATTTTCTCCAATAAAAAATAATTAGGGGTTAGCTTTTTCTAAATCAAACTCCAGCAAATCGTCAAAGCCACCGATCCACTGTCCATTAATTACTATTTGCGGGAAGGTTCTACCGGGGGCCTTTTCTCGCATTAGCGCCAATCGCCGATAGCTCTTGGTAGTGTCATGCTCAAAAAACGGCAAACTGTTGTGATTAAGAATCTTGATCGCCGCCAAACAATAAACGCAGCCTGGGCGGGTATAGATTTCAATGAACGGTACTGCACCATTGGCAGATACCGCTCGGCGAGAAGACTCACTCAACTTTGAAATCGGACGAGGACTGAAGGTCGGAATCACTTCAGATTCGGTCGATTTTTTACAGGTTAAAGACATAAGTTACTCCCGGTAAAAGCGTTAACGTTAGATGAGCTCGCGTTCATGCTCTTGAATTTCGGCATCATTGATACTGGCAATACGACGTCGCATCTGGCCGTTGGCGGAAAACTCCCACAACTCATTGCCATAGGATCGAAACCACTGTCCGGCCTCATTGCGCCACTCGTAACGAAAAGTCACAGCAATGCGATCATCGGTAAATGCCCACAGTTCTTTTTTCAGACGATAGTCCAATTCGCTTTCCCACTTGTCTTTTAAAAAGGCCTGAACCTCTTCTCGACCTTCGAGAAACTCAGCGCGATTGCGCCACTGAGTATCCAAGGTGTAGGCCTTAGATACTCGCTCTGGATCGCGGCTATTCCAACCATCCTCAGCCGCCTGAACCTTGGCCCTGGCACTGGCCTCGTCGAACGGTGGTAATGGATGGCGAAGCTCATCACCTAGAGATTGGGAAGATGAATCTGACATTGAAAACCCCCTAATTGAATAAAATAACGGCCTGATTGATAGACTAAACTCTTGGAACAAAAGCTATTACAAAAGTCATGCCAGAATAAAACGCAATAAAATCAGTAGGTTACAGAAATGACAATTTCCAATATTTTGTAATTTTCAATATTTTGGGATATCTTTTACAAATATTTGCAAATAGTGAATGATTTATGTCGACGTCAAGCAGCGAAAGAGAAACCCCTGAAGATTTTGAAACCCTACGACATAGGCACGAACTGATTCTTGCAGCGGCAGGCGAGGGGATTTACGGGCTTGATCACCAAGGACGAACTACCTTTGTCAACGAAGCCGCTCGACGAATACTCGGTTGGTGTAAAAGGGATCTTCTCGGCAAGGGGCTCCACGATATCCATCACCACTCCCACGCTGACGGCAGCCACTACCCCAGAGATGAGTGTCCCATTTATGCCTCACTGCGAGACGGAGAGATTCATCAGGTCGACGATGAAGTCTTTTGGCATTCCGATGGCTACTGTATCGCCGTTGAGTACACCAGCACACCGATCATAGAAGACGACCAGGTCACCGGCGCCGTGGTCGTGTTTCGAGATATCTCTGAGCGTTTGCGAACAGAACAAGAAAGACAACAAGCCTTTGAAGAAATAAAATCGCTAAAAGAAGCCCTCGAACACGAGCGAGATTATTTACGCGACGAACTCAAAACCAGTGAAAATTTTTGCAATATGATCGGTGATAGTAAGCCGATTCAGCGAACCGTCGCGCAAATACATGCTGTCGCAAAAACACCTGCCAGTGTGCTTATTTTCGGGGAATCGGGTGTTGGCAAAGAAATGGTCGCTCGGGCGATTCACGACAATAGCGACCGAGAAGAACAGCCATTGGTTAAAGTTAACTGCGCCTCGATACCCGCTGATTTATTTGAAAGTGAATTCTTTGGCCATATAAAAGGATCATTCACTGGCGCCCACAGGGATCGAATAGGCCGACTACAACTGGCCAATCATGGCACCTTGTTCTTAGATGAAGTTGGCGAAATTCCAATCAACTTACAAGGAAAGTTATTGCGAGCCCTTCAAGAAGGAGAATTCGAACGCGTCGGCGATGAAAAAACCCTACGCGTAGACGTGAGAATTATTGCAGCCACCAATCGTGACTTACTGCAAGAGGTCAAAGCGGGAAGATTTCGAGAGGATCTTTACTACCGGATCAGCGTTTTTCCAATCGAAGTTCCTCCGCTACGTGATCGATCTGAAGATATTACCGCAATAGCACAACACTTTATCCAACAAAATTCGAAGCAGCTAAACCGATCAATTAAGGGACTGACATCTCAACAAGCGAAACAACTGCAATCTCATCGTTGGCCAGGAAATATTCGAGAACTAAAAAATGTGATTGAACGTGCAGTAATACTGAGCAACGACGGAAAATTGAGATTAGACTTAGCACTCCCCGATTCCGGTACCGAAAACTCAGCAACGGCCCCCAAATTATCCAGTGTAGATCCGATCACAGCGGATCATAGTTTCTTAACCGCAGAAGAATTTCAGCAACTAGAGATCAATAATATCCGTAAAGCGCTAATCGCGTCCAACGGAAAAGTCTCCGGCCGAGATGGTGCCGCGCAACGACTGGGTATAAAGTCATCGACACTAAGCTATCGAATTAAAACATTGAATATAACTTAGTCCTTACTCCATAAATGCTATCATCAAAAAAGAGCCTTTCATGAAACAAAAGAAGGTAGCCCACAGCTCCACTGTTCTTTCGGTCTGGCTTCGTCCGCTCATGGATTACCTCACACTCAAAGGCCATGACAGCAACGCAATTTTTAATGATGCCGGGATCGACAGCAAAACGTTACTTGTACCCAGCGCACGTATTCCTCTGGCGAAGGCGGCACCTCTCTGGAAGACCGCTGCCGAGTTAACTAATGAACCGTTCATCGGTATCGAGATCTATCATCAAGCCGTCACAATGCAAGCAGATACCGTCGCAATCGCCATGATGTCGAGCCGTAATCTCTACGAGGCTCTTCAACGCATGACTCGCTTACTGCACATTATCTGCGACGGTGTCGACGCGTTAATGTTCCGCCATGACGCTGTGATCCGCATTGACTTTCAAATCTGCACAGCCGACATCGACGTGATGCCGTTAGAATCATTAGACCCAGCGTTTCTCATTATCCTCAACTTAATCAAACAAGGTGTCGCTCATTCAGATGCCATTCTCTACGTGGGGTTTCAGCGACCCGCGCCTGACGTAACTCAACATCAACGCATTACGTCACTGTTGGGGGTCGACGCTAAATTTGATTGCGACAACTATCACGTCTGCATCGATTGGCATGCGGCGCAAATTCAAAACCCCTATTGGAACCCCGCACTGGCCGATAGCAGTGAGGC
This sequence comes from Cellvibrionaceae bacterium, assembly GCA_050633365.1. Lineage (GTDB taxonomy): Bacteria > Pseudomonadota > Gammaproteobacteria > Pseudomonadales > Cellvibrionaceae > Pseudomaricurvus. The sequence continues at coordinate 23,622 of JBOEGJ010000010.1, read as the reverse complement.
GCTGGCATTAAAAGATCTTCAACTTCTGGAAGAGAGCAACCTGATTCATCGCGTAAAACAACTCATTCTTAAACAGCTCTCGCTGGGCACGCCACAGCAAGAGAGCATTGCCAGCATCCTCAATATCTCCACTCGACAACTGCAGCGCAGACTCAGCGCTCAAGGCGTGAGCTTTGGTGAGCTACTGCAGCAAACTCGACAAGCTCAAGCTCATGAATTTCTCAAAGATCCCAACATGGCAGTGGTCGATGTCGGCTTGTCACTGGGGTTTCAAGATCAAAGCAACTTCACCAAAGCCTTTAAAAAGTGGACCAATGAAACCCCCAAGCAATATCGTCAGCGTATCTTGCGCTAGGCCAGCCTTGAACAATCGCCACTCGATTGGCGTAAAATCACCAATTTCGGTGATATCTCACCAGATTCACATTCCCCACCCCGATATTCTGTCTCACACCCTAGAGCTACAGAGTATCCATTGCCATGCGATCCAAACGCCTCTCTGCCCAAATACCCGCCCTTGCCGCCCTTTTACTCGCCGTTATCTGGGGCCTGTTCGCTCACCGCTACTACGGCCCAACGACCCCATTAAGCCCCGCTGAAGTCGATCGTTACGTGGCCGGTGTAAAAACGATGTTCGTGACCGCCGGCGTACCCGATGCCGATGGCAATGTGGATCTCGACACGATTCTTCAGCAGGTCCGCGCTTTTGCCGAGACCGATGACGGCAAACCGATCTACATGATCAACCTAATGAAGTGGCGAGATGCACCGCTGTTTCGGCCCGACACGCCTATGGTTGCCGGCATGTCAGTGCAAGACGCTGATCTGGCCTACAACCAAGGGTTACTCTACGAATTGGCCAAAAATGCCAGTCACACAGCCTACCTTTCGAGCACCCACGACAATGTGATCAATTACGGATTTAGCAGCCAAGACGTCGACCATTGGGGCGAAATCGGTATCTTTCGCTACAGCAGCCGACGTGACTTTTTCAACATGCTGGTTAGCGACTCTTACGCCAGTATTGTCTATTTCAAATTGGCATCAATGGGCCGCATCGCGATCACCCCGAGCCACCCCCACGGCCTACTGTTTAATCCAATGCCCAACTTACCGGTGCTCTTGGCGTTTCTTTTTATTGTCGGGTACTTAGTGCTGTTACTGGTACTGAATCGAACCACCACCTCTGAGTAAGCAGGCAATTGACGATGACTGTTTCAAACAATAACGCCACCCACCACAGCCATAAGCTCGAGCCGTTTCAAGTTCATCTGGCCGACATCTCCTATTACAGCGGCAAACTTGAGATGTATCTGCGCTATAAAAACATCGCTTATGAACGTGTCGAGATGTCGCTCACCAGCGGCGTCTCCCAAGTCTATGCCAACACGGGTGTGCGAAAGGTGCCCGCCATGCAATCGGCAAATGGTCAGTGGTTTCGCGAGAGCACCAACATGATTGACTGGCTGGAACAACAGTACCCACAGCCACGAGTGATTCCCCGCGATCCAGCGATGAGTTTTCTGAATAAATTAATTGAAGACTATGCCGATGAGTGGTGCTGGCGATCGGCCATGTATTGGCGCTGGAAAAGTGATGACAATGCAAGCTTTATGGGTCGACGATTAGGCCAAGAGGTTTGCAGCGAACTGCCACTGCCAACATCGTTGACAGGGTATTTATTCAAACGCCGTCAACGCCGATTGTTTCTGAGCGGCGACGGTGTCGACAAAAACACCGAAACGTTAGTACGCAATCAATATTATTCTTTATGTGAGAGTTTTAGCGACATTTTATCAGAGCAACGGTTTTTACTCGGCGATCAACCCTCACTTGTAGACTTTGCCTTTATGGGGCCCTTCTTTCGCCATTATTTTTGCGATCCGATACCCGCAAAAATAATGCGTGATCGCTACCCCAAAGTACTGGCCTGGGTAACACGAATGTGGAATGAAAAAGCCCAACCGTATGTCGAGACGAACTTGCCGCTCAGTAATTTTGACAATATTGGCTGGTCATTCATTTGGCGAGAAATTCTAAACGATTACCTGCCTTACCTTCACCAGAATTCCGACTCATGGTACGACGGTAAGAAACGCTTTGACTACAAAACACAAGGGGTAACTTTCAAGAATCTTCCCGTGGTTCATCATCGCGTCTATTGCCTTGAAGTTCTTCAAGATCAATTCAACGCACTCAACCACAGTGAGCAGCAGCAAGTGCATAGCCTACTACAAGCTTACGGTTCTCTGAATCTTGGCCCGGCGGTTCAATCGGGTCTTAAGCCAAGCTATCAACTGCCATTAAAGCCTCGCTCTTCCATAGGCTTATTCGAAAAAGTCGAAGTCTTTCTCACGGGATCACCCTGGGATATGAATCGCCCGCCCAAGCAGCACTAACTCGCTCACCATTGCTTAACGCTACTGGAGTTTACTATGACACAACGCTTAAACAATAAACGCATACTCATCACCCAAGCCAGCGATTACATGGGCCCCGATATTGCTGAGCTATTTAGACAACACGGCGGCGAAGTGATTGAAGATCACAGCGACCTAACTCAGCACGGCGCCTGTGAAAAGGCCATAGAAGCGGCGGGCGAAATCGATGTGCTCGTGATCAACTTAGCCGCCTCGGCGCATTTTGGTATTGCTGCCACTGAAGTGAGCGATGACATTTGGTCAGAGATGTTCGATTTGATGGTGCACCCGCTGCATCGATTAACCCGCGCCGCATTGCCGCAAATGATAGAGCGCAAAGCGGGAAAAATATTGGTCATCGGCTCAGCCACCGGCATAAAAGGAATGGCCGGTGTCAGCGCTTATTCAGCGGCTCGCGCAGCACAAGTGGGTTATATCCGCTCAGCGGCACTAGAAGTGGCGGCAAACAATATCCAAATCAACCTTATCGCTCAAAATTGGGTTGAGAACCCGGCTTACTTCAATCCCGAATTCACCAACTCGGACGAATTCAAGCAGCTCATGGCCAATGAAGTTCCCATTCAACGACTCGCCACAGGCCGAGAGGATGCGCTATTTGCTTTATTCTTAGCCTCCAACGAATCGGATTTCTTTGTCGGCCAAGCGATTCCGTTTAGCGGTGGGTGGGCACAATCATGAACAAGAAAACATCTCTCACCATAGAAACACCAACGCAAATCGCTGGCGGCTACTACCCCAGCCCCTGGTCTTGTGAAGATGGCGGCCCCACCCGACAGCAAGCGGTGACAAGTGTTAAAGGCCCGAAAATTCAGCGCCGTGAATCGCTGCACCTGCAAGCGAGCCGAAGAATTTGCACTGGTAATATGATGGTGCTTCGCGATCCGGGTGAGGTCTACCTGATGCACGTGGATACCTTGCGCGACCGCATCGGAATGTCTTGCAGCTCTCACGTCGAGAAGCTCGACCCTAAAACATTAAAAACTGTAAAACGCTCAAAGCCGCTACCCGGCGGTCGATGGTGGCCCGGTGGCATTTGCGTTCATCGCAACGGCGATCTCTATGTGAGCTTTGGCCGCTATGTGCATCGACTGGATGCCGATTGCAATCTCAAGAGCTCTTACCACCTGCCTCAAGATTTACCTTACAACTCGCACATGGTTCTCGACAACGGCTACCTGATCACCAAACCCATTAGCGATACCGAAACCAGCTGGATGCTGGTGATCGACCCAGAAACCATGCAAGAGGCCTGCACCCGCATCGAACTACCAGAGCCCTCAATTTCTCGCTTAAGCGCGCAAGGCAACACCGTTTATGTGACTGGGGTTACTACCATCTATCGCTATCACTTTCATGATGAGACGGGCGAGTTAGAGCTCGACACACAGTGGTCACTTGATTACGTGGGGCAATCAACCCAAGAGTATGGCTGGGATCCAGTCATCGACGAGAACAACATTTGGTTTATTGATAACGGCAAGCACCGGATGGGTGGCAGCGCCATATCGATGTTAAATGCTGGCATCTCGGCAACGCCAAACCGCCTGATTCGAGTATCGACTCACGACAGTAGCGATTATTCGATGACACCCATATGCAACCGCAGTCATGGCAGCGTCACCAATCCACCGCTGTATTGCCCGCAGCGAAACATCGTGGTGGCCTATGACTCGTCCAACTCAGTCATTCAAGCATGGCGTCACGATCGGAAAACCCAGGCACTCACCGAGCTCTGGACTCGAAACGACTTCAGCATCGGCGGACACACCATTTACTACCCCGATAGTGGAGAGATTTTCACCACCGACTACCAGAGTTTAAAGAGTCTGAAGGCCTTGCGAGAGGGTGAGAACAGCGTTGTCTTAGACATAGAAACTGGCCTCGAAAAATCTCGAGTTGCGCTGCGCCAATACACTCAGTCTTGCTGTTTTCCGGCCCCTGGTTTCGGCCGTGACATCTATTGGCTGGGCCTCGATAAACTGACTTATCTCACTATCAAATAAATCATGAGTGGACTAAAACTATGCAAAAAATAAAATTTGAAATTATTTTAGCAACGAGCTTCGCCCTTATCTTTCTGGCCGCCTGCGCTTTTTGGGGCGATTGGTTTGGCGGAAAAATGAGCCAATCCGAAGTCGATGATTACCTCGTGAAGATCGAAAAAAACCTTCAATGGCCCGAGCCCATGAAAAGCTACATGATGGACTCACTAAGAGAGTGGGGCTACGCCGACGACGGCAAAGAATTTATGATGCTCAACATGATGCGCTATCACAATGAGGTGAATCGTTTTCCCAACTCGATTGAGGGGTTTTCAGGTTCACCCAAAGACGCCAATGATACCTATGAAATACTCACCAAAGAAATCGTCTTAAGCCAGGGGGGATGGCCCAACGCCTGGGGAGAAGTGAATCTTTCGAGAAACGTCGCGCGGGCCAACAGCAATGCCAACAACACTCAGTGGAATCGTGTCGGTTTTGCTCGCTACCCCAATCGACGGGGATTTTTTAAACTCATGTCGACCCCAGAATATGGGAAAGTATCGCCCTACAAACTCATGGGTGCACATACCAACCTCATTCCCATGACACCGCAATGGGTGATTCCCGATTTGCGACTGATGACGGGGATGATTTTAATAATAGTCTTCTTATTGATCGGCTGGATTCGATCGGTTCGGCGCTAAACAATAAAGGCCTGACACTCTCGTGTCGGGCCTTTAACAAGCGCACAAGATTAACTTCCTTCTAAGCTCTCAAGCTCTAGCAAGCCTCAAAATGATCACTGGCACGATCGTTTTTAGCGTCGTAGAATTTTTCTTTCCACATATCCACCAGATCTTGATTTTGATGATCCCAAGGATGAAAGTCTTCTCGAAAATAATCTTTGTACGGCGCTTTGATCTTAGTAATAACACCATTTTTCGAATAGAGCATTCGATAGAAGCTCTTAATGTGCCTCCAACGCGGCCAGCTCTTCGACCACCATAACAAGCCCACCATGTAACAACTGATACGCACCACAAACAGTCGAGTCGCTAGTTTCATACATTTGTGTAGCAGCTTTCGATCTCCATCGCACAACATAAAAACATCAAAAGCAACGGCCTTATGCTCGATTTCCTCCACCGCATGCCACAACAACAACTCGCGGATGGTATCGTCCATTCCATCAAAGGTTTCTGGGTGATTCAGCGCATGATCGGCCATGATGGCGGTAACATGCTCCATACCCACGGTCATAGCCAAGCGAAATCGGTCAGTACGAGTGGGCACAAATTTTTTGATATCTCGCTCGAGATGCTTTTCTAGGCGAACCGCATCCAAGCCCAACTCTCTGAGCTGTTTATTCATTTGCATGTGTTGACCACTGTGATGGCCTTCTTGTCCGATAAACCCTTTCACCTGATCCAACAGCTTGGGGTCTTTAATCTGATCTTTATAAAGTCGAACTGAGTCAATAAACTCTTTCTCTCCAGCGGGAAAGGTGGCAGACAGTGCCGCCCAATAAACCGATTTAACGGGATTGTCATCAAAGAAAAAACGACGTTTCGCTCGTTTAAACGGAAAGCTCATTCGACGCGGTTTGATCTCTACAGGCATATCGCTAACGTAGGTTTGTGTGTTATTCATGACACGGCCTCGGTAGTTTCGGTAACGTCACTCTTAGTGGTTTCCGGATTTAATGGTGTTGCGGGCGCAGCTGAGTGACCCTGTGAATTTGAAAATGTGAGCTTTCCATCATTAAGACGACCAAATTTTAACGTTAAAAAATCCAGAAGATAATTCTGGTACAGACGCCATGGCAGCTTTTGCCCCTGCTGAGGCATTAGGTCTTTACCCCGCATAACGTACCCTGACTGCAAGTCGATAAATGGAATGCCACCGGGATCATCCCCCGTATTTTTAGGCATTACCGTTTGCATCGACGTCTTTTTCATTCGATTAATAACACGAGCCACATATTTAAGCACAAGGTCGGCTTTTAACGTCCAAGATGCATTGGTGTAGCCAAATACAAACCCCATGTTGGGTAGATCTTCGAGCAGCACGCCTCGATAACACATCTTCTTAGTCATATCGAATGGCTGATTATCTACGCTCAATTCCATACCGCCCAACAGCTGTAGATTTAAGCCGGTGGCGGTAATGATAATATCGGCGCTGAGTTGCTTGCCCGATTTCAGTAGCAATCCGTCTTCATTAAAACGCTCGATATGATCTGTATGCATAATCACATCGCCGTCTTTAACGGCCTCAAATAAATCGCCATCGGTAACCGCACATACTCGCTCATCCCAAGGGTCGTACTTGGGAGTAAAGTGTTTCATGTCGACATCATCACCAATGGATTCCTGAACGTGCCCCTGCAAAAAGTTACGCGCTTTCTTAGGAAAGAACTTACAATACTGATAGACCAAAAAAGACAAGGTGACGTTTCGCGCCCTGACTAAGCGGTAGTAAAGTTTGGGAGAAAATTTCTCTCTTAACACCTCAAGCTTGGGATCCACTTTAGGCATGCTCATCACATAGGAGGGCGAACGTTGCAACAAAGTGATTTGCTTTGCCTTTTTTGCCATGGCTGGTGCCAAAGTAACTGCAGTAGCACCGCTGCCAATGATAACCACCCGCTTACCTTCGTAGTCGAGCGCCTCGGGCCAATGTTGAGGGTGCACAATGGTGCCGTTAAAATCAGACTTACCGACAAACTCGGGTTCATAACCGCTTTGATAGTTGTAGTAACCGGTACAACCCATAACAAATTTTGCAGTCACGGACTTGATGGTATGAGTACGCTGATCGGTAACTTCCAACAACCAGCGTTGCTGATTACTGTCCCAGTTAGCGCTCGTAATGCGCTGCTGAAATTGAATCTTATCTTTGACTCGGTACTCATCTGCGGCGTCGTTAATATATTTACGAATCAACGAGCCGTCGGCAATGGCCTGTGAATTAAGCCAAGGTTTGAAGCTATAGCCCAAGGTGAACATATCAGAATCAGAGCGAATGCCTGGGTAGCGAAACAGATCCCAAGTGCCGCCCATGGCCTCGCGAGACTCAAAAAGCGCCACAGATTCAGAGGGGCATTCACGCCCAAAATGAACGGCGGCGCCTATACCCGACAATCCCGCACCAATGATGACAATATCGTAAGACTCATCGCTCATACTGCTACCCACTCCTTTGTGGCCTAGACACGCGAATGGTGCATCGCACCCGTATTCTTAGCGGTCTACTATCGCGCAATTTCTGATCATCGAACAGGTGCTATCATTCCTCAAGAAAGTCATTCTAGGTCAAATATCAGGACGCAGTGGCGAGTGGCGAGTGGCGAGTGGCGAGTGGCGAGTGGCGAGTGGCGAGTGGCGAGTGGCGAGTGGCGAGTGGCGAGTGGCGAGTACAATTTGGTGTGGTATGACCTGTTAGCAACAACACTCTGCAACTAAATAGGTTATTTTAGAAAAGCAGCTGACAACCTCTGCCTTAGCGTGAAAGCTCCCAGCGGCTAGATTTCCCACACAGGAATCTAGCCGCCGCTCTCTTTCGGGGGTTGGCACTTGAGGGGTGGCTAAGGCACTTCGACGGTTTCAGCGGCCTGAGACGCTAACTCTTGTTCGGTTTGGTATTGTTCATAACCTAAACCAACAATAGGTTCTTTGTTGACCAAGCTGATTCGCTTAATATCTTCAATGCGAAACACGATTTCTCCGGTGTACTCAACGTCTTTGTAGTCGTAAATCAAATCGTCGGTTCCCCAGTAGCGCACATTCTCTAGCAAGATAAATCCCTCAGAGATTTGGTTCTGACTGACCCCTTGATACAAGGTTTCCGATATTTGTGCGAAGTAATAATAGGATTCGACCGCCGTCCCCTCCTCTGGAACATTGACCTGTAAAAACGCCCACACCCTTTCGCTGTCATTATTCATGGCATGAAGCGCGCGATATTCGCTATCGATATTGCACCCTTGCAGAAACACTACGATAAAAGCTGCAGTTAAGAGACGAGTCATTCCAAAATTCCTTTTTCAAATTAGTGTTGAGTTGTATTCGCTCACTAGAATAACGCTTCTATCCGTAAGAGACATCATCCAGTAAGAGACATCATCGTGATCATAGCTTTTCGCAGAACTCCAGCCCAGTCAACAATGACAATTGCTGTGCGAGCTTCTCGGCCTTACCGTAACCATCAATCCCAAACCCCAGTGATGCCTTCTTGCCATCACTCATGATGAGCTTAAGCTGATAGTATTTGACCGTTTGTGTACCCGTAGTCATAGAACCGCCAGCTTCGATCTTCATGTGTCGTGCCTGGGATCGAGGGTAGGTTTTTTCGGGTAGAGCAAACCCCATCCAGAATCGTTTCATCACCACATTGGTAGGGCTTATGCCGACCCGAAGCTCTTTACCTAGGCTGTAAATTCCTAGCGCCAAAATCAGAAAACCTACGAGACCAAATATCACCACAAACAACCAAGACATAGCGGCGTCGACCTGAGTCATTCCCACTCCCACCGAAAAAAACAAACCGCCAAACAGCGTCATCGACCAATTGAAGAGACGCGTGTTTTTGGGGGTAAAGCGCATCCATACGGTATCACTCTGCTGAGTGATTTGTGTCAATTCATCGAGCGATTCGAGTTGGTTTTCTTCGTAAGCGGCTAATGCTAGTGCAGGCAGTTGTGTATCGGCCTGTTGATTTCCCGCAAACATAGGCAACTCCCACATGCGATTAAACCGCAGGGATTTATCTACCGCTTTTAAGGTTAATCGCCATATATGAAAACTGGCACTGGGCACTTCCGACTCCGCTAAACCATCAGGCACATCGGTAACCACTCTAATTCGAGTACCACTGCCTTGATCGGTCAAGCACGCTTGCGTATGTAAGGGTACCGACCGCTGCCAAACAACGGATTCATCAATTTTAGTCTCCTTGCCCGATTGCCGAGTTGTTCGTCGACATAACACCAAAGTCGCTTCGAATTTTTGATCTGGAGAATAGCGAATATTGAGATCAATATGACCACCCATTTGACCGCCGATGGCGCCAGGGTAGGGATCCATTTGAAACGGTGTTCGACGGTAACGCATCCAGTCGCGAGTCAAAACCGACGCATGATATAACAGAAATAGAGACACCACAGGGAACATGAGTACCAGCGCGACCATGTGCTCACCGCGCTGAAAATCTGCCATCATTTGCGCACGCCCCGTGATTAATACCAATGAGCTGATTGCTGTAAAGACGACTCCAAATCCCCAAGTAACGATCATGCCCAGCTTGGCATTACTGTAGATTGCAGGGCTCGACCACTCTTTGCGCGTTAACCACGGTTGTGACATAACTAACATCCTGTAAGAAAGACGCCTGAGTGTAAAAGGCCATCGCCAAGGCTTCAAGCAGTGTATTTCTATGTCTTTGTATTTCTGTGGTTTTATATTTCTGTGTTCTTGTATTTCTCTGTTCTTGTATATCTAGCTTTGTATTTAGGAGTTTTTAAGCGGGGGGAATTAATAGAAGTGAAATGATAGGTGCAGAGTTTTTAAACAATGAACAAGACCCTCTTTAGAATAAGAGGACCGACAAAAAATAATACACACTGATTACGGATTAGCGCCGCGACGGGCATCAAGGGATAGTGTGTCGTCTTCTTTAAATGCGAGAATCACCAAGGTTGCAAAAAACAACGTCGTGGAAGGAAAGAACAAAATACTGTGGTCGGCACCGACCACCAGATAGCAAGCAAATGGATCAACAATATATTGAATAATTGCCAACAAGCCTACGCCATAGACCACAGGCTGCAGCGGATAGACGCAGTTGTAACAGTGACCACGCTTTCATGACCCTCTCCCATTCCTATAGTCTAACTCCATCCAAAGCGATGGAACGAAGGGTTTAAGATCGCATCCCGATCAAATAGTTCGAACAGTAACGAGTAAGAGAAGTTTTTTGGCTCAGTCGCGGGTGCGACTGCGCTCCGCGGGAACAAACAATTGATCTAACATATATTGGCGAAACTCAGGAGCATAGGGCTGCTCGGCCAGCGCTTTTTCCATACACAACAACCAAGCATCACGCTCTGAAGATCCAATAGCTAGGTGGCTGTGAGCACGAGGAATGGCGATTGAACCGTACTTTTCCCGATAGAGTTTGGGGCCACCCAGCCAACCACTCAAGAATCGAGCGAGCTTTTCGATTGATTCCGTTAAATCATCGCGATGCATGTCTCGAATGGTTTTGGCTTCGGGCAAATGGTCCATGTGAAAATAAAAGCGCTCGGCCAAGCGAGTCAATCCTTCATATTCACCGGCGGCCTGATAAGAGGCATCGCCTTGGCCGTACTGTGGTTGATCACCCATATCTCTATCTCGGAAAACTGGTTTACTAATACTGACTCAGCACACGTGTTAGGAGCGCTGGCGAACCGCCTCAAATAAACAAACGCCAGTGGCGACCGACACGTTTAAACTGCTCACTTCGCCGGCCATAGGTATATTTATCAGCCCATCACAACACTCGCGAGTCAATCTACGCATTCCCGGCCCCTCGGCGCCCATAACGAGTGCCATTGGTCCCTTAAGGTCTTGCTGATACACCGATTGGTTGGCCTCGCCAGCGGTGCCAATAATCCACACCCCCAATTCTTGCAGTTTTCGCAAACAACGCGCTAAGTTAGTGACGGGAACATAAGGCAAAACTTCTGCGGCACCACAGGACACTTTACGAGCCGTGGGCGTTAAGCTTGCCGAATTGTCTTTCGGTGCAATCACCGCGTGAACACCGGCAGCTTCTGCGGTGCGTAAACATGCACCCAAGTTATGTGGGTCAGTAACCCCATCAAGCACCAACAGAAAAGGCGCCTCACGCAGCGACTCGATCAACTGATAGAGAAACTTTTCATCGTGTAGCTGCCCCGGAAAGGCCATGGCCACAACACCCTGATGATTGCCCTCACCCAACTTATCCAACTCTTTACGGCTGGCCTGACGCACTTTAATATCGGCCTTTTCTGCCGCAGCCATAACCTTCTGTACACGCTGATCTTGACGCCCCTGAAGCACCAGTACTTCATTGACGCGATGAGGAGCACTCTTTAACAACGCCTGTACAGCGTGTAAGCCATAAACGGCTTCTAACTTTGCCACGATCGTTTTCTACACTCTTTAACGTTTTTTAGGCGCGCCAGTTTTGGCGCTCTTCGATTTTCTCACTCGACTGCCTTTACTGGGCTTTTTATCACCGCGCTTGGCAGCCTTAGGCGTTGTCTTTTTACCCTCAGCCGATGCAGCCGACTTCTTTTTCCGAGGTTTTCTATCGCCTGACGATTTTTTAGTTTTACTGCCGGATTTTCTCGGGCGATCACCGTCAGACTCTGCCAATCGGCGCGAGTTCTTTTTGGTATCTATCGGACGATCTTTTCCTGCCGATTTCTTCGCGGATTTTTTCCGTGAGCTTTTTTTAAAGCCCACCATCTCCAAATCGACTTTACGATCATCTAGATTGACGCCAGCCACCCGCACCGAAATTTCATCCCCCAAGCGGAAGACTTGACGAGTTCGCTCGCCAATCAGACGGTGTTGCGCAGCCTCAAAATGATAATAGTCATGAGGCAAGTTAGTAATGTGAACCAAACCTTCCACATACAAGTCTTTCAACTCGACGAACAATCCGAAACTAGTCACCGCCGCAACAATACCGTCGAATTCATCACCGACGTGGTCTTGCAGATACTCACACTTGAGCCAACTCACAACTTCGCGAGTGGCATCATCGGCACGGCGTTCTGTGAGGGAACTCTGCTCGCCGAGAGCTAACATATCAGCGGTATCGTACGGATAAATTTTGTTCTTCGGCAGCGCAGCGGCGCCTTCGACTCTTTGAACCTGCTTAGTATCGATGTTCGAGCGAACCACATGACGAATCGCGCGGTGAACCAACAAGTCTGGGTAGCGACGAATTGGCGAGGTAAAATGCGCGTAGGCGGTATAAGCCAAACCAAAGTGGCCTTCGTTATCGGGTTGATACTTAGCTTGACTCAAACTTCTTAGCATCACGGTTTGAATCAAATTGGCATCATTTCGACCATCAATTGATTGCAACAGACGCTGATAGCTTTCAGGTTTGGGTTTACCTTGGCCCTGTAAACTCAGACCGAGTTCACCCAAAAATTCGCGCAGGTTTTCGAGTTTTTCTTCTCGAGGGCCTTCGTGTACGCGGTACAAAGCTGGCAACTCATGTTTCTCTAAGAAGCGCGCAGCGCATACATTGGCAGCCAACATGCATTCTTCAATTAATTTGTGCGCGTCATTGCGAACCACCGGTACGATTTGATCAATCTTGCGCTGTTCATCAAATAGAATACGGGTTTCTACGGTTTCAAAATCAATCGCGCCGCGATCGGTTCGCGATGCACGCAAGGCACCGTAAAGCTCGTGTAACTCAACCACATGCTCCATCACCGGCACCACAGGATGATCACTGGCCAGAGCAGCCGACTTACCTTTGAAGCCCAGCTTGTTCAGTAATTTACGACCAAAGCTGGCTTTTTTCTCGCCCCGTGATGCAAGCGCTTCACCGACTTGGGTATAAGTTAAGCGAGCGTGAGAATGAATCACTGCTTCGTAAAATTTGTAGCCGCTCACTTTACCCGCTGCCGATACGGTCATCTCACAAACCATAGCCAATCGATCGACGTTTGGATTGAGCGAACACAAGCCGTTAGACAAGGCCTCTGGCAACATGGGCACAACGAAATCGGGGAAGTAAACGGAGTTACCGCGCACTTGCGCTTCGCGATCCAATCCAGTTCCCAACGCTACATAGTGAGACACATCAGCAATCGCCACGTACACGCGCCAGCCGCCAGATTTTTTGGGTTCACAGTAAACGGCATCATCAAAGTCGCGAGCGTCTTCGCCATCGATGGTCACAAACGGCAACTCGCGTAAATCGACACGGTGCTGCTTATCTTCTTCTGCAACGTCTACCGGCAGGCAGCTCGCTTCCGACTGCACATCGCTTGGCCACATATGTGGAATACCATGCGAGCGAATCGCCACATCGATTTCCATGCCCGGCGCCATGTGATCACCTAACACTTCAAGTACGCGTCCGGCCGGCGGGTTCTTGCGACCCGGCTGTTTGGTCACCTCGACTACAACAAACTGATTGCGCTTGGCCTGACCACGATCTTCAGGAGCGATAAGAATATCGTGAGAAATACGAGGGTTGTCGGGGCGAACAAAGTAGATGCCGCTTTCACTAAAGTAACGGCCTACAACTTGATGGGTGTTGTGCGACAGCACTTCAACAATACTGCCCTCACGGCGGCCTTTAAAATCTTGTCCGGTTTCTCGAACCAAAACTTCATCACCGTCCAATACTCGGCGCATTTGTCGATACGATAGATAGAGGTCATCGCCGCCTTCTGCGGGGATGACAAAACCGAAGCCGTCTTTGTGCCCTTGCACCCGGCCGCGGATCAAATCCATTTTATTGAGTACACCGTAACCGCTCTTGCGGTTACTCAATAACTGACCATCCCGAGACATGGCGATCAAACGTCGGCGCAGGGCCTCGATAGAATCTTCGTCGTTTAGCTCTAAAACCTCGCACAGCGCCTCGTGAGTCATCGGGCCGGGGGCTTTATCTAGAATGTCGAGGATGTATTCTCGGCTGGGGATGGGGTTGTCGTACTTCTCGGCCTCGCGGGCCAAATTCGGGTCGGTAGGGACCCCTTTTTGCTTGCTCAAATGGCATGTCCTATAAATGATACGTCGCGCAGAAGGCGCTTCTGCGGCGCACTATACCGGAAATTCACCCAAAACGCCGAATGTTTAAGCGCCACTAGGGCCTACCACTTGATTATAGACGCTGGTTGTGACGGTTTTTTGCCAATATCAATCGCCAGCGATCAGAGCTTTAAAGTTGATTAGAGGCTGGGTTCTAAAGCTCTGAGTATCGTTCTAAATCACTGACTCTAATTTTACGTAAACTCCCGCAAAGCCCCGCTGCAAGGGCCTGAAGCCTAGAAATCTAATCTCTATGGAGGTAGAGGAAAAACACCTCAAAATCGTTGACAATGTAAAGAGCGATCTCTAATATGCGCAGCCTCAACAGGCACAGCCGGTTGACATTGCCCAGGTGGTGAAATTGGTAGACACGCCAGCTTCAGGTGCTGGTGGCCTTCGGGCCGTGGAGGTTCAAGTCCTCTCCTGGGCACCATACAAAAAAACCAGCATCAATTGCTGGTTTTTTATGCTCGAAAATCAGTCGGGACTCCCGGCCAGCGGATAAAACGCTGGCGTGAACCTCAACTCGAAGCTGTGCTTCGAAAACGTTGAGAACCACCCTCTCCTGGGCACCATACAAAAAAACCAGCATCAATTGCTGGTTTTTTTATGCTCGAAAATCAGTCGGGACTCCCAGCCAGCGGATAAAACGCTGGCGTGAACCTCAACTCGAAGCTGTGCTTCGAAAACGTTGAGAACCACCCTCTCCTGGGCTCCATACAAAAAAAACAGCATCAATTGCTGGTTTTTTTATGCCCGAAAATCAGTCGGGACTCCCGGCCAGCGGATAAAACGCTGGCGTGGCCGCTAGCCCCTTTAGCCCCTTTAGCCCCAGATGAAATCAAAAAAAGTCGTCCATGCTGTGAATAATTCAACCCAAAATTAGTCGCTAGCCGTCAACTTCTCAGCCCCCCACCTAGCAACAGGCGCAATAGCTAAGGCCACAGGAAAGGCAACGCAAAAACCTAAACCCGCAGCTTTCAACCAATCAAACAAAAACTGCGCAGAGAAACCGTCGCTGGTGAGGATTGTCACGAACGACAACACCAAAGTCATACTCACTGCCATGATGGCGACGAACACCAAGTGGAAATACTTTTTGTTTATCACAGTCAACCTCCTAGAGAAGTTACTCTTTTTTGTGCGGGCTTGGCATTAAAACTGCCAAGCCCTCTTACTCACTTTATTGCCAATCAACAGTGCTACGGACTACTCGGCAATCGTCCCTAACAAACCATTTTCATAGTCCGCGACTACTTGACTAAGTTCGTCGATACTACTCATCACGAACGGGCCTTTTTGTACAAAGGTCTCCTTAATAGGTTCTCCTTGCAGCACCACAAAGTGTGCTTTATCTGCGCTGGAGACTTGCAGCGGCTGAGCAATGGAGCCAACTTCAATGGCAATGGCTCGCCGTGCCGGCAGTTGGGTTTCTTGATCGCCTAAGGCGATCTTGAGCTCGCCACTGACGGCGTAGACCACTAGGGATTGGTTGCTGGCGACCTCGTGGGTGTAGGTGCCTTTTATGCCTAAGTAAGCATCCAAAACAGTGAAGGAGAGTGCCGGTGATTTTGCCCCCAAGATGCCGTTACTCTCACCCAAGACTACGCGCACGCGATGGCTTTCGCCGCTTATGACAGGCATGTCTTGCGATGACACGTGCAATGAGCGAGGGGCATCTTGCTTGTGGCGCTGTGGTAGGTTCACAAAGAGTTGCAGGCCATGAGTGCGCGAGCCTTCAGTGGGTTTCTCATCATGAACGGCGCCGCTTCCGGCTTTCAGCCAATAGGCATCGCCGGGCAGCAGGTCGAGATTGTTGCCGAGGGAATCGCGATTGTTGAAAACGCCTTCGCTGTCTTCAAAGAGAATCGATAAGGCCGATAGGCCTGCATGACCGTGAGCACCAAAGGTCGAGCCCGTCATGACGTAGTGATCGAGCATGATGAGCGGATCCATTAGACCGTCGAACTGGTCGTGCTTGAAGCTTAGCGCCTCAAACACAGAGCCGATGTTAAGCGGGGTACCCGCAACTTGTTGGCTAACTTGAAGCGCTTGATGTTGAGTATTTGGAGCGGTTTGCCGATTCATATTCTTCCCCTGCTTGACTGTAATATCGATGAAAAAAGTATCCACCAGAACGATAACCCCGAAAAGTGGTAAAAGAAGAACTCATCGTCCTATAATTGAAACGATAAACCAGCTGACATTTGAACGACTGGCATGGCGCTAACACAGCGCATAGCGCGGGCTCACGGCGACAAGAATCGACCAAACAACACGAAGAGAATGACAAAGAGAAGCAGGAGAGGTTAATGGAAGCAAAGATGATGGACATGAACAGCTACTTCTTTTTTGTTCACGTGGTCGAGAAGCAAGGGTTTGCCCCTGCGGGCAGAGCGCTCAACATTCCCAAATCTCGCCTCAGCCGGCATATCAGCCAGCTTGAAGATCAGCTCGGTGTGCGTTTGATTCAGCGCACCTCGCGCCAGTTTAAAGTGACCGATGTGGGCGAAGCTTTTTATAAACATGCCCGTAAAGCCGTCGACGAAATCGAAACCGCCAATGCCGTGATTGAGCAAAGTTCCAGCACAGTAACAGGTAAAGTTCGAGTGTCTTGCTCTGTGGGCATGGCGCAGTTTGTACTCTCTCAACTGGTAGTGCGTTTTCTCAACGAGTACCCCAAGGTCGAGATTATTCAGCAGGTCACCAATCAGGCTGTCGACTTAATCGATAGCGGCGTCGACATGGCAATTCGTGGGCACAACACCCCCCTACCCGACTCCACCCTAATTCAACGCCGACTGGCCTCAGTGACTTGGGGACTGCTTGCCTCACCTTCATACCTTGAAACCGTCGGCAACCCCATGACGCCAGAAGAACTCGATGAGCACACGGGTTTAAAATTGGGTTGGCAACCAGAGACTGGGCACTGGTTACTCGAAGCCGCCGATGGCTCGACATTTTCAAAACCCTATCGGCCGCGTTTGTGCAGTGAAGATATGGGCACGCTAAAACAAGCCGCCACAGCCGGATTAGGTATCGTC
The DNA here is from genome assembly GCA_050633365.1 of Cellvibrionaceae bacterium. Classification (GTDB taxonomy): domain Bacteria; phylum Pseudomonadota; class Gammaproteobacteria; order Pseudomonadales; family Cellvibrionaceae; genus Pseudomaricurvus. Next base: position 6,340 of record JBOEGJ010000010.1, on the reverse strand, counting down.
GATTTGCCGATTTACACCTGCCGAGACGAGTTGCGAACCAAGCGCTTGATTCGCGTGCTACCGGATTGGAGTTCTGGGGAGGCTGACATCAGTTTGTTGATGCCTTCGCGACAAGGAGTGCCACCAGCAGTTTCGCTTTTTGCGAATTTTCTTAGGCAGGAATTACCGACTCTGGTTGCGACTTAGATCCTATTGTACTTTCTATCTAACTCAATTTTCGCGCTGTAAAACTGCTGCGTTAGCTAGGAGGCGCTACGCATTGAAATCGAGGCCTACTTACTCTGCCATCAAAATTCTAGGAAGACAGTCTTGAATTTGTCGTCATGCCTATAAAACAGGGGCACAATATCAATCGGCATCCACCCCCTCCTATTTATTAGGCTCAACCTGCCACGTCATCAATATGAGTTCAATTGCTCAACCAATGCCGCCATCAACGAGCCCGCATCTCGGTGCTGCAACAGTGGCGCTCCCTGACCTGCGTAGAGCGAACTGAATTCAGCATTCCCTTCCACCGCGGCTGCCGCTTTAATCGGCGCGACAAAAAAGCTGTGCAACGGATACGGTAGTGGTAAATCCTGTGAGCGATCAATCGCGTCGATAAACTCATCGGGGATAAAGCGCGCAAGTCGCCCAGTGTAGTTGCAGCTCAACACCGTTTCATGGGCGCGTTCACTGAACAATGCTTGCTTGTGCACCTCGCTCGCACCCGATTCCCGACACGCCAAAAAGGCCGTGCCAATTTGCACGGCATCGGCGCCGGCGATTTGTGCAGCGGCGATACCCCGGGCGTCGGCAATGCCACCGGCCGCAATCAAAGGAATGTCGAGGCGATAATTAATCTGCCGCACCAATGCGTGAGTGCTCATCAACGATTGCTGCGCCGGTTTTAAAAACGACACCCGATGGCCACCCGCCTCAAATCCTGTAGCCAATACAATATCCACCCCCTCTTCGGCCAGAGCGCGGGCCTCATCAAACGTGGTCGCCGCGCCGAGGGTCGTAATGTCACGCTGCTGGCAGGCATCCAGAATTTTTTTCTCGGGTATGCCAAAGACAAAACTGAACACCGGGGGACGAGCCTCGAGAATGGCCTCCATCTGTTCATCAAAACGCGGAGTGATGCGCTCAGGGTAGCTAGGGTAGGCAATGCCCAACTCGTCATAAAAGGGTTTAAACAAACTCAGCCCGCGATCAAAAACCTTTGGATCAAGGTTCGTGAGAACATCTTGAACTGACACCCGGTCACTAGGCCTTCCATCAACCGTGTCTCCATCATTCGAGACCCACAGATTAAAATTAAATGCCTTGTCGGTGCGCAGCTTAGCATTGGCCACCCGGCTAATAATCTCATCCGGTGCCAACATATGGGCACCGAAGGACCCCATGCCGCCAGCGTTTGAGACGACGGACAACAAATCCAAGGTAGAAATGTTGCCACCAAAAGGCCCTTGAATAATCGGGTACTCGATGTCGAGTCGCTCACTGACGGGGGTTTTGTTCCAGCCCATGTTTCCTCCAAAAATTTTTAGGTGGGCTGGTGATGCCAGCCCACGGTGCGGTCTTAACTGGCGCTTAGGCCGCTGCGACAAGTTCAATGCCTTCGGCTTCTGCGGCGGTGATAAACTCAGGCAACTGCATCACATGGGCGATCAGGCGCTGCGTGTGTTCACCCAACTCAATATTGAGCGTTGGAAAGCTATCACCCCAGCGGCTATACACCGCCAGCAAATAATCGATCAGGCTCGGTTGATCGCCAAACATATAAGTTTGACCGGTCCGGTTTTGTTGGGCTGAATTATGTTCAGCTTGGCTTCGCGCAAGAAGGCGCGCTTCAACAATCTGCCATAGCTCTGAAACACGCCCGGCCAACACCTGCATCAACGCATTTTTTTCAGGCCCATCGGCCATGGTGCCACCGACAGTGAACAACTTGCTGTAGGCAGGATGCAAGGTGGCGTAGTTAAACATCAGCCACTGACGCAACTCGCTACGCGCTTCCACGTCTTGGGGCAGCTCACCGTGCCGCTCCAATAGATAGAGCGCAATGGAGGCGCCTTCGGTCAGTAATCGATCGCCGCTTTGTAAGGCTGGCACCTGATTAGTCGGAACCAGTTGGGCGTAATCGTCGATCTCACTGCGTATTACAATTTCGACCGGCTGGCCCAGCTTGCGCATCAATACGTGAATACCGGTCGAGCAACTGCCTGCAATGGAATAGAGCTTGTACATACATATCTCCTGAAAATAGGTCGCCTGAAGCGAATCGCCTGCGCCATCGGTAAAGAGCAGACTGGGAAATGAATCTGGTTGGCCAACCATCGACAGCTAGTGTAAAAGCCGTTAGCATCCAGATAAATTCACAATAAACACACAACAGGTTTGCAAAAATGCACAGCTGGGACGATTTTCAGTACTTTCTGGCCGTCGCCGATCAAGGCAGTTTCTCGGCCGCTGCGAAACAATTGGGGGTCAATCATTCCACTGTGTCGCGACGCATTCAGGTACTGGAGCAAGAGCATGGCGTGCGTTTGTTTGAGCGCATCCAGAAAGGCTACGAGATGACCGACGCCGGCGCCGCCATCTACGACATTGCCAGTGAAGTGCGCAGCGCCAATCAGCGTATCTCGCGGGTATTGATGGGCCAAGATGCACGACTAGAAGGCAAGATTTCTCTCACCATGCCCCACGAGGTCTTTCAGTACTACATGGCCGAGCCACTGCAGCGCTACTGTGCCGAGCACCCAGCGATTAATTTAGATTTGCAGGTATCCAGAGGCGTGCGCAACCTAGCCAATCGCGAAGCGGATTTAGCCATACGCCTAAGCCCCTCGCCGCCGGACTACCTAATCGCCAACCACATAGAACACATGCAACACGGTCTTTACGCCGATCGAGTCCACGCCGAGAAATTCGCCGAGGGCGATAGCCGCGAGCCAACCCGCATCATTGTTTGGACTAACCAAGAGAAGGTTCCTCACTGGGCACAGCAACACTGCATAAACCCAGAAATCGTATTGCGTGTGGATGATCTCTACAGCATGTTCAATGCCGTAAAGCTGGGTTACGGTATTGCGAGAATGCCATGCTTTTTGCCCGATAAAATCGCCGACGATTCAGTTGCGCGCTTACCAGTTCCCCTACCCCGCAGTGAATGGAGCATTTGGTTATTGCACCACCCCGACTTGAGATCGACTGCGCGGATTCAACACTGTAAGCGTTTTTTGCAAAAGGAAATGGAAGCGATGAAACCGTTTATGCGAGGGGAGCGTGGTAAGAAAAATTTGTGACAGGGACAGTTCCTTTTTTCGAGTTTTCTCCGTGAAAAACCCTCAAAGGTGGCTGCAATAAATACCATCGAGGCAACGCTGTCAGCCAACGCTTTATTCGAGGTCAAGCATTCGATAGCGTCGAACGGCTCATGAGCATCAGCCAGTTTATGCAAGGTCTTAATGAGTTCATTGCCAGAGAAACCAATTATGAAAACCAATGCACTGCCGTTTTTGGGAGAGACGTTTCAAGTCTCAAGCCCTGTTGGATGAAGCCGCATTGGCAGCCTACATGGCCTATGTCGATTTAAATCCCACTCGCGCTAAAATGCCCCCCCCAGAGGAGTCAGATCACACCAGCGCGAAATTACGTATCGAGAAAGCCAAAACCGCTGACATAGCCAATCACCCTCGACAACAACCTAAAGCTCTAATTTCCTTTGCCGACAATCCACGGCAAGATATTCCCGACGGACTCCCTTTTCGATTATCTGATTACTTAGAATTACTCGATTGGACGGACGCATCACTCGTGAAGATAAGCGAGGTGCCATCCTAGCAAGCACGCCACCAATTGTTGAACGATTAGGTATCGATCCCAAACAATGGCTGTACAGTGCTACCCAGTTCGAGAGTCGATTTAGGTGGTTGATTGGCTCGGTTTACAACCTTAAGTAAGCTTATCAGAATCTAGATTATCAACGCGCACCCGGATTAAACAGCTGTAGTTTATTGCTCTCTTAACTCACCTGAATATATCTCGCCGTACTCTTGAAAAAGAGGAGCACATGCTGCGCTAGAATTGGTTTTTGGCGCGCCTGAACTCCTACCCACTAATCTTTAAAAACTAAAGATGGTTTAAAAAATCGATAATATTTCATTTAAATATTTTTGGAGTGGGTGTCCATATTATTTTTGCTCTCGTAACTTACCTCAATACATCTCGCCGTACTCTTGAAAAAGAAGAACCGTTGCTGCGTAGAAATTAGTTTTTGGCGTGCACCTGAACTCCTAGCCATTAATCTTTAACAACTACAGGCGGACTAAAAAATCGATAGCGCTCTATTTAAATATTATTAGAGTGGGTGACCATGTTTATTTAGAGTGAGGGTCCACATTATTTGATCGCTCTCCCGAGCGTGAAGTGTGTTAGTGCATCTCAATAAAGACTGGAATAAAGAATCCGGCGGAAAGTTCGCCTTCCAAGACGTAGAAGGACAATCCATCAAGATTCCACCACCTTACAATCGTTACCTGCTCGAAGGGATCAAACAGGACGTGAAGCGGGTGGAGGTTACCTGTGATATCCGTTACCGCTACGATATCACCAACCGGTATTGGTCAGAATAAGCATCGTTTGAGATTCAAGAAAGATGGAGTTCAAGAAGAGTAGAGCCCAAGAAAGAAACGCGTAAATCTCGCCCCTCACTCACTCGCTGATCTTGACGATCTGCTTGCCAAGCGCATTGCCAGAAGCAAGTCGCTCCAACGCCTTAGGTACATCCTCGAAATCAAACACTTGATCAATAGGCGGGACAATTAACCCCTTCTCACACAGATCAAACAATGTTCGCTGAGCGTCTTTCACTTCTTTGTCACTACGGGCACCGATAAAAACGCCCACCAGATCATAGCTGTGTTGTAATATGTGCCTAGGATCGATTTTCGGCCAACCCGCTGCGAACCCCACCAGTGCAATACGACCATTGTGAGCAACACATCGAGTGGCTTGTCTATAGGAATCCCCACCTACCGGATCGAAAATCACATCAGCGCCTTTGCCTTGAGTCATATTCATCACCTGTTCGGACATTGAGCCTTGGCGATAATTGATTACCTCATCGGCACCTAAGGTACGACAAAAGTTTGCCTTTTCCTCATTGCCAGCAACGGCAATAATATGAGCCCCCATTGCTTTACCCAGCTGCACGGCTGCTGAACCACTGCTCCCCGGAGCCCCCAACACAAGCAAAGTCTCACCGGGCTTCAAGCGAGTGCGTTGTTCCAAAGCGTTATGGGCGGTGTGATAGGGAATAATAAAACCCGCCGCCTGCTCATCGGTTAGTGACGAGGGCACTAAATTTGCTCGACTTTCGATGAGCAAAGCCATTTCTGAAAAACCACCGTGACCGATACTAAAGGCAGAAATACCCATGAGCTTGTCACCCACTTTAAACGAGGACCCGGCGGAGGTCTCAGTGACTATTCCCACCAATTCCTGTCCCGGCGATACCGGCGCTTGCTTTACTGGCGGGTATTGACCGGTCAGCATAATGACATCAGGAAGACCAACACCTGCGGTCAATACTCTCACTTGAATTAGATCGTCCGTCGACTGATCCTCAAGACTCGGTATAGGCGCGTCAATACAACGTAACACCTCCCGTGGGCTCCCAAATTCTGTTGCTTTCCAAGTTTTCATGATTGAGCTTCCAGCAAGTGTAAACGTGATAATACTAACCCAATCATTCCAAAAGACGCTACGAAGAAAACACGACTTGGGTAGTGCAACAGCGGCACCGAAACTCTCAGGGCCGCCTAGCCCCAACATTAAGATTCCTGCCGCCTTGAGGATGACTTCCCTCTGGTACGCGAGCTTCCTGACATAACAGTATTCACATTATCCCGAAGACGGGAGCACTCCTCCTTGAGTCTAGCATTTGATCCAATGTAAACTCCTCACTCGCCTGAATTAGACCAGACTCAAAGACCTACGCTTTTACAGGCTATAGCACGTCGAAAGACATACCGGATCTCATGCCGCCCCCCGAGCTCATTGACATCACCACTCAACCACGGCGCTCTCTCTATTGAGATGGTACATCAGGAAGATTTTTGCAGTATGAAACACAATAAGCTTAAACCATGGATCTTCTGGCCTCGAGTAGTTGCGGATATTTCGATCGGTATCTACACCTTTCTACACTGGCCAAAATCCCTATCCAGCCGAGTAAAAGTACCTGTTAAGATTGCCGATGATTTCTTTGGTATTAACGTTGCCACCTCCAGCGACCCGCGCAGCGATCAGTATGTATTGGATCAGGTCACTCTGAATCGCCCCGAGTTATTTA
>JBOEGJ010000009.1:79938-274638 GCA_050633365.1 Cellvibrionaceae bacterium | reverse complement strand
GGTCGCCGAAATACTTCCCGCCGATCCTTGTGCGCTATTGCAATTCGATCCTTAAGAAAAAGGTTCTGTTCGGCTCGGACTGGCCAATGATCTCGCCTGATCGCTGGCTCTCTGATTTCGAAAAGATCGACATCAAGGACCATCTGCGCGAGGACATTATCAAAGGTAACGCCGCGCGTCTTTTGGGCTTGGCTGACTGATGCAGTGCCCTGTCCCCACGCTGGAAAAATCTTTCTCTTTGCGCGTTGATCTGAGCAAACCGCTAGAGCTGGGCGAAGGGCGGGCAGGGCAACGCCGCATCATTCCGATCATTGGCGGCGTGGCCTCTGGGCCGGATATTACGGGCGAGGTTTTGAACCTTGGCGCTGATTGGCAGACAATCTTTGCCGATGGCGCGGTGCATCTGGACACGCGTTATGCGCTTGAAACGCACGACGGCGCGGTGATCGAAATCGTCAACGTCGGTGCACGACACGGCCCTGCCGACGTGATGGCGCGCCTTGCTGCGGGCGAAGATGTTGATCCCGCCAGCTACTACATGCGCACTGCGGCCCGCCTTGAAACGGGCGATAAGCGCTATGCTTGGCTGAACCACACGCTCTTCGTTTGCGCTGGCATCCGCCGTGCCTCTGCTGTTGAAATCGACTATTATAAAGTGCTCTGAACATGAAACCCTTCCAAGCGCCGCTGTCAGACATTCTCTTTTCGCTCGATCATGTTGCGGGCGCCTCGGCGCTGCCAGAATGGGACAGTGAGTTTGCCGGCGAACTTGGAGGTCATTTTGCAGGGTTTGCCGAGGGCGAAATTGCGCCGCTTGATGAAAGCGGCGATATGCAAGGCTGCGCACTTAGGGATGGCCGTGTGGTCATGCCGGATGGATTTGCTGATGTTTATGCGGCCTATGCGGAGCAAGGTTGGCCCTCTCTGACTGCGCCCGAAGAATACGGCGGCCAAGGGCTTGGCGCATTGATGCTGGCGATCACCTCCGAGGTCTTTTCAGGCGCAAATCACAGCCTGCAAATGGTCACCGGACTGGTGCCTGGCGCGATCCGCACGCTGATGCGCTTTGGCACCGATGCGCAGAAGGCCAGCCATATTCCACCGCTTGCCTCGGGCGAGACCTTGGCAACCATGTGCTTGACCGAACCGAACGCGGGCTCTGATCTATCCGTTGTGCGCTGCAAAGCCACGCCCAATGGGACTTCATGGCAGATCAGCGGCGAGAAAATCTTTATTTCTGGCGGCGATCAGAACATGAGCGCGCAAATTTTGCATCTGGTCCTCGCACGCACCTCTGATGAAGGGGTGAAAGGGCTGTCGCTATTCTTGTGCCCCTCAACACGCTCAGACGGAACGCGCAATGCGGTTAGCGTCACGCGGATCGAAGAGAAAATGGGGCTGCATGCCTCCCCGACCTGTCAACTTGCCTTTGACGGGGCCGAAGCAGAGCTGATCGGCAAGGAGGGGCAAGGCTTGATGGCGATGTTCACCATGATGAACCACGCGCGCGCCGATGTGGCGTTGCAGGGCGTCGCCCACGCCGCGCGGGCCTATGACATTGCCAGCAGCTATGCAGCCGAACGCACGCAAGGGCGCGGCGCTGACGGCGCGGCGGTCACGCTTGATCAGCACGCCGATGTGCGCCGTATGCTGGATGAAATTGATGCGCTGGCCATCGGTGGACGCGCTTTGGCTCATCTGGCCTGCGTTACGATGGAAATAGGGCAAGACCCTCAACTGGTTGAGTTTTTGACCCCCGTTGCCAAGGTCTATTGCACCGAAGCAGGCATGCGCGCGGCGGAACTCGGGATGCAGGTTCTTGGTGGATATGGCTATCTGCGGGAGTATCGCATCGAGCAAACTTACCGCGACGCACGGATCACCGCGATTTATGAGGGCGCGAATGGCATCCATGAGCGCGTGCTTGCAACGCGCTTGGCGAATGGCGCGGCTGGTGATGCCTTTGAAAGCTTCGTGCAGGGTGACGCGTCCAATAGCGGGAGCGAAGCGATTGCTGAGACGCTCGATGCGTGGCGTGAAATGCGTGCGGCGCTGGGCAATGCGAGCGATCCAAGCAAACTGGCGCATCGCTTTATGCAAGCCAGCACCGACGCGATCCTTGCCTGCCTATGGGAGCGGGTGGACGCGGCCAAAGCGCATCATCCCGATCCAGAACGCTTAAAGCGCGTTGTTACACACCACCGCTCCTGACATCACGCAAGACACTTGCGAAGAAGGCTGACAGATCTTCGCGGGCTGTCAATGGCAGTACGTTAGCGATGTATTGATCCGGGCGCACAACGATCATGCAGCCCGCAGTGCGATCAATGCCGCGCATCTCAAATATGTCGCCCAGTCCCTTGTGATCGACGCAGAAAATCTTCTCGTGATCCTGAAGGCCAAACTTACCTTTATGGGGTTTGAGTAGAGTTGGCATGTTCTCATATGACAACTGTTCAAACGTCTGCTGAAAGATCGCTCGAACGTCGATCATCGCGTCGCAATCTTTGTCGCGGGGCGTATGCTTAACGACAGGAGAGGACGGATCGTTTTCCAACCACTCTGCGAGATCAAAGAGTGGCTTTTGGTCTTGCCCCGCAAAGGCATAGATCCTCCAACGCGCATCTGCTTCCGCCACATGACCCAATTGCATCTGCTTGGCATCGGCAAGGCGAACAACAGGGGCAGAATGGAACCGTCGCCCGATCTCTTGACCTGTTGCGAGCGCTTGGTACGTGGGCAAAGCGGTAAGAGCGGAGGGTTCGTATTTCACCGCAAGGCCACCCGTAAATTCGAGGTTTTCTTTGAAAGCCTGCACGAAACGCGGCTCATTGCTACTGTCGAGTTTGCTTTGTCCCGCAGGCGCAGACATGATCCGCGCCCATTCGTGGTCTGTGTCGATCAATCGCTTGGCTTCAACCCAGCGCTCTGCCGAGTAGCTGCGCAAAAGCCGCGCATCGGCGCGATTTGTCAAAACATGCACCAGTTTCCAGCCAAGGTTGAACGTGTCCTGCATCGAGACATTCATGCCTTGCCCCGCCTTGGGGCTGTGTGTGTGGCAGGCATCGCCCGCCGTAAAGACTCGCGGATTACGATCTTCGCCTGCGGGCACATCATCGAAGCTGTCTGTGAGGCGATGACCAATTTCGTAGATGGACCACCAAACGACCTCTTTCACGTCGACGCTGTAGGGGGACATGATCCGGTTGGCGGCTTCAATCAAATGATCGGCTGTGAAATTACGTGTTGAGACCCGCTCGTCCGGGTTAAGTTTGTCCAACTCGACATACATTCGGAAAAGGTAACCGCCTTCGCGCGGTAGGATCAAAATATTGCCCTCGCTCTGTGAGGCGATCAGGCATTTCTGACGCACGTCTGGAAAATCTGTATTGGCCAAGATGTCCATAACGCCCCAAGCCTGATGCGCTGCATCGCCGTGCAATTCACCGCCTATGGCTTTGCGCACGTTTGAGCGCGCGCCGTCGCAGCCAACAACATAGTTGGCGCGAACAACCTTGGTTTCGCCCCAGTTCACGCCAGTGTCCTTCAAAGTGACCGTAACGGGATGGTCGCTCGCATCAGGGTCAACGTCGACCGCCTCAACCGACCAGTTGTAATCAGGGGTTAACCGCGATGGGGCGTTGTGCATCACGTCAAGAAAGAGCTGATGCAACCGTGCTTGATTGATTAAGATATGCGGCATTTCGGAACTGTCATCAGAGACGTCCTGCACACGGCCAATGCGCTTGATATGAGCGGGGTTACTCGCGTCGGGCATCCAGAACGCGGTTTGGTTCACCCAATAGCTTTCGCGTTTAACATCCTCGGCAAAACCGAAAGCCTGAAACATTTCCATTGTGCGGGTGTTGATGCCGTCTGCTTTGCCTTTTTCAATGTTGCGAGGGCTGCTTTCAACGATCATTGTTTTGATCTCAGGAAACTGCGCCAACTGCGCAGCAAGGCAAAGCCCCGCAGGACCTGTTCCTGCAATAAGAACGTCAACTTTTTCAGGCAGAGCGGCGTTTGAACCGAACTCTCGCCACGTCGGAGCGGCCACTTTGATGTCAGGATCGCCGCCGCGAAAACCATTCAAGTAGAGTTGCATCAAGGACTCCCTTCTAAAACTGTCAAGGCTAAGCTCGTTCATTGGTAGCTATACTTACCAACGAGAGTCAAGAAAGTAAGTGTACATCCTAATTGGGCTGGATTATGATGGCCGCAAAGATGTCTTTGGATGAAGTGAGCGACGTGATGGGTATGAAATCACCAACTATGGCGGGGCATCTTATTCGCCGTCTGAACCAGATTTCGACGCAAACCTTTGCGCATCATATGCAAGAACATGGAATTGCGCTGACCCCTGTTCAGTTTGCTGCAATGGATGCGATCCACTCAAATCCTGACATCGATCAGGCAAGCGTTGCGGCGCGCATTGTATATGACAAAGCGACCATAGGCGGGGTCATCGATCGGCTTGTGCAAAAAGGCTATGTTGAGCGATCCGTTAGCAAAAACGACCGGCGCGCGCGGGCGCTTCGATTGAGCAAAGAAGGGACCAGTTTGTTCGACGTTGCAATGCCTATCGTCAGCGGTTTGCAGGATGATATCTTGCCGGGTTTAAATGCGGCGGAGAGAGAGATGTTTTTGAAACTCGCCGCGCGCGTTGTTGCCGCGCCAAGCTGAGCGCTCAAAGTTACGACCAACAAAAAAAGGCGCTCTTCTTATCGAAGAGCGCCTCAATACCATTACCTATGACGGTTTCGTCGGGTTAGGCGCTTAGGCGCTCACGATGCGACCGTGCGCCTTCACCTTTCGCGTTAGAGACAAGCACTAGATCAAACTGGATGCGCGCCACGCCATTTTCGCGGGTAATGTCGGGCGCAAGGCCGTCGCGGGTGCCAAAGGCAAAATCGTCATTCACCAACGGATCATCCGCGATGTTGATTTGCGTGGTCAGGTGGCGATACCCTTCTGCGTCGGCAAAGAAATGCACGTGCGCAGGGCGCGCTGCGTGTCGTCCAAGCGCAGTCATCAAACGATCTGTGGAGCCATCTGGTGGGCATGCATAGCCTGACGGCATGATTGTTGTGACCTCATAACGCCCATCGGCCCCGACGCGAATTTTACGGCGGTTGTTGTAGGGTGCGTTTTGTTCGGTGGGATCGAAATGTGAATAGAAACCGCGCGTGTCTGCGTGCCAGATATCGACCAACGCGCCGCCCAAGGGTGTTCCGTCTTCAGCGCTGATCACACCTGTAATGATCAAGCGTTCGCCTTCGTCTTCGTTCTCGCTCATTGTGGCGGAGCCTTCGCTGAGCGGAGCACCTTCTACATAAAGCGGTCCCTCGATTGTGCGCGGCGTGCCGCCGTCGATACCGATTTCCGCATCGCGTGCATCAAGGACAAGATCCATGAAGTGTTCAATGCCGACACCCGGCATGATCAGGCCATATTCCTCAGCGCCTTTGCCCAAGAATGACACGGCACCCCAAACTTCATCCTCTGTCAAATCGTGACGTTCAATAAGCCCAAAAACCTGTTCCAGCAAATCGCGGGTTACCGTTTTCAAGCGCTCATCGCCCTCAGATTGATTGATACCGCTCGCACGGTCCAGCAGGTCCTGTATCGGCTTGGTCGGGGTAATATTTGTCATGGTGTTTCTCCTCCTAAATGGGTTTGCCCTAAGACAAGTCTTTTGCGTCTCTCGGGGGCATTTTGTTTAAGGCGTCGATGAAATACGGGCGGAATCCTTTGGGATGCTCGCTCATCGGGAAGTGACCCAAGTCATCCATAACAACCAATGTAGAGCCGTTGATTGCATCTGCTGTTCGTTTCGCATCGTCAGGAGTGCACGTCAGATCATAAGCCCCAACCATGATGTGTACGGGCGTTTTGCTCGTATTGATGTCCCCTAGGCGCGCGATCAGGCTATCGTCGCGGGTGTAAAAGCTTAGATCGCCGCGAAACACGCCAGGCCCAGACTGTTTGAACATCCAAAGCGTGTTTTCCCTCTCAGCGCTGGGGGCATGAGGGGAGATATTGGCAGAGACCAACGCCGCCCCCATTTCGCCGCCATGGGCGTCGGGGCGGTCGAACCAGTCGATGTCATACCACGCTGGTTGGAAATCTGAGGCTTCGATTGCGATAAAGCCGCTAAATTTTTCAGGGTGCAATGCCGCCAGTTGAAGCGCGATGCGCCCCCCCATTGAGCAGCCCGCAAGGATAGGTCGATCCAATTCGAGTGCTTCGATTAAGGCGAGGATCGTTTCGATGTAAGCCTCTGTCGTGAGGAGGTATTCCTGCGTCTCAAAGTCCTCTGGAGGCAGTGATTTGCCGTGCCAAGGTAGGTCGAATGCGATCAGGCGATTTGAAGACGTTACCTCAACGTCGTTCATCAGATGACGCCACTGGCGCGTGTCCGCGCCTGCTGTGTGCAGGCACAAAACAGGGCGACCCTGCCCAGCCTCTTCAAAATAGATGCGGCGGGGGGCACCTTGAACATTGATGCTAACATAGCGACCGGTGATGGGTTCAATGCTCATGCTACAGCCCCTTCAACAGAACGCGGGAGCGCCATGACCGCTTTGAAAAACCGCAGGTTCTTGACGAGACTTAGAATGTCGCCGTCGATCTTACCGCGTCCGATAGTAACGAGGCCAAAGATGTCGTGAAACTTGGCCTCTGGAATGGGTTGCCAGAATTTCTGCAGCGCCTCTGCATCGGTTCGAAACGCAAAGCGCCAAGGCGTTTTGCGGCTGGGTCCAGGGGTTACGTCGATCAGCCGACCCTTTTCAAAGGTGAGATAGATTTCTTCGCCGTCAATTTCGATCAGAACCGTCTCTGAGAACAAACGTCCTATACGGATAAGATGCGGTGATGCATTCAACTGATGTTGAATGGTGTGGAATACCTCGATCACCTGCATCTCCCATTACAGTTCTCTTCTGCAGTGGTGCCATGTGCGATGTTCTCTTAGCCATACCGTGCGTGGTATCGGCTGATACTTTGGCCGAGGCGAACACAGGTGCTTAAAGACTTTAGACGGTGCCTGCAGAACGAGTAATGCGCGGATTGTCCTATGGTTATCGGACATGGGGCGCTATTATGGTGCCGCTTAACAACTTGAGCGGAGCTCGACGCAAAGATGAACTTTAAGCAGATGACCTATTTTGTGGCGGTCGCGGAAGAGCTTCACTTTGGCCGCGCCGCCGAAAGGCTCGATATGGCGCAGCCGCCGCTCAGTCGCCAAATCAAGCAGATCGAGGAAGAGCTTGAAGCGACCCTATTTAATCGGGGACGCAGTGCCATCACGCTTACCCAAGCGGGGGAAAAACTGTTGGAGCGGAGCAAATCTATTCTTGCTCAACTCGACGATACCAAACTTGAAATTCGCCGTTTGGGGCAGGGGGCAGAAGGGCGTCTTCGCATTGGTTTTGTCGGCTCTGCGACCTATGGGATTGTGCCAAGCATTATCAAATCCTTTCGCGCGACATACCCGTTAGTCAACATGAACCTGATCCCGCTCAATAACGCGCAACTGCAACGGCAGTTGGTGTCGCGGATGATTGATGTTGCTTTTGCGCGCCCGGCACTCAGCGATTCCGAGTTTGCGATGAAGAAGCTCGTAGATGAGGATTTGCTGATTGCAGTGCCTGATACGATGGAGATTGGAACAGGGCGCACCACAAACCTCGATATGCTCGCCGAACACAATCTCATTCTTTATCCCGAATACCCGCGCCCCAGTTATGCCGACATGGTTTTGAAGGCCTGCAAAGATGCTGGATACGATGTGCCAAACCGCGTGTTCACAATGGATCTACAAACAGCGTTAAGTCTTGTCGCGATTGGCGAAGGTGTTTGTGTGGTTCCCGCATCCGTAGGCTCGGCCACGCGCAACGGCATTCGGTTTATGCGGATCACGCCAGAAATCGGGCGCACGGCGGTTTCAATCAACTATCGGTTGGATGAACAGGGCGTTCATGTGCAAAACTTTGTTAAGGTTGCGCAAAGCGTGGCGCGAAAACTGACTTAGAAAACGGTCTAGGCGCGCGTGTCACGACGATAATATGCAACTTTGTCAGGATCCAGAGCGACACCAATGCCGTTGCCCTTGGGAACTTCGACACAGAAATCGCGATAGGTCAGCGGCTCTGTCAAAATGTCGTCGGTTAACAAAAGTGGGCCGAATAACTCGGTGCCCCAGTGGAGTGTTTCAACCGTCGAAAAAAGCTGAAGCGCGGCCGCGGTGCTCAAACCGGTTTCGAGCATCGTGCCTGCATATAATCCCAAGCCAGCGGCCTGCGCTGTGGCAATGACTTCTGAGGCGCGTTTCAAGCCGCCTGACTGGGCAATCTTGACCGCATACACGTCAGCTGCCCGTTTTGAGGCGACAGCAAGTGCATCCTCAGGACCGTTGAGCGATTCATCCGCCATAACGGCAATTTCAAATGCGCTAGTGAGTTCTGCCATCGCATCTAGATCGCGTGCCGACACAGGTTGTTCGATCAGCTCACAACCTGCCTCCTGCAAGCCTTTTAAGCCCCAACGCGCCTCCTGCAGGGACCATGCGGTATTAACGTCCACGCGAATGCTCGCTGCATCCCCAAGCGCATCTTTGATGCGGGCGACATGCGCGATGTCTTCACGTACCGAACGTTTACCGATCTTGAGTTTGAAAATATTGTGACGCTTGGATTCGATCATCTCGTGGGCTTCGGCGATATCCGTTTGCGAATTGCCAGAGGCGAGCGTCCAAGCAACCGGCATTTTGTCTGTCACAGCCCCGCCAAAGAGCTGCGACACAGGCACGCCAAGACGCTTGCCCAAACCATCCCAAAGAGCAATCTCCACAGCCGTTTTCGCAATGCGATTGCCGCGCACCAACCTGTCCATGAGCTGCAAAGCACCATTTACGTTATTACCGCTTAAGCCAAGCAGCGCAGGAGTAATGTAGGTATCTATCGCAGATTGTATGCTTTCGGGACTTTCAGGTCCGTAACTCAACCCACCGATGGTCGTGCCTTCTCCGATGCCTTCGGAGCCATCGGAAAACTTGATCCGTACCAAAACCGCTGCTTGGGATCGCATCGTCGCCATAGAAAGCACGTGGCCCCGGATCGTGGGAAGATCGAGGATCATCGTTTCGATCTGGTCGATTTTTGTCACAGGCATCACCATGCGTTTGAGTTTCGATTTGTTTCAGAATGCTGTTCTGACGGTCGGACTGTCGATGATTTGCGCGGTCTCGGTTGATACCTTACTTGCCAACAACAGCGCGCGGGTTCGGTAAATATCCATGAGGGGCAATGCGATGCATTCAATGTTCGATCCGCCGTGCCGTAGGGAAGACTGTTAGTTTCCGATTGCGGGTGATCAACCCCCATAATCCACGCGGCTCCAATAGCATGATGGCCACCGATATCGCGCCCAGGATAACCATGTACCAACTGCCGAGATCCGCCAGAAACTCTCTGAGCACAAAGAACAAGATACATCCGATAATTGGCCCTTCAAGCGTGCCAATGCCACCAATCACAACGATGAAGATCACGAGCACCGACCAATCATTCACGCTAAACGCGGCTTCGGGGGTGATCCGTAGTTTTTGCAGGAAGATCAACCCGCCAATCACACCCGTCATCGCGGCGGTGCCAACGAATACGGCGAATTTCAAATAGGTTGTGCGCACGCCAACGCTGTTCGCGGCCTCTTGATTGTCGCGAATAGCACCAAGACCCAAGCCAATGCGCGAGCGCATCAGCAACCAAATGCCAAAGACAACCGCGAGCATGATTGCGAGGGCGATCCAATAGGTCAAGCTTTCGCGCGCTGCGCGCCCATCCGCCATGTCGCGTACAATATTGGTCGGCAATGAAATCCCTGACCCGCCGCCTAGGCTGCCAATCTGCGCAAAGCTAAGACGGAAGACCTCTGCAATGACCCAAGTGCCGATAGCAAAATATGGCCCTGACAATCGAAACGCGACAAGGGCTGTGGGAAATGCGAGTATGCCAGTCAAAACACCAGCCAAGGGTAGGGCGACAAGCACGGGAAGCCCTGCAAACATCGTCAGGGTAAACAGTATATATCCACCCAGCCCGACAAAGGCTTGTTGCCCCACTGAAATAAGCCCAGAGTACCCCGCAAGTAGGTTCCACAGCTGCGCCAGAGCGAGGAAATAAAAGGCTTCAATCAAAAGCCGCATCGTGCCGCGATCCGCCCAATAAGGCCCGCTGAGCAGTGTAAGAATGACGATGCCAAGGAAGGCCGCGCGTAGCATATTAGGACCCGAAAGGTGCATGATTTAACCCCTTAGTTTTGGGAAGAGGCCCTGTGGGCGCACGACGAGTATGATGAGAAAGACGATATGCCCTGCAAGAATTTGCAACCCCGGGTCGATCTGAGCCCCGATCCCCTGCGCAACGCCGAGAATAATGCCACCCGCCAGCGTCCCCCAAAGGCTACCCAAACCACCGATGATTACGGCTTCAAACGCAAACAAGAGACGGATCGGGCCTGAAGTGGGGTCGAAGTTGGTTTTAACGGCCATCAGAATGCCAGCGATCGCAACAACAGCACTGGCAAGCGCGGTTGCGATTGCGAACAAATGTTTACGATCCGCCCCCATGAGGCCAATGATTTCGCCATCATCAGACGTTGCGCGCAAAAGGCGGCCCGTGTTGGTTTGCGCAAAGAACCAATTCAACCCGCCAAGCACCGCAACAGCCACCCCAAACATCAGCAATGGCACCGCGCCAATCGACAGGCCCGCAGTACTGAAAGAGGCGGTGTCAAATGCACCTGCGCTCAGGCGTTGAGTATCAGCGCTGAATTGCTCGAGCATCAGGTTTTGCAGGATTACAGAAAAGCCAAAAGTCACCAAAATCGAGGGCAAAATATCATGCCCGACAACGCGGTTCAGCACGAAGCGCTGCCCGAAATACCCAAAACCCGCCATCAGCGGCAGCACTGCAATCAGTGTCAAAAGCGGGTGCAGTCCGAGCATTTCGACCAAAAGTAGCGCCCCAAAGGCAGCCAAAACAATGAAGTCCCCATGCGCTAGATTCACAAACCGCATGACGCCGAACATCAGTGACAGACCGGCGGCAAAAAGCGCGTAAAGCCCGCCAAGCAGCACACCCTGCACGATGGCATTAATCCACTCCATTACTGCACCTCTTTCTGGCGGCCAAAGTAGGCGGCTGAGATCATCTCTCGTGTCATTTGCGCCGCGTCGCCAACGAGGCTGACGTGCCCTTCCTGAAAACAATAAAGACGATCCGAGACTTTCATCGCCATGCCGATGTCTTGCTCGACCACAAGCACAGCCGTGCCGCCGCTGCGTATCTTGGGTAGGGCCGCATAGATGTCCCGCACGATCACAGGGGCGAGGCCGAGACTGACCTCATCAAGCAACAACAGGGCCGGATTGCTCATAAGAGCGCGGCCAATCGCGACCATCTGTTGTTGGCCCCCTGACAATAGCGTCGCGGGAATGTCGCGCTTTTCTGCCAAGATCGGGAACAGCTCATGCACAGCAGATAGGTCCCATTGGCCTTTGCGCCCAACGTTTGCACCCAGCAGCAGGTTTTCTTCGACGCTTAAGGACGGGAACAGGCGTCGCCCCTCTGGCGACATCGCGATCCCACCGCGCGCTATTTGAAATGACGGAGTTCCTGCGATGTTTTCGCCGCGAAACAAAATGCTTTGGCGTGGCGTTGGCAAAAGCCCGGTTAGGCACTTCAAAAACGTCGATTTGCCTGCGCCATTGGCCCCAACCAGTGCGACGGTTTCGGCTTCTGCCATCTCAAATGAGATGCCAAACAGCGCTTGGAAATCGCCATAAAACGCATCGAGGTTTTTGATATCCAGCAAAGCGCTCATGCTTCTATTCCCAAATAAATGGATTGAACGTCCGGGCTTTGGAAGGTTTCTTGTGGTGGGCCTTCAACCATTTTCGCCCCGAAATTGATCACTGCAAGGCGGTCAACAACGGCGAAGAGCGCATGAACAACGTGCTCGATCCAGATGATCGAAACACCCTGCGCTTTGATGTCTTTGATAGCTGCGATCAGGCTGTCGCATTCAAGATCGGTCAAACCACCTGCAATTTCATCAAGCAACAAAACCTTGGGCCGCGTCGCGAGCGCGCGTGCCATTTCCAAGCGCTTGCGTTCCAACAAACGCAACCCGCCAGCCTGCGCGTCTGCAACGTGAGCAAGTTCCAGTTGGTCAAGTATCGTCGTGCAAAGCGCCTTTGACTCCGACCCGCCGCCACCGCCGAATTCGGCAGCGACCAGCAGGTTTTCATATACTGTTAGCCCATTGAAGGGTTTCGGGATTTGATAGGTTCGTCCAATCCCAGCGCAGCACCGTTCGGCCGCTGTCATGCGCGTGATGTCTTGGCCTTGCCACAGCACTTTGCCCTCATTTGCGGGCATAACGCCTGCAATCAGGTTAAAAAGCGACGACTTGCCAGCGCCATTCGGGCCGATAATCCCAAGCGCGTCGCCAGCATTCAGCGATAGAGTAACATCATCAACAGCGCGCACAGCGCCAAAGCTTTTTGTCAGCCCTTGGGTTTCTAAGAGTGCAGTCAACGCCGTGACCTTTCAGCAAAAAAGTGGCCCCGCTCTTTACAGAGCAAGGCCAGCTTCAGAGGATTATCCGTTAATCAGCGCGACTGACGCGGTTGTCGCAATGGCTGGGTGATCACCATTCTCAACGATGTTCAGAACAGGCTTGCCCTCTTCAATGCTCCATTGTCCGCCAACCAACGGCGTTTTGGAGATGTTCGGCACTGGTCCCGTTTGGAAGTTCACGGGACCAACGACAGATTGATAGTCAGTTGCGCGCAAAGCATCGCGGATCGAAGCAGGATCCATCGGATCGGCGCTACGCTTTAGCGCGTCAATTGCTACTTCAAAAAGGGAATGCTTGAACGCCAGAGGCATTGTCCATGGGTTGCCTGTTGCAGCTTCATAATCCGCAGCCAATTCAGCAGAGCTTTGTCCCGTAAAGCCAGAGCTGTAGGGGTGACCGGGGGACCACCAAACTTCGGTGCTAAGCCCGTCGCCGCGATCTCCGAGCGAGCTGATAACCTGCGGGAACTCCAGAGCTTTGCCGAAGGTGACAATCTTTGGTTCAAACCCTTGTTGCGCCGCCTGTAGCCAGAAGGTCGTGAAATCTGGTGGAGGCACCACGCCTGTCAAAATCTCGACACCTGCGGCCTTGAACGCGCTGATTTGCGCGCTGAAATCGTCGCTCATCACTTGGTAGCGACCCGGATCAACCAAAGTGTAGCCCTGCGCTTCGAGCACGGGCGGAAAACCGACGTCGGGGCTGCCCCATGAATTGCCGTCGGGATCATTTGGCCAAAGCGCGCCAACAACTTTGTTGGTTTCGGTCTGGTTCCAAATGCCGGTGAAGGTCGAAATGACATCCTCTAGGCCCCAGAAGAAGTGGAATGTCCAATCAAACCCTTTGGCAGGATCACCCTGACGACCAAAGAAATGCGGCTGCCATGGCGTGTCGTTTGTCAGGCATGGCACTTCGTTCAGTTCGGCCTGATCCGCGACAGGATTTGTCGTATCTGGTGTTGAGGTCGCAGTGATAAGGTGAACTTCGTCATCAAACATCAATTCCTGCGCGACCGTCGCGGCGCGGTTCGAGCTGGATTGGCTGTCCTTGACAATGAACTCGACATTGTAGGTCTCGCCGTTGATTTCCAGCCCGTTTGCGAGCTTTGTACGGAATTGTTCAAGAACAAAGGCATCAGATTCTGCGAATACGGCCAAGGGGCCGGTTTGCGGCGTGACAAAGCCGATCTTGATCGTCTTGGCTTGCGCCATCGCAGGCTTTGGCAGCGCCGTTGCTGCACCTAGTGCGGCAATCCCTGCGTTGAATTTACGGCGCGATAATTTCGCTTCATGTGTCATTTGCTTCTCCCAGTGAAACAGAGTCGCAACGCTGTTTGGGCGATCGAACTCTGTGGCGATTTGCCATTTTTGAAAGATTTGACGTTTTGTTCGGACGCTAGGAACTGAGCCGAGCAGCTCAAATTACTGACGAACTTTATGCCCTCGCGTTGGTCAATCTTACAAACTTTTGTTCGAGCGAATTGACCGACACAGACCGTTCAGCGCAATGTCCTTAAGGGTATCCAGCAATACCTTTGATGCAGATGATTTGTACTTTTTGACGGGTCTAGGCCGTGTTTTTTTTGTGTTTGGCTTCGCCCAAGACAAGACGTCTCGGCCTATTGTAACGTCCCAAATTGCATCTCAATTTGTGAATGAAGCTAAGCATATGTCCAAGGCGTTTGGCCCCGCCCAAGACGCTGTATAACAGCTGGAAGCGATAGGGCGACATCGGTATTCTCGCGAGGATCATGACGGGACTTGCTGCACAAGCACCCGATAACAAATCGATCTCTCTCGCGACAAGCAACGCCTAGCGAACAGTGGTTAAGGTAACGTTCGCCTGTCTGAAAAGTGGCGACGGATCGCAACCAGATACGGCAGGTGCTCAAAAGAACTCCTATCTGCAATCGCAGCAATCATCTTGTCCTGATTATTGGTTAATGAGTTTGGAACCCAATAGTTGAAACAGAAAGCCAATATTTTAAAAACCGAATTGGGTTTCTTATGCGGCGCTGGTCTAGGCTTTCTTAGCTAAGTTTTCGTGCGTGCGCCCCGGGAATATTTAGCATTTTTCGATACTTGGCGACGGTGCGACGGGACAGTTTGAAACCTGCCGTTTCCAACTGCTGCTTTAGTTGTTCGTCAGAGCTTGGTTGGTTTTGATTTTCCGTCTTAATGAGCAATGACAATCGACGCAGCGCTTGGTCTCGGGTTTTGTCGCCTTCTTGATCTGGCGTTAGGCCGCGTGCAAGGAATTGTTGCGCTGGAAAGGTCCCTTGGTCAGTCAAAATGCTGCATGATTTTAGCGCACGACTGATGGTGCTTTTGTTCACGCCAACCTCAGCTGCAAGCTGTTCAATGGTCAGAGGCAGCTTGTTTCGATCGCGAGCTGATTTGATGTACTTTTCTTGCCTTCTCGCAATAGCATGACCCGTTTCAAGCAGGGTGTTTGCGCGCTTTTGCATGGCGCGGACCATGTTCCCAGCACCGCGATAGCAATCACGATAATAGCTTTGCGCATACCCGTCCGTTTCCGTCTTTAACGTCGCAGAGAACAGACCGTCATCTGTCAGAATAGAGGGCAAAGCCTCGGCATTCAGTTCCACTTTTAGGGTGCCGTCTTCATCTTCCCGGATGATGATTTCGGGGGCACCTTGCGTTTGCGTTAATTCCTGCTTTTCGACCAGTGGAGCGGGGTCGAGGCTCCTGATATCGTCGAGCATTTCAAGCGCATCTTCTTCGTCGACGCCACAAACGGCGCAAATTTCTGGGACATTCTGTTTCGCGATAAGATCGAGACGGCCCAGCAGTATTTCGATCAAAGGGTCAAAGCGATTTTTCGCCTCCAGTTGCAGCCGAAAGCATTCGGCTAAAGAAGTGGCAAAAAGACCCGCTGGTTCGACATGTTTTTGTAGCGTTGGAATGAGCCGCGCAATCGCATCGGCAGAGCTGCCGAGATAGCCCGCCATCTCGCTGAAATCATCGGTCAGAAAGCCGCGATCATCCAAGCTGTGCAGCAATTCGTTTGCAAGTTGAGCGTCTTGGGCGGTGAGCCGGATCATGCCAATCTGCCGAGCCACATCATTTAGCATCGTTTCTTCAGAAGAGCCTTCAAGAGCAGCGGTTGCGTTGCCGCCGCTCGGTCCGCCCGTAGGGATAGCGCAGAGAAAAGCGTTCCGGCTCCTTTCCTTTTCTATCGTTTCGGTCGCCTCTTCTGGGCTCATCTCAAGCAGCGCCAATGAACTTCGCATTGTTTGAGTCAAAGCGAGTTTTTGTGTCTGCGTTTGCTTCTGGATTTGGCGCATTGTGCTGTCCTTGCCCTTTTGGGGTCGCAAGTTGGCATGTGTGTTGCTTGCAATCAATAAAAAATGGTCGGAGGAATTTGTGAACCTAGTAGGATCAAAGACAATCAAGGCGTCTAAAGGCGCGGTTTGGCATGCCCTTTTGTCGGCAGAGGTTTTGGAGGCCTGTGTGCCAGGGTGTTGTAAAATGTCTGGTTCGCCCGAAGAGGGTTTCGAAGCAACGGTTCTGCAAAAAGTTGGGCCAGTCAAAGCAAGGTTCGATGGTAGGGTCACGTTTTCCAAGATGGTGCATTTCACGAGTTTGACATTGACCGGCGAAGGCAAAGGTGGCGCTGCAGGTCTCGCAAGTGGCGGCGCGAAGGTGCATCTGGAAGCCGACGGAGAGGGGACAATCCTCCATTACAACGTCGAGGCCAAAGTCGGCGGCAAGCTGGCGCAACTAGGGTCTCGGGTTATCGACGGATTTGCAAAGAAGATGGCGGATCAGTTTTTCGCGAACCTACAAAAACAAATCGAAGGACCGTCCCAAGCCGCTGGCGATGAAACAGAAAGGAAAGGCTGGTTTAAGAAGCTTGTGAGCTATGGCGCTCAGTCTAATGAATACACAAAGCGCGCAAGCTGAAGGCCGATACCAAGGTAGCCGTAAATAAGATGCCGTTTCGGGGCGACGTGACGGGGAATGGACTGCTTGTTGAAATTTGCGCTTGATCGATATTCCTGTCGCGCTGGATGTTGAGCCCTGGGGGCTATGGCGCAACGCAGGTCTTCGCGCAGTTCGAAATGGATATCCCAGCATCAAAACAAGGATTCACCGCATTAGTCTTTCCAAGGGATCGTATGAGATTGGCGCATCTGCATCGAAAGCGATCCGCGTCAAAGAGGAAGGCTTAATCGTCAAACTCTTCAACTCATCTGCCGAAAAGAACCGGCGGGATTGCACGATCCCTTCTGGGTCGATCCACTTGTCCGAAATCTCGCCCGATAGAACGTTTGCGCGAAAGAAGATTTCAACTTGATGGAACGCTAGGTCGGGATCGTGAAACTCATTCAACAGCGCCATCGACCCCACTTCGATCTCTAAACCCGTTTCTTCATGAACTTCGCGTTTCAAATTCTCGGGAAGCGAGCTGTGCATTTCTACCCCTCCGCCGGGTGCGCACCATAGCTCTGGCCCAGAGCCTTCCGGATAGGCGTTTACCAAAAGTAATCGGTTTTCTTGAACGATTATCGCGCGCACTCCAAGACGCAAACCCTTATACATCTGATCTTCTCCGCTGTTCACTCTATTGATTATAGGCTGAAAAATCTCTCGTCTACATCTTTGGCACGCTTGTTGCTTATCAGTGATAAAGGGAGGCTAAGCTCGTGACCAAAGTCGGCATCATCGCAAACCCAGTTTCTGCCCGAGACATTCGGCGGATTGTCAGCCACGCGGGCAATTTGCCGATCAATGATCGTGCAAATATTGTTCTTCGATTGCTCACTGGGCTCAATGCGACGGGTGTCGAAGAAGTTGTGATCATGCCAGAGAATGGCGGAATTCGAACGCAGCTCATGCGCACAATCGAACGCGAGGCTGCTCAAGGGAACCAGCGCTTCCCAAAAGTAAGCTATCTGAACATGCCAGTAACCTGCACGTCCGATGACAGTGCAGAGGCTGCGCGCCAGATGCACGATCAAGGCGTTGGCGCAATCGTCGTCCTTGGCGGGGATGGCACGAACCGTGTTGTCGTGTCCCAATGCGGGAACATTCCGATTGCTGGCGTGTCTACAGGAACCAACAACGCGTTCCCTGAGTTGCGCGAGCCAACGATTACTGGCCTTGCAGTAGGTCTTGCGGTGACAGGGCAGGTGCCTTGCGAGCATGCGTTCTTGTACAACAAACGCTTGGAAGTGCGTGTTAACGATCTGCGCGAGATCGCGCTTGTGGATGTCGCGGTCGTCTCTGAGCGCTTCATCGGTGCGCGCGCAATTTGGAAAACAGAAAACTTCCGCGATCTCTTTGTGACGTTCGGCCAACCTGACGGGATCGGCATGTCGTCGATCATTGGCCTTTTGGCCCCGGTCGGACGACAAACGCCAAAAGGGAGACGGGTTCGACTGTTGCCGCTGGAAACAGCGAAAGCAAAGCTGACTGCCCCAATTGCGCCGGGCCTGATTGAACAAGTCGGCATTGGCGCGGTCGAAACGATTGAACCTAACGACGTTTATCTACCTAGCGTATCGGCCGGATCTTTTGCGCTCGACGGAGAACGCGAGCTGACTTTCAGCGAAATCGACGAAGTGAGCATCCGGCTTCAAGCCGATGCATTCCGAACAATCAACGTGCCCGATTGCATGGCCTATGCGGCCAAGCACGGGCTTTTGACGAAAGAAGCGAATGGTTCGCTTCATGTAGCTCAGTAAGAAAAGGGAGGACCTCATGAGCAACCCATTCCCATTGGAGAAAGATGGGCTTTTGGAAGCCTATCGCCGGATGAAGACGATCCGTGAATTCGAAGAACGTTTGCATGTCGACTTCGGTCGCGGTGACATTCCAGGCTTCGTGCACCTTTACGCAGGTGAAGAAGCCTCAGGCGTTGGTATCATGATGCATCTAGAAGATCATGACCGCATCGCGTCAACCCACCGAGGCCACGGCCACTGCATCGCCAAAGGCGTCGATGTGAAAGGCATGATGGCGGAAATCTACGGCAAAGCGACGGGCTCATGTGCTGGTAAGGGCGGTTCAATGCACATTGCCGACCTGTCAAAAGGCATGATGGGCGCAAACGGCATTCTTGGTGCTGGTGCCCCATTGGTTTGCGGCGCGGCTTTGGCTGCTCAGAAGCTTGGCCACGACGGCGTAGGCATCACATTCTTTGGTGATGGCGCGTCAAACCAAGGCACGGTTCTGGAATCAATGAACTTGGCCGCAATTTGGAACCTTCCTGCAATCTTTGTCGTTGAAAACAACGGATATGCGGAATCGACGTCAGTGGATTACGCTGTTGCGTCAGACAGCTACGTCGATCGCGCGACAGGTTTCGGCATGCCGGGCATCACTGTCGACGGGACTGACTTCTTTGCCGTCTACGAGGCCGCTGGCGAAGTCGTCAAACGCGCACGTGAAGGTGCAGGTCCAACGCTTCTTGAATGTAAGATGATCCGCTTCTTCGGTCACTTTGAAGGGGATGCACAGACCTATCGTGCGCCCGGTGAGAACGAAGACAACCGCAAGAACCGCGATTGTCTGAAAATCTTCCGCGCGAAAGTTACCGAAGCTGGCGTGCTTTCGGATGCAGAACTTGATGCAATCGACACTGAAGTTCTCGCGCTCATCGAAGAAGCTGTCGAAGAAGCAAAGGCCGCGCCGCTGCCTGCTGCTGAAGAACTGACGACCGACGTCTACGTCGCCTACTGACACAAAAGACAAAGAAAGGAGAGAATAAATGGCACGTACATTGAGTATGAAAGACGCGGTTAACGAAGCCCTCGATCAGGAGATGGAGCGCGACCCAACCGTTTTGATGATGGGTGAAGATATTGTCGGTGGCGCAGGAGCGCAGGGTGAAGACGATGCTTGGGGCGGTGTTCTTGGTGTCTCTAAGGGCCTTTATGCCAAACATCCAAAGCAGATGATCGATACGCCTCTGTCAGAAAGCGCCTATGTCGGCGCGGCTGTTGGCGCGGCAACCTGTGGTTTGCGCCCTGTGGCTGAACTGATGTTCGTTGACTTCTTGGGCGTCTGTTTTGACCAAATTTTCAACCAAGCTGCCAAGTTCCGTTACATGTTCGGCGGCAAGGCAGAAACGCCGGTTGTGATCCGTGCAATGTGTGGTGGCGGTTTTCGCGCTGCGGCTCAACATAGCCAAATGCTGACACCGCTTGTCACGCACATCCCGGGTCTTAAGGTGGTTTGCCCGTCAAACGCCTATGATACCAAGGGACTGTTGATCCAAGCGATCCGCGACAATGATCCGGTCATCTTCCTGGAGCACAAGAACCTCTATGCGTCCGAATGTGATGTGCCTGAGGAGCCCTATGCAATTCCATTTGGCGAGGCCAACATCGCGCGCGAAGGCAGTGATGTGACAATCGTTGCCTATGGGTTGATGGTTCCTAATTCGCTGGCGGCTGCCGAAACCCTTAAGAAAGAGGGGATCGACGTTGAGGTCATCGACTTGCGCACACTTAGCCCAATCGACATGGACACAGTGATCGAAAGCGTTGAGGAAACGGGTCGTTTGGTTTGTGTTGATGAAGCAAACCCGCGTTGCTCTATCGCTGCGGATGTTTCGGCGCAGGTTGCACAAGAGGCCTTCAAGTCTCTGAAAGCGTCAATCGAAATGGTGACAGCGCCACACGCGCCTATGCCATTCTCGCCGTCGCTCGAAGATCTCTACATCCCGTCGCCTGACAAAATCGCCGACGCTGTGCGCAAGACTATGGGAGCTTGATATCAAATGAGCGATCAAATCGTACCAATCCTGTTGCCGAAATGGGGGCTCTCGATGAAGGAGGGCACTCTAGCCGCCTGGCATGTAGAAGCAGGCACTGAAATCAAACCCGGCGACGAGATCATGGATGTCGAAACCGATAAGATCGCAAACGTTGTGGAGGCCGCCGACGGTGGCCTCTTACGACGCTGTGTCGGTGCGGCGGGCGAAGTTTATCCTGTTCAAGCTTTGCTTGGCGTTATGGCACCGGTTGAAGTGTCTGACGCCGAAGTCGACGCCTATGTGGATGCCTTTGAGATGCCAGAAGTCGAAGAAGATGAGGAAGAAGTTCCAAGTCATCTAACTGTTGATCTGGATATCGGGCGCATCCGTTACATGACGCGCGAAGGCGAAGGCACGCCGGTTATCTTTATCCATGGCTTTGGCGGCGACAGTGACAACTGGTTGTTTAACGTGGATGCGATTGCAGCGGACGCACCTGTCTATGCACTTGATCTACCGGGGCATGGTGGCTCGGTGAAAACCATAGAGTCGCCAGATCTTGGCACGATGGTGCAGGCAGTGACACAGCTGATGGATCATCTTTCCATCGATAAGGCTCATCTTGTTGGCCATTCCATGGGTGGATTGGTTTCAGGGCAAATGGCCATTAAGCACAGCAATCGCGTGTCCTCGTTGACGTTGATTTGCTCGGCAGGGCTCGGTGATGAAATCAACGCTGATTACATCGACGGATTTGTCTCGGCGGCATCGCGTAAAGAGCTAAAGCCAAAGCTGAAGCACCTCTTTGCTGACGCGGGTCTTGTCAGCCGCTCTATGGTGGACGACCTGTTGAAATACAAACGCCTCGATGGTGTCCAAGCGTTTTTGGAAGCCCTTAGTAGCAATCTGTTTTCAGAAGGCAAACAAGGCGTGAGCATTGCCGAAAGTGTGGCTGGATCAGGCGTGCCTACGACCGTGATTTGGGGCGCAGAGGATGCGGTGATTCCGCAAAGTCACTCAGGCGCAGTGAGCGGAGCCAAGGTCGAAGTGATCGAAGGCGCTGGGCACATGGCAATGATGGAAAACTCTGGACGTGTGAACGAGCTGGTCAAAGAGCAGCTTTAATCTCGGTCAGTTTACTTCTGCAGACATGCGGAAGTGCAGCTGATGTGTCTCGTTTAGCTGTCTTGTCGCGAGCACATCCCCTGACTCGTCCGGCGTTCTCCCCCCGCCGGACGAGAAAACGAAAGAAAGATACGCAAATGACTGCACATAAAGATAAGTTGGCCGAGGCCAATAACCGATTGATGGGCTTGTTCAAAGCCGATCAAAAAACGATGATGGCATTCAAAGGGCTTGCAGATACAGCAGCCAAAGATGGCAAAGTTTCTAAGGCCATGAAGGAAGCAATCGCTGTTGCAATCGCGGCCGCCCGTGGCTGTGAGGATTGCATCATCTATCATGTGAACGAAGCCAAGTCCCATGGCGTCGAACGCGACATTCTGGTCGAAGTTTTGGCCGTCACGATTGAGATGTCTGGTGGGCCCGGCACGGTCTACGCGGCAAAGGCACTTGATGCCTATGACAATCTCTAGCGCCACATAGCATTCTAGGAGAAGTACATGAAAGTCGGATCAAAAATACCGTCCACACCAGTTCAACAGTTTGTTGGCGGCGAGATAAATCAGGTCGATCTTGCAGATTTTTCGCAAGGAAAAACAATACTCTTGGTCGCGATGCCGGGTGCGTTTACGCCAACCTGCGCAGACGATCATGTTCCGGGGTATTTGGCCAAAGCGGGGGATTTTCGTTCTAAAGGCGTCGATGAAATCGTGATCCTTGCCACGAGCGATTTTTTCGTTGTTAAGGCTTGGGCTGATGGGTTGAACCCACCTGAACATGTCCACTTTTTGGCGGACGGAAGCCAAGCCTTTGCTAAGGCGGCGGGCCAATTGCTCGATCTGACAGAACTTGGGCTAGGCATGCGTACTCAGCGCTATGCAGCGGTGGTTCGTGACGGCAAAGTGATTAGCTTTGCGATCGAGCCCGACGCGACTGCAGTGAGCGTTTCGGGCGCGGACGCTGTTCTAAGCGGCCTCTGACAAAATCGGGTCAAATTACTTAGGGCGCATAAGTCTATGCGACCTAAGAACCATAGGATTCACGTGAAGGATTCGCTTTTTTCCGAAAAACATGATAGAAATCTACGCGCCTGCGAACTTCGGTATTGCGGCACATAGTTCGACACTTTGGGGGGGGTGACGAAATGAATCAAACAAGAGTGTTTGAACAGCATGTTCAAGAAATTGTTGATGCCGCTGAGGGAAAGGCGGTCGCACGCGATTCAGGTGTTGTGCAGTCTTGGCTGCGCTGTATCCAGGACCACAACCTAGATCCCGAGCACAAAGGCGAAGCGCGCATTTTACCAGAGGCCGCATTGCGCCAACACCAGCAAGAAGCCGAGGATCTTTTGTCCATCGCTCGTTTTGGCATGGAGGATCTCTATCGGCGCGTCAATTCGATGGGCTATGTGCTGCTGTTGACGGATGCAAAGGGCGTCACCGTGGATTTCATCGGCGACGAAAAAGTCGATCGAGAACTGCAACGCGCGGGGCTTTATATCGGTTCTGAATGGTCCGAAGGGAACGCTGGCACTTGCGGTGTTGGTGCCTGTCTCACGACCGGCGAAGCAATGACGATCCATCAGACCGATCATTTCGATATGGCACATACGCCGCTGAGCTGCACAGCCGCGCCCATCTATAATGTCGATGGCTCACTCATCGGGGTGTTGGACGTATCTTTGCTGATGTCGCCAACAGAGAAATACAGCCAAGCGCTTACGCTTGAAGTAGTGAAATCTTGCGTGCGCAGGATTGAGCTCGCTAATCTGATGAATTCCCGCAAGACGGATTGGATATTGCGGCTAAATACGACGTCAGAATTCTTGGGTGTCGATCCAAGTTGTGCGGTGTCGGTTGCTTCAGACGGTACAATTTCCGGTCTGACGCACGGGGCACATCGCCTTTTCGCAAAAACGTTAGGACAGGATTGGAAAAAGCGTCAGGGCTTTATCGGAAAGCCGTTTGAGGATGTTTTTGATTTCGATTTCAACGATATTCCGCGACTGGTGGGCGCTGAGACACCGGGAGAGCAGGCACTAGAGATGTCTGACGAGCAGATCATGTTTGCCGATGTCCGCGCGCCGATTAAGTCGGAAAGCGTTGTTTCAAAACTTACGGTGCCTGATGCGCTGACACGCATTCACGGTGGTGACAGCAAGATGCAATTGCTTGCAGGCAAAGCCGCGAGAATTGTCGACAAACAGATCAGCATCATTCTTGAGGGAGAAACGGGCGTCGGGAAAGAATTCGTCGCCAAAGCCCTTCATGAAGCGCGCAAGAAGAAGGGGCCGTTTGTGGCGATCAATTGCGCGGCACTGCCAGAGGCGCTGATCGAAAGCGAACTTTTTGGCTATGCGCCTAATTCATTTACGGGTGCTCATGCGAAAGGCAAAAAAGGGCTTATTGAACAGGCCAATGGCGGCACATTGTTTTTGGATGAAATCGGTGACATGCCATTAGCGCTACAAGCAAGACTGCTGCGTGTGCTTGCCGAAAAGGAAGTGATGGCGGTGGGCGCGGCCAAGCCGGTGCCGATAGATGTACGTGTCGTTTCAGCGTCGCACAGGAACCTCAAAGCGCTCGTTGATGCAGGGCAGTTCCGACAGGATCTCTTTTATCGTTTGAACGGTGTGGTCTTGCAAATTCCAGCACTGCGAGAACGCGAAGACAAACCTTGGGTGATAGATCAGATCGCACGTATTGTGTCTCAGGATGCGCCGCTGCGTTTCTCTAAAGAAGTCGAGGAAGCGTTGTTAAACTACGATTGGCCGGGCAACATTCGCGAAATGATTACCGTGTTGGAAGTCTGCCTTGCGCTGCGTGACAACGATACTGTCGAACTCGCTGATTTACCTGAACAAATCGCTGGATAACCAAGTCTGAGAGCACCTAAATTTCGCTCTCAAATGGCTTTTGGTACACTTGTTGCTTCTTACTATTTGACATCATCAAATGTCTAAATGGGAGGAAATAATGTCTACAAAGGTGAATAATCCGTTTCAACCTTCGCGTCGTGAGTTCTTAAAAAATTCAACTGCCACAATGGCGGCGGCGGGTAGCGCGGGAATGTTGGGCAACTTCATGGCATCGCCCGCATTCGCTCAGGAATACGCTGCTGGAATGACCGGTGGTCCGACCGGTTTCGACGGCGCTGAACGCTTCCAGTACAACAATACCATGTCCGAAGGGCGCGCCATTGAAGGCATCAAGGCACTTCGCGAGGCAGGAAAAGTGCCGCAAAAACTCACCATGTTGCTGACAGATGGTGCTATTGGACAAATCACCAAACCGTTCCCAGATGGCGCACCTTCTGCAAAAGAAGTCTGGGAGCGTGAGACTGGTATCGAGATTGATATCATTGGCGCACCTGCAGAAGACATCTTTAAGAAAGTGATGCAGGACGTCACCACCGGTGGCGGCTCTTATGACATTTATACGGGTCCGTGGAATTCGACAGGTGATCTTGTGTCTTCTCGTGGTGCGGTAAATTGCTCTGATTTCGTCGCGCAATATCAGCCCGATTGGGGTGACCCCGAACGCGGCACGCCAACGCCTGAAATGGAGCAACTGCTTTATACCTATGCGGGCGATTATTATTCCTTCTCGCTAGATGGGGATTTCCAAACGTGGTTCTACCTGAAGGGCATCTATGAAAAGCCCGAGGTTCAGGAAGCCTTTATGAAGGAAACAGGGGCCGAGTTGGCTGTCCCCAACACATGGGACGAAGTTGATCGGATTTCCAAATTCTTCACCGGTAAGGATTTTGGCAATGGCACCATGTATGGCAACGGCAACTTGATGAGTCCATTCTGGGGTTTGGCGACGTTCTATGCGCGTTTTGCTTCGATGGATTTCCCGAATTTCCATTTCTTCGATGCGGATGCGAACCCGCAGCTCAACACCGAATTGGGCATTCAATGTGCTGAAGAGCATGTGCGATCCTTCGAATGGACGCCGCCAGACGCGCTGACCTATACTTGGGCCGAAGCCTATGCTGCGATGTGGAACCTGCAAATCCCGCATACGGCGATCTACACGAATTTGGTGAAGTTTGGTGACGGCTTCAACGCAGATGGGTCACCGAAATCCAAAGCAACGGGCATGATCGACAGCCACCTGCCTGTGGGCCGCCAATTTGGCGATAAGATCAATCGCCGTTCGGTGCTCTACTATCATATCACCGCATGGATTTCCTCAAAATCTGAATATCCAGAAGCGGCCTATCTCTTCCTGCAATGGTTGTCGTCCACACGAACCTATACTTGGATGGCTGGCAATCCGGGTGGATATTTCGATCCGATGCAGCAGGCTAACTTCAAAGAGCCGTTGGTGGAATCGACCTACCATTCCTACGCGATGGACTCGATCCCTGCGACCATCGCGCGCTCGGTTCCGTCGATCAACTTTGCGGGTCAAACCGCGCTGGACAACGCGCTCGACGAAGAAATCCAAGCGGCGATCACCGGACAAAAGACCGCGCGCGAAGCTATGGATGCCGCTCAGAGCAAATGGGAGCGGGTCATCAAGCGCCAGCGACGCAATGGCATTGAAGACGCCATTAAAGCGAGCCGCGAAACTTGGCCGACGATCGTCGACGACGCCTAAGGTCCAAGTCGTACTTTTGAGACCCGAGCACGTTTTCGGGTCTCAAATACCTAATCCAACAGATATCAGGGGGTCGGCTTGTGAAGACGTCACCGGGCGCAATGGCGCTGAAATACTTCTTTGTTCTTTTGGCCAGTGCAGTGGTCCTCTATCCGCTTTTGTGGATGGTCACGATGGCGTTCAAGCCGCATCCGGAATGGACAACTGTTTCAGGTTTGACGTGGCTGCCTAAAGACCCCACTTGGCAGAACTTTGAGTTCATTTTCTATGGCCAAGCCGAAGGCCTCGTTGTCAGCCTCGACAGAACAATTAGCGGCCCCTTGATTGCCAGTTTAGTAACCTCGACCGTCGGAACGTTGATTGCTGTGGTCTGCGGGACGCTTTCATCTTATGCCGTCGTCCGCTTTGGACTTGCGCAATCTTTGCCGCTGTCGGTCCTACAATTACGCCTGTTTCCACCGCTTGCCGTGATGATCCCTGTCATGGTGATGTGGGCTTTTATCGGCGCCGTCGATACTTGGTGGGGTCTCAGCCTGATCTACGGAATTGTCACGCTTCCCTTTGCGTTCTGGCTGATGAAGACCTTCTTTGAAGAAGTGCCCGTCGAAATCGAAGACGCCGCGCGCGTTGCAGGCTGTTCCTACTGGCGTGTGTTTTATCGCATCACCCTTCCCATCGTGAAGCCGGGACTGGCGACCTGCGCGCTCTTTGTCTTCATCCTCAATTGGTCAGATTACTTGCTCGCGCTGCTATTGACGCAAAAAGAATGGGTCACACTGCCAGTTTACATGGCGACGCTGACCTCGGCGATGGGCGGGCAAATGTACGGTATGAAAGCCGCGCTCGGAGTAATTGCCGCCATTCCCCCCGTCGTGTTCGGTCTGATGATTCAGAAACATCTGGTGCGCGGCCTTACCTTTGGAGCTTTGAAGCAATGAGCGATCAAACTGTTCCCGACACCTCGCAAAACAAGAGCACGAGCTATTGGCAAGAGGTCGCGCGCGACGGGCCACGCATGGGCTTTTGGTTTGTGCTGCCGACACTTCTGTTATTGCTATTCATCGTGGTCTTCCCGCTTTTGATGCAGCTCTACCTTTCCTTCACGTGGTGGACGCCGCTGGAAGGCATCCCTTGGTATCAGGCTTGGGAGGTGTTCAACTGGGGTGAAAACTACTGGTTTATGATCACCGATCCCCGCTTTTGGGGCGCGCTCTGGCGCACAGTGCTGATCATGATCATCGCGGTTCCTGCGCAGTTTTTCCTTGGCATGGCGCTCGCGTATCTCTTTATCGACCAGTTTCCGGGACGGAAGGTTTTCTACTCGATCATGTTGACGCCAATGATGATCGTCCCAGCTGTGGTTGGACTGATGTTCTTTCTGCTTTTCCAAGGCACAGGTCCGGTCAACGACCACCTTGGCCTGCCTGCAGAATTTTCGTGGCTAACGGATGTAAACCGCGCGATGATTTCCGTGATTATCGCAGATATATGGCAATGGACGCCGTTGATGTTCTTGATCCTTTTGGCGGGAATGTTGGGTGTGCCATCCGATCAACTTTTGGCGGCGAAACTGCTGGGCGGATCGAACTGGCAGAACTTCTTTAAGATCATTCTGCCCCGCATGAAGACCGTAATCATCATCGCGCTCGTGTTGCGGGCTGTGGAATGCTTCAAGATTTTTGATCTGGTTTTCATCATGACCAAAGGCGGGCCGGGCGTGCAGACCGAAACCATCTCGGTGTTCCTATACAAGCAAACCTTTGGCGAGCTGGAATGGGCCTATGTGGCAACCATCGGCCTCTCGATCCTGATTGGGCTTAGCATCCTTGCGGTCAAGGGCCTGTCCTACATGGCCAAGAAATAGGGAAGAGCAGAGAATGTCATCCATCCAACTCCAGAATGTCTCCAAGCGCTTCGGTGACTTTACCGCCGTCGACAATATTTCGATCGACATCGAAGAAGGGGAGTTCGTTGCACTGTTAGGCCCCTCTGGCTGCGGCAAGACGACGACCATGAATATGATTGCAGGGCTCGAAGACGTTTCAGACGGCGCAATCGCCTTTGATGGTCAAGACCTGAGCCACGTACGCATGCAGGATCGCAACATCGGGTTTGTGTTCCAGAATTACGCGATTTTCACCCATCTGAGTGTCTACAAAAACCTGTCCTACGGGCTTGAGGTGAAGAAGGTCGAAAAATCCGAGATCGAACGCCGCGTCATGGCAATGGCAGAGCGGATGAGCATCTCGCATCGCTTGCATCAACCCGCCGCGAGCCTCTCTGTCAACGAAATGCAGAAACTTGCCATCGGTCGCTCTGCCATTGTTGAGCCGCGTATTTTCCTCTTGGACGAGCCGCTTTCGAATCTCGATGCAGGGTTTCGCGCCTATATGCGCGCGGAGCTAAAGGTGCTTCAACATGAGTTCGGCCAAACGATGATCTACGTCACCCACGATCAGATCGAAGCAATGAGCCTTGCCGACAAAATCGCGATCATCGATCAGGGCAAGCTGATGCAGTATGGCGCGCCGCTAGACATCTATAACGATCCGCAAAACCGGTTTGTTGCCAACTTTGTCGGCAGCCCGCGCATGAACCTTGTGGATGGCGAGTTGCGCGATGAACGCGGTGCCTTGCATCTAATGTTGCACGGCGGCGCTGAAATTCCGTTGCTCGGGCAGGTGAAAGCAGATTTCACCTCTGATGCGAAGGTTCATAGTGGATCGTTTGGGATCCGCCCACAGGACATCTACTTTGGCGATAATCGCGCCGACAACGACATCAAAATGCACGGTAGAGTCGAAGTTTTGGAGCGGGTCGGCCCAAAGCGGCTGGCGCACCTCCAAGTGCAGGAAACCATGTTTCTCGCATTCGACGATCAAGCACGGCTGAACGTTGGGGACGAGGTACAGTTCTTTCTGCCTTCCGCGGCCAGCATGGCCTTTGACTTGGAAACGGGCCGCAGGCTGGGAGGGCAATAGAATGTCGGCAATTGAAATTACGAATGCGATCAAAAAGTTCCCAGAATTTACCCTTGGGCCAATTAACATGACCGTGCAGCAGGGCGAATTTTTCGGTATCTTTGGTCCGCCTTCGACAGGTAAGTCGTCGATCCTGAAACTGATCCTTGGGCTGCTTCAACCCGACGAAGGAACAGTCACGCTATCTGGTAGGGACGGCGCCAATTTGGATGTCTCCGAGCGGGATATTTCCATGGTTTTTCAAAATCTTGCGTTGTTTCCACATATGACTGGACGCGAGAACATCATCTTTCCGTTAAAAGAGCGCAATGCGCCTGAGAGTGAAATCGCGAAACGGCTCGATTTCGTGTCGGAAGTTTTACACGTAAGCCACATTCTTCACAAAAACCCAGCGCAGATGTCGGGCGGCGAACGTCAACGCATCGCGCTGGGCCGCGCGTTCGCTGCGGAAAGCCGCGCGATATTGCTTGATGAACCCATTGCGGCACTTGATGCCCGCTTGCGCGAAGAAATGCGAGTTGAGCTAAAGCGTCTTCAACGCGAGAACAACCAAACTTTTGTCTACGTCAGCCATGACGAAGAAGAAGTGATGGCGATCTCAGATCGTGTCGCGGTGATCATCGACGGAAAAATCACTCAAATCGGCACCCCTGACGAGGTCTACCGCGAGCCGTGTTCGCTTGCCGTTGCTGAAGTTATCGGCTCTCCGCCGATGAATTTTTTCGAGGGACAATTTGCCGAAACCGGAACGCATTTTCAGAGCGGGTCACTGCCGTCAATCCCAATCAATGGATCAACGCGCATTGGCAGCAAGGGGACGCTTGGTGTGCGTCCCGAAGACATTTGGATCGGCAATAGCGAAGGAAACCCAAGCGTTGAGGTGACAATCAGTTCAGTCGAACCGCTTGGAAGCTACACGATCATCAACGCTTTTCTTGGGGATCAGATCGTCAAGATACGCGCCCCCGGGCAAGTGATACTGGAAGAAAATACTACCGAGATTGTGAGTTTCGATGTCCGAAACTTGCATCTGTTTGACGATGCTGGAGAGAGGGTCTAGCGTCGCTCATGACTGTTGGGGTGCCCCCTTTATAGGGCTGAGATGCGCGACATGCGCAAACCCATTGAACCTGAACCGGTTAGGACCGGCGGAGGAAACAGCACTTGGATCTATTGATCGTTTCTGGCTGTCCTTTGCCCGTCCAAACCTAAAAATAGGAGGACGAAGCTGATGGTGGCAAAGGCACTGACAATCGCGGGCTCGGATTCGGGTGGCGGCGCTGGTGTTCAGGCCGATCTTAAGACGTTCAGCGCTTTTGGTGTCTATGGCGGGTCCGTCATCACAGCGATTACCGCGCAGAATACGCAGACCGTGAGCGCCATTCACGCCGTACCAGACGACGTGGTTGTCGCGCAGATAGAGGCGGTCCTTTCAGACATTGAGATTGGCGCGATCAAGATTGGAATGCTTGGCACTCCATCGTTGATTGAGGCGGTTGCAGGTGCTTTGCAAGGCTTTGAGAAACCTGTGGTTCTTGACCCTGTGATGGTCGCAAAGTCAGGCGATACGCTTTTGGCTGACAGCGCGATCGACGCTTTGAAAACCCATCTTTTGCCGCGTGCTACTGTATTGACTCCGAACCTTCCCGAAGCTTGCAAGCTGCTGGGTGGCAAAGATGTCCCAGTCTTGACGCAAGCCCATGAATTGTTGGCGCTTGGCCCACAAGCCGTGCTGATGAAAGGGGGGCACGCAGAAGGGGACATTTGCACCGATTATCTGTGCACCAGAAATGGCGAAACAGCCTTTTCCGCGCCCCGTGTCGCGACCCAGAACACCCATGGCACTGGCTGTAGCTATTCTTCCGCAATTGCCGCGGGTCTGGCGAAAGGGCAGGGCTTGGAAGACGCGGTGCGCAGCGCTCATGACTGGCTGCACCGCGCAATCTTGCGATCTGATGAATTGAATGTAGGCCACGGACACGGACCAGTTCACCACTTCCACGGGCTGTGGGGATGATGTCGGAATTCACCATATTGGGCGCAGGTGTGTGCGGGCTCACGGTTGCGGCCGCGCTGCACAGGCACGGCGCTAAGGTGCAGCTGGTTGATCCCGCTGGCATGCCAAGCAAGCACGCTTGCAGTTGGTGGGCTGGCGGGATGCTAGCCCCTGAATGTGAAGGAGCGACTGCCGAGCCAGAGGTCATAAGGCAAGGACGCCTTGCTGCCGATTGGTGGGCGCGCGAAGGCTCAGAGGTGCAGCGAAAAGGAACCCTGGTGGTTGCCCTAGGGCGCGATCAAAGCGAGCTTAGGACCTTTGCGCGACGTGTGCCCCGCGCAATGCTGTTGGACAAGAGTGATCTTTCAGAGAAAGAACCGCACCTTGGTGACGGGTTCTCAAAAGCGCTTTTCGTTGAGGAAGAAGCGCATCTCGATCCAAGGGCAACGCTTCAAGGTCTGTTAGATCGCTTGCTCAAAGACGGTGTTACCTTTTCCTTCGATGGGTCTGCGTCAAATGGCCAAGTCATTGATTGCCGTGGCTTGGCGGCCAGAGACCGCTTGCCTGATTTGCGCGGCGTTAAGGGCGAAATGCTTGTGGTGCGCTGTCAGGATGTGAAACTGCACCGCCCTGTGCGCCTGCTACACCCGCGCTTTCCGCTCTACATTGTGCCGCGCGGTGACGGGGTGTTCATGCTCGGGGCGACGCAGATCGAGAGCGGCGAGCGCAGCCGAGCAACTTTGCGCTCGGTCAGCGAATTGATCAATGCAGCCTACGCGCTGCACCCAGCTTTTGGCGATGCGGAATTGCTGGAAATCGGCGTCGATGCACGCCCCGCTTTCCCCGACAATCAGCCGCGCATTCGTCACATGCAAGATCGCGTCTACGTCAACGGGTTGTTCCGGCACGGATTTTTGTTGGCACCCAAAATGGCCGAAATGACAGCGGATTTGCTGGTCGGCGGAAGACCTCCGGAGGTTTGGTATGAAGATTATCGTTAATGGCGAGCCCATTGAAAGCAACGCCGCGACTTTGGAAGCACTCTTGATGGAGCTGGGCAAAGCTGACGCCAAAGTCGCCACTGCGGTGAATGAAGGTTTCGTACCTGTTGGCCTGCGCGCTCAGACAAATCTCAAGAATGGCGATCGCGTTGAATTGGTTGCGCCAAGGCAAGGGGGATAGGATGCCGATATTTTACGAAAAAGAAATCAAATCGCGCCTGATGTTGGGCACGGCGCAATACCCATCACCCGCGATCTTGGCTGACGCGTTTCGCCGTTCAGGCGCGGGAATTGCCACGGTATCGGTGCGCCGTGAGGCCGGTGGTGAGCAAGCAGGTCAGGATTTTTGGTCATTGATCAAAGATCTGGGCGTGGCTGTTTTGCCCAACACCGCTGGATGTCATTCGGTGCGCGAGGCCGTGACAACATCGCAAATGGCGCGAGAGCTGTTTGATACCAATTGGATCAAGCTAGAGGTGATTGGTCAGGGCGATACCTTGCAGCCTGATCCTTTTGGCTTGGTAGAAGCGGCCGAAACTTTGATCGAAGACGGGTTCGAGGTGTTTCCGTATTGCACCGAAGACTTGGTGCTGTGCGAGCGGCTCGTCGAGGTGGGGTGCAAAGTGCTCATGCCTTGGGGCGCGCCGATCGGCACCGGCTTGGGGCTGAACAACATCTATGGTCTGCGCAGTCTTCGCGCCCATTTTCCCGACATTCCTTTGGTGGTGGACGCGGGTCTCGGTCTGCCTAGTCAAGCAGCTCATGCAATAGAGCTAGGCTTTGACGCGGTGCTTTTGAACACAGCAGTTGCCAAGGCAGGCGATCCCGCTGCGATGGCCGAAGGTTTTGCCCGCGCGGTAGAAGCGGGCGCATTGGCCGCCGCCGCTGATCCGATGGAGCCGCGCGATATGGCCGCGCCGTCCACGCCAGTTATCGGAAAGGCTCTCTTGTGACGTTGCATTCTTTTTATCCCATCTTTGACGATGTTGCGTGGCTACGCCGCACCCTGCCTCTTGGCGTGAAGCTGGTGCAGCTTCGGATCAAAGACCAGCCAGCTGCGCTCGTTCGCGCGCAATTGCTCGAGGCGCGAGACCTGTGCCGTGCGCATGACGCAGTCTTGGTCGTTAACGATTATTGGGAACTCGCGATTGAGCTTGGCTGTGACTGGCTGCACCTTGGGCAGGAAGACTTGGATATCGCCGACATCACCGCCATTCGGGCAGCCAATATTAAACTAGGCGTTTCCACCCATGATGA
The DNA here is from genome assembly GCA_050633365.1 of Cellvibrionaceae bacterium. Lineage (GTDB taxonomy): Bacteria > Pseudomonadota > Gammaproteobacteria > Pseudomonadales > Cellvibrionaceae > Pseudomaricurvus. Next base: position 241,307 of record JBOEGJ010000009.1, on the reverse strand, counting down.
GGCGGAACTCGAACGCGCATTGGCGCTATCGCCCGATTATGTGGCCCTCGGGCCCGTCTATCCGACCATCCTGAAAAAGATGAAATGGCACCAGCAGGGGGTCGAAAAACTATCCGTCTGGAAAGAGCGGATTGGTGACATTCCGCTGGTGGCCATTGGCGGAATGTCGGTTGAGCGAGCGGGCGGTGCATTCGAGGCTGGCGCTGACATTGTCTCTGCCGTGACTGACATCACAATGAACGATGATCCTGATGCGCGGGTGCGCGAATGGCTGCGAGTTTGCCCATGAGCCGTTACGCCCGTCAGGTCGCCGTTCAAGGCGAGCAAGCGCAGGCGCGATTGGCTAAGGCTTCGGTCCTAGTCATTGGCGCGGGTGGCTTGGCTGCACCTGTTTTGCAGTATCTTGTGGGCGCTGGTGTAGGGCGGGTCCGTTTGGTGGATCGCGATGTTGTGGCGCTGAGTAACCTGCATCGGCAAACGCTCTTTCGCGAAAATGATATTGGAAAACCCAAGGTGGACGTCGCCGCCCAAGCGCTGAGGGCGTTGAATTCTGAGGTTGAGATTGAAACCCAGATAGCGCGGTTTGACCCCGGCAATGCAGCGTCACTTTGCGCGGGAATGGACGTGGTTCTGGACTGCGCTGATAGTTTCGCTGCGAGCTACATCGCCTCGGATCATTGTCTAGAAACGGGTCAACCGCTGATAAGCGCCAGCGTTGTGGGGCGCGACGGGTACTGCGGCGGATTTTGCGCAGGCGCGCCGGGCTTGCGCGCGGTGTTCCCAAATTTGCCGGATCGTTTGGGTTCGTGCGATGCCGACGGAGTGTTGGGGCCGAGCGTTGGTGTGATTGGCAGCTTGCAAGCGCAGATGGCGCTGGCTGTGGCGAGCGGTGATCGCGCTTCTTTAGGACAACTCGTGAGTTATGACGCGGCCGCGTTGCGCTTTGGTGGTTTTCGTTTTGATAGCGCGCCAAACCCAAGGGCGAACCCAAGTTTCATAGACGCCGACGCCGTCGAGAACACCGACTGGCTCATTGATCTAAGAGCGATTGATGAGCACGGGCCAGTTTTGCGCGGAGCGCAGCGCCTCTCAGTCGCGGATTTCGGGCGAGATGGCCCAAGCCCTGACACACATCAACGCGCCGTATTGGCGTGCCGCTCGGGCCTTCGCGCCTGGCAAGCGGCTGAACGACTTTCAAAGCAGTGGGGGGGAGACATCAAGCTGCTCGCCCTCGGAGATTAAGGAGAAAAGACACATGAAATACCTAGCTACCGCCGCCACCCTTTTGCTGGCGACACCGGCTGTTGCCGAAGAGAAAATGACACTGTTGTTGGACTGGTTCATTAACCCCGATCATGGGCCGATCATTGTTGCTGAAGAGTTGGGCTATTTTGCCGACCAAGGACTGGATGTCGAAATCATCCCCCCCGCTGATCCATCCGCGCCGCCAAAGCTGGTGGCAGCTGGCCAAGGCGACATTGCTGTCAGCTACCAGCCGAGCCAACACTTGCATGTTGCAGAAGGTCTGCCGCTTATCCGCGTTGGAACCTTAGTGGCGACGCCTTTGAATTGCCTGTTGGTGCTGGAAGACGGTCCCATCAAAGAGATCGGTGATCTAAAGGGCGGCAAAATCGGCTTTTCAGTTGCTGGCGTAGAAGAGGCTGTTCTGACCGCTATGTTGGGCAATCACGGCGTAAGCTTGAGTGACGTTGAAATGGTCAATGTGAACTTCTCGCTCTCCCCATCGCTGATGTCTGGGCAGGTGGATGCGGTCATCGGGGCCTATCGCAATTTCGAACTGAATCAGATGGAAATTGAGGGCGTCGAAGGCCATTGTTTCTATGTGGAAGAGGAAGGCGTCCCGACCTATGACGAGCTGATTTATGTGGCTAATCCCGATCTTATGGATCTCGGCCAAGTGCGGGGCTTCTTGCGGGCGACGGAATTGGCCACGCAGTATATTGTCAACAACCCAGACGCTTCGTGGGAGCTGTTCAAGGGGTATGCCCCCGAACTGGATGATGAGCTAAATGCCAAGGCTTGGGTTGATACTCTGCCGCGTTTTGCGCTGCGCCCCGAAGCCCTAGATGAAGGCCGCTACACACGGTTTGAACAGTTCTTGGCCGACAGTGGGTTGGTTGAAGGAACGCGTCCCGTTTCGGCCCTCGCGATTGATCTGGGTGCAGAATGAGTTACGGTAACACGTTCCAGTCTTGGCGGGGGGCAACCCCCGCTTGGACCGATTATACTAGGCACAAGTTTGTTGAAAGGCTAGGTGATGGTACTTTGCCGCGCGCTGCTTTTCTGCACTACTTAAAGCAGGACTATGTCTTCCTGATCCACTTCTCTCGCGCTTGGGCACTGGCAGTGACCAAGGCAGATACAGTGGACGAAATGCGTCTTGCCGCAGGCACGGTGAATGCGCTGATCAATGATGAAATCGCGTTACATGTGAAAACCTGTGCAGCGGCAGGGGTGAGCGAAGCAGATTTGTTCACCACGCAAGAGCGACCCGAGAACCTCGCTTATACCCGATATGTTCTGGATGCGGGCCACTCTGGTGATCTTTTGGATTTGCTGGCGGCGCTTGCCCCTTGCGTTATGGGGTATGGTGAGATCGGGGCGGCGCTCGCGGCGGCCAAAACCTGTGATACATATTCAGAATGGATCAACACATACGCCAGCGACGAATACCAACAGCTTTGCCGTGATGTGGGGGCATTGATAGACAATGCAGTTCAGCGCCGCCTAGGAGACAACCCTGAATCCTGCCCAAGATGGCCTGCACTTTGCAGGCGCTTCGACATGGCGACAAAACTCGAAGTCGGGTTTTGGGACATGGGATTGCGCCCGTGAGCATTGCTCCTGCCTTATATCTGACAGGCCACGCGAAAATTGGCGATCAGTCAATTTTTGAAGGGTTGGACCTGACGGTGAGGGCAGGCGAATGGACCTGTCTTTTAGGGGCGAGCGGGGTGGGGAAATCCACGGTCTTGCGGCTTTTTGCGGGACTTGGCGATGGTATTGATCTGGACGGCGCTATGGCAGGTGGCGGCAACGTCGCGCTTATGGCGCAGGATGATCTTTTGCTGCCTTGGCTGACGGCTCTGGACAATGTGTTGATTGGCGCGCGGCTTCGGGGTGAGGTCGCGAATAAAGCCATGGGCCGCGCGGTTTTAGAGCGTGTCGGACTTGCAGCACACCTGCATAAACGTCCCAATGAGTTGTCGGGCGGGCAACGCCAAAGGGTCGCCCTAGCGCGGACCTTGATGGAGGATCGCTCTGTTGTTTTGCTGGATGAGCCGTTCTCGGCTCTTGATGCTCTGACAAGGGCGCAAATGCAGGAATTGACAGCAGAATTGCTCGTAGGTCGTACAGTTTTGCTGGTCACCCATGACCCGGGCGAAGCGGCGCGCCTCGGGCAGACCATTTTAATCATGACACAAAGCGGGTTGAGCGATGTCGAGGCACCATCGGGAGCGATCCCGCGCCCAGTGGATGCTGCGGATGTGCTGTTAGCGCAGGCAACGCTGCTGAAGAAATTAAGGAAGCAATGATGCAAGCAAGCGAATATCTCAAAAAACAGGTGGCGACGGACTGGCGCGCCGCAACCGAGCATCCATTTACTGACGCGCTTGCCCAAGGCACGCTAGAGATCGAAAAAATGGCGGGCTATTTGCAACAAGATTATCAGTTCATCGATGGATTTGTGCGCTTGCTCGCCTCGGCTGTGGCGCACGCGCCTACGTTGGCGGATGGCGTTCCCGGCGCGCAGTTCTTGGGCCTTATTTGTGGGCCAGAAAACACATATTTCCTCCGATCGATGGAGGCATTGAACGTTCCTAGCGTCGCGACGGCTGCTCCCGAAACGCAAGCGTTCCAAGCCTTAATGCACAAGGCGCGGATATCTGGTCGCTATGAACTTATGCTGTCCGTCTTGGTCGTGGCAGAATGGGTTTATCTGGAATGGGCCCGCCCCGTTGAACATCGCGCGAGCGAGCTGCCATTCTGGTTCGGTGAATGGATCACCCTGCACTCGGGCGATGGTTTTGAAGGTGTGGTCGCCTATTTGCGTGGCCAACTCGACGCGGTTTGGGATGGCTTGGACCAAGCTGCACGCGATGAAGTCCAAGACATGTTCGCTCAGGCAGTTTCACTGGAACGCGCGTTTTTCGATGCGGCTTGGGCCGGCTTCAAGGTGCAACGTTGAGCGGCTGGCGCGCATCGATTGCCGCAACTCTTTTGGCACTGACCTTATGGCAATTGCTCGTTTGGTCCACAGGGGTTGCTCGGTTTATTTTGCCTCCCCCCGCGTTGGTTTTTGAAACCATCTGGAAAGACAGGGCGCTCTTGGCAGAACACGCGGCCATAACAATGGCAGAGGTGTTGATAGGGCTGGCCTTGGGGGCATTGCTCGGCTTTGTCTCGGCTATTGGCTTGGCGTTTTCGCCCACTGCGCGGGCCTTGGTTAGACCGATTTTGGTCTTCTCACAGTCGGTGCCTGTCTTTGCCTTGGCCCCAATCCTGACATTGTGGTTGGGCTTTGGCATGTGGTCGAAAATCACGATGGCTTTGATCATAATCTACTTTCCCGTCACATCCTCCTTTTTCGATGCGTTGATGCGCACGAATAGGGACTGGATCGGCATGGCCCGCGTGATGGGCGCAGCGCCTTGGCGTATCATGTGGCGGATCCGGGTGCCCGCAGCGCTGCCGGGCTTTGGCAGTGGTTTGCGACTGGCAGCTGTTTACGCGCCAATTGGCGCGATCATTGGCGAATGGGTCGGCGCATCGAGAGGGCTTGGCTACCTGATGCTATTGGCAAATGGGCGGGCCAAGACGGATTTGATGTTTGCTGCGTTGATCGTTTTGGCAACGCTGACCATCTTGCTGCATGCGGGGGTCAACAAGCTGTGTGAAAAAACGCTGGATCGAAATTTTTAAAGCCCAAGGTCCAGACGCAGCAACAGATCAGGCGGAAACTGCCGTCTTTTTCCCTGCAGCAATCGCGCCGAAAAAAACGCGCTGCAACGTCGCCTGACTTCAGCGTGAAACGCGATTTTCCTCAGAGAATTCTGACAATTATCAATCTTGGCATGCTTGTTGCTTATAAGTCTGCAAGGTGCGCTTTCGATGCCACCTGCACAAGACTAACAATGAATGGGAGGAAGATAATGACTGTCTCAAGAACGAAGGGTGTAATTAGTCGCAGAACGCTTTTGAAGACCGGAACCGCTGCTTTTGGTGGCACGGCGCTAACGGGTTTGGCCGCGCCAGTGCTTGCTCAGAGCACTGATGAATTGACGGTAATGATCGCGCAGCCACATGTTGGCGGCGCTGAGATTGCCGCACGAACGTTTAAAGAAAAAACCGGTGTGACTGTTAACATCGACGCCGTACCGATGGGCGCGATGTACCAGCAGGTCGCGCTTGATCAGCAGTCCGGTGCAAACCGTTACGATGTTTATCAAAACTGGTACTGCACCATCGGCGCTCTGGCTGCTAACGGTCTGGCCGTCGATATCACCGATATGATTGAACGCGATAAGGCTGAAGTGCAGCCCGATGACTTCATCCAGAACGTCTATGACGCCTATTCGCTATATGAAGACCGTCGCTACGCGCTGCCTTACGATGCAGACAACCACGCGCTCTACTACAATAAGGAACTGCTGGACCGTCTTGGCGCAGATCTGCCAAAGACTTGGGACGATCTGAACGCGCTGGCAGAACAAGCCACGTCGGAACTAAGCAGCGAAGGCATTCACGGCCACTCGTTGATGGGTATGCCTGTACCACTGTTGAATGTTTCGACATTTGCAAACCGTGTCGCCAACTTTGGTGCGAACTTCCTCGACGCAGAAGGTCGACCAGCGTTGAACACGCCTGAGATGCTGGCGGTTGCAGAAAACTACACTGCGATGTCCCCCCATGCGTCACCGACGCCGCCCGAGATCGGCTATGCCGAGGGTCTAGCGCTGTTCCTTGGTGGCCGGGTTGTGACCAAAGAAGGCTGGATGGATCTGGCGCTGAACGCTGCGCAAGACACAGATTCCGCGGTTAAAGACAGATGGGGCGTTGTTCCACTTCCAACGACAAGCGGAAACGCCGCCGACAGCCGCGCTGCATTGAATGCGGGCTTTGGTGTTTGTTTGTCGCCTCAATCTCAAAAGCAGGAAATCGCTTGGGAGTTCATCAAGTGGATTTCTGGCGTTGAAATGTGCTTGACGATGTCGGCAACCAACGGGACAGGCATTGACCCATTCCGCACCTCGACGATCCAGAACGCGACTTATCAAACAGCCGCGCCGCAGACGCATGAGATCATCGGTGACGCTTTGGCCAACGCAATGGCGTGGCCCACAGGTCCGGATGCGCCGCAGCTGCTGGAAATCCTGAGCCGCGATCTTGCCACGATGCTTGCTGGGCAGAAATCCCCAGAAGACACGATGAACGGCGTACAGCGCGCATGGGAGCGTATCCTGCGCTGATCATTCATCATTGCGCGTTGCCCTCCTCGGGCGGGCAACGCGTGTTTTGAAGACCACAGCACGTCGCTGTGAAATCGGCGCGATCGTGAAATCGAGCAAACATCCGCTGTTAAGACGAGGGGAGGGTAGGTGAAATGAGACCTTTAATTCGCAAAAGATCAACCGCGGGTTGGCTTATGCTGGTGCCGGTAATGGCCGGACTGGCCGCGTTTTTTGTATATCCATTGGTGTATTTGATCGCGTTGTCAGTCAGCCGATCAACACTGGCGAATACGTTTCAAAGTTATGATGGCTGGGAAAACTTCAGCTGGATGCTGACAGGTACGAGTTTTACCTCAAGTATCATTACAACCGTTATTTTTGCCGTTTCAGTTTCGGTGCTTCAACTGGTCTTGGGCTTGCTGATTGCCTATCTGTTGTTCACTTCGGTCAGAAACGGAAAGTTTCTACGCGCGATCATTTTGCTCCCCTTAATGACGCCGCCGGTCATGGTTGGCATCGCTTGGAAGCTGCTGCTCAGCCCGACTGGCTGGATCAATAGCCTGCTGTCTCGCGCTGGATTTATTGAGCAACCGATTTCGATCCTCGGGGACGGGCGATTTGCCTTTCCGTCGATAATGCTGGCGGACACTTGGCAATGGACGCCTTTCATTGTGATCCTTGCTTATGCCGCACTGCAATCCTTGCCAGAGGATGTCTTTGAAGCCGCAGCGCTGGACGGCGCGAATTCTCAGACGACGTTCTTTAAACTCACCTTGCCGATGCTGGCACCAGCTTTGCTGTCAATTTTGCTGATCCGCATGGTCATGGCCTTCAAGACCTTCGATTTGATCTTTGTTCTAACGCAAGGCGGGCCAGGCGGAGCCACAGATATGTCAACCTATGTGATCTGGCGCACTGCGTTGCAGGAGTTTGATCTCGGCCTTGCCGCAGCTCAAACGCTTTATTTTGCCGTTGTGATCTCGATCGTCACTTTGCCCATCGTGCTTCTAAACAACAAAGCGGAGGCCAGACTATGACCCAATCTATTCAGCAGCCCGTCTCGCCTGAAAACGGCAGAGAATTCGATTTCAAACCCGAATTGATCACGCTGTCAAAAACATGGACGCCAAAGGCTGAAAAGGGCCGTATGCGTCGGATGATCCTGGTCTGGTTGGCTCTTGCAGTGATAATCGTCTTCTTCATGCTTCCAATCGCTTACCTGGTCTCGACCTCGTTCAAGTCACCGGTCGACGTTGTCGAAGGCAACTTTCTTCCCGAAGCGGTCGAGGCCGAGAACTGGGTCGTCGCATTCACGCGCATACCGCTTTTGTCCTTTGTGTTGAACTCCATCCAAGCCGCAGCGCTTAGCGTGTTTGTCACGCTCGGTGTGGCCGTTATGGCGACCTATGCGATGCTAAAGCTGGAAGTGGGGAAATCCTTCCTGCCAGACATGATCCTTGCGTCTTATGTTGCGCCCCCGATCATCGCTTTGATCCCGCTGTTTGTCTTGATGCAGTCATTGGGGCTTTTGAACTCAACGGCGGGCATGGTCTTGATCTATGGCTTGATGAATGTGCCCGTGGCGTTCTGGCTAATGCGCAGCTACATTTTGCAGGTTCCCAAGGCATTGGACGAAGCGGCTTGGCTAGACGGAGCCAGCTACTTCCGCACGCTTTTGACCGTGACCGTTCCCTTGCTTTACCCGGCAATGATCGCAACGGGCCTGATCTGTTTCATATTGGCTTTCAACGAACTGCTCTTTGCTCAGGCAATGACGTTTGATGACAACAGCAGAACTTTGACTGTCGGCATCTCGCTCTTTCAGGGCGAGCGGCGAGTAAATTTTGGACACATGGCAGCAGCGTCAAGCGCTGGGATCATCCCTGTCTATTTCATCGCGCTGTTCTGCCAAAAATGGCTGATCGGTGGTTTGACGCAAGGCGGCGTCAAGTAAGTAAACAAACCGGAGATAACAAAATGGGCAAAATTGACATCATCAATGTAGAGAAGTTCTACGGCTCGTATCATGCACTTCGGGAAGTGTCGCTTTCTATCGAAGAGGGTGAGTTTATGGTCCTGGTCGGCCCGTCTGGGTGTGGGAAATCCACGCTTTTGCGGTCAATCGCTGGACTGGAAGACATTTCCGGCGGTGTGATTTCGGTCAATGATCAACCGATCAACGACTTGTCCCCCCAAGAACGCAACATCGCTATGGTGTTTCAGAATTACGCGCTCTACCCGCATCTAACTGTGAAGGACAATCTGGCGTTCAGTTTGAAAATTCACAAATTCGACAAGGCGGAAATAGAAAAACGTATCGCAAACGCGGCAGAGATGCTGGGGCTTACGGACTATCTGTCCCGCCGCCCGCGTGCTTTGTCAGGTGGACAGCGTCAACGCGTTGCAATGGGGCGCGCTATGGTGCGCGAACCCACAGCCTTCCTATTTGACGAACCTTTGTCGAACCTTGATGCCCGCTTGCGCGTCGAGATGAGATCGGAGATCCGAAATCTACAACGCACCCTTGGAACAACGGCCGTTTATGTCACCCACGATCAGGTCGAAGCTATGACGATGGGCGATAGAATTGCAGTGGTTAATCAAGGTGGGTTAGAACAGGTCGGCACCCCGCTCGATCTGTATCGCGATCCTAACAACATGTTTGTTGCGGGCTTCATCGGCTCACCTCCTATGAACTTTATCACAGCGCAAGCCTCTGGCGGCGTTGCGACGCTAAAGGATGGCCAACAGATCATGTTGCCGGTTCGAGCAGAGGGTGAAATCAAGATCGGTCTTCGTCCTGAACACATCTTCTTGGACAAGCAAGAGCATCACCATTCGCTGAACTGTAGCGAAAGTCGCCATTTCGATCTTGGGTCTTCGCTGCAATTTTTCTTTGACTTGTGCGGCGAAGAGATCGAAGTCTCTGCGAGCCGCGATGTGCGCACGCACACCAAGGCGGAGGTGAATATCCATTTCGACCCCGCTGACCTGTTGGTGTTTGGACCTGACACAAACAGAATTCGCTAAGCGCGTTCGAAGCGATTCACAATGCTGAAAGCCGGTTCCGAATGCTTGTAAAGCGGGCATAAGGGGCCGGCTTTTCTGCGATTGGGTCAAGTTCGAAGAGCATTCAGTCATAGGCGTGAGCTGTTTGCAAAATAGCTATGACTCCAGCGTTGGCACGCTTGTTGCTTATATTGATTATCAAGAGTGGAGGAAGAAATGAAAGCACTGAGATTTCACGCTGCCAAGGACCTACGGTTAGAGGATATTGAGGCACCCGCCGAAAAGCCCGCCGCAGGTCAGGTTCGCATTCGCAACAAATATGTCGGCATCTGCGGAACCGATCTGCATGAATACGCATACGGGCCGATCTTTATCCCGACCGAGCCGCATCCGTTTACAGGTGCGCAGGGGCCGCAAATTTTGGGTCACGAATATGGCGGTGTCGTTGATGCGGTGGGCGAAGGTGTCACTTCGGTCAAGCCGGGTGATCGCATTTCGGTTCAGCCACTGATTATGCCGCGCAGCGGTGATTACTATTCAGACCGTGGCTTGTTTCACCTGAGCGACGAGATCGCTGTGACGGGTCTCAGCTGGGGCTGGGGCGGTATGGCGGAATATTCCACGTTGAATGAATATAACGTCGCCAAAATCCCGGATGAAATGAGCGATGAAGAAGCCGCATTGGTAGAGCCGACTGCCGTGGCGGTCTATGCCTGCGATCGCGCTGGCGTACAGGCCGGGAATTCGGTTCTGGTCACTGGGGCAGGGCCCATCGGTGCTTTGACATTGATGGCGGCGCGCGCAGCAGGTGCAGGGCAGTTGTTTGTAACAGACCCGAACGACACGCGCTTGGATTTGGTTCGAAACATGGTCGACGGGATCACGACAATCAATCCAACCAAAGAAAACGTCGGCGAGGTCATTCGCGCCGCGACCGAAGGCGGTGTTGGCTGTGACATTGCTATCGAAGCGGTCGGCAATGAGCACGCATTGAAAGACTGTCTGGACGCCGTGCGCAAACAGGGCACTGTTGTCGTGACGGGATTGCACCCGCATGAAAACCCGCTGGACTGGTTCCAAGTGACCTTCAAGGATATCGATATACGTGGTTCTTGGTGCTATCCGACGTATTACTGGCCACGGGTGATCCAACTGATTTCAAGTGGCGCTCTCCCTGCCAAACAGGTCGTCACAAAGAAGACGACGCTGGATAAGGCCGTGACGGAAGGGTTCGATGCGCTTCTCGATCCGGGTGGGCAGCACCTGAAAATCCTGATCGACATCAACGGGTAATCAGAGCTTTGCCTCATATTGCTTTCTGATTGTCCAACTGCGTTCCGCCGTTCTTTTTGAGACCCCATGAATAGGCGGAACGCGACTGGTTGGACCTTGTAGGCAACCAAATTTTAACACGTACAGCGAAGGTAGGTTGCACATCGCTACCGCATTCCAAAAGTCGAAAGAACGCCATCCCGAAAAGGCAAAAGTAAAGGCTTCAAAGCCTTTGCCCAAACCCCCTTGGTTGCGCGTGCGTGCCCCCAGCGGTGATATGTTTGAAAAAACAAATGCCGAAGTGAAGGGCCAGCGCCTAACGACCGTCTGCGAGGAAGCCGCGTGCCCAAACATCGGTGAATGTTGGTCAAAATCGCACGCGACGTTCATGATTATGGGCGAGATTTGCACACGTGGCTGCGCGTTTTGTAACGTCGCCACGGGCAAACCCGACGCTCTCGATGTGTTCGAGCCCGCGCGCGTCGCTGCGACTGTCGCCAAAATGGGTCTGCGCCATGTGGTCATCACATCTGTGGATCGCGATGATCTGGACGATGGCGGCGCAGAGCATTTCGCCAGAACGCTAAACGCCATCCATCGCAAATCTCCTGAGACGACCACCGAGATCCTCACGCCGGACTTTCGCATGTCAGATGCGATGGCGCTTGAGACCGTGATGACGGCGCGGCCGGATGTTTTTAATCACAACATCGAAACCGTTCCGAGGCTTTATCTAAAGGTGCGCCCCGGCGCGCGGTATTTCGGATCGCTGTATCTGTTGAAACGCGCGAAGGACATGAACGCTGATGTTGCGACAAAATCTGGCCTGATGGTTGGCATGGGCGAAACCGAAGAAGAAATCTTTCAGGTGATGGATGACCTGCGCGCTGCTGAGGTCGATTTCCTGACGATTGGGCAATACCTGCAGCCGACGCCAAAGCACTATCCGGTTCACCGATACGTCACTCCGAATGAGTTTACCAAGCTTGAGCGCATCGCCAAAGCCAAGGGGTTTTCCATGGTCTCTGCCAGTCCCTTAACACGGTCCAGTTATCACGCCGAAGAAGACTTCGCGAAGCTAAAAATCGCGCGACAATCGATGAACTCAGCAAGCTCGCGCTAGGATGGGGCAAGGCGCAAGACACGCGAGCAGCGAACCACCGAATTGAAATTTTCGAAAACCGTAATATTGGGAGGTTAGAGACAATGCCAAAAACGCAATTTGCCGTTCAAATGGGCATGGGCACCGATCTAAAAGGGCAGGATTACACCAAAGCAGCGGCCCGCGCTGTGCATGATGCTTTGCATCGCAATTTTCTTGTCGCAGGTATGGCTTTCGATCTGCCTTTGGATGCGATGATCGTTGATATCCGCGTGGGCGTAGCCGATCCAGACGCTGTAGATTTGGACGTGGTCAAAGCCCAAGCACCGGTCGGAACAGTTTCGGCAGCAGCCGTAAAGGGCGGACTTGAAGTTAGCATGATGGGGCACAAAACCTTGATTGCAAATGCAATCGTTACCGTTTCCTACGATGTGGAGATACCCTCATGAAACCACTGATTTGTGAACTTGGAATGGGCGCGGATGTTCATGGTCATGATTATACCAAAGCTGCTTTGCGTGGCATTTCTGATGCCATCCGTCATAGCTCTTTGACCATATTTTATAATTACAAACACCCCTCCGAGATGCGTGTTGATGTGACGGTGGGTGTGCCTGAACCAGACAAAGTTGACAAAGAGGCCGTCGCCGCGGCGCTCCCTTTTGGCGATGTCCGCGTCACCGTTGTCAAAGGTGGTCTTGATGACAAGGGCATGGGGGGCGCTGAAGACATTACGCTTGCGGCAGTCGCGGTAAAAGCTTGGTTAGATACCGAGGGGCATGGATTCAAATTGTCGGACGGCTAAGTGCAAAATGAGCAATCGTTAGAGTGTGCATATGCAAAAACGGAGTGTTGCATGACGTCGGTTTTCACGCTCTCGGCTCTGGCGGGCAGTTGAATGTCGTTTTGTTCGTTCGTTGCTATTCGCGAGCTTCAAGCCTGTGCTCGCGAATAGCTGCGTATTTGGAAGACGAGTACGCGCAGGATAACTCCCAAAAATGAACCATGGGTGGCACCTGAATTTTGGCGAGCCAACCAACGAAAAGGCAACTTGGACCGCAGGAGCCGATTTCAGCTAAGAAATTTGCACTGTTTTTCTGCTTCAAAAGGGTTTCACCGAGACATTGCGCTTTTTGCCAATGCCACGGCTTGATTTCGCACGTTTCACAAAAGCTGCTATCGCTGCCGCGGCAAAGGTGCTGTTCAGATCTGCTCTGCCTCCGTAAACAGGTCGCGTTCTTGCTTTAAGCGGCGAGCCGACACGCCGGGTTCGGCGCCCCAAACGGTGATCCAGCGATAGAACACAGGCGTCAGCGACAAGGTGAATACGGTAGCGAAACCAAGCCCGCCGACAATGACCCACCCGACCGCCACGCGCGCTTCGGCACCAGCGCCAGTTGAAAGAACAAGAGGCAAGCCGCCAAAGACAGTGGACACCATTGTCATCATCACTGGCCGAATGCGAAGACGCAGGGCGTCTCGAATGGCGCTGTCGATGTCTTGGCCCGCTTCACGCAATTGGTTGGCGAATTCGACAATTAGAATGCCGTTCTTCGCCATGACCCCAATCAGTAGAACCAAACCGATCTGACTGTAATAGTTGAGCGAGCCGCCTGTGATCGAAATAGCCAGCAACGCGGCAGCAATGCCGAAAGGCACTGTCAACATAATCACGACTGCACTCGCAACGCTTTCGAATTGCGCGGCCAGAACAAGGAAGACCACAATCCCAGCGACGCCAAACACCAAATACATGCCCGATTGGCTATCGCCCAAAGACGCAGCCTCGCCTGTGTAAACAATCCCCATGCCCTCAGGCAGTGTTTCAGCGGCGAGCGCGTTTACGCGGGCCATAGCTGTGCCAAGATCAACGCCCTCGGGGAGGTTGGCCTGAACCGAGACAGCCAACGTGCCGCCCTGACGTTCGATCGAAGATTGGCTCACGATGGGGGTCAGTTTCGCAGTTGAAGAGAGGGGAACATATGCGCCGCTGGGCAGGCGGAGTTGGATGTTCTCAAGATCGTTGGGGTCATTGATGGGCGGCCCGCCGGGGACAACGCGTACGTCTGTTTCCGTATCCTCCAGAAAGACGCTGACCGCGACGGTGCCTTGGGTCAAGGCACTGATCGTTTTGGTAATGTCGGCTTCGTTCAGTCCAAAGACGCCTGCCATTTCCTGATCTACTGTGATTTCAAACTGCGCCTGAACGCTGTCGCCTGAAACCTGCGGATTGGAAAAGGTGTCGTCCTGAGCCATGACAGCAACAAGATCGGATGCGGCCTCTGTCATGTCGTCAACGTTGGTTCCGCTCACCGCAAACGTTAATCCGTTACCGCCGCCGCGAATATTCAGGCTGTTCGGTGATATTGCAAAAACCTGCACGCCGGGCACTGTCGAGAGCATGCCGTTGATCGGGCCCATCAACTCTTGCTGTGACCAATCGCGGTCTGCCCAATCTGGTAGGCGTGCAACAACGAAGGCAGTGGTGCCGCCACCGATGCCGATGATGCTTTGAACCGAGGTAATCTGGCCGCTCTGCTGAAACGGCGCGAGGATGTCTTCGATCTGGGCGATTTGTGAATCCAGATAACTCGCGGTCGTGTCTGAGGCACCGCGAGCTTGAACCAAAAAGAACCCGCGATCTTCTGTCGGCGTGATCGTTGACGTGAGCGTGTTGGCCGCGCCCAGAGCGATGAGAGCAAAGCCGAAAGCGACGGCCAGCACCATGAGGGGCGCGCGAATGGCGCGGTCAATCACCCAGTCGAATCCGCGAGAAAGGGGGCCGGGGGCTGCTTGGGGCGGTGATTTCTCGTTTTGCTTCCCGGGGTCCAGAAGGGCCGCCAAAACGGGTGCTAGTGTCAGCGCTGCAATCGACGATAACGTAACCGCGAAAGCCAGCACAAAGCCGAACTCGCTGAACACGCCGCCGGCCTGACCGGGGAGGAAGGAAATGGGAATAAACACTGCCGCAAGCGTTGCAGTGGTTGAAATGACGGCAAAGAAAACCTCGTTCGTGCCAGCAGCAGCGGCAGCGAAGGCACCCATGCCGTCTTTGCGTTTGCGCACGATATTTTCGACCACGACGATGGAGTCATCGACCACCATTCCTGTCGCAAGAACCAAAGCCAAGAGGCTGATTGTGTTGACCGAAAATCCCGTCAACCAGATGGCGGCTAAAGTGCCGATCAGGGCGACAGGAATGGTGATAGCGGGGATAAGCGTTGCGCGGAAGGATCGCAGGAACGCGAAAATAACAAGGATCACAATCCCTGTCGCCAAACCGATGGACTTGATCACCTCGCTCAAAGCGCCTTCGATGAATATGCCATCATCTGTTGAGACAATAAGATCGACACCATCGGGAAGAACATCTCGCAGTTCTTCTACGGCAATGTTTACTGCGCGCGAAATCTCTAGAGTGTTGCCTTCAGATTGGCGGGTGATATCCAGCCCGATGGCTGTTTGCCCGTTCACACGAGTTGACACCACGGTGTCTTCGGGCAGCAGTTGAACCAATGCCACATCCGAAATTCGCGTATTTGTGCCGATCAGGATGTCTCCAATGCTTTCCACAGTAACGTCAGCGTTTCCGACTTGCAGGGCAATCGTTTGGGCGCTGGTTTCAAGCTCGCCGAGCGGGGTATCATCGCGCAGGTTAGCAAGGGCTGCGGTCACGTCAAAAACCGTCAGTCCACGGCTTAGCAAAAGGCGGTCATCAAGGCTGACGCGAAACTCGTTGGAACGTTCTCCGCGGGTCGTAACTTCGGCGATACCGTCGATAAGCGATAGCCGATTGTAAATCGGGCCCTCCGCGAGGGCGGTCAGCTCATCCAGTGTCACATCCCCCAGCACGGCCAGACGAATAATCGCACTGGCGTTGCTGTCAGATTTCGAAACAGTCGGATCATCTTCAAGATCACCAGGAAGCTGGCGCACCGTTGCAGACACGATTTCGCGCGCCTCGTTGGCGGCTACGTCAATATCGGTTCCATCTGACAGGTCGATTGTGATGCTGCTTGATCCAGTTGAGGAACTGGATTCGATGTAGGACAGACCTTCGAGCGCGCTGAGAGCGTCCTCTAAGACCTGTGTGATTTCCTGATCCACTGTTGCAGGCGTCGCGCCTTCGTATTGAGTGCGGATTGAAAGAACGGGCTGATCGACATCGGGCATCTCGCGTACGTCGACAGAAGCAAGCGCAGCCAGACCAGCAATCAGGATCAATAGATTGACAACAAAGCCGAAGATAGGCCGCGCAACGAACAGATCGGCCAATCCAGTAGCCGCGCGTTGAATTGTAGGCGTGCTCATGTCGGTGCCCCATCTGACATTTGGCTTGCAGCATCCGCATCGGTGATTTGCGAGCCAGTCCTTAGCTTGTGCGCGCCTTCGGTTATGATCATGGTGCCGACGGGCAGATCGACATCTAACCAGGCGCTTTCATCGCGGCGATGCAGGATGGTCGCGGGGATACTCTGCGCTTTGCCATCTTTTTCGAACCAGACGCTCGCTCCATCGCGTGACCAAGTGATGGCCGTTGTTGGAACGACTGCCAATGGATCGCTAAGATCGCTGAGCCGCGCAGTGAAAGTCATGCCTGGCCAGAGGGTTGCATCGGGATTTTCGACGCGTGCCTTGACCGTCACGCTTCGGGTGACATCATCAATCCGGCTGTCAAATGATGCGATTTCACCGTGGAAAAAGCGGCCCGTCAGGGATGGGGTTCCTAGCGTGACTTCTCGCCCGATAGAGAGGAAGTTGACTGACCGTTCGGGCAGCTCGAACTCCACAAGGAGCGCGCTAGAATCGTCGATTGTGACAATGGGCGTGTTGGCGATGAGTAGATCGCCGACCTTAACATCGCTCAGCCCGACCTTTCCGGAAATGGGCGCGCGGATTGTGAGGTCTTCGAGAGCGAGCTCGGCTTGTGCGACATTGGCTTCAGCAAGGCGTTGGGCAAGCCGTGCTTCAGAGATCGTCACAGTCGTTACCGTCGAGTTTCCTGATTGTTGAAGTCGCTCATATCGAGCCACGGTTGCGTCTGCTTGTTCGAGCTCGCTCTGCGCGATATCAAGAGACAACGTAGCTGCGCGGGCGTCTAACTGGACCAACACGTCCCCTTGCAAGACCTGCGCGTTCGCGCTCAGGTTGACTTCGACAATCCGGCCAGAAACATCCGAAGTAACCGTTGCGCTGTTCACGGCTTGCGAATTGCCAATGGAGCGAAAAGTGTCCTCGAACGGCTGCTGTTTCAATGGGGTCAGGACTACGGTCGTCGCGCCGCCGCCGGGTTTGCCTTGCCCTCCTGGACCTCCTGGGCCACCCGGCCCGCCCGGGCCTTGCGCAACGGGGGCTTGCCCGTTAGCGCCCGTTGGTGCTGCGCCGGGAATCCCAAACGACCAAACATATGCACTTGCAATGATTGCGACTGACGCGATGACATAGATTAGTTTCTTCATATTTTGGCCTTTCGTCGAGCCATTGGCGCGGTGCTAGCGCGCCCATAGCCGGACGTGCGGTGGTTATACGCAGCACCAAACAAGTGCCGTCGTTTTTTCTTGGCGGGGAGAGACGGCAGTCTAGCCGCCGGTGTCAGAGAGCAGCCGTGAGGCGTCAATCAGCCCTTCCCAGACCTGATTCAATGCAGCGCCAAGGGTGATATTCTCTTCATGCTCCCAAAGGGCAATTGCGCCGCCAATCGCGCTTGTTGCGTTGTGAGCGAGCGCAGCTGCTGTTTGGCGATTGAACCCACGTTCGTAAAAAGTTGCCGCAAGCTCTTCGCGCTGGGCGGAGAGAAGCCCATCAAGGATTCCGCGGGCTTTCTCGTTGCTTCGAAGGATTTTGCCCACCATCCTCAGAATGGCCTCGTCTTTCGAGAGCGTTTCAATATGGCGGTCTAAAAGCTGCTTGATATCTACTGCCAAGAGGCCGGATCCATCGCGCAGCGCCTCTTTGCCGCTGTCGCTGAACTTCGGCGGGTGGCCGATCGCGGCGGCTTCCTTATTTGGGTAGTAGTTGAAGAACGTTCGCGTGCTGATGCCCGAGGCAACAGCGATCTCATCGGTTGTGACGCGCTCAAGGCCATTCTGCATAGCCAGTGCCAAGGTTGCCTTCTGGATATGAAGCGCCGTTTCCTGTCGCCTTTTTTCTCGTAACGGAAGTGTCATTTTATAAACCTTGCATAGTCTGCAATTATTGCATAGCAAGCAAAAAAATGTTGCGCAAGTCAAGGATTGGAAAGAAGATGAAACATCTAGGAAAACTCGCCCTGCTGGCCGCTGCCATTGGGGCAGCGGCCGCGGCGTTGATGGTATTTGGTGCGCGCTTGGGGTTATGGCAGCCGATAACGGGATTCGGTCTTTACCGTTCCTATTTCGACCTACTTGCGATTGGTGTCACCGCGGTGGGGCTTATTGCGCTGATTGTTCATCTTTTTCGAAAGGAAAAGGTGCCCGCAGCGTTTGGTGGTATTGCGGCCCTCATCGGTGTGGCCATGCTGGTGCCGATGATTTCTTCAACGCTTAACCCACCTGTAAGGGCGGCGCCGATAAATGACATTACAACAGACACGGCCAATCCCCCAGTCTTTCTTGTGTTGGATGAGACGCGGGAAGGAGCGCGCACCTCGCTCGCTTATGCTGGCGCGAAGGTCGCTGATATTCAGGTAACTGCTTACCCCGATATCGCGCCGCTAGAAACCAATCTAGATGCCGATTCCGCCTTCGTACGCGCCTTGGAAGTGGCCGAGGCGATGGGGTGGGATATTGTCGCAAAGGACGCTGAACACCGCCGCTTCGAAGCCACTGCCCGTACCTCCGTCTTTTATTTCGCTGATGATGTTGTTGTCGTGGTGAGTGAGCAAGAGAGTGGCAGCCGCGTAGATCTGCGCAGCGTGTCTCGTATCGGTCGCAGTGATCAAGGCATCAACGCAGCCCGCATTCGCGCGTTTCAACAAAAATTCTAACTCCGACCCTTTTGAAAGGATAGTCTAATGAAAACCACTACCCTCCTTTGCGCGACCTTGTGCCTGACGTTGCCGATGGCTTCATTTGCTGAGGTGCCGAAAATCCAGACCACAGGACCTATTATCCACCTTGCGGACAACCTTGATGAAGCGGAGATGCTTGGCTGGTGCATTGATACTGAAGGCCGCGAACTCAGCGACACACTCCATGCGCATTCATGTAAGCCAGTGGGCGATGATGTGCTTTTCACTTACGATGCGGATAGCGGCGCGATTGGCTCCGCGACCTATTTTGGCCTGTGCATGTCTTACAATGCCCCCCAAAACACCAAAAACCCCTTTGGCTTGATCGTTTGCGATCAGGCGGATGAAACCCAGCGGTTTGTTTATGATGATGCGAGCATGGAAATCCGTCTGGGTATGGATACCTCCCAATGCGTGACAGTATCGCCCACCATTGATAACGCTGGGCCATACCAATCCCGGGACCTGATACTGGCAGCCTGCGATTCCTTGGAGACACGCTTTAAGCAGTGGGTCATCCAACGCTAACACATTCGGAATCTGGCTGGAGCCATGCCAAACTCATGGTTTGGCTCCGCTTCCCCAGCTGCGCAGTACGAACTTCCCTTACTGATGGCTTCAGGCAAGTTGCGAGTTGGATGGCCGGCGAGCGGTCTTTCGGGCATTAAACGGCCTTGCTCAAGCCACCAGAGCGGATACCCTGAGTATCAACTGTTTTTATCGGTGGCCTCAAAATGATCAAAAGCCAAATCACACTCAAACAACTCGAGGCCTTTGCTTTCGTTGTTGATACGGGCACGTTTCGTGCTGCGGCCTCAACGCTTGGGACGACGCAGCCTAATATATCCGCCCGCATCGCTGCGCTGGAAGCAGCGCTCGATGTTACGTTGTTAATCCGCGATGCTGGCTCTGTGCGTTTGACCGCAGATGGCGACAGGCTGCTCAAGAAAACGCGAGACGTGCTATGGGCTGGTGAAGCTCTCATTGAAGAAGCAGGCCGTCAGGAATTGATTGAGGAAACCTTGCGGCTTGGCGTGACGGAACTCGTGGCTTGTACATGGTTGCAAGATTTCCTTCGGTTGATGAAGGAGGTCTATCCCAAGCTACGCATCCAGCTAGAAGTTGATCTTTCAACCGCGATTGATTCAAGGCTTATGGAAAGGCAGCTTGATCTGGCGCTCCAAACGGGGCCGTTCAAATCCAAGGCATTTACAAGCGAAGCGCTGGGCCAGGAAAACTATTGTTGGGTGGTGAATGCAGACCTGATCACGCAGGTGAGCGCGAAGTTAACTTTACCAGAGCTTTTTGACCTAACCGTTTTAACGCATGCCAAACACACACAGGCCTGCGCCGCCCTGCACAGCCTTGCAAAAGAGCGCGGATTGAAAGGGGAGCGGGTTGTGCATTCGAGCGCGTTGTCTGCATGTGTGCCGATGGCGCTTGAAGGGCTAGGGGTCGCGTTGTTGCCTGAACGGTTGATAGCGGCTGAGATTGCATCAGGCGAGCTACACCGAGTAGAGGCTGATTGGGTCCCTGAACCTTTGTCTTTTTATGCGCGCTATGCCCCGGCGCGGGCTGGCCTTTATGTCGAAAGAGCTGCGCAGATCGCGAAGGCTGCTATGCAGCTCTCTTAGATCAGCTAAATTGATTGGGGTGAAAATTTTAATCGATTTGATTTTTTGATACGTTTTGAGCCAACTGCGCGTCTATTCTGCAGTTGGAGCGCAAAATGACCGTACCTTCCATTCGCCTTGGCGTCGATATCGGTGGCACGTTTACGGACGTTGTCTTGGAAAGGGATGGGGTCGCGTTCTCGACAAAGGTTCTGACAACCTACGCTGCCCCCGAAAACGCGATCATTGATGGCATGCACCAAGTGTGCGCCAAAGCCGATGTCAGTCCTGCGCAGATCAACCAGATCATTCATGGGACTACGCTTGCCACGAATGCGTTAATCGAACGGCGCGGCGCGAAAACGGCGCTCATCACGACCGAGGGTTTCCGTGACGTGATCGAAATGCGAACAGAATCGCGGTTTGAGCAATATGATCTGAACCTAAACTTGCCCGATCCTTTGCTGCCGCGTCAGATGCGCTTTACGGTTGCGGGCCGCGTCGATGCCAACGGCAAAATTCTAGTTGATATGGACCGCGCAGAGGTTGAGGCTGTTGTCGATCAGATTGCCGAAGCAGGATTTGAAAGTGTCGCTGTCGGCTTGATCCACTCCTATTTGAATCCCACGCACGAGCAGCTTGTACGGGATGTGTTGGCTGAAAAACTGCCCGATGTCGCGGTCTCGATCTCCTCCGAGGTTTCGCCTCAGATGCGCGAGTACGAACGTTTTAACACTGTCGTCGCAAACGCCTATATCAAGCCGTTGATGGCCTCTTATCTGGGTCGCCTTGAGGATCGCTTGAAAGACGAAGGTGTGTCATGCCGCATCTTCCTGATGCACTCTGGTGGTGGAATTATTTCGATCCAGAACGCGGCAGAGTTCCCTGTGCGATTGGTTGAATCCGGTCCCGCAGGGGGCGCGGTTTTCGCGGCCCACATTGCAGCGCGCTATGGGCTGGACAAGGTTCTGTCCTTCGACATGGGCGGAACGACCGCCAAGATTTGCCTGATTAAGAACCAGACCCCAAAGACCAGCCGTGTTTTTGAAGTCGCGCGCACCTATCGTTTCAAGAAAGGGTCGGGCATGCCGATCTCTATCCCTGTGATCGACATGGTTGAAATCGGCGCAGGCGGTGGATCATTGGCCCATGTGGATTCGCTGCGCCAAATTCGCGTCGGCCCCGAAAGCGCAGGATCAGAGCCAGGACCTGCCTGTTATGGTCGTGATGGCACGCGGCCTGCTGTAACAGATGCAGACCTTGTCTTGGGCAAACTTGATCCCGAGAATTTTGCCGGTGGGTCGATCAAACTTGATCCGAATGCCTCAAGATCGGCGCTGTCAAACCATGTTGGCGATACACTCGACATGGATGCGGTTGAGGCGGCGTTTGGCGTCGCGGAAGTTGTCGATGAAAACATGGCCAACGCTGCCCGCGTTCACGCCGTGGAGAACGGCGAAGACCTGTCTGAATATACGATGATCGCCTTTGGTGGTGCCGCACCACTGCATGCGGGGCGTCTGGCCGAAAAGCTGGGCGTTGAGCGTTTGTTAGTCCCACTGGGCGCTGGTGTTGGGTCCGCCATCGGGTTCCTGCGCGCGCCTTTCAGTTTCGAGGCAAATCGCTCGGTCTATATGAAACTGTCTGATTTTGACGGTGATCGGATCAAGTCTTTGCTGTCGGACCTCAAGGCTGAGGCCACAGGTTTCGTGCGCACCTGCGATGAAGTCAGCCCGATCCTGTCAGAGTTCAAAGTCTACATGCGCTATACGGGCCAAGGTTGGGAGATCCCGATTGAGTTGACCGAAGATCAGGCGATGAACCCTGATGTCGATACATTCGAGGCGCGGTTTATCGAGGATTATACCAAGCTCTTTGGCCGCCCTGTTGCAGGCATGGATATCGAAATCACCGTTTGGTCTGTCAACGCAACAACCCCGCCAGAGACAGTCGCGCGCATGGATGAGACAATCGGCGAAACAGCGGCGTCTTGCGTTGGCGCGCGTCAATTGTTTGACGCCGCAGCGGGCGAGTTTCTGAATGCGTCAGTGGTGAACCGTTTTGACATGTCTTCGGGCGAAAGGGCGGCTGGACCTGTGGCGATTGTTGAAGACGAAACCACGATCATTGTTCCGGCCAGCCGAGATGCTATCCGCCAACCTGACGGCTGCATCGACATCATCATCAAAGGAGCCGATCAATGAGCACGCAGCATTCAAAAGTTGCCTATCAGGTGATGTGGAACCGTCTCATCTCGGTCGTGGAAGAGCAGGCGCAGGCGCTGGTTCGCACGGCGTTTTCCACTTCGGTGCGAGAAGCCGGCGATTTGTCGGCAGGTGTCTATGACGTCGAGGGCAATATGCTGGCCCAAGCTGTCACTGGAACTCCCGGTCACGTGAACGCCATGGCCGATGCCGTGGCGCATTTCATCCGCCGTATTGGGCGCGACAATATCCATGACGGCGATATCTACATCACCAACGATCCTTGGGAAGGCACAGGGCACCTGCACGACATTACCATGGTCACGCCCTCGTTCCATAAAGGCGCGCTGGTCGGCTTCTTTGCCTGTACCGCCCATATCGTGGACATTGGCGGGCGTGGTTTTGGCGCTGATGCGCATAGCGTTTACGAAGAAGGTCTCTATATCCCGATCATGAAATTCGCCGACAAAGGCGCGGTCGATGAAACCCTGACGCGCATTATCCGTGGCAACGTGCGCGAGCCTGATCAATTGATCGGTGACATATACGCGCTCGCGACCTGTAACGAGATCGGCCATCGCCGCCTTGTCGATATGATGGCGGAATTTGACCTTGATGATCTCAATGGCATTGCTGACTTCATCCTCGACAATTCCCGCCGTGCCACGATTGAGCGGATCGCAGCCTTGCCACAGCAATCAGCAACGGGCGAGATGACTATGGATGGCTTTGACCGTCCTATCACGCTGAAAGTGAAAGTTAGTGTTGAGGGCGACAAGATTGTGTCCGATTTCACAGGTTCGACGGGTCTCGATAAGAAAGGTATAAACTGCCCGCTGGTCTACGCAAAAGCCTATGCCTGTTATGCCCTCAAGGTCGCCATCGCGCCTGAAATTCCGAACAACGCAGCCTCGCTTGCGCCGTTCGAGATCGAAGCCCCTGAAAACTCGATCGTGAACGCGTTGCATCCTGCTCCGGTCGCGTTGCGCCATATCGTCGGGCATTTTGTGCCGGACGCAGTCTACAATGCCTTTGATAAGATCGTACCAGGTCTGGTGCCTGCTGAGGGTGCGGGATGCCTGTGCAACTTCCAAGTTTCGCTGCGTCCCCGCACGGACGCGCCAGCCCCCGCACATGCGCGCCGATCCGAGGTTCTGACCTTTAACTCAGGCGGATCAGGCGCGCGGCCCGAACATGATGGTTTGAACGCGACCGCCTTTCCGTCTGGTGTGATGACAATGCCGATCGAGGCGACGGAACATGCAGGTCCCGTCATCATCTGGCGCAAAGAACTGCGACCCGATTCAGGCGGCGCTGGCAAGACACGTGGCGGCCTCGGCCAATACATGGAAGTTGGCGCGCAGGAAGGGCATGAGTTTGACATCCAAGCGATGTTTGACCGCGTTGATCATCCGGCCCGCGGTAGGCGCGGTGGTGGGGCAGGTGCGCCCACAACGATTGTCCAAGACGATGGCGCCGCGATGAATGGCAAAGGCAAACAATTCGTCGCCCACGGGCGCAAAGTTGTCATGGCCTTTCCCGGCGGCGCTGGCTACGGCGATCCGTCCGAGCGATCTGTGGATCTCGTCAAACGTGATCTGGCGCGCGGGTATATCTCGGCCGAGACTGCCGCCAGAGACTACAACCTATCCGCCGCAGAAATTGCAGAGGTTCAGGCAGCCGTCGCACGAGGAGAGACACTATGAAAACCCAAACACCCAAAAGCAATTCCTATGATGTGGTCATTATTGGCGGTGCGATGATGGGCGCCTCTGCCGCTTGGTTCTTGTCTGATGACAAGGATTTTGATGGCACTGTCTTGGTTGTCGATCGTGATTTAACTTACGAAAACACTTCCACGATGCACACCAATTCGTGCATGCGGCAGCAGTTTTCAGGCGAATTGAACGTGCGCATCAGCCAGTTTGCCGCTGATTTCGTAAAGAATCTGCCGCACTACATGGGCAATGATGATCGGGTGCCTGACCTGTCGATCCGCTCCTTCGGCTACATGTATTTAGCGGACAACGAAAGCTTTGCAGAGGTTTTGCGCGAAAGCCAGCAGGTGCAACTGGCCGCTGGTGCGGCCACTCAATTGATGACCCCCAATCAGATCAAAGCGGCCTATCCGTTCTACAACGTGGACGACATCGTTTTGGGCTCGATCAATCTGGTCGACGAAGGGTTTTGGGACGCCACGGCTGTCTTTGACTGGTGGCGCAAATCAGCGCGCGAACGCGGCGTCGAATATGTCGAAAACGAAGTGGTCGCGGTGAACAAAAACGCCGCTGGCACGCGCGTCGAAAGCGTTACATTGAAATCGGGCGAGGTCATTGCTTGTGGCCAAGTCTTGAACGCTTCAGGGCCCCGCGCAGCCGCTACCGCCCAGATGGCTGGGATCAACGTGCCGGTCGAGCCGCGCAAACGCTTTTCATGGATTTTTTCGGCCGAGCAACCGCTTGATCGTGATCTACCGCTCACCATCGATCCATCCGGGGTTCACGTGCGAGAGAACGGTGGTGGCACCTATCAGTGTGGCGGGCATTCTGACATCGATCCTGCCGTTGATCCAGATGATTTTATCATGGATCACAGCATTTGGCAGGATCATGTCTGGCCAATCCTTGCCACACGTATTCCCCAATTCGAAGCGATCAAAGTGCAATCAGAATGGGCAGGGCACTATGCCTATAACACCTTTGATCATAACGCTATTTTGGGGCCGCATATGGAGGTTGAAAACTTCTTTTTCCTCAACGGTTTTTCTGGTCACGGGTTGCAACAATCTCCCGCGATGGGGCGCGGAACTGCTGAGATTATGGTGCATGGCACATATAAAACGCTAGACATGACACAGTTTCACTTTGATCGTATCCCTGCGGGGCAAAAGATCATTGAAAAGGCGATAATCTAATGAAATTGGCAACAAACGCTTTCACTGCGGCGTTGGCCGCTGGCGATAAACAGATCGGGCTTTGGATCAGCCTGTGCAGTAACGTTGTCGCAGAGGTCATATCACCTGCGGGCTACGATTGGGCGCTCGTTGACATGGAGCACACCCCAAATGATTATATCAGTGTCTTAGGCCAATTGCAGGCCTTTGCCGCAAGCGAAACAACGGCAATAGTACGGGTGGAATGGAACGACACCGTCGCAGTCAAACGCCTGCTTGATCTAGGTGCACCGGGTATCTTGTTCCCGATGATCCAATCGGTTGAAGAGGCGAAGAACGCCGTCGCCGCAACCCGTTATCCACCGCATGGCGTTCGCGGTGTGTCTGGTGCGACCCGTGCGACGAAATTTGGCAGGGTCACAGATTACACCGCGCGCGTTGAGGAAGAGACGACGGTATTGCTACAGCTAGAGACGCGCGCAGCCATAGAGCAAGCAGAAGCGATCAGCGACGTTGAGGGCGTCACCGGGATTTTCTTCGGACCTGCGGATATCGCCGCCGACATCGGCAAACTTGGTAAGCCGATGGATCCAGAGGTTTGGGACTTGATTAAGCCAGCGGCGCAAAAGTTGATAGCAAAAGGTATGCCCGTTGGAACTCTTGTTCTTGATTCCGCCTTTGCGGTTGAATTGCTGAACGAGGGGTTCACTTTCGTGGCCTGCGGAACGGACGCGAGCCTTTTGGCCAAAGCGTCAGATCAGTTGCTTGCGACCGTGAAAGGTGGATTGGCATGAGGTTTGCGGCCTCCCGTCTTGACCCTGTCAAACCCTCTGCTTCGGCTTGGGTGAGCCAAGCTGCGAAAGAGGCCAAGGCGCGCGGCGAAGACGTCATTGATCTGGGTTTGGGAGAGCCTGATTTCGACACGCCCGCCCATATTGTTGAGGCTGCGCACCAAGCGGCTTTGCGCGGTGAAACCCGTTATCCGCCGACCAATGGCACGCTAGAGATGCGCCGCGCAGTCGTAGACAAATTGCAACGTGAGAACAATCTCAGCTTCGCAGTGGACGAAGTGATCGTGTCCAACGGCGCGAAACAAGTGCTGTTCAACGCGATGATGGCCACCCTTGAGCAGGATGACGAAGTCCTGATGTGCGCCCCATATTTTGGCCAGTACAAGGACATCGTTCTCATTCTCGGTGGGCAAGCCGTTGCCTTGAAATGCCCCGCTGAGAACGGTTTCCGCCTGACGCCAGATCAACTTGAGGCGGCGATCACACCAAAGACACGCTGGATCATGCTCAATCTGCCGTCGAACCCTGCGGGCGCAGTCTATTCCGACGACGATCTGTGTGCTTTGGGGGCGGTGCTTGAAAAACACCCGCATGTGTTGATCCTGTCGGATGAAATCTATGAACACATTTTGTTTGATGGGCGTAAGTTCCTGTCCTTTGCCGCAGCCAATCCGGCACTGAAGGATCGCACGTTGACCGTCAATGGCGTGTCCAAAGCCTACGCCATGACGGGCTGGCGGATCGGCTATGGCGCTGGTCCCAAGCCACTGATTGCGGCCATGACCAAGGTGCAAAGCCAGATATGCTCGGGCGCGTGTTCTGTGGCACAGGCCGCCGCCGCTGCTGCATTAAACGGCCCGCAAGATGACGTGCGCGCGTTTTGCGCTGCATTTGAAGAACGCCGTGATCTTGTCGTGAAGCGCGTGTCCAAGATGGACGGGCTCACCCTTGATGCGCCGGGCGGTGCATTTTACGGGCTAATCGGCTGCGCCGATTTCATTGGTGCGCAAACAAAAGACGGTGAAACGCTGGACAATGATGCTGAAGTAACCGCTTATATCCTGAAAGATGCTGGCATCGCCGCAGTTCCGGGCAGTGCATATGAGCTGTCGCCGTTCTTCCGTATCTCAACTGCTGCCTCCGTGGATGTCTTGGACGAAGCGATGGATCGCATCGCGGCCTCTGTTGCAAAACTAAAAAGAAAGACCTAACCGATGAAAAAACTAGTTCTGACAGGCGCAGCTGGCCGACTTGGGTCATACCTGCGCGAACCATTGTCAAAAATGTGTGACGAGTTGGTCTCGACCGACATCGTCGACGATATCGGCACGCTCTATGAAGGTGAAACCTATGCCAAAGGCGATTTGGCCAGCCTTGATGATATGATGCGCGTTCTGGACGGCGCTGATATGGTCGTTCACATGGGCGCTTATGCCGATGAGGGACCATTTGAAAAGCTGCTCGGCCCGAACTTTGTTGGTGCTTACAACATTTGGGAAGCGGCCTATCAACGCGGTCTTAAACGTGTTGTTTATGGCAGCTCTATCCATGCGGTAGGCATGCACCCTAAGAATGAATTTATCGATACCGAAGCGCGTCATCGCCCAGATACGTTTTATGGGCTAGCTAAGTGTTTCGCAGAAGACCTTGGTTCCATGTATTGGGACAAACGTGGCCTTGAGAGTGTTCACATGCGCATTCTGTCTTGCGCACAGGTTAACAACGCCCGCGCCCTTGGCTCATGGCTGTCCTACGATGATCTGATCCAGCTTGTGCAACGCTCTCTTGAGACACCTGTGACAGGGTTTTCAATTGTTTACGGCGTATCGAACAATGATCGTGTGCCTGTGGATAACGCCAAGGCCAGCTTTTTGGGTTATCGGCCCAAAGACAACGCAGAACAATTCGCTGAGGCGGTTTTGGCTGAGACCGAGCCGATGGATTCTCAGGATCCGGGGAATATGTGCCACGGTGGCCCGTTCGCTTCGGTGGAGTTGGGCAATAGTGGCGTAGCTTCGATGAATATTATTGATGACACCAAGAAGACCTGATGGGAAAGCCCCATGCCTGACGCAAAAGTGGCGCTGATCACCGCTTGCGTGTCTGGCATGGGCGCTTTGTAACGAGGATCCTCTAGGCAGGCTGCACGATATCGCCAACAGAAATCTTGCCACCGCTTATAATTGAGCAGTTCAACCCGGATCGGTGGTGCATCAAATCGCAAACGGCCTTTTTCGTTACAAGGTCGAGATAACGACACGGGGTGTTTAATCGCCCTCCTAAAAGCACTGTTTCACCAACTCTGAATCGCTTACCTACCAAGTGGTTTAGCGGAACGCCTGACGTGGTGAGATTCCGTCGGTGTTCATTTGGGGTGAGGATAGTTTCGTGATCCCGCTTCAGTGCGATCAGGGTTTCATTTTCAATTAGAGTTACCTCGCGGATGTCGGGAAATTCCGAAAATTTGCCTCGTCCGGTCATATAGCGGTCACCTTCCAATCCCCGTCCTTGGATCAAGCGAATTTCTGTGTGCTCAACCATTGGAGCGCGTAGCTCAACCGCAGTGTGAATACTCAACAACGTTCCCTGCCACACAAGCTATTCCCCCAAGCTTTATTACGGTTGTTTGTTCTAGCCCTGTTTTTCGATGACTCATCGTTAACAGTATTCAGTGCTAATGGCGCAAAGCCAACCGCATTCGAAAGGCATTCTCCGGCCTATCCAAGGTTATGCGGGCTTTCTGCGCTCAGTAGAAGCGTGCCAGAACAGTATCGCCATGGCACCAATGACTCCGACAAGCTGAAATGGAATGCTGAACGATAGGATCAAAACCGCAAGGCCCAAGCGTAACAAAATTTCCCAAGCCGCAAGTTTGCGATGGTCAAATCCAGCCAGCGAACTGGAAAGCAAGTATAGCGCCAAAGCAATTCTGCAAAGCACCAGCATCAAGGCAGGCCAGTTCGTTGTCCCATCATAGCCTGGCAGGAATACGTCTACTCCACTGGCGCTTTTGACCGGGTCAATTACGGCGGCTTCGATCAGAAGGATTTCTGGATAGAGCGCAAAGACAAACGGGATCACAAACATTACAATGCCAGATTTCACCGCGGAAAATCCGGTGGCCATCGGGTTTGCCTTGGTAATTGATGCAGCCGCGAAAGCCGCCAGCGCGATTGGCGGTGTAATTGCGCTCGCCACCGCGAAGTAGAAGATGAACATATGCGCCGTGAAAGTCGCGATCCCAAGGCCTGCGAGAACCGGCCCCATCAGCAGTGCAACGTTGATATAGGCTGGAACAGCTGGCATCCCCATGCCGAGCAAAATGGCGATGAACATTGTGACGAGCAGGGCAATCAATTGGAAACCGACTGCTCCGTCTTGCCCAAGATTTAGCGTCTGCAACCAACCTAGCACATCCAATGAAATGAAATTCGGCAAGCCCGTGAATTGCAGGCAAAAGTCGATTATAGAGACGGCAAGGAACATCAGATAAAGCGTGGACACCAAAATACCGGCATCCGACAATGCGTCGACGATCTTGGATGGCATCTTGCGCACTTCGGGGTCGACGAACAGCAGCGCGATCAGCAGCATAACCGCCCACCATCCGGCGCTTCCTGCATCGCCCGCGGCGTTTTGCACCGCCTGCTGAAACCATGACAGGCTTTGGACGGTGCAGGCCCCATCAACAATACTACGCTCAGCGCCCAAAACGCCGCCTAGCAAGCCGCAGCCCACCATTTCCTTGGTCGTCAGAAGTAAAACAAGAATTAAAAGGATTGGCCCGAATATCATCGCCAGATTCAGGATATCCTGACGTGACATGCGCATATCATCGGTCAACTCGCCAATGGCTTCGATCTTCTGTTTGCGGGTCTGAAAGATGACCGAAAGAAACAAGCAGAAGAAGTAAGCGATCGCCGGGATGATCGCTGCGATGATGACCTGAGAATAGGGAACCACGGTGAGTGAGGCCAGCACGAAGGCAGCAACTCCCATGACGGGAGGCATGATGGAGCCGCCAGAGGACGCAGCCGCTTCGACCCCGCCCGCAAATACCTTGGAAAATCCGCGTCGCAGCATCATCGGGATTGTCAGGACACCTGTGGACAACACGTTTACGATTGGCCCGCCTGATATAGTTCCGAACATGGCTGAGGACACGATTGCGGCATGGGCTGGTCCACCGCGCAATTTGCGTGTCCAACGAAATGCCAGCTTGATCAGGGATTGCCCACCGGCGGAGGCTCCAAACAGCGATCCAAGCACGAGATATGGGAATATCGTGTTGAGCATGATGTTCATAAACCGCCCCAAAAGGCCTGCGGAATTATTGACCAGAATGTCATGCACGCGTGGGCGACCATCAGCGAGCGCACGTGGCTCGCCAGCCAGTTTGGTCATCAGATATTTGTTGATGTCTTCGGGGCCATGGAAGTACCAGACCAAGACTGTGATGATGGTATAAAGCGCCACTACAAGCGCGACGAGGACCAGCGCCAAGCCCCAGACGCGGACATTGTAGGCTAGGAAAATCAGAACCGTGAGGCCGATAATCAGCACCAGCCAACCGCCGGTATTTGCCACGCAACTGGGATCTTCGACGGTTGTCGGTGCCGGAAGCCCCATCGTGTCAGCAATCTCGGTTTCAATTCTCAGAGCTTCGGCGATCAAGCGATCCCGCTCGCCGGTAAATTGGTCAATCAGGCAAATGGATTCGATTTCTACGATGTAGGTGAAAGAGATGGTGAAGGCCGCCGCGACCATCGCCAGATCCAAAAGCAATCCGAACTGGCGTTTTCCTTTGGGTTCGCTTTTCCAAGATTTCCACGCGGAATGCTTTAGCACGACGCAAAGCATCATGAGACCGAAGGCCAGTGGATAGAACCATTCGGTCGGGAACCTCCGGATCTTGATCCAGTCCAGCCCTGTCAGATTACGCAGCCCAGCATCAAGCCCGGGGACACCGGGGATTGCGTTCATCAATCCCGCGATGACAATGAATAACGACAGCCAAAACAGCACCCCTCGGGGTTTTTGCAATGGGTTAGCGTCAGGGGGTAATGGCTGGTTCATACTGGCGCTCCAAGAAATGGTTTGCCGAGAGCGACACTAGGTGCCGCTCTCAACGCTTCAAGGTCTTATGGCTTAGCGCAGTCGGGCAGCGTGTACCCCGCTTCTTCCCAAGCGCGCACCGCACCGGGATGGTATTTGATCGGGTTAGGCCCGCACATGCCAGTTTTGGCAGTGTCGACCTCGCCTAACCAGCCCTTGGGCATGCTTGGCGTGCGCTTTCTGATTTCATCCAAGCCCTCAATGAATGTTTTGGTTAGCCCGTAGGCCAGTTCTTCATCCATCGAGGCGTTGACGACATCGCCGCCAATATCGGCAAATCCGCGAAAGAACCCATCTTCGGACACAACGCGAATGTTGGGGCCAAACAGGTCATCTTCGATCGGCTGAACGACTGCCGCACTGCCCGGAGCTTTACCGAACTTCGTGCCGCCTTCACCCTCAAAGGCCGCTTTCGGGAAGGAATGGACGACCATTCCGCCAGAGGACGCCGCCTGTGAATGGCGCGCATCTGGAAAGTTCATTGGCAGAATATGCGCGTCCGCCGATCCTTCTGTGATCGTGGAAACAGCCTGACCCCAATTCACCTGAATGCCAGTGTAGCCCTTGCCTTCGTCCATTCCTGTGGCAAGCCGTGCCATAGCGCGTGCCTTGTTCAAGGCAGCCCCGCGTGGCGGTCCGTTATAAATCGTGGCACCTTCAATCGCATCCCACCCGCCAAAGTTCTTGCTCTCATAGGCGGACAGGCCAAATACGGCGAACCGATAGGTATACAGCACCGAGAGGTTTGACGCCAACTCCGCCCCGGTCTCAGCGCCGATGCTCGCATAGGGGCCTGCCCCTTTGGACAAAAGGAATGGCAAAACAAAAGGCGCTGCAGCAATGTCAGTCTTGCCCTCAGCCACGTTCTGAACCGAATTGGTCAGCGTCTGGCCTGCAGCAATCTGGATATTGGCAAGACCAGAGGCCGCCGCCAGTTCTGCGACCCCAAACATGCTCTGCGCGGCGATTTCAGTTGGCGGGGTTGTTTCCCCCGTCAAATTCGCCTGTGCGTGTGCTGTCGTCGTCATTCCGAGCGTCAGCAAGACCCCAGCTATAGTTGATATTTTAGACATGATGTTCCTCCCAAAACTGTCTTTATCCGATTACATGGTCCGGCAAGATCCGGCCCTCTTTCTCAACCTCGTCTTTGTCCCGAAATCCAATCAGGATACCTGGAGGTTCTTTGTTGGCGGCCATTCTTTCGACGGCTTCTGCCGAGCGGGTAATGCGTGTGTGATGGCGGCGAGCCCATTCAAAATGAAGCCCCTGTAGTCGCTCCACTTCACTCGCGAACTCCGGATTCGAGCCAAGATCAACAAGCTCGCCGGGATCATTTTGAAGATCAAAAAGAAGCGGAGGCATGGTTTCGACATAGGTGTACTTCCAGCGACCATCAAAGATCATGGTCAAGCGTGCGTCCGACTGATCCACGCCCACTTCCTGACGGGCATCGCGAGTGGAATAGTCATATTCAGAGACCGCAAAGCTTCGCCATTCGGTGGCAGTGCCGTGCAGCAGCGGTGTCAGTGAAAGGCCTTCCAAGATGTGTGGTTTGGGCTCGCCCCCCATGAAGTCAAGAAAGGTCGGGACAAGATCGATAGCTTCTACCAAAGCGTCGGTGCTTGTGCCGCGCGTTTCGTCTGCCTCGGTGCGGGGATCATAAACCAACAAAGGAACTCGGGCCGAGCAATCATAAAACAGGTCTTTCTCACCCAGCCAGTGATCGCCCATATTTTCGCCATGGTCCGAGCAAAAGACGATCATTGTGTCTTCCATGCGCCCGCTGTCTCGAAGGTAAGCGAACAGGCGACCCATTTGATCGTCGAGCTCTTTGACAAGTCCCATGTAGCAAGGGCCAACCAGATCGCGCACTTCTTCCTTCGACATGGTTTGACACACGCGCATGTTCATCCATGCCCGCATCAATGGATGCTCGGATTGTCGCTCTTCTTCGCTGCGATTAAACGCTGGAACATCCTTTGCGCTATACATGTCGTTGTAGGGAGCCGGCGCCAAAAAGGGCCAGTGCGGCTTAATATAGCTCAAATGGCACAACCACGGCTGATCACCTTGCTCTTCGATGTACTCAATGCCCCGCGTCGTGAGCCACGCAGTTTCAGAGTGCTCCTTTGGTACGCGCGCTGCCAACGGCGCGTTGTCCAAAAGCCAGCCTGAACGCATTTCTCCGTCTGGGCCAATGGCTGTGTTGGCCCATTCTTCCCAAGGATTGTCACCATCCATTCCGTGATCACGCAGATACTGGTCGTAATCTTCTGCGTGGCGATTTGGATATGAACTGGGATTGGTCCCGTCGTCTCGCACTTTCACATCAAAACCGCATTCAGACACCAAGGCCCCAATGGTGCTTTCTGGCGTAATGCCCAACCGTTTCATGCCTTCAAAATCCGGCGTCATGTGGGTTTTACCAACCAATGAGCATTTCGCCCCGATTTCGCGTAAGTGATCGCCCAAAGTCGGTTCGCCAACACGCAGCGGGAACCCGTTCCAAGTCGATCCGTGCGAGCGCACATAGCGGCCCGTATAAAAACTCATGCGGCTTGGACCACAGATCGGCGATTGCACGTAGGTTTTGTTAAACCGCACACCCTGCGAAGCCAGCCAATCCAGATTAGGTGTGTCGATATGCTCAGCGCCATAACAGCTGAGGTAGTCCCACCGAAGCTGGTCGGCCATGATGAACAGAACGTTTTTCTGACTTTCAGACATCGGCACTCACCATCAAAACCTGATGCGATTTTGCGCGATGCCATAGAGTTGGCGGCAAACTCTCCCGCTGATCATCACTGAATATAAAGATCATTCGCACTCCAGAGCTTCGCATTTCCAAACGTCAGGGAAGAGTATTGACGCAGGGAACATATCCGTCCAATAGATATTTTGCATACTAACTTGCGATTTTGATATGAACATTGACCCCAGACACCTTGAACAGCTTGCGGCCATTGTAGAATTTGGCACATTCAACGAAGCGGCCAAGCGGCTGGGCACGTCACAATCTGCGCTTAGTCGCATGATCGCAAACTTGGAAACCCGCATCGGGGTGCCGCTTTTTGAACGCAGCAGCCGCCCGTTGATTCCCACCGAAGCGGGAAAGAAACTTGCAAGTCACGGTCGCGCGATTGACTCGACGCGCCGTCGCGCTTTGGAGGATTTACAGATCGTGCGACAAGGCATGAGCGGCGAGCTCAAGATTGGCGCACCACCGTTTTTCTGTGAACGATTGGTCGGCGACGCAATTTCCAGCTTCTTGCAGCAACGCCCCGGTATCGAGGTGAAACTGGCCGCAGAATATTTCCCCGAGCTTGAGCGCAAAGTACAACTGAACCAGCTGGATGTTGTTATTTGCCCGTTGCGATTACTGTCTGCATCCAAGGATGATGTGGCAATCGAACCCTTGTTTGAGGATACGCATGTCATTGTGGCGCGGGCAGATCACTGGCTGCTCAAACAAGGTGAAATTTCGGCAAATGACTTGGAAGAGGCCAGTTGGATCAGCCATTCAGAGAATAGTATGCTGCAGTCAGACATGGCTTCGGCCCTTTCCTCATACGGCGTAAGAAATTTGAAATTTGCGTTTCAAACGGGTTCCGCAGGAGCCATTCTGGAAATGTTGCGCCACACCGATTTTCTAACGGTTTTGCCGCGTTATGCGCTTCGATATAGCGAAAACATGAACAAGCTTGCGCCGCTTCCGGTGCGTTTCAACTCCTCACTCATGTCCGTTGGCATGGTGACCCCCACAAACAGACTTGATAGCCCTCTTTTGACTGCCTTCGCATCTCATATGCGCGATTACGTCGCTAAGGAATCGCCAGGTTCGTCCCCTTTGTTGAAACCCGCCAAATAGACGCAACGCGCTTTCGGCAGGATGCGCAACCTACCTGACCGTTTTTTGGAGAAAGACGGTCAATCGCTCAACAAAATCCACAATCTCCGGTCGGTCTCGGCCAGTGGTCGTTGTCCAAAGTCCGATATCGCGCGCTTGTAGCTCTACGTCCAGATCGACTGGCGCAACGCGAAATCGCTCTTGAAATGTTCCCGCCATGCGAAAAGGCAACATGCTGCAGGATCGTGTCTTTTCCAGCATTCGAAAGGTCATGGTGACATCGCCAGAGCTTTCAATAATCGGTGCGACATCCGGCAGACCCAATCGATCGAGCGTTTCGCGCGTGACATCGAACAAGCCTGATATCGCGCCTACCGAAATCCAGTGATGCTGCGCTAGATCCTTTGGAGATACCTTCGCCTTTCGAGCAAGAGGGTCATTTTCTCCGACAAATATTGACAGGTGCTCTGTGAACAATTTTTCGCGATAAAGACCGTCATCTTTCCTGTTCAACTCATATGGGATGACCGCAACATCCAACTCGTTGTTTTTCAAGCGCTCGACGAGCCGAGCCGCAACCTCGCAATGCAATTTGAGGCTATAGGGCGGTGGATCTTCAATAGCTTCGACAAAGAAGTCGCCCATGATCGTTGCCGCGAGCATCGGGCCGACGCCAACCCGCAGTTCGCCCTTCAAACCGCTTCGCCACTCTTGAATCGCAATTTGCGCCCGCTCGGAACGACGAATTATCTCACGGCCCTCTTCGGCTAAACGCGCACCGATATCCGTTGCACTCACGCCATATCGCCCCCGACGCAAGACCGCGCCGCCCGCTCGGTCCTCAATGATTTTCACGACGCGCGACAAGGTAGGCTGCGTAACATTCATTTTCTGAGCCGCCTTCGTGACAGAGCCAAGCTCAATGATCACGGCCAATTGCATGAGGTGCTTGGGGTCCATCAGGTATAGAATCTTTCAATGGCTAGCGTGAATAATCGAATTTTACATCATATCTGGATTAAGCCAACACTTCGTTGAACCAACGAATGGAGAGACCTCACATGCTGAAACTTTATCATTATTGGAGTTCCACCTGTTCTCGTCGGGTGCGGATCACGCTCGCTGAGAAAAAGATCGATTGGGTTAGTCACCACGTCGACATTCACCGCAAGAAAGAGCAGCTAGAAGATTGGTATAAGGACATCAATCCCAACAGTTTTGTCCCCGCACTTGAGCATGACGGGAAAATCCTGATCGAGTCTTTGGTCATCATGCAATATCTTGATGAGGCGTTCGACACTGGGACACGCCTTGTGCCAGACGATGCCTATCTGCGCGGAACAATGCGCATCTGGATGGACCGTTTTGAATATGCCGTGCACAAAGCGATCAACGCATTGTCGCACAGCAGATCTCATAGTGACAAGTTCGTCGGCCTCTCGCATGAAGAGTTGAAAGCGCTATGGATGAAGGTGGGTAACCCGGAAAAACGTCGCATTTTGCTTCACCGGCTTGAACACGGCGTGTCGGCCGCCGAAGAAGCGAGTGCGATAGAACGCATCGAAACCGTGCTCGATATGATGGAGCGGCAACTTGAAAAGACGCCTTGGCTGTGCGGCGATCACATGACGCTGGCCGACATTGCCATGGCACCGTATCCGGAGCGCTTTCAAGCGAACAAGCTCGACATGCTGACAGATTTCTCAAAGCGCCCACGATATGGCGAATGGGTCGCCAGAATGCAGTCCCGGCCTGCTTACGCTGAGGCTTATGCTTTCCCGAATCCAGACAACCGTTAGATCGGAGGACGTTTTCAAGGTGGGGCAATCTGGTCGTTAATGAGATGCAAAGGTGGTGGCTAGTTTACTCTAAACCAGTCGATTTTAGAGTGAGCTTTACGCGCCTTAACGTTCTGGTCGCTCGAATTTCTGGTTGTTTTGCTTTTCGTCTAGTCTTTTATGCTTGGTATAGACTTTCAGACTTGGACATCGCGTAGCCAGTGTTCGAATTGGGAGGACAATAGAAACAGTTCCCAACAACACGGGTCGTCCTGAAGCAAGTGATCCGCGGCGAGTGCAAAGGTGTCTGCCGTCAGCGTTTATGGGTCCAGCTGGACCTGTCGCGGTTTGATGCCGCTCCTTTGATAGCATTTACTGCAACAAAGGAGGCAGACTATGGGTTTGAAACGGACGGACGAATTCCGCCAGGATGCGGTGCGGATCGCGTTGACCAGTGGGCTAACGCGTAAGCAGGTGGCCGATGATCTGGGCGTCGGGATGTCGACACTGAATAAATGGATCACAGCACACCAAGATACGGATGTGGTATCGAATGAGGATTTGGACCTCGCCAAGGAGAATGACCGGCTTCGACGCGAGAACCGTCTTCTCAAGGAGGAGAGGGAAATCTTAAAAAAGGCCACCTATTACCCGGCAGGCGATTACGCAGTAATCGGCCGAGAGGGCAGTTCTTCGCGGACCTAAAGCAATGAGATTTAGGTTTGTCGAAGAGCATAGGGCCGACTTCCCAACCAACCGCTTGTGTGGCGTTGTTGGGGTCAGCACACGTGGGTTACGTGCATTCCGCAGCCGCCCAGCCAGCCGCCGACAGCGGTCTGATCTGGTCACGCTAGCTCACATCAAAGAACAGTCGCGTCTCAGTCTCGGCAGTTATGGTCGGCCTCGGATGACGGAGGAACTGAAGGAGATCGGTTTAGATGTTGGGCACCGTCGGGTCGGTCGTCTCATGCGTCAGAACGGCATATCTGTCGTCAGAACCCGCAAACACAAGGTGACAACAGACAGCGATCACAAGTTCAATATCGCGCCCAATCTGCTGGATAGAAACTTCACAGCGGATCAACAGAACCAGAAATGGGCGGGCGATATCAGCTACGTTTGGACGCGCGAGGGTTGGTTGTATCTGGCTGTGATACTGGACCTGCACTCAAGGCGTGTCATCGGTTGAGCGGTCAGTAATCGGATGAAGCGGGACCTGGCAATCAGGGCCTTGAAAATGGCTATCGCGTTCCGGGCACCACCGAAGGGCTGCATCCATCACACGGACCGTGGGTCGCAATATTGTTCACATGACTATCAAAAGATCCTGCGCCAGCACGGGTTCAAGGTGTCGATGTCTGGAAAGGGCAACTGTTATGACAATGCGGCAGTTGAAACGTTCTTCAAAACCATCAAGGCCGAGCTGATCTGGCGGCGGTCATGGGAAACAGGGCGGCAAGCTGAAACAGCGATCTTCGAATACATAAACGGGTTCTATAATCCGCGACGCCGACACTCAGCACTGGGATGGAAAAGCCCTGTCGCCTTCGAACGAAAGGTGACTTAAACGAGCACTTGGGGCGGCACGAAACCGTGACAGGTCCATTGCGAGGAGATATCGACTTTTTCAGTCAGCTACATCAGCAATTGAACAGTAAATGGATATTGTGAAGAGGCAAAAGCTCCATACACTGACACACGACAAATAGTGCAACTACGCACCACAGGTACATAGGACTCGAATTCAATGAACGAGCAAGAACGGGACACAGCCGTAAAGGTCTATTTTGATGCTACATCGACCATCCGTCATTACGACAAAGAGCGCACATCGACCCATCGAGTAGCCCTCGCAGTACTTAGCGGGTTACTTGCTCTAGCGAGTACCGACTTTGTTCCAGACGATGTATCTGGCGCGGTAGTCAGCGTCGCTGGGGTATTCATTTCAATCATCTTTTATATTGTCACCGCCAAATATGCTGGTCTGATCGAAAGAGAAAAGTCCAAAGCCAGAGCAGCAAGATCATACTTAGCGCAACTAGGAGACAACGCGATTGCAGATATCGACAACTCAAAAACAGAGCTCACTCGCACTGTGCCGTTCAAACATACCAAGCTCAGTGCGCTATGGTCACTGTACTACGCCATATTTGTCATCGGCTTCATTGCATTAGCGTTCAAATTGTTACCAGCTTAGTGTCATTGCGTAACAAACCAATACGTTTCGACTTGTCGACTAGTGCCTTGGTTCGCTTGAAGCACTGTTCTGGACATACAATCCGTCTTATTAACTGACTAAAGGGCTTTCCATCTACCGAGTTTAAGACCCAAGTGGCCTTTAGTTCACTTAATGAAGCTTTGCGCCCATTCGTCCCTTGTACTATCTTGAGTATTTCTCTACGAGGTTCAGCAAATCTCTCATAGTTTGGGTCGCGAATCTTCGGGTGTTCACCGAGTGAAAACCAAGTTGTATTCACTTGTGAGTTATAGGGCAAACGCCACTCACGTTGTTCGAAAAATGCTAGCGGGGATTCTTCTATTGTTGAGTCCGTATTTTGAAAGAGACCGAGTAGATATTCGATCTTGTCTACAAGTTGCCAATAAGTCCTTCGGTCGAATTGTAACCCAGCCAGACTTTTTCTAGCGCGGAAACGCCTTGTATTTTCAAGGACTTTCCGTGCATTTTCATCATCCACAACTAAACCTAGCTCCTTTGAGCTAGATCTTTCTTGCTCATACGGTGAGTGCAGAAATGGAATTTCTACGTTTCCCGCGATTTCTTCGAGCATGTGCAATGCCAATAGTGTTTGGCGGGTTTCGGATAGCCGCCTTAGCAAGTCCTCTGGACCAGTATCATCAATATCTGGAAAGCTATAAAAGTACATAGCAGGCATAACACCTATACGTCTTGCTTCCAAAGGATCTATGGCAATCGCAAAGCTACCGAACAAATCAAAATGGCTGGCGCTTTTGCGAACTACTTCTGCGTCCTCACCTTCATGTGAACAAAAAAATGCATCAACCTTCGCCTCGGCAAGTTCAGAAAAACTACAGTGAGTGAAGCATGCACGAGTTTGAGTGGTCACAATTTCTTCTTTATTTGCGACAGAAAGACTTCTTACTCTCAATGGGTCGGTACTAACTGTGAGTTTTTCTGATGAGCAGACCAAGCCGTTGGTTAGTATTGACTCTAGAACGTTGAAGCCGGCCCCTAAATCATTTGGCGATCTAAGTCGCGCAGTCGGACCCCACGGCAACTTTCTTAGTGAAGGACGCGCAAAGCAATGATAGAGTAGTGGCGTATTGTCTGCTACGGTATTTGTCATGAAAATCTATCTTTCTCTATTGATTTGGGTGTTTTCTGCGTTAGCGGTTTTAGCGCAGGTGCTTGGAGACTCTAATCCTAACAGATTTTATTCAGCTCAGTCTGCCACTTACCGCTCATGGGCGCCGAAGTTTGGGCCTTCAGGTGGAGGTATCATCTTCGGTAAAGGCGAGGCTGAGATTCTTATAGGCGATCTCGAAGTCAACAGTCCCGCTCAGCCAACTGAACTAGACCTCCGAATCAACGAAGGTGGTCGATTGTCGATCATCGCGGGAGATGCAGCGGAGTACGAAGTGCCTGCGCATTTCTTTGCAGTGTGTCCGATGGCACGACACGTACAACGAGATGCACCATTGGGCTTCACTATACCGCCGTACCTTGACCCAGATACGCTGGAGGAGGCCCAACTGACTAAATATTTGGACGGATACGTTGCCGAAGAATTCATTGATGACCAAAGAATGGCAAATCTAGTTCGGGAAGCGGATTTTTGGCCAGACAACTTCTTTAGGTCGAGATATTTTTTGACCGAAGACACAAAGAATGCGATCTTAGCCGATGTCAATTCCGTCGCCGTTTCTGTTGAGGGATTTTCTCGCAATACTGGTTTCACCTACATCACAGGTGACTTTCATTTACGTTCGAAAATCCTACTTGCACCAAGTAGCGATAGTGCGCTGTTCTTTGGTTTTCCCCTCACCTATTATCAAAGGAATGTTGGGGCGAAGATGGAAGTATCCGACTTGGCTATTATGGCTGGGCATCCAGATATCCCTTTAACATCTGATTTCACGAAGTTTTTCTCCTCTGACTTCAAGTCTCTTTATGACTTGGCAGCTACTTTTGTGTTTTTTCGGGATTTCGCTCCGGACACGTTAGTATCTTTCATTTCCAGAGAATGCCCTACCGCACCACTGCAATGACATCGCCCAGTATTTTCTGTGCAACTAAGCCAACTCGCCCCAAAGGACAGCATTGGTGCGAACGCTCCCCATTTTAGGCAACTACGCTATGATGGTCTGCTGTTAGTCGAAAAATTGGTGAGCAATTTCCAGGAGCCAATTTCACACAATAAAATCAACAGGCTAGACTTAAAATATCACTCCCAAAGCACCATAAGCACGGCAAGAAGCGTTGCTACCGTGCTGTGCTAGCCTTGTATTAGGTGCACGGCGCGGCACTCACAACGCACTGTGCTAATTGATGATTTTGAGACTGTGCTAGGTATAATCGCACTAGCACAGTGATTTCGCTGCAGTGCAGAAAAATCGCTAAACACATGTTTTATCGAAGCAAAATGGTGCCCGGGGGCGGAATCGAACCACCGACACGAGGATTTTCAATCCACTGCTCTACCCCTGAGCTACCCGGGCATGGGTGACAAATCATTGTCTGGGTGCGGGCGTTCTAGGCTGGGATGAGGGGCGTGTCCAGACCTAACGCACCACTTTAATGCAGTTTTTCATTTTGTTTGTTCTCAGAGGCTTCTAGCGCCTGTTCTATTGCGTCGATCAAGGCGTCAGGGTCGTTTTGATCATTGGACGCAAGCGCGTAAGAGCCGTTCATCTATTTGGCTAAATCCACATCCGCACAGCGCTTTGAGCAAAACGGTTTGTAGGCGGAAATGGTCGCCCGTTCGCAGATTGGGCAGCTCATCCTAAAAGTTCCGAGAGCGGCAAGCGGGCGCGTTTGCGTTGTAGTTCAACATGCCCCAAGGGAGTCCAGCCGACGAATACGGTCTCGATGCTGTCTGCGCGCAGCGCGGCTTTCAATGCAGTCTCAAAGCCGCGGCGATCTTTTTTGGGCATGGGCGCAAGATCAAGCACAATTTGGCCGCCCAAACCGCGCAGACGTAAGGCGCGAGGCAGGGCTTTGGCGAGCGCGAAATTCGCTTTTGTTCCCGCCGTCATGGAGGTGTCGTTACCTGTGTTCACGTCGACAGCAACGAGCGCGCGGGTCGGTTCGACGTAGGCGTAAGCACCGCCGATTAGGTCAAAGCGCGGATTTTCGAGCGTTTCGACTGCATCCAAAACTCCGTGGTCCTCAAAGCCGCCT
The DNA here is from genome assembly GCA_050633365.1 of Cellvibrionaceae bacterium. GTDB lineage: Bacteria > Pseudomonadota > Gammaproteobacteria > Pseudomonadales > Cellvibrionaceae > Pseudomaricurvus. The sequence continues at coordinate 198,842 of JBOEGJ010000009.1, read as the reverse complement.
TCTTTGGTGACAATTTCTGCAGGCTCAACCCAGTCGCGCCATGCGAGCAGGTGTGGGGCGTCGCCCTCAAAAAGGGTTTCAGGACCTGAGCCGTCATCGCTTAGAACCTGCTCTGCAAGCGTAAGCATTGAGTGAAGGTCTTCTGCAATGTCTTCATCGTCGGCGATGCTACAAGAGGAGCGCAGGATTATGCCGTGCGGTATTTTTTCGACCGTATCATGAACGACCGCCAAAAGTTCTTCGCGCCGATCATCGTCGCGAATGGATCGTGACACATTGATGCCTGGCGCGTTGGGCGTGACGATCACATAGCGCGACTTAAACAGGACGCGGTGTGCGACAGGGATTGCCTTGCCGTCTTCGGCGAAGCCTGTGACCTGTACCAGCAACTCATCACCAGGGGCCATGCCCTTGATTTGTCGCAAGAAAGCGTTGCCATCGGGCGTTTTGAGGAACATGCCGCCTTGGCCTTTGACCGGGCGATCCGCAACGGCGCGGTAAATCGTGCCGGGGGCAGGGGCGTCTGAGGCGATCAACAGATCATCAAGGTGACCGTCAACCATATGAGCTGCTGCTTCGCGCCCGTTAATGTGATCGAGAACAATTGTGCGGCCCTTCATGAGCGATCTCCAAATACAGGGTAGCCAGCGGCGGCAAGCAAGGCTGCAGATTCCGCAAGCGGCAGTCCAACGACAGCGCTAAAGCTGCCACTGATCCAAGGGATAAAGGCAGAGGCGGGGCCTTGAATGGCGTAGCCGCCTGCTTTGCCTTGCCAGTCATTGCTCGCGAGGTAGCTGTTGAGTTCAATGTCCGAAAGGCGCTTCATCTTGACGTTGGTGACGACATCGCGCTCCCACACTTTATCGCCGAGCTTGACGGCAACGGCAGTAATCACGCGGTGACGACGACCAGACAAAGCCAGCAAGAATTCAGCGGCCTCGCCAGCATCTTCGGGCTTGCCCATGATGCGGCGGCCAAGCGCAACAGTTGTATCGGCGCATAAGACCAGTTCATCCGTGCTCGCGGGGACAGCGGCGACCTTCTCACGTGTCATGCGGGCGCAATAGGGGCGGGGCTGCTCGCCCTTCTGCGGCGTTTCATCAATGTCAGGCGCGCGGATTTCATCTGGCGTCAGACCGATCTGCGCGAGTAACTCCAGCCGCCTTGGGCTTCCGCTTCCAAGAATTAGTTTCATAGGTCCCTCAAAGCAAAACCGGCCCAAAGGACCGGTTTCATTCGTATTTCTAAAACCCGTTTCACAGGGGCCGCGCTTACTTGAAGCGGTAGTTGATCCGACCCTNNGAACCTTGTCGCCAGCCAGAACGCGGATGCGGTTTTTGCGCATCTTGCCTGCCGTGTGTGCGATGATCGTATGGCCATTTTCTAGCTCGACCAAGAATGTCGCATTCGGCAGGAGTTCCTTCACGACACCGGGAAATTCGAGCGTATCTTCCTTGGCCATGGTATCTCCATCGTTGTTTGATCCGCTAAGATGCGGAAGTGGCGCTTAGATGGGCGCATTTTGCTTAGATTTCAAGGGATATTCAGCGCAGATCGCAATATGTCACGGGAATGGGTTTTTTTGCCCCGCCTTGTTCGGCCCAATGGGTCTTGTTTCGAACAACGCCCTGCGCGCGCACATGCTCTATCGCGGCCTTTGGTGCATCGGCAAATGTCCAGCCAGCTTTTCCAAATTCACCTTCGGCGAGAACCCCTGTTCCCGGAAATCCAGTATCTGGTGGGCCAAAAATGCCGCCCATGCCCGTGCAAGTTTCAAATGTTTCTGACCAATCAATGTCGCTTATGAGCGAGGCCATCGCTGTAACGCATTGCCCCTCAAGCGCGCGCGACATTGCGCCTAAGCGCACGCGCCAATATCCTGACAATTCATCCGTGCAAGATGGGACAAGGATGTAGTCCGCTTCCGCTTCAACCAAAGCGCGCCCAAAAAGTGGAAATTCGCTGTCATAACAAATCAATACGCCGATTTTTCCAAGCTCGGTGTCGAAAAGAACCAAGGGGCCGCCAAGCGCCATGTCGAACGGATCGCGCTCGGCAAGGGTCATGATCTGCTTGTCTTGCACGCCGCTCTTTCCTGACGGCGCGATCAAGCGCGTGCGGTTCACGGGGCGATCTGCGTCCCACTCGGTATCATATACGGGTGCGGACGGTGTCAGAATGTGAACGCCGAATTCTTTAGCGAGTGTGGTGTAGAGTTCGTCGGCTTGGGGGATCCTCTCGGAAACGGCGCGCAAACTTGGCTCTAGAATCATTGAGCTGTTGCGCCCTGCGAGCGAGGCCAATTCCATCGCGCCATATTCTGGGAAAACAAGAAGTTCAGCGCCTGCGTCTGCGGCCTCCTTCACCCATTCCCGCGATTTTTTCTCGAAAGCGGCCCAGTCTTCGAGCCAATCAAGCGGATAAGCGGCAGTAGCGATTCTCATGTGCAATCCTTCTGAAGTTAAATTCAGATTGCCACCCTTTCACCTAGGTGCAAAGCGCGATAACACGCGCCATGGCTTTTACGCTTGATAATTTACGCCCCGATGCGTTCTCAAATTTCGACACTGTGATTGATGTGCGGTCTCCTGCGGAATTTGCCGAGGACCACGTGCCGGGCGCGATCAACTTGCCCGTGATGAGCAACGAAGAGCGTGCGAAGATTGGCACGATCTACGTTCAAGAAAGCCCGTTTAAAGCGCGCAAACTGGGGGCCGCCATCGTGGCGCGTAATGCAGCCACTCATATCGAAACAAAACTGAGTGAAAAGGACGGCGGCTGGCAACCTTTGGTCTATTGCTGGCGCGGTGGGCAACGCTCTGGCAGTTTCGCTTCAATCCTAAGCCAAATCGGCTGGCGCGCAGAATTGTTGGATGGCGGCTATCGAAGCTACCGTGGTCAAGTAGTGAAAGCGCTTTACGAAGACCCCCTGCCGCATCGCCTTACTTTGCTGGATGGAAACACAGGCTCTGCAAAAACGGCCATTCTGCATGAGCTTCAGCGCCAAGGGGTTCAGGTGCTTGACCTAGAAGGGCTCGCGCAGCATCGCGGATCGCTTTTGGGAGCAATGAAGGATGAGCAACCTAGCCAGAAAATGTTCGAAACACGTCTTGCCTTGGCCTTGTCGAAGCTCGATCCGAACCGCCCGATTGTGGCCGAAGCTGAAAGCAGCAAAATTGGGGAGCGTTTGATTCCAGCTTCCGTTTGGAAAACCATGCGCGCTGGTGCGAGAATTGATATTGCTGCAACCTTGCCTGCGCGGGCAAGGTTTTTGACTCAAGACTACGCGGATGTGCTCGAAATCCCTGAACACATGGCCGAGCGTTTAGACAAGTTAAGGCCCTATTGCAGCCATGCGCGTGTTGATCAGTGGCTCGTTTATTTGCAAGCAGGACAACACGAAACTCTCGCATCAGAACTGATGGAGCATCACTACGACCGCTCTTACGAGCGCGCGCGCAAAGGGCGGGAAAGTGAAGTTCTGGGCACTTTGAAAGCTGATGCTTTGCAGCCGAGCGACATTGAGCGCCTCGCGCGGGGCGTGAACGACTTACTCAATCAAGCTCAGACGACCTGAACCCTCGACGATCCGTCCGACTTGAGCCGCTGCGATCCCTTGTTTTGTGAGCTCTGAAATCGCCTCTTCGGCTTTAGCTTCGGGGAGGGCCGCCAGCAACCCGCCCGCGGTTTGAGGATCTAGCATCAATCGCGCGCGAGCCGTTTTTGGTTCAGTCATAATGGTCAAAGCGTCTGACAGATTGTCCGGGTATAGGCTGGATTGCACTCCTGCCTCACTTAATGCCAATGCGCCGTCTAAAAGAGGTACTTTGTCGACATTTAGCTCCGCGCTCACATTGGACGCGCGGCAGATATTTGCCAAATGCCCTGCAAGACCAAAGCCTGTTACATCTGTCATCGCATTGGCCGCGCGCAATGCCAATGCATCGCGCGCTAGACTGCGCGACATGCTCTGGTAAGCCGCCGCCACATGCGATCCACGGGCGCGCATTTGCATTTCTGCGGCGAGGATGACGCCAGTGCCAATGGGCTTGGTTAGCACCAAAACATCGCCTGCTTTTGCCCCGCTCAGCGTAATTGGTGTGCGCTTTGCAAGGCCCGTTACGCTAAATCCGATCGTGAACTCCGCTCCCATGCTTGTGTGTCCACCGATGATCTGCGCGCCTGCATCCCCCATCGCGTCGCTGGCGGTCTGCATAATCTCGCTCAAAGTACGCTCCTGCAACTCGGCGCTCATCCGCGGCAAGATCAAGCTAACTAACGCGGCTTGGGGTTCGGCCCCCATGGACCAAATGTCACCAAGCGCATGAACCGCAGCTATCCGCGTCATCAAGACAGGATCGTCACAAAATGCGCGAAGATGATCCGTGCTCAAGACTTGCTCTGTCTCGCCGAGTTTCAAAAGGGCGGCATCATCTCCGGGGAGAGCAACCACATCGCTGCGCGTAGCGCCAGTGTAGCTAAATGCAGACTTGGCCAACGCGCCGCGCCCAACCTTGGAGCCGCACCCCGCGCAAATTGGACCGATCTGCTGCTTCAGTCCTGATGTATGCTCCAGCGGTAAATCGGCCCCTTTCATCGGTTCAAGCGCTTCAAACTGCGTCATGAACTTGCGATCAATACTATCCTTCCAACGCCACATGATCGTGCCTGACAACGCGATGCCTTGCTTTTCAGCCAAAGCGGTTTTGCCGCCCAGCGAGATCAGTTTCAAATAGTCCGTCTGGGGATGATAGTCCTTCATAGACGCGCCGCTTAGCGCCGCGCGAAGGTTGTGGAATAATATCGGTGCTTGGCGCACAGCGAAAACACCAGCTTTCGGGCGGGGTGCGTGATCCAGATGGGCGCAATCGCCCACGGCAAAGACACTCGCGTCGGTTACGCTTTGCAGGCTTGGCAAAACACGAATGTACCCGTTTTCCAGAGCAAGCCCCGTGCCGGAGATCCAATCATAAGCGCGCGTACCCGCCGCGCCTAAAGTCAAACGTGCGGGAACGGGTGCGCGCCCTTCGATCTCGACACAATCTGCATGAATACGGGTGACGTTAGCGTGCTCAATGAGCGAAACGTCTAACGCTTTCAACGCGCTTAGTACCTTGCGCCGGGCCTGCGCGCCTAATCGGCTGAGTGCGTCTGAGCGATCAATCAGCGTGACGGTAACCTCGCGGTTCAAGCTTTGAAGACGATGCGCTGCTGCCATTGCAACCTCTGCCCCAGCCACGCCGGCACCTAGAATTGCGACCTCCGCTTTGCCTTCATCTCTGCAAAATTCATCCCAAATTCGCGCAAAGTCATCTAACGGTTTAGCTGGCACTGCATTTTCAGCAAAGCCTGCCAGATCGGGCATGCTCGAAGTAATCCCGATATCAACGGAGCAAACGTCGTATCCAATCGGCGCGCGTCCGGGTACGATTACCTGCTTTGCAGCGCGATCAATCTGGGCGGCTTTTCCCAAAATGACGCGCGCCCCGGCTGCGCGGGCAAGGCGCACCAGATCGATATAAAGCTCATCACTGGAATAATGCCCCGCGACAAAGCCAGGCAACATGCCGCTATAAGGCGCAATTGGTGCCGGGTTAATAACGGTTAAGCGCGCCCCTGCCAAAGGGGCCATCGCCCACATCTTCAACAAAAGTGCATGAGCATGACCGCCGCCAACCAGCACCAGATCGCGTGTCAAAGGAAATTCTGTTTTCATTCTAATTTGCTACACTGGAGAGCCAGACACTGCCAGCACGCAACACGTCACACTCTCGCGAGGTCCATGCTTCTTTGGTCTTTAAATATCTCGGGGAGACGATCTTTGATCGGCGGGGCAGGGCCCCTTAATATCCTGTCATCTCAAGATAGCCGCGCCCGCCATGTGTGCCTGTGATCACAATCGGCCCCTCCCAATAGGGAACAGAGGTATTCATCCAAGTTTGCGGATTGAGCGCGCGAACGGTCACGTCAACATTCTTCTGCGGCAGTTTCAATTCCCAAGTGGTTGGAATGCTACGTCCAGCGACGTTTGTATTTGCCATAGCACGGGCCTGAAATGCGCTATTCGGCATCGGTTCGCTGTGACCATTAGGGTCGATCCAAGTTGCCGAGGTGAACGGCGCATCGGTTTGAGAGCGCAAAACAAATCCCATCATTCGCGATCCATCGTCGAACGCGAGCGAGAACCAGTCCCACCCGCTCTGATCGCTGGCCAAGGGCTGCGAGGACCATTCACGATCGAGCCACGCTTCGCCTGACACGGCGACCTCGCCATCAGGCAAAGACAAAACGCCAGTGATGTCGAAAAAGGGCTGCGAATAATAATAACTCGCTTGGCCTTCTTCGGACTTAACTGAATATCCCGAATTCCCTTGTAGAACCAATGGCCCCTTAGCCAATAGGTCCATGTCAAACGAAAACTCTGATCCCGCTGCATATAGTGCCAGGGCATTAAAATCAGTGCCTCCTCGCATGTACCACTCGTCGATCCAAGCGTCGAAACCTCCGTCGGTTTCTACGCCCGCTTGTCCGATCCCGCCGCGCGCGAGGCGTTCGCTGAAAAAGTGTTCGCCTTGTGATGTAACCGCCGCATGTCCCATCCAGAACTGAGGGCTTTCTAGTCCCTCTTTTTCAATTGGGGCGAGGGCTGAACGAAACAAAGTCCATTGCAACCCGTAAGGCGTGCCGTCTGCGGCCGATAGGTTTGCTGTCAGATACCACCACTCAATTCTGAAATTAGGATGAGGCCCATGATCCCGCGGGAAAGTGAATTCATTTCCTGGTTCGGGGACTGCGAAACCATCTGCGTTCGAGCCGAGGTTGGCAAATCCTTGGGCCGAGACCGAGAAGGGGAGCGCGATAAAGAAGATCAGCCATTTCATATGTTTGACCATAAACGGCTTCGTGCAAAAAGAAACGCCCCTGACAGGATCAGAGGCGTTCAATGTTTTGCCAAAGGCATGTTTGATTTGAAACGTTGAAGTTTAGCCGATTGCGGCTGCTTTTACGTCATCGTCAATATGCGGGACATACTGCTTGAAGTTATCAGAGAACATTTGAACCAGCTTCGCAGCTTGGCGGTCATACGCTTCTGGGTTGTCCCACGTGCGACGTGGATCAAGCAGAACCTCTGCAACACCTGGGGCAGCGACTGGAACGTCAAAGCCAAAGTTGGCATCTTTGCGGAACTCAGCTTCTGCGAGTGAGCCGTCAAGTGCAGCAGTCAGCAATGCACGCGTTGCGCGGATGGGCATGCGCGATCCAGTGCCATACGCTCCGCCTGTCCAGCCTGTGTTTACCAGCCAGCAAGTAGCGCCGTGCTGCGCGATTTTCTCTTTCAGCAGGTTGCCATAGACCTCTGGGCGACGCGGCATGAACGGCGCGCCGAAGCATGTGGAGAATGTTGGCTCTGGCTCTGTTACACCGCGCTCTGTGCCGGCAACCTTTGAGGTGAAGCCTGAGAGGAAGTGATACATCGCTTGCGCAGGTGTGAGACGTGAGATCGGAGGCAGAACACCAAAAGCATCGCAAGTGAGCATGATGATGTTTTTCGGATGGCCGCCAAGCGCAGATTCAGATGCGTTGGAAATGTAGTGCAACGGGTAGGCGCAACGCATGTTCGCTGTCAGGCTGTCGTCTTCGAAATCCAGCTCTTTTGTCTCGGGATCGTAAACCATGTTTTCGATCACAGTGCCGAACTTTTCGGTCGTCGCGTAGATCTCTGGTTCCGCTTCTGGGTTCAGGTTGATCGTCTTGGCATAGCAGCCACCTTCAAAGTTGAAGGTGCCGCGATCGGACCAGCCATGCTCGTCATCGCCAATCAACGTACGTGCAGGATCAGCTGAAAGCGTTGTTTTACCCGTGCCAGAAAGGCCAAAGAAAACAGCTGTATCAACAGGGTTGCCGTTTGCATGGTTGGCAGAGCAATGCATCGGCATGATGCCTTTTTCTGGTAACAAGTAGTTCAGCAACGAGAAGACTGACTTTTTGTTCTCGCCCGCGTACTCGGTGCCGCCGATCAAAATGAGCTTCTTTTCGAAGTTCATCGCGATCACTGTTTCTGAGCGGCAGTTGTGCTTTGCAGGATCGGCTTGGAACGTCGGGCAGTTGATGACCGTGAAATCAGCGGTGAATTCGTCTAGCGCGTCACGCTCTGGACGGCGCAGCATTGTGCGGATGAAGAGACCGTGCCATGCAAGCTCTGTCACAACACGTACATCAATGGAATGAGCAGGGTCTGCGCCGCCAACAAGGTCTTGCACGAAGTAGTCGCGCCCCTTCATGTGCTCCAGCATATCGGCGTGCAGCGCATCAAACCCCTCGGGGCTCATTTCAGCGTTGTTTTCCCACCAAATCGTGTCAACGACATCGGGAGTCTTAACGACGTGTTTGTCTTTAGGGGAGCGGCCTGTGAACTTGCCGGTCGTGACGAGGAACGCGCCGCCATTGCCCAGTTCGCCTTCGCCCTTTTTAAGCGCTTCTTGGATCAGCGCGGGCTCCATCAGGTTGTAATAAACTGACCCAAGCTCCGTGATGCCTTGATCTTCGAGCTTGAAAGAAGGGTTCACCCGTCCAGTTGTCATGTCGTAACTCCTGTTGCCGCGCCTGCGCAGCTTGTCTTAATTTGAAAACCACATCAGCCATTCGTGTGGTTGATCGCGCAATGTGATGTAGCGCAATGCCCGCCTCATAGCATGACGGTTTCTAGCATGAACAGGACGCTTTGGCGCAGTTAGCGCAACCAAAGAAGGTTTAGCGCAATCATGAAGTGGTTCATGGCTTTGATGTATCGTTCTAAACTCGCGTTGATCGAAAAATAACTTTTTTGGGTGCCAAATAAGTCACGCTGGCTCAGCCGATTCGCTCATGGGGATTGATCTGGCGTCGGAAACGCGCGATTCATAAAGAAAAAAATAACTGGCAATTGAGCAGTATAAGGAAACAGGCATGTCCAAAATTGCATTGGTGGACGACGACAGGAATATCCTGACGTCGGTTTCTATGACTCTTGAAGCTGAAGGCTTCGAGGTTGAAACCTATAACGACGGTCAATCCGCGCTGGATGCGTTTAATCGTAAGCTGCCTGATATGGCCGTTCTCGATATCAAAATGCCCCGAATGGATGGGATGGATTTGCTGCAGCGCTTGCGCCAAAAGACATCAATGCCGGTCATTTTTCTAACATCAAAAGACGATGAGATTGACGAAGTTCTCGGGCTGCGCATGGGTGCGGACGACTACGTTAAAAAACCGTTCTCCCAGCGGTTATTGGTCGAACGCATCCGTGCTCTTTTGCGCCGCCAAGACGCGGTTGAGGGCGTTGTTGTACCTGAAACAGACGAGAACAAAGTGATCGAACGTGGCGAGCTCACGATGGATCCACTGCGTCATGCGGTTAAGTGGAAGGGCAAGGACGTCACACTGACCGTGACTGAGTTCTTGCTGTTGCAGGCACTCGCGATGCGCCCGGGTTTTGTGAAAAGCCGGGATCAGTTGATGGATGTGGCCTACGACGACCAAGTTTATGTGGATGATCGTACAATTGACAGCCATATCAAGCGTTTGCGCAAGAAAATGCGTTCGGTTGATGAAGAGTTTTCGGCGATCGAAACGCTCTATGGCATCGGCTACCGGTACAACGAAGAGTAATGGCTCTCGCAGAACGCATAACGCCTCGCCACGCCCCAAGGGCGCGGCAGGAAATGGACGTGGTGTTGGGCGATGATTGGATTTCGCCAGACAGCACTGTTGAAAAGGAAGTTCGCGATCGCAGAGAGCGTCGTGGACTGTTTTCGCTCAAGAAATCACCTTTGACGCGCAAGATCATTACGTTCAATTTGATCGCTCTCAATATTCTGGTTGCAGGCATTCTGTACCTTAATTCTTCGCGCGATGGCCTTGCATCGCAGCGCGCCGCAGCGCTTGTCGGAGAAGTCGAGCTGATCGCTGATGTGTTCGAAGCACAGTTAGGCGCGAGCGGCGAAACCGCACTATCAACCGTAGATCAAGACATTCAAACGACTTTGGAAGAACTCGACCTACGCAACTCCGTTCAAGTCTTTGTTTTCGGTTCCGAAGGGGGCCTCGTTGCGAATGCGACAGGCAGCGCAAAAACCCTCAATGCTGAGCTGGGTGGCGAAGAAAGCAAGACATTGATTGTCGATGCGCTTTCAAAGTTCTGGGCCATGACGACGTCGCCGTTCTTTAGTTCGGAAAAGGTCGACATTCCCCCTTTGGAAGAACAATTGCGCGATCTGGTTGATCAGTCCACAGGCGGGGAAACTGTTGTTGGAAAAGGACTAAATGCCGAGGGCGGCGCGATTTTCACCGTGACGACGCCGATTATGATAAGCGGTCAGAGCGTCGGTGTTGTTGCACTTTCCAGCGCGTCTGGTGAAATCGAACAGTTGGTCAAAAGCGAGCGCGAGCGCGTGTTCCAGATGTTCTTGATCGCAACGTTGGTCTCCATTGGCCTTAGCCTTGTTTTGGCATCAACAATCTCAAACCCACTTGCTGATCTAGCAATGGCGGCAGAGGTCGGACGCCGTAATGACAACGGCAAGGTCAGCCCTGCGCGCATTCGAATTCCTGATCTTACAGCGCGCCCGGATGAAATTGGCCGCTTGTCAGGCGCGCTTCGTGGCATGGTCTCCGCGCTCTACGATCGCATTGATAGCAACGAGCAATTCGCGGCTGATGTTGCTCACGAGATTAAAAACCCACTCGCATCTTTGAGATCAGCGGTCGGCACAATGCGCGTTGCGAAACGCGACGATCAGCGCGAAAAGCTGCTACAGGTCATCGAACATGATGTGCGGCGCCTGGATCGTTTGGTTAGCGATATCTCGAACGCGTCTCGTCTAGATAGCGAATTGGTCAAAGAAGAAGAAGAGTCCTTTGATCTGTTGAACATGGTTGGCAATTTGACCGAATATCTTGGACAGCAAGCACAGGAAAAAGGGATCGAGTTTATCTCTGACTTGCCAAACGATCCAATCATGATTTCTGGTCTCGAGGGGCGTTTGGCACAGGTCTTTGTGAACCTGATAACCAATGCGACCAGCTTTTGCGAAGACGGCGATGCTATTCGCGTTTGGGCCCGTCAACGTGAAAATCGCGTGCTTGTTGTCGTCGAAGACACAGGGCCGGGCATTCCTGAGCAAGCACTTAGCAAAGTGTTCAAGCGCTTCTATTCAGAACGCCCAGAGGGTCAGTTTGGCAACAACTCCGGGCTTGGTCTTGCGATCTCAAAGCAAATCGTTGAAGCCCACGGTGGTGTAATCTGGGCCGAAAATATTCGCCCGACCTCTGCTGATGTTACGTCTGAACCGCTGGGTGCGCGTTTCGTTGTTGGTTTGCCGATTTAGACCTAGATGCAACGCGAATTTTCAGAGCGGGTCCATGCCACGACAATAGCTTGGCAAGGGCACGGAGCGCTCATTCTGGGAGCTTCGGGGAGCGGAAAATCCAGCCTTGCGCTGCAAATGATGGCGCTGGGCTGCGATCTTATAGCGGACGATCAAACTGAAATCACGTTTGAAGAAGGGCAGCTCATAGCGCGCTGCCCCAGTGCTATTCAAGGCAAGATAGAAGCGCGTGGTTTTGGCATCTTGAATGTAAAAACTCAGGTAATGGCCCAGCTCGTGTGTGCTGTGACATTGGATGTGGCGGAAGAAAAACGATTGCCTGACCCAAAATTCATCACTTTGTGCGGGCAAGAGCTGCGACTATTTCACAAACCCGGCATTGAGGTTTTACCTTTCGGTCTTTTGCAATATCTTAAGAGCAAATCACAATCCTCCTAGCTGCAAGAGACACCCAACAATGAGCGCTGAAACCGCGACGCAAACGGAAAAGCAACGGCTCGTATTGGTGACCGGGCCGTCGGGCGCTGGGCGCACTACTGCAATCCGCGCGCTTGAGGATGCAGGATACGAAGCAATCGATAACATGCCTTTGTCGCTCTTGCCTCGCTTGTTACAGGGGCCAGCCCACCAACGTCCGCTCGCGCTTGGCCTTGATGTACGAAATCGCGAATTTTCAACCGATGCTTTGCTTGAGGTTATTGAGGATTTGACTGCGCGCGATTCCATTGATTTTGAAGTGCTCTACCTTGATTGCTCGGATGATGTTTTGCTGCGTCGATATTCCGAAACACGCAGGCGTCATCCTTTGGCGGGCGCAGAAGACCCGCTCCGAGGCATCTTGCGCGAAAAGAAAGCTCTACAAACCGTGCGTGATCGGGCCAGCATTCTGATAGACAGCTCGGCCTTTAGTCCCCATGATTTGCGCGCCGAAATTACTCGTATGTTTTCTTTGGAACTGGCGCAAAAACTTGCGGTTTCTGTGCATTCTTTTTCATACAAACGCGGCCTTCCGCGATCGGCAGACATGGTGTTTGATTGCCGGTTTCTAAGGAATCCTCATTGGGAGGCAGGGCTGCGCGAACTCACAGGTCAAAACGAGGACGTGGCGCGTTACGTCAAAGACGACCCGCGGTATGAGGCGTTTTTCAAACAGGTTTGCGATCTCACTACGACCCTATTGCCTGCATATCTAGAAGAGGGTAAATCCCACTTTACGATTGCTCTTGGTTGTACTGGCGGCAAGCACCGCTCGGTTGCCCTTACGGAAGCGTTAGCGCAGATACTTGCACTTGCTGGGTGGCAAGTGTCATGTAGGCATCGGGAATTAGAGCGCGCGCAAGGGGCTGTGTCATGAGCCAAACGCAGCGCAAGCTGGAACAAAGGTGTGTTCTTTGATTGGGATCGTTATCGTCGCGCATGGTGGCCTCGCACACGAGTATCTCTCTGCGATAGAGCATGTCGTCGGTGCTCAGAATCGTGTTCAGGCGATATCAATCGAAGCGGATCACGATCGCTCGACGAAACAAGTCGAGATTTGCAATGCCGCAGAAACCGTTGATTCTGGCGATGGTGTTGTCATCGTGACAGACATGTTTGGGGGCTCTCCTTCCAATTTATCGCTAATGGCTTGTCAACCAGCGGGAAGACGCATCCTATATGGTGCAAATTTGCCGATGCTGATCAAGCTTGCTAAATCCCGCGAGATGGCTGTGGGTGATGCTGTGCGCGCTGCGATAGACGCGGGGCGCAAATATATTAACACTCAAAACATTTCAAATGCTTGAAATAGAGGCACAATTTTATGTCCGAGACAGTCACAAAAAACCTAAAAATCGTCAACGAAAAGGGCTTGCATGCACGCGCTTCGGCTAAACTTGTCGAAGTTGTTGAAGGTTTTGATGCGACGGCTGATGTAAGCAAAGACGGCATGAGCGCGCTTGGTGACAGCATCATGGGTCTTTTAATGTTGGCAGCTTCCAAAGGAACAAGTATTGACGTGACAACAAGCGGTCCTGATGCGGCCGCCCTTGCGGACGCGTTAGAAGCACTGGTTGCGGATCGTTTTGGAGAAGATTGCTAAGCGGACGCATTGTTGTGTGGCTCGCGCAGGCTGGGGGGATGGGGCCTGACTATGGTGGAACAAACACAGCGACCTACGACACTTTCTCAACCTGTAAGAGCTGCCAACGCCGCTGCAAATAACGCCCCTTACGATAAGCGCAAGCTGTCCTATGCAAACACCTTTACCAATCCTTGGAAGGCGAATCTCATTCGCGTCATGGAATGGACAACGGGCAAGATCCCTCTCATTCGATTGGTGCGCAGGTTCGAGCGAACGGGTGCGGAGGATGGACAAGGATTTTGGTCACAAGCCTTGGGCCATATGGGCATTGAGTTGCGCACCTCTGATGCCGAAATCGCGAATATACCCGCAACTGGACCAGTGATCGTCGTCGCAAACCATCCACATGGTTTGGTAGATGGCATGATCTTGGCCGAGCTAATTGGCCGCGTGCGAACAGATTACCGTATTCTGACCCGCTCGCTTTTGACTGGCGTTAGCGAGATCGAAGAGTTCATGATCCCTGTTCCGTTCCCGCACGAAGAAGATGCGCGTGAACAGTTTTTGGATATGCGTCGCCGTGCGATGGCGCATTTGGATGACGACGGGGTGATCGTATTGTTCCCATCTGGCGTTGTGGCGTCCTCAGAGACTTGGTTCGGTCCAGCGATTGAGCAGCAGTGGAACCCTTTTACAGCAAAGATGATCCAGCGCTCTGGCGCGGTAGTTGTACCGATCCATTTTCCGGGCCAAAATAGCCGAGCCTATCAAATTGCAAATCGTATTTCAGCGACGCTGCGCCAAGGTTTGCTGATCCATGAAGTTATGCACGCCTGTGGCAAGCCGCAGCATCCGATCGTCGGCGCGCCAATTCCCAAAGAGAAGATCAAAGAATTGTCGAGCAATCCACGTGGGCTCGTTGCTTGGCTGCGCGAACATACAATGGGGCTCGGCAAGAGCTAATCCGCGCCTGAAGCTGCCGTCAAACGTCAGAAGTCTTTAATACGAATTTTACCTTTAGTCATTTGTTCACCGAATCGCGTCACGCTTTCTTTTGGGTGTGAAAAATAAGGTGGGTGAAATGACCTATGACGGAGTCGGCCTTCGTGGCTTGGATTATGAGATATGTGTATATGATGGATCACGGCTGAAATTTCGCGGGCCGAAGATTGATCTAAACAAACCCTATGTTGCGTTCCTTGGTGGCACTGAAACATTTGGTAAATTCGTTTCAGATCCGTTCCCAAACCTATTGGCAAAGCATCTGCCTGCGGCGCCAGTCAATCTGGGTTTGATCAATGGGGGGCTTGATGCCTACCTTAACGATCCTGCAACACTAGATGTCGCAAAGCGGGCCGAACTACGCGTGGTTCAAGTGATCGGTGCGCTAAATCTAACCAATCATTACTTCAAGGTTCATCCGCGCCGAAACGATCGATTTGTTTGCGCTCAAGATACGCTCAAACGTTTGTTCCCTGAAGTAGACTTTACCGAGTTTCACTTTACGCGCGCGATGCTAAGCGCACTGCGGGCACATTCGGGAGAGCGTTACAGGATGGTATGTAACGAGCTTCAAGGGATTTGGCTCGCACGTATGACGGTCTTGTTAAAGCTTTTGGGGGATAAGACCATATTACTTTGGTTCGGTTCGCAAAAACCTCCAGAGAACGGGACAAACACACCGTGCGATCCGATGCTAATAGACGCAGATATGGTCAATCGAATGCGTGAAAAAGTCAGTTCTTATGTGGAGATCGTACCAGATCGTCGGGTGATCGCACACGATCACGCGGACATGATGCGCACTTTG
Source organism: Cellvibrionaceae bacterium (assembly GCA_050633365.1). Lineage (GTDB taxonomy): Bacteria > Pseudomonadota > Gammaproteobacteria > Pseudomonadales > Cellvibrionaceae > Pseudomaricurvus. The sequence continues at coordinate 183,604 of JBOEGJ010000009.1, read as the reverse complement.
ATCAACCCAGAAGCTGCGACGCAAGTGTTAGGGGAGGGGGCGCATCTACAAGCGGCGCAAGCCCTGCAAGAAACTTGTGTGCATTTGATGCATTAAACGCAAAAGGCCCGCAACGTGATGTGCGGGCCTTTCCAATTTGAAACCAGTGAAGCTTTACAGCTTGGAGGTTAGCTCTGGAACTGCGTCGAAGAGATCGGCAACCAGACCGTAGTCCGCGACTTGGAAGATCGGCGCTTCTTCGTCTTTGTTGATCGCAACAATGACTTTACTGTCTTTCATACCCGCCAAATGCTGAATCGCACCGGAGATACCAACAGCAACGTAAAGGTCAGGAGCAACGATTTTACCTGTTTGACCAACCTGCATGTCATTTGGAACAAAGCCAGCGTCAACGGCGGCGCGAGAAGCACCAACACCTGCGCCCAGCTTATCCGCAACTTTGTACAACATTTCAAAGTTGTCGCCATTCTGCATGCCACGACCACCAGAAATTACGATGCTGGCAGCTGTCAACTCAGGACGGTCACTTACGGCCAGCTCTTCGCCTACAAAGCTAGAGATACCGGCGTCAGTCGCAGAAGACAAAGCTTCAACCGCTGCAGAACCACCTTCGGTGGCGGCTGCGTCAAATGCAGTACCACGAACAGTGATGACCTTAACCGCGTCAGAACTCTGAACGGTTGCAATCACGTTGCCCGCGTAAACAGGACGCTTAAAGGTGTCAGCGCTTTCAACAGAAATGATGTCTGAGATCGCTTGAACGTCCAACAAAGCCGCCGCGCGCGGTGCAACGTTCTTACCGTTGGAGGTTGCAGGGGCCAGAACGTGAGTGTAGTTCTTGCCGATTTCGGCAATCAACGATGCAACGTTCTCAGCCAACTGATGCTCGTAGGCAGCGTTGTCGGCAACCAAAACTTTAGCGACGCCGTCAACTTTAGCAGCGGCTTCGCCAGCTGCAGCACAGTTACTGCCTGCAACCAAAACTTCGATGTCTCCACCGATTGCTTTTGCAGCAGTTACTACGTTTAAAGTCGCGCCTTTGAGGCTAGCGTTATCGTGTTCAGCAATTACTAAGATGCTCATGAGATTACCTTCGCCTCGTTTTTCAGTTTATCAACCAGTTCAGCTACGTCGGCTACCTTGATGCCAGCTTGACGCTCAGCAGGTGGCTCAACTTTAAGAGTCTGAACACGAGGAGCAGCATCAACACCCAACTCGTCAGGAGTTGTGGTATCAAGAGGCTTTTTCTTAGCTTTCATGATGTTAGGCAAAGAAGCGTAACGAGGCTCATTCAAACGAAGATCGGTGGTTACGATTGCTGGCATGTTTAGCTCAACAGTCTGCAAGCCGCCATCGATTTCACGAGTAACTTTAACTTTACCTTCGCCAACATTCACTTCAGAAGCGAATGTACCTTGAGGCAAGCCAGCCAGAGCGCCCAACATTTGGCCAGTCTGGTTGTTGTCGCCATCGATGGTTTGCTTACCCATGATGATCAGATCAGGGCTCTCTTTAGCAACAATAGCGTTCAGGCACTTGGCCACGGCTAAAGGCTGAAGCTCTGCATCGGTCTCAACCAAGATGCCGCGATCAGCGCCCAGCGCCATCGCAGTACGAATCTGCTCTTGAGACTGCTTAGGACCCATTGAAACCGCAACGATTTCAGTGGCAACACCCTTCTCTTTCAAACGAACTGCTTCTTCTACAGCAATTTCACAGAAAGGGTTGATCGACATTTTAGCGTTGGCGATATCAACGTCGGTGCCGTCTGATTTTGGACGGACCTTAACGTTGTAATCAACAACGCGTTTTACTGCAACAAGAATCTTCATGGATTTCCCATTCGCTTATCTGTTAAGGATAAATACCAGTCATAGCACGGTTAAATGCTAGCTTTTCCATGGCTCGGAAGCCTGACCCGGCCTCTAAAAAAGGCTCTATCGGTCTTTTGAGCGGCCGATATACTGACGGTTTAGCCCGCTAAAATCAATAGCCACCCTATTTTTCAGGCACGCTAAACCGCTTAATAACATCAAATGGCGCATTTCGAACTACTAACCAGCCGAAACCGCGGCCATCCTATGCGCTGCGCAGTTTAGTGAGTAACACCAACACTGCAAAGGGCTCAATGTGCCATTTTGGGTAACCAAATGGTAGAAATTGCCATTGGTATCAGCTAGTTAGCTTCTATATAATCGCCGTAGGTAAAAAAACCAATACGGGGCTAAGATTAGCCAAGCCCTTTAGTTTTGCAAAAGTGATTCATGAACAGCCAGGAGAGTAGACTGTGGAACGTGAATATATGGAATACGACGTCGTCATTATTGGCGGCGGCCCCTCAGGTCTTGCAGCAGCATGCCGTATACGTCAGCTGAACGAAGAAATCAGCGTCTGTGTCGTAGAAAAAGGCTCTGAAGTGGGTGCCCATATCCTTTCAGGTGCGGTATTTGAGCCGCGCGCCTTGAACGAACTCTTCCCTGACTGGAAAGAAAAAGGTGCACCGCTACACACTGAAGTTAAAGGCGACGAAATCTACGTTCTTAAGAACGCAGAGAAGAGCCAGAAAGTGCCTAACTTTTTTGTGCCTAAAACCATGCACAATGAAGGCAACTACATCATCAGCCTTGGCAACCTATGCCGCTGGCTGGCGGAGCAAGCCGAAGCCTTGGGCGTAGAAATTTACCCATGCTTTGCCGCCTCAGAAGTGATTTACCGCGAAGACGGCAGCGTTAAAGGCATTGCCACTGGCGACATGGGCGTTGGCTTAAATGGCGAACAAAAAGACTCCTACATGCCCGGCATGGAACTGCACGGCAAGTACACCATGTTTGCTGAAGGTTGTCGCGGCCATCTAGGTAAAGAGCTGATTGAGAAGTTCAACCTAGATGAAGGCAAAGAGCCTCAGCATTACGGAATCGGTATCAAAGAGATCTGGAAAGTTCCAGCCGAGCAACATCAGCAAGGTCTTGTGGTTCACACCGCGGGCTGGCCGCTTGACGAAAACGGCGCCGCCGGCGGCAGTTTCTTGTACCACATCGAAGACAACCAAGTGGTCTGCGGTCTAATTACCGACCTCTCTTACCAGAACCCTCGCCTTAGCCCGTTCGACGAGTTTCAGCGCTACAAGCATCACCCTGAAATTAAGAAGCATCTGGAAGGCGGTGAGCGCCTCACTTACGGCGCTCGCGCAATTGTTAAAGGCGGCATTCAGTCTCAGCCAAAAATGCACTTCCCGGGCGGCATGCTAATCGGTGATGACGCTGGCACCCTGAACTTCGCAAAAATCAAAGGCAGCCACACCGCCATGAAGTCTGGCATGGTTGCTGCGGAATGCGTTGTTGAGGCCATCAAAGCCGAGCGCTCTAGCGATGATGTTACTGAGTTCGGCGAAGCCTACAAAGCCTCTTGGGCCTACCAAGAGCTTTGGGCGCAGCGCAACTTCGGCCCCGCCCAACACAAATGGGGCAACATCATCGGCTCAGCTTACGCCTTTATCGACATCAACATCTTTAACGGCAACCTGCCCTGGACTCTGTCTGACCCGGTCGCAGACCACGAGCAACTAAAGCCTGCCTCTGAGTTTCCAGAAATTAATTATCCGAAACCTGATGGCAAGCTGAGCTTTGACAAACTTTCTTCTGTGTTTCTTTCTAACACCAACCACGAAGAAGACCAGCCTTGTCACTTAACTCTTAAAGACAAAGATGTTCCTATCACAGTCAACCTGCCGAAGTACGATGAGCCCGCTCAACGATACTGCCCGGCTGGCGTGTACGAGATTGTGAAGGAAGAGGAAAGCGACGATTGCCGCCTGCAGATTAACGCGCAAAACTGCGTTCACTGTAAAACCTGCGACATCAAAGACCCAACCCAGAACATTACCTGGGTGGTTCCTGAAGGCGCTGGCGGCCCCAACTATCCAAACATGTAATTGTTCGCGGCCAAGCGTTAAGCTTGCCGGGGGACAAAAAAAAGGGAGAGCATTCGCTCTCCCTTTTTTTGTCCTAGTTTTATTGCTTGGCTTTCAGATAACAACATCAATAACCGTAACGATAACGACTAAGACTGCAAATAGAACTTTTCACCGCAACTTTCGACAAAATATCGACCACCCTCTTCTCTGGCGACCTGCTCAACCATTTCGTAGAAAACGCTTCGCGACAAAAGCCCCGGTAAACCCGAGCGCACCTCGATCATTGGCAGCTGTTCTCCTCGATCACTCTCAACCAACCAGAGAGGATTGTCCCTACCAAGTAAAACCTCATTGCCGACATTAGTTTGAAGAACGATACACTGATCTTCGGCACCCGCATTTTCGACGCGCATCGCCACCATCAAAAACGGCGCCTGTTCGACCTGGATGCGCCATTTTTCAACGGGTGTCAGTAAATAGTAATCATCCTCTTCACGACGCAGAATACTCGAGAACATCTTAACCATCGCCGAACGCTTTATTTCTCCACCCTGATAAAACCACCGCCCCTCTCGATCAATTCTCATATCCAAGTCGCCATTGAACTCAGGATTCCAGTCATCTACCGGTGGCAGGGTATTTTCGTAGCGTTTTTGCAATTGAGTGATCGAGGAAATAATATCTTCAGAGTGAGTCATGAGCGAACCGGCGGCAAAATGAATAATCAGATGTTAACAGCTAGACGCCATCAACGCCGCCAAAAGATACGAGAACAGAATTCTGCCACCTAAGGATGAGGAACAGCATTGAGACGTTTGGCGTACAGCTCGAAGGCATCAGACGCTAGCGCTAAAGGCGTTTGATTGTCCCAAGTTAAACGAGATCCTTGCACCTGCACCAAAGAGACATCAATCAGCTTTGCGGCTGGAACATTGTAAAGCGCCAACTTTACCGTGAGCCGGTCGGGCTCTATATTCGGCACATAGGGATTATCAAGAAGCTCTTGAAGGCCACTCAGACCATCTACCGAGTCGGTGATGGAAGGCACCATCAGATAATGATGGGAGCCCTGCTGCGCAGTAAATAGAGCAGCTGTCAAAGAAGTTTCATTCTCGGCCGAGTCCACACGAAGAAAGCCCTTATCAAGCTCGGCCACCAGTGCCGTTTGAAGCGCTTGGCGCTCCCTGTCGGTCAAATCAGACGCCGGAAATGGTGCCACCAATATAGAGGCATGACCCGACAAAACCCAACCGCGACGACTCAGGTGTTCGGCCTGCCCCAACAGCCCCGCAAAAGAGGTTTCTTGGTAAGCAAACTCCCCGCTCCGTCCAGCACAAGCTGATAACAAGACACACAAACTCAGAGCCACCATAAAAGATCGCACTTGCATCACCATCACTCCTGTAGAGCTGAGCCCCTCTGCGTGAGTCGCTCAATATCACTTAAGGTGATCTAGCTATCGGCAGTAGTGATGGAAAATCAAACACTATTCGGGGTTTTTTACCCCCATGTGCAAACCAAGATCGAGGATAAACTTCATGAAATCGGGCTTGTCAGCAATCATCCCTTGAAACGAGTGATTGTGATACAACTCGACGGCACCGTGAGTTAACGACCAATAGGCGAGATAGTAATAATAAGGTGGCACATCTTTAATCAGCCGCCCCTCCTGAATACGTTTCGCAAACGACTCATTTAGGCCTTCGAGCGCTGCCTGGCGGAGATTCTCCAGCTGGTCGAGCTTATCCTTTTCCTCGCCATTGGCGACCATGCGCTCCTCTAAGCGCTGAAACAACCTAGCCTTGATCGGATCGGACATGCGCTTACCAAAATAAACCCGAGCCGGAGCACTAAAATCGCCGTTATCAGCGTCTTTCAGCGCCTGATCCATATCGTCTTTCAGCTGATGCTCATAGTCGAACAGCAAGCGAATATAGATTTCGGTTTTTGAGGTGAAGTGCTTATAAATTGTACCCTTACCAATATCAACCTTGGCGGCAACCTGCTCGACCGTGACGCGATCTTCGCCAAACTGAATTAAAAGCTCGAGGGCAGCGTCGAGAATTGCTTGCTCGCGCTGCTTGAACTGCTGAACTTTTAACTTCGCCTTATCCATAAAAGATACCTCTAGAGCGCGAGCAACCTCGAATGGGACTCTCGATCGCCTAAAATAAAAGATTGTGAATATTTTGGACTATTTGGTCACAATTTCAAGCCTGATCCGCATTTTTCGAAACTCCAGACTATACTTTATGACGAGAACTGCGCCCGAGCGCGTTAAACCCCGTGATAGAGAGTGCTTCTCGTGACTCACACCTGCTTTTGAACAAAGGAATTACAATTCATGACGACAACCAGCATTGCTTCGGCAATAGTCATTTTGACCGATCTACTCCAAAGCTTAGAAGACGCCTACTGGGAGTCATCCGACATTGAACATAAAGACGCCTTTTTTGATTTGATCAGCGCGGTCTACCAAGAGCAAACTGAGCTAGCAAAGCTGAGCATTCAGGATCATGACCTCGAATATGAACCCATCTCAGGTGGGTTTCGACGCTGCCGCAGCCGGCTCAGCGAACTCAGAAAGAGCCTAGATGAATGTGTTGCCCGCTCGACAACCTCGACAAGACTGGAGGAGCATATCGGCGACGCCGTCACTCTGTTCACCCACTAGCCCCGCGATAGCGGTGAACCCAGCATGGGCCGCCGCATCTACCCCCTCCCCCTCACGACAATTCGCGCTATAATCGCTCGCCACTGACACCGAATTTGTCTCGACGCCTCGCGCCCCATAATTAAGGACCGACCTTGCAGAACATTCTTAAGTTATTCGGACTTGCCGGTCTCGACGCCAGCGAAAACCCCAGAGCGAAGCTGTGCTATCAGATGCTAGAGTGGCCCATGATGGTTGCTGGACTCTGGCTCGTAGCCCTGTGGTACCAAGGACTATCGTCGCCCGAGGCGTTTGCGAATGAGCATCTTGAAATGGCTCTTTGGTCCATGTTTGTAATCGAGACCGGCGTTCTGAGTCTGCTGGTCGACAATCGCGCGCGCTACCTAAAAAACAACTGGATGAACGTCGCCATTATCATTATCGGATTTCCGATATTTCTGGGGTTGCAAACCTACAGTGGCGTCATGCGTTTGGTGCGAATCTTGATCTTGCTCGACCTTTCCATCCACATGGGAAGCTCACTGCAAAGGCTGCTATCCCAAAATTCTCTCGGCCCAACCTTTGCCGGCTCGGCGATCGTCATTTTTATGGCCGGATTCATGATTGCCGGTATAGACCCGGCCTTCAAAAGTGCCTCAGAAGGAATCTGGTGGGCTTGGGTAACTGTCACTACCGTGGGCTATGGTGACCTGGTGCCCGCCACCAACCTCGGGCGGGTATTTGCGGGAATCCTGATTCTCGTCGGTCTGGGATTGATTTCACTATTAACGGCCAGTATCGCCACTATGAACATGGAGAAAGTCGAAGCTCGCCACCAACAAGCTCAAGCGCCAGAGAGTAATAGCGCCAAGATTGAACGCTTAGAAGCGCAACTGAGCCGCATAGAAAGCAAGCTCGACCACCTCATGAAAAACGACACCACAAATCCTCAGAGCGGCGCTAATAGCCAATAAGAGCCAGCACCTTCAAAGATATTGCTATTACGTTTAAAAAAAAGAGCGATAGGTGCTGGAAATTCTGAAAAGCTCAACAATACTTAGAGTTACTGGTGACACACATCCCCCAAGTGTTAGTAGACACCAGTGGAGCCAGACGATGAACGAATGGCTCAAGTTTTAAGGATTATTCCTTAAGATGTTTCACTCCTAATGGTCTTGCCCCGAAGCTCTCCCCCAGACTTCGGGGTTTTTTTTGCCCACTCGGCGAGCTTTTCGATAAAGACAATATGCAAAGTAAGATAGCTCGCCCTAAAAAAGCCACCCGCCCAAAGACAACTTCCAGAAAGATAACATCCTTGAAAAATAGTCTCCGCGGAAGCCGAAAGACCTTCGAACCTAACTCGCCGCCAAAGACTCGCGCGCCCTCTCATACCACTGTGCAGGGTCGATAATTTCCCCTTCATCATCGAGGGGCGGATAATCCAATCCATTTTCGTCGCAATACTTCGTGACGATGGGCTGACACCACTGAAACAATGTGCGCTGATATTGGGCTTTCGGCATACGACTCTCTTCGTACATACCGGCTTTTTCCCGCTGAGCCTGGGCTTCGGTGAGGATAATTGCGCAGGCCACCGACACGTTAAATGACTCGACCATTCCCATCATGGGAATAACAACCTGATGATCCGCTAAGGCCAAGGCTTCATCGCTCACCCCCTGCTTCTCAGTGCCCATCAGCAAGGCAGTTGGCTTGGTGTAGTCAACGCGACGAAAATCCACCGCGCAATCGGATAGATGCGCAGCTACCACTTGAAAGCCATCTCCCTTCAATTGTGCCAAGCCATCTGAGACATTATCGTGTAATACAGTATCAACCCACTTGTGACTTCCCAGGGCTGTTCCACGAAACGCACGATAGCCCTTCTGCGGCTCGACACAATGAAACTTGCCAATCCCAACAGCATCACAAGTTCGCACAATCGCCGACAGGTTTCGCCCTTTGTGCACTTCATCAGTAATCACTGTTAAATCCGGCTGACGCTGACGCAGCACCCGACAAATTATTTCATAACGCTCTGGCGTCATATTCAAGATCCGCAATCCAAGTGAGGCGCGATTATAAATCACTTCTGCAGTTACGGCGAAAAGCCATCACAAAAAATTCATAAAATGCTTGTCCACAGAAACGGTGGATAACCCTCTGAATAACTTTCATTAATGAACAATAAACCCCTTAAAAATAGGTGTTTTTATAGATTGATCAATATCTGACCAACCAAAAAAACACGCTATAAATCAGTAAGTTGTATTTTTGCTCGAGAAAAAATGGAAGAAAGTTCTCGCCAAAACACAATTGGCAACAATCTACGTCACGCTGTGAATAATAAGTTAGCGTGCCTTAACTGTGGAACACCAGTAGTCACAAAACATTCATCGTGCAACATTTTTATTGTCACACTTTCATGGGTTTCAAAAATCGATTTTGATCCAGCCAAAAACAAAAAAACCCAGCAAAGCTGGGCACATAAGATGGAAACTGTTGCACCCAACCTCGAGGGTTGGGCGACTAAATTTTACTGGGCTTTACGCTCAATACGGTAAGCGTGAAGTAGCGGCTCAGTGTAACCGGAAGGTTGCTCTTTGCCCTTAAAGATTAGATCGCAAGCTGCCTTGAACGCGATTCCGTCAAAGCTTGGTGCCATGGCAACATATTCTGGATCACCGGCATTCTGCCCGTCTACGACAGCAGCCATACGCTTCATAGCTTCCATCACCTGATCTTCGGTGCAGATTCCGTGCTCTAGCCAGTTGGCCAAATGCTGGGAGGAAATACGCAAGGTAGCACGATCCTCCATCAAGCCAACGTTATTGATGTCAGGTACTTTCGAGCAACCGACGCCGGCATCGATCCAGCGCACCACGTAGCCGAGGATACCCTGAGCGTTGTTGTCGAGCTCAAATTTGATTTGCTCAGCAGTTAATGAGTCGCGATCCTCAAGCAAAGGAATGTGCAGGATGTCGTCCAAGCTTGCGCGGCCGCGGGTAGCCAACTCGTTTTGACGCTCAAACACGTTGATTTGATGATAATGCGTGCTGTGCAGCGTAGCGCCATTAGGCGAAGGAACCCACGCCGTGTTGGCACCAGACTTTGGATGACCAATTTTTTGATCCAGCATCGCCGCCATTTCATCTGGCATGGCCCACATGCCTTTACCGATTTGCGATTTTCCTGGCAAACCACACTCGATACCCACATCGACGTTCCAATCTTCATAAGCACCAATCCAAGCTTGCTGCTTCATCACCGACTTGGCGACAAAAGGCCCCGCCAACATAGAGGTGTGAATCTCGTCACCGGTACGATCAAGGAAGCCGGTGTTAATGAAAACAACGCGATCTTGAGCGGCGCGAATACACTCTTTCAAGTTGGCAGTAGTGCGGCGCTCTTCATCCATAATGCCGACTTTAAGAGTGCAGCGCTTGAGCCCCAAGGCATCTTCGACGCGTTCAAACAGCTCAACGGCAAAGGCCACTTCTTCGGGTCCATGCATCTTGGGCTTTACGATGTTGACACTGCCTGCGCGCGAATTGGTGCGCGAGGTATTGCCTTTGATGTCGTGGATGGAACCCAAAACGGTAACCATGGCATCCATAATGCCCTCTGGCACTTCGTTGCCATCTTTATCCAGAATGGCTGGGCTTGTCATCAGGTGGCCAACGTTACGCACAAACAACAAGCTGCGACCGTGTAGCGACAACTCTGAGCCGTCAGCAGCGGTGTAGTTGCGATCTGGGTTCATGGCACGAACGATGGTTTTGCCGCCTTTTTGCAGAGACTCCTGCAAACTGCCTTTCATCAGGCCGTTCCAGTTGCGATACACTTCAACCTTGTCTTCTGCGTCAACAGCAGCAACAGAGTCTTCACAATCCATAATGGTGGTAACCGCAGCTTCCACCAATAAATCTTGCACGCCTGCTGCATCGGTTTTGCCAATGCTCGCTTGGCGATCAATTTGAATTTCGATGTGCAGACCGTTGTTCTTGATCAATACGGCCGATGGCGCACTCGCCTCTCCGTTAAAACCCACAAATTTTTCGGGCTGAGCCAAACCCGTGGTGGTGCCATCAGACAACGCGACAACCAACTGACCGTCAACCACTGAATAGAGCGTTGAATCCACGTGGGAGCCGACAGCCAAAGGCGCGGCGTCATTCAAGTGGTTGCGAGCGAAGGCAATAACTTTGGCGCCGCGAGTTGGATTGTAGCCACCAGCACGTTCAGCGCCTCCCTCTTCCGAGATGGCATCTGTACCGTAGAGCGCGTCGTACAAGCTTCCCCAGCGAGCATTTGCCGCATTCAGGGCAAAGCGAGCATTCTTAACGGGAACAACCAACTGAGGCCCCGCTTGCTCGGCTATTTCTTGGTCGACATTTTCCGTGGTGATTTTGAAATCAGGGCCCTCTGGCAACAGGTAGCCGATTTCTTGAAGAAACGCTTTGTAAGACGCTGCGTCGTGCTTTTGACCCGAGCGCTCTTTGTGCCAAGCATCAATCTGCGCTTGAAGCTCGTCGCGCTTGGCGAGAAGCGCTTTATTTTTTGGCGCTAAGTCGTTGAGGATTGTTTCGAATTCAGCCCAGAAGTGGTCCACATCAACACCAGTTCCTGGTGCAATCTCGTTCTCTATTAACTCGTAGAGTTCTTGTGCGATCTGAAGACCGCCTTTCTGGATGCGCGCTGTCATAAAACAATCCACCTTGTAAAAATGAGACTTCTAAAGCCAACAAATCGAGAGCCGAAAGCACTTTCCAATGCTCGACCAGTAAATTCGTCTCGATTTAACCAGCTTAGAACGGATAATAACGGTGAAAGTGTAGCCTAGCGCCCAATAATTTAGCTAATTTATCGTTTTTATTCTCAGTATTCACAAAAGATATACTGCCTCACAGCTGATCGATAGTTTCGGCCGTTTCGGAAATGAGTTTGCGCATCCACTTATGCTCTGGGTTGTTCTGCAGCAGCGGGCTCCAAGCCATCTTCAGCTCAAAGGGAGGAATCTCAAAGGGAGGAGGCATAATACTGACACGATTGTTTGACAGTTGAAGCCGTGCCAATTTACTGGGGATAGTGGCAATTAGGTCTTTTTGCTCCGCCAGTAATGCAGCGGCCTGATAATGCCTGGTGAATACGGTGATGCGACGCTTTTTACCCAATTCTTTTAAGACTTCGTCAACCCAGCCCAAGCGCTGTACATCGCCTGGATTTACGCCAACACCAACCCCCATCCCCGTCTTACTCACCCAAACATGATGGGACTCGAGATAGCTGTCGATATCGAAGGTACCCAACACCGGATTGTTCTTACTAAGAATGCAACTAAAGTGATCCAGCCAGAGCGTTTTTTGATGAAACGATTGGGGCATGGTGTCGAATCGATTGATCACCATATCAACGCGCCCTTGTTCCACATCGAGAAAGCTCACATCACTGGGGGTCATAATATCGAGCGTAATGTGCGGCGCGACAGTTCTCAGGCGACCTAAGAGCGCCGGGATTAGTGTGCACTCGGCGTAGTCGCTAGCCATAATCCGGAACACTCGCTGGCTTTCGATCGCGTTAAACTCCGAACGCGGCTGGATCGTCTTTTCGAGATCAACCAAAAGTGCTCGTATCTGAGGCTCTAACTCTTTGGCGCGCTCAGTTGGAGTCATGCCTTCGCTGGTGCGAATTAATAAGGGATCTTCGAATAGATCCCTTAGCCGCTTGAGGCTATTGCTCATAGCTGGCTGGCTGATACCCAGCTGATTTGCGGCTTTGGTGACGTTACGTTCTCGGAGCAGAACATCCAAGTACACCAGTAAGTTAAGATCGACCCGAGCAATATTCATACGACAAATACCGAATATAGAAAGTATAAATTAGGCTAATTCTGACAGAGTATCTACACTTTGTCAGGTAAGAAATTCACCCACCCGTTGTTAAGAAAGGATCGAACATGTCTACTTTGAATAATGACATTGAAGCCGTTGCAGCACTGAAAGATGCCGCTGGTAACCCTTGGGATGCTATCAACCCAGAATCAGCAGCTCGCATGCGCGCTCAAAACAAATTCAAAACTGGTTTAGACGTTGCCAAATATACCGCTGGTATCATGCGTCGCGACATGGCTGAGTTTGATAAAGACAAAACCAAGTACACCCAATCTTTGGGCTGCTGGCATGGTTTTATTGGTCAGCAAAAACTGATCTCTATCAAAAAGCACTTCGGCACTACCGAGCGTAAGTACCTGTACCTATCTGGTTGGATGGTTGCTGCTCTGCGTTCTGAGTTCGGTCCTTTGCCCGATCAATCTATGCACGAGAAAACTTCTGTAGCTGGTTTGGTTCGTGAGCTTTACACTTTCTTGCGTCAAGCTGATGCCCGTGAGCTTGGCGGTTTGTTCCGTGAGCTAGACGCTGCTCGCGAAGCTGGCGACGCTGCTAAAGAAGCAGAAGTTCAAGCGGCTATCGACAACCACGAAACTCACGTTGTCCCTATCGTTGCTGACATCGATGCAGGTTTTGGTAACGCTGAAGCCACTTACTTGATGGCTAAGCAAATGATCGAAGCCGGCGCTTGCTGCTTGCAGATCGAAAACCAAGTTGCTGATGAGAAGCAATGTGGTCACCAAGACGGTAAAGTTACCGTTCCTCACGCTGACTTCCACAACAAGCTGCGCGCACTGCGTTACGCTTTCTTGGAGCTGGGTGTAGACGACGGTGTTATCGTTGCTCGTACCGATTCTGAAGGTGCTGGCCTGACCAAAGAAATCGCTGTTGTTAAAGAGCCAGGCGATTCTGGTGACATCTACAACTCTTACCTAGACGTTGAAGAAGTTTCTCCTGAAGACACTAACCCAGGTGACGTACTGATCAGCCGCGACGGCAAGCTTGTTCGTCCTAAGCGTTTGCCTTCAGGTTTGTACCAGTTCCGTTCAGGCACTGGCCACGAGCGTTGTGTATTCGATTGTATCGGTGCGATCAATGCCGGTGCTGACATGTTGTGGATCGAAACTGCAGTCCCAACTGTTCACGAAATTAAAGGCATGATGGACGACGTTCGTAAAGTTCACCCAGATGCGAAGTTGGTTTACAACAACTCTCCTTCTTTCAACTGGACTTTGAACTTCCGTCAGCAAGCTTACGATTCTTGGGCTGAAGAAGGCAAAGACGTTTCTGCCTACGATCGCGACAAGTTGATGTCTGCTGAATACGACGATTCTGAGCTGGCTGCTGAAGCTGATGCTCGCGTTAAGACTTTCCAAGCGGATACCGCTCGTGAAGCTAACGTATTCCACCACTTGATCACTTTGCCGACTTACCACACTGCTGCGCTGTCTACTGACAACTTGGCGAAAGAGTACTTCGGTGAGCAAGGTATGCTGGGCTATGTTGCTGGCGTACAGCGTAAAGAGATCCGTCAAGGTATTGCCTGTGTTAAGCACCAAAACATGTCTGGTTCAGACATCGGTGATGATCACAAAGAATACTACGCCGGTGAAAACGCCCTGAAAGCGGGTGGCGCTAAGAACACTTCTAACCAGTTCAACAACATCTAAGTGTTGATGAACGGTTAAAGTGAAAAAGGCGACCCTCGGGTCGCCTTTTTTGTAAGCCCTAGCCGCGAATGTACTTTTGAAGTCCCCCCCGTGGTTTTGTTAAACTTGATCCAAAGAATTTCACGTTGAGACAACCCCATGAAAAATACGCCTGAGTATTTAAAAGACGCCAAGACACTTTTATCCGACAAGGGTTTTGCCACCAGCAACGTTTGGTATCACGGCACCTCGTCGATGTTGGCCAATGCTATTCTCAAAGACGGACTAAAGCGCTCGGGTGATAAAGCCATGAAGCAAGCCGCCAAACAAACAATGGCAACCATTGGCAACAATTACACCGAATCCATAGAGCCGATATTTTTGACTCAGAGTAAAGAGCTTGCTTATTACTGGGCCGAACAACGTGTGTACGAACGTCAAGTGCGGTTCAACAGCGACGAAACCAGCGCAATCATCGAAATTTCTCTGGATGATCAGCTCAATGCAGGCGTTAAGCCCGATGTCGGCGCTGCCAGCTTACTCATGATCAAAGAAGGCGAAGCCTTTATGGCCTATGTTGCCGCCGTCTATGAAGGTGCGGGAATACCTGTACCTGATATAGACCTAATGAAAGCTGATCGCCTGGAATACCTCGACAAATTGGGCATGGCCTATTACGACAAGAACATAGATGCCAGCGCGCTTCGATTAGTTGAAGCCTAGATTGAGGTTTCTCCAGCTTCGCGACTAAACGCCTTCCAGTCTATACACCTTCACACTATGCAGTTTCTTAATGAGACTGCCTTGACCCTCCCGCTGAACCCGCTTTAAACTGACTCGGTTCGGCCTTAGCGCCAACCGAAAAATCATCCACTCGAAAACAAATACAACCTCATGGCAAGCATTCAACTGATTCAATTCGCCGCCGGTCTGCTTTTTGCGATTTATATAATGATCAGTGGGTTATTGGGATTTGCCGATGGGATCGAAAATAGCGTCATCCAAGGGAAGTTGATCACCGGTCTAGTCGCAGCGGCAATAACGGTGTTTAGTGCGCGATTGTTTTTGGTGAGTGAGTTACCGGCAATTACGGCAATCGCTTACCCTGTCGTCTATGTTGCCACTTGCCTGGCATTAAACGAGTTTTTTGACGCACCTTTCGGCTACTGGCCACTCATTAGCACGATACTGTAAATGCACGACTGTAGGTGCAAGCGCAACCGAACAAAGTCTACAAATATTAAGCAGACACTTTTGGCAAAGTAAAACTGACCGTCGTCCCCCGCCCTAACTCGGAATCTACGCTTAGCTTCCCGCCGGAACTTTCAACAAAATCGATCACCAACAGCGTACCCAAGCCAGATCCCACTTCGCCAGCGGTCCCCACCTCTGAATGCCCGCCTCCGCCGCCATAGACCTTAGCAATCACCTTATCCGACATTCCAGCGCCACGGTCTGCGACACTAAGCCTGTGACCTTGCTCAGTTTCAGCAGCACTTAAAGTAATGGTTGCACCAGAGTGAGAAAACTTTAACGCGTTGGACAGTAGGTTTTGAATACATGACAGAAACAAACAACGGCTCGCCCAAAGCGGTGACAAACCCTCGGCAACGTCTATTTCGACACTGACCGATTTTTCCGACAGCGCATCTTGAAGTAAACTTATTGCCTGCTCAAACATTTCCTCAGCGCTAAGAAGCTCAGGCGCGGACTTTTGCTCTTCGACCTGCTCTCGCGCCCACTCCAGCATCCCCAACAATTGCTGATGAGCCCGCCTGCCAACGCTTTGTAGTCGCTGAGCCGTGTCGAGGATGTCTTCTCTCGAAAAGCGATCGATACGCTTTTCGAGCGCACTACCGTATCCAATCAGGGTATGGAAAGAAGACTTCAAATCGTGCGACAACATGACCAATAGGCGATCCCGCATGCGATTGCTGCGCTCTAGTCGATCCGCCTGCAAGCGCAACTCCAATTGGCTAACTACCTGCCGACCTAGCGCTTGCAGTGCTCGCAATTGCCCTTCGTCCAACTCTCTAGGCTTGTCGTCGATCACACACAGGGTTCCCAGTGCGTCACCTCTCGGGGTGATGAGAGGAGTACCGGCGTAAAAACGAATGCTGGGCGCCTCGGCGACCAACGGATTATCATGAAAACGCTGATCTTTCAGAGTGTCTGGCACCATAAGGGTATCGGTCTGCAATATGGCATGGGCACAAAAGGCGAAGTCACGGGGAGTCTCAGTGGCGTCTAATCCCACTCTGGATTTAAACCATTGTCGATCAGTATCAATAAGACTCACTAAAGCGATGGGTGTGCGGCAAATTTCAGAGGCGATTCGCGTCAAGTCGTCGTAGGCGCTTTCATCACCAGTATCAAGGATCTTGTAGTCTAACAACGCCTGAAGTCGTGACGCCTCGTTACTCGGGATGGGGGCTGATTGCATGATGAAAGTCCGCGCTGAGTTTTAATCCATAAAGGTTAGCAAAGAATGGGCTTTCTGGACGGATAATAGAGGCTTACGACAAAAACCTAACCCGCAAGCGCTCGCGGCTTGTGACTACGACTCTCGGCTTGTAACTACGAATAGGTACTCACGAAAGGTGCTGGGCTTTAATTTCAGATCCGTTACCTTTGCCGCCCTAGCGCGCATAAGACCAACACCTTACTCACGCTAGAGCGACAAACGGTCTGATATCAAGGAAGGCTTTTACTCACCACCTCGTAGACATCCTTGGACAATTTCGGTTCAGAGAAAATTCGCTGCAATTGCTCTTGCATCTTTAATTGGCGCCCAGAATCGTATTTTTTCCATTTAGTCAGTGAACTCAACATTCTGGAGGCAACTGACGGGTTAAGCTTATCAAGTGCCAATATCTGATCAGCCAAGAACTCGTAGCCGGAGCCGTCCGCTGCGTGAAAGTTAATCGCGTTCGAGGAGGCAAACACCCCGATCAACGATCGCACTTTGTTTGGGTTCTTGATATCAAACGCTTCGTGATCCATAAGCGCTTTAACCCGTGACAAACCATTGGGTAAATGACAGGCCGCCTGCACTTGTAACCATTGATTGACCACCAATGCCTCATGCTTCCAGCGCTGAAAAAAGTCTTCGAGCACAGAGTCGCGAGCGCCTGACATATGCGCCTGTTGAGATTGGTTAAGGGCACCCAAGCCAGCCATCTCGTCGGTCATGTTTCTGGCGCTATCGATTTGTTGCTGAGGCAAGGATGTCGCACGCTCATCATCCAATACAGACAGATAACCCAAAGCCGTATTTTTTAAGCTGCGTTTGGCAATCGCATCGGCTTTGACACTGAACTCACCATCTTCCGAGCAGCGCTCGTAGGCGCGCAATAACTCTACCTGCAATTGTTGCGCAATGGCCTTGCGAAGGAAGTCTCGTGAAAAGTGAATGGCTTCAACATCAACCTGTTGCGACAATTCACTCAAGTAGGCTTCTGACGGCAGCTGAATCATCAGCGCAACCATGGCTTCGTCCAGCGATTCGTCGAGCAACACCGAGCGGTATGCATCAATCAGTAAAGGCTCAACCCGATAACTCTGAGTTTCACGGTATGCCTTCATAACATCATTCAAACTGGCGACTGCCAATTTTTGACTCGCATCCCAGCGTGAAAATCCATCGCTATCTCGACTCATGATTGCCTGCAATTCATGACGCTGATACTGATATTCGAGTTTAACCGGCGCCGATAGGCCTCGCAGTAAAACCGGAATTGGCGCCTCGGGCACCCTCTCAAACACAAAGGTTTGCTCGGAACTGTCCAACGATAAAACCCGATGAGTATTATCAGACGACTCGCAATCGGCGAGCTCACCCTTCAGGTGAAGCGCCAGATTACCGGCATCACCGAGCAGCCCCATTGCCACGGGAATCACAAACGGTAACTTATCCGCTCCTTTTGATTCTGGCGTATCAGGACACGATTGCTTTAACCTTAGGTGGTACTCTTGGGAGTCTTGGTGGTACTCACCTTGGGCTTCAATTTCAGGAGTACCAGCCTGGGAGTACCAGCGAGTAAATTGCGCTAGGCTTTGTCCAGAGGCATCCTCCATGGCTTTGACGAAATCTTCGATAGTTGCGGCTTCGCCATCATGGCGATCAAAGTACAAATCACTGCCTTTGCGAAAAACCTCGGCGCCTAAGAGCGTGTGAATCATTCGCACAACTTCGGCGCCCTTTTCGTAAATGGTTAAGGTGTAGAAGTTGGATATCTCCATGAAGGATGCCGGCCGCACAGGATGTGACATGGGGCCCGCGTCTTCGGCAAATTGCATGGTGCGCAAAAAGCTCACATCTTCAACACGTTTTACGGTTTTCGAATTCATATCCGCCGAGAATTGTGAGTCACGAAATACCGTAAAACCCTCTTTCAAACTAAGCTGAAACCAATCGCGACAGGTAACACGATTGCCGGACCAGTTGTGAAAATACTCGTGGGCAACCACTGCCTCCACACGCTGAAACCCTGCATCTGTCGTGGTTTCAGGTTTGGCCAATACACAAGAGGTGTTAAAGATATTGAGGCCTTTGTTTTCCATCGCCCCCATATTGAAATCATCAACCGCGACAATCATAAAAATATCAAGATCGTATTCGCGACCGTAGACCTCTTCGTCCCAGCGCATAGAGTTCTTTAACGACTCCATGGCATGGTCGCATTTATCAAGATCTTTGGCTTCGACAAAAATCTGTAGAACCACCTCTCGGCCACTCATGGTTACAAACTTGTCTTCGATAAACTCAAGACTTCCTCCAACCAAAGCAAACAGGTAGGCGGGCTTTCTAAAAGGGTCGTGCCAGGTCGCGAAGTGCAGTCCGCCGCCGAGTTCGCCGCCATCGATCTTATTACCATTCGACAGCAACACCGGAAAGGCCGATTTTTCACCAACAACAGTGGTGGTAAACTCACTCAGCACATCGGGTCGATCTAAGTAGTATGTGATTTTCCGAAAACCTTCGGCTTCGCACTGGGTGCAATACATCGTGCGTGATTTGTACAGACCTTCAAGGCTGGTGTTTGACGCAGGATCAATTTCAACTTCAGTTTCAAGAACGAAACTTTCACTGGGAACACTGAGTGAAAGTGAAACTGCGTCAACTTGATAGTCTTTATCGGTGAGCAATTTTCCGTCGAGCGCCACTGTCTTAAGTGTCATCTCTTTACCATCGAGGCGTAGAACGCCACCGCCAACCGTCGATGCAGGGTTTGGTCTCATACTCAAACGAGCCTTAACCACGGTGACCTTAGGGTCGAGGGTAAAATGTAATTCGGTCTTATCGATCAGATACTCAGGCACCTGATAGTCTTTCAGGTATATCGTTTGCGGTTGAGCGTCTTTCATAGATCAAGATCCTTACTAGAAATTAGTGGTTTTAGCGCTGGCCACTCACGTGGTCAAAATCGTTGTCCATCGCCCCATAGCTGGACCTTCTCTTTTGCACCATTTAACGGCGCCGCCTAACGAGGTTAAGTGGTTTCAGGCGCGTAGAAATCTACCTGGTACGAACCGAACTTGCGCATATTGATGACGCCATTATCCAATATAAGATACTGCCCTTTAATACCCTGCAGAACACCCTCAACCGTTGGTTCTTTATCGAGGTTGTGGGTGGTAATTTTTAGCGGGTACTGATCGACGGGGTATTCGAATTCATACTCGTCACCATCATCAATTACCTGAATCGATTGCACGCCGTGCTCTTTTTGCAGTGCGACTATATCGTTCCAGGCGTTGTCCAGTAGCTCATCTCGAACACTCGGCAGGTGTAGGTACTCAACTTCGCCTTTGAGCATTTTTCGCCAGTTGGTCTTATCTGCAACTTGCTCTTTAAACAGGGTTTCGACCAAGCCGGACAACTTGCGCGTTGCCACCCGAAAAATAGGAAGCGCCTGAATGGCCCCTTGATCCATCCAGCGAGTCGGCACTTGATTGAGGCGAGTGATACCCACCTTAATACCCGACGAATTCGCCAAATAGACAATGTGATCGGTCATGCAATGAGTTTCGCCCCACTGAGGCTCTCGACAGGTGCCGGCATCATAGTGGCATTTTTCGGGGCTCATAATGCAGCTGTCACACTGGGCCAATTTTTGAAAACAGCGATAACAATACCCTTGGCTAAAGCTCTTTTTTGTCTTAGAGCCACAATGGCCACAAACGATAAGCCCAGAATGCTCAATTCGAATAACTTTTCCGATTAGCGAAGACACATCTACCAATCGATCGCCGACAGGCAGCTGATAGGCTACGGGCTGTGCGTGTTCGGCCTTCATCTTTTTAACCTGGCCACTGGCCAGCAAAACCATCGTCATACTACTGCCACTTCAATGGTTGATCTTCCGGCTCCGCCACCTCTCCGTCACTGCCGCAATGGCTGTGAGACTTTGGAGGCACGTAACCCGTTCGCTCTTGCGCGGAGACGTGTTTCAACTCATAGGCGATAACCGCTTGCATGGAGTGCTCTTTTTGCTCCGAGGTCAAAATTCGGCCATCGGCCCATTTACCCAACTCAATCGCCGTTTTCAAATTCTCGTACACCTCTGGAGTGATACTGTTTACCAACTCTTCTAAACTCATGAATACCTCTTCTTCATCATTATTTCTATCTGCGTTCTATTTCCGAAAAAACGGCTTAATGCGCACTGAGTCGGCCCTAACCCAGCCGACTCTTTGGCCGACTTAGCTGTACGGTTAAAAGCGCAAATAACATTCCCGAGATCAAACCACCAAAGTGCGCAGCATTTGCAACGCTGCCATCAATAAATGCATTCACTGCACCGCTCATTCCCAGCACCATCCAAAACAACATAAAGCCAATAATGCCCGGCGGCAGCGTGGTTATAGGATGAGGTTTAAATCGATTGTGTACCCATAAAAATCCGAGCAGCGCATAGAGCACGCCAGACAAACCGCCAAACAGTGAGGGGCCTTTCCATAGGTATTGCGCAAGATTGCTGGACACACCCGTTACCAACACCGCCAACAGCAGGAATCCGCCACCAAAATGCAGCTCGATGCGTCGCCCGAACTCCCAAATCCACAGGCTGTTAAACAGGATATGAAAAAAACCAAAATGCAAAAAAACGGGGGTCAGTAAGCGCCAGTATTGCAGTTGATCCCAGCCGTAGGCAAAGGTTGAGATTCCAAGTTGATTGCCAAGCAGCTTTACCGGCTGAAACGTCAACCAACTAATCCACTGAAAATTGCTATCGAATTCAATCAATAAAGCGCCGACAACACCGAGCAAAATGGTCACGATAGTGACAGGGAGATGGCGCAACAGCCCCAAAAGTTCAATTTGTTTTCTCAAAAAGAAATTGACACCGGCAGACGCCTGTTGATCGAGCGACACATCCAACGAATCACTCTCGGCGGGCGACTGCATAAAGTCTTGGCCTTGCTGAGAAAGCCATTGGCGAAGCGAGTCGGCGGTTTCATGATCGCCAACCCACAACCACTGCCCTTGATGATCTTCGGTAACACGATAGGCAATCGCCTGCTTTTGCAATTGATGCAGCAGAGGACTGAGGTCCAAGCGCACATTAAACACTTCGACTTTGTGCCAGTGATCACTCATGGTTTCACACTGCCATCTACGTCGCTGTCTGTGCTGACGTAGACCCAACGAAACTTGTCATCGGACAATTCGGGTTCTCCGTCAAACTGGTAGGCCGTAAGACGGCCATAGTTAACGGCGCTATAGTCCAAACAGGCAACGTTTTTCTGTAGTGGTTTGGGTTTTCCACTGAGCCAATAATGGCCAAAAAATACTGGCGGCTCTTTAGCAGAATAAGACAACAAATGATCTTGATGGTCTTGATGAATCGGATGTTCAGCAAAATCGTAGGGCAAAGGATCTGGCTGAAACACAATATCGCCATAGGTTTTAGGGGCAGGCTCCCAGAACTTTGTCCGAAAAAAGCGGCGTATAAAACCGTCTTTACTCTCGAGTTTAACCCCTTCGGGCAAGGGCATACTGGTGCCCCGAGTTAATCGGTCGGCAATAGCAGACTCGACACTGCCGCGAACTTTAGATTGCTCAACAAAGCCAGCGTTGATGCCGCTGTCGGCGTAGGTCTCGCGATAGCGCTCTATGAGCTTGTGATCCCAACAAGCATGCACCACTCGGTAGTGTTCGGTTTCAATAAATAGCGGTAAGGTCTGCAGCCACTGACAACACTCATCCCACAAGTCGGGATAGTCAGAATATTGGGTTAAGGTCTCGCGCATTAATAACTGCAAGCGCTTGGGGACCTTTAGCTCATCGAGTGAATCCCCACTGAGCCAAGCAGCAATCTCTTGGCGAAAAACCAACGCGTTGTATTCGTGATTTCCTAGCACCATGTAGGCGTGACCGCCATCGTGCATTGCCTTAACTAGAGTCACACACTCGCGGATTTGCGGCCCGCGATCCAATAGATCGCCGACAAAAATAGCTTTTCTGTTGGAGTGGCAGTAAACGCCGTCAACCAGCTCGTAACCCAGACTCTCGAGCAATTTTTCCAGCGCGTCACAACAACCGTGAACGTCACCAATAATATCGACATGGACCTCTGTTGCCATACTGTTTTCTACCACGTGCAACAACCTCTTAAACCCGAAGGGCCTCGACCCTGTTCAACTAGGTTCGTAACTCAATCCCCGAGATGACTGCCCCACCCCAATTTAGTGCGGCAAGTTTCGTAAAAGTTATGATTAAGCGGATGAATCAAATGCAGCTTATGGGGTTTTTTATGAATGTGAATTTCATCGCCGGGATTGGTTACCACATGACTTTGCCCGTCACAGGTGACGTGGGGGTAAGCGGAGTTTTCTTCTCCGACGAGGATCTTAATTTCACTGTTGCCGTCAACAACGATAGGACGGCTGCTCAGGGTGTGGGGATTCATTGGAACAATAACGATTGCATCCAATTTTGGATGCATGATGGGGCCGCCGCCGCTCAACGCATAAGCTGTAGAGCCGGTGGGTGTTGATACGATCAATCCGTCTGAGCGCTGACTATAAACAAACTGGCCATCGATGTAGAGCTCAAACTCAATCATGCGAACAAAGCGTCCGGGGTGTATCACCACATCATTTAGGGCATCACCACCGCCGATAAGTGCGCCTTTGCGAATAACCGAGGAGTCCAGTAAAAACCGAGTCTCCATCATATATTTACCGCTCAGGACTTCTTCGACTTTGGTTTCGATGTCATCGGGCGTGATATCGGTCAAAAAACCGAGTCGCCCGCGATTAACACCGAGCAGAGGAACCTTATATTTTGACAGTGCCCGCGCGGCGCCGAGCAGACTGCCGTCGCCACCGACGACGATAACAAGATCACAGGTCTTACCAAGCGCTTCGTTATTGGAGATTTCCAAGGTGTGCCCGGGCAGCGCATTGCCAGTCTCTTCTTCGAGCACCACGTCGACACCACGCCCCTGCAGATAACGAATCAGTCGTTTCAAGGTATGCAGCGCCCGATCGCTTCCGGGGCGGCCAACAAGACCAATACGTGAAAACTCAGACATAGAAGCGCTCTTAATGAAGTGTTTAGTAAAAGTCGGCTATTATAACCTCTATCACTAAAGCCGTCAGGCTAAACAGCATAACAGTAATGATAGACAGGCAATGGTTAATCAGCCGCTAAATCCCAACTTCTTCGCCTCCATTCGGCATCGCTGCGTTCAGGATCTCGCGTGGTGCCTATTTAGCCCGCCGCTAATAGCGGACACTGGAGCGCACAAAAGTCATACGGTAACTCCAACAGCAACGGCGCTAAATCGAATTAGAGCGCTCGATAATGACCCGTCGCCCCTAGAAAAGTGGCTTAGCTCTGGCTCTAGCCAACGGTTGGGATTGATTTTTGAACGCTTTTGGCAATTTTGGTGGCAACAAGACAGTGATGGCAGCCAATGGCAATTCAACCAACAAATCAATCGCGATGGACGCACCTTGGGTGAGCTCGACGCCCTTCAATGGCAACCAGACACCTGTGCACTCACACACTATGAATTGGCGGTAAAATTCTACCTACAAGTGCCTGCAAGCGCCCTTTCTCTGATCGAGCCGGACGCACTAAGCTATCACTGGGTAGGCCCAAATCTCTTTGATAGGCTGGATCTAAAGTGGCCACAAATGAGAGACAGGCAACTTACCATGCTAAGTGACGCCAGCCGCTGCCCAGAGCTGCCCTGGACCGCAGACACACTCATCACCAAATCACTGACTCGAGGCCGACTCTTCACGCCACGTTTCAGCTACCCAGAGCTGTCGAATCTTCCGCTGGCAAGCGACATAAACCCTCAGCACGATCGCGGCCAGTGGCTGCACCTGAACGACTGGCCCAGACTCGAAAGTGCCCACTGGAAACTGCTTCACCGCCAAGATTGGTTCGCCCCGGTTCACGGCTCGCTAAACAATGAATTTGCCCCCCTCACTAACACCCAAGCCTTTAAGGCTCTGTCGCGTCACTTTGAGCAGTTTCGCCAGCCCGCACAAATTGTCAGACTGGAAATCGACGACACTCGCTATCGCGAGCTTGAACGACTGTTTATAGTGCCGCCCAACTGGCCTTGCCACTGAGGTTATAGAAAGCGGCCTAAGCGCTGGAACCATAAACTGAAAAATTCAAACTTATATCGAGATAACCGAAGCCGAAAGCTCGTGATTGTAAACACCAGCAGGCGTGTTGAGCGGCAAGACATAAGTCCTCAAGACATGAGCCCCTAAGGCCGGAAGTCGCAGCACCTCCACTAAGACGCGACCTCGACCACTTCTCCGTCGCGAAGAATGTACTCGCCACCGGTCATCGCCTCGCCCAATACTGAAGCGGCAACGCCATTCAGACCGCCGTCCAAGACCGACACCTTATAACCCAACTTAGACAGAAAAAAGCAGGCACTGGCGGACCGACGTCCGGTTTCGCAGTAAGTCACATAGCAATCGTCTCGATTGAGTAACCGATGCTTAACGTACAACAGATGCAGCGGCATATTGACTGCATGGCGTAAATGCCCTTCGCCGTATTCGTCTTGAGCGCGCACATCGAGCAAAACAGCCCCCGACGTCTGCTGCTGCTCCAAAGACACCCCATCTGCTAGCCATGGTTTTAGCAGCGGCAAGAAGTCTCGCTTTTGCAACACCAACAAAACCCCGTCGCTTTTCATGGTGACGGTCGCATTACGCACGGTTTGCTGGATCAATGCATCCTCTCCAAAACATCGACCGGCGCCGATGGTCGCAATCAATTCAGAACCTGAATGTCCTTCGCGCGAGACCTGCGCCTGCCCTTCTTTTATGAAATAACAGCAATCGCCTAACTCACCTTGACGCAAGATGACGTCGCCAGCACTCACCGCCAAAGGCGCTAAACATTCAAAAATTCCCTCCACATTGGTAGGAGGTACTTTCAAAAATAAATTCGATTTGAGAACAGTTTCGAGCCAAGCAGCATCTTCATCGCGCTGACGCTGACCGGCGAGATCAACCAGAAGATATTCCGCCGACTGACTCCAATCGAGCAAC
The DNA here is from genome assembly GCA_050633365.1 of Cellvibrionaceae bacterium. Taxonomy (GTDB): domain Bacteria; phylum Pseudomonadota; class Gammaproteobacteria; order Pseudomonadales; family Cellvibrionaceae; genus Pseudomaricurvus. The sequence goes on along the minus strand of JBOEGJ010000009.1, from coordinate 157,963 downwards.
TCATCGAGTCGCTCGCGATCGACAAGCAATAGCTGCGCATCTCCAACCACTCGAGCGCTTTCTGTGCGAGGCTGAGCTGATCCAATGGCCGTCAAGCAATCCCGACTCTTGAGCAATGACAGGCTGCCGTCTGCCCCTTCCAGCTCAATCTCACCGCTGAGCAAAAAATAGTCGAGCCGATCAAACTGGCCTCGCTCAAACAGCGAGTCACCGGCAAAGCGATAACAAACCTCGCTCTCAGCGATAAGTGCCCCCAAGTGGGCATCCATCAAGCCGTTGAGGGGCACAATATTTTTTAGTTTTTGAATATCCAAAGGTGTTGCAGTGGAAGTTTTTTCGCTCATCGCACGCCTACTAAATTGTTCTTTTCGTTATTGTCATTCACGTAATTGTCACTGGCTGACACGAGAGCGTCAAAGCCCCTTCGGCCCTGAAGCCCACCTGTATGAACCATGACGAGATGCTGGCCAGACTGCCAATACCCATCTTGCACTTGCTGAGTCATGTGGTAGAGAGTCTTAGCCGTGTAGATGGGATCCAATAAAATACCGGTGGCTCGAGTGAAAGCCTCCATAAATTGAAACAAATCTGCGCGAGTTTTGGCGAAGCCACCAAAATGACTCTCATCAAATAATTGCCAGGATACCCGCTCATTACCTGACAGCTGCCGAACACTCGCCTCAACATCAGCCAAGCCATCACCAAACCTCAGGGCACTGTACCCCAAGAGTGAATCGCCCTGCGCTAACTGCGACAATATGCCCGCCGCAGTGGTGCCCGTACCTACGGGGACACACAGGGTCAGAGGCACCGCTGACTTCTGCGGAAGCCTCTGTTCGAGCTGCGATTTGATCCCTTGCACGATGGCGGCGCAACCGGCGATTCCCTCAATGGCACCACCTCCCTCTGGAACCCAATAACTTTGCCCTTGAAGACGCTGCTGTAATGATTCACCCAAACATTTGTTCTTAAGCTCGGCATAATCGAGTCGACTAACGAATTCCAGCGCCATGCCCCGAGCACTGCAATCCTTAAGCGTCGCAGACAACACCTTTGGACGATGGCCGCGCACAATCGCGTGAGTCTTAACCCCCAAAGCCTCACCGGCGTACGCCAGTGCGTGCAAATGATTGGAGTAATACCCGCCAAAACTCGATAAACAGGTTGCACCTAATCGCTTTGCCTGCTGCAAATGGCCAAACAATTTATAGAGCTTGTTCCCCGAGAGATGCCGATGGAGAAGATCTTCGCGTTTAATGCTCAGCTCAACCCCGGCCTGCTGAAACGGCGCAAAATTGATGGTTTGCAAAGGTGCGTGAAGAGCCCATTGTTCGGGCTCGAGCTGCAGCAGCTCGGCCAAGTTACTATCGCGTTCTCTTATGATTGACACCGCAACCTCGAGCCCCAAAACACCGAAAAATTATCGAAATGAGTTATATATCGAACCATTCTAACGCTTAAGGGGCGCTATTCGGTACTGATTTCGGGACGGTGAAAACTGTCGTTGGAGGCCTATCAAGCTCAAAACTATGACACCACCTGAACAATAGGCGATGTATCCTGCTGATGATGGGAGCAGCGATCACTCTGACCGACAACAAAATCCAAGGGCCGATCAACCCTAGGCAGCACCGCCTGACACCCCTGGGAGTGCTCGGCACACACAGGGTTCTGATAGTGTTGGCGCCATTGTTTAAAATGAGCCACATCGACTCTGCATTTGGCCGCGGTGTAGCGGTCGCTGTCGTCGACGAAACTAGCCACATCACTAACCGGTATCGTCATGTGCCCAGCCCCGGGCTGAAAGCTCACAAAGCTGATCCCACTCCTGTGAATTTTCTCGAGCAAACTGTCGCCACTGGCCTCGAGTAGCGACTGCTTCTCTGCTCGCAACTTATCGATTTCATCCCCTAGCGCTGCAAGCTGCGTATCTCGGTACATAACCTCGACGTCGCGCATCTGAAGCTTTTCTTCGTAGGCCTGGGTTAACGCCTGCACCTCACTCTCCAACTGGGACTGAAGGTGCCCCTTCAGGGTATCTGTCGCCACTTGATCGACGTTCTTCAGATTGCTGAGCTTTTGCTCGAAGTAATCCCTCAAACCTTTGAGCTTTTGATCCTGACGCTCGGTCAACTCAACCAAATTGGCGTTTTTATCCTGCTCCTGAACTAAGGCTTGCCTTAGCGCCTCTATCTGATCGTTCGAGGCCTTGGTACTGCGCTGATGCTGCTCGCGCTGATCGTCTAAGGCTTGCTGAGATTGCTGCTGAGTCGCCGCGACCTTTAGGCGCGCCTCTTTAATGGTCTGGGCGGTACGCTTGCGCCATTTGGCCTCAATAGCCTGCCTATCGAGTTGCTCCGACTCCTTCCCCCCTTGGGCTGGCGGTTGCTCTGACACTTTTTCAACCAAAGTGGGCGCACTCTGGGGCAGACTGAGGTGAAGCGCGTTGCGTTGAATTGATTTCTTGAGGGCCTGCAAATGATTGCACTGAGGGGTCATCTGAGGATCCCAGAGCTGTTGCTGATGCCAAGCTATGGCGCACTGGCTGCGGCAAGCCAGCCGAATCGGGCCGGCTCCTAAATCGGGCCCCTCGGCAGAGGTGTCCGCTAACTGCTCGATTGGCACGTTCCAGCGTTTGTCGGCAAAACCGGCCTTATCGAAGTCGATCAAAAAGAACACCGCAGCGGTGACCAGATAGCCCTGCCCCACACGCAAATAGACCGCATGAACCTTTTGCGTGGCCTGTTCAGCGAGAGGCACGAACCCCTCTAGAACCGCCTCAAACTCCGAGAATTGCATTTCTCGAGCGATTTCATTGCCATCAAAAATTACGACGGCTTCGGCATAGTTATTTTCAAAACTCATAATAGTCCGCTGGGCCTCATCCTGAGTCCACTCTCGTTAAAGAATCGAGCGTCGAAGTGTTCGGCGTCGAAGAGCGATTATCGGGTAATATCCGCCATGCCATCTGTGACCAAACCTGCAAACCACGCAATCGATGATGAATCGAGTGCAATTGATTAAGAGATCGGTTACCGAGGACGGTGTAGGTCGATGCTGCGTTTAGAGGTGTTTCTTGAGGGGGGGGGGAGATAATGAGGCGAGCGGATTAAATACTGTCGCTCGCCTTGAGTCGCTTAAACAAAAGCCTAAGCGTTATACGTCGCTATAATCTTCTGACCAGACATCGTCTTCGTATTCTTCGAAGCACTCCTCCAGCAGATCTTCTAGATAATCTTGCATTTCTATCATCCTTTGTCTTTCAGACTGACACTATAAATCCTAGTGGTACCACCCTAAATGGGTTGATTTAACTATAGGCCAGGAAAGTGACATTTGCATGACGATTGCAAAATCGAATCAAATAGAGGAAAGATCGACCAACTTCTCTTAGCCGAAACCCTTGGTCGGCCCTTTCCGTCAACGCACGATCAATCAAAACAGGTCAATAAAAGCCCCTGCTATTGGCTAAAGAGCGAGCCGCGAAAGATACATTCGATTGAGGATGAAACGCTTAACAGGCGTGAAGTCGGGCGAACGAAGACAGACCCGCTATCACGGATCGACAGGCACAAAAAAAGCCGCCAAATGGCAGCCTCTTTGTGGGGTTATTGGCGGACCGGACGGGACTCGAACCCGCGACCTCCGGCGTGACAGGCCGGCATTCTAACCAACTGAACTACCGGTCCGCTGTATAACCATCTTCTTGCTTGGTGGGTGGTGAGGGGATCGAACCCCCGACCCTCGCCTTGTAAGGGCGATGCTCTCCCAGCTGAGCTAACCACCCCCTGTGCAAGAGAGGCGCATTCTACCGATTTCGATTGTTGTGTCAAACCTTTTTGATGAATTCGATCAATTCAGACTAAGCCGCTGATTTTACAGCCAAATTGATTGCATCGCTGGCATTCTGCAGGGCCGCTAGTTAGCATAGCGACAATCAGTTCTCTTCGAGGATGCAGGATGCAAAATTGCGCTCACAGAGCCGCGACCAAGAGCAGCGCCAACCCACGGCTCGGTGGAATCGTCGGTATTGGCCTACTCATTTCCACGCTGTTACTTTCCCAAGCGGCTCACGCCAGCCTCGTCGAACTTGTCAAAGAAAGCTCAGCGCTTTGGATCTGGGCCTTTGTCGCCATTCAGACCATCATCATCGTCATCTCGCAAATCAGCCGCTCAAAACACAAGCGAACCAAATTGGAGCTCAGAAGCGCACACCGAGATCTCGAGCAGAGAGTGATCGAGCGAACCAATAAGCTGAGGAACATCAACAATCAGCTCTATGATGAAATCGCAAAGCACGAAATCACCGAAGAGCTGCTCAGGGAGACTCAGGATTATTTAAACAGCATTATCAATTCAATGCCTTCGGTGCTTATCGGCGTTACTCGGCAAGGCATCATTACACACTGGAACACCGCCGCCTCGCGGCAGACAGATATCGATGCCAGTGATGCCTTAGGGCGGCAATTGCTCGACGTCTACCCCGAGCTGCCCGTGAGCGAGAGTTTAATCCACGAGACCATCGACAGTGGCGTGCCGCAACTGAACGAAAATATCCAACATGGCACCGGCAGCCACAGCCAGCATTGCGACCTGACCATCTACCCCCTACTTTCCTCAGAGATCACCGGAGCGGTCATCAGGCTCGACGACGTCACCATGCGCGTACGCATCGAAAATATGATGATCCAAAATGAAAAAATGATGTCTCTTGGCGAACTGGCTGCTGGCATGGCCCATGAAATCAACAATCCTTTGAGCGCGATACTGCACGGCATACAAAATATCTACCGCCGGACATCACCAGAGCTCGAACAGAACCACAAGATCGCCGCGTCTCTTAACATTACCGTGGAAGACGTGCATTCATACCTGCAAGCCAGAGATATCTTTAAATTCCTAGACGGCATCCGTGAAGCGGGTGATCGCTCGGCAAAGATCGTCACCAACATGCTGGAGTTTTCACGCAGCAATAGTCGCAGCCACAAGCCCACCAACCTAGCTGAGCTGCTCGAACACAGCTTAGAACTTGCCCGCAATTCCTTCGAACTAAGAACGCCCGATGGATCTGAACAGCTCGAAATCATCAAAGACTTCGATCCAGCGATGCCAATGATCATGTGCTCAGCGGCAGAGATGCAACAGGTTATTCTCAACTTACTGCGCAATGCTTGCCAAGCTTTTACTAACGAGGAATACGGCGCCCCGCTTCACCCTGTCATTACGCTCTCGACCCAACTGACCGACGATTGCGCCTGTATCACCGTGGCCGACAATGGTCCAGGCATGGTCGACGCCGTTCAACGGCATATTTTTGAGCCGTTTTTTACCACCAAAGAAGTGGGTAAAGGCACGGGACTCGGCCTTTCAGTGACCTATTTCATCGTTACCGAACATCACGACGGCACCATTGAAGTCGAGTCAAAACCGGGTGAAGGAACCAGATTCATCATCAACCTTCCGCTGCAACAACCCGAACGAGCCTCTGACGCCCTGGCATCGGCCGAAAACTAACTCATCTCAGATGGGTCGATGATGAACTTGTAGATGATCGACCGGACGGCGAACTGGCGGACGACTCGCCCTCTAAACGCGATAAGGTCACGGGCTCCACCAATTTTGGTTGACGGGATTTCGCGGGAATCGAAGCCTTTTGCTCGGCGATCATAGGAGCTGGATCTAGCAGATCAGCAGGTCGTCCACTATCAGCTAAGCGGTAATCGCAGACGCCGTCAGGAAACGTTGCCTCAAGCGCCTCAAGCAAAGGCCAGACATCCAAATTTCCATAGACCCCACTGCGTATGGCTGATGTGACCGATTGTCGTTGACACTTGAAGACATCACCCGCGATGGGCGCTCCGGCAATTTCCCGAGAGGTTTTATAGCTCGGATATCTCGCCATGCAGAGGCCATCGGCTCGATCATTCCACTGTCCATCCCAAACGTCGCGACCACTGGCAATGCGGTCACCTTGAGAATCAAAACAGGCATCCTCAATTGCGGGCGGTTTGTCTGCCCCTGTCTTCTGCGCCATTAACCATTGATCCATCGCTTGAAATGCACGCACTACTGGATTGTGGTCCTTATGACTCACCCAGACCACATGATTGTCTGCCTTGCCTTGAGCATTTAACATTCGCGAGCGCGTCATGAAAGAGGCAGACGAGTGATGCATGTCGAGCTCGTCCTCTAGGTAGTGGCGCACATCCAGAATTGGCAAGGTTAAATGCCCCAGAAACACATGCCCAGAGCGATACGCTGCCTCAATGGCCTCAACACTTCCCTCAGTGCGCCTTGCAGGAAACTCTGCCGACCCAGGGAGAGACAAGTTTTGATGACTCCAGACCGATAGATCCACCGGGAACAAATCCCCCTGTAAAAACCACAATTTCTCTGATTCCATCGCAGCAGGTTTAACCCAGCCGCCGACACTGCGATTAATGCGTAAAAACTCCTCAGCGGTAATCTTGCGAGTCACAAAGGCTTCGAGCCCATACTGCACTCCAACATTATCCCAAGTGCTTTGTGCGTAGCCGTTTTCATCTCGCCCGTAGAACTGAGCGAGATCTTCCCAATGGGTCCAGTGCACTTGCTTTCTCACGGACTCAGAAAAGTTCTTTGCAAAGTGTACAAAAGTGGGATTGTGAATGAGCGGCGTCAAACCTCTCCACGACTGCACGCACTCGCTGGCACCGTTAACATCGAAATTGGAACGGTGAAGATCGCCAGTCAACAATGCCGCCGCTTTTGACATGAGGGTAAATGGATTGGTGATTTCTTCTGATGCGTTGAGCCCTTCGACTGCAACCCGCTGACGCCAACTGGACCACCGAGGATTAGCTTGATCAAGGACATCGAAATAATACTCAAGCGGCTCACAATCAAGCACATAAATGGTTTGCGAAATCATGTCGGGATAGGAATAAAGCGGAATCAATCCATCCAGAATTTCTGGATTATTCTGAGCCAAGAGAAATTGCTGAATCGCCCCGCCTGATCCGCCAACGCCAACGGTATAGATTGGATCGCCGTAAAGACCTGCAAACTGCTTCTTAACTCGCAACGCGGTATCTTCAGCGAGCCACATATTGTAGTGATTACTGGTTTGGTTCGCCGAGGAGTAAACTACCGCGAAACCGTCTCGCAACTGATCCTTGCGTCGCTTCAGGATATCACTGGGCTTGATGCTCCCTTGCCGCTTACCGATACCGACGCCACCGCGAAACTGATAGATCAGCTTTTTGTTCCAATAATCACCACGCGGCGAACTCAGAGTTTCATCTACACCACGCAACACGGCCATAGCGTAAAAATGGCGATTGATAGTGCCGGTTTCGACTCGAACGACAAAATCAAGAAGACGGCCATCACGTTCAAGCGTATCAATTTGATGCGCATTTTTGGATAACTCGTCTAAGGGATAAAAGCGCTGATCTGCGGAGTTTAGATAGTAATAACGAGCCCTTGTCAGGTGCATGCAATCCTTGCTGTAACCCAAAACCCGATCGGTCAATTCTCCATCTTCATCTTCTGCAAATATCGGCACTCCGTAACCATCTTGATTATCGATCATGGGCTGCTCATCAGTGACCCTATTTCTTCCACACCAGAGAGGATAAGTTAACGGACCTGCAAACAACGGCTCTTTCGGCCCATGCTCACCGAGGGTAATCGGGTATGAAATATAATCGTCTGGGCGCTGAATTTTTGAGGGATGCTCACCCTGATAGGATGGCGACGCCCCCTGCGCATCCGAATGTGCACTGGCTGGAATTTTTAGAACTATCTGTTTCGGAGGTTCGTGTATTGCCGGCAGCACATCGAGTAAATAGTAACCCCCAACGGCAACAACAACACTCACAAGTACTAACGCAGAAACTGCAAACCACTTCGCCGCCTTTTTGAACATAGACACCCCTGTAAAGAGACACTAAAAAGAGACTTTAGAGAACCGACGCGCTCAGCGCGTAATTAAAAGTATAGCTGTGAAAAGAACCGCCGAAGGGCAACTTTCCCTGCACCATCTTGATACATGGTTGAACGACTGAAGAAAGTAAGGGGCTACTCGCGCCCAACGCAGCTAAATACAAGTTACCTGTAAATGCCGAATAACTGTTTAGATCAATGAACGCACAATTAGTCGAACTTTAAAATCAAATTCGTCTTAACCTTCTGTGAATTTCGGCCCTAGTGCGCTCAAGAAACCTCCGTTTGGAGCGAACTAGCGCAGTGTACAAAACGGTTTTTTTTGCCATAATGCAGCTCAGAAAATACCGCCAAAGCAACGCGCCCAGATAGCGCTTACAGACAAGGGAATGATTATGTGCGATCGCAAGGCATCCTCGCAAAGAACCGGAAAAACACTCAAGCTGGCCGCCAAAACTGTTATTGCTGCCACTGCGACTTTAGCCATCGGCTGTGCAACCACGCCTCCAGCACCACCCAGCGTCGATCAGGTACAAGTCCATTCAGTCGCCCAGATCAAGCAAGCCATACGCGCCGACAAACTGTCGCAAATTTGTACAGACATTTCAAAAAACAAACGCTCGGATGCCCAGAGTTTGTATCAATCATGGCTAGCAAAGCATTGGAAAATCGTCGTAGGCGCGGATGCACACTACCGCTCTACACTCAGCGCAAACACCATGGCTTTCGAAGGTCAAACACTGGCGATGCCAGCCTTGCGACTCTACGCAGATGAAGTGGAAGCCTCAAACGCGAAGTTTAGCTACCTCTCTCGAGTGAAGACCGATCCAAGTCGAATTTGCCTAAGAAAAATGCAAGAAACCTTGGCAAAAATTGAATCTGCTGAAAACGTGGAAACCGCGCTACTGAATCTTGCCGATAAGCACCCTCAACCACCGTCGATGGGTGATCGAGTACCTACTTTTGCAGGCAGCTTCACCATTGATGCAGAGTCTGGGCGCTCGCACTACCAAGTCGAACAAGCCGCTAAGAATATGAGTTGCACGACCCCTAAGATCATCACTTTCAAGAATCAATGGCCCTCTGAAATCTACGGCGCCTTTTGCACTGACGACCACCAGTTGATCAGCTGTGAGTGGGGAAAGTGCAAGTTACTGTAACGGGCTAAACTCGAATCTAGCGGGTTCGCCCTCTACAAAAAAAGGGTGCAGAAACTTCAACTTCTGCACCCTTTTTTTAATCTCGGTTTATCGCTGGCTAGCAAGTCACTGCTAACTCAGTTGCACTCGCAAATTGCTCACTTAAACCGCTGATCTACTGACCGCCGAGGGTACCATAGCCACCATTTAAATAGATAAGCGGATTAATAATGTCATCCTTGGCCACCAAGACCTCCTGGATTTCACCAATCACAATTCGATGAGTCCCAAAATCAACGCTTTGCGCTTGGCGACAAAAGAAAGCTGCTAGGCCACTTTCGAGGTATGGCAGCGAGCGCATTTCTTGCCATTGACCTGACTGAAAGCGATCTTCACCTTGATCACCGCTGGCACATCGATTGGAGATTTCCTCCTGATCGTGAGTGAGAAGATTGACACAAAAGTCTCCACCCTCCTCTATCGCCTGATACATTCGAGTATCTTTATTAATACAAACCAACAGAGAGGCTGGTTGGTCAGACACCGAAGTCACTGAAGTCGCTGTCATGGCATAAGCGCCGCCGGTAGAATCTTTAGCGGTGATCACACAAACCCCCGAAGCCAAACGCCTCATACCTTCCTTCATGGCGTTACTCATCTCAACTGACTTCATACTTCTACCTTTCTGCCGATATACAAGAGGGCGTGATTGTAGCCCATATCTTTAATTACTGGATAGCTTAGCAACCAATCACGACGCTCGGGTGTGGAAAAGCCCAAAAGTTCGACTATTTTTACCTAGTAGAGAGCACAAAGCCGAAGCCGCGAGCCCTATAATTTGATCTACCGAGGACAGACCTTTGATTTTAAAAACTACCATCGCCGTTATTGCCATCACCGCATCAGGACAGCTGCTGGCCTGTACCAAGCCCGCATCCCCAAATCTACCAGATCCAGGCACTGCCGTTACTGCTCAAATGATCAAAGCCAAAAATGACATGAAATCCTATATCAAAGCGGCCGAAAGCTACCTTGAGTGTGTTGAGTCCGACACGAAAAAATACAACAACATGGTGGACGAGATGCAATCGGCTGCTGAGGGCTTCAACGGCATCGTGAAAAAATACAAAAAACGTATGGGCGCGGCTTAGATTTCATCTGACAGCCCCATCTAATAGCGACACAGAGACCAATACGAGCCGATTTAGAGGCTCGTTTTCTTCCCAGACAGCCCGTATAATCCCGCCCTTTTCAACTTCGGCGGAACCCCATGGCCATCAATGACGTCTATCCCGATCAATACCAGAGTCAACTCGATGAGAAGGCCGAACGCTTAACCGCTCAATTCGGCACCTTCAACGCCCCCAAAGTCCACGTATTTCCATCGGCGACCAGTCACTACCGAATGCGCGCCGAGTTTAAGGTTTGGCATGAGGATCAGACTGCAAACTACGCCATGTATGAGCCAGGGGAATACAAACGCCCGTTTACTATTGAGAAGTTTCCCGTCGGCAACCGCTACATCAACGAACTGATGCCCAAAATACTGGCTGCCGTTAATGGTGACGAACTACTGTCGAAACGATTGTTCCAAATTGAGTTCTTGACCACACAGACCAACGAAGCGGTGATTTCGTTGATCTACCATCGTCCCTTGTGCGACCAATGGGAAGAAAAGGCCCGCCAACTTGCGCAGTCTCTCGAGGTAAATATCATTGGCCGTAGCCGAAAGCAAAAACGCGTTATCGGTCAGGATTTTGTAACGGAATCCCTAACCGTGAATGGCACCGCCTACCGTTACCAGCAAGTAGAAACCGGCTTTACCCAGCCCAACGCACAGGTCTGCGAAAGCATGCTCGGCTGGGCGCAAACTCATTGCCAACCATTGCAGGGGGATTTACTCGAGCTTTACTGCGGCAATGGTAACTTTACCATCCCCTTATCAAAGTGCTTCGATAAGGTACTGGCCACCGAGATTTCAAAAACCTCGGTCAATTCTGCGCTCTACAATTTTGAGTTGAATGGGATTGATAATGCCGAAGTCGTACGCATGTCGAGCGAAGAGTTCTCTGAGGCTATGGATGGTGTGCGCAGTTTTCGCCGCCTGAAAGATATCGATCTAAGCAGTTATAACTTTTCGACGATCTTTGTCGACCCTCCTCGCGCAGGACTCGATGAACACACGACGGATATCGTGAAGCGATTTGAAAATATTCTTTATGTATCATGTAACCCAGATACCTTAGCCAAAAACCTCGAATCAATTTGTGACACTCATAACATCGAAGAATTTGCGCTGTTTGATCAATTCCCTTACACCCATCACGTCGAATGCGGTGTATTACTCCGACGCAAACCTTAAAGCAATCCGCGGCCCGCACAACTGCGGGCCACGGCAGACAAACTCTATCAGCCGACTAAAAAAACTGCCCTTGAATCCGCCTCGCAGCGTCGAGAACGGCATCCCGATACTGCGCTTCCAACGTCTCTCGCTCTGAATCAAGCTTGAGCTTTTGCTTGGTGCTTAACGCTTTCCAGGCCTCAAGAATTGGAATGTGATCTGTCGCGGCGGCCAGCTCATAAAATGCCGAAAATTCGTCGCGAACTGCGTCGGTCACTGACAGTCCATCGAGCAGCACCTTGGTGCGGATTGCACCTTCCGTAATCGTCATCTGCCCCTCAATCAACGACTGATTGATGATTTGAATGCTCTTGTTCACTCGCAGACGCTGCTCCACACCCGCCTGAGCCACCGCTTCAAGCTGCGCCTTCTGTTTTTCTCGCAAGCGCCTTAACTGCAACAGGTAATACCCGGCGATCACTGCCAACACCACAATCACAAGCGTCGCCGCCACACCCCAAAATACAGGAGACGAAAATATCGACATCACAACTCCGTTACATCAATTCCAAAAACGTTAAAAGAAATACACCACCACTGATGGTTAACAGTGACAGCAAGGTGGTAAAGACCACCACATTAGCCGCTAGCACATGATTCGCCCCATAGGCCTTGGCCATGATAAAGCTTGCAGTCGCGGCCGGGCTCGCCAACAATAAAAACACAACGCCTAAACTTTCGCCTCGATAGCCCAAAAACAAACAGGCCATGCCCCCCAGCAAGGGCGCGACCAAAAGCTTCAATACAGCCACCTTCGCAAGAGGCTGAAAATCCGCTTTTACCGATCGAAAACTCAAACTGGCGCCAATTGAAATTAACGCCAGCGGTAGCGTCAAAGCGACAAAGCGGTCGCTAAAATCCAGCACCCCACCGGGAACCTCTATACCGATTATGGCCAGAGGAAAACCCAGTAGTATCGCGACAATGAGAGGATTTTTACCCAAGCTGCGCAGCAGTACCGTTTTAGAGAGCCGCCCCTCGTTTAACCCATCCACAAAAACAAAGACACTCAATAGGTTATAAACGATCGTCAACAACGCCATCAATATCGACACTGTGACCAGCACATCATTACCGTAGGCGTTTAGACACAGCGAGATACCAATAATCCCCAGGTTTCCACGCAGCGCGCCCTGCTGAAACACGGTAGCGTCTTCTGGGGCTAAGCTCGCTTGCCGAGCCCAAGCGACACTCAGTCCATACACGATCAAAGTCACCGCCACACAAATCAGTGTCAGCCCCAGTTCAAACACCTCTCCCAATGGCTTTCGAACAACACTGAAAAACATGAGCATCGGCAAACTCACGTAAAAGACCAAATTTGAAAACAGCCCCACCCAACGATCATTAATAAGCCCAACCGACTTGAATATCGCACCGCACAAAATCCACAAGAAGATTGGAGCTGTCACGGAGATTGAGAACCACAGCACCTGCAGCATTAATCAATCACTTTCTGCGATGCACTCTCGTCTGCAGCGCCGACGGAAGCACCGTCCTCAACCGCACTTAGCTCGATCCGTTTTTTAGTCTTTGCTCCCAACTCGCGCAGGCCGTCGACTCGACGCATCAAATTGCCTCGCCCTGACACCCAACGTTTGCGCGTGGTCTCATAAGCGGTATTCGCTTTATCTAACTGTTTACCAATGTCTTCGAAGGATTCGAACAAGAGTACAAATTGATCGTGCAAGCCACCCGCCTGCTTGGCAATTTCTTCAGCGTTGCGATTTTGTTTTTCGTAGCGCCAAATGTTCTCTACGGTACGCAAGCTTGCCAACAACGTGGTGGGGCTAACCAGCACAATATGCTTTGAATAGGCTTCCTGAAACAGCGCGGGATCCTTCTGAAGCGCCGCCATAAAGGCTGCCTCAACCGGAACGAACAAAAAGACGAAGTCTAAACTTCTGATCCCTTCTAGTTTTTCGTAAGACTTGCTGCTCAGCTGTTGAATGTGGGTTCTCACCGACGCTACATGTTGCTTAATCGCGCTATCGCACTCACTATCATCGACCGCCGAAACACTTCGCTCGTAATGAATCAACGAGACCTTGGAATCAATAACAATATCCTTGCCTTCCGGGAGACGCAGAATGACATCAGGATTTCGACGATGCCCCTCTTCATCTTTTAGCGCAACTTGTACCTCGTACTCGCGACCTTTTTGCAAGCCGGACTCTTCCAGTAGGCGCTCTAGAATCACCTCACCCCAATTGCCCTGCGCCTTATTATCACCCTTGAGCGCTTGAGTTAAGTTAATGGCATCTTGGCCAATCTGCAGCGTTTGCTTTTGCAGCTCCGCAATCGAGCCTACCAGCTTATTTCTCTCAGCATTTTCTTTGTCGTAGGCATCCTCGACCTTCTTTCTAAAGGACTCGATCTGAGCTTTAAGCGGATCCACACTGGCCTGCAACGCTGTTTGACTTTGCTCGGTGAACTGGCGCTGCTTTTCATCAAATATTTTGTTCGCCAGCACTTTAAACTCACCGTTGAGTTGCTCGCGCGCCTCTTTAAGCAACACCAGCTTATCCTCAAGGGCGACCTTTTCAGCCTTGTGAGTTGCTAATTCGGCAGATGTATTGGCTTGCAACGTCGAAAGTTCGGCCTCCTTTTGGGAAAGCTGCTGTTTTGCTTGAGTAAGCTGTTGATTCAGAGCGTCGTCGACAGCGAGCTTGGTGCGTAACTCTCCCAACTCTGATCGAGCCTGCAGTAACTGAGCATCGAGGTTATCCGCGCTCGCCTGTAATTCTTCGTGCATCACTTGCTGCTGCTCCAAGCGCTGACTCTGCAAATCAAATTGGTGCTGGGCGCTAGACAAATCGGTATCGAGTCGTTGCATCTTGCGATTGTGTCGATTCGTCAAGAGCAACCCCAATAGAAGGGCTAGTCCACTCAACGCAAAAAATACGATGATCACCAACTGTGTATCAAGAGTATCCGGCAAACTCATTTAAAGACTTCCATTTATGAGGTTTTGTATTTCACTAAAGAGATCGCTATGATCCGAGCTATCGAAGGCAGCGGCAAGACACAACGCCGATGATGGGCGAGATATACAACCTACACGGACGCTTAGGCCGTGATACATCAACAATACGAGTAGCTGTGCTTAAGAATGTATAAGCTTCCAAACGAGACCACCGAGAAAATTAAATCCCTGTGTGCTGAGGCCTATCAAGCTTACGACGAGGGAGACTATCGGAAAGCGTTGCGGCTATTCTATCAAGGATGGGTACTGCTGCCCAAGCCCCAGACGCAATTTCGAGAAGCCGGCTGGCTTTTAGTTGGCATTGGTGACAGCTATTACCGACAAAAGCAATACACTCCCGGATGCGAAGCCCTAAGGTCTGCCGATCACTGTCCGGAAGCCAAAGACAACCCGTTTATCCACCTGCGGCTTGGTCAATGCTTGTACCGCATTGGAGAAAAAGCCTCAGCTCGCAACCACCTTCAAAAAGCCTATCGACTTGGCGGTATCGCGCTATTTGACGAACAAGACCAAGCCTACTTGGAAGCCATCAAAGATTTGGTTTAACGGGCGACAAAATTCCGTCAAATCAAGCCTCCCTGACCCCAAAACGATTCTACGCGCCAATAACCCGCCGAACCAATTATAAAGAGACTTATTCACTCAATCTTTTTGGAATAACTGTTACACAGAGCAAATTCGCTGTGCTAGATTAAGTCATAAGCGGATCGGCCGATAAACTCAGAAGACGCCGCACATTAATTCTAAAAACCGTATGAAGGACAGCAACCCTATGACCGTTACCAAGAAGCTTTTAGCCACCGCCATTCTGATCAGCAGCTCTTCCATGGCATTCGCCTGCGATAAACCTGCAGTGCCAGCCCTGCCAGACCCTGCAACCGCTGTGACGCCTCAGATGGTGAAAGCGAAAAACGACGTTAAAGCCTTTTTGGGGTCAGCCGAGGCCTATTTGAAGTGCAATATCAGCACCAAACAACACAATACGATGGTCGATGAGATGAAATCCGTAGCCGATGATTTCAATACCATTGTAAGAGCCTATAAGTCACGCCTCGCAGGTTAAAACAAGCCTTCCTTGTCGCCAGTGGCACCTTCCCAGCACAGCGGCTCGACCGCTGCTGGAAAGACTCAATGTGCCGCTGCACTTGCCCTGCAAAACAACCCCGCCTACGAACCGGAAAACCGGCTTTAGCATCAACACCCATCACTGATCACACACTCATTTCAGAGAGCTAGCATAATGACGCCTTAGCGCCGATGTGCGATCATCTGTCCAATTGTAAAAAGGACAGACAATCACTTCCCATGCCAATCAGCCTGTTTAATATTCAGCCGCTCCTACCTGCCATTTCTGAAAACTCGCTTATCTTGACTCCCAATAGCCGTCTTCGAAATAAGCTAACTGATGCCTACAATCGGCACGCGCTATCCCTAGGCGAGAAATCATCCTGGACAGCCCCCAGAGTCTACTCGTTGGCGGAATGGGTTTTGGAGCAATATCAGTTATTGCTCGACAGAGCCTCAACCAAAGAAGCTCGTGCACTGATTGACGATTTCGCGGAGCGTCAACTGTGGCTCAACATCGTCGAAGAAAACAGCGCCGGCGCGGAATTAATAAACCCCGTCAAGCTCGCCGCCGACGCGCAAAGCGCCTACAAAACGCTGAAGCGCTGGAACTTAGATCCCTGTAATATCGATAGTTCTCAAGAATATGCCCTTGAGACTTGGAGCAAAAGCTTCGAAGATCAATTGCGCACCTTTGGATTTACCACCTCAGAGCACATTCAGCAGGACATTTGTGAGGCCCTAACGCACGATTCTGCACTGACGGAAGCACGGCTAACCTTAGTGGGCTTCGACGATATCACTCCGCTGACTCAGCGGCTATTCGATGCGATCAGTGATCAGCAAAACATCGTTGACCCCTTAGCAAAACGTAACGGGGAAACGAACACTAAGGTCCGAAGCTACAACTCCAGCGAAGAGGAAATTACCGCTGCAGCTCGCTGGGCTTTGGCTAAACTCAGTCACAATCCCGATGCTGTAATTGGTATCATTTCGCCTGAACTCGGGCAGAACAGACAGCAGATAGAACGCCTATTTGTCGAGATCTTCGAACCGCATTTCGCTCTACCAGAAACCGCTCGCTATACCATGCCCTTTAACTTTTCGGCAGGTATACCACTCGGAAGCACAAGCTTTATCCGTGACACACTGGCGCTCCTCAACCTAAACGCCTACCAAAATTCAGTGGAGTTTTTCGACAACCTGTTGTTCTCACCCTTTTTTGCGATCCCGCCGCGGCTGGCTTTAAAAACAAGCCAAACATTATCGACTGTGTTTCGCAGCACACTCAAGACCAGTCGCCTGCGCCAGCTCGTACATCGCCAAAGCCAGAGCGAAGACATTAGCGGCGAAGAGACGGAGACCTGGTCGCGACTCGACGCCCAGCTTCAGGATATTAAATCACTCAAACGACAAAGACCCAACACCATGCTCGCCTCTGGTTGGGCTGAGCTTTTTGAGCAACAACTGCGCAAACTAGGCTGGCCCGGAGAGCGCCGACTCGACAGTAACGAATACCAACAGATGAATCAGTGGTATGAACTGCTCGAGAAATTTGCCTTTCTGGACCAGCTACAAACATCACTTACCTGCTCGCAAGCGCTTGATCAGCTAACAAAGCTGGCAAGCGGCGTGCACTTTCAACCGCAAACGCCAGAGTCGCCCATTCAAATTCTCGGCGCATTGGAAGGTTCTGGCCTACAGTTTACCGACTGCTGGGTTTTGGGATTGAGCCAGCAGAGCTGGCCACCCGCCGCCGAACCCAACCCACTCATTCCACTGCAGCTTCAACGCGCACTAGCGATGCCTCACGCCGACGCTGACCGCGAACTCGCTTACGCTGAACACCTGACTCAGGGCTACAAGCGATGCGCCAACGACATCGTATTTAGCTACCCGAAAATGGCTGACGCAACACCTCTGCACAAGAGCCCCTTACTCGAGGGAATCGCCGAGCAAGGCGACACCACTGAAACAAGTACAACACTAGAATGGGGAGGTTACCTCGAGACTTTCGATCGCGCATTGGAGTGGGTAAATGTTGGCATGGGCCCGAGCGTTAGCGAGGAAGAGCTGAAATCGATCAGGGGCGGAAGTCAAATATTCAAAAACCAGGCGATATCGCCCTTTGCCGCCTTTGCATTGCACCGACTGAAAGCAAAAACTAAACAGACTATTGCAGCAGGCTTTACCGCCATTCAACGAGGCGAAATCCTTCACGGCGCCCTTTCAGATATTTGGAAGTCATTAGAGTCTCAAGCGCAACTGCTGGAGACCAGCGACAACCAATTACAATCACTTATTCATGACTGCGTTGAGCAACAGGTAAAGCACTTTGCCAAAAAAGAGCCGGAGGCCTTTGGCAACAATTACGTTCAGCTAGAAATCGCGAGACAATCCAAACTGATCGAGCGCTGGCTCGACAATGAAAAACAGCGCCATGGCTTTTCCGTCGCCGCCAACGAAGAAAGCGTGAAAGTTGAATTTGCCGGACTCCCTCTAAACCTCAGACTCGACCGAATGGATAAACTCGACTCTGGAGAATTGGTCTTAATTGACTACAAAACGGGAAACCCGAACCCCAAGAGCTGGGGTAGCGAACGCCCAGAAGAGCCGCAACTGCCGCTCTACTGCCTATGCTACAACCAAGACATAGACGCGGTACTGTTCGCGCAAGTCAACACCCGCGACATTGCCGTTAAAGGCCTAGGCGAACTCTCGGAACCAATGAATGGTGTTATCAGCAGCGGTAAAGCTGGCGCCCTTGAACTTCCAGAAACTTGGGAAGATATTCAAGCCCACTGGAAAACCAGTCTTGAGAAGCTCGCTCGTGAATTTCTCGAGGGCGATTGCTCGCTAGAGTTCAAATCGCTCACTACAAAGCGCTTTTACCAAGATCTGGAACCCATCATGCGCTGGCGCGAAGAAAAAGAAATTGTCGATGCCTTTACCAGTACGAGCGCCGCAGAGGATAAATACTAATGCAACCGCAAGACCATCGCGCAAGAGAGCGCGCACTCGACCCCAACCACTCTTTCGCGGTAACGGCTCCAGCTGGCTCGGGAAAAACCGGGCTATTAACCCAGCGCGTGTTAAAGCTTCTTCCCTTATGCGAAAGCCCAGAGGAAGTCGTTTGTATTACCTTTACCCGAAAAGCCGCCGCTGAAATGCAAGAGCGTATCGCTCAAGCGATTCAACATGCCGCCAGCACTCCACGACCAGAGTCCGAGCACGAACAAAAAACCTGGGATCTCGCCAAGCGAGTCATCGAACACGATCAAGAAAAGAACTGGCAACTGCTGAAAAACACCGGCCGCCTCAGAGTGCAAACCATTGACGGTCTATGCCGCTCTCTCACCCAATACAATCCCGTGGAAAGTGGCATTGGCGGTCGCAGCCAATTATTGGAACACCCAAAAAAGATCTATCGCCGAGCCGTCGAAAACGCGCTCGCCAGCATAGAATCTGACGGCCAAATTCAGCACGACCTGCGAGAGCTCTACCTCCACCTCGACAACAATTTAGAAACGGTGATCGAATTATTAATTAATCTGCTCAGTCGCCGGGATCAATGGCTATTGCCGCTGCTCAGCGCACGAGATGCTCGCCAATATTTAGAAGGCGTCCTCAAGGAATTGACTCAAGAGTGCCTCAATGAGCTTTCGCAGTTGTTGTGGCAACACGCAAGCGAGCTCAGCGCGCTAGCCGATTACGCGGGTAGCAACTGCCTCGAAGACAAGCCAGAATCAAATCTTTGCCAGTTGTCTGGCTGCGACGCACTGCCAGAATCTGAGCCCGACGAGTTGGAACGCTGGCGTTTGATAACGGACTTTTTACTAACGGCTACCGGTGACTGGCGCTCAAGCAAAGGGCTCAACAAAAACGTTGGCTTCCCCGCGGGAACCGACAAAGACAGCAAGATCGCAGCTAAAGCCCGAAAGACCAGCATGGCCGAGCTGCTCGCTGAATTAAAAGCCATACCCAATTTACTCGAGCAGTTGCGCTTGGTTCGCACCCTTCCGCCCTGCCACTACCCTCATCAACAATGGCGCCTATTGGACGGACTTACGCGAATCATGCCCCACGCGGTCATGCATTTGAAACTCGCATTTCGCAGCCTAAATGCCACCGACTTCAGTGAAGTCACTCAAGGGGCCTTGCTCGCGCTCGGCGATGCTGATAACCCTTCAGAGCTGACAATGAAACTCGACTATCAAATCAAACACATTTTGGTCGATGAGTTTCAAGATACCGCCAGCCCTCAGCTGCAACTGCTCGAGCGCCTGACCAGCGGCTGGCAACAAGGCGATGGTCGAAGCTTGTTTATTGTCGGAGACGGCATGCAATCGTGCTACGGATTTCGCGATGCCAACGTCGGCATTTTCCTCGACGCAAGAGCTAACGGAATCGGTGACATTCATCTCGAAAACTTGGATCTGTGCGTTAACTTTCGCTCGCAAAGTGGAATCGTCGACTGGGTCAATACAGCGTTCGAAACTGCCTTCCCTCTTGCCGATGATATCTCTCGCGGTGCGGTGCGATACTCGCCATCGGTGGGCTTCAAACCAACCCTTGAATCAGCAGGGGTGAAAACCCACGTTATTGTTAACGGCAGCGACCGCCTCGCCGAGGCGAACAAAGTCGTCGAATTGGTGCAACAAGCCCTCGCTGACGCTCCCGAGGATCGCGTCGCCATACTTGCTCGAAATCGACCCCATCTCGCAGATATTCTCATCGCCTTACAAAAGAACGGCATAGAGTGGCAAGCGACCGACATAGATCCTCTGGCCAACCGGATGGCAGTTCAGGACCTAATTAGCCTCACCCGAGCGATGCTTTTTCCGTCGGATCACAATGCCTGGCTGGCGGTGTTACGCTGCCCGATTATCGGGTTGGATAATTTTGACTTGCACACTCTCGTGAACCTAACACCAACTCAGAACGAACAGAAACTCTGCCTTTTTGAAAGAGTGCTCGACAGCAATATCCACCAACATCTCAGTAAAGATGCGCAGTTAATCATGAAACGCTGCGCTCCGTTATTGCGCGCAGCGTGGGACAATCGAAGACGCAAAGGCTTGCGCTTTTGGCTGGAAGGCCTGTGGGTTGCTCTGGGCGGCCCTGCATCACTAGCCGACTCCTCGGACGCTAATAACGCCCAAGATTATTTTTCACTGCTCGAGCGATACGATGACGGCGGCACCATCGACGAGTGGGAGGAGTTCTCCACGGCCATTAGATTACTCTACGCACGGCCTTCTGAAAAAGCCGATCCACGCGTGCAGGTTATGACAATCCACAAATCAAAAGGCTTAGAGTTCGAGACAGTTATCATCCCTGGGCTCGACAAATTACAGCGCAGCGACGACAAACAACTGATCCTGTGGATGGAGCGCATCAATCAAGATCACGAGAAACAATTAATGCTTGGGCCTCTGGCCGCGACGGGTGAAAGCGACGACCCGCTCTATCAGTTTTTACGCAACGAGCAAAAGATCAAGAGCTCGCTAGAAGCCACCCGTTTGCTGTATGTCGGCTGCACTCGCGCCATCAACCGATTGCACCTGCTGGCCAATGTTAAATTCGATGAAAAGAAAGACACCTTAAAAGCACCGGCCAACGCCAGCCTGTTAGCGCCCTTGTGGCCATCGATTAAAGACTCGGTCAACGAAATTCGCCCCTTACAAAACGCCAAAGCACTCACACCTAAAGGCCCCATTGGAATGATTCGACGACTGCCCCCTCAATGGCAACGCGCCGCACTCATTCCTTCGAGCTTACTGGCAGCATTTCGCGGCAGAGAGTTTGACGACGATGAAAACCTGGTCGGCGACGATTACTTTCGCCACAGAACCGCGAGACACACGGGCACGGTGCTGCACCGATGCCTTGCGCAAATCGCCCAAGAAGGTACTGAAGTTTGGGATGCCGCTCGACTCAAGCGGCAATCGTCCTATTGGGCAGCGCAGTTAAGGGGACTCGGCGTTCACGGCCAAGCGCTCAACGACGCCCTCAACAAAATCGAACTCGGGCTATTGAGAACCCTTGCAGATAACAATGGCCAATGGCTGTTAAACCCCAATCATGAAGCCTCGGCCTGCGAGCTAAACCTCTGGTCCAACGGCAAGAACAAAGTGCGCAACTCGATTATCGACCGCACCTTTATCGATAACGGAACGCGATGGATTATCGATTACAAAAGCAGCGAGCCCAGTGCCGAGCAATCGAGAGAGGAATTTTTAACACAAGAGATTGCACATTATCGCGACCAACTGGATCGCTATACCCAGCTGTTTGATAGCGAAGACCAACCGGTCAAATCAGCGCTCTACTTCCCGTTAATGAGCCATTTGGAAGTCGTTTGATTTAAGTCATCCAAAATCACTTGTCATCGCAACCGATAATTTCGCCAATAGGTTGGTTTTTCAGTAGAATGGCCGGCTTATAACTTCAACAATACTGGGTAGTTCAATGACTGACCACGCTGTAGACGACCTGAATATCGTCTCGCAAGAAATTCTGATCTCGCCGGACGACATCAAAAAAGCACTTCCGATTTCCGATGCCGCCCTTAAAGTTGTGACTGAGGGCCGCGACACGGTTCGCAACATCCTAGAAGGCAAGGATCATCGTCTGATGGTTGTGGTTGGGCCCTGCTCAATCCACGACGTTGAAGCCGCGAAGGATTACGCCAAGCGCCTCAAAGTACTCGCAGAGCAACTCAAGGATACGCTCTTCATTGTCATGCGTGTCTATTTTGAAAAGCCTCGTACTACCGTCGGCTGGAAGGGATTGATCAACGATCCGTACCTAGATGACTCATTCAAGATACAAGAAGGCTTGCAGATAGGTCGTAAGCTGTTGCTCGACGTCAGCGAAATGGGACTGCCCACCGCCACCGAAGCTCTAGATCCTATCTCGCCGCAGTACGTTCAAGATTTGATCTCTTGGTCGGCTATTGGCGCACGCACCACCGAATCACAAACTCACCGCGAAATGGCTTCAGGTCTATCGTCGGCGGTTGGCTTTAAAAACGGCACCGATGGTGGCCTTACGGTTGCCATCAACGCCCTCGAATCCGTGTCTAGTCCGCATCGCTTTTTGGGTATCAACACCAACGGTCAGGTGGCTATCACCCACACCAAAGGCAACCCTTACGGTCATGTTGTGTTGCGCGGCGGCAATGGCAAGCCAAACTACGACTCAGTCAGCATTGCGCTGTGCGAGCAAGAGTTACAGAACGCCGGCGTTTCAACCAACATCATGGTTGACTGCAGCCACGCCAACTCCAACAAAAATCACGACTTGCAACCGCTGGTGATGGACAACATCGCCAACCAGATCATTGAAGGCAATCAATCGATCATCGGCATTATGGTTGAGAGTAACATTGGAGCTGGCAATCAAAAGATCTCTAGCAACCTAGACGACCTCACCTACGGCGTTTCAGTCACCGATGCTTGCATCGACTGGGAAACCACTGAGCGGACCTTGACAGAGATGGCTGACAAGCTCCAAGACGCCTTAAAAGATCGCTGCTAATAGCCTCAACGAAGGGTTATTTATTTTTTAGAAAGGCGGGTTATATACCCGCCTTTTTTTGTTTCAAACTCTAGCATTTCATATTTATTACTGTAGTATCGATTTGAATGGACTTCGGCCGAGAGGCCACACTCACAGGATTCATACAGTTCATCGCTTGGAAAAAATCGACAAGCTAGTGCCGGAGAATAATAAAGAATGACCGCACTCTACAGACAGCCTTCAACCGCGGTTGAAGCACCGACCATTACCTCAATTGCTCATGCAACTCACCCTGAAGAGCATCAGATCAACATCTCATTGGCTCGCATGATGGGAATTGATTATATTTTTCTTTGCAGCGATCAGCCCGTACCCAGCGATCGCGAAATCATGCGACTGGCCTTTCAGCTCTGCGAAGAGTTAGATTTGGCTCCCGAAAACACCATGTTCATGCTTACAGAAATCGATTTTGACGCGCTCGAAGATAACTTCCAGCAATGCCAAATTCGCTGGATCGACGGCTATCCTATCGAGCTCAAACGCGAAGCAGTGAGTTCGGCGGCGCAGATTGACTACCTTGAAACCTTGCTCGACCACAGCTCGAACCATCGCAGCTATATCGTCTAGTAATCGTCTCAAAACTCTGACAATAAAAAACCGCTTTATCGCGGTTTTTTATTGTCGAGCACCTTCTCGGCGTTAGTCTTTCCACCAAGGATAAAACTCAGGCAAATCACTCGGGGTTTGCTGAGTAAACTGCGCCGGGCGCTTTTCAAGAAAGGCGTTAATCCCCTCTTTACCGTCTTTAAGACTGGCATAATATATCGCCAAAGAATCGATCTTGTGGGCCTCTTTAGGGTGCGGTAGCGCCGAATTGCGGTAGAGCATCTGGCGAGTCATGGCAATCGCTACCGGCGAAGCGTTGTCAGCGATATGTTTCGCCAGTTTGTGGGCCTCTGCCATCAACTGATCTGGCTCATAGACCTCTTTTATCAAACCGCCAAGCTTGGCCTTCTCTGCAGTTAAGATCTCGGCACTGTAGCACCACTCCAACGCCTGTGAGATACCAACGATCTTCGGTAAAAACCAACTAGAACAAGCCTCAGGTACAATACCAATCTTGTTGAAGACAAAGCCGATTCTCGCTTTAGTCGACGCTAGGCGAATGTCCATCGCCAGGGTCATGGTGGCGCCAATGCCAACGGCAGCGCCATTGATTGCCGCAATCACAGGCTTAGGGCAGTCATAAAGCGCCAGGGTTACGCGACCTCCGGTATCTCGTACTTGAGCGATGAACTCAGGGTCGTGGTAACGCTCCTCCATATCCTCAACCGTGGGCAACACAGACTCGTCTAAGCCAAATACATTACCCTCGGCATTCAGATCCATACCCGCACAGTAGGCTTTTCCGGCTCCGGTGAAAACGATAACTCTCACATCGTCGTCTTCACCTGCTCTTTCGATGGCGTGAATCAGCTCATTGGCCATTTCGACCGTAAAGGAATTCATAAATTCGGGGCGGTTTAAGGTCACGGTCAGAATGTGATCGACGACCTGATAATCCAGCGTTTGGTAATCCATTGTACTGCTCTCTTTTCACTTTATCGGATAAGGGCAAACCCTACCTAATGTTTGAGGCTGTGAAAAGAACAGCAGCGGCCAAATCTATCCCGAAACTACCAGCCCCTGCATGCTACGCAGATGGCAAACAAAATAAACAGGCACAAAAAAAGCCGCTAAGCGGCTCTTTTAAACAGACATGGAGGGATACTCGACACTAAGCGTAGGCGTGAGAGGTATCACTGTGATCAGTTACATCGCGAACACCAGCCAAACCCGGAATTTTCTCCATCAAGGTCTTTTCAACGCCTTCTTTCAAGGTCATGTCCACCGCGCTACACCCCTGACAACCGCCGCCAAACTCCAGCACCGCGTATTTATCTTCGGTGTACTCGCGCAGGGAAACATTACCACCATGAGAGGCTAGGCCAGGATTGATATCGTTGAACAAGACATAGTTAATGCGATCTTCGATGGGGCTATCATCATTAACTTGAGGCATTTTGGAATTGGGCGCACGAATAGTCAGCTGGCCGCCCATTCGATCGGGGGAGTAATCAACTTTCGCATCCTCAAGGAAAGGCAAGCTGCGCTCTTCGAAATATGCCGAAATTTTATCCAGCTCGACTTTTACATCCCCTTCTTGCTCCTCGCCAGGACGGCAATAGGCAATGCAGGTTTCCGCTTGCGGTGTGCCTGGATTGGCGACAAACATGCGAATCGCAATACCGTCGCAGTCCTGTTTCGATAAGAGCTCAGCCAAATACTCTTGGGCCGAATCGGTGATCGTTGCATTTACCATTACTACTGAACCTCAAACATAGATGCGGCTATTCTACGGAAAAGCCCGCCGTTTAAAAACCTGATAATTTTTGGGGTTTAATGAAAACAGCGTGTTGCGCTCAGAAATTCATCCAAAAACTTAACCTCAGAGCGATTATTCCAGTTGGGGTGCGTTAAGGTTACTGATAGAATGCCCGACCTAAATCAAAATATTTTGATATAGATCTGAAATCATAAGCAGATTGTACAAACTACACTCTGAACGAACACTCTAGATACAGGTTTTATCCATGTCTGACCGCACGCAACGCACTCAAGCCTTACAAAACGCCATTAAAAACCGCATCTTGGTACTCGATGGCGGTATGGGCACTATGATTCAAGGCTACAAACTGCAGGAAGCTGACTACCGAGGCGAGCGCTTTGCGGATTATCACATGGATATCGCCGGCAACAACGACTTGCTATCGATTACGCAGCCTCAGATTATTAAAGACATTCACACCGCTTATATGGACGCCGGTGCGGATATCATTGAAACGAATACGTTTAACGCCACACAGGTTTCCATGGCCGATTACGAGATGGAATCTCTGTCTCATGAGCTGAACGTCACCTCGGCCAAAATTGCACGGGAAGCCGCCGACGCCATGACGGCAAAGAACCCAGAGAAACCGCGCTTTGTCGCCGGTGTCATAGGGCCCACCAGTCGCACCTGCTCTATTTCACCGGACGTAAATGATCCCGGCGCTCGTAATGTCACCTTTGATGAACTGGTCGAGAATTACATCGAGTCCTGTGACGGCTTAGTAAAAGGCGGCGCCGACATCATTTTGATCGAGACTATCTTCGATACGCTCAACGCCAAAGCGGCCATTTTTGCCGTTCAAGCCTACTTCGAACGAGAAGGCGTCGAGCTCCCTATCATGATCTCGGGCACTATCACCGACGCTTCAGGACGCACACTGTCTGGCCAAACGACTGAGGCCTTCTACAACGCACTGGCTCACGCCAAGCCGCTATCGATTGGCCTTAACTGCGCTCTCGGCGCAACCGAGCTGCGCCAATACGTCGCCGAACTCTCCCGCGTGGCCGATTGCCACGTATCTGCCCACCCCAACGCAGGCCTGCCAAATGAATTTGGCGAATACGATCAAACCCCAGAAGACATGGCCCCTATTGTTGAAGAGTTCGCCGCCAGCGGGTTTTTGAATATTATCGGGGGCTGCTGTGGTACCACACCCGGCCATATTCGCGCTATCGCCGACGCGGTGGCTAAGCACCCGCCTCGCATAACACCGGAGATTGAGCCCGCCTGCCGCCTGTCGGGACTCGAGCCTTTTAACATCACCAAGGATTCACTCTTCGTCAACGTCGGCGAGCGCTGTAACGTCACCGGTTCCGCGCGCTTTAAACGACTGATTGTCGAGGAAGATTACGATACCGCCCTCGAAGTCGCCCTACAGCAGGTTGAAAACGGCGCCCAGATTATCGACATCAACATGGATGAAGGCATGCTCGATGCCGAAGCGGCTATGATCCGTTTCTGTAACTTGATTGCCGGCGAGCCCGATATCGCCCGCGTGCCCATCATGGTTGACTCCTCCAAGTGGGAAGTGATCGAAGCAGGCCTTAAGTGCATTCAGGGCAAACCCATCGTCAACTCCATCAGCATGAAGGAAGGCGAAGAAGAGTTTATCGCCAAAGCCAAACTCTGCCAGCGCTATGGCGCAGCGGTCGTGGTGATGGCCTTTGATGAAACAGGCCAAGCCGACACTCAAGCTCGAAAGATCGAAATTTGCGAACGCTCCTACCGCCTGCTGGTCGATAAGGTCGGCTTCAATCCAGCCGATATCATTTTCGACCCAAATATCTTTGCTGTCGCAACCGGTATCGATGAACACAATAATTACGCCGTCGACTTTATCGAAGCAACGCGCTGGATACGCAAGAACCTGCCACATGCTGGCGTCTCTGGCGGCGTATCCAATGTGTCCTTCTCGTTCCGCGGCAACAACCCTGTTCGGGAAGCCATCCACTCGGTATTCCTGTATCACGCCATTAAAGCCGGTCTCAATATGGGCATCGTTAACGCCAGTCAATTGGCTGTTTACGACGACCTGCCAGCGGAACTGCGAGACAGAGTTGAGGACGTCATCAGCAACGTGACTCTCGCCGCGGACAACGCCAGCGCCAATCCCACCGAGGCATTGTTGGACATCGCTGAGAAATTTCGCGGCGACGGCAGCACCGGTGAAAAGAAAGAAGATCTTGAGTGGCGCAGCTGGCCTGTCGCCAAGCGACTTGAGCACGCTCTGGTTAAAGGTATTTCGACTTTCATTGTCGAAGATACCGAAGCCGCGCGACTCGAAGCCGAGCGCCCGTTGCATGTGATTGAAGGTCCGCTCATGGACGGAATGAACGTTGTCGGCGATTTATTTGGCGCGGGAAAGATGTTCTTACCTCAAGTGGTTAAGTCAGCCCGAGTCATGAAACAGTCGGTGGCACACCTCAATCCTTTCATCGAAGAAGAAAAGTCGGAGTCGGCACGCAGCAACGGCAGGATTCTGATGGCAACCGTTAAGGGCGATGTACACGATATCGGCAAAAACATCGTGGGAGTTGTACTCCAATGCAACAACTTCGAAGTTGTCGATCTCGGAGTAATGGTGCCCTGCGAGAAGATCCTACAAGTCGCTGTTGAAGAAAACTGCGACATCATTGGGTTGTCCGGGCTCATCACTCCATCATTAGACGAAATGGTCACGGTGGCCAAGGAGATGGAGCGTCAAGGCATCAACAAGCCCTTGATGATCGGCGGAGCCACTACCTCCAAGGCGCATACAGCGGTGAAGATTGATCCCAATCTCAACATCAATCAGGTGACATACGTGGCCGATGCCTCGCGAGCAGTAGGCGTCGCCAGCAGCCTTCTGAGCGATGAGCTGCGCCCGGAATTTGTAGATTCAGTACAGCAAGAGTATGTGAAAGTGCGAGAGCGTAATGCCGGGCGAAAAGCCCGGGGTACCATTCGCACCTATCCCGAAGCGATCAACAATGGCCCTAAGTTTGACTGGGACAACTACACCCCAATCAAACCACAATTCACCGGCACTCAAGTCTTTGATGACTACCCACTCGAAACGCTTATCGACAACATCGACTGGACGCCGTTCTTCATCTCCTGGGATTTGGCCGGCAAGTACCCTCGTATCCTAGAGGATGAGGTGGTTGGGGAAGCCGCCACCAACCTTTTCAATGATGCTCAGGCGATGCTGAAAAAGATTGTCGACGAAAAGCTCATTAAAGCCCGTGCTGTGATTGGCTTCTGGCCGGCAAATACCGTCAATGCTGACGATATCGCATTGTTTGACTCTGAAGCTCGCGACACAGAGCTGGCACGCCAGCACCATATCCGCCAGCAAATACAAAAGCCCGGCAACACTAAGCCCAACACCTCTTTGGCCGACTTTGTTGCCCCCCAAGACAGCGGTATCGCAGACTACGTGGGCGGCTTTGTGACCACTGCCGGTATCGGCGCTGAAGAGCTGGCTAATACCTACGAAAACAACAACGATGATTACAACAGCATCATGGTCAAGGCTCTGGCAGACCGCCTTGCAGAGGCTTTCGCGGAACACATGCATGAACGTGTTCGCAAGGAGTTCTGGGGCTACGCACCCGATGAATCCCTGACTAACGATGAACTGATCAAAGAAGCCTACAAAGGTATTCGCCCGGCCCCAGGCTACCCGGCGTGTCCGGATCACACCGAAAAAGCGGCACTCTTTGAGCTGCTAGACGCGGAAGCAAAAATCGGTGTTGAGCTTACCGAGCATTACGCCATGTTCCCGACAGCAGCAGTTTCGGGCTGGTACTTCTCGCACCCTGAATCGCGGTATTTTGCCACCGGCAAGATACAGAAGGATCAGGTCGAGTCGCTCGCTGAACGAAAAGGAATGGACTTAGCGACCATGGAACGGTGGTTACAGCCGGTGTTGGGTTACGACGACTAACAAAAAAATCCATCTGATCGCCGAATTTTAAGATGATCAGGTGGATTGTCCCCGAGCTCCGAACCGCTAAATCACCACGTATATTCTCAAATTCGCGATTGCCGAACTTTCTAAGCGCCAAATAGCTGATTACTTATCACCCAAAACGCCTATAATTGTGTCTGATCAAAGAGGAGGCCTTATGGAAATCAGCGGCAACAGCAGCGCCATCCAAGCGCTGTCCCCTAGAAGTCAAAACTTGCCAATCGACAACGAAGTCGATCAATCCCAAATCCAGACGCCTGCCACATCTGAGGCGCCCAGCACTGCCGAACCATCTAACACAGAGCAACAAACAGCCCCTAGAGTCGAGCCGCAAGCAGAAGCAGCTGCACCGACTACCGATCTCAATGAATTGCTGCTGCGCAATGAGAGCGCTCAACAAGACAGAGAGGCGCAAGCCCCGTCACAACCTCAAGCAGAGAATGCACAACCTCAGGATCGTGAGCTCCAACGCAACCAGCTAGAAGACCGCTTTAATGCTCTAACCAACGATGCCCCCTCCCCCAATATCGACATTTCAACCTAAAGCCTAAAAAAAGGTACCTGAAGGCCATTAAACTGTCATCTTTGGCGCGTATCTTCCTATTTACACTAAGGAGATTCGCCCATGTCGACACTCAAGAACACGATTCCAGCGCTACTGGCAGCAACCATAGTCTCATTATCCTCGACTCACACCAGCGCGCAGCAAGATGCCGAAACCTTGCTGGCAGTAGAAATCGTTAATCAATATCGTCAACTCAGAACCAGCTGCAACGATCAAACGGGCGATGCACGAAAGATGTGCTATTACCGCCTACGAATAGGGCTGTGGGACTACAAGGAAGCGAGGAAGCAGCTGGCGCTAAAAGGTATTCGTGTCAGTGACGGAGCACAGTTCGCCACTCGGTAACAATCAACTGGCCCCTAGCAAGCAGATCAAAAAGACTGATAACCTAGCGCCTCTACACATCGAGACGCTAGCCATGGGTGATTCAGAAAAACCGGGATTTTGGGCGGTGCTAATGAGCACTTTCGCCGCGGCATTTGGGGTTCAGAGCCAAAGGAATCAAGAGCGAGACTTCAAGCACGGTAGCATCTGGGTATTTATCGCCGCAGGTCTCATATTCACCATCATATTTGTGGTGACGGTTTACACCATTGTCCAAGGCGTGCTCTCAACCCAGTAAGCCTAGCCCTTACCTCTCGACAGCAGCCCTCGACAAAATCCCAGCTAGAAACCCTTGATGGAAATCCTAGATGGAAATCCTAGATGGAAGCCCTCGCCCACAGGTTTAGATAGCCTTCTTAAGTAATAACCAAGTCACCCTACTGATGACGCCAAAGCAATGCGGTTTCGATACCCCCTGCGTGCAGCAATTTTTGAATATTACCTTTTAATGCGCGATGCTCCGTATTCTGCAGCTCATCCAAAAATAGGTTTTGATGTCGCTCGGCCGCCTCATCCAGATGCTTCACCATCAACTTTCCTGGCGACGTGATGTGAACCTTGACCGAGCGTCGATCGAGTCCGTCATGTTCGCGAATCACCAACCCCTTCTTTTCGAGTCGATCAACAAGACGAGTTACAGCCGAGCGATCCACACCAATTTGCTCCGCAATATGAGCTGGCGTATTGGCCGAACCATGACTGAGCACGTTCATAACCATCCATTGTGGCCATGTGACGCCAAGGGTTTCTAGCTCTTTGTTAAATCGATCTTGCATCACGCTGGCAAGGCGAGAAATCCAAAAGGTGTAGCTGTTGTGCAACAAAAAACTCATAAAGCACGCCGCTTTGAGACATTCAGAGGAGGTGGTTTCAATGAAGATAGTGGCCTGATCAATATCTGTCAAATCAAGAGTAAAAGGCGAGAGCTTACGAACGAAAATATACGAGGTCAAAAAGGGGGGAGATGGAAACTAGCGGGCATGATGCCCGCTATTAACTTCTTTCTTTAACGAAGACCTATCTTATTGACCACTGATCCAGAAGATACAAGTGGCAACAAAAATAGCGATAAGCGCAACTGCTGCAATGGCATCAGCTGTGCTATCACCCGGCTCCTGCATTTCAAATTCATCGTACATTATTATTATTCTCCGCAAACGTATGAAAGTAAAAAGCTAAAAACTGCGTAGCTGGGGGATTATAGGCATAGAAGAAAAGAGTCTATCAAGCCCAAATCGTACGTTATTCACTTATTGTCTTAATTTGCTTCCTATATCAACAACTTACACATAAGCGGTAACCTGTTGTGTTACTTTTTCTCTCATTAGGGAGTCTCGCGCGTCATTGGGTTTTGGTGTATCCTTCGCGCCTCGTTTGGAAGCACAAGTCTCTGATCTATAAAGAGAACTCCTTACTAAACGGACGTGATTAACCCTACAGATACTAGGTGTACTTATCAATGTACCAATATGACGAGTACGATCAAAAGATCGTACGTGAGCGAGTTGCTCAGTTTCGTGGTCAGACCGATCGCTATTTAGCCGGCGAATTAAAAGAAGAAGAGTTTCTTCCTCTGCGCCTCCAAAACGGCCTATACGTACAGCGCCTGGCGCCCATGCTTCGCATTAATGTGCCCTACGGCATGTTGAGCACTCTGCAGCTGCGTACGCTCGCTCACATCGCGCGCAAGTACGACAAAGGCTACTGCCACGTCAGTACTCGTCAAAACATTCAATTCAACTGGCCAGAGCTCGCCGAAGTTCCCAATATATTGGCTGAGCTTGCCGAGGTTGAAATGCACGGCACACAGTCGAGCGGCAGTTGCATTCGCAATGTCACCTCCGATCAATTCGCAGGTATTTCATCAGACGAATCCGTAGATCCTCGACCTTACTGCGAGATTATTCGTCAGTGGTCCAGCTTTCACCCAGAATTTGCGTTTTTGCCACGTAAATTCAAAATCGCCGTTACCGGCGCCGCCGACGATCGCGCCGCAGTACAAGTCCACGATATCGGCTTAGAAGTACTGAAAAACGCCGCCGGCGAAGTTGGCTTTAAAGTTCTGGTGGGCGGCGGCCTTGGCCGCACCCCGGTGATTGGCAGTGTTATTAACGAATTTTTGCCAGAGACCGACCTGCTGTCTTATCTCGAAGCCATTGTTCGGGTCTACAATCAGCTCGGACGACGTGACAACAAATACAAAGCTCGAATCAAAATACTCGTTAAAGCCATGGGCGCCGATGTATTTGCCGAAAAGGTGAATGCCGAGTTTGCTCACATCAAAGATGGCCCCACCCAGCTCACCGGTGAAGAAATCTCACGAGCTAGCCGCTTCTTCCCAGAGCCCGCCTACCAGCAGCTCGACGACAGTGCCGCTGAGCAGGCTCTGAACGCCAAGGCCGCAGAAGAACCCGCGTTTGCAAAATGGCTGAGCCGAAACGTGCGCGAACACCGGGTAGCGGGTTATGCCGCAGTGACCCTATCCCTGAAGCCAACGGGTGTTGCGCCAGGCGACATCACCGACAGCCAGCTCGAGGCCATTGCCGATCTCGCAGACTCCTACAGCTTCAACGAAGTTCGCACCACTCACGAACAAAACATTGTACTTGGCGATGTTCGTAAAGATGCACTGTTTGAACTGTGGAAAATCGCTAAATCCAAGGGCTTTGCCACACCCAACATCGGCACCCTAACGGATCTTATCTGCTGCCCAGGTGGTGACTTTTGCTCTCTGGCAAACGCTAAATCCTTGCCTATTGCGGAATCCATTCAGAGACAGTTCGACGATTTGGACTATCTCTACGACTTAGGCGATATCGACCTCAACATATCAGGCTGCATGAACGCCTGCGGCCACCACCACGTTGGCCACATTGGCATTCTTGGCGTTGATAAAAAGGGTGAGGAATTTTACCAAATCCAGCTGGGCGGTAATGCCGGCACCGAAACTCGTTTAGGCAAAGTTCTCGGCCCGGCCTTTGGCGCCGATGAGATGGCTAATGTGGTTCAGAAGGTCATCGATGTTTACGTCGATAAGCGCGTAGATGGCGAGCAATTTGTTGAAACCTACCAGCGCATTGGTATGGCCCCATTCAAGGAGAAGGTTTATGCCAAAGCTAATTAAAGATAAGGCTATTGTTGAAGACAGCTGGACTGTCATCGAAGCGACCGAAACTCCAGAAACCGTCGACACTTCAGCCGGCAACATCATTGTGCCACTCAACGTCTGGCAAGCACAAAAAGACCAAATCGGTTCCCGCAAGGCAGAGATCGGTGTCTGGCTCAACAGCGACCAACTGGCCGAAGAGCTGGGTAACGATGCCGCAGGTTTTGCACTAGTAGCAGTAAACTTCCCAGGCTTCATGGACGGTCGGGGCTTTACCGCTGCCCGCCTTCTGCGCGAGAGATTCGGATTCGAGGGAGAGTTGCGAGCCATCGGACATGTGATTCGCGACCAGCTGTTTTTCCTTCAGCGCTGTGGCTTCAATAGCTTTGAGATGGGCAGTGATATCGACCTAGAAGCGGCACTAACTTCGTTTGATGACTTTACTGAGACCTACCAAGCAGCATGTGACCAAAAGCTGCCGCTGTTCCGTCGCAGGGCATAGCCAAGCCTTTCGATGAAACTCAAAAAGCTGCCTTAGGGCGGCTTTTTTTTCACCCCAAAAACATCAAAACACTCGCCCTCGATACTCGCATTAAAACGCGATATCCGGTTAAACTGTGATACCGATTTGGACAAAGGAAGTCGATACGCCCGCTTATGCACGATTCTCTGTTTCAATCTTTCTTCTTGATCTTTACTGGCGCGGCCATCATAGCTTCACTCGCACTGTACACGCGGCAGCCGCTACTGGTCGCTTACATTGCACTGGGTGCCCTGCTTGGCCCCTATGGCTTTGAATTTATTTCGGACGTTACCCTGGTTACCGACATTTCCCACATTGGCATCATTTTTTTGCTGTTTTTGCTGGGGCTAGATATGCAGCCCAAAGCGCTGCTATCGGTATTGAAACAAGCCACCAGTGTTGGAATCATAAGCTCTGCGACATTTGCGCTAACGGGCTACGCTATTGGCTACCTATTTGGTTTCACCCACATGGAAAATCTTGTCATAGGAATGGCATTGATGTTTTCCAGTACAATCATCGGCATCAAGCTACTCCCGACGACAGTTTTACACCACAAACACACCGGAGAGTTGATGGTCGGCTTGCTCTTAATGCAGGATTTTTTGGCGATTCTTTGCCTGATGATTTTGTACAGCGGCGACGTTGGGCAAGTGGACCTTTCACAACTGGGTTTCACTTTATTAGCGCTACCCCTGCTCGGCCTGTTTGCTTACTACTTCGTCAAATTGATTTTATTAAAGCTGATCCACAAGTTTGATCGCTTTCACGAATACATATTTTTACTGGCCATTGGTTGGTGCTTGGGTTGCGCAGAACTGGCCGCTTATGTGGGGCTATCGGCGGAAATTGGCGCCTTTATCGCTGGCATTACCATAGCCACCAGCCCAATCGCACAATACATTGCCATTAACTTAAAACCCCTTCGTGACTTCTTTTTAATTCTGTTCTTTTTCTCCCTCGGAGCGCGCTTTAACATTGGCCTTTTACCGGACGTTCTGCTCGCCAGCATTGTATTAGCAGCAGCGGTTCTCATCATAAAACCACTGACTTTTCGATTTCTACTGCACCGACAAAGTGAGTCTGAGCGTTTAGCGTGGGACATAGGCTTTCGGCTAGGACAAATCAGTGAGTTTTCTTTATTGATTGTTTTTGTTGCCACCAACGCGGCATTAATCGGCGAGAAAGCTTCAGTGCTCATACAGGCAACAGCCATCATCACCTTCTTGATTTCTAGCTACATCGTTATCTTTAACTACCCCAACCCCATTGCCGTTAGCGATCGGTTACGACGAGACTAATCCCACATAAAGCAAAACTTAATCTGGGGTTTCATCCAAGATCGAGAACGAGACAAAGGTTGTAAAAAGAGAGATTGCAACGATCAAAGGTAACACTGGCAGAGCCAACATCACTAATAGCGCACTGAACCAGAGCCCCCGAACCAATCGTCGCTTTTTTCGATAAATCGCGGTTAAGCGTCTGCGATGAAAGTGGCGTTTGCTGGGGATCTCGGACAACAGCCATGAAGGCTGCCAGGTTAGCTGCTGCCAAAGCGTCCAGTAAAAAACAACAATACTCTTGAGCATGTGAACCTCACTCTAATGAGTCCTCTCAAAAGTATAGACAGCGCAGCTATTGATGGAGTATTTAATCGTCGCAAAAAAAACGCCCCTTATTGGAGCGTTTTCGTTACCTGTCTATGGGTTAGTCTCACCCTCCGACAACTCGGGTGACCTCACGCATAGTGACAAACTCTTCCGCGGCGGTGGGATGAATACCAATAGTATTGTCAAAGTCGGCCTTGGTGGCACCAGCCTTCATGGCAATGGCAATACCCTGTATCAACTCTCCGGCGTCTGCGCCAACCATATGACAACCCACTACCAAATCAGTAGCATCGTCGACCAGCAGCTTCATAAACGTTCTCTCAGACAAACCAGAAAGCGTGTGCTTCATATGTTTGAAGTCTGAGGTATAGATACGTAATTTCATGCCACGCTCTAAAGCCTCCTCCTCGCCCAAACCGACAGTGCCAATATTTGGCTGACAAAATACGGCAGTGGCAATATTGTCGTAATCAACACGCGTGGGCTGATTATTGTAGAGGGTTTTAGCAAGCGCCATGCCTTCAGCCAGCGCGACAGGCGTAAGCTCCATACGACCAATCACATCACCAATGGCGTAAATACTCTTTTCGCTGGTTTGATAATCATCATTCACCGAAACGGTTCCGTTTTTATTCAAGGCTACCTGAGTATTCTCAAGGCCAAGCCCGTCGATTTTGGGCGCGCGACCGGTGGCCGCCATTACGCAATCGACTACTCGAATAGTGCCATCGGTCATGGTGACGCTGAACTCACCCGATGGCAATCGCTCGACGCCGTCAATGTTCAAATCAAAAGAGAGCTTTACGCCTTTTTGGGCAACTTCTTTGGCGGTAAATTCTCGAATTTCCTGATCAAAACCGCGCAAAAACAAGGGACCGCGATAAACCAGCTCTGTGTCCGCCCCCAGGCCATTAAAGATGCCTGCAAATTCAACCGCAATATAACCACCGCCCAAAACCAAGACTCGTTTTGGAAATTCATCGAGGTAAAAGGCTTCGTTGGAACTGATGATATGCTCTGCACCCGGAATATCGGGAATTTTCGGCCAGCCTCCAGTGGCGATCAAAATACGCTCCGCGGAGTACTGCTTACCACTGACCTCAACCGTATTGGCATCGACAATTGTCGCGCGACCATTGATCAATTCAACACCCGCATTACTCAATATGTTGCCGTAGATACCGTTTAATCGTTGAATCTCGGCGGTCTTATTGTCTCGCAATGTCGGCCAATCAAATTCAGGTTTACTGGTTTTCCAGCCGTATCCTGCCGCGCCCTCTACCTCTTCAGAAAAGTGGGAGCCATATACGAAGAGCTTCTTGGGGACGCACCCTACATTGACACAAGTTCCACCTAAAAAAGTATCTTCTGCCACCGCTACTTTTGCACCAAACTGCGATGCCATTCGGCTTGCTCGAACCCCGCCAGATCCAGCACCAATCACAAATAAATCAAAATCATAGTTCGACACAAAAGTACCCCTTCTTCAAAGTTTAGGCATGGGAGTGTAAAGCAAAGATGGCGTTATGTAGACAATAGCATGGTGCAATTATCTATATAGAACCAATAGAAGTTCTCAATCTATCACAGCCAAAAGTTAGACCGTTAGATCGACGTGTTTCAGAGAAGTTCCGCGGCGACGATCGCGCCCAGATCGCAGCTCTAGCATTGGCTTTTGGCCATCGCCGCGGTCACGCCTATCTCTAAGAAATCGTCTATCGCTAATCAGGTATTGAGAATTATCGGGAAGATTCTTGGTGTTTTCGGAACTGTGGGCAGCAAGCTGCCCAGTCTTAGATGTTTTTGAGGCTTTGTAGCTGGAGGAGTTCGGTACCACCGGACCTAGATTAATCATCACTCACCCTCCACTATCGACGCGTTATTAAACCTTAAATTGAGAAGACACTCTATCCAATTGATCGGCCAAACTCTTCAACGAGGTGCTCAAGTCGGAGACCTTATAGGTGTTTTGCTCTGCAACCTCAGAGGCATCCCTCATGCTAACCACATTTTGCTGAATATCATTAGCAAAGCTCTGCTGCTCTTCCGTAGCGCCAGCAATTTGCTGATTCATGTCGGTGATTGACGTCACTTTGGCTGTAATTGCCTCTAACGAAGCGCCCGTTGCGCCAGCCTGCTCAACACTCTTCTGAGCCTGTTCTTTGCCCTGCTCCATCACGCCAACCGCTGAACGAGCAGCGCTCTGTAGTTGTTCAATGACAGTTTGAATCTCGTGGGTCGACTCTTGAGTTCTCGACGCTAAAGTTCGAACCTCATCGGCCACCACGGCAAATCCACGTCCTTGCTCACCTGCTCGAGCCGCTTCGATAGCCGCGTTGAGTGCCAGTAAGTTTGTCTGCTCAGCAATACCCTTGATGACATCCAAAATACCGCCGACGCTCTCTGTATCAGATTCGAGCTTAATAATCACTTCAGCGGCACGTTCAACCTCAGCGGCCAAATCATTAATCGAGGTAACGGTACTTTGAACGATCGACAAGCCCTGCTTGGCTTCGCCATCGGCATCGTCCGCAGCTTGCGCCGCAGAACCTGCATTTTCGGCGACATTAGTGACACTGCGCAGCATGTCGTCCATAGCGTTTGAAACCAAGGTCGACGCGCGAGTTTGCTCGCTGGACACTTCTGATGTTTTTGCCGAGACGGTGTTCAACTCCTGAGAAACATTGGTCAAAGGGGTAATGACTTGAATGACATCGCCAATGGTACTGTGTAATTTCTCTACGAAAACGTTAAACCAATGCACCAAGGTACCCAGTTCATCTTCGCTGTTTTGCTCAAGCCTTTGCGTGAGATCTCCTTCGCCCTGAGCAATATCGCGAAGCGACTGAATAATTTGATCCATTCCCTTAGTGATAATCATTAGGATGCTAAAAGAGATCACCAAGGTAAGTACCACGGTAATTACGCCAATGATGACTCCGGCGCTCAGATTATCTTTTTCGGTGGCAATGGTTTCGTCAACACCTTTATTAAAGTGACTCAGACTTGAATCACGATAACCACTTAAAGAACGAGTTATTTTTTCGAAGCTCTGGCGTTTGTTCTCTGCGATTTCAGCAATACGCGAGAAATCCATGGTGCCATCAATCATGTTCTGGGTGAGCGAAAACGAGATATCGCCAAAGCGCTTTAACTCTGCCTCGAGAGCGTTCAGCTCGCCGCTGTCATTGGGCCTCATCGAGCGCTGACTTTGGAAATTCTTTTTCAGCTCATCATAATTCTTGCGAGCATTGTCGAGCATATCTTGCTCGCCAGTACTGGCAGCGCTAGTCATTAATTCATTCATTCGCGAGAAAATGACGATGTTACTATTTGCCATTTCGAGAACTGGAAAAGACACCTTTTTGACTTCTTCTAGGCGATCAGCGTTCTTGCTGCCTGAATTGATAATAAAGAGAAGAAACAGCACAAAGCCTAAGATCGCCACCAAAGGAATCAGAAGAATTTTGTATTTGATACTTAAATTGCTCAACCAGCTCATGGATAGGTTTCCCGTGACAGACAGATATATAGCCGTTATAGACCAAGAGTTGCTGTTACAAGCATAGTCTAAGCCTATAAAGTCGCTACCTTTTGCTGTTTATATATCATCTAGACATTAGCAATCGGTTGACGCGGCCTTCTGCACAAGCATATCGGCAGTATCCATAGGGCCTTTACATCGAAACTCTAACAAAGATGATTTAGCCGCCAGTTTTATACCACTGAAGCCTTTCGTGAAGGTTTACCACCTCACCGATCAGCAATAATGTGGGTGCTTTGACCACTTGGCGATCGATTTCAGCAGCCAAAGTGGCTAGAGTCGCCGTAATAACACGTTGATTCGGTGTTGTACCGCGCTCAATAATTGCCGCCGGAGTATCAGCATGACGCCCGTGCTCGATGAGTGAACGGCAAATTCTCTCAAGCCCGGTAAGCCCCATGTAAAACACCAAGGTTTGACGTTCTTGAGCCAATTCAGGCCAAGGTAAATTGGTTTCATCGCTCTTGAGATGGCCCGTGACAAAACGCACCGACTGGGAATAATCTCGATGGGTTAGTGGAATCCCTGAATAGGCGGCGCAGCCAGAAGCTGCGGTAATGCCAGGCACCACCTGAAAAGACACGTCATTGTCGGCTAAAAGCTCTATTTCTTCCCCGCCTCTACCAAAAATAAATGGATCCCCGCCTTTTAGACGCAGGACATTTCTGCCCTGCTTGGCGAGATCAACCAGCGTTT
Source organism: Cellvibrionaceae bacterium (assembly GCA_050633365.1). Lineage (GTDB taxonomy): Bacteria > Pseudomonadota > Gammaproteobacteria > Pseudomonadales > Cellvibrionaceae > Pseudomaricurvus. The sequence goes on along the minus strand of JBOEGJ010000009.1, from coordinate 118,111 downwards.
GATTGATATCAGTTTGTGGCAGCGCATGGTCGGCCTGACGCTTGCCCACATAAATACGCTCGCACGTGTTAGGCAGTAGATCCAAAATAGGCTCCGAAACCAAGCGGTCGTAGAGGACCACATCTGCCTGCTGAATAAGCCTAAGCGCTTTTAAAGTCAGTAATTCTGGGTCGCCGGGACCGGCACCCACCAGGAACACCTCACCCTCGGTATGGCCTTGCGCTGCGCTACCCAAGCGCTGCCGAAGCACCTGATCGGCCTTAGAGCGATCGCCACTCATAACAGACTCAGCCGCAACCCCGGAAAGTAATCGATCCCAAAAGCGCTGCCGCTGGAGAATGCCGGTGATACCCGACTTAACCGCTGAGCGCCACTGCTCGGCCCAACTTACGAGCCTAGCGATGTCTCGAGGGATAAAGGCCTCCAGCTGACGTTTTAAGTAGCGCGTTACCGTGGGAGATTTGCCGCCACTATGCAGGGCCACCACCAGCGGATCTCTATCGATAATAGATGGCAAGATGACGTCTCCATCATCGGCATTACTGGCAACATTACAATGCACACCCTGCGCTGCCGCATGGCCAGCAATAGCACTGTTGAGATTTTCGTTGTCGGTCGCAGCAACGACCAGATAATAGCCTTGGAGAGATAGCTCAGAAACCGAAATTTCGCCCGCCACCCAATCTAACATTCCAGCTTTCTCTAGATCCTGCAACCCGGCATTTATCTCGGTTGCCATCACCGTGATCTTAGCGCCCGCTTTAACAAGCCAATTGATCTTGCGAAAGGCGACCTGTCCGCCACCAACAACCAAACAACGCCGATCGCGCAGCCGAATAAATAGAGGAAAATAATTCATGACGCTTGAAGAGCCCCGCAGAAAAAACATCAATTAACACTCGCCGACAGCGAGTGTTAATCAATAGATAGACGAATATCAACGAAGAAGCGACTCACGAGGCCGCTCCTGCGCCATAGGGTCCCTTAAAGGACAGACCTAGATCCTAGATCCTAGATCCTAGATCCTAGATCCTCAGAGCTTAACTGATGCGCTCAACGCCGCCCATGTAAGGCCTCAACACCTCTGGAATAATCACGCTGCCGTCGGCTTGCTGATAGTTCTCAAGCACCGCGATCAGAGTGCGACCCACTGCCAAACCCGAACCGTTTACCGTATGCAGCAATTCTGGCTTACCGGTCTCGGGATTCTTGAAACGCGCCTTCATTCGGCGGGCTTGGAAATCGCGGAACGAGCTGCAAGAGGAGATCTCGCGGTATTTGTCCTGGGATGGCACCCACACTTCGATATCCAACGTCTTGGCCGCAGAAAAGCCTAAATCACCACCACAAAGAATGACGGTTCGATAAGGCAAACCTAGCGCTTGCAGAATGGCTTCAGCGTGTCCTGTTAACTCTTCCAACGCGGCATCCGATTGCTCCGGCTTGACGAATTGCACCAATTCGACCTTTTCAAACTGGTGCTGACGAATCATTCCGCGGGTATCGCGACCGTGGCTGCCGGCTTCGGATCGAAAGCACGGTGTATGGCAGGCAAACTTAATGGGCAGCAAGCTGTCGTCACGAACAATTTCATTGCGAAGAATATTCGTTACAGGAACTTCGGCCGTGGGGATCAAATAAAAGTCGCGCTCGTCATCGAGCTTAAACAGATCATCCTCAAATTTGGGCAACTGGCCGGTACCGTAAAGAGACTCCTTATTAACAATATAAGGTACATAGATTTCTTCATAGCCATGCTCCCCAGTATGGGTATTGAGCATAAATTGGGTCAATGCCCTGTGCAGACGAGCAACACCACCCTGCATAACCGCGAAGCGTGAACCGGTCAGCTTTGACGCTGTATCGAAGTCGAGACCGTTTAAGTTCGCGCCCAAGTCCACGTGATCAACCACATCGAAATCAAATGCTCGAGGCTCACCCCAGCGACGGATCTCGACGTTATCGTCCTCGTCACTTCCCTCGGGCACCTCGTCAGCAGGCACATTAGGAATGCCACTGAGTATAACTTCGAGCTTAGACTGAACTTCTGTCAGCTGAGCCTCTGCAGCCGACAATTCCTGCTTAAGATCATCGACCTCTTTCAATAGCGGTGCAATATCCTCACCAGCAGCCTTGGCCTTACCAATGCCCTTTGATCGAGAGTTGCGCTCTTGCTGCAGGTTTTCGGTCTTTACCTGAATGGCTTTACGCTCTTCTTCGAGCGCCGTTAGCGCGTCGATATCAAGATCGAAACCTTTTTTGGCGAGAGCCAACTTTGTGGCTTCGGGGTTACTGCGAATAAATTTGGGGTCAAGCATAGTAATAAACCGTTAAAGAAGTCTGAGTGTACAGTGAATACCAAGCGCTACTGCGGCAATGCACGCGGTTACACTGGTCGCGACATAGAGTGCCGCCAGTTGTCCGTGACCGTTCTGCCAAAGTGTTACTGCATCTAAGGCAAAGGTCGAAAAAGTTGTAAAAGCACCGAGAAAGCCCGCCATCAACCAACTTCTATGGTCCGGGGAGATCACACTTTTCTCAATAATCAGCACATAGCAAACGCCAATCAACAATGAACCCAAAACGTTCACCGTTAAGGTGGCGCTGGGAAATCGATTTGCTAAGAGTGGAAATGTATATAGTGTGACGGCGTAGCGACTCATTGCCCCTAAAGCCCCACCGATTGCGACTGCCAACCAAGTCATAATTTATCGTCTACGATTACGTCAATGTGTTAATCATTCGTCGAGATAACGGCGCCAAGAACTTTGCTGGTCGAGCTCGTTCAGATAACGCAGTTTATCCCCTATTTTTTGCTCTAGCCCTCTTTCAACCGGGCGGTAATAATCCCTCGGCTGAAGCTCTTCGGGGAAATAGCATTCCCCTGCCGCGTAACCGCCGGGTTCGTCGTGAGCGTAGCGATATTCTGCGCCGTAATCCATCGACTTCATCAGCTTAGTGGGCGCGTTGCGAAGATGCATGGGCACGTCATAGCTGGGCTGGGATTTTACATCTGCCATGGCTTCGTTGAAAGCCTTATATACCGCATTGCTCTTGGGGGCCGCCGCCAAGTAGAGCAACGCCTGAGCAATGGCCAATTCCCCCTCGGGACTGCCCAATCGCTCTTGCGTCTCCCAGGCATTGAGACAAATCTGTAAGGCGCGCGGATCGGCATTGCCGATATCTTCACTGGCCATGCGCACAACTCGGCGCGCAATGTAGAGCGGATCGCAGCCGCCGTCGAGCATTCTCGCAAACCAATAGAGCGCGCCGTCGGCGGAAGAGCCACGAACCGACTTGTGCAAAGCGGAGATCTGTTCGTAAAAGAGATCGCCTCCCTTATCAAATCGACGCACGTCATTGGCGAGAATTTCGTCGACGATGTCACTGGTAACCGTCAACCTACCCTCGACTTGATCCGCAAGATCCACCGCGATCTCGATCAAATTCAGAATTTTACGGCCGTCCCCATCCGCCGCGTGAGCTAAGGTCGCAATCAAATCCTCGTGGAAATCAATGTCCAACTGGCCAAGCCCGCGCTCTGAATCAACCAGCGCCTCCGCCGCCATCCGACACAGATCGCCGTGCTCGAGACCGCGCAAGACATAAACTCGCGAGCGAGAAAGCAGTGCATTATTGAGCGAGAATGACGGGTTTTCGGTGGTAGCGCCGATGAAGATAACCGTACCGTCCTCAACAAAAGGCAAAAACGCATCTTGCTGAGCTTTGTTAAAACGATGGACCTCATCGACAAACAGCAAAGTTTTACGGCCAGATTGTTGCTGTAACTGCTGAGCTGTGGCAACGGCGGCGCGAATATCCTTAACTCCAGCCAAAACCGCCGAAATAGTTTCGAAATGCGCATCGGTAATTTCCGCAATCATTCTTGCCATCGAGGTTTTACCCACCCCCGGAGGCCCCCAAAGTACCATCGAGTGGAGCTGCTTTCTCACGATGGATTCGCGCAATGGCTTTCCCGGTGAAAACAAATGCTGCTGCCCGATATACTGATCGGGATGACGCGGTCGCATTCTAGCCGCTAGCGGCTGATAGACCTGCTCGGCAAAAAGATCACTCATTGAAAAATACGTCTGTGCCTTCAGGTGGGACAAATTGAAATTCATCAAGCGAGAGAGAATCGCTCGGTGAAACATTTCGCAATCGAAACTCGGTTAGCTGGCCAAAACTATCGAGTATGACCATTTCGCTAAGCACGCCATCGGTGAAGGCCAAGTCGAGACGCTGAAAGCTGTTTTCCGAGTCGATCGGACGCAAACGGTACTGATCGCCCCCTCTAAAAGTTACTCGATATGACTTGTTGAGCTGCTCCAAGTCACCAGAGAAAATCACCGCGGGTGTGTTATTGAGTTGTGATGCGACCTTTGAAATAGTGACCTGTTCGAGATCCGGATCGTACATCCAAATATCGACTCCATCGGTCACCAACAACTGAGGAAACGGCTCCACGGTTTGCCAGCGCAGCAAGCCCGGCCGCTGCATCTTGAACTCACCGGACGACTCACTCAGCAGCTCGCCCTCCGCCCCTGTTTGACGCTGATCAAACGAGCCTGCAAGCGATTGCAAAGGCGTAAGAGTTTCCACCAACCGAATCGCAGCGTCGTCTTCAGTAACAGCGCTTTCAATGACCAGCGCACTATCTTTGACAGTATTTTCAGCTCCGACCGACACAGTCAGACACAACAGCGATATCGCCAACACAGTGACGCTGCCGCGTTTTGCTTTAACCACCCGCCGAGACAAAGAAATCAGTGTATCGATAGACATAAAACCCCCAGAGTTTTTCTCAATTTTTTGGCCTTGCGCTTTCGGGCCATTATCGTCCGAATCGATTAACGGTTGATGAACCCTTAGTGACGAGGTGGCGCGGGCGCGAGAACCTCGCGGCCGCCGTTGGCTCCCATCTCAGTAACTACGCCCGCGGCCTCCATGGTTTCGATCAAGCGCGCAGCGCGGTTGTAACCCACCCTGAGTTTTCTCTGCACAGAAGAAATCGATGCTTTGCGCGTTTCAGTCACAAACGCAACGGCCTCGTCATAAAGCGGGTCGGATTCATCGTCGCTGCCCTCTTCGCCCTCTGTTGCCATACCCGGAACCGGAATGGTGTTGGCACTCTCGTCGATAACGCCCTCGAGATAATCCGGCTCACCGCGACGCTTCCAATCTTCAACAACGGCGTGAACCTCATGATCGTCGACAAAGGCGCCGTGAACCCGCAAAGGAACACTGGTACCCGGAGGTAAATACAGCATATCCCCGTGGCCCAATAACTGTTCAGCACCACCCTGATCTAGAATGGTGCGAGAATCGATTTTCGAGGAAACCTGAAAACCAATACGCGTTGGCACGTTTGCCTTAATCAGCCCAGTGATAACGTCCACTGAAGGTCGCTGAGTCGCGAGAATCAAATGTATGCCCGCGGCACGTGCTTTTTGCGCAATTCGTGCGATTAGCTGCTCAACTTTTTTGCCGACAATCATCATCATGTCGGCGAACTCGTCGATAACAATCACGATTGCTGGCAACGACTCCAACGCAGGAGCGGTAGCAACTTCTTGCCCTGCTTCAAAATGCTCCTCTGGCACCCAGGTAGGATCTAAAATAGGTTCACCATTTTTAATCGCGTCTTCAACCTTGCGGTTAAACCCAGCCAAGTTCCTGACTCCCAACGCCGCCATGAGTTTATAGCGACGCTCCATCTCACCGACACTCCAACGCAAAGCATTAGAAGCATCTTTCATGTCAGTCACGACCGGCGTTAACAAATGCGGAATGCCTTCGTAGATAGACAGCTCCAACATTTTTGGATCCACCAATATCAATCGCACCTCTTTGGGTGTCGACTTATAGAGCAAACTCAAAAGCATCACATTAACGCCGACGGATTTACCCGAACCGGTGGTGCCCGCCACCAATAAGTGAGGCATTTTTGCCAAATCGGCAACGATAGGCTCGCCTTCAATGTCGTGACCGAGCGCCATGGTTAAGGGAGACTTTGAGTTATCGAACACATCCGATGTGAGCACTTCGCTCAATCGAACCATTTCTCTATGTTCATTAGGAATTTCAATTCCCACAACCGACTTCCCTGGAATTACCTCGACCACACGAACGCTTATAACCGCCAAGGATCGCGCCAAATCTTTGGCCAAATTGGTAATACGGCTGGCCTTGACTCCCGCAGCAGGCTGCAACTCAAATCGAGTCACTACGGGTCCAGGCAATACCGACACGACCTCGGCGTCGACATTAAAATCCTTGAGTTTTAGCTCCAGTAATCGAGACATGGCCTCGAGAGATTCTTTCGAGAAACCTTTGTCGTTGGACTTGTCAGCCGCGTCCAATAACTTCAGCGGAGGAAGCTCTCCCACCACAGGGGTATCGCCAAACAGCGAGGTCTGCTTTTCTTTCTCAATTCGCGGACTGGGTTTGGCCTTCTTAACCGGTTGAGAAATTTTCGGCGGTGTTCTCTCTTTTTGCTTTTCGACTTGTTTTTCGATGGCAATACGACGATCTTTCTGAACCTTCTCGACCTTTTGTTTTTCTTCTTTTTTCTGGCGGTATTGACGCCAAATACGTTTTAACTTGTCGGTAAGTTCGAGCGTCCGACGACCAACGCTATCCATCAGCGCGAGCCAAGACAAGTCGGTGAATACAGTGATGCCAAACAAAAATACGGATAATAACAGCAGAGTTCCGCCGTTGTAGCTGAACGCAGCCTCAACCGCCTCGGAAACACTCGCGCCGAGGATTCCGCCATTTGAAAACGGCAAAACGGATGAATCGACACCAAAATATAAACTGGTCATTGCGGTGGTCGTTAGCATCACCAAAACAAAACCGATACAACGCAAACCGAATACCACAGGATCAAATGGTGTGGGATTACTGCGCTCTCGAAATACCAGCCACGCTCGATACGCAATCAACAACGGAAAGAGAAATGACATATACCCAAATAACGAAAAGAATACATCGGCAACCCAAGCCCCAAATGCTCCTCCTGCATTTTGAATGGCCGCCGCTGAACCGGTCTTCGACCAACCGGGATCGGCGGGTGAATAGCTCACCAAAGCCATAACCAAATAAAGGCACAAAGCCACCAAACCGATCAGCGCGCCCTCTTTAAGGATGCGCAGCGGCATAGCCCGTGCGTCTGTGACCTCTGCCGTATTGTTATTATTGGATTTCAATTGTTCACCCGATATCCGGCGCTCGAAACGACTAACTTACGTCTGTCACACCCTAAATTGATCTTCAAACGGGCATTCTAGCACCAAATTTGATGACAAAGGCCGATTCATCCGCGCAATTGATAACTACACCGAACCATTGAATCAGAGCGCACGAATTGGCGAAAAAATCACCACACAGAAGCCCCAAATGGTCACTGCGCAACCAATCACCTGATCAAAAAACAACAAGCCGCTGATTGAACGATACAATCGCGCTAATTGACCACTACCACTAGTGCTCCCCCAGAGTTTTCCCTATCATTAGCGCACTTTTTAATTGGTAGATTTAGGATTACTACATGACTGACGCTCAGCACCATCAAGTCATCATTCTGGGCTCAGGCCCTGCGGGTTACACTGCGGCTGTCTATGCTGCCAGAGCCAACCTAAAACCGGTCGTTATTACGGGCATGCAGCAGGGTGGCCAATTAACCACCACCACGGATGTTGAAAACTGGCCAGGAGGCATCCCCGAGCTGCAAGGCCCGGATCTAATGATGCAAATGCAGCAACACGCCGAACGCTTCGATACGGAGATCATTTTCGATCACATTCACGAAACCGATCTCTCTAAGCGCCCTTTCACCCTGAAAGGCTCAAACACCTACACCTGCGACGCACTTATCATCGCCACTGGCGCCTCAGCCCAGTACATTGGCTTGCCATCGGAAGAAGCTTTTATGGGTAAAGGCGTGAGCGCCTGCGCAACCTGCGACGGCTTTTTCTATCGCAACCAAAAAGTTGCAGTAGTCGGCGGCGGAAACACCGCCGTAGAAGAAGCGCTATATCTGTCTAACATCGCCGCGGAAGTCACCTTAATTCACCGTCGTGACGCGCTTCGCTCGGAGAAAATCCTGCAAGACAAGATTTTGGCAAAAGCCGAAAACGGCAATATCAACATCATTTGGGATCACACACTCGATGAGGTACTTGGAGACGACGCAGGCGTTACCGGGCTTCGACTCAAGAGCACCAAAGACGAATCACAGCAAGAAATTGATGTTGCAGGTGTATTTATTGCTATTGGCCACAAGCCCAATACCGACATTTTTGACGGGCAACTAGACATGAAGGACGGCTACATCACCATCAAGAGCGGAATTGTCGGTGAAGCCACCAGCACCAGTGTTGCAGGGGTTTTTGCAGCAGGCGATGTCGCGGACAACGTCTACCGCCAAGCTATTACGTCAGCGGGAGCTGGCTGTATGGCCGCACTGGACGCCGAAAAATTTATCGACGACCAGTAATCGCGCAAGCTCACCGCAGAGGCGTGATTTCTAGCATGCGCCCCTGCCGTGAGGACAACCTCACAATACAGCCCTCACTATGTCTCAACTCCCCTGGCTTGAATCCTTCTCCACTGAATTCCCCGACACCCGAAACGCTTTAGACGACCCCAACGGACTGCTAGCGGCCGGCGACACACTCAGCACAGACCAACTATTAGCCGCCTATCAAAAAGGTATCTTCCCCTGGTTCGAAGACGGTCAACCGGTACTATGGTGGAGCCCTTCACCGCGCCTAGTGCTGCGACCTGAACAGCTGCACATATCTAAGAGCATGAGAAAGGTTCTGCGACGCGGCCTCTACACGGTCACCACCAACAAGTGCTTTGACGCGGTAATAAGAGCCTGCGCAGCTCCCAGAGACGAACAAGACGGGACTTGGATTACCGAGGAAATCGTCGAATCCTATAACCAGCTTCACACGCTGGGATTTGCGCACTCGGTGGAGGTTTGGCAACACCAAGAGTTGGTCGGCGGCCTCTACGGCATAGCTCTCGGCAAGGTGTTTTTTGGTGAATCTATGTTTTCACTGGCCTCGAATGCCTCAAAATTTGGATTTATCACTTTGATAGAAAACCTTCGGGCCCTTAACTATCAACTCATTGACTGCCAAGTTCACTCCGACCACCTAGCAAGCCTTGGTGCCAAGGAGATTTCTCGCGCCGAATTTGAAAATTACCTGTTAAACTCTATTGAAGAGACTCCGAGCCGGCCTAGCTGGCCAGAGCAGTTGAAGCCCTACTCGTAAACGACCATCAAAGGTTTTGGCATGACAGATTTGGCCAATATCCGGCTTTTCGCCACACATCCACACAGCTGCAGCTATTTGGAAGATGAAGAAGCAACAACCATCTTCGTCGACCCCAAGCAGCCGGTTGATGCAGCACTTTATAGCACGCTTTCGGAACGCGGTTTTCGCCGTAGTGGAGCTCATCTTTATCGCCCCCACTGCAAAAGCTGCAACGCCTGCGTCCCCGCCAGAGTGCCGGCGAACCACTTTTCACGAAATCGCAAACAACGTAAATGCTGGAATCGCAACCGCGACTTGCTGATCAACAGCACTCGCCAACAGACAGACGAACACTACCAACTCTATGCCAAATATATAGAAATGCGCCACAGTGACGGCGACATGTACCCTCCCACTCGCGAGCAATTCGACAGCTTTTTAACCACAGAATGGGACGTGACTGAGTTTCTCGAGTTTCGGCTCGAAGGAAGACTCATCGCCGTTGCCGTTTGCGATCAAATGAAGAGCGGATATTCCGCGGTTTACACCTACTTTGACCCCTGTTATGAGCGCCGCAGCCTTGGTGTATTTGCCATTCTTTGGCAAATTGAGCTTTGCAAACAGCTCGGACTCAACAGCCTTTATCTAGGCTATTGGATCAAACAGTGCCAAAAGATGAGCTACAAAACTGAATATCGTCCCCTTGAACTACTCACCGACAATCGTTGGGTTCGGATAAGTTAAGGCAGCACTTGGCTCACAGGCTGTTTTCAGGCACAATTCACGCCTGCTCAAATCTGGGCACCTGAGACTGTAGCCACTTGAGGACGTTGCCGAATGGCAAAAGAAGATAATTTTGAAATGGAAGGGGAAGTCATCGACACCCTGCCGAACACAACTTTCCGCGTAAAGCTAGAAAACGATCACGTGGTAATCGCACACATTTCCGGAAAAATGCGTAAGAACTACATCCGCATCTTAACCGGCGACAAGGTAAAGGTAGAACTAACACCTTACGATCTTAGCAAAGGCCGCATCACCTACCGCGCCCGCTAATATCGACAAAGCCCTCATCTACGAGGGCCCAAATAGCCCTCCTTAAGATCGCAGCATGCTTGGCCAACAACTCCAAACACACTGCTTAAGAGGGCTAAGCCATTACCTCCACTCTCACACACAACTCTCCGTCTTCGACTATTACATCAACAGCGCCTCCGCTGACCGACAAATCGCCGAACAACACCTCTTCCGCCAGCGGCTTCTTGAGCTTCTCTTGAATCAAGCGCGCCATTGGACGAGCACCCATCTTCACATCGTAACCGTTAATCGCGAGCCACTCCCGCGCCTCATCAGTCACATTTAGCGTCACACGCTTATCATCCAGCTGCGACTGCAATTGCACCAAGAATTTATCGACCACAGTTTTAATGACTTCAAGATCAAGTGCAGCAAACTGAATAATCGAATCCAAACGATTGCGAAACTCTGGGGTAAACGTCTTTTTAATGACCTCCATCCCGTCGGTCGTATGATCCTGACGCTTGAAGCCAATTGACGCACGACTCATTTCTTCGGCGCCGGCATTGGTCGTCATAACCAGAATGACGTTGCGAAAATCAGCCTTGCGGCCGTTGTTGTCAGTCAAGGTGCCATGATCCATAACCTGCAGTAGCAAATTAAAGACTTCCGGATGAGCCTTCTCGATTTCGTCGAGCAGCACGACGCAATGAGGCTGCTTGGTCACCGCCTCGGTGAGCAACCCCCCCTGATCGAACCCGACATACCCAGGAGGCGCACCAATCAAACGTGAAACCGTGTGACGCTCCATGTATTCCGACATATCGAAACGAACCAAATCAACACCCATCGTTGATGCAAGCTGTTTACACAGCTCGGTCTTACCAACCCCAGTGGGGCCTGCAAACAAGAAAGATCCAATTGGCTTGTCGGCGACATTCAATCCCGCCCGGGACAACTTGATCGAAGTCGAAAGCGCCTCAATGGCCTCATTCTGCCCGAACACGGTCATTTTCAAGTTTTCTTCTAAGCTGCGAAGCTGATCGCGATCTGAAGAAGAAACACTTTTTGGCGGAATTCTCGCAATTTTTGCAACAACTGCCTCAATGTCAGGCACACCAATTACCTTTTTGCGTTTCGATGGGGTGAGCAACTGCTGATAGGCACCAGCCTCGTCAATCACATCAATCGCCTTATCAGGCATGAAACGGTCGGGAATATAGCGCTCAGAGAGCTCAGCTGCCGCCTTTAGAGCGGTATCGGTGTAACGCAGACTGTGGTGTTCCTCGAAACGACTTTTAAGCCCCTTAAGGATCAAATAGGTATCGTCGACACTCGGCTCATTCACATCAACCTTTTGGAAACGTCTTGAAAGCGCGCGATCTTTCTCGAAAATACCGCGATACTCTTGGAAGGTCGTCGAGCCCACACAGCGCAAATCACCAGAGGTGAGTAAAGGCTTGAGCAGGTTCGAAGCATCCATGACACCGCCTGAGGCGGCCCCCGCTCCGATGATGGTGTGAATCTCATCGATAAACAGAATGGCGTGATCTTGTTTTTTAAGCTCAGCTAGTAAGCCCTTAAAACGCTTCTCGAAATCACCCCGATATTTCGTACCCGCCAACAGAGCGCCCAGATCCAGCGAATAGACAATACTTGGCGCCAGCACCTCGGGCACATCGCCATCGACAATTCGCTTGGCCAGCCCCTCGGCGATTGCGGTTTTACCTACGCCCGACTCCCCCACTAACAAGGGGTTGTTTTTGCGGCGACGGGTCAAGATCTGACTGACTCGCTCAACTTCGAGCTGACGCCCCACCAAGGGATCAATTCGGCCCAGCATTGCCTCTTCATTAAGATTTGTGGCGTAGGACTCTAGCGGGCTCTGCGCCTGACTCTCGACACCCAATGACCCCTCTTCACCCATGTCATGGGAGGGTTCATCGTGATTATCATCATGCCCGGCAACCTTAGAAATTCCGTGGGTAATAAAGTTAACCACATCAATTCTGGCCACGCTCTGCTGTTTGAGATAATACACAGCCTGACTTTCTTGCTCCGAAAAGATAGCTACCAGCACGTTGGCGCCAGTTACCTCTTTTTTACCAGAGGACTGTACGTGAAAAACGGCTCTCTGCAGAACACGCTGAAAGCCCAGTGTAGGCTGCGTTTCTCGCTCGGTGTCGTTTTCGGGAATCAGCGGCGTTGTAGAATCGACAAACTCTATCAAGTCCTTTCGCAGCATGGTCAAATCCGCACCACAGGCTTTCAATACGCCGGCGGCCGAATCATTGTCTATGAGTGCCAGTAGCAAGTGCTCTACTGTCATGAATTCATGGCGCTTCGATCTCGCACCTTTAAAGGCAAGATTTAAGGTAACTTCTAAATCCTTGCTCAGCATTGGCTATCACCCCTAAAGCATTGGTTCCAATTACAAAGAATCACTCTTCGTCTTCTACAGCTTCGATCTCACAAAGCAGCGGATGTTCATTCTCTTTCGCAAATTCATTCACTTGCGCAGCTTTTGTCTCTGCGATATCGCGGCTAAACACCCCGCAAACCGCCTTACCTTGTGTGTGCACCGTGAGCATTATGTTTGTCGCCTGCTCGCGATTCATTCCAAAAAACACCTCTAACGTCTCAACCACAAACTCCATTGGAGTATAGTCGTCGTTAAGAAGAACAACCTTGTACATTGAAGGGCGTCTTAATTGCGGTTTAGCCTCCTCTACTGCAAGACCCATATCATCCGCGTAGTCGCCGTCTTCATCATCTACACTTAATCTTAGTTTAAGATTCTCCAGATTACCCATTTGAAATCTCGTTATTACCACCAATGCAATGTTTAAATATGCGCCACTTAGCACGCAAAACCACCAAATCGATCAATTATATTTCTTGACTTGAAAAATCATGTTCGATATAAGAACCAGAGCTTCCAAGGAATTAGAGGAAGTATAGCGCTAACGGTCGAGCGATTATATGCATCTTACCCCAACGCTTGAAGGCAATCCGCCACAAGCTCGCCTCACCGGTGCGATTAAAACAATAACTAAAAAACACAGCTGCCGCCAAGGGCTTTTGTAAGGAATCAGCCATGCCAACAGGTACCGTAAAGTGGTTCAACAATGCGAAAGGATATGGATTTATCTTGCCGGACGATGGCGGAGAAGATTTATTTGCACACTACTCCTCCATTGAAATGGAGGGATACAAAACACTCAAAGCCGGTCAAGCCGTAACCTTCGACACCATTGCAGGCGCCAAAGGCCAGCATGCCACGAACATTCAGCTCCCCAGCAAAATGGAAACTACTGAGCCTGCCCCTCAACCAGAATCAGAAAATCGTGAAGCAGCGCTAAGCTGAGGCTCACTGAAGCCCAACACGCCCAACAGACAGAAAAAAGCCCGGCTAACCGGGCTTTTTGTTGTTTAGCGTAGGGTCGAGATCATCCCTTTACCAACGACTCCAACGCGCGATTGAACACATCACTGGGTCGCATGGCGACCGATGCCTGCTCTTCGTCTAAGCGGAAATAGCCGCCCAACTCAATAGCCTTACCTTGAGCGGCATTTAACTCACTAACAATGGCTGATTCGTTGGCCACCAACTCTTCAGCAACGCCAGCAAATGCCGCCTTCAACTCTGCATCCTGATCCTGCTCTGCAAGTGCTTTGGCCCAGTACATCGCCAGATAGAAATGGCTACCGCGATTATCCAACTCATTCACCTTGCGAGAAGGCGACTTATTGTTATCCAAGAACAAACCGTTGGCAGTATCGAGCGTATCGGCCAGCACTTGTGCCTTAGGCATATCGAAGTTATGCGCCAAATGAGCAAACGCCTCAGACAAAGCCAAGAACTCACCCAGAGAATCCCAACGCAAGTGTCCCTCTTCGACAAATTGCTGTACGTGCTTAGGAGCAGAGCCCCCAGCACCGGTTTCAAACAATCCACCACCATTCATTAGCGGCACAATTGACAGCATTTTTGCGCTGGTTCCCAGCTCGAGAATGGGATAAAGATCAGTCAAGTAATCACGCAGAACATTACCTGTAACCGAGATGGTATCTTCGCCACGACGAATTCGCTCGAGGGAGAAGGTGGTCGCATCCACAGGCGACATAATGTGGATATCGAGATCCTGAGTATCGTGCTCCTGCAGATAAACCTCGACCTTTTTAATCAACTGAGAGTCGTGTGAGCGATCGCGATCCAGCCAAAACACCGCTGGCGTTGAGGTTGTGCGAGCGCGATTGACCGCAAGCTTGACCCAATCGCGAATCGGAGCGTCTTTCACCTTACACATGCGGAAAATATCGCCCTTCTCGACCTCTTGCTCCAGCAGTACATCGCCGGCGGCGTTAACCACTTGAATGCGTCCCAGCCCTGGCGCCAAGAAGGTTTTGTTGTGAGAGCCATACTCTTCGGCCTTCTTAGCCATCAAACCAACATTCGAGACACTTCCCATAGTTGCAGGGTCATAGGCGCCATTGAGCTTACAATCGTCTATAACCGCCTGATAGATGCCGGCGTAACAGCGATCAGGAATCACCGCTTTGGTGTCATGCAGCTGGCCATCAGGCCCCCACATTTTACCGGAATCGCGAATCATCGCCGGCATAGAGGCATCGACGATAATGTCACTGGGCACATGCAGGTTGGTAATACCCTTATCTGAATTCACCATCGCCATCTCTGGGCGTTTGGCGTAACAAGCGGCAAAATCAGCTTCGATTTCGGCGATTTGCTGCTCGCGGAGGCAGCCGATTTTGGCGTAAACATCACCGATGCCGTTATTCACATCGACGCCCAAGTTATCAAATAACTCAGCGTGTTTTTGGAATACAGGCTTGTAGTACTGTTTGACCGCATGACCAAACATGATTGGGTCTGAAACCTTCATCATGGTTGCTTTCAGGTGCAACGAGAAAAGAATGTCTTGCTGCTTAGCGTCTTCTAGCTCACGAGCAAGAAAGTTGTTGAGCGCCGCGACGCTCATCACTGCGGTATCGATGACTTCGCCAACCAAAACCGGGGTCTTTTTACGAAGAATTTTTACCTTGCCGTTATCGCCAACATAGCGAATAACCACACTGCCCTTTTTCTCTACGACTGTGGACTTCTCACTGGCGTAAAAATCACCGTAAGTCATGTGAGCAACGTGTGACTTAGAATCTGGTGACCACTTACCCATGCGATGGGTATTTTTCTTAGCATAGGCCTTTACAGATGCCGCAGCGCGTCGATCAGAGTTACCCTCACGCAACACCGGGTTTACCGCGCTGCCTTTAACCTGATCGTAGAGACTCTTAATGTGTTTCTGTTCGTCGTTTGCAGGCTCTTCTGGGTAATCAGGGAGCTTGTAACCCTTGGCCTGCAACTCTTTAATCGCCGCATTCAACTGCGGTACCGAAGCACTGATGTTCGGAAGCTTAACAATATTGGCCTCCGGTGTTTCAGCCAGAGCGCCAAGCTCAGCCAAATCGTCTTCAATGCGCTTATCTTCGGGTAAGAATTCTGATAGATTCGCCAAAATACGAGCCGCCAGAGAAATATCTCTGGTTTCGACGGTAATGCCGGCCTTATCGGCAAAAGCCTGAACGATTGGAAGTAAAGAATAAGTCGCGAGGGCTGGAGCCTCATCGGTGAGGGTATATATAATCTTTGGTGTTTCGTTTGACATTTTCTCTCCCATACGTCGGATCAATTGCTTTTATTTGAGCCTACACTGAATGACTTTTGGTCGTTTCAGCTCCTCATTGGCGCGGCGAATACTAACAGAGTAGCACTCATTTAGGTAGTAAAATTACATCATGCACATAACGAAACGATTACAAACATCATGAGTTCCGTGATTCTTTTGAACAAACCTTTTCAGGTCCTCTGCCAATTCCAAGACGCAGACGATCGCACAACCCTAAAAAAATACCTGCCGAATCACCCCGGCTTCTACCCCGCAGGGCGTCTTGATTTCGACTCAGAGGGGTTGCTGCTGCTCACCGACGATGGCCCACTGCAAAACTACATCGCCAGCCCGAAACACAAACAGCCAAAAACCTACTGGGCACAAGTCGAGGGAACCCCAAGCCATCAAGCCCTGCAGCAATTCGAGCAAGGTCTAACCCTAAAAGATGGCCCCACAAAACCCGCAAAATGCCGTGCCATCGCAGAACCACCCAATTTGTGGGCTCGACTCCCACCTATTCGCGAGCGCCAAAACATCCCAACACAATGGCTCGAGATCACACTCACCGAAGGCAAAAACCGCCAAGTTCGGCGTATGACCGCTGCTATTGGCCATCCAACACTCAGGCTTATTCGTGCCAGTATTGGCCCCTGGAGCCTGGGTGAGCTGCAGCCTGGTGAACACGCCCTGGAAACCTCCAAAATAGAGATTCCAGCAAGCGCCAGACGCAACCCAAACCACAACAGAAGAGTCGCTAGCCCAAGCAAACGACACCACAAACCTCGTCGGCGCTAGAACCTTACGTTGTCGTAAAACTACAAAACCCAAAATCTTTCAAAAAAACCAATCGGCAACTCCTTCAGGATCAACTATGCACCACTCAAAACCCCACGCCACCGTCGCCACAATTGTAGAACAGGAAAACAAATACCTATTGGTCAAAGAGAAACGGGACGGCCGCACTGTCTACAACCAGCCTGCAGGGCATATCGAAAACGGCGAATCCATCGTTGACGCTGCCATTCGCGAAACCAAAGAAGAGACCGGATGGCTAGTTATGCCGACCCGTTTCGGCGGCATTTCGACCTATCACGCCCCCAACGGCGTAAGCTACATTCGATCCACCCTTATTGCAGAGCCACTCGAACACAACCCAAACGCCACTCTCGATGACGGCATACTTGAAGCCCTGTGGCTAGACTACGAAGAAATCTTGCTGCTTGAAGACCAGCTGAGAAGCCCCATTGTTAAGCAAGTCATCGACGACTATCGATTAGGCATCTCCTACCCGTTGGAACTCATCAGCGAGCAAAGGTAGAATAGCCGCGCCCAACCTGCGCCAATGCATTACCCCAGACAACCTCAGTGGACTTTCGATTGAACAATCAACGCACCGCAAGCACCGAACCCAAAGCCCCCGAAGACACCACGGTAATCGTGGGAATGTCCGGCGGAGTGGACTCCTCCGTTTCCGCTCTTCTGCTAATAGAACAAGGCTATAAGGTCGAAGGCCTATTCATGAAGAACTGGGACGAAGACGACGGCACAGAATACTGCACCGCCAAAGATGACTTAGTAGACGCTGAATCCGTGTGTAAGAAGCTCGGCATCAAGCTGCATACGGCCAACTTTGCCGGCGAGTATTGGGATAATGTGTTCGAGCACTTCCTGGAAGAGTATCAAGCGGGTCGCACCCCTAATCCAGACATACTGTGCAATCGGGAAATCAAATTTAAGGTCTTTCTCGACTACGCCAAAGTGCTGGGCGCCGATTACATTGCCACCGGGCATTACGTGCGCAAGCTCACCACCAAAGATGGCCAAACTCGCCTACTGAAAGGCCTCGACAACAACAAAGATCAAAGTTATTTCTTACACGCAGTGGGTGAAGCCGAATTCGCCAAATCACTGTTCCCAGTCGGCGAACTGGAAAAGCCTGCCGTGCGTGAGCTCGCCCAAAAACACGACCTAATTACACACAACAAGAAAGACAGCACCGGGATCTGCTTCATCGGAGAGCGTCGCTTCAAAGATTTTCTGCAGCAATACCTGCCGGCTCAGCCCGGACCTATAGCAGACGATAACGGCAATGAAATTGGCAGCCACAACGGCCTCATGTACCACACCATCGGCCAGCGTCAGGGGCTGGGAATTGGCGGGCTCAAAAACGCCAACGAAGAACCTTGGTATGTCGCCAAAAAAGAACTGGCCACCAATACGCTAATCGCCGTACAAGGCAAAGATCACCCGCTACTACTCAATAGCGGGCTAATCGCGGGCCAACCACACTGGATCAACGGACTCCCAGCATCTGAGTCTTTTCGGTGCATGGCAAAAACCCGCTACCGCCAGCCAGATCAAGCCTGCGCGGTTGAGATCAAAGGCGACTCACTTCAGGTGACCTTTGACGAGCCTCAGCGTGCAATAACACCCGGGCAATCTATCGTTTTCTACCATCAAGACATTTGCCTTGGGGGTGCGGTAATCGAAGCCGCCGCCGATAACGCCACATCAACGCCAGAAACCAACAGCGTCACTCGGTAAAAGGAACAGGATCTTTGAGCAAGAACTGGAACGATATAACCCTCGCCTTGGCTGGCGTATTTCAAGCGGCCGCTCTGGTGGAGCAACTGGCAAAAACCGGTTACATACCTAGCGACGCACAAACCGTGTCCATAAACAGCCTGCTCGAACAGAACCCCGAATCGACACTGGCGGTTTATGGTGGCAAGGTCGACGGGGTCGAACTCGGCCTCAAGGTTATGAGCGACTTACTTCATCACCACCAAAACAGAGACTATCCCGATACCCTGCGCTACGTACTGGGCATTCTTCACCTACAAAAGAAAATGATGGCCCGCAAGGACATGCTCGAGAGTATTGGCTCTGGACTCGAACAGAGCGCACGCCAAGCCGAACATTTCGGCACAACCCATGAAAACGTGCTGGCCAGTATCGGCAGTCTCTACAGCGACACCATCAGCACCTTCAAGTTTCGCATACAAGTCAACGGTGACTTCAGCTACCTGCAACAAACCCGCGTTGCCAATCAAGTCAGAGCACTGCTCTTTTCGGGCATTCGCTCGGCGACTTTATGGCGCCAAGTCGGCGGAAAACGGCTTCAGGTTATTCTCAGCCGAAAGCGACTATCCGCAACAGCAGATGAATTACTAAAACTTCAGAAAAGTTAAGGCTCAAAGGGGCGATTTCCGGTATTATTCGCCCCCTAATTTTTACACCCTCTTTTAAACACACTGACTGAATGGTTTTTAAAACTATGGTTTCTACATCGATGGAGCTTTCGGCACTTTCTGCGGTATCCCCAATTGACGGCCGCTACGGCAGCAAAACAGCGGACTACCGTTCTATTTTCAGTGAATTTGGACTCATTCGCTGTCGCGTCGAGGTCGAAATTCGCTGGCTACAGCAATTGGCAAAACACGAAGGCATTGCCGAAGTGCCCGCCTTTTCTGATGCCGCCAACGCGCAACTTAACGCCATCGTTGACAACTTTGACGAAGCTCATGCCGCCCGCATCAAAGAAATCGAAAGTACGACAAACCACGATGTAAAAGCCGTTGAGTACTTCATCAAAGAGCAATTTGCCGACAATAAAGAGCTGCTAGCAGTCACCGAGTTTGTTCACTTCGCCTGCACTTCAGAGGACATCAACAACCTGTCTCACGCGCTCATGCTGCGCGATGGCCGCGATCAAGTGTTACTACCGCAAGCCCAGAAAATCATTGACGCCATCGCCGCCATGGCCGATGAATTCGCTGCCGACCCCATGCTATCTCGCACCCACGGTCAGACCGCATCTCCAACCACGGTCGGCAAAGAGATGGCTAACGTTGTCGCTCGCCTGCGCCGCCAGTTCGCTCAAATTCAGCAAGTGGAGCTTCTTGGCAAAATCAACGGTGCAGTTGGAAACTACAACGCCCACCTATCGGCCTACCCAGCAGTTGACTGGCAAGCCAATGCCGAGGCATTTGTCACCAGCCTTGGTCTGAACTGGAACCCATACACCACTCAGATTGAGCCGCACGACTATATCGCCGAGCTGTTTGATGCCATCGCCCGCTTCAACACCATCCTGATCGATTTCGATCGCGATGTGTGGGGCTACATCTCACTGGGCTACTTCAAGCAGAAGACCATCGCCGGTGAAGTGGGTTCATCCACCATGCCACACAAAGTAAACCCGATCGATTTCGAGAACTCCGAAGGCAACCTGGGCTTGGCTAACGCCGTATTCAATCATTTGGCCGCCAAGTTGCCAGTTTCTCGCTGGCAGCGGGATCTGACCGATTCAACCGTTTTGCGTAACATGGGCGTCGGTTTTGGCTATAGCAGCATCGCCTACGCCTCCACCCAAAAAGGGGTTGGCAAACTGGAGATTAACCGCGCTCGCCTGGCTGAAGATCTCGATAACAGCTGGGAAGTCTTGGCCGAACCCATTCAGACCATCATGCGTCGCTATGACGTAGCCGAGCCCTATGAAAAACTGAAGGCGCTGACTCGCGGCCAAACCATCAATCGCCAAGTTTTGGCCGACTTTGTTGAAACCCTCGACATTCCAGAGGAAGCCAAAGAGTCGATGCGCCAATTGACACCAGCCAACTACATTGGCAACGCTGTCAGCCAAGCAAAAGACCTGTAATTGACACCTACTGCAAGGAGGCCCCCCTCCTTGCAGGTCACTCCCGCACCGCCGCAACGACAACCAGTGAAAACGCCATGAATCTTCCTCCCCTGACCACATTGGGACACCTGTCCACCGAAGAATTTTTGCGCGATTACTGGCAAAAGAAGCCGGTACTAATCCGACAAGCCATTCCCAACTATCAAAGCCCCATAGCCGCCGACGAATTGGCGGGCCTGTCGCTTGAAGAAGATATCGAGTCGCGCATTATTGTGGAACAGGGAAATACCCCCTGGGAATTGAAAAAAGGCCCCTTTACCGAAGACACCTACAGCCAACTGCCTGAGAGCCACTGGACACTGCTAATCCAAGCAGCTGATCACTACCTTCCAGACGTTACGGCACTGCTCGACAAATTTCGCTTCATCCCCAATTGGCGTCTGGACGACATCATGATCAGCTACGCCACCAAGGGCGGTAGTGTCGGCCCCCACTACGATCAATACGATGTTTTTTTGCTACAAGCCGGCGGCCAGAGACACTGGCAACTGGGACAAGTATGCGACCACAAAACCCCGACACTGAACGAGACACCACTTCACATTATTAGGGACTTCGAGACACAAGAAGAGTACACGCTGAATCCTGGCGACATGCTCTACCTGCCGCCACAATACGCCCACTGGGGCAAAGCCCTTGATGATGAGTGCATCACCTACTCGATTGGCTTTCGCGCGCCCAGCAAAAGCGAGATTCTCGAAGAGCTATTGCAGGAATGCCTCATGGATCTATCGGAGGACGATCGCTTTACCGATACCAATCTGGCACTACAGGACAATTGCGGCGAAATCAGCCCCGACGCACTCAAACAAGTAAAAGACATTTGGCACAAGAGTCTCACCGACGAGCGCATCCGCGAATGGTTTGGACGCTACATGACTCAGCCTAAATATGAGCCTGTGGACAGCGACCCGATCGATATCGATGAAATCGACTGGAATCCAAACCACCAATTTGAACGCAACCCCACCTCACGCTTTGCCTTCACGGCACTCACCGACACTCAGTGCGACCTGTTTGTCGACGGCGAAATACTAAAAACCTCACCCGAGCTGGCGGCCCTTATTTGCAAGAATTCTGTCTACAGCGGCGCTCAACTCGCAGCGGCTTGCCGCCATAACGATGACACCACCGCACTCAAATTACTCGTCGCCGGAGACAAGCTCGAATTTGCCGAGTAATTGAAGCGGCGGCCAAATAGCGATGGCGAGCACTAGGGGGCTCGCCACTCGAATCGATCTCCATCTCCTCCGACACCGACACCGCCTTTATTCTCGACGACGTTCATGGCAATCTTACACAGCCTGAATTGATCGCCACGAGCCCAGCCGATCAACAACCAGCACCAACTGACGACGCCCGCGTCATTACAATCCAGCCAAAAAGATGCCCCTCCATGAACAGCGTAGATTTTACCGAGCGGACCTCAGAAAGCTGCGATACCCTGACCTTACTTCACGGCCCCGAAGCCTTTGTAAAACACCTGCAAAATGCCCTTCAAAACACGCGCCGAGAAATCGATATTTTAACCAATGACCTCGACCGACAACTATTTAGCCATCAAGCCGTGTGCGAACAGCTAAGCCAAGTCGCCAGAGGGCACCGACAATCAAAAATTCGAGTTTTGATAAAGCAGCCACTATCGGCAATTCAAAGTCGCCACCGATTTGTCGCACTGCAACAACGCCTAACCAGTAAAATTGAATTCAAAGCCTTAAAGTACGAACCAGAAAACAATGCTCGGGCCTACATGGTCTTTGATCAAAGACAACTCTTGCTGCAGCATCACGATGGCGATTATGACGGCTTTTGCAATACCGATGCCCCACATGAGGCACGCTCATTGCTTGAAGAATTCAACTGGCTCTGGTCGCGTCAAAGTCATGCCATTGCTGAGCTCACCAGCTTTAGCTTATGACCGCCAGACAATTAGCTTATAACCGCCAAACAACAGAACCCCAACAATAGGTCGCGAGAGATAATATGATTCCCCGAAAAATGCTCAACCTCCTCTCGACAACGGGGCATCAGCACACCACTCCAGTGCGATTCGCGATTGTCGCGGCAGTCATGATTTTCACGCTATTCATCTCAAACCTATCCCGGGCTAGCGGCTTTGAGGTGATCCCGCTAAAACACCGACCGGCGCAGATGCTTGTCCCTTCACTTCACGCGGTAGCGTCCGCCGAAACACAGATTACAGCCGCCAATAACCAACTCATCCTCAAGGGAGACCCATCCGAAATCGCACAGCTGCGGGCACTTATCGATGAGCTGGATACACCCCTTGCGCAGTTCAGAATCTCACTGCGTCAAAACAACGGCGAAAGACTCAGCAGCCAAAGCGTCAACCACGATTTTCGCTATGAGCAACACAACTCAAGCGGCGGAATCAAGATTGGGACAACAACACTCGATGGAAAACCCGTGCACTCAGATTCGGCCCAGGGCACCTTGAGCCGCTCTAGCAGCAACTCCAAGTACACATCAACCACCTATGTGCGAAATCGCTCGACCCAATCTAAAGGCAATACGCAACAGACCATTAATGCCCTAGAAGGCCATCCCGCTCGAATCGAAACCGGCAAGGAGATTCCTTTTTTTAGCCTCGATCGCTATCACTCAACGGAGACCCAAGACTACAAGCCTGTGGTCACCGGCTTTTATGTCACACCCATCACCTCCGGCGACGAGCGAGTGACTCTGGAGATATCAGCCCAAAAACAAAACACCAATAAACGTAACAATCGAGAAATAGACACCGCCAGCTTTAGCTCTACGGTTAACGCCCGGCTGGGCGAATGGATCAATATTGGAGGGGCGCTGGAAAGCGCGACCAACAATCAGAGGGAAATCGGAAAGCGGTACCAAGTCAACTCAAGTGATCAGTACAGTTTAGAGCTGAAGGTCGAGCGCCAGTATTAGCCTGCCCCAGCCGAAGCCGCGACAGAATTAGGCCACATCCAAGATTTGCCTGAAATTCGACACGCACAATATAGGCTCATACGGCCTTAGGCGATCAATGTGGTGAGCGCCATAATCCACCGCAATTCTGGGCACTTCGGCCCGACGCGCCATCTCCATATCGAACTCGGTATCACCCACCATCACCGTATCTTGAGCGTGAACATCAAACTCTCCCAAGAGTTCGTGGAGCATTTTCGGGTGAGGTTTGGACGCCGTCTCGTCGGCGCAACGAGACGAGTGAAAGAAATCGTCCCAGCGATGTGACGACAAAACGCGATTGAGGCCAGCGCGACTCTTGCCTGTCGCCACTGCGATGTGGTGGCCGCGAGCTAGCAGAGCGTCAAGTGTCGCCTCAACCTCGGGGAAGAAGCTCGAAGGCTCGTGATCTGCGGCCATAAAGTGCTCAACATAGGCCTCCCGCATGACACCGACCTCGGTATTGTCGAGCTCGGGATACAAAGCTTGAATGGCCTCGGGCAAGCCCAGGCCTATGATTTCACGAACCTGATCATCCTCGAGCGAAGGCAGCGCCAGAGCATCAGCCGCCTGGTGCATGCATTGCACAATCCTGCCCGTCGAATCGCTGATGGTGCCATCCCAATCGAATACAAACAGCATAATTTGTGTTTCTCCAAGATACGAAGATTGATCAGCCAGAACAAAAAAATTCTTGAAAGCACGCCATCTTAGCTCGACGACAGGGTTATTTATTGAGCCTCTCGCCACTGCTCTAAACTCTGGCCAGTCATCTAAGCTCTCGTCAGCCCAAACCCTCATGAACCTTCTAAACTATAGCGCCTAACAGAGCATTAGATTTTTAATGTTCTAAAAAAAGCGCTGACTAGCGCTTTTTTAGATGCTTTAGAGGCTGCGCCAGCTTTTCGTCTAGCGGCGCCTCAACCCATATAGGCTCGCTTTCCTCTGGCAGGGTCAACGACAATCCAGCCGCATGGAGAAATAGCCGTCCAAAACCCTGCGCTTTCATGGCAGCATTGAAGTCATCGTTACCGTACTTCGGATCTCCCACCAAACCATGCCCCATGTGATGCGCATGAACACGGATTTGATGGGTGCGACCGGTGATGGGCTTCGCTTCGAGCAAGGTACAAGTATCATAGCGCTGTAGAATCTTAAAGCGTGTCAACGAAGGTTTGCCTTCCGGATCTACCCTAACAATGCGCTCTGCGCTACTCAGCTCCGTCTTGCGCAAAGGCGCATCCACGGACTTACACTTAGCCGGCCAATAACCCTCCACCAAGGCCTGATAGTGTTTCTGGATATGCCCTTCGCGCAGCGCCTTATGAAGATGACGAAGCATACTGCGCTTTTTGGCAATCATAATGCAGCCGGAAGTATCGCGATCTAAACGGTGAACCAGCTCCAAATAGCGGTCGTCGGGACGCATCTGACGCAACACTTCAATCAGCCCCAAATTGATGCCGCTACCACCGTGAACCGCCAATCCCGAAGGCTTATTAACGATCAGCAACCCCGCATTCTCAAACAGCGTCGCGCCCTTTAACAACGATTTCAGCTGCTCACTGGCATCTGGCACGGTTTTCCCGTCGGGCACCCTAACTGGGGGCACCCTCACAACATCACCAGCCTTGAGTTTGTATTCCGCCTTAACTCGCCCCTTATTAACCCTAACCTCGCCCTTGCGCAGCACTCGATAGATTAACGACTTGGGGACCCTTTTGAGCTGGCTCATGAGAAAATTATCGATGCGCTGTCCGGCGCGATCAGCATCAATCTCAATCAATTGCACCTTTGGTGCTGGTTGTTCGGTTTGTTTATTCATTCCGCAATTATACTCAATTGAAGCGCTCAGGGTCATAAAAAGCCTTAAATATCAGTTAAATACCGGCATTTATTGAAGCCCCACTGGAATATTGCTATAGTCCACGAGTCTACCTAGGCAGGTTTCCGGACATCGCAAACAGAAGAGGCGAGTCGCTAGGGAATACCGCTAGATGACAGGGCTGAATCCACTTTTGTGAATTATCACAAAAGGCTAACGGAAAGAGGACGAGTTTTCCCTCACTTCAACCCTACAAGATAATGGTGCACAGCGAGGGATTGGACACGACCACCAACCAAACAGGTCGCAACAATCCGTGTCGACAAACCGACACAACCTCCCTAGCACTCGATGACAACCGCACAAACTGATGCGGGTCATCCGAAAAGAATGTGAATACGAGATACTCTGCGCTAAGCGTTATACGGTAAAAATGAGCTCTTCATCGATTTGATGATTTTGCGGCAGAAAAACTGCCCCACGGAAGAAAGTGTTGACCACCATAACCCATGGTGAAATAAACCCAGGAGACGCCCTACTACCATTCGGCGCCAATTAGCCTGGCCTCAACCCTTCCCTGCTACTCAACGTGATGAGCGATTACCCAAAACGGTTAGCTAAAAGAAATGATCAACTCATAGAGTGAGTTTGAGCGAACATTTTGAGTCTATGGTAACGGACACCAACGAATAGACACCGCTGCAGCACCAATCCCTCTGGGAGTACGCTGTAATTACGGCACTATTAATTGACCTGTATACCCAACAGCCGACTCGTCGAGCCAAGCACCAGGCAAGCGCATACAACGCTCGCCCAACTGCCCAGCAGCGACCAGTTTTCAGAGGCTGATCTCACACACTCCTATCGATGCCCCCTGATGATTGTGCCTACCAACATTAGGTAACACATGAAAAGAATGCTCATCAACGCAACTCAACCCGAAGAGCTGCGCGTAGCACTTGTTGACGGTCAATGGCTTTACGATTTAGACATCGAAAACCGCAACCGCAAACAAAAGAAAGCCAACATTTACAAAGCCCGAATTACCCGTATCGAACCAAGCCTTGAAGCGGCTTTTGTCGAGTACGACGAAGAAGATCAAACCCGTCACGGCTTTTTGCCACTGAAAGAAATTTCTCGCCAATATTTCAGTAAATCGCCAAAAGAAATCGAAGGCCGCGTCCGCATTAAAGACGTGCTAAAAGAAGGCCAAGAGCTGGTCGTTCAAGTCGATAAAGAAGAGCGCGGCAATAAAGGCGCCGCCTTAACAACCTTTGTCAGCCTCGCCGGTCGATACTTAGTACTGATGCCAAACAACCCTCGCGCAGGTGGCATTTCACGTCGAATCGATGGGGAAGACCGAGCAGAACTTCGCGATGCCCTGAGCAAAATTGAAGTACCTTCCGGTATGGGCGTTATTGTTCGCACCGCCGGTGTTGGCCGCAGCGCAGAAGAATTACAGTGGGACCTAAACAACCTACTAAAACTGTGGACCTCTATTGAAGAAGCCGCAGGCGTATCCACTGCCCCTAAGTTTTTGTTCCAAGAAAGCAACGTACTGTATCGCGCCATTCGCGACTACTTGCGTTTGGATATCGGCGAAATCATCGTCGATCAAAAGGAATCTTACGAAGTCGTTCAGGCGCTAATCGCGCAAATGATGCCCGACAGCGGGAACAAAGTTAAGCTCTACGAAGACGACACACCACTATTCAATCGCTATCAAATCGAAAGCCAAATCGAAACAGCTTTTGAACGCGAAGTGAAACTGCCTTCTGGCGGCTCTATTGTCATTGATGTCACCGAAGCCTTAATCTCTATCGACATCAACTCCGCGCGCGCCACAAAAGGCAGCGACATTGAAGAGACCGCAGTTCGCACTAACCTTGAAGCAGCCGACGAAATTGCCCGCCAATTGCGTCTGCGCGATATGGGTGGACTGGTTGTTATCGACTTCATTGATATGCAGCCGGTAAAAAATCAACGCGAAGTTGAGAATCGCATGCGCGACGCCTTATCAATGGATCGCGCGCGTGTTCAGATTGGTCGTATCTCTCGCTTTGGCTTGCTTGAAATGTCGCGCCAGCGCCTGCGTCCATCACTGGGCGAAACCACCTCTAAAGTCTGCCCACGCTGTAGCGGTCAAGGAAGCATTCGAAGCACCAAATCGATTGCGTTATCCATTCTGCGCCTAGTTGAGGAAGAAGCACAAAAAGAACGCAGCGCAGAAATCCGTGCAATCACGCCCGTCGCTGTCGCCACCTACCTGCTCAACGAAAAACGCAAAGCCATTTCGAACATCGAAAACCGCAATGACACTCGCGTTCTGATCGTTCCCAACGAGCACATGGTTACGCCGCACTTCGAAGTTCAGCGCCTGCGCGATGATGAAGCCGGCTCTATCGAAACCAGCTACAAAATCGTTGCTGCAACAGAAGAAACTGCGACCGAAGAACTAAAAGCAAAACCTGACGCCGCACCTGCCGCTCAGCCGGCAGTCCAGCAACTGCAGCCTGCAGAAGTAGCTCCAGCGCCAGCCCCCGTCACAAAAGAAGAACCGAAAAAGCCCGGCCTTTTGACTCGAATTATGCACGCACTCTTTGGAGACCCCGAAGAAAAACGCAAAGCCGAAGAGGAAGAAGAGCGTCGCCAAAAGCGCAATCAGCGCAACCAACGCAACCGCCGCGGAAACAACGGCAATCGCAATCGTAATCGCAACCGCAACCGCAATGAGCGCGGCGGCCGTAACGACAACAATCAGCGTCGGGACGAAAGCTCCAACGATAATCGCAACAACCGTAACGACAAAGGTGATCGCAACAATCGTAGCAATCGCAACGACAATCGTAACGACAACCGCGATGACAATCGCAACGATCGCCCAAACCGTCGCCGCGAACAAAACCGCGACAACCGTAAAACTCAAGGCAAAGAAGAACAGCCAAACGCGCAAGGCGAAAGCAACAATGACAGCGATCGCCCATCCAAGCGCCCCGCCAACAAACGCGGCAAACCGCAACAACGTCGCCGCGGCCGCAGAGATGGCAACGACAACAAACAAACCGATAACACTCAGGAAGTTGAAGCACTCAACAGCCAAGTAACAGAGGCTATTGACGCCAAAGCAACACAAGCAGAAGGCGAGCAACAGACTCCGGCAAATCGTGAAGACAAACCCTCTCGCCGCGGAAACCGCAACAACCGCGGTCAACGCAGAAATAATGAGAGAAACAACGAGCGGAGCAACGAAACGCAGAGCACTACACAAGAAGCCGCTACGCCCGAGAAGCCCGCTGCACAAAGCAAGCCCGCGGTTGAGCGAAGCGCGCCCTCTGAAGCACCGGTAAAAAGTGAGCCACCACAAACAGCAGCGGCCCCTCAAGAGACTGAGCAAGCTTCAGCACCTACTGCTGCGCCTACGAAAAAAACCGCAGAGCCTGAAGTAAAAGCCGAAGCAAAGCCGGAATCGAAACCCGAAACCGAACCTAAGATAAAATCAGAAGCGAAAGCTGAGACAAAGCCAGAAGCTCCGGTAGCAGAAGCCGTGCCGGCAGCGCAAGCTGAACTTCCCCTTGAAGCCCCTCAAAAGCCGGAGCCAACCCAAGCTCCAGCAGCTGAAACAGCCTCAAACAGCGAAGAAAAGGCAGAACGCGCCAGCTACAGCCGCCCCTCCAACGATCCGCGCTCCAATCCGCGGCCGGTTGGCACACTGGCCGTTGAGGACCGAAAGCTTGATATTCGCATGAGCGACCCGCTCGATACGTCGAAGCCTGCAGATATAGCGAGCAACCCAAGAAAGCTTGAAAGACCCGCTAACGACCCTCGCCACTCAAGAACGGCGGAAGTCGCTAGCGCGGAATAAAGAAGATTTCTAAGCACCAGCACTAACAAGAAAGCCCTCCTAGAGGGCTTTTTTTATTTTCAGAACTAAAAAGGCGAAATATATAATTTTCTTTTAAAATAATGAGTTAGCGGGTTGCCGTACGATAAAACCTATGTATAATTCGCTTCGTTCTCACGGGGTCGCGGCAGCTTTTGTCTCGAAACCCAAGAACCGTCAGGAAGGGTGGCAGAGTGGCCGAATGCACTAGTCTTGAAAACTGGCGAAGGTTAATAGCCTTCCGTGGGTTCAAATCCCACCCCTTCCGCCATATAAAAAAAGCTCCCAAATTTGGGGGCTTTTTTTTCGCCCAATGGATATCAACCAACCCAATCCCCACTAGAAACTCCCCCTCACGAAGCCGCCAGATTGATCGAAAAATCAATCACTTAGAATTCATGCTTAGTTATGTTAACGCGCTTGATTTTGCGCCGAGTGTTTGTATGATTGGGATATCTGGAACCACACTCTCAACGGAGATTGACCATGCAAGAGATCTACACACAGACGCAGACACAATCCAGCGTCTCGACCAACAAGGTACTGAAAAACACCTACATGTTGCTCGCACTAACGATGGCCGTTAGCGCAGTAGCCTGCGGCGTAGCCATGGCCATCGGCCTTGGTCGTGGAGCAGCATTAATGATGAACCTCGCAGCCATTGGCATGGTGTGGTTCGTGCTACCAAAAACCGCTAATTCTGCCAGCGGCATCTACGTTGTCTTCGGCTTTACCGCACTACTAGGTGCGTCGCTCGGCCCCACCATTAGCTACTATCTCGCCACACCAAACGGCTCACAAGTGGTTATGCAGGCGCTTGCGGGAACCGCACTGGTATTCTTCGGTCTTTCTGGCTATGTACTGACCACCAAGAAAGACTTCAGCTTTATGCGCGGCTTTTTGGTTACCGGCCTCATTGTCGTATTGCTTTGCGCTGTCGCCCTTATGGTTGCAAGCTTCTTTGGCGTACAGATTGGCGGAGCCAGTTTGGCGATCAGCGCTGCTATCGTGTTCCTAATGTCTGGCTTCATCCTATTTGATACCAGCCGAATCGTTAACGGTGGTGAAACCAATTATGTCATGGCGACGGTTTCGCTCTACCTAAACATCTACAATCTGTTTGTTGCCCTGCTCCACCTCATTGGCGCATCTGACGACTAACACCTAAAAGGCCCTTCGGGGCCTTTTTTCTTCTTCCCTTTCGATCGGCGGCACCAGTGAAATACGGCATCGTTGTCACCTCCTCTGAACTCGGCAATCAAAGCGCCATCAACTTTGCTACCGAGCTGCTCAACTCTAATCACACCCTCCACCGGGTATTTTTTTACGATGAAGGCGTTAACAACGCACTGGAGAGCTCTCCGAATTCATCGGCCTGGAAAGATCTGCATAAACGGCATTCACTCGACCTAGTCGTCTGCGTCACTGCCGCGAAAAAGCGAGGCCTCATTGCCGAAAAAGACTCGCCGCTAGAAAGGTCACCACTGTGCAATTCATTCGTCGTTTCAGGCCTAGGACAACTGGCTGACATTGCCGCTCATTGCGACCGTGTTATCACCTTCCGCTGACACGGTAGCCCTATGAAAAAAATCCTCTTTTTATGCCGAGATGAAACTCTCATCGCAGAACATGTTGATGCGGCACTGGCCTGCTCGGTCATGGGACTGGAGGTAGGAATCACGCTCCCCAACAACCAAAAAACAGCTGACAATGAAAAGCTCGCAATGCTCGCCCTCTATGGCGTCAAAGACATCTACATAGAAGAAACCAACCTACAAAACCTCGCTGAAAATCAACACGCAATTACCGGCGCACAACTCATAACCGACACCCAACTGCAGAAACTATTTCTTCAATACGACCACACCATTCAGCTCTAGCGACAACTATGACTCTACATATTTTCAACAAAATTCAAGATAACGATATAGAAAGGTGCATAGAGAACTGCACAAATACGGATGCCATTGTGTTTATTGAGCGTGCGGCCATCGCCACCCAGGAGAGCCCCTGGAAAGAGCAATGCTTTCCCTGCCCAACTTTTAGGCTACCGCTGAATACAACGCCCCCCGAGCCTCAGGATTTGAATAACCCTTCGATCTCACACAAGATTACAGACATTGATCAACAACACTTTTTGGAGCTTACCGCCCAGCACAACCCACTAGTCAGCTGGTAAGTTGGTAAGTTGGTTGCCCGACAAATAATCCTAGATGCGGAATGCAAAAAGGGGAAAGGGAAAAGGGAAAAGGGAAAAATTCTGACCAAATCAACTCGCTAAATGAACAAGCACCTTTCGCCTCTCAGAAGCATGCCGATGCTCCCACAGAAACACCCCCTGCCAAGCTCCCAATGCCAAAACCCCATCTACTATCGGAATCGAAATGGATACCGCCGTCAAGGCGGCTTTAATATGAGCAGGCATGTCATCGGGACCCTCAAGGGTGTGGGTGTAGAGTGAATCCCCCTCTGGCACTAAACGATTCAACCAAGCCTCTAGGTCGTGCCGCGCAGAAGAATCATAATTCTCCTGAACAAGAAGACTCGCGGATGTGTGCTGAATGTATAAAGTACAAAGCCCTTCGCCAAGCCCTTGGGACTCAACCAACTCGCTCACCTGCGGGGTAAAGTCGCAGAGCCCCTGCCCTGAGGGGCTGACCTCCAGAGACAGAATCACAGAGCTTGCACCTCGACACTCAAGCTCATTAGGCGGGCATCGCCAGCGCCGAGACAGAGGCTATCACACCATTATTATCCGCGTAAGCAAACTCCCCGGGCACAAAGGTCACACCACCAAAGGTCACTTCGACGTTAAGCTCACCAATGCCCTTCTTTTCGGTTTTCATTGGATGCGACCCCAATGCCTGAACCCCCAAGTCGAGCCCAGCAATGGCATCCACATCGCGAATACAGCCGTACATCAAAATACCTTCCCAACCGTTTGCAACTGCCTTTTCTGCCAGCATGTCGCCCAGACAAGCGCGACGCTTCGATCCGCCAGCATCTACCACTAAAACCTTGCCCTTACCCGGCTGAGCAACCTGCTCGCGCACCAGCGAATTATCCTCGAAACACTTAATAGTAACTATTTCACCACCAAATGATTGGCGCCCTCCATAGTTCTTCATCATCGGCTCGAGAACACGAACCAACTCTGGATACTCGTCGCAAAGATCCGGGGTTAAATACTCCATGAAAAACCTCTATTACTGTATTTGCACAAATGAAATCAAACGAAATCTACGCCCACGACATTACCGTCGTAAACGGGTGTAAATGTTCTAATTGGGGAAAGCGGTGCAGGCGTTCGCCCCTCACCTGTTTGTAAATTAAATTCTATGCCGTGCATTGGGCAGCGGATCACTCCAGCGCGCACAGAGGCAAAGGTCAGTGGAGCATCCATGTGCGGACATCGATTTTCGAGCAAATAAAGTCGCCCTTCATCCTGCACTAATAACAGCTCCTGCCTGCCCACCTTAAACGTTTTTTGGTAGCCATCATGCAACAGATGGAGCTTTTCCAGCGGATGGAACATCTGACAGCTTCTCCTTAAGACTTAACAGTCGCCCCACCTCTTTAGCAAACAACAGGGTTGAGGGCCTTTTCGCCAACCAAGAATAAAGCCCCTCCCCGACAAATTCCAGCTCGGAAAAAGCCTTGCAGTGAAAATTATCCGCCAAACCCTGGGAAGAATCAGCGCCAAACGAAGAATCCATACTCCGGGGCGACTCATCAGAAAACAGCCAACACCAGGACTCTCGCAGACCATCGAGCTCGCGCCACAGGTCTACCCCGGCATAGGCGCCACGAGTAGCGAACCAATGATTCTCTTTAACCAAATTGGCCAACAGTGACATAGGCTCGGGCTCGGGACCAGACGCCTCTTGCGCCTGCAGCCTTCTCGCCATGAGTAAACTAGAGATTCCCGGGACCCGCGACCAGTTGGCCGCGTAAAATGGCACACCCATCCCCAGCACCTGCCCCAAACTCTGCTCATCAAATGAGCGCAAGGCAAGCGCCATTAACAGAGCTCCGCCGCCCGCACCACACCCCAACCAATTGACAGGTTTGCCGGTCTGCTCCTCGATAAACATGTTAACGGCGGGCAGATCATAACGCGCGTAATCAGCCATGGTATTGCGCGAGTACAACTGATTAATGGGAGAATGACCGTGACCGCGAAACTCCAACATCCAAACATCAAAGCCGACGGCCACCAATGACTCAGCCAATGTTGCGCTATCAGAACACCACATGCGCTTGTTTTGATAGAGGCCGTGCACCAACACCAACGGTGTCGCCTCTGCTGAGACCCTACCGTCGATCGAGGTGACATGCGTCACTGCTAACTCAACAGACTTATCTGGACTGTTATTTGGCTTGACCAAGTACACATCCTCGGCCAGTCCACCGTAGACCTCGGCACTCATTAAACGGGCAGGAAAAAAACGACTACTACTTTTCACAAAATCTCTTCACAAAAATCGTCGCCAGAGACGCTCTCGAGCACAGGCAAGAAAGCCACCCACCAGCACTCAATAAAATTTTAATCACAGGCCGGTGATTATACGCAAGAAGCCGTTGCCACCCACGATTTATTTGTAAATTACGCCATTACATTTCAGCTTTAAGCATTAGCCAATTGAGTTTTTCTGAATGGAAAAAACACCGGGAAGCTTCTACAATGCGCCTCCCCTGCAGCCCAATGATCATCGAGCAGCCAAATCAATGAGCACCTCAAAACTTGAGACAGTCATCGTCACCGAGCTTCCCTACCTCGAAGACAGCTATCTCTATTTCAACCAAGTAAAAGATTTGGACTGGCCCATTTGGCTCGACAGCTGCTGCGATCAACAAGCGCACAACGAGCACGCTCGCTACGACATCATCAGCGCAAATCCAAGCCACAAAATTATTGCCAACAGCGATGAGTGCCATTCGATATCG
This sequence comes from Cellvibrionaceae bacterium, assembly GCA_050633365.1. Lineage (GTDB taxonomy): Bacteria > Pseudomonadota > Gammaproteobacteria > Pseudomonadales > Cellvibrionaceae > Pseudomaricurvus. Next base: position 83,838 of record JBOEGJ010000009.1, on the reverse strand, counting down.
ACCGCCGACAACAAGACCACACCCTTCGACGACTGCTGGAGCGCCATAGAGCAGCTAAGCCCACAAACCCATCAAGCGTCAAAACTCCCCTTCAGCGGAGGTGCACTGGGCTACCTCGGCTATGAAGCGGGACACAGGGCAAGCAAATTCAACCACGATAAAGCGAGCTGTGATATCCCTCTCGCATTGATCGGCATATACCACTGGGCGGTCATACAAGATCACCAACAGAAAACCTGCACACTCATACAGCGCAATAACCACAGCGATGCATTCGCAACCAAACTCAAGCAACTATTCGCTGACAACAATAACCACAAGCCGAAAACACCACTAACACCTTTTAAGGCAAGCCGCTTTACAGGCAACACCAGTAAAGACGACTACTTAGATCAACTGGCAAAAATACAAGGCTACATTCTCGACGGGGACTGCTACCAAGCCAACCTAACCCAGCGCTTTGAAGCGCACTTTCAGGGTGATCCACTCGATGGCTATTTAAGACTTCGAAGCCAACTGCCGTCGCCCTTTTCCTGTTATTTCAAAACCGAATTCGGCTCAATCATGAGTCACTCCCCCGAGCGATTTATTGCTTGTCGAGATGATCAAGTCACAGCCCAGCCCATTAAAGGCACCGTGAGACGAGGCAAGACCCAAAAAGAAGATCAAGCGCTCGCCGAGAGCCTGAAAAACAGCCAAAAGAACCGCGCAGAGAATCTAATGATTGTGGATCTTCTGAGGAACGATCTCAGCCAGTGCTGCGAGAGCAACAGCGTTAAAACACCAAAGTTGTTCAATCTAGAGAGCTACCCTAACGTTCACCATCTTGTAAGCACGATAACGGGAACACTCAAACCCAACCAAACATCGCTTTCCCTGCTTAGATCATGCTTTCCTGGAGGATCGATCACCGGCGCCCCTAAGATTCGCGCCATGGAAATTATCGAAGAGCTGGAAAGTGCGCGGCGATCACTCTACTGCGGCAGCATCGGCTACCTGAGCTTTGACGGACAAATGGATACCAATATCGCCATTCGCACGGCGGCCACCCATAAGGACCAGGTATTTGTGTGGGGAGGAGGAGGAATCGTGGCAGACTCAATTGCCGAAGAGGAATACGAGGAGTCCCTACTGAAGATCCGCAAGATACTCGAAGGACTGTCGAGCAGCCACTAAAGCCGCCTTTCTACAGACACAGCCGATGCAATACCGTTTGGCACTGCATCGACAAGTCAATTAGAGCGTCAAATCTCGAACGCTCGCCTTCAAAAACTCTTTCTTCAGATCATCGTAGGTGTGAACCGCAGGGTACTGCGGAAACTCCTCAATGACGTTTTGAGGGGATTTAAACAAAATGCCCGCGTCCGCCTCTGCCAACATGGTGGTATCGTTGTATGAATCACCGGCGGCGATAGTGCGGTAATAGAGCGACTTGAGCGCAACGATCGACTGACGCTTAGGATTGGCCTGACGAATATTGTAGTCGACCACCTTGCCCGATTCGCTAACCGTAAGCTTGTGACACAACAATGTCGGGTAGCCCAACTGCTTCATCAAGGGGCCAGCAAACTCATAAAAAGTATCGGATAAAATGATGACCTGAAACCTCTCACGCAGCCAGCTCACAAACTCCTGCGCCCCCTCTAAAGGACTCAGGGTTGAGATAACCTCCTGAATTTCGTTCAAACCCAAATTGTGCTTATCCAATTCGGCTAAACGCATGGTCATCAGCTCGTCGTAATCCGGAATATCTCTGGTGGTAGCCTTGAGACTGTCGATGCCCGTTTTTTCTGCAAACTTGATCCAAATCTCAGGAATCAAAACCCCTTCCAAATCTAAACACGCCAACTCCACAAGCTACTCCTCACAACATTGATTGAATCGAGCCAACATCAAGTCAGCCGCGAACACTATAAAGTGGGTGCAATCTACCTTTTTCCAAATGCCGACGCAATTTATGAAACCGTATCGACACCAAAAAGTCGGAAGTTCGTCATCGTAACGAACTATATTTTCACGTGAAACTCTTTATATTTCACATTAGCTTTATCACCTAACCTTAGGTCAAGATTCTCCAGAGCCCTCTAGAATTGAGGGTCCAAGTATACACGAACACTATATAGACGTATCTCGAGCTGAAAACCAACCATATATTGACCAATGTTCCACGACAGAATGAAGAAAGCTGAATGCCGTCCTTTTTGGTTATAACAGTATCGCTGTAGATTATTGTTAAGTTTCGAATCGCTCTGGTATCCTTTCGCGCCAGAATCATCAAGCACGCTTTAACGTCAGGACTTCGAACATGCCTCAGCTTTTGGACACCGTGGATTTGGACAAAACACTCCAATCTCAAACACCTCAAGACATATTGCGCTTTGCTATCGAGAAATTTGGCAATTTGGCAATCTCATTCAGTGGCGCGGAAGACGTCGTTCTGATCGATATGGCCCACAAGATTGATCCTGACGTTGAAGTATTCTGCCTCGACACTGGTCGGCTCCACGCCGAAACTTATCAATTCATTGAAAAGGTCCGGAATCATTACGACCTCTACATTGATATCGTCAGCCCAGAAGGCGACGCCGTTCGAGAGCTAGTCCAAGAAAAGGGTCTCTTCAGCTTCTACGAGGACAACCATCAAGAATGCTGCGGGATCCGCAAGATCGCCCCACTTCGAAAGAAACTACTCGATGTTGACGCCTGGGTTACCGGCCAACGCAAAGACCAAAGCCCCGGCACACGAGCGCAAATTCCCGTCATTCAAGACGACAAGGTCTTTGCACGTGAAAATGACACGCTGACCAAGTTCAATCCCTTAGCCAATTGGAGCTCGCAACAGGTTTGGGAGTATATTCGCGCCCACCAAGTGCCTTATAATGCACTCCATGATCGAGGCTTTGTCTCGATCGGCTGCGAGCCCTGTACCCGCGCCGTAGGCCCAGGCCAACATGAACGCGAAGGTCGCTGGTGGTGGGAAGAAGCCACCAAGAAAGAATGCGGACTGCACAGCACCAACATCGAACAATAGAGAACCAAAGAAGGAAGCTCGAGTGAAGATCACCTTAGTGAAAAAAATATTGGCCAATGGCGAGCCCTGCGGCAAATGTGGCGATGTACTCGAGAAGCTCGAGAGCAACGACCAAATGAAGCACATCGATGAGGTGTTGGTAGCTGATGAGCGAGACACTCAAAGCGCTGGCATGCTGATCGCCGCCGAACACAAGGTCAATCGCGCACCATTCTTTGTGGTTGAAGAAGAAGGCCAAGCGGTCAAGATTTATACGGTTTACTTCAAGTTCGTCAAAGAAGTTTTAGCGCAGAAAACCAACGAAAAAGAAGAGCTCAAAGAGATCATGAACGACAACCCTGATCTGGACTTCATCTAAGCCCCCAACCTCTAGCAAGGGAGTTACTTTAGCTCCTAGCCACTGCTGCTCTGCCGAGCAGTAGTGCACCAACCTCAAGACGCTAGAACTACATCTTGCGCACATTAAAGCCCACCACCTCATTGCTGGCAGCGGCAACACTACAGGTTATCTTGGCCTGATAGTTACTCTTACTGTGAAAGCTCCCTGGCCGCTCAACCACCTCGGCATCGATAAAGACGATATTGTTATTTTGCTGCTCATCATAGCGACTCGAGCGAGAATCCACGCTCACGTTGCGAACACGGTAAGGGATTGCCTTGGCAATTTGATCACGACAAGTAAAAAATGCGTCGCTCAACTCATATCTGACAGCCTGAGAAGCGGAACCATGACTTCCACGCTCAACCTCGTCGCCCGCAAGATAAACCGTACCGACGATCGATGCCCCAGTCACTACTACACTAGAAATCGCTACAGTGATAATTTCCGCGCTCGACAACATAAAAAAACCCTCCAACCGTGAGTTATC
>JBOEGJ010000009.1:0-79919 GCA_050633365.1 Cellvibrionaceae bacterium | reverse complement strand
GATAACTCACGGTTGGAGGGTTGCGCTGTCGCTCAAATTTTGGAAATTTAGAAAGTAGGCAAGTCTATATGTGAGAACAATTCCTCAACTTCGGCCTTTGAATGACGGCTGTAAGCCTCTGTCACCACCTCTTTGGTAAGATGCGGTGCAAACAGCTCAATGAATTCATACATATAGCCACGAAGGAAAGTTCCGCGTCTAAACCCAATCTTAGTGGTACTGGGCTGGAACAGATGACTGGCATCAAGCGCGACTAGATCACTGTCGAGCTCTTCGTTATAGGCCATTTTGGCAATAATGCCGACCCCGAGACCGAGACGAACATAAGTCTTGATAACATCGGCATCTGCGGCGGTAAAGACCACTTTAGGTGCCAAGCCCTTTTCAATGAACGCCTCATCTAATTTGGAACGCCCAGTAAAACCAAATACATAGGTTACCAAGGGGTGTTTGGCGACGTCTTCCAGACTAAGCTGCGAGACCTGACATAGCGGATGATTCTTTGGTACCACAACGCAGCGATTCCAGCGATAACAAGGCATCATGATCAAATCGCTAAATAACTCTAAAGCCTCTGTGGCAACCGCAAAATCAACCGTGCCGTCTGCTGCCATCTCGGAAATTTGCATGGGCGTACCCTGATGCATATGCAGAGACACATCGGGGTAGCGGTCAATAAAGGTCTCGATAATATTCGGCAGCGCATAACGTGCCTGAGTGTGAGTCGTGGCCAATGAGAGACTTCCCTTCTTCTCATTACTAAACTCTTGAGCAACCTGCTTAATGCTCTCAACTTTACGAAGGATTTCGCCAGCGGTCTTTAAAATGGCCTCACCGGCAGGCGTAATCCGCGTAAGATGCTTGCCACTGCGGGAAAACACCTCAACTCCCAATTCATCTTCTAACAACCGTATTTGCTTACTAATACCCGGCTGCGATGTGTACAAACTTTGTGCGGTTGCGGATACATTTAAATCGTGATGGGCAACTTCCCAAATGTATCGCAGTTGCTGCAGTTTCATAAGCCCTCCAAATGGCCTAACACTGAGAATTGATTATAAAAATATAAAAAAATATTCTTTTCCAGAATAGTAACAAATCAGTATATTTGCCAACCAAATTTTACAAAAACTTATAGCAAACCCACTTCTACATAACCATAGCCTATATATTTATGGAAATCTTACTTTATATCTTTGCCGGAGCCGCTGTCGGGCTCGCGGTCGGAATCACCGGTGTCGGCGGCGGATCGCTAATGACCCCCCTACTGATTCTGTTTGGATTTCCCTATAACGTCGCCATAGGCACAGATCTACTCTACGCCGCTATTACCAAAGCTGGCGGTGTAGTGTCGCATCAACGCAAGGGCAATATACGCTGGGATATCGTCAGGAGTATGGCAATGGGAAGCCTACCGGCCGCTATAGTCACTGCCCTATTGCTCAAAACTGTATTCACTAACTCTGGGGATTATGAGCATTTGCTCACCAGCAGTCTTGGTGTCATGCTAATTTTGACCTCTGCGGTACTACTCTTTAAATCAAAGCTGCAACCCACAACAGTTAAAACCGAAACTCACACCAAGATCAAAACCAAAGTGATTACGGTTTTGATGGGTATCTTCTTAGGGGTTTTTGTAACACTCAGCTCGGTGGGCGCAGGCGCAATCGGCACCGCCATATTGCTCGTACTTTACCCAACCCTAAAAGCCCAACACATCGTCGGCAGCGACATCGCCCACGCAGTCCCCCTGACTCTGATAGCAGGCCTCGGGCACTTGATCTTTTTGGGGAATGTCGACTTCGTATTGCTCGGCTGCCTATTAATCGGCTCTTTACCTGCAGTCAGCCTCGGGACGAGACTGGGCGCAAGGCTTCCAAGCCATATGCTTCAACCGGTTCTGGCCGGTATTCTTATGATTTTAGGGGTCAAATTCGCGATATTTTAACGTATTCAGACAGGCTAACCGTCCGAACAAATGGGCGACGCATCGGAGGTGAGCCGGTACCAGTTTCTCGGGCTAATCATGGGTACCATATAGACCGGCACCTTCGATAACTGCAATACCCTCGCGGTAACCGACCCCAGAACATTGTTACCCATGGATTCCGGGCCGTGGCTACCCATAATAATCAGATCAGCGCCAGTACGTGTCGCCTCAGAGAGAATCACTTCTGCTGGGCGGCCTTGAACCACGCTAAATTCGGAGAAACAGTCGTAGACTGGGTCGATCTCGCTTCGTTCGTGAGCGAACGACTGTGCAATCTGAGATCGGATCGAATCCAGCACAGCACCCGGGTTATCCTGAGAGCAAGCCTCGACCGGGTCATCCAAATAGGTGGCTACCATCGCCTGGGCAAAACCACTTAATGGCTCAACAGCATGCACCACAACAACCTTAGCTCGATGACTCGCCGCAAGATCGAGCGCATGCTCTAAGGCATGACTGGCAAACGGCCCCATATCGGTGGCGAGGATAATTTTCTGAATCATACTCCTTGTACCTCTTCCGGTGACAGGCTAACTCGTTAGTCACCATTAACTAGAAGAATAGCATTACAAAGGCGCGGAACTGGAAGTAGAGCAAAAAAGTCTATCAACGAGAGGGTTAATAGACTGAGTTATATTTCTGGAACATGAGTGCGAGGCGCACCACTGATTCAGGGCAGATCGGAGACCTCGGACTCATTGGCAACACCATGAGGCACATGGCCGGTGGCCACATGACCGCTGGCAGACTCACAGTGGGTTTCTTGATCGTCAAAGAACACATCGGCACCGTAGGCCTTTAAAAACTCACCTTTATCAAGCCCACCTAAAAACAACGACTCATCAAGACGAATATCCCAAGCGCGCAAAGTGCGAATAACTCGCTCGTGAGCCGGCGCTGAACGAGCCGTCACCAAAGCCGTGCGAATTGGCATCTGTTCTGCGCCAAATTCTTTCTGCAGCCCTTGCAGGGCGGCCAAGAACTCCTTGAACGGCCCCCCCATAAGCGGCAATTTGGCTTTTTCTTTCTCTTTTTCGGTAAAGGCTTCAAGCCCCTCTTGCTTGTAAATACGCTCAGCTTCGTCGGAAAACAACACGGCATCTCCATCAAAGGCAAAACGCAGCTGGTCACCATGCTCAGATTGGGCATTGGAAGCAATCAGCGTCGCGGCCGCAATGCCATGCTCCAAGGCGTTGCGCACATCATCGGCATCGGTGGACAAAAACAGATGACAGCCAAAGGCCGCAACATAACGATAAGGGCTCTCACCGCCGCAAAAGGCTGCCCGCGAAATATCCAAGCCGTAGTGCTCAATAGAGTTAAAGATTCTCAAGCCAGTATCGGCGCTATTGCGAGACAGTAAAATAACCTCTACCCGCGACTCGCCCTCAAGCAACTCATTTAGACGCAACAGTTTTTGCACCACATAAAACGCGTCGCCGGGCTTTAGCACGTCGTTCTCGTGATCAATTTGATAGCGAGAATAGGATTCGAGCCCACTCTTTTCGTACACAGAATGGCTATCATCAAGGTCAAACAGCGCCCGCGACGAAATGGCAATTACCAGCTTGCGCCCCACTACGGTTGGCATAAAGAGCTCCTATCTCTCGAAATACATCACGAACACATCAAAACCGTCGATCCAGAGGTCTTCCTCGCCTTCAACATCTCATGCGCCTTAGGAGCGTCGATCAAAGGAAGCTTTAGACCAATATTTACCTTAACAGAACCGTCGACAACACGCTCGAACAAGGCCTGCGCCAACTTTAACATCTCTGACCTATCGCTGATAAAGTCCGCCAGGCTGGGCCGAGTCATGACCAAAGAGCCTTTCTGCATCAAGGTTAAGGGTAAAACAGCGGGAGCCGGACCACTAGAGTTGCCATAAGATACAAACCACCCCCGACGCGCCAGACAATCGAGCGAGCCCTCACAGGTATCAGCCCCAACAGAATCGAGCACCATTTGTACGCCGGCGCCATCGGTAAACGCTTTTGCCGCCTCCACCCAGTCGTCATTGCGACTGTTAACCACCCGCTCGCATCCCGCTTGCTGGGCAAGCGCTAGCTTGTCATCACTTCCCACGACACCCAACACGCGAACACCCAGGCTCTTGGCCCACTGACACAGCAGCAAACCGACACCACCCGCCGCCGCATGCACAAGAATGGCATCGCCAGCTACCAACGGCTTCATGGCGGTCAGCAAAAATGCGGCAGTCAACCCCTTCAAAGTAATCGCCGCCGCGGTAGCGTCATCGATCTCCTTCGGCAGCGGAATAAGCCGATCTTCTGCGATCACGTGAGCCTCGGCATAGGCACCTAGAGGCGACATACAATAGCCGACCCGGTCTCCAACCTTAACCAAATCGACATCACTGCCAACGGCCTCAACCACCCCGGCGGCCTCAACCCCCAAACCACTAGGCAGCTCGACAGGATATAACCCTTCGCGGAAATAAATATCGATGAAATTCACGCCAACTGCCCGATGTCGTACTAGAACGTCGTTAGCCCCAAGCTCTGGCAACACCAGCTGACTCCACTTCAGAACCTCGGGCCCGCCGTGCTCTAACATCTGAAAGGCTGAAATTGTTGTTTTCCCCATAGCCTCGTACTTTCCTATAACAAATTGATTGGATTATCGCACTGTGCTCGGCCACAAAAAGCCGGCGCTGGTATACACTTTATGGATTCATAACGCCCCGCTGGAGAGGTACGATGCAACGGGAACAATGGCAAAGCCTGAACGATATAGTCGCCCTATTCACCGCACGCCCTGTCGCGATTCCCTTACTAGGGTTGCTCCTGCTAAAGATCTATATGATTTCGCCGGACACGATGCTCTATGTCGCCGGATTACTCCTCCTGAGCACACTCGCAACGCTTCGCTGGGGTATCCACTATCTAGCGATCCGACGGGTGGAGTTCAATGAGGAGTTCAAGCGCCAGAAGCGTCGACAACACCACTCGCAGCAACACAGAGACGAACAATGAACCATCCCCGCTTATCACGTGTCAAAAAAATCGATCTTTAAACGGAAAGTTACCAAATACACCGCCAGTATGAACGAACACTAGATCCCGCGCGCCCGCCAATCGGCCAGCCTTCACCTCACTAACTAAACCCAGAAATGCCTTTGCCGTATATACCGGATCCAACACCACACCTTCGGTAGACGCTAGCCAGGCTATGGTGTCAAACACCTCTTGATCAGCCTGCGCATAGCCTGGCCCGATATAACGATCGATTACGTTAATATTGAGTGCCGACAGATCGACCTCAAACCCAAATCGGGCCGCGCAATCGCGAACATCGGATTGAACCTTGTTATTGAAATACTCGACATCATCACAAACCGCCATGCCCACAACCTGCGTGTCCCAGCCAAGCCATTGAGCCCCAAGAGTCAAACCGGCCTGAGTGCCTCCCGATCCTGTTGCGACAATCACATGACTCGGTGCGATGCGGTGACGACTAAAATCCTCTTGCAGCTCGACCGCCGCAGCCACATAACCCCAAATGCCATAGCCATCGCTGGCGCCCGTGGGAATCACAAAGGCCGAATCCCCCGCCGCATTGATGGCCGCCGCCTCTTGGTCCAGTATCTTTGATAAATTACGAGTGTAGTCTCGCACCTCAACGGTTTTGATATTGGCGCCCGCCAGATGATCAAGCAACAAGTTGCCATCAGCCACTGACTCTGGTTTGCCGCGCAAAATTAGAGTCACCGAAAGACCTAGCTGCGCCCCCAATAAGGCGGTCGCCCTGCAATGATTGGACTGCAAGCCGCCGCAGGTGATAATGTGATTGCAACCTCGACGCTGCGCCTCGGCCAACGAAAACTCCAGCTTACGTACCTTGTTGCCGCTGAGTACACTGCCGGTTAAATCATCCCGCTTGATCCAGATATTAACACCGAGCTGATCAGAAACACGAGACAGCCTCTGCAGTGGTGTCGGCGTTTGGGCGAGAGATAGCTTAGAGGGGAAATCAATCACTAAAAATCCTTAGGTGTCTGCGGAGACAGACAGTATAAATACTGCGCTTCTTTTTGATTAGACACAAAAAAGGCAGCCTTCGCTGCCTTTTTGAATCGATGCATCCATTAGATGGACTTAATGGTTCCTTTCGGTAAGACCGCATGAACAGCGACCTTTTGGAACTTCAATTCAACGTTGGTTCCGGTTTCGATCACTAGGTAGTTATCGTCAACCTTGAGAACTTTACCCAGCATACCACTGTTCATAACGACTTCGTCGCCTTTAGATAAGGCTCCAACCAACTCTTGATGCTCTTTTTGACGCTTGCGCTGAGGGCGAATCATGAAAAAGTACATAAACACGAAAAGGCCACCAAACATCACTAGCGTGATCATGGGGTTACCTTGGGGAGCAGTTGCTTCAGCTTGCGCCATTGCGGCAGGAATAAAAAATTCCATCAATTTTCCTCGTTGAACGGTAGAGTTTTAAAGGCTGAAACTCTACCGTTTTTGCCCGCGACAGGCAATCAACAAAGAACAATTGGGCGACGCAACGCCAATCTCTAGGCGTAGTCGCGGAATAACTTGCGAAATGTACTTGGTGACAGTCCCGTCCAACGCTTAAATGCATTGGTAAAGCTGGTGCGATCAGAAAAGTCCAACGACGCAGAAATGCTATCGATACTCATGGAGTGCTCAATCAAATAATTGATCGAATGGTGGAAACGCACCTGATCGCGTAACTGGGCGAAGCTAATGCACTGCTGCTGAAGACGGCGCTGCAGTGTTCTCTTGGACAAGTTCATTTCTTCGGCGATGAAATCGATCGACAAAGATGCCTTACCGATACGTTTTTGCAAAACCTCCACAACTCGACCTGGCACGCCATATACTTCCGGCAACCGTGCTCGCTGCACGTATTCTTCGAAAGTATTGACACCATCTGTCGCGAACGATGCGCGAAGTTTTTCTTGATCTACGGGTTGTGCTCTTTGAAGCTCAATCATTTTGGCCACTCCTTTTGCCATCAATTCAATTGTTTCAACATCTTCATCCGTAAAGCTAGTCTGCCCATCTGAACCCTGTAGAAAGCACAGAACGCCAAAAATCTGGCCTGCCACAAAGACGGGTGAGCAGATATATCCCCGAATGGCAAACTGATTATAGGTCATGGCATCAGAATTCGCAGTGCAATCCTGCGAATAAATGGCGTTTTTTTGATCAACCGCACGGTTTACCCACTCAGCGTCTTGAGAGACTTCGTTTACTCCATTAAACGCAACGCCACTGTGAGCTTCGACAACCGCACGCTCTTTTAAAAAACGCAACCGTAATAACAAGGCTTCATCCGCCGAGAACATCTTCCGGCCTACATCGAGATAAGACCGACAATGTAGATCGTAGGAATCAAAACGATCGGTAAGAAGACTATGCAGACAACGCAGCCGCTCAATCAATTGACGATCCAAGGCAGATCTATGCTCGGGCTCTACATCTGAATTTGGACGGTCACTGGTCAAAACCACGTTACTTTTATCTGTCATTGCTAAATTAGCTACCCTATCTGAGATTTCCGCTCTTCTGTTGGAGGGAATATTACGGAGGACAAAACTATTCGTTATAAGAACAAGAAGCCAGTCTGAAACGTGCCACGTGGTTGTTTTTAGTGACAATAGTTCCGGATTGAGGTGACAGGCCTTTTTATTCCTTAAAATTATACAAACAAGGCAGGCTAGACCAAATAATTTTAAAAAATCAAGATCGGGAAGATTATCGAGAAAAAAGACATAAAAGTGTGATATGCATCACAAAATAAGGGCGGCGCTAGGGACGAAAACCACGCCCCCGAATGCGCCAAAGCCTTAAAGAGCGAGTTTTTTGATCTCGGCAATCAAATCGTCGTGGTGAGTCTTGGTTTTGAATTTATCCATGACAGACTTTAAGCGACCATCTTTGCCAACGATGAAAGTCGTTCGGACAATCCCCATAAACTCTCGCCCCATGAATTTCTTAAGTGCCCAGACACCGTATTTGTCGGCAATGGCATGATCCTCATCAGAGAGAAGATCAAAATTCAGCTCCTGCTTATCGATAAAGCGCTGCAGGCGCGGATAAGCATCAGGACTAATGCCCAAAACAACGGTATCTAAATCATCGAGCTCCTTCTGACTATCTCTGATCCCACAAGCTTGAGTGGTGCAACCTGGAGTCATAGCTTTTGGATAGAAATAGACAACCACATTCTTTGATCCTCGAAAGTCCTTGAGGCTGACTTTGGTTCCGTCTTGTTTTTGCAGTGTGAATGCAGGTGCCATATTGCCAATTTTTGGGTGTGCCATAGGTCGGGCCTTAAATTCCTTCATGATAAGGCGAGCGATTATACCGCCAAAGGCTCCAGAGACAATCGGCTAGCAAGACATAACACTATCCAGTGACGGAGTTTTAGCGCGAAGGCCGCTTTGCTGGAGATCTGACAGCAGCACCTTCAGCTCTGCGTCGGTGAGAAATTCCCCCACTTCAACCAAACCGGCAGTGCCGCCAAGAGATAAGTTGCGAATAGAGTTCATTTCATCTTTGACAATCAATAGGGACAAGTTTGATCGTTCGAAGCACCACGACCATAAATGGCCATCGGCAAGCTTTTCTAATAACACACGATCAGCAGTAATCGATAAACGCTCTTTCGCTCGACAGCGAAACTGCACCACACCAAACACAATTACCAAAAGAACCAATTCGAAAAAAATAAATGGCACGATCAGCCAAACGCCCAGGGAAATGAAGGCAACTGCAATGAGAACAAATACAATCGATGCGCCGACGAGAATTGAAACGCAGTTCTCGGCAGACAGAGATTGGTTGGGCTCGAGCAATAAGCTTGTTTTGCTGCTCGAATCGTGAGTTTGTGTGATCATGACGGCCACTCTTTTTGCACCTATAAATTTAGGCTAGCAGCGGGACATCACTTTATTGGTTCTTTTCTGAATATGAGAAGGATGAGTTAGATGACTTTTCGAGCAGGCACAAAAAAGCGCGGATAAACCGCGCTTTTTCAGAACTTAAGCTCGAGTACGATTACGGCAGCAAGTCTGCTACTGCGTCACGCTCTTCTCTAAGCTCAGTTTCGGTCGCGGTCATTTTCTCGCGAGAGAAATCATTAACCTCGATGCCTTGAACGATGGTCCAGTCGCCATCCTTACAAGTACAAGGGTAACCGTAGATTAAACCGGCTTCGATACCGTAAGAACCGTCTGAGTATACGCCCATAGTAACGTAGTCACCTTCTGGAGTACCCAAAGCCCAATCGCGCATGTGGAAGATCGCTGCATTGGCTGCAGAAGCTGCAGAAGATGCACCACGAGCTTCAATGATCGCTGCACCGCGCTGTTGAACGGTAGGAATGAAGTCATTTTCGTACCAAGCTTGATCGATCAAGCCCATCGCATCGGCACCATCAACGGTGGTGTTGTGGATGTCTGGGTACTGAGTCGCCGAGTGGTTACCCCAAATGATGACTTTATTTACGTCATTGATGGTTTTGCCAGCTTTAGCGGCCAACTGGCTCATGGCGCGGTTGTGATCCAAACGCATCATGGCGGTGAATTGACGCGGATCGATATCTGGCGCATTGCGCTGTGCAATCAGGGCATTGGTGTTTGCTGGGTTACCAACAACCAATACTTTGATGTCGCGAGAAGCGTGATCGTTGATTGCTTTACCTTGCACAGAGAAGATCGCTGCGTTAGCTGCAAGAAGATCTTTACGCTCCATACCTGGACCACGAGGACGAGCGCCAACCAACAACGCGAAATCAGCGTCTTTAAAGGCTACATTTGGATCGTCGGTGCATACCATGCCCGCCAACAGTGGAAATGCGCAGTCATCCAATTCCATTGCAACGCCTTTAAGGGCATTCAACGCTGGAGTGATTTCAAGCATTTGCAGAATTACAGGCTGATCTTTGCCCAGCATTTCGCCAGCGGCGATGCGGAACAACAAGGAGTAGCTGATTTGGCCGGCTGCGCCGGTTACGGCAACACGTACGGGTGCTTTCACGATAAATCTCCGTTTACGCTCTAGAAAAGTTGTAAGGGTACGCTCTAATCAATTGGCTCGATTACCAATAGAAACGCCCCTCAGGCGGTGGGCAATTATAGGGATTTAGCAGAAAAATGCATCCAAAACCGTACAATTTCGACTAAAGACTATGAATTACCCCAACTGACGATTTTAAAGAATCCATGACAATGGCGGTAACACTAAGCAGCCCAAACAAATCACCATCTCGGTGCGTGCCACTCACGTGCAGTGCGCTCGCTTGCACCATTTTGTCCCGGGCCGCTCAATTATTATGTTTGGGCAAAAGCCCTATAGCGCTGAGTTAGCGCCTGATACAAGTCGTCTTTAAAACTCGCGACCGCTGTATCCAATTCACGCACTGCCTCAACAAGGTGCTCATTATCTTCCTTGCCGGACCAAACTTTTACGTAACTACCGTCTTTATAACCGTGATCTTGGCGAAAGAAATTAAGTACATTCTTGCCAACATAACCAACATACAGACGATCAAAATCCATACCGATGCCCGCCATGAGACGACCAAATTCCTCGACAGAGAATCCCCTTCGGGTCAAGACATCCGCCGCAAAGCGTTCGAGGTCGAGCTTAAAATCAGGCTGATCGGTTTTCAGTACCAGCTCTTTTTTGATGGTTTCGGCGATCGAGTCGGTAGATGCGCCTGACAGCAACAAAATGCTCAAACCAAAATGCCAGATATCGATCAGCTCAAGCTCCACCTGCTCAACGTCAGGCGTCTGCTTCTTCCACCACTTCCAGCCGTAGTGATCCATCAACTCCCCGCACTCAATCCAAATAGCGCGATACCACTCAAAACCCTGATTGCGCCAATCTTCGTTGACCTTAGTGTTCATGCTGTCTTGCAGCTCCAGCATCACCTTTAGTTGTTCTTGCATCTGTCCCCCAGAAGCCATTCGTCAAAAGCGATCATGTTAACAAAGTCTTCCGCTGACCCATAACAACAAATGCCCAACTGACATAAAACGGTCATTAATGGCTCACAAAACTGTCATCTGCTCGCCCTAACCTTTTTAACGAGATGAATGACGACCAAAATACGCAACCAAGAAACGAATGCTTGGAGGAAAATCGATGAAGCTACTACAAAATCTTCACAGTTACGATTTACTAACATTCGACTGGTGTTTGAGACGTAAACACCTGTCCCTTTTTACCGTGATGAGTCGCTGGATATCCAAGACTGCCGATGGGCATCTCTACGTTATCGCAGCGCTAGCCCTTCTCGCCAACCAGCAATGGTTTATGGCGAGCGTGCTCTGCAGCGCCTTAGCGGGCGAACGAATCTGCTACTTTTTCCTGAAGAGTCACTTTCGCCGCAACCGTCCACCCCAAGCGATCCCCGGATTTCGCAGTGTAATTCAGCCCAGCGACAAATTCAGCTTCCCCTCCGGGCACACTTCTGCGGCATTCCTGATGGCCACCTTAGTTGGGCACTGGCTGCCGGAGTTGAGTTGGGCAATTTACACCTGGGCGTCATTGGTGGGAGTCTCGCGGGTGTTTTTGGGGGTACATTTCCCCACCGATACCTTAGCGGGCGCATCTCTTGGCCATTGCTTTGCCCTTTTCGCCCTCGCCATCTTCTAACCCCTGTCCTTTTTACAGAGTATTTAACCATGAAGATCTTTTACGGCGTTCAAGGTACCGGAAATGGCCATATCAGCCGCGCCCGAGCAATGAATGCCGAACTCAAAGCCGCGGGCGCTGAAGTTGATTACTTCTTCAGCGGGAGAGCTCGTGAAGCCTATTTCGATATGGAAGAGTTCGGACAATGGCGCAGCGCTCAAGGTTTGAGTTTCGTTGCCGAGCAGGGACAGGTAAAGCTGTGGAAGACCGCGCGGCAAAATCACCTATGGCAATTGTGGCGAGACATTCAAAGTCTGGATCTATCAGGCTATGACCGTGTTATCTGCGACTTTGAGCCCATTACCGCGTGGGCGGCAAAGCGCCAGAATATCGAATGTATCTGTCTAGGCCATCAATACGCCTTTCAGCACAAGATCCCCATCGAAGGCGATTCCTGGCTGTCTCGAACCATTATCAAGTTGTTTGCGCCAGGCTCTCAGCAGCTTGGGCTACATTGGCACCACTTTGACCAGCCGATCCTGCCCCCCATTGTGCACTTAGAAACTCCGCTTCCGGACGCCGATAAGGACAATGGATTGAGCCAGAAGCCCGAGGAGATTCTTGTTTATCTCGGCTTCGAAGACTCTACCCAAGTGCTTACCCTACTGCAGCAATTTCCGCAGATGCACTTTGTTTACTATGGGGATTTTACAGAGCCAAGTCAGCAGGGAAATATCCGTCTGGAGCCGTTGAGCGTAATGGGATTCAAACGAGACTTACGCCAGTGCCGTGGAGTTATCTGCAATGCCGGGTTCGAACTGGCGAGCGAAGCCATTCAGCTGGGGAAACCCATCCTAGTGAAACCCTTGCACGGGCAAATGGAGCAGCTTTCCAATGCGTTGGCACTGGAAGCGCTAAAACTGGGATCTAGAATGGAAAGCCTGAGTCCAAACAAGCTCAATCACTGGCTTCAAGCCGACAATATCAACGGTTACCGCTACCCGAATGTGGCCAAGGCTATTGCCAACTGGCTGATTGACCCCAGCCCAATATCGGTCCCGGAACTGGCTCAATCCCTCTGGCGCGACAGCGATAGGCTTGAAGCGTGAAGCCATAGGGAAACGCAAGCCCAGGTTTAGCGAGAAGCTATGCCTTTGAAAAGAGCCGGTGAAAGTTATCGCCGGTAATTTCACACAGCTTGTCGTAGCTGATCCCCTTTAAATCGGCGACAAACTTTGCCACCTCGCGGACGAAGGCAGGCTCATTCGATTTCCCGCGAAACGGCACCGGTGCTAAATAGGGTGAATCGGTTTCGACCAGCAGACGATCCAGCGGCATTTTTCGGGCAACGTCGCGCAGAGCATCGGCATTCTTGAAGGTGACAATGCCGGAAATAGATACATAATAATTCATATCCATTGCCGCTTTGGCCATCTCCCAGCTTTCGGTAAAACAATGCAGTACCCCAGCCGACTCTTGGCATCCATGCTCGGCAATCAAATCCAAGGTATCCTGACGGGCATCGCGAGTGTGGACAATAACTGGTAGTTTGGCCTCTGCCGCAGCGCGCAAATGAACGGCAAAGCTCTCTTGCTGCACATCTTTGCTCTCGTCGCTGTAATAGTAATCGAGCCCACTCTCCCCTAGAGCCACCACTTTTTCGTGCTTGCCCCACTCGATCAACTGAGCCTCGGTGGCGAGACCGCTTTCAACGTCCAGAGGGTGTACCCCCACGGACGCAACCACGTCATCAAACTTCTCCGCCAAACCGGTAACCGCCTCACGATTTTCGAGGCTGATCCCAACACACAGCATTTTGCCGACATCAGCATCTCTGGCTGCCTGTAGCGCCTTGGTCAAATCACCATCGTACTTATCCAGTTTCAATCGATCCAAATGACAATGGGAATCAACCAACATATACAACCTCTTTGCAGCTCAAATTACGGCCATGAAAAAGGCCAGTAAACTGGCCTTTAGAATAGAGAGTAAGATTTTACCCAGTTCTGGGCGCCCGGTGAAGGCGCAATTGCTACATCGTGTGAGTTGGCCTGTCTGACTCAAGCGAACCGGCCAGATAGGTTTCAATTTTGTTGGCCGCAGTATCGTCCTGATCGCTAAACTGCACACCGACGCCAGCGGCGCGATTGCCCTGCGCGCCCTTGGGGGTGACCCACACCACTTTGCCGGCCACTGGAATTTTTTCGGGCTCTTCCATAAGGTTGAGCAGCATAAAAACTTCATCACCCAAACTGTAGCTTTTGTTAGTGGGGATAAACAAGCCGCCATTTTGAACAAATGGCATGTAAGCCGCGTAAAGCACTGCCTTGTCTTTAATGGTTAGCGATAAGATCCCGTTGCGGGCACCGCCTCCTAATCCTTGCATCGCACACTCTCTAATTCGGTTCTAGTTAACTCTGAACAATCAAAGTAATCCATTCATCATCTGCTGTCTACTTTGGGTCAGCTTTCGCGACTGCTTGGCCAGCGCCTGCCAATCCATTAACACCTCTTCCAATAACAATTGCTTATTGGGATTTGAAGCGCCGAGCAATTGCCGTTTCACCACGACCAACTTGTCCCAGAATCTAAACATTATAGTTGACGGAACGCTGGCCAACACCTCGTGCAACTCCTGCTCCGCCGGTGTATGACTTGCCGGTGTATGGTTTGCCGACATATGGGGTGACGACTCCACTGCAACTGCCCCAACCCTAACGCCGACTTGTAGGAAATTCATCATCGCCTCGATCACCGGCAACAGCTCCCCGCGATGCAGCTGAGCCGCCAAATCCAATGCCGACGTTCGGTTCTGAGCCAAGCCCAACAAACCATCGGTCACCGCTTGCCTCTGCTCGAGCAAATCATCGTCAAGTAACTGCAGTGCCGACAAGGGCGCGCCACCGACACAATCCAACAGATAATTCGGATCTTGCCCTACCGCCAGTGGAGTCAGCCAAGCCAAACTTTGCGCACGCGACGGCAACGCAAATTCCATCTGCTGACAACGACTGCGTATGGTCGCCATAATTTGAGTTGGCGCTTGGGATACAAGCAATAAAACCGTGTCTCCTGAAGGCTCCTCTAAGCTCTTCAATAGCGCATTGGCCGCATTGATGTTGAGCGTTTCAACGGGATTGATCAACGC
Organism: Cellvibrionaceae bacterium; assembly: GCA_050633365.1. Classification (GTDB taxonomy): domain Bacteria; phylum Pseudomonadota; class Gammaproteobacteria; order Pseudomonadales; family Cellvibrionaceae; genus Pseudomaricurvus. Next base: position 65,138 of record JBOEGJ010000009.1, on the reverse strand, counting down.
CACCTTACGCCCCCCCTGCTGAGAAGTCTTAGAGACAAACTCGGTTAGACGGCGCACCTGATCAATTTTAATCACCCTGCTCGGCTCTTCGGGTTCTAACAGGAAAAAATCGGGGTGGGTATGAGCCAAGCTCAGCTCGCAACCTTTGCAGCGACCACAGGGGACTTTGTTGACTGGAGACAGGCACAGCAGAAAGCTCGCCATCGCCTCTGCGAAGTGACGCTTCCCAATTCCTTTGTGGCCTGTCAACAACAATGCATGAGGTAACTTTTGGTCCGCATTCATGCCGATAAGGCGCTGCCACTGAGTTTCTTGCCATGCGTAAGGTAACGAAAGCGCCTCGCGGCCATTGCTGGTATCTACTGATGTCAAACTGAAACGCCCTGTGTGAATTAGGTGGCAAGCTTACCAACAAGCGAGCTGCTGCGCCACGCTCGAACCCGACCAACAACAAGGTAGGAACAAAAGAGCTTTATCGCCCCTCAATATCCCGTGTTAATATCCCGAGCTTCCATACCCTGCCTTCAAGTTATCTACCTTTCCGTATCTACTCAAAGAAACTCAAATTTGCGACAATGCGCCTCAATTTCTCTTGAACACCAATTAACATGACTATCGAGTTTCTATTCGAAGATGAGCACTTTATCGCCGTTAACAAGCCCGCAGGCCTATTGAGTGTTCCCGGCCGCGGACTCGACAATCAGGACTGTGTCATCAGCAGAGTTCAAGCACTGCGACCCAACAGCCGTATCATTCATCGCTTAGACATGGCCACGTCGGGTATTCTATTGATTGCGCAAAACATAGAGAGCCTGCGAGCCTTTAGTAAGCTGTTTGAAGATCGTCAAATCGACAAACACTATGTCGCAGTAGTCGATGGTATCTTAGAGGCTCCACAAGGTGAAATTGAGCTACCGCTGATTTGTGACTGGCCCAATAGACCAAAGCAAAAAGTGTGTCATGAAACTGGCAAGCACGCTAAAACCCAGTACCGAACGATTTCTGAGGATCACACAAAAAAATCTACGCGCCTCGAGTTGACTCCGGTGACTGGACGCTCCCATCAGCTCAGAGTTCACATGCTCAGCCTTGGCCACCCTATTCTCGGCGACGAATTTTACGGAAGCGAGCAATCACAAAAAGCCGCCAGTCGATTACTGCTGCACGCCATGCAACTTGAGTTTATCCACCCGTTCACGTCCGAGAAAATCACCATTCACAGCCCCCCTGACTTTTAACTTAAGCCGTTAGCTCAGACAAGACCACTGCGATATCGCGCTGAACCTCTGGCAGAGTCTGGCCCGCGTTGACAACGCGATAACGCTGCGGCGCCGCAGCAACTCGGGCTTGGTACCCAGCCCGAACTCGATGGAAAAACTCAACCGCTTCAGATTCGAATCGATCTAATTCAGCTCGTTGCCCCGCTCGTTGCAAGCCGGTTTCCACATCGATATCGAGAACTACTGTTAGATCGGGTCGCAACTCTTTTTGTACCAATGATTCCAAGGATTCAATAACCTCGGTAGACAAACCTCGGCCAGCCCCCTGATAAGCATAAGTTGCGTCCGTAAAACGATCGCACAAGACCCACTCGCCTCGCGCCAATGCGGGGCGAATAACTTGGTTAAGATGCTGCGCCCTTGCCGCAAAGATCATCAACAACTCCGCTGTCGCATCTACCGGCTCTGCGCGCTTTTGCAGCAGCATTTCGCGAAGCTCTTCAGCCAACGGGGTTCCACCCGGCTCGCGCGAAACGGTGAACGTGATACCCGCCTCGGTTAGCCACTCTTTCATAAACTCAAGATTGGTGGTTTTCCCTACGCCTTCGGTGCCCTCTAGCGTGATAAATTTCCCGGGGATCTGAGACAAAAAAAACTCCTAATTGGAATCAATCAAAAAACTATTGGCTCGAGCGATAGTTTTCACGTCGATTCAACTGAAAACGCTTAACCGCTGAGACATGCTCGGCCAAGGTGGCGGAAAACTGATGACTACCATCACCTTTTGCGACGAAATACAAACTGTCGCCAGCCGCTGGATGTAAAGCTGCATGGATGGCGTCGAAACCCGGCAGCGCGATAGGCGTCGGCGGTAAGCCATGGATAGTGTAAGTATTGTAGGGCGTTTTTTGACGTAAATGCTTGCGTTTTATATCGCCTTTATAATCGTCGCCTAACCCATAAATCACCGTGGGATCGGTTTGTAGTCGCATACCTTTTTCTAGCCGACGCACAAACACCCCAGCAATGGCCGCTCGCTCGTGAGGAACACCGGTTTCTTTTTCGACGATCGAAGCCATGATGAGAGCCTCGTAAGCGGTCTCATAAGGTAAACCATCGGCGCGATTTTTCCACTCTTGCGCCAACACAGTCTTCATCTTGTGATGAGACTGAAGAAGAAGCTCCTGCGCCGATGTGCTTTTGGTATGGCGGTAAGTATCGGGAAACAACCAACCCTCGGGGTTATCCTGAGCTATATTTAGCAGCCCACGAACATCGTCTACGGTTATCGGCGGCAAGCCAGTTTGACTCGGCAACGCATTCAAAGAGCTAAGAGCGTCCTTAACCGTAATACCTTCAACCCAAGTCAGCTCGCTCTGAATCACGTCGTCGGAATTAAGAAGCTGCAAAAGAGAGATTGGCGTCAGCGACGAATCCAACAAAAACTCGCCGCGTTTTATCTGTGTTAACCCCACCAAACGTGCATACCCAACCCAAACTTTCAGATAGGTTAAACCCAGAGACTCCTTGTAGCGTCGCCCGATGCGGTGAAGAGAATCGCCCGAAGACAACTCAATCGAGGAAGGTGCAGCGGCTGTCATCTGTAGCGGCAGATTTAACCAGCGCCAAAAATAGCCTGCGGCAGTTCCGCCAACCAACAAAATCAGCAGCAAAATAACTCGTAACAATTTAGAACGAAAAAGTTTCATCATAGGATTGTGTTCTGTTTCGAGTCCAAGCTCTGTCGCAAGCGACGAAGATCATCGTCAACACTCAATTCCAAATTACCGATCGCCGCTACGGTGGAAATTCCCCGCAGACTATTACAACAAAATGCCGCACTTACATCGGCCAGCTGCTCAACAGAAATATCCGCTTCGCTAACCACAAGCTGGTTCTCGGGCATCAAGTTTTCAATGATCAACTGCCTCATTACACCACTGACGCCGGACACATTAAGTCTGGGAGTTTTCCAACCGTCTGAAAACTTGAAAAAAACATTGCTATGGGTGGTTTCAACAATCCAGTCCAGCTCGTTTAGCGCGAGACCGTCATCAACCCCCAATTGCTGGCATTCGGCTTTCAACAAAACATTCTCTAAACGATTTAAATGTTTCATTCCCGCTAGGGCCGAACTGCAACCAAGACGAGTCTCAAGCAAAGGCAAGCGAAGCGGTGAAGGGTTCAGCACTGGCAACTCACTCACACTGCACAGAATAGTTGCAGGCATTGAATTATCGAAACCATAGCCTCGCGTCCCAAGGCCTCGAGTCACTATAATTTTCAGTACAAAATTCGAAGTCTTATCAAGCGGAGCCTGTTCGATGGTTTTGGTGACGCAACTCTCAATCAAAGAGAGCTCACAAGTAATACTGAGCCGCGCCAAACTGCGCACTAAACGCTGTGAATGATAGGACCAAAGCGCAATCGTTTGATTCTGCACGCGACAAGTTTCAAACACCCCGTCGCCGTAAGCAAAGCCGCGGTCGAGTGCAGAAACAGTATCGGCCTGCCGGCCGTTCACAGTAATGAATGTCATGAATGAGATGTCGCCGCTCTCAAATGGAGCGGCTTATTTATTATATCGATGTGATTAAGACAGCTTTCGAAACAGTAGCGATCCGTTGGTGCCGCCGAAACCAAATGAATTACTTAACACGGCATCAATGGGTCGCTCTTGCGCTGTATGAGGCACAAGATTGATATCGCAACCTTCATCGGGATTGTCGAGATTAATTGTCGGCGGAGCGACTTGATCGCGAATCGCAAGCACACTAAAAATAGCCTCTACACTGCCTGCTGCGCCCAATAGGTGTCCGATCATTGATTTGGTGGAACTCACAGCAACCTGATCAACATCACTACCCATCACGGTTTTTACCGCCTTACATTCGGCGATATCGCCAGCAGGTGTCGAGGTACCGTGTGCATTGATGTAATTGATATTGGCGGTATCGATCTTGGCGTCATTGATCGCATTTTGCATCGCCATGGCAGCGCCCTCACCATTCTCGGGTGGCGATGTCATGTGGTAGGCATCGCCACTCATACCAAAACCAACCAACTCAGCGTAAATCTTGGCACCGCGAGCTTTTGCGCTTTCGTACTCTTCAAGTACCAGCACACCGCCGCCATCTCCCAGCACAAAACCGTCACGATCTTTGTCCCAGGGGCGACTGGCCGCCTGCGGATCATCGTTGCGAGTTGAGAGCGCGCGTGCAGCAGCAAAACCACCCAGTCCAACCGGAGTACAGGCCATTTCGGAGCCACCTGCAATCATGGCATCAGCCTCACCATGCTGGATCATGCGAGCCGCCAAGCCAATATTGTGAGTGCCGGTGGTACACGCTGTCACCACCGAAATATTCGGACCTTTAAAGCCATATTTAATACTGAGGTTACCGGCGATCATATTAATGATGGCGCCTGGCACAAAAAACGGAGAAATACGTCGCGGCCCCTTGGTATCGATTAGGTGGGTACCGTCTTCAATAGAGCCGATACCGCCAATACCTGCGCCTATGGCTGCGCCAACGCGCGGAGCGTTCTCTTCGGTGATCTCAAGTCCAGAATCTTCAATCGCCTGTATACCGGCAACCATCCCGTACTGGATAAACGGATCCATTTTGCGAGCATCTTTCGGTGACAGATAGGGCTCGACAGAAAAATCTTTCAACGCAGCGCTAAAGGTGGTGGTAAACGGCGATGCATCAAACTTATCAATTGGGCCGGCACCACTTTTTCCAGCGAGAATACCCTCCCATGTAGAGGCAACTGTATTACCTAACGGGGTTACCATTCCTAGACCGGTTACAACAACTCTGCGACGTGACACACTGCCTCCTTAGTCGATTTCTCCCTACCTCGCTCAAACCCAAGTGATCGAGGTAACACTGACCTCATGCCTGATGACAATGAGAAGTGACAAGACTATATTAATTTTTAGATCGATAAAAACAGAAAAGCCGCACTATTGATAGATAGTACGGCTTTCTAGAAACGCTTCAGTCCGAGACGAAACGATCGGCTTTCTGTAAAGCCTCCAGCTTGGAATTAACCCAAGTTAGAGTTTACGTAGTCGATAGCCAGCTGAACAGTGGTGATTTTTTCAGCTTCTTCGTCTGGAATTTCGGTTTCGAATTCTTCTTCAAGAGCCATAACTAGCTCTACAGTATCCAGTGAGTCAGCGCCTAGATCTTCAACGAAAGATGCTTCGTTTTTTACTTCTTCTTCTTTAACGCCCAGTTGCTCAGCAACGATTTTTTTTACGCGCTCTTCAATGCTGCTCATAGTGATCTTCAACTCCTAATTGGTATAAATAAGTTAGCTTTTTACGCCGTTAACCCTAATCCCCAATTAACGGCTTAGTTAGGTACGGCCAACTCGAAAACGCATTCTACATCGAAATCTTCAAGTTGTAACGTATCCGGTTAAAAATCTTTATCAACCCCTAAAACATTGAGGAATAACAAAGAGTTAGGACATATACATGCCGCCATTTACATGCAGCGTATCACCCGTTATGTAGCCACCAGCATCACTGGCCAAAAAGCTCACAACCGCAGCAATTTCTTCTGGCTGCCCCAAGCGGCCTAAGGCTATTTGAGACAACATCAATTCTTTCTGGTCTTCACTCAGCTCTTTAGTCATATCGGTATCGATAAAACCGGGGGCCACGGTATTTACCGTAATGCCACGAGAACCAATCTCTTTTGCCAAAGAACGAGCAAAGCCTTCGACTCCCGCCTTAGTGGCAGCGTAGTTTGACTGCCCAGCATTGCCCATGGAGCCAACCACCGAACTCACATTGATAATACGACCCCAGCGAGCCTTCATCATGCCTCGCAAGCAAGCTTTACTGAGACGGAAGACAGCGCTTAGATTGGTGTTTACTACATCGAACCACTCATCTTCACTCATGCGCATCAACAAGTTATCTTTGGTAATACCGGCGTTATTCACCAGTATCGCTGGGGCGCCGTAGTCTGCCTGAATCTCTTTTAACAAAGTCGCGACCGAGTCGGCGTCGGTCACATTTAGGACCTTACCCACGCCGGCAATGCCTTTTTCAGCAAAACGAGCGGTGATTTTTTCGGCGCCTGCCTCGCTGGTAGCGGTACCAATAACGACCGCTCCTTCAGCTCCCAAGTGATCGGAAATTGCAGCGCCAATACCGCGACTAGCACCAGTGACCAAGGTTACCTTGTCTTTAATACTCATAATTGTATCCAATACCCATATCATCCATCGATGCCGAGCGAGTCGACACCGTCAAATTTGTTGGCAGAAACGCCAGTTTAGGCCAATTCGGCCAGAGCTTTCTCAAGATCTGCCGGAGCATCCGTGGAAAACGCCGACAAACTCTTATCGACACGGCGGCACAAACCAGACAATACCTTGCCCGGACCACATTCAACCACTTGCTCAATGCCAGCTTCAACAAGCGCTTTGGTGCAATCCACCCAAAGAACTGGAGTGTAAATTTGCTCGATCATAAGCGCTTTGATCTTTGCTGGGTCAGCCTCGGTTTTAGCATTCACATTGTGAACAACCGGCACCTCAGGTGCCGAAAACTCAGTAGCGTCGATCTGGGCGGACAACTGATCAGCTGCTGGCTTCATCAATGACGTATGGAAAGGTGCGGAAACCGGCAACGGCATGGCGCGCTTAGCACCAGCCTCTTTACAAGCGGCAATGGCTCGCTCTACCGCGCCAGCGTGACCGGCGATCACCACTTGGCCCGGCGAATTAAAGTTCACTGCAGCCACAACTTCGTCACCCGCCGCCTCTTTGCAAGCGGCGTTAATCGCATCATCAGCAAGGCCAATGATAGCCGCCATGGCACCCACACCAGCGGGAACCGCTTGCTGCATATACTTACCACGCAGTTGAACCAATTTGACCGCATCGGCAAATGCCACCACACCAGAGCACACCAGCGCAGACCATTCACCTAGACTGTGACCCGCCATCAAACTGGGCTGAGCTGCGCCCTTTTGCTGTAAAACGCGCCAAGTTGCAACACTTGCGGTTAGTAGCATTGGCTGAGTACGCTCGGTTAGATTCAACTCTTCTTGGGGGCCGCTTTGAACCAGGGCCCAAAGGTCATACCCAAGAACGTCACTCGCCTCGGCAAAGGTCTGCTCAACAATAGGGTTTTCAGCTGCCAATTCAGCAAGCATCCCCACCTTTTGCGAGCCCTGACCGGGAAATACAAACGCTAATTGTTCTTTAGACATAATATGTAGACCCTTAAAACGTGCCGCAAACGCTGTGCGACTTAACTTTGATTAAACCTAACTCAGGACAGAAGGCCGTCGGCCATCTGCTGATTTATTCTTTGTGGAATTTCGTTAAGCGCCTGATCTTTTGCTACCTCAAGCGCGTAGCCAAATCCCTTTTCATCGGCCGAGCCATGGCTTTTTACCACCACACCCTGCAACCCCAGAAAACTCGCGCCATTATAGCGAGCAGGGTCAAATTTCATATGCCATTTTCGCAACAAAGGCTTGGCAATTTGGCCAATTAAGCGACCAAACCAGCTGCCTCTCATCGCCTCAACAAGATAGTCAGACAGCAGCCTTGCCACCCCCTCACTTACCTTTAAAGCGACATTGCCGACAAAACCGTCACACACAACCACATCAACCGCGCCGGCAAAAATGTCGTCACCCTCAATAAATCCCTGATAATTAACATGGGGATTGGCTTCAAGCAGACTCGCGGCGAAGCGTATTTGCTCACTCCCCTTCATATCCTCGGAACCGATATTGAGTAAGCCCACCGTAGGCGCGCCTTCGGCTTCTCCATCGAAGGTAGTGGCCAAAACACTGCCCATGAGCGCAAACTGCTCAAGTTGCTCGGAGCGACAATCAACATTGGCCCCAAGATCGAGAACCACACTCGACCCCTTGCGGGTAGGCACAGCCTTACAAATGGCCGGCCGATCAACCCCAGGAAATGTCTTGAGAAGAAATTTGCCCATTGCCATCAAAGCACCGGTATTACCAGCGCTAACACAGGCGTCGGCGCGCCCTTCAGACACCGCCAAAATAGCGTTCCACATGGACGAGTCTTGCTTGTGACGCAACGCTTGCACAGGTCGGTCGTCCATAGTCACAACTTGTGACGCGGCGAGCCAATGGGTATTTTCAGGGAGTTCGGCTGGGCGCAGATCTGGATCGCCAACCAACAAAAGAGAGAGGTCATGATGGGCTTGCGCAAATGTTAGCGCAGCGGGTAAAGCAGAACGGGGACCTAAGTCCCCGCTCATAAGATCAACGGCAATGGTTAATCGAGTCGACAAACCTTTGCAGCGCCTATCTTAGTCTTCGCTACCAGTATCGATAACTTTACGGCCTTTGTAGAAACCGTCTGCAGTCACGTTGTGACGCATGTGCTTCTCACCGCTAGTTGGATCTACTGATAGAGTCGGGCCAGACAGGGCGTCGTGTGAACGGCGCATGCCACGTCTAGAACGAGTTTTCTTACTTTTCTGAACAGCCATATTGTGCTCCTATTGCTCAAAGTTCGTCAGAACCGGGGCGCCTCAGGATTTCGGCGAGCCCTTAAGTTGTTCCAACACTTGAAACGGGTTACTGGATGTCTCGGCTGAGGTATCAGCCTCTTCATCCCCAAAGCTTGTTTGCTCGATGCAATTCTCTTCATGATAAGAGACCATCGGCAAGTTAAGCAGTAATTCATCTTCGATGATGGTGTAGAGGTCTGCCTGGCCTTCGCCCAAAATCACGGGGTCTAGCGACTTAGGCAACTGCTTTGCGCGATCTTCATCCCACACAACGGCCAGATTAAGATGAGCTTTAAGCTCAATTTTAACTGGCTCCAAGCAGCGCTGACACGTTACTGTGAGATCGCAGCTAGCATCTCCGGTAATTAGCCGGTGCCTTTCTCCATCAACATCAAAGTCTAGTGCGACCTCGACCACATCACTCTCGCTAAGAGAGGCTTCCACTAAGCGGCTGAGCTCAGGTACTGGCACTTGGCCGGCTAAACTGAGTCCTTGCTGAGCGAATTTCCGCGGATCAATCAGGCGCGGTAATTGGGTGTTATCGGTAGCAGTTGACATAAGCGCGCAATTCTAGGGAGTCGGCCCCCTACTGTCAAAGAAAAAGAGCCTTAAAACCATGAAATTCAACAAATATTTGGCGATAGCGAGTAAACTTTGCTTTTTTCAACACTGACGCCGCCAAAATGCCTTCAATTGTGCTCGCCTCCAGCTCTCCCTACCGCAGACAACTACTTGAAAAGCTTGGAGTTTACTTCTCTCATGCCAGCCCAGATATCGACGAGTCCCCGCGACCAAACGAAGCCCCGCAAGCTCTGACCGAGCGATTATCAAACGCCAAAGCCGAAGCCCTCTCGACGCAGCACCCGAACTCACTCATTATCGGCTCGGATCAGGTCGCCGAGCTAAACGGCACTCTGCTGGGAAAACCGGGGACTCGTGAAAACGCCATCGCACAACTGCAACTGTGTAGCGCTCAAACAGTGTCATTTCATACCGGTATCTGCTTACTCAACAGCGCAACTGGGCACTACCACTACGACTGCGATACTTACACGGTGATATTCCGAGAGCTGACTGACACACAAATTGCTTATTATGTTGACCGAGAGCAACCCTTTGACTGCGCCGGTAGCTTTAAATCAGAAGGGCTAGGAATCAGTTTGTTTTCGGCAATTCGCGGGGACGACCCCAACAGCCTTATCGGGCTTCCGCTGATCAAGTAGACACACTTGCTGCTTAAAGAAGGCATTGATGTTCTGTCGGCCCAACCTTAACCGCACTCAATACCAGCGGGACTATAACTCTCCTAACAGCACCGGCGAAACTAGCCCCTGCAATACTAGCGAGACTGGGCGCCCTACTCTAGATTCATCAGATCAATCTTGATTTCCAGTGCATCCAACATCTCAAAAGGCTCTGCCTTGCCATGACGCATTATGTGCGTCATTTTGAAGACACGCCCTTCGCCTCGCTCGCCGACGCACTCGCAGCGAAGCTTTAACAACGGTTTGTCCATTGAAGGCTTCAAACCCACTAATAAAAAATCTTTTTTGCCAAACTTGGGCCATACATCAGACTCTTGCTCAAGCTCGAGCCGCAAGGTCTCTTCGGAAAAATCTTGTAACTCTGCGGTCATCACAGTTTCGGTACCGTTCTTTGAAACAGTAACGCACAATCTGGTTTCAACTCGGGAGAACTTCCTCGGCTCGTGATTACCAATGGTCCCCATCGAAACGCTCAGCAGCGCCACCTGCAGCCCGGTATGCACGCCTTCAGTGAGCTTTAAATTACGCAAAACCTCGGCCTCAAACTTGAGATGCTCAGTATTGTAGCAATAGGACATTACCGAGAGACGCGCGTGAGGCGCAAAGGGCCCTCGGCGACTCAAGCTGGCGCGCGAATCATAATCGAGCTTTTTTTCCTCTCCCACCGCTCCAGGCACGATCAGATCGAAACTCTCGACTCTCGAAAATTCTTCGACGCCATCGGGGGTATCAATTGCCACACCGATCTTGTCTTCTCCAACCAGAACCTGAACATCGTTGTGGCGATAAACCTTAACACCGTTAATCTGGTAACCGATCACAAGACTCTCCATCACCGTAGAGTCTTCGTATTCCATGTGATAGCGAATTCGAGTGCCAATCTTGACCGCCTTGATCAGGCGAGCGATCAATTTAAGCTGTTGTCGCGCTGGCACCGTAGCCTGAGCACTTGAAACCGCTGGCTTTACCGGGGTCTTTTTCGCCTTTTTGCCACCAAAAGAAATCATATAGCCAACACTCTCCAAAAAACCAACACTTACCGCCTAATCCAGTTTAGCAGCAGACTTCCTAGACCCACGCAGTGGCGGTGCCAAAAACTGCTTTTAAACCCGTATTAGTACTCTTATCGACCGCAATTGCAAAGACTGAAATTCCAAGGGGCTCATAGCCTCTTTTGCGAAAACAGCGTCAATCTGCGAAAAAAATCATGACTATCGATCCCGCCCCTATAATTGTCGGGCCTAGCTTTAAGATCTAGTTTTCGGACCTGTCTTTGAGTAGACTTCGCGCCACCATATTGACCTTCCCTATTTCCAAATATGACAACAACGCTAAGTAATAATGAACTGACTGTTCTCGATGAAAACCTAGATCTTTTCAGTGATTCCTCGGCAACACCAAAACCCACAAAGCCGAGACGCCGTAAAAAGCCGCGCCAAACCACCAATTCGAAAAACGAGTCTAAGGTAAGAGCGACTGCCGCAAAGCCGTTGCCAATAGCCACCGAAAAAGCCACATGCTCGCCCCCAAACACCCGCTCCAAACTCTTGGCGGTTAGAGCCAAAAACTCTGCCGACGCACTCAGTAAACTTGGCGCAAAAGGCTCGCGAGTTATTGACTATGCCATGGAGAAGCGAGATCCCGCACTGAAGAACTTTGCATTAGCACTACTGGATCAAGGGCTGGAGTTTCGACAGGACAAGCAATTGCTGTACTGGACACTGATCGACGACGAGCGCACCACACAGGACATCGAAAACTGGGAGTTTGTTGAATTGGCGATCACTCAATCTTGGTTCGAAGAAGAGAAAAGGAAAATTCGCGAACTTAAAGGCATTGCCTATATTGACGCCTGCACAAAGCTGGCAAGGGCGAGCCACACAAAAAGCCCCTAATAATAGAAGAACAATAGGTGTGGTGATTCGCCCCTCTCAGCACACCTATAGTGCTTGGTGTTTTCGGTCTTTACTTATAAGCTTTTGTATAGAGCATACACCTCTAACCTTATGAGGCCATCAGTAAAGCAGTGTGTAAATCTTGCGCTGGTACTCAGAAGCCAGCGGATCGCCTTTACCTAAACTCGCAACAATATCCATAAAGGCTTTTTTTGCCGCGCCATTTTCATACCCCATGTCTTTGCGCAAAATAGCCATCAACAACTCAAGAGCCTCTCGCGCACGGGCATTCTGACTGTATTGAATTGACAAAAGATAAGACACCGACAAATCGGCGGGATCGGCGGCGTGCTGCTCTTCAAGCGCCTGCAACTCTGGAGATTGCGCCGCTTCGCGTTTGAGTTTTAACTGAGCCATCGCCTGCTCATAGGCCTGATCTTGATCAGCCATAGGGATAACCTTAAGTATCTCCTCAGCCTCATCGCAGCGATTCAAGTGAAGATAGACTTGCGCCAAACCAACACCAATACTCGGTTTCAGCTCTGAATCTTGGTACGCCTGTAACAACAGAGGCAACGCATCCTTAAAATTCTCTTCAGCCATCAACTCGTTGGCCTTCTCGATCAAAGCCGCCCAAGGTGCTGGCAGATGTTTTTGCAGGATCTCTCGGATATCGTTTTCAGGCTGAACACCGGCAAATCCGTCAACTGGCTGTCCATTGACCATAATCATTACTGTCGGCAGACTTTTTACCCCAAGCTGCTGCGCAATAGGTTGCAGCTCGTCAGCATTAACTTTGGCCAACAAAAACTGACCATTATATTCAACCGCCAGCTTTTCAAGGATAGGCATCAAGCTTTTACAGGGCTCGCACCACTCTGCCCAAAAATCAATGACGACCGGGCGCACCTGAGACTCTTCAATCAATATTTGCTGTGCGTTCTCTTGGGTAACGTCAACAATGTGCGGACTCATACTTCTCTCCAAACCGGTAAATAAAAATTGGGCGCGATTGTAGCATCCCCTCCAGCAATTAATCGCCGGCAAATTGCACTAATGGCCAAGTGCGAAGGAATGCTCCATTAGATAGCCGCAAAAACGATGGCGATCCAAACATCGGTCTTCAAAAAGCCATCGCCCCACTCAGCCTCAAAGTCCTCGAGAGGTTTAGCGTCGACTATTTGCTCAACACTTTGACCCGAGGCCTTGAGCGCAGCAATACGAGACACAGCACTCTTTAAAAAGTCGTGATAATGTTGCAAGTCAGCCTTTGTCGCCAGAGGACCATGACCAGGAATAACAACGGTATCGTCATTAATCTTTGCCAACACGGATTCTACCCCCTTGACAACGCCCATCGCGGAACCTCCACTACTGGCATCAATGAACGGATAGAAACCGTTAAAGAATAAATCACCCAAGTGAACCGCAGTGAGCAAATCATTGCGATAGAGATAGACCACCGTGTCGCCATCGGTATGAGCCGGCTGGGCGTAGCTAAGCTTTAAGGTGTAGTCATTCCAGTGCATGGTCATGGCATCAGCGTAGGTAATCGCTGGCAGCGCCGAACGATCGGCTGGCGGAACATCCGTACTAAAAGCCTTAATATGACCGCCACTGCGCAGTCGTGCGCGCACATTTTCATGAGCCACAATGGTTGCGCCGCTTCGTCCCACCTTCTGATTACCGCCGGCGTGATCGAAATGCCAATGGGTATTGAGCACGAATCTGGGGGCATTTGAATCAATGGTCTCAAGCGTCGCCATGAGCTTGTCTTCCATTTGCGTGTAATCGTCGTCGATGATCAGCAGGCCATCGTCACCCGGCAGCGCAGCAATATTACCTCCGGCCCCTTGAAGCATCAGCAACCCGTCGGCCACAGGTACCTGCCGAAATTCAATTTTACTAAAATCTTGCTGCGCCACTGCAGAGCAAGCTAACAGGGCTAGAGGCAAGATAAACGCTCCAACTTTATTCATCGTCAACATCGAAAACACTCCTTGATTAATACGAATTAGACCGTGCGAAACTTATAACAGCGCTAATCTACCGCCTGCACCCCAAACACTGCAAATCCCATTGATGTTTTTGTTCAATTAAGGCCTAATCCACGCACTATTTTCGAGGTTCTATTATGTACGTTTTTTCTGCTTCAGCCGTTGCCACCAAAGCCTTTGACGACATCTCCATCGGCGACAACTGCCCTTTTATTGTCTATATCGATTTCAAAGATCTGTTTGGCGCTGAAACCCTGTGCAAGGTTCTGATCATGAAAGAAGGCTTCAAAGACATCGAAATCGAAAAGCGACAGTGGCTGACACCAGAAAAATGCCAAGACCCTAAGATCTTGCAAGCCGACAAGGGACTGCGCGAAGCGCTCAAAGCCGGTTTTGCCATTCAGTTATTCAGCGAATAATACCAACAACGAATGATACCCAAGGATTCTTGCCACCATGAACACAAAAACTGTCACGGTTCCCGCCCTCAAGAACCTTGCCCTAGTGGCCCACGACCATAAAAAGCCGCAGCTACTGGAGTGGTGTCAAAAGCACATAGCGCTATTAAAGCCTCACAACTTCTATGCCACTGGCACAACGGGCAGCCTCATCGAAGCCAATACAGGCCTGCCAATCACTAAACTGATTAGCGGCCCGCTGGGCGGCGATCAACAGATAGGCGCTCTGATTACCGAGCACAAGATTGATATTTTGATCTTTTTTTGGGATCCACTGGCAGCACAACCCCACGATCCGGACGTAAAAGCGCTACTTCGACTCGCCGCTGTATGGAACATTCCCGTAGCCTGCAACGAAAGTAGCGCCGACTTTTTAGTCACCTCGCCACTACTGGCCACACCTTATGATCGAGAAACACCGGACTATGACGCCTACCTTGCCGATCGAGTCACGCCATAACGCCAAAACCCCAGACCCCCAGAACACTAACCCTCAAGGATAACAAGGCAGGCGCAAGCAGCCTCACCTATACTCATCACACACCAAGGCGAAACAAGCCGCTCAAATGAAGCTGCGGACATTCGCACGCTGCAAGACAAGCAATCACAGACAAACGTCACGGTTTTTGATACAGTGCCGCCCCTTTTAACTCTGCCAGAGAGAAATGCGCCTTGTTTGAACAATACGCCCTGCACGAACGCCTGCTAAAAGCCCTTGAGCCACTGAAAATCAGTGAACCCACGCCCGTGCAGAATGAAGCTATTCCAGCCACCATGTTGGGGGGCGATCTCATTGTCAGCGCGGAGACCGGCTCAGGCAAGACAGCGGCGTTTGTTCTGCCCATTCTTCATCGACTGCTTCAACATGATGCCCCTAAAAGCGGAACTCGAGCACTCATATTGACCCCCACACGGGAGCTCTGCCGACAGGTGGTCAAGCACTGCAAACAACTGGCCGCCTTCACTCACTTAGAGGTCAACGGCATCACCGGCGGACATGATTTCAAATATCAACGCGCGATATTCCGGAAAAACCCGGAAATTCTTGTGGCCACACCCGGCCGTTTGAAAGAACACATCGAGCGTGGCTCAGCGGACTTCACCGACCTAGAAGTACTGGTTCTCGATGAGGCCGATCGCATGCTCGACATGGGCTTTATGGAAGATGTGATGGATATCGCCGCCAACTGTAATTCAGAGCGCCAAACTCTGCTTTACTCTGCGACCATCGACAGCGATCAATACATAGGGCAATCACTCCTCAATGAACCCGCGATCATTGCATTGGCCAAGCCCAAACAAGCCAATGAGAAGATCAAACAGCAAATCATTTTGACCGACGACGAAAAGCACAAGAATAAACTCCTGCTTAAGCTTCTGGAAAATAGCGATCACGAAAAGAGCATCATCTTCTCGAACACCAAAACTCAAACCAATCAGCTGGCTGGCTGGCTTCGCTACATGAAACTTGACGTGGGGGTACTCCACGGCGACATGGATCAGGACGCTCGTAACAATGAGATGAACAAGTTGCGCCGCGGCCGAGTCAAAGTACTGGTTGCCACTGACGTTGCCGCCCGCGGGCTCGATGTTAAAGGAATTGATCTAGTCATCAATTACGATCTCGCCCGCTCCAGTGAAGACTTTATTCACCGCACGGGTCGTACCGGACGCGCCGGTGAAGACGGCCTCGCAGTCTCACTCATTACCAGCCGCGATTGGGACACCATGGTTCGCTTCGAGCGCGAACTTGGCATTCGCTTTGAAAAACGTAAGATTGCCGGCTTAGAAGCAAAATTCAAAGGGCCAAAGAAGATCAAAGCGTCTGGCAAAAAAGCCGCGACAAAAAAGCGCGAAGAACAGAAAAAGAAAGACGAAAAAACCAAAACAAAAGTTCGCCATCGCGACACCAAGAATGTTGGCAAACGTCGCAAGCCGAGCTCAGAGAAAGCAAAAGAACAAGCGCCCAAGAAAACTGCTGCAGAAAAGTGGGGCGACGGATTCGCGCCCGCACCGCTCAAGAAAAAGTAAATCCGAGCCGCAGAAGCACCATCAAAAAAGGCCGCATAACTCTCGCTATGCGGCCTTTTTTACAGCTGGAACAATTATACGATTGCTAGCAGCTCAACTTCGAAAACCAAAGTTGCGTAAGGGCCAATTGCACCACCCGCACCGCGCTCGCCGTAAGCAAGGTTATACGGAATGGTCAAGCGCCACTTTGAGCCAACATTCATCAACTGTAGGGCTTCAGTCCAGCCAGCAATAACGCCATTTACTGGAAACTCAGCAGGCTCGCCGCGATCAACAGAGCTATCGAAGACAGTGCCGTCGATCAGCATACCGTGGTAGTGAGTGCGAACGGTCGCGCTCGCACCAGGCTTTTCACCATCGCCAGCAACCATCACTTCGTACTGAAGGCCAGACTCAGTTACGGTAACGCCATCTTTCTTAGCATTCTCGTCCAAGAAATCTTGACCGTCGGCAGACATGGTTTTCGCTTGCTCAGCTTCAGCCGCTTGCATACGAGCCTGAATTTCACGGAAAGCTTCGTTGATTTGATCAGGCTCAACTTTAAAGTCAGCACCGTTGATCGCATCGGTAAAACCGGCCAAAGCAGCATCAGCTTCGAAACCGTCAAATGGGGCGTTGGCAATCTGATCGCCCAACTGACGGCCTACACCGTAGCTAGCGCGTTGCTCTAGTGATTCAAAATTATCGGACATTTCAATTACTCAGTGGATTAAAATCTCGCGCATTCTACCACAACCTCCCCAGCGCGCGACAACCTCTACCTTAAGAGCAATTTACACCTTGAATTCATTGACAATATTGCGCAAATGATCGGCCTGAGACGCAAGCTCCGATGACGCACTAGCGGCGTGTGAGGCCTGCCCAACGGTGTGCTCGGACAACTCGTTAATACGGACAATATTGCCGTTAACTTCTCCCGCCACCGAACTCTGCTCTTCTGCTGCAGTCGCCACTTGACGATTCATCCCCGTCACCACTTCCACATGAGCCATGATCGCATCCAGCGACTGCTCGGCCTGCTGCGATTTCTCCACCGCCCGCTCGGCATTTTCTTGGCTAGCCACCATGATTTTCACGGCCGCTTCGGTTCCAGTCTGCAGGCGCTCGATAATGGTTTCAATCTCGGACGTCGACTCCTCGGTGCGGGCAGCCAAGGCTCTTACCTCGTCAGCCACCACCGCAAAACCTCGTCCCTGCTCTCCCGCACGGGCAGCCTCGATAGCTGCATTCAGCGCCAATAGATTGGTCTGAGCGGCAATTGCCTGAATCATTTGAGAGGCATTGCCAATCGACTCACTTTCACGCTCCAAATTTTTGATAACGCCAGTCACCTTTTCAACGTCTTGTACCAGTGTGGTAATTGCCTGAATATTCTCCTCCATCACGTCTCTCGATGAGTGAGTCTCATCATTTACCTTGCGTGTAGCTTCGGCCGCGGCCTCTGCGCTGGTAGACACCTCTTGCGCCGTTGCCGCCATTTCCATTACCGCTGAGGCCACTAGGTTGATCTCATCTTGTTGAGCTTCGATGCCTTTACGGGTTGTATTGGCAACCTCATTGACCTTATCGGAACCGTCGGACACCCCGAGACTCAAGTTCGCCATCACCCGAATGAGCAGCTGTAAATGCGTTATAAAACCATTAAAATTCTCAACCAAGGAACCCATTTCATCCTTGGCCCGAGTACTCAGCCGAATGGTCAAATCGCCCTGCCCTGTCGCCATATCCGCGAGCGAGTGAACAATACTGTTGACCGTCATGGTGGTTCTACTGGCGATATACCAAGCACTGGTCATCAGGGTCACGATCATCAAAATTGCAATCACTACCCCAATATTAATGCCGCGTCGACTCTCCGCAGAAGTCAGAGAAATTTGCTGCTGGAAAGACACTTCATTCTTTTGCTGCACTTCGGCCAGCTGGGAGCGAAAGCGTTCATAACTACTATTGGCCGCCTGAGCCCCAGAAGCCAACTGACTTAGCTCAAGAGTGCCTTCAATCATGCCTCTGGCTAAACCGCTTGCCGCGACCCAATAGGCATCAAAATTTAGACGCAACAAATCCACGTCGTTTTTGAAGCGTCCGTCCAGCTTTGACAGAGTGTCGAGTGAGGCCTGAAGCTCTCGGCTCAACACTTCAGCGTCCGAAACCATATCCAAATCACTGTTGGAGATAGAGCTCGCCAAGGTATTGCGCACTTTAAACAAAGTGAGATAACTATTATTGGTTAAATCCAATGCAGGAAAGCTAATAAACTCGATCTCTTGAAGTCGGTCGTCAAGGCGCTGCTGATAGATCAAATTAAAGGAGAGATAAACACAAAACCCAACACCACCAATGATGGCCACCAACAGAATTTTGTATCGAAGTGATAACGAGGCGAGTCCTTTCATAGATTCCCTTCCAAATAGAGTCCAGCGCGCAGCATAGATTTCGCTTGCCGCTTAATTCGTCCACCTTTTAGGTATAGGCCAACTTTAAACGCCACTCAATTGAAGGAGGTATTTTATGTGCCATAATTAAAAAATAGAATAAAAGCACTGAAATTGCCGATTTTTTAAGAACCACCCCATACAGATATTTTGAAAAGTCCTCTGTTTTTTCCATAAGACATAAAAAAAGGAGCGCCATCGGGCACTCCTTTTTTCGCTAAAACAGCCTCAGCGCACGACAGAACGCATCAGCCTAATAATGAATCTGTCATTATTCGACAAAAACACGGGCGTTGCGGAATAAGCGCAACCAGCCGCTATCTTCCTTCCACTCATCTGGATGCCAAGAATTATTCACCGCGCGAAACACTCGCTCAGGGTGAGGCATCATAATCGTGGCACGGCCGTCCTCAGAGGTAACACTGGTTATCCCCTTTGGCGATCCATTGGGGTTCGCTGGGTAATCCTCGGTGTATTGTTTGTGATTATCCAGATAACGCATGGAGACCAAGCCGCTATTATGACAGGCGTCCAAATCTGCGGGCGATGCAAATTCTGCATGACCTTCGCCGTGAGCAACCGCCACTGGCATCATGGTGCCCGCCATACCATCAAACAACACCGACGGAGACTTCTCGATCCCCACCATTGAAAAACGCGCCTCAAACTGCTCGGACACATTGCGCACAAATCGCGGCCAATGATCTGCACCCGGCACCAACTCTTTTAGATTCGACATCATCTGGCAACCGTTACACACACCTAAACTAAAGGTATCATCACGATGGAAAAATGACTGAAACTGATCGCGAGCCTGAGAGTTAAACAGAATAGTTTTTGCCCAGCCCTCGCCGGCACCAAGTACGTCTCCGTACGAGAAGCCACCACAGGCAACCAAGCCTTTAAAATCTTTCAGCTGGGCGCGACCGGCGAGCACATCACTCATATGCACATCGACCGCATCGAAACCTGCACGATCAAATGCGGCCCCCATCTCAACATGACCATTAACGCCCTGCTCACGCAGCACTGCAACTCTCGGTCGAACCCCCTTATTAATGTAAGGCGCTGCAACATCTTTGTTCTGATCAAAGGTCAAGGTAGCACTCAAACCAGGATCAACTTGCGTGATGCGATCGAATTCAGACTTGGCGCAGTCAGCGTTGTCACGCAAAGAGGCAACGCGATAACTGGTCTCACTCCAAATACGTTGCAACTCTGCACGGCTTTCGTCGTAGATAACCTCGCCATCAAATTCGACACGAATGCTATCGTGACTATTTAGCCAACCCAACTTGGCGATAGACACACCTGCTTTTTCAAAGCGCTTAATAACTTTATTAACGTTTTTCTTGGCGACCTGTACAACACCACCAAGCTCTTCACTAAACAAGACGGCTAATGGATCATCGCCCAACCCATCGATATTAATATCAACGCCGCAATGACCTGCAAACGCCATCTCGGCAACAGTCGCGAACAAACCGCCATCCCCGCGATCGTGATAGGCCAGAACATCTCCAGCTGCAAGACTCTCTTGCATCCCATTAAAAAAGCCTTTCAGCTGTGACGCTTGATCGAGATCGGCAGGCTCATCGCCAATTTGATTGTAAACCTGCGCCAAGATCGAGGCGCCCAAACGATTTTTACCGTTACCTAAATCGATATACAACAACTCACTACCAGAGTGCTCTGTGCGAAGCTGAGGCGTTACAGTTTTGCGAACATCTGTTACCGGCGCAAACGCTGTGATCACCAAAGACAAAGGCGCAGTTACCGCCTTATCTTCGCCCTCTTCATTCCATGCGGTGCGCATGGACATGGAATCTTTTCCAACTGGAATAGTAATGCCCAGCTCAGGACACAAATCGACACCAATAGCCTCTACCGTGCGGTAGAGTTTTTCATCTTCACCGGGATGACCGGAGGCGCACATCCAATTCGCGGACAGCTTAACATCGGACAGAGAATCAATTTTTGCGGCGGCAATATTGGTGATCGACTCGCCAATCGCCATGCGACCAGAGGCTGGACCGTCAAGCAATGCCGTCGGCGTGCGCTCACCCATACTCATCGCTTCACCGGCATAGGTGTCGTAGGCTTGAGTAGTTACCGCACAATCGGCAACAGGCACCTGCCAAGGTCCAACAAATTGATCGCGAACCACCTGCCCAGTAATTGAGCGATCACCAATGGTGATCAAAAAGCTTTTACTGGCCACGGTCGGGTGTGCCATCACTCGCTCGGCGGCTTCGTAAACGTTCAAGCCTTCAGTGCTAAATGTTTGCGTTGTGTACTGACGAGTTTCGCCGGTGCGATGCATTTTGGGCGGCTTGCCAAACAATACTGACATAGGTAAATCGACAGGCTTAGTATCAAAATGCGTGTCATTCAAAACAATGTGATCTTCGGCAGTGGCATCACCCACCACGGCGTAAGGGCAGCGCTCGCGCTGACAAATGGACTCAAAGCGGGCTAAGTCTTCTGGCATAACTGCCATCACATAACGCTCTTGCGCTTCGTTACACCATATTTCAAGCGGGCTCATGCCCGGCTCGTCATTATTGATTTTGCGCAACTCGAAGTTCGCACCACAACCGCCATCTTTAGCCAGTTCAGGAAAGGCATTGGAAAAACCGCCGGCACCCACGTCATGGATAAAAGCAATTGGATTACTGGTGCCGAGCTGCCAGCACTGATCGATAACTTCTTGACAGCGACGCTCGATTTCGGGGTTTTGTCGTTGTACCGAAGCAAAATCAAGATCCTCTGACGAGGTGCCCGATGCCATAGATGAGGCAGCTCCCCCACCCAAACCAATCAACATTGCCGGGCCGCCCAGCGCAACCAATTTAGCGCCGGGTTCAAATTCATCTTGATCGACATGCTCAGCTTTAATGTTCCCGTAGCCACCCGCCAACATAATAGGCTTGTGATAGCCTCGACGCTCACCATCAAAGTTCTCTTCGAACGTTCTGAAATAACCACAAATATTTGGACGACCAAACTCGTTGTTAAAGGCAGCGCCGCCAATGGGGCCTTCAAGCATAATATCCAAGGCCGTTACAATGCGATTGGGCTTACCGTAATCCTGCTCCCACGGCTGAACATAGTCAGGGACCTGCAGATTCGATACAGTAAAACCTGTCAGACCAACTTTTGGCTTTGAGCCGCGACCCACTGCCCCTTCATCACGGATTTCACCACCCGAACCGGTGCCAGCACCGGAGAAAGGCGCAATAGCGGTTGGATGATTGTGGGTTTCGACCTTCATCAAGATATGAATATCTTCTTGATGGTAACCGTAGGTTTTTGTTTCTGGATCGGGATAGAAACGTCCTGCGTGACTGCCTTTAATCACCGACGCATTATCGGCGTAGGCCGACAGAACATTCTCGCCGCCCTTTTCATAGGTGTTTTTGATCATGCCAAACAGAGAGTTAGGCATGTCTTCGCCGTCGATCGTCCAGGAGGCGTTAAAAATTTTGTGGCGACAATGCTCTGAGTTTGCCTGAGCAAACATCATCAATTCAACGTCAACTGGGTTTCGACCCAACTCTATAAAGCTGTCGACCAGATAATCAATCTCGTCTTCGGCGAGAGCCATCCCCAGCTCAACATTCGCCTTCGCTAGAGCCTCTCGGCCGCCACCCAAAATATCGATACTGGTCTGTGGGCGAGGTTGCTCGTGAACAAACAGCTGTTCGGCCTGGTCAAAATCACTCAACACCATCTCAACCATACGGTCATGAAGTTCGGCCACAAGATCGCTGCTCTTGTTTCCGCCTTCGACGTAATAAGCAACGCCACGCTCAACCCTCAGCACCTTGCCTAAACCCGCATTATGCGCAATATCGGTTGCCTTTGATGACCAAGGGGATATGGTCCCCAGTCGCGGCACCACAACATACAACTGTCCGCTTTTTGCTTGAGCCTTGGCGCTCGGCCCGTAGGTCAGCAATTGCTCAAGTACGCTATGTTCGCCATCGGTCAATGGCGACTCGACCTCGGCAAAATGAACATACTCGGCGTAAACGCCTTTCACAGTCGAATCGACCTGCTTTAAAGTCTGGAGAAGCTTTTCAGAACGGAAATCAGAAAGTGCCGGAGCGCCGCGAAGGGTCAGCATCATCGAATAAAACCTCTTGGTTTTGGTGATATTGAAAGACGTTTGGCTTACAAGGCTAGGACTAACCCGGGAATCGCACCCCGCGGGTAATAGCCGCCTCGAAAAAAGGCCGACATTGTACTGGATATCCCCATTGATAGCAGCATCTTATGACAACTCAATAGCATTAACGCCATTCAAAAAGCACCCACGCCCAAGCAATCACCGAATCGACCATCTACGCCACTAACAAGCCCTCACTGACTCCAAGGCGACAACCCGCTAACACCGCGCCCACAGGGCCACCAAAAGGTAAATTTTGAGTAAACTTTGCCAAAATGTCGCCAAAAACATCTAGCAGCTACTACACTTAAATTTGAAAAACAAGCTAGTCGATCACGTAAGAAACCTATAGAATCGCGCAAATTTTGTACTAAGCAGCCATTTGATTTCGAGATTGCAGGCTTCTGAGGATCTTATCCTCGACAGTCACTCGACGATGGCCAATAAACGGGAGACTCCAATGCAGCACCGCAAGAAGAGCCTTTATCTCAGATCGCGCCTTAGCCTCGCCGCTTTGTTGCTGTGTCTGCCGTTTATACTAAGCGCCAGCCACACCCCTACCGCCCTCGAACAAGTGTTGGCAGCCGGCGAGCTAAGAATCATCTCTCGCAACGGCCCCACCACCTATTATGAAGGCCGACTCGGGCTCGACGGCTACGACTACACCTTAGCCAAAGCTTTTGCCGATCACCTAGGGGTCGGCCTCACCATCACGGAAGAAGAAAATTTCGGCAATATGTTCCAGCGTGTTGGCTCAAGCGCAGGGCAAATGGCGGCAGCAGGCCTCACAGTATCGGCGCAACGCCAACAAAAAGTGCGTTTCACCCGCCCTTACATGGAAGTGACTCAAGAAGTACTTTATCGCGCCGGCACCAAACGCCCGTTTAAACCGGAAGACCTCTTAGGCAAATCGACCCTAGTGATCTCCAACAGTGCTCACGCCGAACGACTAGCGCAACTACAACAGCAAGTGCCGCAATTGCGCTGGCACGAGCAGTCGGACATTGAAATGTCGGACTTGATGGAGATGGTTCACAACGGCACCATCGATTATGCGGTTGTAGATTCAAACGCCTACGATATGAATCGCAGCCTTTACCCTCGCGCAAGACGCGCCTTCACCGTTTCCGAAACCCCGCAAGCAGTCGCCTGGGTCTTCCCGAAAGGTGCCGACGACAGTCTATACGAACTTGCGGATGCCTTTATTGCCGACGCCGAAGCCACGGGCATGCTAGCGGAAATGGAAGAACGCTTTTACGGACACGTGGACGGGATGGATGCCGGCAGCGCCTTTACCTTTGCACGGCGCGTTCAACAGCGCCTACCGCGCTGGCAAGAATACCTTGAGATTGCTGGCGCCATGTTTGATCTCGACTGGCAGCTGCTCGCCGCCATGAGCTATCAAGAGTCCCACTGGAACTCTCGCGCCCGCTCCTACACTGGTGTTCGTGGATTGATGATGCTCACCAAAGCCACCGCCAAAGAGGTAGGTGTAGAGGATCGCCTCGACCCTATTCAGAGTATCTACGGTGGAGCCAAGTACTTTAAGAAGATCTTCAATCGTATCCCTGAAGATATCCAAGGCGCTGATCGGACTTGGTTGTCGCTAGCGGCCTACAATATCGGCTTTGGACACATGGAAGACGCCCGAGTATTGACTGAGCGCATGGGCGGCGATCCCAACAAGTGGACCGACGTGAGAACGCATCTCCCTCTGCTAACTAAACGCAAGTACTACCGAACGACAAAACACGGCTACGCGCGCGGCTGGGAAGCGGTTAAATACGTACAGAGCATTCGCAGTTTTTACAACACCATTGCCCTACACCAGCAAGTACAACAACGCCGACTGGCTGCAGTCTCAGACGACGGCCTAACTCCCGTTAAGTACGAGAACAGCCTGACCGACGGCACCTCGCTACTTTAGCCTGACTCAGCCCAGCCCAAACACTCGACCAGCATGATCTATTGATCCTCGGACGCACGCTTTCGGGCCTGCTTTGCCGCCTTGGCTTCTTTGCGGCGACGCTTAAAAAAAGCCTGAATCATCTCAACTGCTGCTGGCTCACACACCCCTGCCAGATACTCGACCTGATGATTCATTTCGTCGCGATCAAACACATTGCCGTTACTCACCACAGCGCCCGCCTTAGGCTCCGACGCGGCAAATACCACTCTTGCCACACGACTATGAACAATGGCGCCAGCGCACATAGTACAAGGCTCGAGGGTCACGTATAAATCGGCTTTAGGCAGTCGGTAGTTACTTTGATGCTTGGCTGCTGCCCGCAAAGCCATAATCTCGGCATGAGCTGTGGGATCGCAACCGCTAATAGGCTGATTCCAACCTTCGCCAATCACCTCACCATCGAGAACCACCAAGGCGCCCACAGGAACTTCACCCAGCGCTTCAGCTCGCTCAGCCAAGGCTAGCGCCCTAGCCATCCAATACTCGTCTGAAAGTTCGTCTTTCAAATTTGCCACCTCAGGCCACCAAATGACGCTCTGTGCGAAACACCACCAGTCTCACGGGTCTTCATACCGCAACTTTTCGATAGCGCTGGAGAACAAAATCAGCAGTCACAGTTAACGCCGAACTCTCCCGCAAAACTGCCTTTCCTTGCTCCGAGCCTCTCCACACAAACGGCGTCATCTGTAAGAGCTGCTCAATCGCCTGGGAGTTAGTCAGCTCAACCGGGAACACCAAAGGTGTTGACTCAAACGTCTCAAAGCCTTCAGGGCTGGCGGGAATTTCATGCAGCGTTACCTCGTCATAAAGCGCCTGCTTAAGCTGATACAAATGCTTCGGCCCCGGCACAACCCGCCAAAACTCCCCATCGGCGCGAAGCACTCTCGCAACTTCGTCCATATCGCCCGGAGAGAATATTCTCAAGACCACATCTACGCTTTCGTCGAGCACCGGAAGCTGAAAGCTAGAGGCCACCGCGATAGAGGCCGTATCGACACTATTATCAGCACTATTAGCGCCTCGACTCTGGGCAGCAGAAACCCCATCGGCAGACAAGGCTCTAGCAGACAGCTTCGCGGCATCCTTAGAGATATCAAAGCCAAACGGTTTAAGTCTGACAACAAGATCTCGCGCCCGCGCCATGATACGACCCAAGTAATATCCCTCGCCGCAACCGCTGTCTAGCAGAGTGACTGATTCGCGAGATTCGCCAACACCACACAGCTGTTCTGCCAGTAAATCCGCCAAGGGCGCATAAAAACCCGCTTGTAAGAACTCCCTGCGCCCCTCAAGCATTGCTCGGTCATCTCCAGGAGTCGCCGAGCGACGATGATGAGCCGGCAGCAACGGCAAGTAACCCTGCTTAGCGCGATCAAACTGGTGATTCGCGCTGCAACTCACACCTCCAGAGCTAGCCTGCAAAGGTTGTCGACAAATAGGGCAAGCCCAAATCACGGGGCCGTAACCTCGCCAAGCAAAGCACTCAACGCCGGTGCATCGGTGTACTCACGGGCGTCAAAGCCGCCCACATATTCAAACCGGGGAAGCTCAACAGCGTCAACCTCGACCGACTCCTTGAACATCTCCAACGGCCTCACCCACCAGCTGTAGTCGCCATAGAGGCAGCGATAAGACACCAGCCACTCCTCGGTTTCACTGTGCCGAGCGACACTGAACACCTGATAATTAAGTCCCTTATAGTGGCGATAAACACCGGCTTTTATCTCTGACATTAAAACCTCTCAACACAACACATGTATCTATGATTGACTGCGAGCGACCGCAGAACCAAGACAATAATGTTACCCGCATGGGAAAGCGCGGGATTTTAACACCAATGTGCGGCTAAGTGGCCGGCTTTGTCACCTAGGTTACGGTTGATCTCGCCCCCAAGGTCTACACTAGCCTCAACCTCTTTCATGAAGCACCGAGCAATCAGTGCCCGTAAGAGACCACGAGTGACACAAGCCTGAACAATAAAAGTACTGACACGTTATTTAGGAGCACAACATGAGCGAAGCGACCAACGACATCGTAATGAACCAAGAAGGTACCGGCATCCCCACCATGGGCGAAGGCGAAACTCCAGCAGCGCAGCGCGAACACCGCAAACGTATGCTGACCGCAGCCTTCCGCCTGTTCGGGAAGTTTGGCTTTGATGAAGGTGTCGCCGGACACATTACCGTTCGCGACCCAGAGCGTCTCGATCACTTTTGGGTCAACCCAATGGGTGTATCCTTCAAGCAAATGAAGATGTCAGATTTACTGTTGGTCAACCACGCCGGCGAAGTCGTTGAAGGCAATGGCCTGCTTAACGGCGCCGCCTTCACTATTCACTCGCACATACACAAGACCCGCCCAGATGTCACTGCTGCTGCGCACGCCCACTCAGTCTACGGAAAAAGCTGGTCTAGCCTAGGTCGCCCGCTAGACCCTATCACTCAAGATGCCTGTGCTTTCTATGAGGATCACGGTGTTTTCGAAGACTTTACCGGGGTAGTGTTAGATATGAGCGAAGGCGAACGCATCGCTAACGCCCTCGGCGACAACAAGGCCGCGATCCTGCAAAATCACGGTTTGGTCACTGTGGGTGAGAGCGTCGAATCTGCCGCTTGGTGGTTCATCACTATGGAGCGTAGCTGCCAAGCCCAGTTGATGGCCGAGGCCGCCGGTACTCCGCGACTCATCAGCCCTGAAAGCGCCAAACAAACGCACGAAACAGTGGGTAGTGAGCTGGCAGGCTGGTTCAGCTTTCAGCCTCTATTGAACGTTATTACCGCTGAACAACCGGAAATGTTCGAGTAATTTCACGTATTTTGAGCTCCGTCGAAATAAACCTTTTCGGCGGAGCTCACTCCCTTCTACGCTCACACTGCCGCCGACATTCGCCTCAACCAGCCCTTCTATGGCCCTCCCGCGGCCGTACATCTGTGTCAGCTTTCACCGATTTAACGCTCTTTTTGCCATGCCGGCCATATTCGACCTATATTTTCTCGTTGGCTTCGGGCTAAAATCCGCGATCCCTGTATTAGGGTAATTACCGACTGACCCATAGGATTACCATGCCCAGTATTGCTATTGCCGTCCACGACGGCTGCCGCCTCTCGAGTTTTTCGAACATTCTGGACATGCTCGATATCGCAAACCTGCAGTGGAAAAAGCGATACGACACCGCCGACACTCTGTTCCGCTGGCAGCTGGTTTCAAGAGATGGACGACCGATTCGCACCGCGACCCAAGTACGAATTGCAGTCGATTGTGCCTTCCAAGACGCCGAACCCGCTGACGTGGTGTTAGTGGCGGCCTCGCCCTATAGCAACAAACAAGAATTCCCTGAATTTCTCAGCAAGCAGAGACCGCTGATCAACTGGCTTAAACATCAGGCCGAAAACGACAAACTGATCATTTCATCCTGTACCGCCACCTTTCTGCTGGCCGAGACCGGCCTCCTAGACGGAAAGCCCGCCACTACCACCTGGTGGCTATCGGAGCTGTTTCAGAAGCGCTACCCAAGTATCGAGCTGGACATTGAACAACTCATCATCAAGTCTGGAAACTTAGTGACCGGCGGTGCCGGCAACACCGACTCACTAATGGCACTAAGACTGATCGAAAAATATATGGGCCAGCAAATTGCCTCTCTCACCTCAAAACTTATGCTGGTAGACAGTAATCACGTCGAGCAAACCCCTTACCTCACCCTGCAACAACAGCTCAACCACAACGATTCGCTTGTAGCCGACGCACAAACCTGGCTGCAAATACACATGAAAGAACCCGGCGCGCTGGACAAGCTGGCAGAACACCTAGGGGTCAGTTCAAGAACCCTGATCCGACGCTTCAAACAAGTCATGTCGGTAACCCCGAATCGCTACCTTCAAAACCTGCGCATCGACACCGCTAAACGCTTACTGGAAACCAGTGGTGGAACCATCGAGTCGATCATGCTGCAAGTAGGTTACAACGACTTGAGCTCGTTCAGTCGACTGTTTCAGAAAAAGACCGGACTGACGCCACGCGCCTATCGCGGCCGCTTTCAAAGCACGTCTGACAATCAACCCGAAACACAACGTTTTGCATCGCAGAGTTTTTAAGAAAAAGATACACTGCGCGCCGAAATAATAACGTTCGCCATTGAAGGCGCACACGACCGACCACCGACATACATTTACAACGAGGTTCACTATGCCACTGATCAACTACATCGAAGCCGACGGCAACCGCCACCAAACGGACGTTGCCGTGGGCGAGAGCATTATGCAGGGCGCCGTCGACAATATGATCGACAGCATTCTTGCCGAATGCGGTGGTGCCTGCGCTTGTGCCACCTGCCACTGCTACGTCGATGACGCTTGGGTTGAAAAGGTTCCTGCCGCCGACAGCTCAGAAAAAGATTTATTAGAAGCCGTAGTTGACCCAAAAGAAAACAGCCGCTTGAGTTGCCAGATATTTGTGACTGAAGACATGGAAGGCTTTACTGTTCACCTGCCAGAATCACAATACTAACCACAGATAAGTACCGACGTAAGAGACTGCATGCCTTCAGCCTCTCGGCTAAAAGCATGCAGCAGCCTTATCACAACGACTTGCTTCCAGACTTTTTCTGAATCAACAAGCCCACAATAATCATTCCCAAACCGACAATCGTCGCCGGCAAAATCACCTCACCCAGCACCCAGGCAATGAGCGCCAATGAAACCAGTGGCGACAGATAAATCAGATTAGCGATATTTGCGGTACGGCTGGTTAACTTCATCGCCATTAACCAAAAAACAAACGCCAAACCCATTTCGAAGGCTCCGATATAGATTGCGCCTAACACCCCCTGCCATGGCACCACCAGTGACTCCCCAAGCCAAAGACATAAGGTGAATACCATCGGTATCGACAGCAGAAAATTACACATCAACCCCACCACCGGCGAACGCTGATCTTTGGTGTTCAGAATCCAATACAGCGCCCACAAAACCGTACTGAACAACGCCAGAGCAACCCCCAAGAAAGGCATTTGCTGGACCGAAAACAGCGCTCCCTTTGTCGCCACCACAACCACCCCGGCATAACAAATCAACGCGGCAATAGCATCACGCCAATGCAAACGATGCCCCAACAAGGGAACCGCCAGCAGCGTCATGGTCAACGCCCAACTGTAATTGATTGCTTGAGCCTGCTGCGCCGGCAGCAAATCATAGGCGCTAAACAATACCCAGTAATAGAGAAAGGGATTCAAAATGGCGTAAAGAAAAGAACGCCGCCAATGGGCTGGCGACAGCGCAAAAAAATCTTGCCATTCCTTTCGCAAAGTCACTGATACAGACAGAACTACAAAGGAAGAAACGCAGGCGTAAAAAACCAGTTGCACCGGTGATGAATACTGAAGTGACAATTTAAATGCGGCGGCCACGGTGGACCAACAGGCCACTGCGGCCAAACCAAACAGGATTGCTTTTCTATCGTTGCTCATCAGGGCTCTCAATCACAAGCCCTGCAAACAGACAGCGGCCGTAGTATTCGAAGGTCATGCTACTACAACTCAATGAGCCACGTATAAGACGCTATATGAAGCCATTCAAGCGCCCAACAAAATAAAGTCGGTGCTCAACTCCTAAAGAGTATTACCGCCGCCCAAGTAATGCCGATTAACGCCTAACCGCGATGAGACCTTGACTGAAGTCACCATGCTCGCAATAACCCGCGGCGTCCATACGAGCGCCAATGCGCATGCCGCATTCAGCCCAGCGCAAGCGCTGCTGATTTAGTACTAAGGCTCGCCAACGCTGAACAGACAACCACTGCGCCCTGGAAACCACCCGAGATGAGAGAAGCTTAGATACCGGCAGAGAACTAAGGGGAACAGGTGACATAAACCAGCCTTTTCAAAGTTTTGACGTGAATTTCAATATCTACAAACAATGCAAGGCGCCTGCCAAGTCTTAAACCTTATTGGACGGCTTGTTACCAGTTAACTGCAACCAGAACATTTCGGCCGCGTTTTCACAAATAGGATCGATGGCAGCATCATCCATGTAGATCCCATCAATCAGTAATCGGCTCATACCATGCAGGGTGCTCCAGCTCACCTGCGCAAAACGCAGAGGATCAACACTCGATAGGATTCTTCCCTGTTCGCGCCACTCGCGCAGCTTTTCGACGTATCGACGAAAGGAAGCGTGGGCCTCACGGGTGAGAGAATCGGTCAATTGTTGTGACTTCCACAGATGGCCGCCAAACATCAAGTCGTAGTATTGGGCATTCTCTCTAGCAAATTTAACGTAGTTACGGACAAAATTGAGCTGTGTCGACAACGCCAAATAGCCGTCATCACCGAATTTCTGAGATTCGCCAATGAGGTTAAACCGACGAAACCCCTCTTGTGCAATGGCACACAGCAAGGTCTGCTTGTCTGCGAAATGATGATAGGGAGCGGTTCGGGAAACCCCGACTCGCGCCGCCAACTTGCGCATGGAGAGAGCTTTTTCACCCTCCTCTTTGATCATTAAGGCCGCCTCATCCATCAACACTTGGCGCAGATCACCGTGATGATAGCGAGCGCGAGACTCTTTAGCGGAATCGGTATCCAGTTTTACGATTTTGTCTTTCATGTGGCGCAATCTACCCAGTTATCTTGACAGTGTCAAAATAGATCGTTAAGTTATGCACCACAAACTTGACAGTGTCTAGTTGTAATCAAAAACTACACTAGCTCGAGACCGGGCTGCCAACCGGATACAACAAACGCCTCACAACAGGATTAGAGAGAATGAGCTATAACGCTTTGACCGTAGAAACCACCGACAAAATTGCTCACATCCAGCTAAGTCGCCCGGACGCGTACAATTCGATGAATATCGACTTCTGGAAGGAACTTCCGGCCGTCGTGCAAGACATCAGCGATGCCGCCTCGGCACGAGTGATCGTTCTTTCATCAACTGGCAAACACTTTTGTGCCGGCATGGATCTCTCAGTCTTTACCGATGGCAGCAGCATCAAGAACGACGTGGAACCTGGTCGCCGCCACCTGGATCTTCGAAACAGCGTTTTGCAATTACAAGATGTTTTTAATCGTCTTGAGAACGCCAGAATGCCTGTGCTTGCGGCCGTACAAGGCGGCTGTATCGGCGGCGCCGTCGATATGGTTAGTGCCTGCGACAGTCGTTACTGCACCGAAGACGCCTTTTTTAGCATTGAAGAAACTAAACTCGGTATGACCGCCGATCTAGGTACCATGCAGCGCCTACCCCACCTGATTCCTCAGGGATTGATGCGTGAACTGGCCTACACCGGTCGCCGTATGTATGCAGAAGAAGCGAAAGAATTCGGCCTAGTAAATAAGGTCTATGCCGATCAGCAAGCCATGCTAGATGGCGTCATGGAAATCGCAGGACAAATTGCCGCGCGCTCTCCTCTGGCGGTTACCGGCGCGAAAGAAATGATCAATTACACTCGTGATCACTCCATGTCTGACAGCCTTAATGCGATGTCGCTATGGCAAAGTGGCATGTACCAGCCGCAGGTCGACATGATGGAAACCTTCGCCGCCAAAATGGAAAAACGCGAGCCGCAGTTTGAAGAGCTCTGCCCAATCAATCCAATGTTCAAATAATTTGACCTAGGCTCACACAACACCCTGAACCTATAAAAAATACTATGATTAAGGCGCGACCATGAATCAACAGACTCTCGACACTTGGCATAAGATTATTTTCGAAAAAGATTTTGATCTTCTCAACGACCTTCTTGCTGAAGATGTGGAATTTCATTCTCCTACCGTTTGGGCACCTAAGAAGGGGCGCGACATTACCGCCTACATACTCCAAATGGTTTCCGGTATTTTTGAAGATTTTGAGTATCACCGAGAATGGATCGACGGCGGCAGCTTCGCTTTAGAGTTTTCCGCAATGGTAGGCGACAAAAAAATCAAGGGTATCGACCTAATTCGCTTTAACGAAGAAGGCAAGATCGTCCACTTTGAAGTCATGATGCGTCCAATTAACGGCCTGCAACTGATGTTCGAAAAGATGACACAACATCTTAAAGACGCCGGTTTTATTCCTGCGTAACAATTTTTTGGTATTACTGCCAGAGAGCAGAAAGCCATTCACCAAAAACGATTAGCCTCGTATAGATTGGAGTAACACATGAGTACACATCCATTTCCAAAATTGTTTGAGCCGCTGGACCTGGGTTTTACCACACTGAAAAACCGAGTTCTAATGGGCTCAATGCACACAGGGCTTGAAGAAGCACCCAACGGCCACGAACGCATGGCGGAATTTTTTGCTGAGCGTGCTCGCGGTGGTGTTGGCCTTATTGTGACCGGTGGTTTTGGCCCTAACAAACGCGCCGCTACCCACGAACACACCAAAATGTTGTGGACCGAAGAAGACTGCGAAGATCACCGTTTGATCACCAAGGCGGTTCATGAAGCCGACGGCAAAATCTGCATGCAAATTTTGCATACCGGTCGCTATGCGTTTAACGAAAACCCCATCGCCCCCTCTTCCGTACAAGCGCCCATCAATCCGTTCAAACCGAAAGCGGCCACCGAAGAAGAAATCGAACAGCAGATCGAAGATTTTGTTCGCACCTCCTCACTGGCGCAAAAAAGCGGTTACGATGGCGTCGAGATCATGGGCTCTGAAGGCTACTTTTTAAATCAGTTTCTCGCAGCTCGGACCAACAAGCGAGACGATGACTGGGGTGGCAGCTACGAAAACCGCATGCGCCTGCCGGTAGAAGTGGTTCGTCGCGTTCGTGAAGCCGTGGGTGAGAACTTCATCATCATCTACCGTTTGTCGATGCTCGATCTGGTTGACGGCGGAAGCTCTTACGATGAAATCGTGACTCTCGGTAAAGCTATCGAAAAAGCCGGAGCTACTATCATCAACACCGGTATTGGCTGGCACGAAGCTAGAATCCCCACCATCGCCACTAAAGTACCTCGCGCTGCATTCACTTGGGTTACTGAAAAGTTCCGCGACGAATTCGATATTCCTGTCGTCACTTCCAATCGCATCAACACTCCAGAAAAAGCCGAAGAGGTTTTGGAAGCCGGTCACGCTGACATGATTTCTATGGCGCGCCCATTTCTAGCCGATTCTTTCTTCATGCAAAAAGCCGAAGAAAACCGCAGCCTCGACATCAACACCTGTATCGGTTGTAACCAAGCCTGCTTGGATCACGTGTTCAGCGGGAAGATGACCAGCTGCTTGGTCAATCCACGTGCCTGCTTCGAAACCGAGCTCAACCTTTTGCCAACAACTGCGGTTAAGAAACTCGCAGTCATTGGTGCGGGCCCTGCCGGTCTCGCCTTTGCTACCTCAGCAGCTGAGCGCGGCCATGAAGTGACTTTGTTTGATGCCGCTGACGAAATTGGCGGCCAGTTTAACGTCGCTAAGCAAGTTCCTGGTAAAGAAGAGTTTTATGAAACTATTCGCTACTTTGGCCGCCGCATCGAACAAACCGGCGTTAATCTTCAGCTCAACACCAAGGTCACTGTGGATCAATTAAACGCTGGCGATTACGATGAAGTTGTTTTGGCAACGGGTATCGACCCTCGGGTGCCGCCGATTCCGGGCATCGAAAGCGAAAAAGTTCTGGGATACCTTGACGTTCTGAAACACAAAAAGCCGGTAGGTAAAAAAGTCGCCGTCATTGGCGCCGGCGGCATTGGTTTTGATGTCTCAGAGTACTTGAGTCATGAAGGTGAAGCCACCAGCCAAAATATCGAAGCGTTCATGAAAGAATGGGGTGTTGATATGACTCTCCAAGCCCGCGGCGGAATTGAAGGCGTGACCGCACAAATTCCAGAGTCTCCTCGCGAAGTGTTCTTACTTCAGCGTAAAGAATCCAAAGTGGGTGGCGGTCTTGGTAAAACCACCGGCTGGATTCATCGCACGGGTCTTATCAACAAAGGTGTCAAGATGATGCCGGGTTGCGAATACCTCAAAATCGATGATGAAGGTTTGCACATTCGAGTAGGCGATGACACCCGTGTTCTGGATGTCGACAACATCATCCTTTGTGCCGGACAGGAATCTAAGCGCGATTTGGTTGAGGGTCTGGACAAGCCCTATCACCTAATCGGCGGCGCAGATTTGGCTTCTGAACTCGATGCGAAACGCGCCATCGATCAAGGTACTCGTTTGGCTGCAGAGATTTAATCTAATCTCTGCTCCAATAAAAAAGGCAGCTTAGCTGCCTTTTTTATTGTTTCGATATTTACCAGCAACGAACCTCTCGAACGCTGGGCCGATTAACTTTCTAACCAAACATCTCTCACCCAGTACCAGATATTTTCCCAGGTTTCGGCATCGTAATCGCCGTCGCGCCACAGCTTTATTTCGCCGTCTTGCGCCACGCAATAATAACCGTCACGACTCTCGCAGAGCGCGATCATTTCTCTCGGCATTCCCACAGACCAAGCCGTTGAAGTCACTTCAGGCAAATAAGTATGTGACGACGGATCGGCAACAGTCACCGGCTCAAGCGTGCCAAATACCACATCGGTTGCCTCCATTAGAAACTCACGGAAGTCCGCTGGTAAAGGCATCAAAATTTGCTCCTGGGCATCCACCACCTGATCGTGCTCTGGCAACTCCAATGGCACCGGCACCTGCTCAGCGACCTCATGTAACTCTTCAATCATTTCTTGCATGGCATACTTCCTAAAACCTAACGCTTAAACTCAACAGGTCGCTCAACAATCAATATCTGCATACTTAGCACACAGAGCATTTGAGTCAGAGTGATAACTAACGATTCCCGAGTAATCCGTCCTTTAGATGAACAAGGCTCTCGCCTTTGGCATCGATCCGGAAGAAGTCGTCTTGATCGTCATGCCCTGGACCCGGGTCACACTGAACCGGCAAACCAAACGCTTCAAAGGCCTCCCTTGCACAGTCTACATCGCTTGCCCAAGGTGTCTCGGGGCTATCAAACCAAACCCCCACATAAGGGCCACCTTCAACGGCGGATTGAATCATCACCGGGATAACAGGCTCATGCTCTACGGCAAGGAACATTCGTACATCTTGCTGGGATTTATCAACCGGCAGCTCTTCCAGTGGACCGAGCCTACTCTTGATCCAGCCAAGCACGCGCTTGAGGACGGGCTCTCGAATGTAAATTTCTATATCGTTCATGAATCTCTATCGCTCATAAAACTCTCAGTAAGGCATCAGGCAAGAACTGCCCTCTCGAATAAGGGCGCTAAGGTATCACTATTCCTCGATCAGCCAAAGGCCATGAAGCGCAAAATTCGGGCAGAATTTAGTTTTCACGCCAGACCTGTTAAAATTTCGCGCTTTGTTGGCCTGTCAGGGCTCGACAGGCATTTAGCCATGGTCGAAACACAAGGTTCGAACACTGACCCGCCAACACCTCCAGCCCTAACCTAAAGAGACCGCTAGAAGATACCATGCAGTTATCGCAGTACGTTTCCACCCAAGAGAACACCTTTCAATTTAGCCGTGAGCAAGCCAGTCGATTCGCAAAGAACATTGCCGATGATTTCAATCCCATTCACGACATAGACGCGAAACGCTTTTGTGTGCCTGGAGACCTATTGTTCACGGTTGCGCTGTCGCAATTGGGGCTACAACAAAAGATGCACATTCGCTTTGCCGATATGGTAACCGATGGTATCGAATTGCATTTCGCCGCCACAGAGACAAATGGTCAAGAAATACAAGACACCAATGGCAAGACCTTTCTCGCCGTAGATGCCAGTGGCGAGCGCAGCCAAGACCTAGAGCGAAACATGAAACTCGCGGAGCAGTATGTAGCGTTTTCGGGAAAAACCTTCCCCCATGTGCTTGTGCCCCTATGGAAAGACAAAAACGTTATGGTGAATCCCGCTCGACCGCTGGTCATCTACGAATCCATGAGCCTTGATGTTGACTCCCTAGACTTCCAAACCCCCACAGTTGAGCTTTGCGGCTCTTCATTTGAGGTTAATGGCAAGCGAGGTAACGTCGCACTGCAATTTGAATTCAAAGACGGTGAAAGAGTATTTGGCAGCGGCGAAAAACGCATGGTTTTGAGCGGCTTGAAGCCCTACGAACAAACGGCGATTGACGGCCTGATTGAATTCTACGACCAAAGAAAGATCGACTTAGCCTAAACCCAATAAGATGTCATCGCGCTCAACTCCCTACTGCGTTGGGCTGATGACAACCTTACGCCAGTTTTTAGCCTTCGGATGATGTAAGCCTGACTGTAAAAGCGCACGCCTTACAGCGCCGTTTCGGCGGATAATCTTTAACCCTCGATTCACCGCCAAAGTCACCGCCTCACTGCTAGCAGCACTGGTGCTAATGGCATAGTGCCGACTCGCATCAACGACGAGCTTAACCCCATCGAAAGGCGCCAGAGTAAATCCGCCTCGACGAATATCCAGATTTGACGACGACGGAAATTCGGACACCGTGGCTTGAACCCTCGCCAGGCACACCATCCTTGCGCGGGCCTCAGAGGTCTCGAAATAGTCGAGAGACTTAAAACCAGCCTGCTGTAACGCAGACCAGACAATGGATTTCTCCTTATTTGCGACGACGCTAATTTCAGACAAATCGGGTGTGGCGCCAAGCTGTTGACCTCGACAACCGTAGAGTCCAAATTGATATTCACCGGATCGAATCACGGTAAAACTCGGCCGAATTCTTGACTCAAACTTATCGAGCGATTGCTTCCAAGATGTGGTTCCCAATAAGTTCGCCTGGCCGGCAGCGAGCAGACGCATTGATTGAGCTTCACTCGGACTGGTTCTGAGTCGAATATCGTGAGAATAATCACCAGCATCCAAGGCCTGAAGCAATAAAATGACCTCGACAACCTCCCTTCTGGAACTGTTACCGCGAAAATCTCGCAGACTCGCGGGCGCCCGCTCTCCCACTAAGCTCTTGTAATCATTGAGGACATCAGGCGGAATCAGAACGACAGCCGATAGAGCACCCGCAGACGTCGCCAATAGCAACGCGCATAAGATAACTCTTAGAATTACGATGAAATTCAACGACTTGTTTCCACAGTTTTTGAATGAGTATATAGCGCGAGCGACTTACTCAACAATCATTATAGTCCTGAGTCGCATTAAACGCCTTACAAAGCTCCAGCCAATGATCAATTCCCGGCCCCCGATATTTTTGTTTGTGCAATATAATGTAAAAGCGTCGATGCCAATCTCGATGAGGCACTCTCAAGGGCCTCAAGCTGCCTCTCTTGAAAGCGTCTCGCAGAGCGATCTCTGATAAGCATCCAATCCCCAAACCGGCCTCAACCGCTCGCTTGATGGCTTCGGTATGCTGCAGTTCATGGCGCAAATGAATATCCCCCAACAAGCCGTGCATGGCTCGATCAAAGGCTTGGCGAGTACCCGATCCAGATTCACGTACCACCCACTTGGCCTCAAGTAGATCATCATCTGTGAGAATCCCTTTATCCGCCCAAGGGTGATCTGGGGCGCAAAATACCACGAGATCATCCTCACGCCAGGGAATCACCTCCAACTCCGAGTGCTGCAACTCCCCCTCGATCAAACCCACATCGAGCTCATAGTTTTCAACCATTCGCGCTATGGTCTCTGTGTTTGCGACCATTAGATTCACATCTGCGCCGTCATTGTCAGCCATGAAGCTGGCCATCATTTCAACCGCAAGGTAATTGCCAATCGTCAAAGTGGCGCCAACCTTCAACAATCCCAAATCCTGATGCTGTGACATATCTCGCTCAAACGATTGCGCCTGAGCCAAGAGAGCCTCCGCCTTAGGCCTGAGGACTCTTCCCAGCTCATTGAGCTGCAAGCGCTTGCCGACGCGATCAAATAGCTGAATATCGAACTGCTGTTCGATATCGCGCAGAGAGCTGCTCGCCGCCGACTGCGACATGGACAAGCTCTCTGCTGCTCGGGTGATATTTTCAAAATGAGCTGCCGCCAAGAACACCTCAAGCTGTCGCAATGAATAACGCATAGAACCTCACCAAGATTGGAGTGCCAATCACTAATTGATAAATCAGATAACACTTGATCAATTAAGTTGTTTTACAGATATGCTAGTCGAGCCCTATCCTAGTTGCAACTTTTAAACACCTATCGATTCGTTGGAACTCGCCATGGCCAAAGTCATTACTGAAACTGTTACCGATGTTCGTCATTGGAACGACACCTTATTTAGCTTCAAAACCAGTCGCAATGCGGGACTGAAATTTGAAAATGGCCACTTTGTAATGATGGGACTTGAGATCGAAGGCAAACCGCTGATGCGTGCATACAGTATCGCCAGCGCCAATTACGACGAGGAACTCGAGTTCTTTAGTATCAAGGTACCGGACGGCCCGCTCACCTCTCATCTGCAAAACATACAGGTAGGCGACCCGATTTTGGTGAGCACGAAACCAACGGGAACCCTAATTGCCGATCATCTTTTACCCGGTAAAAACCTGTACCTAATCAGCACTGGCACGGGGCTAGCGCCCTTTATGAGTATCATTCGAGATCCAGAGGTGTACGAACGCTTTGACAAAGTAATTCTCACCCACGGTGTTCGCACTGTGTCTGAGCTCGCCTATCAAGACGTTATTTTGAAGCAACTCCCTAGCGATGAGTATCTAGGCGATGTAATTGCAGAAAAGCTCATCTACTATCCCACGGTGACTCGTGAGCCCTACCAAAATCAAGGTCGGATCACCGAGCAATTGGCCTCAGGTCAGTTGCCTAGAGCTTTGGGCCTCAACGAGATAGATCCGGAACATGATCGCTTTATGGTATGCGGAAGCCCGGCGATGCTGAAAGACACCTGCCAGTGGTTAGATCAGCAAGGTTTTAGCGAGTCCCGGCATGGACACCAAGCGCACTACGTCATCGAGAGAGCTTTTGTTGAAAAGTGATGCTAACAATAGCGGATTGTTAATCCCAACCCATAAATGGGCCATCGCTATTGTCGCCAGGCTGACTCGCTGCGCGCTTGGGGGCTGAGTCGCCGCCATTTCTTGAAGAGTAGTTGTCGAGATACTGCTGAGCGACACGCTCAGCGTGATTGGCCTGTACCCAGGGGTGCGAGAACTCCACAAAGCGACTCATTTTACGAGCCAAAACATCCTTTACCTGATCGGCTAAGGCCGGATCAGCGTCAAATAGCTTATCGAAATCCAATTCAAACATCTGCAAACAGGCGATATCCTTGATGTAGTGCAGACCCCGTAGGGTCGACAGCTTCACCACAGGAATGTGAGGCTTTCCGCTATCGGTTTCAAAGAGGTTTTCGTTTTCGTAATCGTAAGGCACAAAAATATTTTGATCCGGCTTAAAGTAAGCCAGTTCGGGAATATCCGTATCGCTTGAGGGGTCGTAATGGAGATACAGATCGCAGGGTTTTAACCAACTCTCTGGGATCCGAAAACTCACACCGCTTTTGGGATTTACCCGAGGCAGATAGCGCCGAGACCCAGTATCTGTGAGCTTAAATTCGACCACCAAGCGGTCACTCTGGCCGGTATGAATGGCAAAACCTCTTTCGAGAACCATGCAAAACAGTTCGAAGTGTTCATCCTGTGTTTTATATGGCACAAGATCACTGTCGGTCGATCGATCGTAACCCCACATACCCCATCCTCGTTAACTCAGTGCATTCAAATCATCCATGATGTTGAAGCATTATACGCCATCGCCCATTAATGACCATGATCAAATAATAGCCGACTCTGTAGTAGCTGCGTAGTCGCGGCTTAGTCGCTGTGTAGTCGCTGTGTAGTCGCCATATAGTCATCGTGCAGTTACTATATAATCATTACGCACCGATGACGTCACTGAGCCATAGGCTAAACTATCTTGGCAGACGAAACTTGGCGGTTTGGCGACTCATGAGCACCAATTTACCGCTACTGTCCCAGAGCACGCCATCCTCTTCCAAAGTGCCGTCAATCAAGGCTTTAGAGCTAAAACGACACATTAGCGGGCCAGCGCAGGGCTTGGCTCTCACCTGTACAGATAGGTCGAGAGTTGGCACCCATCCCGTTGGGCCATAAAGCGTGAACGCGGGTGGCGGGAATGCGTCGCAAAAGTACAGCAACGAGAATAGATCAACAGGATTCTCATCACGAAAATCGAGCCAACCGAGCCACTCTCCTCCACCTTGAGGCTCACCCATCATGCTTTTTTCCTGGCCTGGCACCACTCGCTGATGGGTTTGCTTGGTGATAGCAATGAAGTCGTTGATGGGCAGCTCAGCGCACTGGTCGAAACTGGGGACTTCCGGCGGCAGCA
This sequence comes from Cellvibrionaceae bacterium, assembly GCA_050633365.1. Taxonomy (GTDB): domain Bacteria; phylum Pseudomonadota; class Gammaproteobacteria; order Pseudomonadales; family Cellvibrionaceae; genus Pseudomaricurvus. The sequence continues at coordinate 23,911 of JBOEGJ010000009.1, read as the reverse complement.
TCAACAGCTGAGTTTCACCCTGAGCTCGATCTAGGTCGGTGTAAGCGGCGGTCACTTGAATTTTAAGCTCGTCATCCTGAAATAACCGAGCCATTGCGAAACTTGTCGACCCGCCTTTGCGCAGCAGCTCGACTTCGATTTCGCAGGGACCAACATGAGTCGGCGCCAGATAAAAGGCATTCAAAGTCGACGGATCAACATGCTCGAGCGCCTCGCTAAGCGCCCTGCCGACAATTGTCAATAGATAGCCGCCATTGGGAACCGGCCCAACGCACCAATGCTCAGACAGCTGGGCTTGCCAGCGATTGTCCGCTATACGTTCGATTTGTGTGGTTTGATCAAATAACCCCATGGCCATGAGTACCTCTTATAATTTCTGCAATAACTATCCGACTTGTCGAGCAACTAGCGCTTCTATTAGCGTCGACAAAAAAGACAACATAATACCTGCGAACACCAAGATCACGCCATAAAACGTCCACAAGCGATCACTCTCAAGGTTGCCAGCATCCAAAACAAAGCCAGCCGCGAGTAACACTGGCGCAACACAAATCATTAAGCCTGCTACACGGTTCATCCAAAGACACCACGAGAACTCGCACACCCTCGAGCGTTGCGCCCAAGTAATAACTACCAAACCGGACATCAACCAATAGATATGATTGGCCCGGTAAGTCATGCTGATCAGAGATAAGTCGTCATCAGGATCAATAACATGACTCATATAAACTCCGCTCAACAAGAAACCGATGACAATCAAGCCACCCCACAACAGCTGCAACACTTTCATAGACAAATTCCGTTTCCCGCTTTTTCCTGTAGCGCTTTGTCTTTTGACAGACAAAAAAAATCCCCGCCTAAGCGAGGACTTTTATCTTACTCCGGACGCATCGCCGGGAACAACAACACATCTCGTATCGACGGTGAATCGGTCAATAGCATGACCAATCTATCGATGCCGATGCCCTGCCCTGCGGTTGGCGGCAAACCGTATTCCAAAGCGCGAACATAGTCGGCATCAAAATGCATGGCTTCGTCATCGCCGGAATCTTTTTCGGCAACCTGCGCCTGGAATCGCTCCGCTTGATCTTCGGCATCATTAAGCTCGGAGAAACCGTTGGCAATTTCACGGCCGCCCACAAAAAACTCAAAGCGATCGGTGACAAACGGATTGTCATCGTTACGACGCGCCAGTGGAGAGACCTCGGTTGGGTACTCGGTAATGAAGGTTGGATCACTCAAGCGATCCTCAACCGTTTTCTCGAAAATTTCGATTTGAACCTTGCCCAAGCCCCAAGAGTCTTTCATTGGAATGCCAAGATCTTCGGCAACCTTGCGAGCGCTATCGATATTATCGATGTCGGCAGCCGCCAATTTAGGGTTGTAGTGCAGAATAGAATCAAAAACGCTGATGCGGGTGAAAGGCTTGGTAAAGTCGTAAACGGTTTCAGAAGTCACTTCGCCTTCGCCGTTTTTAACGGTGCTGCGAATTTCGGTAGTTCCGATCACTTGCTCACACAACTGGCGTAACATATCTTCGGTCAAATCCATCAAGTCGTTAAAGTCCGCGTAGGCTTGATAGAACTCCAACATGGTGAACTCAGGGTTGTGACGAGTCGACAAGCCTTCGTTGCGGAAGTTGCGGTTAATTTCGTAAACACGATCAAATCCGCCAACCACCAATCGCTTCAGGTACAGCTCAGGCGCAATTCGCAAGTACATGTCGATATCCAGCGCATTGTGATGGGTCACAAAAGGACGCGCACTGGCACCACCAGGAATGGCTTGCAGCATCGGTGTTTCAACTTCCAAGAAGTCTTTACCGTTTAGGTAGTTGCGAATAAAGGCAACAATTTGTGAACGTAATCGGAAGGTATCGCGCACCTCAGGGTTGGCGATCAAGTCCACATAGCGCTGGCGATAACGCATCTCTTGATCGGCTAAGCCATGAAATTTATCGGGCAGAGGTCGCAGAGATTTGGTGAGCAGTACCGGCTCATCCATTTGCACATACAAATCACCTTTACCGGATTTATGCAGCTCGCCAGTCACACCAACAATGTCACCCAAATCGAGTTTTTTCGCAAAAGGTCGCGCGGGCTTAGACNNGACACATACAACTGCATGCGACCCGCTACGTCTTGAATCGCCAAAAATGCGCCGCGCATTGCCACGACACGACCGGCAACACTAACCACTTTGCCCAAGGCCTCTAGTGCCTCTTTGGTTTCTTCACCGAATTCGTCTTTCAGCGCTTGGCTTTTGTGAGAAGGACGAAAGTCATTCGGAAAAGTGGAACCCTCTTGCTCGCGCAAATTCGCTAACTTTTCACGACGGACGGCGATTAACTTGTTCTCGTCTTGCGGCTGTTGATTGTTGCTCATGGTTTACTCGCTTGATGCTGATTGTTGGCGCGATAAATCCGCCACTCGTTGCCATTCAAATCGTGCAGTCAAAGATACTCTGACTTGCACTCAATTTTTTAGTTTTAGTTAAAGCCCTGCTTTTAGGCTGGCCTCAATAAACTGATCCAAGTCACCGTCCAAGACCGAACCGCAGTTGCTGGTTTGAACATTGGTGCGAAGATCTTTAATTCGCTGATCATCTAACACATAGGAGCGAATTTGACTGCCCCAACCGATGTCAGCCTTGTTGTCTTCCATCGCTTGTTTTTCAGCATTGCGCTTGAGCATCTCTTGCTCATACATTCTTGCGCGCAACATCTTCCAAGCTTGATCGCGGTTTTTATGCTGCGAGCGCTGACTCTGACATTCTGCAACAATTCCGCTGGGTTCGTGAGTCAAGCGTACCGCAGAATCGGTTTTGTTGACGTNNCGTGCTGACCACCCGCGCCCGAGGCTCGGTAAGTATCTTCACGAACATCCGATTTGTTGATTTCGATTTCTATGTCGTCGTCGATCTCAGGGGAGACAAACACCGAACAAAATGACGTGTGGCGACGATTACCAGAATCAAACGGCGATTTACGCACCAAGCGGTGAACACCCGTTTCGGTTCTTAACCAACCGAAAGCGTATTCGCCCTCAAAGCGAATAGTGGCACTTTTTATACCGGCGACATCTCCGGCTGAAGCCTCTTCCAGCGTTGTCTTGAAACCCTTGGCCTCTCCCCAGCGCAGATACATGCGCAACACCATTTCGGCCCAATCCTGAGCCTCGGTACCGCCAGAGCCAGATTGAATTTCGAGATAGGCGTGATTGGGATCCATTTCGCCAGAAAACATACGGCGAAACTCGAGTTTTGCAAGATGCGCATTGAGGCCTTCGATCTCAGTCTCGACTTCGGCGACGCTATCTTCATCATCTTCTTCAACCGCCATCTCGAGCAATTCACGGTTATCCGCCACGCCCTGATCGAGGTCATCGATAGTCTTCACCACGCCCTCCAAATTGGAGCGCTCTTTACCCAATTGCTGAGCGCGATCTGGATCATCCCAAACCGACGGCTCTGCTAGCTCAAGCTCAACTTCGGTCAGCTGCTCTTTCTTGTGAGCGTAGTCAAAGGTACCCCCTAAGAACGTCGGTGCGTTCCTGGAGATCTTTCAATGCATTTACGAGTGGCGCGACTTCCATGAAATCCCTTAACTGGTCGATTTACAGGCTAAATTTTTAAGGCGCGAATTGTACAGCAGCACCCGCCTAAACTCTAGCTCGCAGCCACAGCATAGGCCTTGCGCTTGGCACTGTAGATCAAACTGCCCATCCCACATCACTTCAGCACTGTAATTTGGCCGAAATCATCATTAATCCTGTCACCTTAGGGCTTTCCCCTACAGGAGCATGGCGGTTATAGTCTGCCATCAGATTTTCCTTGGTCCACTTTAACGCTTTAGTTGACGCTTTAGCCGACTTAACACCAAGGCGATGCTCACCAAGAACTTACCCAATAGCGAGAAAACCTATGTCTGTAGTTGATGCTTTAAAGAAACGCGTATCCACCCGAGCCTTTCTAGACAAGCCCGTGCCAGAAGAGATTCTGCAAGAAATATTCAGCAATGCTCAGCTGTCGCCTTCCAACTGCAACGTTCAGCCTTGGCAGACCTACGTGGTCTCCGGCGCGAAAAAGGATGAAATCAAAGATAAGCTGATCAACAACCTGATGTCGGGTGCGACCCCTAACCCTGATTTTGACTGGGTCGTTCGCTACGATGGCATTCACCGCGACCGCCAATTTGGTTCAGCCAATGCGCTCTACAGTTCCATGGGTATCGCCCGCGAAGACAAACAAGCGCGTCAAATGGCGATGGTACGCAATTGGACCTTCTTCGACGCACCACACGCCGTATTTTTCACCATGGACAAGTATCTCAACATCATGGGCGCCGTGGACATGGGTATTTACGCGCAAACGCTTTCTCTATTGCTGACCGAATATGGTCTATCGAGCTGCATGCAAGGCGCTCTGGGGCAATTCCCAGATCCTGTACGTGAAGCTTTAGGCCTGCCAGAAGAGCGAGGAATTCTGTTTGGAATGTCGTTTGGTTACGCCGACGAGGAAGCCGACGTGAATAAAACTCGAACCGATCGTGAAGACTTAGAAACTGCTGTGCAGTTTGTCAGCTAGCAGCCAAGGCTTTGCTTTGATCGCCACTTAACTGTGGCGATCAAAGGTCACATTACCCACGCCGGGTTTCTCCTGGCAATGGCCACAGACCACATCGACCGAAAGGTCTTGTCCGCAGTTTTTGTGCACCAGCTTGAACGGATGGATCGCTTCGGGCAAACAATCCAGCACCCACTGCCGCACCGCCATAGTTTGCGGATAGAGAGACTTACCCTTTTCCGTCAATTCATATTGGTAGCGCGGAGGATTACTCTGATACTCTTTTCGCTCCAAGACTTCCATCTGTAACAGCATCTTTAAGCGATCGGCCAAAATGTTCGTGGCGATACCAAGCTGTTGCTGGAAGTCGTCGTAACGACGCAAGCCAATGAACGCCGCAGCCAAGATCAACGTAGTCCAGCGATCACCGATGATATCGATGATGTGTCCGAGGGCATGGTCTGCGTCGGCAGTCACTTGTGATCGAGTGCGGCGTTGATTACCAAATTTCTCACTCACCTCATCAGCAGACACGCTGGAACCGTCACCGGTAACAACCCTTTTGACGTCGTCGTAGCGAAGCGGCTCCCGGCAATGCCGGCACACACATTGAGGCTGCAGCTCGTGCTGGCTGCCGTCCACCGCGTGCCACAGAACGCTAGGTACACCCGCCTCCTGGTGATCCGTCCAACGGGACTCCCACTGCCAAATCAACAGTGCCCATGGGTACAGTGATAAGCCTTTATCCGTGAGTTTGTAATCAAATCGTTTCGGGCTTTCGGAATAAGGCTTCTTATACAACAAGCCCTCGGCAACCAGAGCTTCGAGTCGATTGGACAAGGTACCGCGAGCAATTCCGGTGTTGGTGCGAAATTCGCTGAAGCGTTGACGCCCAAGAAATGCGTCTCGCATGATGAGGATAGTCCAGCGGTCGCCGACGATATTGAGTCCGCGCGCCACTGGATTGGTCAGAATTTGATGGCCTATTTGCATAGCGGCGATTCTAACGGAAAAGTCGCTGTATTACACAGCACATTTTGCTTCAAACCCATCAGTAAACTTATATCAATATTGAGCCTGCGGAGCGACAGCCCCAACACGCTAAATTCAATCACCCAAGACTTTACAAGCCACATACTGTAAGCGAGACCAGCCACATAGGCGCAATACACTCTTCAAAAAAGCGCGAGGATGATTGAATCCCATTGCTCACTTTGTTAGTCTTGCTAAACAAGTTACTTTCAATACAGAACCCTTAAACCTACTCCTATAATTGGTATTCAAGCACTTCGGTTTAACGCCTTAATACCTCGAGTACCATCGCCTCAAGAGAACGAGTCCAGATTCATGACCGCCACCACTAAAACTGTCGACCATTTTGCCCGCCACAAGGAAACCTTCACAAAGGCGTTAGACGCCTGTGAAAAACGTTACGCCTGGACCGCTTACACCGAAAGTCCGAGTTCGAAAATTCACGGCAAGGAGATTCCTGCACAGGGCAAAGCCAACTTCGACGCTATGCTCGATAAGGATTTTGCGCTTGATCAACCTGGTGAAATCGGAAAGACCGGCGCGGAAGTCTCGCCCTATACGCGAAAGCCGCTAGGAATTACTTATCCCAAAGTGGATGTCGACACACTCTACGACGCCGTTAATCGTGCCATGCCAAGCTGGCGCGAGACCAAGGTCGAAACTCGGGTAGGCATTTGCCTGGAAATACTTGACCGCTGCTCGAAGCAGCTGTTCGAAAATGCCCATGCCACCATGCACACCGCAGGGCAAAGTTACATCATGGCCTTTGCCGGCAGCGGCGCGAATGCGCTCGACCGTGGCCTTGAAGCTTTGGTTTACGCCTACAAGGCCATGAAAGATGTCCCCGAGACGGCCTCGTGGCAGCGCCAGTTTGGCACCGACGGCGAAGCCAAACTCGAAAAACAATACAAGCTGATGCCGCGCGGTATTAGTGTGGCCGTATGCTGCGCAACCTTTCCTCTTTGGAACGGCTACCCAGCACTCACCGCCAGTCTCGCCACGGGCAATCCGGTCGTGCTCAAACCCCATCCCAGTGCAATCTTACCGGTCGCACTCATGGTGAAAGTTTGCCGCGACGTATTAACTGAGTCGGGATTTGATCCAAACCTTGTCAGCATGGTTGCGGATACTCGAGAAGAACCCGCCACCATGGCGTTACTCGAGCATGCCGATACCGCGATTATTGATTTCACCGGCAGCCCAACCTTCGGCAACTGGATCGAGCAGAACTGTCGCAACGCGCAGGTCTATACCGAAACCGCTGGCTGCAACTCAGTGGTAATCGAATCCACGGATAATTTGCAGGCTATGGCAAAAGCCATTGCTCATTCGCTCTGCCAAGCCTCGGCGCAAATGTGCACCAGCGTGCAGAATATTCACCTACCCTCCGACGGAATAACCGTCAATGGAGAAACCGTCAGCTTTGAGACCGTAAGCCAAGCCCTAGTAGACGCAGTCGATGAGCATTTAGCCAACGATAAAAACGCCGCCTTTCTGTGTGGAACCCTAGTCACTGACGATATTTTCCCAACCATTGAGCGCCTTCATAGTGAAGGTAAAAAACGGGGAAAAATACTTCGCCAATCGACGCCCTACAATAACCCAGGCTATCCCGATGCTCGCACCGCCACGCCACTGATGATCGAAGTCACACAAGCCGAACAAGATCTGTATCGCGAAGAATTGTTTGGCCCGATTTCATTTATGATCAAAGGCGACTCGGCGCAAGATTGCCTAAAAGCCGCCACCAAAGATGCCAAAGAGCGCGGTGCAATTACTTCTCACGTCTACTCAATCGACCAAGAGTTTCTCGAGCAAGCCCAAGATGCCTACAATCTTGCCGGCGCCTCGGTGGCCTGCAATTTGATGGGAATGCCGATCAACTTTGCCGCCGCCTACAGCGACTACCACGTAACCGGTATGAATCCAGCGGGCAATGCTTGCCTAACGGACTTGGCGTTTGTTGCCAACCGATTCCGAATTGTTCAACGCAAGATAATGATCAAGTAGCGCAAGGCTCTCAACAATGACAGATGTATTTATTGCCGGTATCGGAATGACCGGCTTAGGAAAGTTTGTAGACCGCAGCGTTAAAGATCTTGCCCGCGAGGCTGTTAACTTAGCGCTGGCCGACTGCGGTGGCGAACTGTCCAACATTGAAGCGGCATGGTTCTCTAATACTCGCCAAGGCTTACTGGAAGGTCAAAATGCCATTCGCGGTCAATGCGCTTTACGCCCCTTAGGTATCGAACGAATACCCATCACCAATATCGAAAATGCCTGCGCTTCAGGTTCCACTGCCCTACTTCAAGCGGTTGCCCACATTCGCGCGGGTATGTGCGATATCGCCTTGGTGGTGGGCGCAGAAAAAATGTTCTTTCCGGAAAAGCGCGATGCGATGTTTCGCGCCTTTATGGGCGGTACAGACATTCATCGTCTGGAAGAGTTTCAGTCGACTGTTGGCGAACTAAACGCCGAGTTAATTCCGCAAGCCTTAAGAGACCGCGACTCCGGCCAGCGTAGTTTTTTCATGGACAGCTACGCCGCCCTCGCGCGCACCCACATGAAAACATTTGGCACCACTCAAGAACAGTTCGCTGCCGTAGCCGCCAAAAACCATTGGCACTCGACTATGAATCCGCTGGCGCAATATCAAAACGACATGAGCATCGAGGAAGTACTCAATGCCCGCCTGATCAGCTGGCCCTTTACCCTGCCCATGTGTGCCCCAATTTCTGACGGAGCCTCCGCTGCCGTTATTTGTTCCGAGAAAGCCCTATCTAAATTCACTCAACTAAACAAAGCGCGAGCGATTAAAATTAGAGGGATTTCATTAGTGAGCGGCAGCAACCGCCAGATTGACGACTTCGCCAATCACATCGGAAAAATTGCGGCTGATAAAGCCTATGGCGAAGCGGGAGTCGGCCCAAATGATGTGGACGTGGTCGAAGTTCACGACGCCACCGCCTATGCAGAAATTCAACAAATTGAGAACCTTGGTCTTTGCCCCATGGGTGGCGGTGGCGAGTTCACGCAGCAAGGCGAAACAAAACTGGGCGGCAAGGTTCCCGTCAACCCTTCCGGTGGTTTGGTGTCCAAAGGTCACCCGGTTGGCGCCACGGGCATTATGCAGCTGCACGAACTGGCAACGCAATTACGCGGCGAAGCGCAGCAAAGGCAAGTCGCCAACGCAAGGATCGGCGTTGCCGAGAACGGCGGCGGTTTTTACGAAACCGAAGAAGCGGCGACAGTGGTTACCGTGCTGGAGGGAAATCGATGAGCACCTCAAAAGCCTATCCCTACATGCCGATAGAATGCCTTTATGCGGGATTAGCCATCGATCCACAAGCGCCTGCGGCAATCGAAAACGGCAAAGTTACCAGCTATCGCGAGCTAACCGATCGCGTCGAGACGTTTGCACTGGCCTTGCGACATGAGCTTTCACCCGGTGATAAAGTGGCCCTTTGTGCACTCAACAATCTTGAGCACTTGACGGCGTTTTTAGCCATTCTAACAGCGGGGTTCACCTGGGTTCCCATTAATCCCAAAAATGGAAAAACACTCAACGAACAACTACTGAACATTGCTCAGCCCGCGCTGATTCTTGTCGATCATGAAAGCCAAACCACGCTTCCCGACAATCATAACCGCACTCTCACCTGGTCACTCAACGACGCCGCAGAGAACATTGCAACATTGACTGCCGCCTACGTCGATCGCGCCTTTAGCCCGGCGACACCTGGGCCTGACGACATCATGGCAATCAAATTTACCGGCGGTACCACCGGCACCCCAAAAGGCGTCATACAAACTCACAGCAATGTCGCCGCCGTGATCGACAATATGCAGCGAGTATTTGAGTTCAATGCCAGTGATCGAAACTTGGCAGTTGCGCCACTAACCCACGGCGGCTCTCACTACATTTTGCCACTGCTCGCCGCAGGTGGTTGTCATCTGCTGCACAGTGCACCCAACCCTGAAAAGATTTTGACCGCTTTTCGCCGAGACAAAGCCAGCGTCAGCTTCATGCCGCCTACATTGATTTACAAACTACTCGATCAACCCGACATCAAACACACTGACTTCCCTCATCTTCGCCACCTTACCTATAGCGCTGCACCAATGCCGCCGGCGCGAATAAAACAAGTGCAAACCCTAATCGGCAATAGAATCTCCACCGTTTATGGGCAAACTGAAGCGCCTATGACCATTACCGCTATGGGACCAGACGACTTAGCCAAACCCGAGCTCCAAGCCTCGGTCGGCAACGCCTGTTATCACAGTGAAGTGACTATACTCTCAGCCGAAGGCCAGGCACTGCCCGATGGTGAAAGCGGTGAAGTGGCGATACGCGGTGCCATTGTCATGCCCCGCTACTTCGACGCCGATGAGAAAACCCAAGACGCCTTCCACGACGACTGGCTACTGACCGGTGACGTCGGTTACTTGGATAAACAAGGCTATCTATTCTTAAAGGGACGCTCAAAAGAGCTGATTATTAGCGGCGGGTTCAACGTCTACCCCGCTGAGGTAGAAAATCGGCTAATACAGCACCCCGACATCGTCGAATGCGCGGTCGTCGGTGTCGAAGACGATTACTGGGGAGAGCGAGTAGAAGCCGCCATTTGCGTGGCAGACAATAAGTCGATCGATGTAGAGCAGCTGCAACGAGATTTAAAAGCGCAATTGGGCTCGGTCAAAACTCCAAAGGCTTTTCATCAATTCGCGCAATTGCCTCGCAACCCCGTCGGCAAAGTCGTGCGTCGCGACATTCTTAAATTGATCCAAAGTGCATCCACCCCCTGAGAACCTCGAACATGAAAACAAATTTTAATCAGCAAGCTCAAAGTATGACGGGGATGGAACGCCTCAAAGCTTACGAGCAGCAAGGAATACGCCACGGCATGGCGGAAAACTTGGGATACACCATGGGCGATTGCGAACTGGGTAATGTCACCCTCCACTACACACCCAAAGAGCGCCACATGAATCTCATTGGCTCTTTGCATGGCGGCATTCTAGCCTCATTGCTGGATACGGCCATGGGCTGCGCGGTCATGACCTACCTAGAAGTAGGTGAAAAACACACCATGACCGACCTCAATACGAAATTCATTCGCGCTGTCATGAATGCCGATGAACAGTTGATTATTGTAGGCCGCGTCGAGCACCCAGGCCGCCGATTACTGGCCACCGAAGGTACGATTCACAATCAAGATGGGAAATTGATCGCCAGGTCCATCGCTAGCGCCATCAGGCTCTGACTCCAACCTCTGAGCCCAGCCCCTGAGCCCGCACACAGTGGGACAAGCAGATAATCGCTCATCATTCCAATTATCAGCGCGACGACGCATCCGCGCCTGCGATGAATCGATCGGAGCTCGAGCGTCACTAGGCACAGATTACCCCCTAGACAATCTAACTGATCAATTTGAGTGCCAAATTGGTCAATGCGGGTTTTACTACAAATCTAACTTGCACTAAGAGACCAATTAGGTATGATTCGAACTTGCACTATAAGACCTTTTAGTAGACACCATTGAGTAGAGCTGCATATCGCAACTGAAAGGCTTAAGCGCATGGCGAACAATAAAATACCGTTACACCACAAAAATAATTAAAGAACCGATAGACGAAGGAGAAATACGTGCAAATAACCCTAAGAAGACAAGCACTTGCTCACGCCGTGACCATTGCGTGCGCAACCTTAGCGCTGCCCTCGATGGCAGATGAACTGATGCTAGAAGAAGTCATTGTGACCGCTCAAAAGCGAGCTCAAGGCTTACAGGACGTGCCCATCTCTATCAGCGCGGTAAGCGGTGAGAAGATTGAAGATTTCAACATCAGTTCATTGGGCGATTTATCAGGCTCAGTGCCCAATCTACAAATCACTAAAACCGGTATTACCAACCAAATCGGTATGCGTGGTGTCTATTCCGGTTCAAACAAAGGTTTTGAGCAGTCGGTTGCCATGTACGTAGACGAAGTCTATTACGGCCGCGGTCAATTGATTCGTTTACCGCTGGTAGATTTGGAGCGCGTTGAAGTGCTACGCGGCCCACAACCGACTTTGTTCGGCAAAAACGCCATTGCTGGCGCCATCAGTTTGACCTCTAAAAAGCCCACCGACGAGTTCGAAGCTTCAATTTCTACTCTGCATGAATTTGAACATGACGAAAGCAAAACCGTGGCCATTGTCTCTGGACCGCTTAGCGAGCAACTCGCTGGCCGCTTGGTGCTGTCTTATCGCGAAATGGACGGCTGGATGGAAAATACAAACTTAGAGCGCGAAGAGCCAAACGTGCAAGAAACCTACGCACGAGGCACTCTGGTTTGGGACAATGACGATAACCTAAACGTCACATTTAAAGCCGAAACATCTGAGTTTGATACTGCCGGCCGATCAATGGAAAACCACAGCCCTGTTGGTGCCTACATCCCCATTTCCCAAGGGCTCAATATTGACGTTAAAGAAGACTACAAACGTCAAGATAACGGTCAAGAAAGTGAAAACCAGGTCAACAACTTTGTACTAAATGTTGAATACGAATTAGGCGAATACACTCTCTCGTCAACAACTGCCAGTTTGGAATACAGCGCCCGCGAAGAAATTGATGTCGATTACACTGCGTTAGATATTTTTAACGGCACCAACCAGGGTGAAGACTTTAAGCAATTTAGCCAAGAGTTTCGCATAGCATCTCCTACCGACGGTAGTTTCGATTACATCGCCGGCTTGTATTACCAAAGCAGCGAGATGGACGTTTTCGATAACCTCTACTTTGGCTCTGCGCTTGCGGCTACGGTATTAGCTCCCACCGTTGGCGGCATTAGTCAAAAAACGTTTGAGCAAGACTCCGACGTTTGGTCTGCCTTTGCTCAGTTCAACTGGCATATTACCGACGACCTTTCTTTAACTGTGGGTGCTCGCTATAGCGACGAAGATAAAGAAGGCTCTCGCACTTTAATCAACGACGGCTCAGCCACCAGTGGAATTCCCGCAGGCGCACCGATCCCCGGAGCTCCCTATGGTCCTCAGCAGGGCTTTGAGTTAATGCTGAGTAGCTTGGGAATTTTTGCGCACGATTTGAACGATACCCGTGGCGAAAAACAATTCGATCCGCTGGTAAACCTTCAGTACAACATCAGCGATGATGTAATGATTTATGCATCCTACACCGAAGGCAGTAAGGCCGGTGGTTTCGATATGCGTTCAAACAGTACTCCGACCCACCCTGTCGTTCAGGGATCTTTCGAGTTTGAAGACGAGCAAGCGACCAGCTACGAGTTAGGTGCAAAATTTGGGTTCGATCGAGGTGAAATTAATGCAGCTATTTTCTTGACCGAATACGAAGATCTGCAAATCACTCAGTTCGATGGCAGCGTTGGTTTTAACGTACAAAATGCTGCGGAATCGGAAATCAAGGGAATTGAATTGGATGGCCGCTACCTACTGGCAGAAAACCTATTACTAACGGCTTCTATTGCTTATCTGGATTACGAGTACAAAGATTACGACGTCGCCCAATGTGCACCAGCCGTCGTTGTGGTTCAAAAACCCAGCCAATCTTCTCCCGGCCTGTGTGACTTCTCTGGTGAGCGTGCAGCCAATACTCCTGAGCTTGCTGGCAACCTGAGTATCAGCTACGAACACGGCATTGGTGACTGGGGAACCATGAGCTACGCCATCAATATGGATTACAGCGACGACTACTACGCCAGCAGCACTCTTGATCCAAACTCCAAGCAAGACAGTTACACCAAATGGGGCGCTCGAATCGGTCTTGAAAGTGTTGAAGGTCATTGGCAGCTCGCGCTGATCGGCAACAACCTTACCGACGAACGAGTATTGACACAGGCAACAGCCCTACCACTGTCTGAAACCTTAGCTGCCCCCGCAGGTGGTGGCGTCGGCTATTACGGTATCTACGAGCGCCCTCGCAACATGGCACTCGAGTTTACTTACAACTTCTAGTCCGACATCACCAAACGACTAGATATTTAAGCGCATTTGGGCTGGCCTAACCGCCAGCCCCTTTTTACCCAGTTTTTTGTCAGCCACTGAGATGATTAATCATGAACTCAAACCAATCCCTCATCAGTAAACTAAAAATACCCGCAATCCAAGCGCCGATGTTTTTAATTTCTGGACCAGACATGGTTATCAATGCTTGCCGCTCGGGAATTGTTGGTAGTTTTCCAACCCCTAACGCTCGCACCAATGAGATTTTGGATCAGTGGATGACCGACATTAAATCCGCCCTACAAAACGACAGCAGTGCTGCGCCTTGGGCGGTGAATTTAATCGTGCACCCCTCCTACCCGAGACGAGATGCCGACTTAGAGCTAATTCTCAAACACAAACCTCCTATCGTCATCACCGCCTTAGGGAGCCCAAAAGACGTGGTCGAAAAAATCCACGCTTACGGCGGTATTGTATTGGCCGACGTTATCAGCCCTCGCTTTGCCCGCAAGGCCGCTGCAGCCGGTGTCGATGGTTTAGTATTGGTCAGCAGTGGCGCCGGCGGCCACACAGGATATCTATCCCCCTTTGTATTTGTTGAAGAAGTTCGACAATGGTTCGACGGACTCCTCGTGCTCGGTGGCGGTATCGCCAACGGTGCAGCAATACACGCAACACAAACACTGGGCGCCGACCTCGCCTACTTGGGCACTCATTTTATCGCCACCCGCGAAAGCCTGTGCCAAGAAGAATACAAAAGCATGGTGGTTGACTCCAACTCGGAGGACATTATTACCTCCGACGCCATCACCGGCGTAAAAGCCAACTGGATGAAACAGTCACTCATCAACGGCGGTTATGACCCCAGCAATATGCCCACGCAAGGCAATATCGATTTCGGAAGTAATGGTGCAGACAACAAACGCTGGAAAGATATTTGGGCTGCAGGACAAGGAGTTGGCGCGTGCAAATCGATTGCCAGTATCAGCGACGTTGTCGAACAACTGCATCAACAATACCTTGCCTCGATAGAGCGAATGACTGCATTGAGCTAAGCGAAAAAGATTCGCCAGACCCACAGTTTTTTGAAACGCAATACGAACAACCGTAAAAACAGGATCACATCATGAACAACTTAGAGCTAAGCGAACGCATTATCCGCGTAAGAGCAAAAGACGGATCAACCGCAACCGACGCTCCTGCATGGACCGCAGAAATCGACAACCCGTACTTACACGGTGTCTACTCACCCAGCACGGTTGAAACTCAAGCCGACGAACTGTCTGTAATTAGCGGTGAAATTCCTAAAGATTTGTACGGTGCCTATCTTCGCAACGGCCCCAACCCAGTGTTCAAACCGCGCTTTAATCATCACCCATTTGACGGTGACGGCATGCTGTACGGCATTTACTTTAAAGATGGAAAAGCCAGCTACCGCAATCGCTGGATCCAAACTGAAGCACACATCAAAGAAGCTGCCGCCGGTGAGTCAGTATGGCCGGGAGTAATGGGGCCATTTGATTTTAGCCTGCCCGGCTTTCCTATCAAGGACACCTCGAATACCGACGTGATGTATTTCAACGATCACATTATATCGCTCTGGTACAACGCCGGTACGCCTTACAAACTCGATACTCAAACTCTGGAAACCAAGGGGCGCGAAAATCTTAACGGTCAACTCAAGCGGGCGTTATCCGCTCACTCAAAAGTCGATCCTGAAAAAGATGAGCTGATCTACTTCGACTACTTCGACGAATTCCCGTACATGAGTTACGGTATCGCCGACAAAAACGGCAACGTCATCCATGAGCAGGATATCGAATTGCCTGGCCCCCGCTTGCCACATGACATCGGCGTCTCCGAGAACTTTGTAATTTTGCACGACTGCCCCTTCTTTCACGATGTCGAATTATTAGAAAAGACTAAAAAACGTGTTATGACTTTCCATCGTGATATTCCCACCCGTTTTGGTGTGCAGCCTCGCTACGGTAAAGGCGATGAAGTGAAATGGTTTGACTGCGAGCCCTGCTACATTTTGCACGTCGTAAACTGCTGGGAAGAAGGTGATTGGGTCATTCAAGTGGGTTGCCGCTCAACCAATCCTATGCCAAAGGCCGATCCTGAAGATGGGGATCTGTCTCACATGTTGGCCTACATGCGTCTCGAAGCCAATATGTACGTGTGGAAATTCAACATGAAAACCGGTGAAGTTATCGAAGGTGACATCGACACCCTGAACTCAGAGTTCTGTCGCTCCAATCCGCTGTACATGGGCTATAAGTCTCAATATAGCTACAACCAATACATCATGACCAAAGAAGACGACAACACTGGCACACTCGCCTTTGGCGCTCTGCTCAAGTACGACATCGAGAGCGGTGAATATCAGCGTTACGATTACGGTGATGGTGTCTTCGGTAGTGAGGCTCCCTACTGCCCGAAGTTCGGCGCTACGCGCAATGACGCCGAAGACGACGGTTACGTCATCACCTTTGTGGTCGACTCCAACGACTGGTCTTCTAGCTGTTTAATCTTTGACGCAAAAGATATCGAGCAGGGCCCCATTTGTACTATTGCTCTGCCCCATCGCTTGCCCTTTGGCTTTCACAGCAACTGGATTCGCGGGGAAGATATTTGGAAGTAAATCTGCCATATTAGGTGCGCGGAGACATTCTCCTGCGCACTAAAAACTCGCATCGAAGCAAACACAAGAGTCTACGACGAATAGACCACGGGAAGCTTACTCGACGCGAAAAGACTCGCCTCAGTCACTGTGAGCACGACTTTTATTCGGGCCAAGCCGCCTTCTTAGCGAACGATAATTATGATTATTACGCCAAAGACACGATCAGACCTCTACCGCCAGCAAGGTCACTGGGGGGATAAAGTGCTGCATCAGCTATTCGATGAACATCGCGAATCTCAGCCCAATGCGATGGCGTTAGTAGACCCTTTAAACAAACCAGACTTGAACGGCGCGCAGCCGCTGCGTCTCACCTATAGCCAAGTTGCCGAAAGAATTGAACAGCTTAGTTGCTGCCTGTTCGAGCAGGGAATTCGAAAAGACGACATTCTCTTGGTGCAAATGCCGAATATTGTTGAGTTGGTTATTCTGTATTTAGCCGTCTCAAAATTGGGTGCAATTATCAGCCCTGTCCCCATGCAATACCGTGAAAACGAGCTGTCGGACATCATGCAGATATTACAGCCCAAAGCGGTAATAGGCGTCGCCACCTTTAAAAACGACGACGCCATGAGTTCACTACTGGCTGCCATCGACGAAGATAACTCGTTGACGACCACGCCAAAATCTCTGTGCTGGGGAGAACATTCACGCTGCGGTAATCTCGAGGTATTGATGCAAACCTCGGAAGAAGAAAAACAGTACCAACGCTATCAGGAATCACTTCAACGCTCCGGCGACGACATACTCACTCTATGCTGGACCTCCGGCACCGAAGGCACCCCTAAGTCTATCCCGCGCTCTCACAATCAATGGTTAACCGTGGGATTAGCGACTTACGAAGGCAATCAGATTCAAGCCGGAGAAACACTGCTAAATCCGTTCCCGTTCATCAACATGGCGTCCATAGGCGGTTTATTTCTAAGCTGGCTCTACAGCGGCGGAAAATTGGTTTTACACCACCCGCTTGAGCTGCCGGTTTTTCTGCAACAAATCGTCACAGAACAAGTTAGCTATACCTTGGTGCCGCCGGCGTTACTTAACGGCTTACTCAAGAATGAAGCGCTTCTCGCCCAATGCGATTTCAGCGGTATTCGCGCAATTGGATCGGGATCGGCGCCGCTAGACGATTGGATGGTGAAAGGTTACAAAGATCGTTTCGACATCGAAATCGTCAATCACTTTGGCTCTAATGAAGGCGTGTGTTTATTGTGTGGCCCGAACGATACCTCTTCGGCCGACACTCGAGCCCGCCTTTTTCCCCGTCAGCACAAAACACTGATTAGCCGTTTAGTCGACACCGAATCCGGCGAAGTAATTAACTCCGCGGGCTGTCAAGGCGAACTGCAAATTCAGGGACCTAGTGTTTTTGATGGTTACTACAAAGACCCAGTCAAAACCAAAAACTCTTTCACTGACGACGGTTTTTTCAAAACTGGCGACCTCTTTGAAATCAGTACCGAAGACGATAGTTTCTACCGCTTTGTAGGCCGCTGCAAAGACTTGATCATCCGCGGCGGTATGAACATCGCCCCTGCCGAGTTAGATAATCTACTTAGCGGTCACCCAAAAATCGCTGAGGCAGCCGTTTGCAGTTACCCCTGCGAAGTAATGGGTGAACGTATCGCCGCCTACGTGGTGAGCAGCGACGGCGAACCACTCACACTCGACGACATCGTAAGCTACTTAAAATCATTGAATGTTGCTAACTTTAAATGGCCAGAAAAACTCTACAACATTCACGCCCTACCTCGAAATCCCGTCGGCAAAGTGGTTCGCAGCGAGCTTACTGATATCAAACATTTAGCCGCCACACAATAAATAGGTACTAAACATGAGCAATATTTATGTCTTGGGCGGAAGCCAAACCGACTTCGCCCGCAATTGGACTCGCGAAGACAAACAAATCTACGACCTGTTTGCCGACACACTCAATCAAGCCCTAGAAGAAACACAACTCAATGTGGAAGACATCGACGTTGCACACGTCGGTAATTTTGTCAGCGCGCTGTTTACCGGCCAGGCACAACTGAACGGATTCTTTGGACACGTTCACCCCGCGTTGCACAACATCCCTACCTCGCGACATGAAGCTGCCTGCGCCTCTGGCTCTATGGCGTTACTGGCCGCTATGCGCGATATCGAGGCAGGCCACTACAATGTTGCCTGTGTGCTGGGTATTGAATTGATGCGTAACGTCGATGGAGCCACCGGCGCCGACCACCTGGGCGCGGCGGCCTGGCGCGGCATTGAAACCGAGGGCTGCACCTATCCATGGCCGCATATGTTTGCCAATCTCTATGAAATCTATCAAGAGCGCTACAACACGCCCATCGACTACTTGCGCGAAATCGCCAAAAACAATTTTGCCAATGCCAAAAATAATCCCAATTCACAAACCCGTGGCTGGCAACTAGACGCTGATAGTTTTTCTAGTTGCGACAAGGCCAACCCACTCATTGAAGGCCAACTTCGCAAACAAGATTGCGGTCAAATTACAGACGGCGCCGCCGTGGTATTTCTCGCCAATGAAGACTACGCCAAACAATACGCCAAGCAACGTAATCTCTCGCTAGATGATCTACCGCGTATTAAAGGTTGGGGGCACCGCACCGCCGCCATGTTAATGGAGAAAAAACTGGAGCTGGCAAAAGGCAACCCATTGGTTTTCCCTCACGTGAAAGACACCTTTGACGACGCCCTAAAGCGTGCGGGCATGGCCGACATTCATCAGCTAAGCGGGATTGAAGTTCACGACTGCTTTTCAATGACGGAATACATGATCATCGATCATTCTGGACTCACCGCACCCGGCGAAAGCTATAAAGCTATCGACGACGGCAGTATTTTTATGGGCGGCGCTCTGCCCATCAACCCCAGTGGCGGACTTATCGGGCTCGGCCACCCTGTGGGCGCCACCGGCGTGCGGATGATGCTCGACGCCTACAAACAAGTGTCCGGCCAAGCAGGCGATTATCAGGTCGAAGGCGCAACCGATTTCGGCATCTTTAATCTCGGTGGCAGCGCCACTACATGTGCGACTTTTGTGGTAGGAAAATAGAACATGGCTCAACTGAACACTCAACTCGAAACCGTTTATATCTACGACGCCGTACGCACTCCCCGCGGTAAGGCGCGCGAAGACGGGGCCCTACACGACTTAACCCCTTACGATTTAATGAGTACTCTCTATAGTGCACTCGAACAACGCACAGAGCTGTCGCCCGAGAAAATCGAAGACGTCATTCTCGGTTGCGCCACGCAATCGGGCGAGCAAGCCGCTAATATCGCTAAAACTTCAACCCTCTATCACGGGTGGCCGACCTCTATCCCCGGCATCACCGTTAATCGCTACTGTTCATCTGGAATCGACGCCATTAATTTCGCGGCCATGAAAGTGATGACAGGCATGAACCAGATGGTGGTTGCGGGAGGAGTCGAAATGATGTCGCGGGTGGCGATGCTGTCGGACAAGCCAGCGCCGTTTATGGACTACAAACTCGCCGGAAAGCTCGGAATGTTTATGATGGGTAGCGGCGCAGATTTAGTGGCAACCCTTACTGAATCGGATCGTGAAGCCGTTGATGAGGTGGCCCTCAACAGTCAAAAACGCGCGGCCCACGCCAATGAGAATGGCTATTTCTCATCAATCATCCCCGTGTACAACCCCAGCAAAGACATGACTCTAGAGAGAGAAGAGATCGTCCGTCCATCAACAGACAAAGACTCCCTCGCAAAAATGCCGCCATCTTTTGCCGATCTCGGAGCTAAAGGTGTAGATGCAGCCCTACTGGCGGGCTTCCCTGAGCACAATAGCATCAATCATGTACACACTGCCGCCAACTCACCGGCCATGGCCGACGGCGCCGCTGCGCTATTAATCGGCTCAGAGGCTGCGGGAAAAGATCTCAAGGTAAAACCCCGCGCTCGCATACGAGCCATGGTTAACATTAACGATGATACTCGTACGGTGATTGCAGGATGTGTCGCTGCCACCAAAGCGCTCATGCAGCAAGAAAACCTCACCGCCGACGATGTAGATTTGTTTGAAATACACGAAGCCTTTGCGGCGACCATGATTCACTGCAAGAGTGAATTGGGAATTGATGATGATAAGCTCAATGTTAACGGCGGTTGTATCGCCCTGGGGCATCCCTTAGGTGCAACCGGAGCCATTATGACGGGTACCCTACTTGATGAGCTTGAGCGCCGTAATCTAAAAACCGGAATAGTCGCTGCAAGCGGCGCGGCCGGCGCAGGTACTGCGTTGATGATTGAGCGAGTTTAGCTCTAACTAACCGCTAACCTACCGGCACCCAACCATTGGGAAAACCCTTGAGGTAACCCTCCCAACAGCCTTTGCCTCGCATCAGGATAAATTCCGTTCGAAGTAAGGGCTGCGGCTGGCAAGGCAAATTTCCCTCGCGACCGCCGTAATGCTCCCACCAAAACTGTTGAGCACTAACCGCTTCGAAATGAGTAAAACCAGACAGAATTTCGATAGGTTCGTGTCGGTAAGGCCAGGACGACTTGGGTCCGTGATAGCTGCCCGCGGGCAGCTGATGATGATGCCAAGGCATAGTCAAATCATCGGTATAGTGCCGCACGAACTGCATTGGATATTCTCGATTGAGAGTCACACCCACATACACGGTTTTTTTGGAATCTCTTTCAACAATGCGGTAAAGCGTAAACGGATATTGTCGGCGGCTATTAAACGCCGCAGACTCAATTCTTAGCCGCTGCAACTGCCTTGCCATGAATCAACACCTCGCCCTAATGCAACCGTAGACTTCTTACCCAGAGCTCATACCTAGAGTTCATACCTAGAGCTCAAGCGTAGAGATCTCAATACGGCGTCGCGAATTTGGCCTATCAATGTCTACTCCTATTCGCCCCAAATATCGCCAATCATGCTCAGTCATGCAATAGTAGTAGCGAACAGATAAGCCGTATTTTCAGCGCTCACGGAATAAGTTTAGCAGGTGTTTGATCAGTTGAAAGTTTGGACTAGGCTCGGCTACTCTCAATGTAGGATGATCGTCGCTAGCTCGGTGGTCGGTGTTACTTTTACAGAACCGGAAAACTCAACCTAGGTCGTGCGCTAGAAGATGAACGATGAAGCTTGCGCTTCGCTAGTGCGTCGCCTACTCGACGAATAAAGACAAGCTCTCTGCCCCGTTAACGCTAGCTTTTGACTTTCGATCGAGTGCCACCTGCGCGCCGCTTTTTACGGCCTCGACGAGGAGCTTTACCCAATCCCTTCAAGCCGCTCATTGACGCAGACTGCGCGCCATTTACCAAATCATTGAGATTCATGGACAGAGGCGTCATAAACTCCTCGTAGCGTGTCTGACGGTGCAATATAGCATCCAACTGCGACTCCCATTGCGCTGTCATATCAGGCCAAGAGGCAGAGTCGGGTAACGCATCGATCAAACTCTTTCCCTGAGCCGTTGCTAAAATAGTTTTTCCTCGGCGCTGCAAAAACTCTCGCTTAAACAATAATTCAATAATTCCCGCGCGGGTAGCCTCAGTACCTAGGCCATCGGTCTCTTTTAGGATACGCTTTAAACTGGCGTCTCTTACAAAGCGTGCAATTCCCGTCATGGCAGCCAAGAGAGTCGCCTCGGTAAAATGTTTCGGAGGTGTCGTTTTTTTACTGATCACTTCACCCCGCTCACAGGTTAATGATTGGCCCTGCTGTAGAACGGGAATATTTTGCAGTCCATCGTCTTTATTTTTTCCCTTGGGAAAGATCGCAGTCCAGCCCTCCTCAAGAATTGTTTTCGCCTTAGTTGAGAAGTTTCCAGACAAAATAGCCACATTAACCGCTACTTCTGAGTATACCTGCGCCGTCATAAACTGAGCCAAATAATTACGAACCACCAACTGATAAACCTTGATTTCAGTGTCGGTCAATTTTTTACCTAGAGGACTCCCACTCGATGATACCTGAGTTGGAATAATGGCATGATGGGCATCTACCTTGGCGTCATTCCAAGCTTTGGATTTTTGCTTAAAGTTCAGTCTGGCATCAATACCCGTCAGGTCTACCGCCCCCATCTGCGCCACATTGGCATCTCTCAGTATCGACATTGCACTGCTAGTCACCGCCGCCGCTTGAGCAAAGTGCCCCACTGGCAAATAACGACTGTCAGATCGCGGGTAAGTAATGGCTTTGTGTTTCTCATAAAGTGATTGGCAGCTATTCAATACCGTTTGAGCACTTAAGCCAAAAGCCTTGTTGGCATCGATTTGTAAACTCGAAAGGCTGTGCGGTAATACCGGTGCACGCTGCTTCTTTTGCGCTTGATAACGTGTCACCGTGGCGGATTGATTGGTAATACGCTCGGCGACATTTTCGGCCAATGGGCGAGACAAGTTGCGACCCGCGTCATCGAGAAAATCGGCGCAGCTTTCGCTGGGTACCCACTTCGCCTGAAAGGACTCCTTGTTTTCGGTCCGCAAATGGGCAACGACAGAGTAGTAGTCATGAGGCACAAAGCGTTCGATCTCTTGATCGCGTCGAACCACCAAACCCAGCAGCGGTGTTTGCACTCGTCCAACCGACAACACACCTTGATACCCGCATTTTTTCCCCTGCAAGGTATAGGCGCGAGTCATGTTCATGCCATACAACCAATCGGCGCGAGAGCGTGCCAAGGCTGACACAGAGAGCGGCACAAATTCGTGATTTGATCGCAGCGCTGCCAACGACTTTTTCACAGCAGCGGTATTCAAGTCGCTAATGAGACAACGCTTTACCGACGCGCGCTTTGTCGCGCTCACGCCAGCGTAATTGATCACCTCGTCGACCAGCAATTGTCCCTCGCGATCGGGGTCACCCGCGTGTACTAATTGATCGGCCTTTTTAATCCATTTTTTTAGCAGAGTTAATTGTTTTCGAGTCTTTGGCTTGGGAATCAACTTCCATTCCCGAGGTATAATCGGAAGGGTTTCTTGCGACCATTTTTTGTACGCGGGATCGTAAGCGTCTGGTTCGGCTTGCTCAAGTAAGTGGCCAATACACCAGCTCACCACATCGCCATTGGCCAGCTCAATACATCCATCGGCCTTTTTATGGCGCCCCGGTATCGCGTCGGCAATAGCCCGCCCCAAGCTGGGCTTTTCGGCAATATAGAGAATCATTCTAAACCTTCAACACGGTGAACCACTGGCGATTGATAAACGAGCACATGTCAATCGAGGATGGCGGAAACATAAAACCAACCAACAACTGTATAAACGAACAGTACCGATTTATTTGGGCATCGACAAGTTTTTATGACATGGGTATGCTGGCGGCCATTCTGGCTCAGAGCCATTTAGCTACGCTTGACCATGATTCTGTTGGCCAAAGCCACTCAAAATACACAATATAAACCCTAGAGACATACCATGAGTTACCTTCCCTGCGTCGAAATCGAACCCTCACAAACGGCGAAAACCGCAGTCATTTGGCTGCATGGATTAGGCGCGAGTGGAGATGATTTCGCCCCTATAGTCCCGCACCTACAACTGCCGGACTCCTTGGCCACTCGCTTTATCTTTCCCCATGCCCCCGCGCGACCGGTCACCATCAATGGCGGTATGATTATGCCGGCTTGGTACGACATTTTGAGCATGGATATCGATCGAAAGATTGATGAAACTCAGATAGTAGAGTC